>JAJFUF010000027.1 GCA_021372495.1 Lysobacteraceae bacterium
ACGCCGCGCTCTGGCGCGCGGCGCGCGCGGATGCGCTGGAGCCGGCCGCGCTGGAGGCCGCCGGATTCGCGCCGGGTGCGGAGGCCGCCGCCGTGCTGGCCGGGCTCGCCGCCTCGGCCGCGCTGCGCGCGATGAGCGCGCAGGGCGCGCAGCGCCTCGACCGGCTGATGCCGCCGCTGCTCGCCGCGGCGCGCGCCAGCGCCGCGCCGCTGGCCTGCCTGACCCGGCTGGCGCGGCTGGTGCAGGCGGTGGCGCGGCGCTCGGCCTACCTCGCCCTGCTCGACGAGCGGCCGGCGGCGCGCCAGCGCCTGGCCGCGCTGTTCGCCGAAAGCGCGTTCCTCGCCGAGCGCGTGATCGCGCAGCCGCTGCTGCTGGACGACGTGCTCGATCCGCGCATCGACCGCTTGCCGCTGCGTCGCGCCGACATCGCCGAAGAGCTGAAACACGCGCTGGCCGCGCTCGACGAACGCGACCCGGAAGACGAACTCGAACGCATCAACGAGCTGAAGGCCAGCCTGGCGTTCCGCCTGGGCCTCGCGTTCCGCGACGGCCGCGCCGACGCGCCGGCGGCCGCGCGCCGCCTCGCCGCGCTGGCCGAGGCGGTGGTCGGCGCGGTGCTGGCGCTGGCCGAGCGCGAGCTGGCCGCGCAGCACGGCCGCCTGCCGGGCGAGGGTTCCGGCTTCGCCGTGCTCGGCTACGGCAGCCTCGGCGGCGCCGAGCTCGGCTTCGCCTCCGACCTCGACCTGGTGTTCGTCTACGACGGCGCGCGCGCGGCGGCCGCGAGCGACGGCCGCCGCCCGCTCGACGGCATGCACTGGTACCAGCGCCTGGCCCAGCGCGTGGTGCACTGGCTGACCGTGCTGACCCGCGGCGGGCGCCTGTACGAGGTGGACACGCGGCTGCGGCCCGACGGCTCCAAGGGCCTGCTGGTCACCAGCCTGGACGCGTTCGCCGCCTACCAGCGCGAGCGCGCCTGGACCTGGGAGCACCAGGCGCTGGTGCGCGCGCGCGGCATCGCCGGCGATGCCGCCCTGCACACCGCGTTCGAGGCGACGCGCGCGGAGATCCTGGCACGACCGCGCGATGCCGCCGCGGTGCGCGCCGAAGTCGTCGCGATGCGCGCGCGCTGGCGCGCCGAGCGCGACCGCTCCGACGCCGCACTGCTCGACCTCAAGCAGGGCGTCGGCGCGCTGCTGGACATCGAGTTCCTGCTGCAGGGCCTGCTGCTGCTGCACGCCGCGACGTCGCCCGCGCTGCTGCGCCACACCGCCACGCCGGCGTTGGTCGCGGCGTGCGCCGAGGTCGGCGCGCTCGACGCCGCGCAGGCGGCCGCGCTGGACGCCGCGCATGCCGACCTGCTGGCGCGCGCGCTCACCTGCACGTTGGACGCGCGCTCGCGCGTGGTGCCGCGCGACGCGGCGCTGGACGCGTTGTGCGCGCGGGTGACGGCGATCGCGCGGGCGTGCGGGTTCGACTTTGCGAAGGAGGGAGTGGGGAGTAGGGAGTAGGGGTGGGAAAAGCGCGGCGCCGGTCGGCCGGGCTTCGGACGCCGCGGGAACAGACGCCGTGAGTACGGCATCCTCGCGTCCACTCGACCCCCTGTGGAATCGCGCTCCCTGCCTCGGCTCTTTCCACTCCCTACTCCCCACTGCCCGTTCCCTACTCCCCACCCCCTTTTTCCAAAATCCCCGCCCGGTGCGCGGCGTAGCGCGCGCGCACCTCGGCGGCGATGCGCGCGGTTTCGCGCAGCGGCGAGGCGGGCGGCGGCGCGTCGGCGTCGAGATCGTGCAGCAGCCCGCGCGCGCGCAGCGCGGCGTGGAAGCGCGCCAGCCGGTCGGGCAGCGGCGCCGCGACCAGCGTGTGCACGGGACGGCCGGTGGCGCAGGCCTCCGAGAGCATGTTCACCGAGTCCGGCGTCACCACCAGCCGGTCGGCCCAGCCGAGCAGGCCGGCGTAGGGATTGGGGCCGTCGGCCTCGCCGGCCCAGAACAGGCCGGGAATGCCCGCCAGCGCGGCGCGCAGCTTGCCGGTCAGCTCCGCCGGCGTGCGCCGCGAGGCGCTGGCCAGCACGCTGCCGCCCTCGCGTGCGTGACGCGCGCGCAGCGTCGCGACGAGGCGTCCGGCGTACGCGGTGTCCAGCGCGATGCCGCGGCGCGGCCCGCCGAGCAGCACGGCGATCCGCGGCGCCGGCAGGTCGGCGAGGGTGGGGCAGGCCTCGCGGCCTTCCGCCAGCCAGGCGTCGTCGACCGGGTTGAGCGAGCCGAGCGGGCGCAGCACGTTGGCGCCGGCGAGGCCGTCGTGCTGCGGCGCGACCACCACGTCCCAGTGCCGCGGATCGGTGCGCGGATCGAGGATCTGCACGCAGAACGTGCGTCCGCCGCTGAGCGCGCGCAGCAGGCGCGTGCACAGCGCGGCGGCGCGGCCGCAGCCGATCGCCAGGTCCGGCCAGGGCGGCGCGAACGCCGCGCGCTCGGCCGGCGCCAGCGCCAGCCGGCCGCCCAGCGCGAGGCGCGGTGCGAACCACGCCCACGGCGCGCGCGGCGCCAGGCGCAGTACGCGCGTCTCGATGCCGAGCGCCTGCGCCAGCGCCAGCGCCTGGCGCTCGTTGCCGGCGGCGCCGTCGGTGATCACCCAGCCGTGGTCCACGTCGATCCCGTTCCCGCATGCCGCGAACACGGCATTGTCGCCGCATGGTGCACACTATGTTCCCTGCGGCGGCGCTGATCGCGGCCGTCGCGCGGCATACACTGCCACAGTTGCGTGCATCGCCGCCGTTTCGAAGGAGCACCCATGTCCCGCCGTATCCTGTTTGCCGTGCTGCTGGCCGCCGCGTCCGCGGCCGCGTCCGCCGCCACCACGCGCTACACGCTCGACCCCAACCACACCCAGGTGATGTTCACCTACAGCCACTTCGGCTACTCGCATCCGACCGGCCAGTTCGACGGCGTGACCGGCACGCTGGACTACGACGCGGCCGACCCCGACCGTTCGTCGGTGCGGGTGAGCATCCCGATGAACCAGGTCAACACGCACGTGCCGGCGCTGGACGAGCACCTGGAGTCGCCGGACTTCTTCGATGCCGCGAAGTATCCGACCGCCACCTTCGTCAGCACCAAGGTCGAGCGCGGCGCCGCCGAGGGCCAGCTCAAGGTCAGCGGCGACCTCACCCTGCACGGCACCACCCGCCCGGTCGTGCTCGAGGTCACCCTGAACAAGGCCGGCGAGCACGGCATGTGGAAGGCGCCGGCGCTGGGCTTCGACGCCGCCGCCACGCTGTCGCGCTCCCAGTTCGGCGTGAAGATGTACGTGCCCGCGGTCAGCGATGCGGTGCAGTTGCGCATCAGCACCGAAGCGATCGAGAGCAAGGCCTACGCGGCCGCGACGCAAGCCAGGCCCGCCAAGTGAGCCGGCGGCGCGCCACCGCACGCTGCACGTTCGACGACCGATGCCGATGACGCTCCGCCCCGCCGCCGCGCGCGGCCAAACGCGCACCGATTGGCTGGACAGCCGCCACAGCTTCTCGTTCGGGCGCTACTACGACCCGGCGCAGATGGGCTTCGGCGCGCTGCGCGTGCTCAACGAGGACGTGGTCGCGCCCGGCGCCGGCTTCCCGCCGCACCACCACGCCAACATGGAAATCCTGACCTGGGTGCTGGAGGGCGCGCTGGCGCACCGCGATTCCAGCGGCGGTAGCGGGGTGATCCACGCCGGCGAGCTGCAGCGCATGAGCGCGGGTCACGGCATCGAGCACAGCGAGTACAACGCCGCGGGCGACGCGCCGGTGCACTTCCTGCAGATCTGGATCCAGCCGAACCGGGTCAACCTGGCGCCGTCGTACGCGCAACGCGCGTTCCATGCGCCGGTGCTGCGCGACCGCCTGTGCCTGCTGGCCGCGCCGGACGGCGCCGATGCGGCGCTGGCCCTGCACGCCGACGCCCGCGTGCATGCGGCGCGGCTTGGCGCCGGCGTCGAAGTGCGCCACCGGCCGGCCGCGGACGCCGCCGTCTGGGTGCAGGTTGCGCGCGGCGAGGTGACGCTGGACGGCCACCGACTGACGCAGGGCGACGGTGCCGGCCTGCGCGGCGCCGCCGAACTGGCGCTCGCCGGCGGTGCGGGCGGCGGCGAACTGCTGCTGTTCGAACTGCGCTGAGCGCGGCGCTCGGTTGGGGCGCCCGGCGCCGGCTTGCTAGAATCGCTGCGTCTCGCAACGGATGCCGATCATGCCGCTCGCCCAGCCCACCGCGCCATCGCTGATGCCGGCCAACGCCGCGCGGCGCTACGACGTCACCCGCGCCGACCTGCCGCTGGCGTGCCCGATGCCGGGCATGACGCTGTGGGATTCGCATCCGCGGGTCTATCTGCCGATCGTCGACGCGGGCGGCGAAGCCGTTTGCCCCTACTGCGGCGCGCGCTACGTGTTGCGCGACTGATCCGGCACTTTTCTTGCTAGGCACTGGGGCGGCATGTACCGCTCCGCTCCTTTCCCGACCCCCACACGCACGGGTACCGTGCCGATGCAGCGACGTCTCACCGTCGTCCAGCTGATCCCTGCGCTCAACGCCGGCGGCGCCGAGCGCACCACGCTCGAGATCGGGCGCGCGCTGGTTGCGGCCGGGCATCGCTCGGTCGTGGTTTCGGCAGGCGGCCGCCTGGTGCCGCAGCTCGAGGCCGAGGGCAGCGAGCACGTGCCGGTGGATCTCGGGCGCAAGTCGCTGGCGACGCTGCGCCACCTCGGCCCGTTGCGCCGGCTGCTGGCCGAGATCCGGCCCGACGTCGTGCACGCGCGCTCGCGGCTGCCGGCGTGGATGGGCTGGCTGGCGCTGCGCGGCATGCAACCGCGCCCGCATTTCGTCACCACCGTGCACGGCCTCAATTCGCCGAGCGTGTACAGCGGCATCATGGCGCGCGGCGAGCGCGTGGTGGTGGTCTCGCAGAGCGTGCGCGACTACGTGCTGCGCCACTATCGCGTCGACCCGGCGCGGCTCACCGTGATCCCGCGCGGCATCGACCCGGCCGACTTTCCCTACGGCTACCGCGCCGACGAGGAGTGGCAGGGGCGCTTCTTCGCCGAATTCCCGCAGCTCGCCGGCGCGCCGCTGCTGACCCTGCCGGGCCGCGGCACGCGCCTGAAGGGCCATCGCGACGCGATCGAGCTGGTCGCCGGGCTGCAGGCGCGCGGCGTCGACGTGCGCCTGCTGCTGCTCGGCGTGATCGAGCCCGGCCGCGAGGCCTACCTCGAGGAGATCAGGCAGCTCGCGGTGGCGCGCGGCGTCGCCGATCGCGTCGCCTACGCCGCGCCGCGCGCGGACGTGCGCGACGTCTACGCGGTGTCGGCGCTGGTGCTGCAGCTGTCCAACAAGCCGGAGTCGTTCGGGCGCACCGTGGTCGAGGCGATCGCGATGTGCCGGCCGGTGCTCGGCTATGCGCACGGCGGCGTCGGCGAGCTGCTCGCCGAACTGTATCCGGCCGGGCGCGTGCCGCCGGGCGACGTCGACCGCCTGGTCGAGCGCGCCGCCGAGCTGCTGCGCGTCGCGCCGCCGATTCCGCCGTTGACCCGCTACCGCCTGGAAGACATGCAGCGGGCGACGCTGGCGCTGTACGCGGAGCTGGCGGGAGTGGAGGCGTCGGCCGCGGGCCGTTGATTCCCGGCAGCGTGCGCTCCGCGCACGATCGCGGCGTCTCCTCGCGCGCGGAACACAGGCTGCGCGGCCTTCGACGTTGGCGAACCGCCGCGCCGTCTCCCCCGTACAATCGACCTCCGGTTCCCGAGGACGCCCCGATGCCGTTCGCTTCGCGCCTGAAGGCCGCGCTGCGCTCGCCGCTCACGCCGCTGTGGGCGGTGCTGGCGCTGCTGCCGTTCGGACGCAGCGCCGAGGCCGCCGTGCTGGTCTGCATGCTGGGCACGCTGCTGCTGTTCGTGCGCCACCCGCGTGCGCTGGGCGAGCACGCCGGCGCGCGCCTGCTGCTGTGGCTGTGGGGCGCGTATGTCGCGGCGGCGCTGCTGTCGACGCTGGACGCGGTCGCGCCGGCGAAGAGCTGGGGCGCGACCGCCGGGTTCCTGCGCTTCGCGCCGTTCGGGCTGTACGCCTGCTACGCCGTGCGCCGCGTGGCGCGACTGCACGCGCTGTATTTCGCGGTCGCCGCGCTGGTCGCGTTCTGGATCGCGGACGCGTGGGCGCAGGCGCTGACCGGCTGGAGCCTCGGCGGGCACGCCGAGGCGCAGCGCGTGTCCGGCATCTTCGGCGCCGGCAACCTCAAGCTGGGGCAGACGCTCGCCGTGCTGGCGCCGTTCGCGCTGTGGGCCGCGCGCGAACGCTACGGCCGCGTCGGCCTCGGCCTCGGCTTCCTGCTGCTGCTGGGACCGATCCTGCTGTCGGGCTCGCGCGCGAGCTGGCTGAGCTACGCGCTGGTCGCGGTCGCCTTCGCCTGGCGCGAGACGCGCGCGCCGCTGCGCTTCGCCGCGTGGTGCGGCGCGGCGCTGGCGGTGGGCGCGCTGGCGGTCGGCGTCGCCTGGCGCGAGTCGCCGCGCTTCGACGCGCGCATGGATCGCACCCTGCTGCTGCTGCAGGGCGGCGAGGACGCGGCGAACGCCGCGCTGGCGGGGCGCCTCGACATCTGGCGCACCGCGCTGCGCATGAGCGCCGCGCATCCGCTGAACGGCGTCGGCGTGCGCGGCTTCCGCTACGCCTACCCGCAGTACGCGCCGGCGGGCGACCACTTCCTCACCGCGGAAGCCTGCGGCGCCGGCGAGGGCGCCTGCCACGCGCACCAACTGGTGCTGGAGGTGCTCAGCGAAACCGGCGGCGTCGGCCTGCTGCTGTGGCTGGCCGGCGCGTGGGCCGCGGTCGTCGCGTGGCGGCGCGCGACGCCCGTCGCGCGCGAACGCGCCTGGCCGGCGAGCGTCGCGCTCGCGGTCGCGGTGTTCCCGCTGAACACGCACCTTGCGTTCTACTCGGCATGGTGGGGGCTGGTGTTCTGGTGGCTGCTCGCCGTGTGGTGCGCGGCGCTGTACGTGCTGGACGGCGTCGCGCCGGCCGACGGAGCGCGCGCATGAGCGTCGCGCGCGAGCCGCTGTCGGTGGTGGTGATCACCTACAACAACGCCGACACCTTCGAGCGCTGCCTGGCCGCGGTCGACTGGGCCGACGAGATCGTGGTGCTCGACTCCGGCTCCACCGACGCCACGCTGGAGATCGCGCGCCGCCATGGCGCACGCGTCGCCGCGCATGCGTTCGACGACTACGGCCCGCAGAAACAGCGCGCGATCGACATGGCCGCACACGACTGGGTGCTCAACCTCGACGCCGACGAGGTGCTCTCGCCGGGCACGCGCGCGGTGATCGAGCGCGCGCTGACCGCACCGCGCGCGGCGGGTTTTCGCCTGCCGCGGCGCGAGCGCATGTTCTGGACGGTGCAGCATCGGCTGAGCTGGCGCAACGCGCACCTGCGCCTGTTCGACCGCCGCCGCGGACGCATGAACGCGGTGCCGGTGCACGCCGCGGTGGAAGTCGACGGGCCGGTGCGCACGCTGTGGCGCGCCGATTTCGTCAACGACGGCGACGGCGACATCGCCGCGCGCGTCGACAAGATCAACCGCTATTCCAGCGGCATGGTCGCGCACAAGCTGGCGCGCCGGCAGCGCTTCGCCGGGCTGCGCATGGTGTTCTATCCGCCGCTGTTCTTCCTGCGCCAGTTCCTGCTGAAACGCTACTTCCTCAACGGCTGGGCCGGCTTCGTCGCCAGTGCGATCGGCGCGTTCTACGTGTTCCTGAAGTACGCCAAGCTGCACGAGGCGCGGCGTGCCGCGCAGGCACCCACACCCGGGCATGGAGTACGCAACCCGTGAAAGCCTATCGCCACCTCACCGGCCCCGACGACGCGAGCTTCTGCCACCGCGTCACCGAGGCGCTCAATCTCGGCTGGGAGCTGTACGGGCCGCCGCAGTTGACGTTCGATGCCAAGGCCGGCCGCGTGATCTGCGGCCAGGCGCTGTACAAGGAAGTCGAAGGCCGCGAGTACCGCCGCGACCTCGACCTGTCGACGCTGTAGCCGCGCGCTGCGGTGGCGGTCAGTACACCGGCGGCGCGCCAGGCGGACGCGTCTTGAAGCGCTTGTGGATCCACAAGTATTCGGTCGGCGCCTCGCGCACCATGCGCTCGATGGCGGCGTTGACGCGCGCGGTGTCGGCGACGACGTCGGCGCTGGGGAAATCGGCGAGCGGCGCCTCCAGGCGCAGCGCGTAGCCGCCTTCCGGCAGGCGCCGGTGGAAGAACGGCATCACCGCGGCGCCGGACAGGCGTGCCAGGTGGTGCGTGGCGGTGATCGTCGCCGCCGGAATGCCGAAGAACGGCGCGAACACGTGGTCCTTGCCGCGCATGTCCTGGTCGGGCGCGTACCAGACCGTGCCGCCGGCCTTGAGGTACTTCACCGTCGCGCGCAGCGCGTCCTTGGTGAACATCGCGTCGGCGTAGCGCAGGCGCGCGCGCAGCACCGCCCATTCGAACGCGGCCTCGTCCATCACCCGGTACATGCCGGCGATCGGGATGCGCCGCGACACCAGTCGCGCGCACAGCTCGAGGTGCGAGAAGTGGCCGCCGACCAGCAGCACGCCGCGGCCGGCGGCACGCGCGGCGGCGAGGTGCTCGAGGCCGTCGACGCGCACCGGGATCCGGGCGATGGCGCGATCCGAGGCCATCCAGCCCAGCGCGAACTCGGCCAGCATCGGGCCGATCTCGCGCAGGCTCGCGCGCACCAACGCGTCGCGCGCGTCGGCGTCGAGTTCGGGAAAGCACAGCGCGATGTTGCGTGCGGCCACCGCGCGGCGCGCGCCGAGCAGCGCCGGCAGCACGCGCCCGAGCGCGCGGCCCAGCGCCATCAGGGCGCGATACGGCAGCCGCGCCGCCAGCCAGATCGCGCCGAGGACGATCCAGGCGGGCCAGTGCGCGGGGGCGAGCAGGGCGGGCGGGAAGGGCGGCGCGGCGCGGGGTTTCATGCGGCGCGATTGTAGCAATCGTCGGCTGCGGCGCCCGGCCCCGCTATACTCCGCCAGCGCCGCCAGACCAAGGCCCGCCGTTGCGCCTCCTGTACACCTTCCTGATGTATCTCGCGATGCCGGTGATCGTCTACCGGCTGGTCGCGCGCGGCTTCCGCTACCACGGCTACTTCGCGCGCTGGCGTGAGCGCTTCGGCTTCCTGCCGGGGCCGCCCCTTTCCGGCAGCATCTGGGTGCACGCGGTCTCGGTCGGCGAGGTCAACGCGGCGGCGCCGCTGATCGAGGCGCTGCTGAAGTACCACGCCGATGCGCGCATGGTGGTCACCACGGTCACGCCGACCGGCTCGGAGCGCGTGCGCAAGCTGTTCGGCGATCGCGTCTACCACGTCTACCTTCCCTACGACCTGCCGCGCGCGGTGCGCCGCTTCCTCGACCACGTGCGGCCGCGCCTCGCGGTGGTCATGGAAACCGAGATCTGGCCGAACCTCTACCACGCCTGCTGCGTGCGCGGCCTGCCGCTGGTGATCGCCAACGCGCGCCTGTCGCAGCGCTCGCTGCGCCGCTACGCGCCGGTGCGCGGCCTGGTGCGGCGCGCGCTGGCCTGCGTCAGCCAGGTCGCGGCGCAGTCGCACGCCGACGCCGCGCGCTTTCGCGCGCTCGGCGCGCCGGCCGACCGCATCACCGTGGTCGGCAACCTCAAGTTCGACATGGCGGTGCCGGCGACGGCGTGCCGCGACGGCGCCGGACTGCGCGCCGCCTGGGGCGCGTCGCGGCCGGTGTGGATCGCCGCCAGCACCCACGAGGGCGAGGAAACCGCGGTGCTGGAAGCGCACCTCGAAGTGCTGAAGCGCCTGCCCGACGCGCTGCTGCTGCTGGCGCCGCGCCATCCGGAGCGCTTCCGCGCGGTCGACGCCGCGGCGCGCAACCTCGGTTTTCGCGTCGCCACGCGCAGCGCCGACCGCGCGCCGGCCGCCGACACGCAGTGCTTCGTGATCGACGCCATGGGCGTGCTGCTGCGCTATTACGCCGCGGCCGACGTGGCGTTCGTCGCCGGCAGCCTGGCGCCGATCGGCGGCCACAACGTGCTGGAAGGCGCGGCGCTGGGGCGGCCGGTGGTGGTCGGGCCGCATACGTTCAACTTCGACGAGATCACGCACAGCCTGATCCAGGCCGGCGGCGCGCTGCGCGTGCCGGATGCCGCGCATCTCGGCGGCGCGGTGCTGGAACTGCTGCGCGACCCCGCGCGCGCCGCGGCGATGGGCGCCGCGGCGCGCGCGGTGTTCGAGCGCGAGCGCGGCGCGGTGGCGCGCAACATGGCGCTGATCCAGCGCCTGCTGGCCGGCGCGGCGCCGGTGCCGCGCGGCGCGGATACGAAAAAGGCGGGCTAGGCCCGCCTTTTTCTCTCGCGCAACCGCGGTGCGTCATTGCAGCAGCGCGTTGACCGCTTCCATGTCCTTCACGTCGATCGTGCCGGCGGACTGCTTCAGGCCGAGCTGGTTGATCACGAACGCGTGGCGCGACTGCGAGTAGTTGCTCTGCGCCTGGAACAGGTTCTGCTGGCTGATCAGCACGTCGACGATGGTGCGCGTGCCGACCTCGAAGCCGGCGCGGGTGGCGTCCAGCGCCGACTGCGCCGAGACCACCGCCTGCTTGCGCGCCTCGACCTCGCTGACACCGGCGATCACCGAGCGGAACGCGTTGCGCGTGCTGCGCACCACCGCGCGGCGATCCTGCTCGAGCAGGTCGTCGGCCTGGTCGCGCTGGTAAATCGCCTGGCGCACGCGCGACTGGGTGATGCCGCCGGAGAAGATCGGCACGTTCAGCACCACGCCGACCGCGGTATCGCTGCGCTCGCTGTTGGTGTGCAGCGGGCCGAAGCCGGGGCCGAACGCGTTGCCCCAGACCGGGTTGTTGCTGTAGGTCACCTGCGCATTCAGCGTCGGCAGGTGCGCGGCACGCGCGGCGTTGACGCTGTGCTGGCCGGCCTCGACCTGGTGCAACTGCGCCTGCAGCGACGGATTCTGCTTCAGCGCGGTGTTCACCCAGTCGGTCAGGTTGTTCGGCTCGGGCGGGTTGAGCGGCAGGTCGTCGCGCAGGCGCTTGAGGTCGGCCGTCGGCTTGCCGGTGATCTGGGTCAGTGCCTCGCGGGCGTCGTCGAGCGCGTTCTGCGCGTCGATCACGTTGGCCACCGAGGAATCGTGCTGCGCCTTGGCCTCGTTGACGTCGGTGATCGCCGACAGGCCGACGTCGAAGCGCTGCTGCGCCTGCTCGAGCTGGCGCGCCAGCGCCTTCTCCTCGGCCTGCGCGAAGGCGAGCGTGTCGGTGGCGGTGAGCACGCCGAAATAGGCCTGGGCGGTGCGCAGCATCAGGCCCTGCAGCGCGGCCTGGTACTGCGCCTCGCCGCTGGCGGCCTGCGCCTTGCCGACCTTGACCTGGGCGAACTTGCTCCAGTCGAACAGCGTCTGCGACAGCGTGCCCTGCAGGGTGGTGCCGCGGTCGGTGCTGCTGGTGACCGGGGTGCCGCCGGACAGCGCGTTGACGCTGCTCCAGCTATGCGAGCGGGTGAAGCCGTAGGTGGCGTCGACCTGCGGCAGCAGCGCGCCCCAGGCCTGCTTCGGGAATTCGTTGTTGTACAGGCGCGATGCGTCGGCCTGCGCCAGTTGCGGGTCGTTGGCGCGGGCGTCGCGGTAGGCGTCCATCAGGTCCTCGGCGCCGGCCAGCATGGGCGCGGCGGCGAGCAGCAGCGCCAGGGGCAGAAGCTTGAAACGGTTCGTTCGCGTCATGGAGGGGAGGTCCTTGCTTGCGTCGTTTTCGCTCCGGCCCGTGCGCGCTTACAGCGCGAAGCGCTTGGGCGGCGCGGCGTGGGCGAGATAGGTCAGGTCGGTTTCGAACAGGATTTCTTCGCTGAAGCGGCCGTCGGCCTGATGGCGCAGCAGCACGGCCTGCATCGCCGGCGATTCGCCGCGCACCACGAACAGGCGGCCGCCGGGCTTGAGCCAGCCGCGGAAGCGTTCCGGCAGCGCGTACACCGCGCCGGTGACCGCGATCGCGTCGAACTGGCGGTCGGGCGTGTAGCCCAGCACCGCCTCGGCGACGGCCAGGGAGGCGTTGCCGACGCCGTGCGCGGCGAGCCGCGCGCGCGCGGCCTCGATGAAGTCGGCGTGCATGTCCACGCTGACCACGCTGCCGGCCAACCGCGCCAGGCAGGCGGTGATGAAGCCCGAGCCGGTGCCGATCTCGAGCACGCTTGCGGACTTGTCCAGTTCCAGCGCCTGCAGCATGCGGCCCTCGACCACCGGCTTCATCATGCTTTCGCCATGGCCGAGCGGCAGGGCGATGTCGGCGAAGGCGAGGTTGCGGTAGGCGGCCGGCACGAAGTCCTCGCGCGGCACGGCGGCGAGCGCGTCCAGCACGTGCGCGTCGAGCACGTCCCAGGTACGCACCTGGTTGGCCACCATGTTCTGACGCGCCAGTTCGAGATCGATCGACATCTTGGGTAGTCCCGTGCGCGAAAAAGAGCAGGAAAGCATAGGGAGTTGCGGCCGCGCGGGCAACGCCAAGGCTGCGGTGGCGCGCACATCCAACTAAGTGCCGGAAGTCACCGCGCCGTCTTGACGCACGTCATCAAGCGCTGCGGCGCAGTTGTGCCGCGGCGGACGCGACGCCGGGCGCCGCCAGCGGCAGCCGCGCCAGCATCGCTTCCACGCCGCGGCCGAGCGCGGGGTCGGTGCGTTGGATGCGCGCCAGCGCGGAAGGGTTGCCGCGCGCAGCCGTGGCGGCCGTCAGCCAGGCCAGCCAGCGCGTCAGCGCGGCGCACTCGTGCGGCCGCAGCAGGGGCAGCGTGCGCCGCGCGGCGAAGGCGGCGCCGCGCTGCGCGGTCGCCTGCGCATCCAGCAGCGCGGTGAACGCGCGCTGCGCCAGGCGATAGGGCTCGCTCAGGCGGAGTTCGGGGGTGGTGGGAAACATGCCGGTCCTTCGCTGCGGCGCTGCACGGCGGGCATGGAGCCGCTAAGCTGGCCGCAGGTTTGTGATAACTAAACCGGCGCGTATAATAAACGCCGAAAACGGGGCTGATCAAGTGACGAGTGCCAACCTCAAACCGGCCGGGCCGGGACGGCCGAAGGACATGGAGAAGCGCGCGGCGATCCTCGCCGCGGCCAAGCGCCTGTTCATCGTGCACGGCTTCGAGGGCACCAGCATGGACGCGGTCGCCGCCGATGCCGGCGTGTCCAAGCTGACCGTCTACAGCCACTTCGGCGACAAGGATTCGCTGTTCCGCGAGGCGGTGCGCGCGCGCTGCCGCGAGATGCTGCCGGACGACGTCTATGTCGTGCCGATCGACGGCGCGATCCGCGACGCGCTGCTGCTGATCGCGCGCGCGCACGCCCGGCTGATGACCAGCCCGGAAGTGATCGGCACCTGGCGCGCGATCCTCAGCGACTGCCGCGAAGGCAACCCGCGCATGGGCCAGATGCTGTGGGAAGAGGGGCCGGCGCGCAGCCAGGCGCTGCTGGAGCAGTTCCTGCACGCCGCCGCCGACGCCGGCCATCTCGACCTGCCCGACGTGCACCGCGCGGCGGTGCAGTTCCTTTCGCTGCTCAAGGGCGACCTGCAGACGCGCCGGCTGTTCGGCTGCATCAATTGCGCGGAATCCGCCGAGGCCGAGGCGCTCGCCAACGCCGAGGGCGCGGTCGACATGTTCCTGCGCGCCTACGCCCGCGAGCTCTGAACCCCCGGTGCGCTCGCTACGGCGGGCCGCTTCGTGCTTGAATAGCCGTCGAAGCGGGGGTGCCTGCGCGCAGGCTGAGAGAGTCCCTTCGAACCTGACCCGGATCATGCCGGCGTAGGGAAGCTTCGTCGCCGCGGCGTTTCGCTGCGGTGCCGCCGCCGCTTCGTCCCCAGCCGCGAGGACGAACCGCATGAACGCCATCCCTTCCGATCTGGTGCGCGCCGCGCAGGCGCTGTCCGCCGAAGTCACGCGACCGATTCCGGGCTCGCGCAAGGTCTACGTGCACGGTGGCCGCGACGACGTCGCCGTGCCGATGCGCGAGATCGCGCAGGCCGACACGCCGTCCGCGTTCGGCGCGGAGCAGAACCCGCCGCTGGCCGTCTACGACACCTCCGGCCCCTACACCGACCCCGACCATCGCGTCGACCTCGCCGCCGGCCTGCCGGCGCTGCGCGCGCGCTGGATCGAGGCGCGCGGCGACAGCGAGCCGCTGTCCGACTTCACCTCCGAATTCAGCCGCCGCCACGCGGTCGCGCCGCAACTGGCCGAAGTGCGCTTCCCGGCGCCGCGCCGCCCGCGCCACGCGCGCGCCGGCGCCAACGTCACGCAGATGCACTACGCGCGGCGCGGCATCGTCACGCCGGAGATGGCGTACATCGCCGTCCGCGAGAACCAGCGCATCGAGGCGCTGCAGCAGGCCGGCCTGCTGAATCAGCATCCGGGCGAAGGTTTCGGCGCGCGTGTGCCAAAGCTGATCACGCCCGAGTTCGTGCGCGAGGAAGTCGCGCGCGGCCGCGCGATCATCCCCTGCAACATCAACCACCCGGAGTCCGAGCCGATGATCATCGGCCGCAACTTCCTGGTGAAGATCAACGCCAACATCGGCAACTCCGCGGTCAGCAGCTCGATCGCCGACGAGGTCGAGAAGATGGTGTGGGCGATCCGCTGGGGTGCCGACACGGTGATGGACCTCAGCACCGGCAAGCACATCCACGAAACCCGCGAGTGGATCGTGCGCAACAGCCCGGTGCCGATCGGCACGGTGCCGATCTACCAGGCGCTGGAGAAGACCGGCGGCGTCGCCGAGGACCTCACCTGGGAGCTGTTCCGCGACACCCTGGTCGAGCAGGCCGAGCAAGGCGTGGACTACTTCACCATCCACGCCGGCGTGCGCCTGCCGTTCGTGCCGCTGACCGCGAAGCGCGTCACCGGCATCGTCAGCCGCGGTGGCTCGATCCTCGCCAAGTGGTGCCTCGCCCACCACCGCGAGAACTTCCTCTACACGCATTTCGAGGAGATCTGCGAGATCATGAAGGCCTACGACGTGGCCTTCTCGCTGGGCGACGGCCTGCGTCCCGGCTCGATCGCCGACGCCAACGACGAGGCGCAGTTCGCCGAGTTGGACACGCTCGGCGAGTTGACGCAGATCGCCTGGAAGCACGACGTGCAGGTGATGATCGAAGGCCCCGGCCACGTGCCGATGCAGCTGATCAAGGAGAACATGGATCGCCAGCTCGAGAAGTGCGGCGAGGCGCCGTTCTACACGCTTGGGCCGCTGACCACCGACATCGCGCCCGGCTACGACCACATCACCAGCGCGATCGGCGCGGCGATGATCGGCTGGTTCGGCACCGCCATGCTCTGCTACGTCACCCCGAAGGAGCACCTCGGCCTGCCCAACAAGCAGGACGTGCGCGACGGCATCATCGCCTACAAGATCGCCGCGCACGCCGCCGATCTCGCCAAGGGCCACCCCGGCGCGCAGGCGCGCGACAACGCGCTCAGCAAGGCGCGCTTCGAGTTCCGCTGGGACGACCAGTTCAACCTCGGCCTCGATCCGGAGAAGGCCCGCGGATTCCACGACGAGACGCTGCCGAAGGACGCGCACAAGTCCGCGCACTTCTGCTCGATGTGCGGGCCGAAGTTCTGCTCGATGAAGATCACCCAGGACGTGCGCGACTATGCACGCGAGCACGGCGTCGACGATACTGCGGCGATCGAGCAGGGCATGGCCGAGAAGGCCGCCGAGTTCCGCGCCGGCGGTGCGCAGATCTACCGTTCCGAGTGAGAGCCGATCCGTGAAACTACCGGTTTCCTTTATCCAGCTACCCCTTCAGTTCGACGCCGAGGCGCTTGCGCGTGAGGTACGCGTGTTCGGCGCCGACCACTGGCGCGAGCATCCGGAGAAGTATCCGGGCAACCTCTGGCTGCCGTTGATCGCTGCCAACGGCGATCCGGACAATGCGTCCTTCGCTGGTCCGATGCGGCCTACACCGTATTTGCTGCAGTCCCCATACCTGATGCAGGTGCTGTCGCGAATCGGCGCGGTTTGGGGACGGACGCGGCTGATGAAGCTCACCGCCCAGGCGGAAGTGAGCCCACATTTCGACATCAACTACTACTGGCGCGCGCGTGCGCGCGTGCACGTGCCCGTGCTGACCCAACCCTCGGTGCGCTTCATCTGCGGCGACGACGAGGTCAACATGAAGCCGGGTGAATGCTGGATTTTCGACACCTGGCGGCGACATCGCGTCATCAACGCCTGCGACTCCGAGCGGATTCATCTGGTTGCCGACACGGTCGGCAGCGACAGCTTCGGCGAACTGCTCAGGGATGGACGCATGTCCGGCGTTCCCGCTCCTGCGGATTGGCACACGGAGTTCGTTGCGCCCGTGGACGGCTCGCGGCCCTCGTTGCGGCTGGAGTCGGCCAACATTCCGGTCGTCATGTCGCCTTGGGAGATGCGCGAACACATCAGTTTCCTGTTCAGCGAGACTCGCCCGCATCCGCAACTGGAACTCGCGCAGCAGGTCACGGCGCGTTTCCTCGCCGCCTGGTCGGCGCTGTGGGCGGAGTTCGGTACCGACCCGAAGGGCTGGCCCGCGTATCGCCGTGCGCTGAATACCTACGAGCAGTGGCTCAGGGGTTCTGCGGCCTCGCTGCAGCTGATCAACAATTCCTGGCTGCTCGACTCTTTGCGGATCATGGTGTTCTCCGTCGCGGTCAGCGGCGGTGGCGAGGCGAACGAAGGTGGCGAGTTGCGCCAGACGACAGCGACGCCCCCATTGCCGCCTGTTCCCGGGCCGCGCGTCGGCGCGGGCGAGCGGGATCCGCTATTCGACCGCCCCGTATTCATCGTGTCGCCGCCGCGCTCGGGTTCGACGCTGCTGTTCGAAACCCTGGCGCAGGCCCCTGGGGCGTACACGATCGGCCGCGAAAGCCACGCCTTGATCGAAGGCCTGCCGGGCTTGAGCGTCCTTGATCACAGCTACGACTCCAACCGCCTGGAGGCCGGGGTAGCGACACCGCAGATTGCCGAGGAGTTGCGCAAGCGGTTTCTCGCTGCGCTGCGCGATCGCACCGGACAGGCGCCCGGCGACCGCCGGCCGCTGCGGCTGTTGGAAAAGACCCCGAAGAATGCCCTGCGCCTGCCGTTCCTGGCGAAAGTCTTCCCCGAAGCACAGTTCGTCTATCTGTATCGCGATCCTCGCGAGACACTCAGCAGCATGATCGAGGCCTGGCAGTCGGGCCGTTTCATCACGTATGCGAAGTTGCCGGGCTGGAGCGGTTTGCCGTGGTCGTTGCTGCTGGTTCCCGGATGGCGCAGTCTGAATGGCCTGCCCATCGAGCAGATCGTCGCCGCGCAGTGGGAGATCACCACGCGGATGCTGCTCGATGACCTGGTCGCGTTGCCGAAGGAACGCGTGCACGTCGCCCGCTACGATGCACTCTACGCGGACCCCTCGGCGGAGGTTGCGCGTCTGTGCGCAACGCTGGGCCTGGATTGGGACCGGGTCCTCGATGCGCGGCTTCCCCTGTCGCGGCACACGGTGACCCCGCCTGACGCGCAGAAGTGGTTACGCCACGCCCGCGAAATCGATGCGGTCCTGCCGGGCTTGACCGCGACCATCGAGCGCGCGCAGCGTTTTGCGCAGCGCTGACCTCCGATCGGCGGTCGCCCGTGTGGCGGCGATCGCCGGGAGCGGCCCTGTCGCAGGGTGCCGGCAGCCCGCGACGTGGCCGGCAGACGCATTCCGCGCGCGCCGGGCGTCCGGTGCATACGGGTGGCGCAGGCTGCCCTGCCGCGGGAGATCATGCGCTGTCCGGGAGCGCGGCTGACCACGTCGCTGGGTGCCCACCGTGGTCACCGTCGGCGCCGCAGCCCGAAAGCAAATCAAAGCCACCCGCGCTAGCATGCGCGCGCCCGCGTCATGCGGGCGCATCCCGACTTCGCCGATGACCGACGCCCTGCGCCGATTCCTGTCCTCCCGCTGGCCGTGGGCGCTGTGCCTGCTGCCGCTGGTGCTGCTGCTGCCGCCGATCCCGATCGACGAGACGCGCTACCTCACCGCGACCTGGGAGATGACGCTGTCCGGCCACTGGCTGGTGCCGACCGTCAACGGCGTGGTCTACACCGACAAGTCGCCGTTCCTGTTCTGGCTGATCGCGCTTGGCTGGAAGGCGTTCGGCGTGCACACCTGGGTGGCGCGCGCGCTGGCGCTCGGCGTTACCTGGGCGATGCTCGAACTGCTGCGCCGCCTCGCGCGCCGCCTCGCCCTGGACGACGCGGCGATGTGGCTGCTGGCCGGCTGCTTCGGCATCGCCATCTTCGCCGGCGCGATCATGTTCGACCTGCTGCTGGCGGCGTGCGTGCTGCTGGCGATGCACGCGCTGCTCGACCTCGATGCCGCGCGCTGGCGGCGCGGCATCGGCGTGCTCGGCCTCGCCGTCGGCCTGGGCGTGCTGGCCAAGGGCCCGGTGGTGCTGCTGCACGTGGCCGGCGCGGCGCTGCTGGCGCCGTGGTGGAGCGCCACCGCGCGCGCGTCGAAGGCGCGCTGGTATGCCGCGCTGGCCGCGGGCATCGGCATCGGTGCCGCGATCGCGCTGGCCTGGCTGCTGCCGGCGGCGCTGATCGGCGGCGAGGCGTACTGGCAGCCGCTGCTGGCGAAGGTGAGCGGCCGCCTGCACGCGAGCTTCGCGCACGCGCGCCCGCTGTGGTGGTACCTGCCGTTGCTGCCGGTGCTGCTGCTGCCGTGGACGCTGGCCCTGCGCGCGCCGCGCGCGGCGTGGGCGGCGCTGCCGCGCGAGCGCGCGGGACGCTTCGCGCTGGCGTGGTTCGTGCCGCCGTTCCTCGCTTTCTGCCTGATCAGCGGCAAGCAGGTGCACTACCTGGTGCCTCTGCTGCCGGCGCTGGCGCTGGGCGGCGCGGTGGTGCTGGGGCAGGCCGGCGCGCGCGTCGCCGCGCGCCTGTACGCGCTGCTCGCGCTCGCGGCCGCGGCCGGCGTCGCCGTGCTGCCGTGGTGGGCGGCGCGCAAATACGGCTTCGACGCGCAGCCCGCGCTGGCGCTGCTCGCGCTGGTGCCGCTGGTGGTCGCGGTCGGGCTGTGGCGCGGCGCGCGCGCCGCGACGCCGCGCGGCATCGCGCTGGCGTCGACCGCACTGGGCGCGGCCGTGCTGCTGGGCGGCACGCTGGCGCTCGCGCCCGCGCTCGACGTCGGCCCGACCGCGCGCTTCATCGCCGCGGCGCAGGCCGAGGGGCGCCCGATCGCGCACATCGAATGGCACAACGGCCTGTTCGGCTACGTGGGCCGCCTGCGCCAGCCGCTGCCGGTGATCGCGCGCGAGGAAGTGCGCGCATGGTGCTTCGCGCATCCCGACGGCTACGTGATCGCCAGCGACGGCAGCGACGAACCCAGGGGCGTCGCCCCTTGGCGCACCTGGCCCTACTTCAACAGCGGCCACCGCCGCATCGGCGTCTGGCGCGCGGCGGATCTGGTCGCGGCGCAGGCGGCGCCATGACGAAGCGCGCCGGGCACGCTGCGCTTTTCCGTCCCGGCGCCGAGAGTTCGCGACAAGCGGGACAAGCGAGGCACGCGAGGCACGCGAGGCAGGCGGGACAAGCAGGACAAGCAGGACAAGCAGGACAAGCGTCGCCGACCCCGTTCTCTTCCCCTCTCCCCAACGGGGAGAGAGCAGGGTGAAGGGGACGCGCGCAGCGCGCGCTTTCGTCTTTGTTGAAACGAACAGCGGCCGTCCTGCGGACGGCACCCCCCTCACACCGACCCTCTCCCCGCCGGGGAGAGGGAGACAAGAAGCCGTGCCTGGACTCCGCGCCGCGTCTTCGTGCTTCCCCGCTTCCCGCCGGAGCGAGGGAGACAGGCAACCGCGTGTTCGTCCAGGCCCGTCCGCCGCGCCCGCTCAGAAATTCGGCTTCAGCGGCGCGGCGTCGTAGCGGGCCACGCAGGCATCGATCTCGGCGCGCGCGTCGTCCGCGCCGCCCCAGCCGTCGAGCTTCACCCACTTGCCCTTCTCGAGATCCTTGTAGTGCTCGAAGAAGTGGCCGATGCGCTGCAGCCAGTGCCCCGACACCTGGCCGATGTCGGCGATGTGCGCGTAGCCGGCGAACACCTTGGCGACGGGCACCACCACCAGCTTCTCGTCGCTGCCGGCCTCGTCGCTCATGCGCAGGATGCCGACCGGACGGCAGCGGATCACCGCGCCCGGCACCAGCGGCAGCGGCAGGATCACCAGCGCGTCCAGCGGATCGCCGTCGCCGCCCAGCGTGTGCGGCACGTAGCCGTAGTTGCAGGGATAACGCATCGGCGTGGACAGGATGCGGTCGACGAAGATCGCGCCCGAAGCCTTGTCCACCTCGTACTTGACCGGCTCGGCGTCCTTCGGGATCTCGATGACGACGTTGATCTCGTTCGGCACGTCGCGGCCGGCGGGAACCAGGTCGAGGCCCATGGGTGTTGCTCCTGCGCAATCCGGGGGAAAAGACCGGAAAGCATACGGCAATCCGTGTTGCGCCGCACCAATCGCGCGGCTGGGCGGGCCGCGCCGCGTGGCTTACCCTTGTCGGATACGCAGGGCAGGGGACGTCATGCCGCTCAGTTGGAACGAGATCAAGGACCGCGCGCTGCGCTTCTCGCGCGAATGGGCGGACGAGGCCTCCGAGGACGCCGAGGCCAAGAGCTTCTGGGACGGCTTCTTCGACGTGTTCGGCGTGCCGCGCCGCCGCGTCGCCGCCTTCGAGCGCAAGGTGAAGAAGCTCGACGGCAACGACGGCTACATCGACCTGCTGTGGAAGGGCGTGCTGCTGGTCGAGCACAAGTCGCGCGGCAAGGACCTCGACCGCGCCCACGCGCAGGCGCGCGACTACTTCCACGGCCTCAGCGACGCCGAGCTGCCGAAGTACCTGCTGGTGTCCGACTTCGCGCGCTTCCGCCTGTACGACCTCGAAGGCGGCGAGTCGCCGGCCGAGTTCGCGCTGAAGGACCTGCACAAACACGTGCGCCGCTTCGGCTTCATCGCCGGCTACCAGGCGCGCAGCTTCAAGGAAGAAGACCCGGTCAACGTCAAGGCGGCCGAGCGCATGGGCCGGCTGCACGACGCGCTGAAGGCCTCCGGCTACGACGGCCATGCGCTGGAAGTGCTGCTGGTGCGCCTGCTGTTCTGCCTGTTCGCCGACGACACCGGCATCTTCCCGCGCGCATCGTTCCAGGAGCTGATCGCGCGCACGCGCGCGGACGGCGGCGACCTCGGCCCCGCGCTGGCGCAGTTGTTCCAGGTGCTCGACCGCGCGCCCGACCGCCGCCAGGCCACGCTGGAGCCGCAGCTCGCCGAATTCCCCTACGTCAACGGCCGCCTGTTCGCCGAGCCGCTGCCGCTGGCCGCGTTCGACGCCGCCACGCGCACGCTGCTGCTCGACGCCGCCGCGCTGGACTGGAGCCGCATCAGCCCGGCGATCTTCGGCTCGATGTTCCAGTCGGTGATGGACGCCAAGGCGCGGCGCAACCTCGGCGCGCACTACACCAGCGAGAAGAACATCCTCAAGCTGATCGGCCCGCTGTTCCTCGACGAACTGAAGGCCGAGCTGGCGCGCATCGGCCACGACGCCAACAAGCTGAAGGGCTTCCACGTCCGGCTGGCGCACCTGCGCTTCCTCGATCCGGCCTGCGGCTGCGGCAACTTCCTCGTCATCGCTTACCGCGAGATCCGCCTGCTGGAACTGGAAGTGCTGGAACGCCTGTACGCGCGCCAGGGTTCGGTGTTCAAGGGCGTCAGCGAGCACGTCGCCGTGGACGTGGACCAGTTCTACGGCATCGAGATCGAGGAATTCCCCGCGCAGATCGCCCAGGTCGCGCTGTGGCTGATGGACCACCAGATGAACCTGCGCGTCGCCGAGCAGTTCGGCGAATACTTCGCGCGCCTGCCGCTCACCAAGTCGCCGACCATCGTCCACGGCAACGCGCTGCGCATCGACTGGAACAGCGTGGTGCCGAAGGAGCAGTTGAGCTACATCCTCGGCAATCCGCCGTTCGTGGGGAAGAAAGAACAGAGCGCGGCACAGAAGACCGACATGGCGCAGGTTTTCCAAGGTGTGAAGGGTGCCGGCGTGCTGGATTTCGTGGCGGCGTGGTACCTGCTGGCTGCGAAGTACGTCCAGGACACCGCGATCCGCTGCGCTTTCGTCTCGACCAACTCGATCACGCAGGGCGAGCAGGTCGGAGTTCTCTGGTCGGAACTATACAAGCGCGGAATCCACATTCGGTTTGCGCACCGCACGTTCAAATGGAGCAACGAAGCACGCGGCAGGGCGGCGGTGCACTGCGTGATCATCGGATTTGCGTCTCTCACAAGCGCCGCGAGGCAATTGTTCGACTACGAGCGTGTAGACGGCGAACCACACCTTGTCAGCGCCACGCGAATCAACCCTTATCTGGTGGATGCGCCGGAAGTATTCCTATCGAAACGATCTACTCCCGTGTCCGCAGCTCCAGAGATCGCTTTTGGAAGCATGCCAAACGATGGCGGGAACCTCCTCCTCAGCGACGATGAAAAGGCCGCGCTCATCGCGCAAGAGCCAGGAGCGGAAAGATGGGTCAAGCCGTTCCTGGGCTCGGAGGAGTTCATCAACGGCATCGGACGTTGGTGTTTGTGGCTAGTCGACATTGCGCCTAACGAGTTGCGCAACTTGCCCAACGTTGCCGCCAGGGTTGCGGCGGTGAGGCAGATTCGCGTCGAGAGTACGCGTGCAACGACAAATGCACTGGCAGCAACGCCCGCACTGTTTGGCGAAATTCGTCAACCGGCAGCTCGCTATATCGCCGTGCCCAAGACATCCTCGGAGAACCGCGCATTCATCCCGATGGGATTCCTCGACCAAGATGTAGTCGCGAGTACCGAACTGTTCACTATCGCAGGAGGGTCCCTGTTCGACTTTGGTGTGCTGACCTCGACGATGCACATGGCATGGGTGCGCGCGGTCTGCGGCCGACTCGAAAGTCGTTACCGCTACTCCGCCGGCATCGTCTACAACAACTTCCCCTGGCCCGAACCGGTGGACGACCGGCGCCGCGCCGCCATCGAGGCCGCCGCGCAGGGCGTGCTGGACACGCGTGCGCAGTTCCCGGACTCGACGCTGGCCGACCTCTACGACCCGCTGACCATGCCGCCCGCGCTGGTGAAGGCGCACCAGGCACTGGACCGCGCGGTGGACGCGGCCTACGTCGCCGCCGAGAAGGCGGCCGGACGCAAGGCGCCCAGGCTCGGCAGCGACGCCGAGCGCGTCGCCTTCCTGTTCGAGCGCTACCAGGCCCTCACCTCGCTGCTGCCCGCCGCGAAGCCTGCACGCACCCGCCGCCGCCGCGCCGCCGCCGACGCGTAGGGCGGAATCGCCGCGCCGCGGCGCTTCCGCCGTGCGGCATGCGTGCGGCGTGCGTGGGGCATGCGGCGGAAGCCGCTGCGCGGCTTCCGCCCTACGGACGGTTACCGCAAAAAAAGACGCCCCGCGCAGGGCGGGGCGTCTCGGTGAAGCGTCGGGCCGCGGCTCAGAGCAGCGGGATCAGCAGCAGCGCGACGATGTTGATGATCTTGATCAGCGGGTTCACCGCCGGGCCGGCGGTGTCCTTGTACGGGTCGCCCACGGTGTCGCCGGTGACGGCGGCCTTGTGCGCGTCGGAACCCTTGCCGCCGTGGTGGCCGTCCTCGATGTACTTCTTGGCGTTGTCCCAGGCGCCGCCGCCGGTGGTCATCGAGATGGCGACGAACAGGCCGGTGACGATGGTGCCGATCAGCAGGCCGCCGAGCGCCTTCGGCCCGAGCAGCAGGCCGACCACCACCGGCACCACGACCGGCAGCAGCGAGGGCACGATCATTTCCTTGATCGCCGACTTGGTCAGCATGTCCACCGCCTTGTCGTACTGCGGCTTGCCGGTGCCCTGCATGATGCCGGCGATCTCGCGGAACTGGCGGCGCACTTCCTCGACCACCGCGCCGGCGGCGCGGCCGACCGCTTCCATCGCCATCGCGCCGAACAGGTAGGGGATCAGGCCGCCGATCAGCAGGCCGATGATCACCATGTGGTCGGACAGGTCGAAGCGCATCGCCTCGTAGGCGACGCCGCCCAGCGCGGCCTTGGCTTCACCCACGGCGTTGAGGTTGTGCGTGTAGTCGGCGAACAGCACCAGCGCGGCCAGCGCGGCGGAACCGATCGCATAACCCTTGGTCACCGCCTTGGTGGTGTTGCCGACCGCGTCCAGCGGATCGGTGACGGCGCGCACTTCCGGCGGCAGTTCGCTCATCTCGGCGATGCCGCCGGCGTTGTCGGTGATCGGGCCGTAGGCGTCCAGCGCGACGATCATGCCGGCCATCGACAGCATCGCCGTGGCGGCGATGGCGATGCCGTACAGGCCGCCCAGCGCGTAGGCGCCCCAGATCGCCACGCACACGGCGATCACCGGCAGCGCGGTCGACTTCATCGACACGCCGAGGCCGGCGATGATGTTGGTGCCGTGGCCGGTGGTCGAGGCCTGCGCGATGTGCCGCACCGGCTTGAACTGCGTGCCGGTGTAGTACTCGGTGATCCACACGATCGCGCCGGTCAGAGCCAGGCCGATCAGCGAGCAGCAGAACAGCGCGTGGCTGGAAATCGCCAGGCCGTCCGCGGTGGCCAGCCCCTCGGGCAGCAGGTTGCCGGTGACGAACCAGAACGCGACCGCCGAGAGCAGCGCCGAGACGATCACGCCCTTGTACAGCGCGCCCATGATCGAGCCGCCGGCCTTCACCTTGACGAAGAAGGTGGCGATGATCGAGGCGATGATCGACACGCCGCCCAGCACCAGCGGGTACAGCACGGCGTTGGCGTTGTTGGCGAAGGTCAGGCCGGCCAGCAGCATGGTCGCGATCACCGTGACCGCGTAGGTCTCGAAAAGGTCGGCGGCCATGCCGGCGCAGTCGCCGACGTTGTCGCCGACGTTGTCGGCGATCACCGCCGGGTTGCGCGGATCGTCCTCGGGGATGCCGGCCTCGACCTTGCCGACCAGGTCGGCGCCGACGTCGGCGCCCTTGGTGAAGATGCCGCCGCCGAGGCGCGCGAAGATCGAGATCAGCGAAGAGCCGAACGCCAGGCCGACCAGCGCGTGCAGCGCGGCCTCGCCCTCGATGCCGGACTTCTGCAGCGCCAGCCAGTAGCCGGCGACGCCGACCAGGCCGAGGCCGACCACCAGCATGCCGGTGATCGCGCCGCCGCGGAAGGCGACGTCCATCGCCCGGCTCAGCCCGGCGCGCGCGGCTTCGGCGGTGCGCACGTTGGCGCGCACCGAGACGTTCATGCCGATGTAGCCGGCCGCGCCCGAGAGCAGCGCGCCGATCACGAAGCCGATCGCGGTCGGCCAGTTGAGGAAGAAGCCGATCACCACGAACAGCACCACGCCGACCAGGCCGATGGTGGTGTACTGGCGGTTGAGATAGGCGCGCGCGCCTTCCTGGATCGCCGCCGCGATTTCCTGCATGCGCGCATTGCCGGCGCCCTGCGCCAGCACCCAGCGGACCGAGAACGCGCCATACAGGATCGCGACGACCGCGCACGCGAGCGCGATCCACAAGCCGTACTGCTGCAGCATCGAACCTCTCCCCATGAACGTGGACAAAAAAGGGCCGCCCCGGGCGGGCGGCTGCGCAAAGTATAGCCAGCGCACGCGCGCGGGCTTTGTGCGCCGCAGCGCAGCATAGCCGAGGCGGTACACTGGGCGCTTGCCTTTCTCCACTGCATCCGCCGGGGTCGCCATGTCCGCATCGAGCATCGCCGAACGCCGCGCCGCCTTCCGCCGCCTGCACGAGCGCGGCTGCTTCGTGATCCCGAACGCGTGGGACCCCGGTTCCGCGCGCGGGCTGCAGCAGCTCGGCTTCGCGGCGCTGGCCAGCACCAGCGCCGGCTACGCCTTCTCGCGCGCGCGCGCCGACGGCGTGCCGGGCGTCGAGGAAGTGCTGGCGCACCTGCGCGACCTGGTCGCGGCGACGCCGCTGCCGGTCAACGCCGATTTCGAGGACGGCCACGCGCGCGATCCCGGTACGCTCGCCGCCAACGTGCGCCGCTGCGTCGACACCGGCGTCGCCGGTCTGTCCATCGAGGACTCCACCGGCGACGCCGCGCAGCCGCTGTACCCGCTGGAGGAAGCGGTCGCGCGCATGCGTGCGGCGCGCGCGGCGATCGACGCCGCGGGCGGCGACGTGCTGCTGGTCGGCCGCGCCGAATGCTTCCTGGTCGGCCATCCGGATCCGCTGAACGAATCGCTGCGCCGCCTGCGCGCCTACGCGGAAGCCGGCGCCGACTGCCTGTTCGCGCCGGGCCTGCGCACGGAGGAACAGATCGCCGCGGTGGTCGCGGCGGTGGCGCCGAAGCCGGTCAACGTGCTGGTCGGCGGGCCGGCGCCGTTCGACCTGGCGCGGCTGGCCGAGCTGGGCGTGCGCCGCGTCAGCGTCGGCGGCGGGCTCTACCGCGCCGCCTGGGCCGGCTTCATGCACGCCGCGCGCGGGCTGGCCGAGGGCCGCTTCGACGGCCTCGCCGGCGCGACCCCGCACGGCGAGCTGGACGCGCTGTTCCGCGCGGCACCGCGCGGCTGAGCGATGGTGCGCGGCGCAGCCGCGCGGCTCATGCGCCGATCGCGTAGGCGGGCAGCTTCTTCGCCACCGCGGCGTTCCGCAGGCGCACGTACCTGGGCAGGCCGTCGGCGCCGTAGGGCGGCGCGGCCTCGCCGCGGATCAGCGGCGCGAGGTAGCGGCGCGCGGCGGCGGTGATGCCGTAGCCGTCGCGGCGGATGTAGCCGGCCGGCAGCTTCTTCTCGCGGTTGGCGATCTTCGCCAGCGGCGCCGGCGCGATCTTCCAGCGGTAGGGCGCATCGGACGTGCGCACGATTACCGGCATCACCGCGTTCGCGCCGGCCAGCGCGTACTCGACCGCGGCCTTGCCGACCGCCCAGGCCTGGTCGTGGTCGGTCTGCGACGCGGCGTGCCGCGCCGAGCGCTGCAGGTAGTCGGGCAGCGCCCAGTGGTACTTGTAGCCGAGCTTGGCCTTGACCAGCGCCGCCAGTGCCGGCGCCACGCCGCCGAGCTGGCTGTGGCCGAATGCGTCGCGCGTGCCGGCCTCGGCGAGGAACTGGCCCTCGGCGTTCTTCAGACCCTCGGAGGCCACCACCACGCAGTAGCCGACGCGCTCGACGGTGGCCTTCACGCGCGCCAGGAACGCGTCCTCGTCGAAGGCGATCTCCGGGAACAGGATCAGGTGCGGCGCGTCGTCGGGTCCGCTGCCGGCGAGGCCGGCGGCCGCGGCGATCCAGCCGGCGTGGCGGCCCATCACCTCGAGGATGAACACCTTGGTCGAGGATTCGTACATCGAGGCGACGTCGAGGCCCGCCTCCAGCACCGACAGCGCGGTGTACTTCGCCACCGAGCCGAAGCCGGGGCAGCAGTCGGTGACGGCGAGGTCGTTGTCGACGGTCTTCGGCACGCCGATGCAGGCGACCTCGTAGCCGAGCGCCTTGCCGACCTGCGAGAGCTTGTGCGCGGTGTCGGCGGAGTCGTTGCCGCCGTTGTAGAGGAACCAGCGCACGTCGTGCGCGCGCAGCACGTCGATCAGGCGCGCGTACTGCGCGCGGTTTTCCTCGATCGACTTCAGCTTGTAGCGGCACGAGCCGAACGCGCCGCCCGGCGTCCACGCCAGCGCGCGGATCGCCGCGGCGGATTCCTTCGAGGTATCGATCAGCTCCTCGCGCAGCGCGCCGAGGATGCCGTTGCGCGCGGCGTACACCTTCACGCCGCGCTTGCGCGCCGCGTCGATCACCGCCGCCGCGGTGGTGTTGATCACGGCGGTGACGCCGCCCGACTGCGCGTACAGCAGCTTGCCCTGGGGCATGGTCCGTCTCCCGTCGTGGTGGCCGCCGGCACCGGCGCGGCCCGGCGTTTCCCTTGCAATTCCGCAGTCTGCGGCGCGGCGGCGACTTTCGTCGGTTTGACGCGGGCCCCGTCGAGCCGTTAGCGTTAGCCGCGATTTTTCCCTCTCAAGTCTACCGGATGCGCGCGGCCTGCCGCGGCATTGCGGAAGGATTCCGGACTCCCATGCGACTCGTGTTACTCGGCGCGCCCGGCTCGGGCAAGGGCACCCAGGCCGCCCGCCTCAAGACGGAACTGAAGGTGCCGCACATCTCCACCGGCGATCTGCTGCGCGCCGCGGTCGCCGCCGGCACGCCGCTGGGGCTGAAGGCCAAGGCGGTGATGGAGGCGGGCCAACTGGTGTCCGACGACATCGTGCTGGGCATGCTGGAGGAGCGCGTCTCGCGGCCCGACGCGCAGGCCGGCTTCATCCTCGACGGCTACCCGCGCAACCTGGCCCAGGCCGATGCGCTGGACGGCCTGCTGGCGCGGCTGGGCCAGCCGCTGGACGCGGTGGTCAAGCTGAAAGTGCCGAGCGAGGTGATCGTCGGCCGCACCGAGATCCGCTTCAAGGCCGAAGGTCGCGCCGACGACAACCCGGAGACGGTGCGCAAGCGCCTCGCCGTGTACGCCGAGCAGACCGCGCCGGTGGCCGACTACTACGCCAGGCGCGGCAAGCTGCAGGTGGTCGACGGCGTCGGCGCCATGGACGAGGTCTACGCGCGCATCCTCGCCGCGCTCTCGCGGCGCAGCGCGGCCAACGCCTGAGGCCCGCACGCGCGGCCCGAGGCTTTCCCCGGCGTCTTCCGCACGCGGTCGCCGCGCGCGTCGCGCGCGTGCCGGCCGCGCCGCGGCCGGCGGCCCGATGTCGTAGTCTTGGGCGCCTGACACCAGCGGCGGGCCGCCGCGGAAGCGAACCGATGCGCGAACTGTTTCCCGTCATACGCGATCTCTGCCTGCTGCGGCGCGGCCCGCAGGACCTGCCCTATGCGCCGCACCTGCCGGCCCTGCTGGGGCTGGCGCTGATCGTGCTGCAGGTGCTGGCCGGCGGCCTGCGCAAGGGCGTCGGCGAGGGCCTGGCGGGCGGCGTGCTGTCGGTGCTGTTCATGCTCGGCGCGCTGTACGCGCTGCTCGCCCTGCGCGGCCAGCGCGCGCGCTACGTGCAGGCGGCGGGCGCGCTGCTCGGCGTGCTGCTGGCGTTCTCGCTGCTGGCGCTGCCGCTGGCGCTGCTGATGGGGCCGAACGTCGACGTGATGCATCCGACCGCGCTGCAGATGCTGCTGATCTGGCCGCTGCTCGGCCTGGCGATCTGGCAACTGTGCGCGATCGCGCACGTGCTGCGCCACGCGCTCGACGTGCCGTTCGCCGGCGGCGTGCTGCTGGCGCTGCTGCTCGGCCTCGGCAACTATGTGCTGGTGCAGGCCACGTTCCCGGCCTGATCCGCGCCACGCTGCGAGCACCGCCCGACATGCGCATCCACATCCTCGGCATCTGCGGCACCTTCATGGGCGGCGTCGCCGCGCTGGCGCGCGAACTCGGCCACACGGTGGAAGGTTCCGACGCCAACGTGTATCCGCCGATGAGCACCCAGCTCGAGGCGCTCGGCATCGCGCTGAAGTCCGGCTATGCCGCCGCGCACCTGCAGCCGGCGCCGGACCTGGTGATCGTCGGCAACGCGCTGTCGCGCGGCAATCCGGCGATCGAGCACGTGCTGGACGCGCGCCTGCCCTACGTCTCCGGGCCGCAGTGGCTGGGCGAGACGCTGCTGCGCGAGCGCGAGGTGCTGGCGGTGGCCGGCACGCACGGCAAGACCACCACCACCAGCCTGCTGGCGCACCTGCTGGAAAGCGCCGGGCTGGCGCCGGGCTTCCTGGTCGGCGGCGTGCCGGGCAATTTCGGCGTGTCGGCGCGGCTGGGTGGAAAGCCCCCCTCCCCTCGGGAGAGGGGGCGGGGTGGGGATTCGGCGCCGCGCGCGGAACCCGCACCCTCATCCGGCGCTGCGCCATTTGTCATCGAGGCGGACGAGTACGACACCGCGTTCTTCGACAAGCGCTCGAAGTTCGTGCACTACCGCCCGCGCGTCGCCATCCTCAACAACCTCGAGTACGACCACGCCGACATCTTCCCCGACGTCGCCGCGATCCAGCGCCAGTTCCACCACCTGGTGCGCACCGTGCCCGGCAACGGCCGGCTGATCGTCAACGCCGAGGACGAGCGTCTCGCCGAGGTGCTGGCGATGGGTTGCTGGACGCCGGTCGAGACCTTCGGCATCGCGCGCGGCGACTGGCGCGCGCGGTTGATCGAAGCCGACGGCTCGGCGTTCGCGGTGACGCGCGGCGGCGTCGCGGTCGGCGAGGTGCGCTGGCCGCTGCTCGGCCGCCACAACGTGATGAACGCGCTGGCCGCGCTGGCCGCCGCGGCCGCGGCGGGCGCCGATCCGGCCGCGCTGCTGCCGGCGTTCGCCGGCTTCGCCAGCGTCAAACGGCGCATGGAGCTGGTCGGCGAGCACGCCGGCGTGCGCGTCTACGACGACTTCGCGCACCACCCGACCGCGATCGCCACCACGCTGGCCGGCCTGCGCGCGCGCGTCGGCGCGGCGCGCATCGTGGTCGCGCTGGAGCCGCGCTCGAACTCGATGCGGCTCGGCGCGCACGCCGCCGGGCTGGCGCCCAGCCTGCGCGACGCCGACGCGGTGGTGTTCCTGCACCGCCCCGAGCTGCCGTGGGACGCCGAGTGCGTCACCGCCGCGCTGGACGGCCGCGGCCGCAGCGCGCCGACGGTGGACGCGCTGATCGCCGCGCTGCTGGAACAGGCGCGCCCCGGCGACCACGTCGTGTTCATGTCCAACGGCGGCTTCGAGGCCGCCCCGCGCCGCTTCGCCGAGGCGCTGCGGGCGGCGCGCTGAGCGGCCGAACCCGCCGCGGCGCGGGTGCTAGACTCGCCGCGTGGCGCTCCCCGACATCCCGCTGTTCCCGATGTCTGCCGTGCTGTTTCCCGGCGGGCCGCTGCAGTTGCGCATCTTCGAGCCGCGCTATCTCGACATGGTGCGCGAATGCGCGCGCGCGGGCCAGGGCTTCGGCGTGTGCCTGATCCTGCAGGGCGGCGAGGTCGGCGAGCCGGCGCTGCCGGCGGCGGTCGGCACGCTGGCGCGCATCACCGATTTCTACACCTTGCCCGACGGCCTGCTCGGCATAACCGCCGAGGGCGGCGCGCGTTTCCGCGTGCTGAGCACGCGCGTGCGCGACAACGGGCTGGTGCACGGCGAGGTGCGCTTCTGGCCGGACGAGCCGCAGTTGCCGGTGCCGCCCGAGCACGGCCTGCTGCCGACCATCCTCGAGCGCCTGGTCGAGCAGCTCGGCCCGCACTACGAGGACGCGCCGCGCGCCTGCTACGACGACGCCAGTTGGGTCGGCTTCCGCCTCGCCGAGCTGCTGCCGCTGACCCACGGCGAGCGCCAGCAGATGCTCGAAGTGACCGATCCACTCGAACGCCTGCGCGCCCTGCGCGACAGCCTGCCGAGGTTCCAGCGCGCATGACCGACACCCTGCAAGGCAAGACCCTGTTCATCACCGGCGCCTCGCGCGGCATCGGCTTGGCGATCGCGCTGCGCGCCGCGCGCGACGGCGCCAACGTCGCGGTCGCGGCCAAGAGCGCGGTGCCGAATCCGAAGCTGCCCGGCACCATCCACAGCGCCGCCGCCGAGATCGAGGCGGCCGGCGGGCAGGCGCTGGCGCTGAAGATGGACATCCGCGAGGAGGCCGAGGTGCAGGCCGCGGTGGCGGCCACGGTCGAGCGCTTCGGCGGCATCGACATCCTGGTCAACAACGCCAGCGCGATCTGGCTGGCCGGCACCGCCGGCACGCCGATGAAGCGCTTCGACCTGATGCACCAGGTCAACACGCGCGGCACCTTCATGGTCACCCAGGCCTGCCTGCCGCACCTGAAGAAGGCGGCCAATCCGCACGTGCTGATGCTGTCGCCGCCGCTGAACCTGAAGCCGCGCTGGTTCCAGGCGCATACCGCCTACACCATCGCCAAGTACGGCATGAGCATGTGCGTGCTGGGCATGAGCGCGGAATTCGCCCGCGACGGCGTCGCGGTCAACGCGCTGTGGCCGAGGACGGTGATCGCCACCGCCGCGATCGCCATGCTCGGCGGCATGGTGCGGCCGGAGAACTGCCGCATGCCGGAGATCGTCGCCGACGCCGCGCACCGCGTCCTGACCCGACCGGCGCGCGCGTTCAGCGGGCACTTCTGCATCGACGAGGAGGTGCTGCGCGAGGCCGGCACCGCGGACTTCGCGCGCTACGCGGTGCAGCCGGGCGCGCAATTGCTGCCCGACTTCTTCCTCGACTGAGCCGGCGCCGCGGCCGGACTTGAACGCGTCCGGGCGCGCCCCGAACTTCCCGGCGTTGCCGCTGCCGGAGCGAAGCCGATGAAATACCTGCACAGCATGGTGCGCGTGCGCGATCTCGACGCCGCGCTGCGTTTCTATTGCGACGGCCTCGGCCTGCGCGAGGTGCGCCGGCGCGACTATCCGCAGGGCAGGTTCACCCTGGTGTTCCTGGCCGCGCCGGACAGTCCCGAGGCGGAGCTGGAGCTGACCCACAACTGGGACTCGGCGGAGGACTACGGCTCGGCGCGCAACTTCGGCCACCTCGCCTTTCGCGTCGACGACATCTACGCCCTCTGCGCACGCCTGCAGGCGATGGGCGTCGCCATCAACCGCCCGCCGCGCGACGGCCACATGGCGTTCGTGCGCTCGCCCGACCTGATCTCGATCGAGCTGCTGCAGAAGGGCGACGCGCTGCCGCCGCGCGAGCCGTGGGCGTCGATGCCCAATACGGGCAACTGGTAAACGCCCCGGGATCGGAGTAGGAGTACGCGAGGCAGCGTGCCGCAGGGCCGCAAACGGCCGTTTTTACGGCTCTTCCGCACGATGACCGGTATTGATGCCGGTCAACATGGCGCCCCGATCCGGCGTCAAATAATGCAACGCGTGTTTCCCGCCGGAACGTCTGCCCGGCGCACGGCGTTCCCGCGTATGGCGGGAAACCGGCAGCCCGGTCGGAGCCCTGGCTTCTGCCTGAGCAGCTCGTGACTGGTGGGGTAGCGCCGGGTTCGCCCGTCGTCGCGACGGCGGAACGGGCGCCATGCGTGCGAGGAAGCCATGGGCGTGCAGGGAAATGGAGCATCCACCCGCAGCCTGGCGTGGTTCGGCGCCCCGGACCCGCAGGTGCACCGCGCGCTGGCGGAAGCGGGTTGGCGCGTCCTGCCGATCGACCTGCGGCGCGACGACGGCTCCGCCATCATCCGCGGCACCGACGCCTGGGTCGCGCTGGTCGAATTCGACGCCGAGACGCCGCTGCGCAACGTCGAGCGCCTGGCGGCGCAGCATCCGGAGGTGCAGTGGCTGGCGCTGGTGCACGCGGACGACCTGGCCAAGCCGGCGGTGCGCGACCTGATCCGCTACGCCTTCTTCGACTACTTCACGTTGCCGCTCGACGTCGGCCAACTGTGCATGGCGCTCGGCCACGCCTGGGGCAAGGCGCAGCTCGGCCGCGACGCCGGCCCGCTGCGCGGCAACGACCTCGACGGCGTGATCGGCGCCAGCCGCGTCATGCACGCGCTCGCGCTCAGGATCCGCAAGTTCGTGCCGGTCGACGTGTCGGTGCTGATCACCGGCGAAACCGGCACCGGCAAGGAGCTGGCCGCGCGCACGCTGCACCGCTTCTCCGCGCGCAGCGCCGGGCCGTTCGCGGCCATCAATTGCGGCGCGCTGCCGGAGAAGCTGGTGCAGTCGGAGCTGTTCGGCCACGAGCGCGGCGCGTTCACCGACGCCGCCACGCGCAAGATCGGGCGCATCGAGGCCGCGCACGGCGGCACCGTGTTCCTCGACGAGATCGGCGACCTGCCGCTGGAGGCGCAGTCCAACCTGCTGCGCTTCCTGCAGGACGGCACGATCGAGCGCGTCGGCAGCCACCAGTCGATCCGGGTGGATGCGCGCGTGGTCGCCGCGACCCACGTCGACCTCGAGCAGGCCGTCGCCGAGCGGCGCTTCCGCGAGGACCTCTACTACCGCCTCAACGTGCTGCGCCTGCACATGCCGCCGCTGCGCGAGCGCGAGCGCGACATCGAACTGCTCGCCTGTCATTTCCTCGAGACGTTCCGCCAGGAGCACGGTACGCACGTGCGCGGCTTCAGCGAGGCGGCCAAGGAGGCGATGGCGGCGCATGCCTGGCCGGGCAACGTGCGCGAGCTGATGAACCGCGTGCGCCGCGCCGTGGTGATGGCCGAGGGCCCGCTGATCACGCCCGCGCATCTCGATCTGGCCGAGCCCGCCTACGTGATGCACGCGGTCTCGCTGGACAGCGCGCGCGATTGCGCCGAGCGCGACATGATCGTCGACTGCCTGCGCGAGACGCGCTTCAACGTCAGCGAATGCGCGCGGCGCCTGAAGGTGTCGCGGGTCACCGTCTACCGGCTGTGCAAGAAACATCGCGTCGCGCTCTCCGGCGATACGGGCTAGATGTGATCTCTCAGTAGGTTGTTCACCCGGGGCGAACCCGGGATTCTGGCGGTGCGACCCATTCAGCACCCACAGGAGCCCCGGATGAACCTGCATAAACATGCCCGTCTTACGCCGCGAGGTCGAGCCCTGCTTGTAGAGAGGGTGCTCAAACACGGCCTGCGCGTGGAGGAGGCCGCCCATGCGGCTGGGGTGAGCGTGCGCACGGCCTACAAGTGGCTGCAGCGTTTTCGCGAGGAGGGTACGGTGGGGCTGCTCGATCGTTCGTCCCGCCCCCATCGTTGCCCGCATGCCACGGCGACAGCGATCGCCCACCAGGTCATCGAGCACCGCCGTGAGCGCTGGACCTATCGACAGATCGCCCAGCACCTGGCGGTGGCGGCCAGCACGGTCGGCCGCCTGGTCAAGCGCGCAGGGCTCCATCGCTTGGCGGAACTCGAGCCGGCACACCCAACCAACCGCTACGAGTACCCCACGCCAGGCGATCTGCTGCATCTGGATATCAAGAAGCTGGGGCGCTTCTGGCGCCCCGGTCACCGCGTCACGGGTGAACGCCAGCACGCTTCGGACGGTGCCGGGTGGGAGTTTGTACACGTGGCCATCGACGACGCCTCGCGTGTGGCCTTTGGCACCATCGAGCCGGACGAACGCGGCCTGACCGCCTGCCGTGCCCTGCTCAAGACCTTGCGCTACTACCGCCAGTTGGGCGTGCGCTTCGCCCGGGTCATGACCGACAACGGCGCCTGCTACAAGTCGCGCGCTTTCAAGCGCCTGCTGCGCCGGCTCGGCCTGCGCCACGTACGCACCCGGCCCTACACGCCACGCACCAACGGCAAGGCCGAGCGCTTTATCCAGACCTCGCTGCGCGAGTGGGCCTATGCCCGCAGCTACGAGCACTCCGCGCAGCGTGCCGCGCATTGGCCGACATGGCTGCACCAGTACAACTGGCACCGTCCCCACGCCAGTCTCGGTTACCAGCCGCCGATCACCCGCATCGGCATGAACAACCTGTTGGGTTTACACATCTAGCTCATGGGAAAGCTGACGAACCGATGCACCCCATAAGGCCTCTGCTTCTAGTGCCTGAACTTCAAATTCAGCGACAGCGGCGCGCACGGGTTTCCAGCGGTTGCTGTACAGGTGTGCGTAGGCATCGCGCTTTTCGCCGTTCGAGGGGCGCTGCTTTTGCGAGTAACCGCTTGGAAACTCGTCCGGCGTGATCAGTGGTGAGCGCGCTCCGTGAATCTGATCTCTCAGGTTGTAGGCCGCCTTGGCTAATGCCCGGGCAGCTTCGAAACGGGCTTTGCCATTGAGCTCTTGGCGCCACTTGTTCACACCGAAGACTGCTACGCCGGCCGTTACCGCAGCCGAAAGTGCTAAGACACTGTCTTTGATGGCCGTGATGAGCTGGGGGGCATCCATAGCAGCTAACGCTTAAGCTAACCGGCGCGAGCCCGCGTAGCGGGTGAGCGTCCGGTTGACCGAATAATTAGACAAATTCCATTGACTTCACACGATTAGCCTACTGCGTGTTGTTGCCAGGAGCGTATGTGAGCAATTCATACATAACGATACCCAAGCCGATGAAGTTGAAAATGGCTGCGAGCGCAATGTTTTGAACGTTGGCCTTGTCTCTCTTGGACTCGCGCCACATTGAAAGGCAAGCTGCCGCCACCGAAATAAGCAACATGCTTATGAAGAACACGGTGTCATCGTCGGCATTGAAGCGGCGACCCACTACCAGCGGCACCACAATGACCGAGCCGATTGCTACCACGCACGAGCACAGAGCAGCAACATTCTTCTTCATGCGAAGTTCTCCCCTGATGTCTAACGTTTGAGGTAACGCGCAGACGACGGCGTGACGCCTGGCCCGCGGGGATGATGATGTGCCGGGCGGCCCCGCGGGCCAGGCGGCGCGCCGTTGGCTGTCGCGTTGACCGAAGGGTTAAAAGGCACCCGGCACGAACCTGCGCAGGATTGCCGCGAACTGCTCCCAGCCCGTGACCAGCCCAACGACTGCACTGACGAAACCCACCGTGGCAACGAGACCCGCCAACAGGCGGTAGAAGCTGGATGCCACGACACGTGAGGCAAACGAGCGAGAGATGACGCCCACCGTCGCCAGGAACCACACAGGTGCCGCAAGCAGCGTGCGGACTCCGGCCGTCAACCACGCAATCGGGTTCTTTGCGGACGCCACTGCTTGTTGATGGCGTCCCGTAAGCGAGCCCTGGTGGCGCAACAGAGCGTCGTCAAGAAGTGCGTGGTACTGACCCAGCAAATTTCGCGAAAGTAGCTGGTCTGACAAACACCTTCGCAGTTCGGGAAGTACGTTCAGTACAACGGGGTAGTTCTGAATCACGTGGTTTGCGAACGGTGGCCGAAAGGTGATGAGTCCTTGGGGCCCCATTTGCACCTGCATGCGGTTGACGTTCAAGGTGAGCCACTCATAGACGGCACCGTCAGCGTGCTCGACCAAGACATGAACCCGCTCTCGATACTGAGTAGTGAAGACAAGGTCGGATGCGAGCCTCGCGACTGAGCGGACAAGAACAATCGCGCCGACCGCTGCGACTGCAGCCAGCGACAGGAGGAGCCACGTGCCGGGGGCAAGTGTTGGCATGTGCCCTCTAACGATGAAGCTCAGCCGCTGCGAAGACCGCGCAGCGGTAGAGCGGTCGGCTGGAGCGCCTGGTTCGGCATTTCACCGGAACATACCCTCGAAAGCTAGAAGTTGCTCCGCCTTGATAATGATCCCGAGGTTGTTCGGGATACCCGCGACAGCGACCGCCTTCTGCTGTGTCGGAACGACCACCACTCTCACGTCGCCTTCCACGGTGTGCTGGGGGCCAGCATAAAGAGCGCCTAAGAGCTTTATTCTCGATGAGCCCATGAAGGTGCCTTTGCGTGTTTGGTAGCTTGCCACGTCAAAAAGCATGACGGGCGAACCACTCGACCCAGGAAAACACGCCGCGTCTATCAAAAACTCCTTCCGACCATTCCAATCGTACTTGTAGTCGGTTGCGAGCACGCCTTTCCGAAATATGGGCAGGTTATTCTTACAATCCCACAGACCATTTGGGTAGCCGACCATTGTGATGTTTTCGAGGCCGATCATGTCCTCTATTTCGGCACGGCTGGGCAGTAGTGTCCTATCGAAAGTCACATAGAAGAACTTCTGGTTCCTTTGCTCAGCCTCTCTCAAGAGAGGGGCTATAGGCATCGCGCAAAGATCGACGTGCGGATCTGGGTGGGGCGCCCACCGTCTTTCGAAGTTATCAAGCTCAAACGCTTGGTAGGTTCCAACCGCTGGTCCCCCAGCGCTATCCTGTAGTGTCAGGAGGAATCGACCCTTTATCGCTCCAGCCACTACATGCTTGTTGGTGACAATGACTGGTACGTGTTGATCGCCGTTCTTATCGAGACTGTAAAAGAACCCGGTGCCCGTACCGATCATACCACCAGGCATATCGCACTCGATTCGAACGGTACTGTGAGCAAGTTGCTCTGCGGGGCCAAGCGCCATCACTACCTCCTTTATGCTGAACTACAAGTAGACCCGATATGCGGGGTGATAAACGCCAGCCTGCGCCGCCCGTCTGCGGGGCGTCAAGCCGATTTCCGACGCACGGACAAGGCCTTGCAGGCGGGTGGCGCCGTGGCTCGGAGTTGAAGGCTGGTCGTGTTATCCGACGCGGTCGCAGGGATAAGTCTTATCACCCCGAATCCGGAGCGATAAAGCGGCGACGCGGCTTCGCGCCGGCGATTGCGGCACCGCGCGGCCGGATCGCGCCGGCGCGGCGGCCGCGGCGTGCGGGGGGCGATGGCTCCGGCACTGCGTGAAGGTCGCGGCCACGGCCGCTCCTACAAATACGTAGGGCGGAATCCGCGCAGCGGCTTCCGCCGAATCACGCGCGAGGCCGCCGCCGCTCCGACGGGAAAAGCAAAGCGAGGCGCGCCTGATCGCTCAGTGCGCGTCCGGCGCCGCCGCTGCCGGCTTGCCCAGCGCCATGCCCTTCAGCACGTGCAGCGCTTCCGACAGCGCGTAGTCCTGCAGCGCCAGCGCGGCGCCGTCGCCGTCGTGGTGGCCGTCGCCCTCGTGGTCGCCCTTGAGGTGGTTGGGCAGGTCGCGTTCGGAGCCGATCAGTTGCGGCGCCTCGTTGCGGTGGCTGACGGCGAGGTCGGCGAGGGCGATGTCGGGCGCGATGCCGGCGGCCTGGATCGACGTGCCGGACGGCGTGTAGTAGCGCGCCGTGGTCAGCTTGACCGCGCGGTTGTCGTCCAGCGGCAGCACGGTCTGCACCGAGCCCTTGCCGAAGGTGCGCCGGCCCATGATCAGCGCGCGGTGGTCGTCCTTCAGTGCGCCGGCGACGATCTCCGCCGCCGAGGCGGTGCCGTTGTCGACCAGCACCACCAGCGGCGCGCCGTTCAGCAGGTCGCCGGGGGTGGCGCTGAAGCTGAGGTCGGCCTGCTTCAGCCGGCCCTTGGTGGTGACGATCACGCCCGAGTCGAGGAAGGCGTCGCTGACGCCGACCGCGGCGGTCAGCAGGCCGCCCGGATTGGAGCGCAGGTCGAGCACGGCGCCGCGCAGCGGGCCGCTCTTCTTGACCAGCGCCTCCAGCTTGCGGCGCAGGTCGTCGGTGGTGTCGTCCTGGAACTGGCTGATGCGGATGTAGGCGTAGCCCGGTTCCAGCAGGCGCGCCTTCACGCTGGTCACCACGATGCGCTCGCGGGTCAGCGTCATGTCCACGGGCTTCGCCGCGTTCTCGTGCAGGATGGTCAACGCGATCTTGGTGCCGGGTTCGCCGCGCAGTTGCTTGACCGCCTCGTCCAGCGCGTCGGGATCGACCGGCTTGCCGTTGACGCGGGTGATCACGTCGCCGGCCTTGATGCCGGCGCGCTGCGCGGGGGTGTCGTCGATCGGCGCGATCACGCGCAGTTCGCCGTTGACCTGCAGCACCTCGATGCCGAGGCCGCCGTAGGCGCCGGTGGTGTCCTCGGTCAGCGCCTGCAGGCCCGCGGTGTCGAGGTATTCGCTGTGCGGGTCGAGGCCGGCGAGCATGCCATGGATCGCCGCCTGCATCAGGGTCTTGTCGTCCACCGGGTCGACGTAGGCCTGCTTCACCAGCTCGTAGATGTGGGTGAAGTTGCGGATGTCGTCGAGGTCGGGCTGGGTGGGGGCGGCCGCGGCCGGCTTCGCGTCGGCCGGCGCGGGCGCGGCATCGGGGCCCGCGGCGCGGGCTGCGGGGACGGCCAGCAGCAGGGCGAGCAGCAGCGGTGAGATACGCATGGGGACGAGTCTCGGGGTGGTGCGTGGGGGCATTATGCGCGCGGGTGCGTCATTGCCGCGCCGTCAGCCAGGGCCGCGGGTCGACCGGCTTGCCGCCCTGGCGCAGCTCGAAGTACAGGCCGCGCGCGCCGTCGGCGCCGCTGCCGCTGGTGGCGATGGTGTCGCCGGCATTGACCCAGTCGCCGACCTCGCGCAGCAGCGATTCGTTGCTGCCGTACAGGCTCATCCAGCCGTCGCCGTGGTCGACGATGACCAGCATGCCGTAGCCGCGCAGCCAGTCGGCGTAGGCGATGCGGCCGTGCGCGATCGCGCGCACCGCGCTGCCGGGCCTGGCGGCGATCACCATGCCGTGGCTGCTCGCGCCGCTGCGGTCGCGCGCGCCGAACGCCACCGCCAGCTTGCCGGCCAGCGGCCACGGCAGTTGGCCGCGCAACTGTGCGAACGGCTTGTCCGCAGGCATCGCCTTCGGGATGTCGGCGAACACGTCGCGCAGGCGTTGCAGCAGGCGGTCGAGGTTGTCGGCGTCGCGCTGCAGCGCGGCGAGCTGCTCGCCCTGCGTCTTCAGCCGCGCCTCGGCCGCGGCCAGCAGCGTCTGCTGCGCGCCGCGCGCCTGCTCCAGCGCGTCGGCCTGGCGGGCGCGCTGGTCGCGGACGGCTTCGAGGGCGGCGCGTTCGGTCACGATGGAGGCTTGGACCGCATCGAGGCGCGAAAGATCCGCGCCCAGCGCCCGGATGCGCTCGATGCGGTCGCGCTGGAAGTAGCGCGAATAGGCCAGTGCGCGCGCGATCCGCGCCAGGTCCTCGCCGCCCAGCAGCACGCGCAGATCCTGGCCGCGGCCCAGCGTGTAGGCGGCGCGCAGCAGGTCGGCCAGCGCCGCGCGCTGCGCGTCGAGGCGCTGCCCGATCGCGCCGCGCTCGTCCTGCAGGCGCTCGAGCGCCTGCTGCTTGGCCGCGACCGCGGCTTCGGCGTCGCGCAGCGCCTTGGCGGTGTCGGCCAGCTCGGCGGCCTGGCGCGCCAGTTCGGCTTCGAGGCTGTCGCGCGCGGCGCCGGTTTCGCGCTGCGCCTTGGCCAGCGCGTCGATCTGCGCGCGCACCGCGGCGAGCTTCTGCTTGGTGGCGGCTTCCTGGGCGCCGCGCTGCGCGTTGTCCTGCGCGCCGGCCAGCGCGGCGAACAGCACGAGCGCGCCCGCGGCGGCGAGCGCGAGGCGACGTGGCGGGGGAGTGCGGCGAACGGGCGGCAACGGCATGCGCGCCGGATTATGGCCTGCGGCGCGGTCGCGGGCGAGCGCCTCAGCCTTGGGCGGCGCACCGGGTTTCGAGCGCGGCGAATGCTGCCGTCAGCGCGCGGGCTTGCGCGAGCGCCGTGTCCGCGTCCGGCGCCTTGGCCGCGGCTTCCAGCGTGGCGGCGGCGTCGGCCAGCGATGCGGCGCCGACCAGCCGCGCGGCGCCCTTGATGCGGTGCGCCTCGCGCGCGGCGGCGGCGAGGTTGTCGCGGGCGAGTGCGGCCTCCAGCACGGCGAGGTCGCTGCGGCAGGTGGCGACGAAATCGCGCAGCAGGTGGCGGGCGAGGTCGGCGTCGCCGCCGGCGAGCGCGGTCAGCGTCGCCGCGTCGATCGGCGCATCGGCCGCCGCCGGCGCGTTCGTCGTGGCCGCGTCGGCAGTCGCCTCGGCGGTCGCGGTCTGCGCGAAAGACACATGCGGCAGCCACTGGCGCAGGCGCGCCGCCAGCGTGGGGATGTCCATCGGCTTGATGAGGAAGCCGTCCATGCCGGCGGCCAGGCAGCGTCCGGGCTCGTCCTTGCTGGCGTCGGCGGTCAGCGCGAGGATCGGCGTGCGCGCGCGGCCTTCGCGCTGCTCGGCGGCACGGATCGCGGCGGCGAGCTGGTAGCCGTCCATGTGCGGCATGTGCACGTCGGCCAGCACCAGCGCGTAGCGTCCGCTCCGCCAGCGGCGCAACCCCTCCTCGCCATCGTCGGCGGTCTCGCAGGCGTAGCCGGCGCGCGCCAATTGGCGCGCCACCACCTCGCGGTTGGTGATGTGGTCGTCGACCAGCAGGATCAGGCTGCGCTCGCGTTCGGCCAGGTCGAGGCTGGGCGGCGGGCGGACGGGGAAGGCGGTCGGCGCGGCGTGCTTCGGCAGCAGCGCGGGGTCGCAGGTCGGCAGGTCGACGACCAGGCTGACCGTGGTGCCGCCGCCGAGGCGGCTGTCCAGCGTGATCTCGCCGTCCATCAGGTTGGCGAGGCGGCGGCAGATCGCCAGGCCGAGGCCGCTGCCGCCGTAGCGGCGCGCGGTGCCGGTTTCGGCCTGGGTGAACGGCGTGAACAGGCGCTGGCGCTGTTCCTCGGACAGGCCGATGCCGCTGTCGCGCACGCGCAGGGCGATGCGTTCGCGGCCGTCCGATGTGCCAAGGCGCTGCAGCTCCACCTCGATGCCGCCGGCGGCGGTGAATTTCAGCGCATTGGAGAGGAAATTGCCGAGGATCTGCCGCAGGCGCAGCGGATCCGCGCGATGCGCCGGTGCCAGTGTCGGGTCGACCCGTGCTTCCAGGCTCAGGCCCTTGGCCGAGGCGGCGCCGAGGAAATGCTGCACGCTGTCCTCGACCAGGCGGCGCAGGTCGGTCGGCTCCGGCGCCAGCTCCAGCCGTCCGGCCTCGATCTTCGAGAAATCGAGGATGTCGCCGATGATCTGCAACAGGCTGTCGGTGGACTGCTGCACCACGTCGACATAGTGGCGCTGCTCGGCGTCGAGGCGGGTGTGGCCCAGCAGTTCGAGCATGCCGGTGATGCCGATCATCGGCGTGCGGATCTCGTGGCTCATGGTGGCGAGGAAGTCGCTCTTGGCGCGGTTGGCCTCCTGCGCGCGCGCCTCGCTGGCGCGCAATTCCCGCTCGTTGCGCTTGAGCGACTCGCGCATCGTCAGGAACGCGTCGGCGACTTCGCCCAGTTCCCCGGGCGGCCGTACGCCGGCGGGCGCGTCGTACTCGCCGCGGCGCACGTCGTACGCGAGCCGTGTCAGATAGCCGACGCCGCGGAAAACGTCGCGCAGTATCGAGCGGCCGATCGCCAGCACGATCAGGAGGGTGAACGCGAGCAGCGCGAGCCGCCACCACGAGCGCTGTCGCGCGTGGGCGGTCTGCGCGGCGAGATACTGCTCGGCTTCCTCGATCTTGAGGTCGGCCAGGAGCCGCAGGCGCGTGGTGACCGGGTCGGTTGCCGGATACAGCTCGGTGCTGGCGAACCGGCCCAGCGCGACGATGTCCTGCGCCTGCAGGATGCGCCGCAGCTTGGCGCTGGCCCGGTCGGCGTCCTGCCGGGCCTGCGCGATTTCGTCCAGCAGCGCGCGCTGGTCGGGCGGCATCGCGCTGCTCTCGAGTTGCGCCCAGGCGCGGCGGATATCGGCTTGCGCGCCGTCCAGCACCGCGATGCCCTGTTCCCAGCCGAGCAGGTGGTTGCGGACGCGGATGGTGGTGTCGACCATGGCGAGGCCGTAGGCGTCGGAAACGACCTTCGCCGCGCGCACTCCGCCCAGCGCGTCGTCGCGCAGGTGCGCCAGCGCGCGCGTGTTGGCGTGCTGGTTCATCTGGTCGAGTGCGAGCAGGCTGAGGCCGGTGGTGAGCAGCAGGCCCAGCAGCAGCAGGAGCTGCACGCGGATGCTGAGCGGTCGCCACGCTTTGTTCTTCACAGGGCTTGGCCGGGTCGATGCCATGCCCGTATGCGCTCGGGCAGGGCGGCGCCGGGCACCGGCATGTCGATCAGCGCGCCCTGCGCGTAGTCGCAGCCGAGGTCGGCCAGCATCTGCCATTCCTCGACCGTCTCCACGCCTTCGGCGGTGGTGGACAGGCCCAGCTTGCGCGCCAGCTCGAGGCTGGCTTCGACCACCGCGCGCTGGCGTGGCTGGCTCGGGGCGCCGGAAACGAAGCCGCGGTCGACCTTCAGTTCCGTCACCGGCAACTGTGCGAGCTGCGCCAGCGAGGAATAGCCCGTGCCGAAGTCGTCGATGCTGAGCCCGAAGCCCTTCAGGCGCAGCCGTGCCAGCACGTTCAGGGTATGCGCGGTCTCGCCGATCACCGCGCTTTCGGTCAGCTCGAGCACCACGTCGCGCGGCTTCATGCCGGCCTCCAGCACGATCGCCTGGTAGCGGTCGGCGGCGTCCACGCTCGCCAGGTTCAGCATCGAGATGTTCACCGACAGTTGCAGCTCCAGGCCCTGTTGCGCCCAGCGCCTGCGCCAGGCGCAGGCGCGCGCCAGCACGCGCTCGGTGAAGCTGTCGATCAGGCCGCTGCGCTCGATCAACGGCACGAAGCGATCCGGCGCGATCACCTGGTCGCGGCGCAGCCAGCGCGTCAGCGCCTCGGCGCCGGTGACGAGGCCGCTGTCGAACGCCACCTGCGGCTGGAACCAGGGTTCGAACTCGTCCAGTTCCAGCGCTTCCGCCAGCGTCGATTCGGAGACGTCGAGCGGTTCCTCGGCGCGCGATTCCGCCGCGCCGTTCTGCAACAGCGCCAGCACTTCGGCGAGCTTGGTCGCGGTCAGCGGCTTCTCCAGCACGCCGAGCACGCGCAGGCCGCTGGCGCGGGCCATGGTCTGCACGGTGTTGAGCAGGGCGGGTTCGAGCGCGGACAGCACCACCACCGCGCGCGCCAGCCGGCGGCTGGCGACGTGGCCGATCAGCTCGATGCCGTCCATCTGCGGCAGGTCGAGATCGACCAGCAGGACGTCGGGCGGCGCTGGCGCCGCCTCGAGGATGCGCAGCGCCTGCTCGCCGTCCGCGGCCTCGAGGACGCGCTCGACGCCGATCGCATCGAGCAGGCGCAGCGCGATCTTGCGCTGGAACGCGTGGTCTTCGACGACCATCACGGAGATCTGGTCGAACCGCGTCATCATCGCGGAGCTTCCGAACCCCTGGGCGGCTAGCCTAGCGCCGCGGCAGGCCGGACGATAGGGGGCGGGGCGGGGTAGCGTCGGCGGGCCACGTTCCGCCCTTTTCCCCGTGCGGGGCAGGCGCCGAAGGCGGGCGGGGCGCTGCTCAGGCCGCGTGCAGTTGCGCGTCGCGGCGCGGGGTGGGCTTGCGCGGCGGGAATTCGGGCGCGCCGGCGGGCGCCGAGTCGGTCGTCAGCAGCATCTCGGCCAGCAGGTGCAGGCGTCCGCAGGCGCGCCGGCGCGCTGCGCGCACTTCCGGATCGCCCTGCAGCAGGGCGAGCCGCAGCAGGGCGCGGTCCAGGCGCAGCAGCGCGCCGCCGGCGCACATGGCGTCGCGGTGGTAGGTCATCTCGGCGTCGAGGTAGCGCAGCGCTTCGTCGGCCTCCTCCAGGAACAGGTCGCGCTCGGGCACCCACGCCAGCCCGCCGGCCTGGGCAAGCAGCGTGCGCAGGTCGTCGGCGCCGTGCTTCCACGCTTCCGGCGGGCACGGCGTGCAGGCGACCAGTTGCTTCAGCACGTTCATCGCCTCGAACGCGCGCAGCAGCAGTTGCTCGAACGGGTCGGAGATGCCGGCCTCGGCCAGCATCGTGGCGATCTCGGGATATTCCCCGGCCAGCGCGCACAGGCTGTCGACCGTCTCGCTGTCGACGATGCGCGCATGTTCGCGGGCATCGGTGCAGGCCACGGTGAGGGCGATGCGCAGCTGGCGCCACACCGGCAGGGCGTCGGAGCGGCGGCCGGCGGCGATGGACGCCTGCGGCTCGGCGGGTTCGTCACTGACGCGGGACATGGCGGTTTCTCCCTGTACGGTGCACCACGTTCGCGGCGCGCTCACCGGGACAAGAGCAAACGCTGTGCCACGACCCGCCCGGGCGGGGCGCAAGCCGCACCAGGCCCGTTCCGCGACATATTTGTTCAAAGTCGATGTGATGGCCGTTTCACAGCCAATGTGACGGCCGTCGCATTTCGGCCGCATCGGCGGCGCCCGCGCCGGCGTGCGGCGGCGCGGATCGTTGCGATCGCGCGGTTGGAGTGACGCGCCGCGCCATGCCGGGCGGCCGCGTCTGCCGCGGGGTGACGCGCGGCCGTGCCGGCGCGGACAATGCGCGCATGCCGTTCGCCGCCGTTTCCGCATGTGCCTGATCGCCGCCGCCTGGCTGGCGCATCCGCGCTGGCGCCTGCTGCTCGCGGGTAACCGCGACGAATACCACGCGCGCCCGGCGGCGCCCGCCGCGCGCTGGGCCGACGCGCCACAGGTGCTGGCCGGACGCGACCTCGAGGCCGGCGGCACCTGGATCGGCGTCAGCGAAGCCGGGCGCGCCTGCGTGGTGACCAACTTCCGCGACCCGCGCGCCGACATGGGCGGGCGTTCGCGCGGTCTGCTCGGTGCCGGATTCCTGCGCGACGCCGCGCCCGTCGGCGCGTGGGCGGAGGCGCTGGCCGCGCGCGCCGCCGGCTACCGGCCGTTCAACCTGCTGCTGTTCGACCGCGACGCGGCCCGCTACGTCGGCAACCATCCGGTCGCGCGCGTCGAGGCGCTGGCGCCCGGCGTGCACGGCCTGTCCAACGGCGCGCTGGAGGCGCGCTGGCCGAAGACCGAGCGCCTGACCGCGGCGCTGCAGGCCTGGCTGGCGCGTGGCGACGACGACTTCGTGCCTCTGTTCGCCGCGCTGGCCGACGCCGCGCCGGCGCCCGACGCCGCGCTGCCGCACACCGGCATCGACCTCGAACTGGAGCGCCGCCTGTCCGCGCCGTTCATCCGCGGCGAGCGCTACGGCACCCGCGCCAGCACGGTGATCGCGCTGGGCCACGACGGCACGGGCGTGCTGGTCGAGCGCCGCTTCGGCCCCGGCGGCCGCGCCGACGGCGAGACTGCGCTGCGCTTCAAGTCGGCAGCGTGAGGCCGCCTCAGAGCACGCGCGCGCCGCGCATCCAGCGGAACTTGCGCTCGAATCGGGCGTTGTTGCCTTCGACGCAGAACACCAGCGTGGTTTCCGGCAGCGCCACCGTCTCGAGGATGCGCTGCTGCACCGCCGCGGCCTCGGCCGCGCGGCGCAGCCGCCACCACGGCGTGACACGGAAGCCGAGCGTGTACAGCGGCCGCTCGGGTAGGTGCTTTACCCGCTTGCGCACGAGATAGGCGCGGCGCGCGCCGGCGCCGGCCAGCGCCGCGCGCAGGTCGGCGACGGCCTGCGGCGCGAGGTCGTGGCGCAGGAACTTGTCGTTGTTGCGGATCCCGGCGCGCTCGGCGCGCGCCGCTTCCAGCAGCGCCTGGCGTTCGCACAGGCGCGCGTGCCAATGGTTGGCGGCGGCACGGTCGCCGCGTCGCCAGTGGAAATCGCGCAACGCCTCGGCGCCCGGCGCGATCGCGTCCTCGTCCAGCTGCATCGCGCGCTCGACCAGCGCCGTGCCCTCGGCGTCGTCGCGCGCCAGCAGGCGCGTGCCGAGCGCGTGGCACATCAGCGCCGAGTCCGGTGCGCGCGTGCGCAGCGCACGGAACTGGGCCAGCGCGGCCTCGGCGCCGGCGCCGTAGGCCTCGTCGAGGCGCGCGCGCTCGAACGCGTCGTCGAGCGAGAGCTCGCCCGTCTGCGCCTCGGCCTCCAGCGCCGCCAGCCGCGCGCGACCTTCCTGCACCCGGCGATAGCGCTCCTGCCAGTCGTCGCGGATGCGATTTGCCCAGCGCGCGTCGAGTTCGGCGATCAGGCGTTCGCGCGCCGCGCCGAGCAGGCGGTCGGCGCCTTCGCCTTCGGTGGGCGGGTCGAAGCGCGGCGCTTCGCTGACCGCCTGCAGGCGATCGGCGAGGCAGGGGTGGGTATCGTCGGCGGTGGTGCGCGCGGCCAGCGCGCCATCCAGCCAGGCGCGCGCGGCAGCTTCGTCGATCGCGCCGCGCAGGCCGGCGCCCAGCCGGGCGTACGGCGCGAAGGCGGGCTGCGGCTGCTCGTCGGCCTGGCGGTGCACGTCCGGCCAGTAGCGCTCGCCCAGGTAGCGGCCGATCACGCTGGTGCCGGTCAGCGCCTCGGCGACGGTGCGCGGCGAGGTCAGCCGCGCGGAGACCGCGTCGGCCTCGTACTCGTTGGCGCGCGCCAGCGGGAAGGAATAGGCGGCGAAGTAGGGCGCGTACCAGCGGAAGAACGGGCGGAACAGGAAGGCGCCGCGTTGGCCGGGCCGATCCAGTGCAGCCTGCAACCGCGCCCACGCCACCCGCAGTCGGTAGATCCAGTTGCCGAAGCGCGCGTGGCCGCCGGCGAGATGGCCGAATTCATGGGCGAGGATCGCCTCCAGCTGCGCCGGCGTGGTGCACTTCAGCAGCGACAGGCCGAGCAGCAGGTAGTTGCGGTGCCAGCCGAACAGGCCGAGCCGCGGCACCTGCACCACCGCGGCGTTGAAGTCGTCGGTCAACAGTACGCGGTGGAAGCGCGGCGCGCGGAGCGCGCGACGCAGGCGGTCGATGACGGCGAACAGCTCGGGCGACTCGCGGCGGCCGAGCGCGATGCCCTCCGGCGCCTCGAGCCGCACCCACAGCGCGCGCAGCACCAGCCACAGGAATGCGCCCAGCGGCAGGATCAGCTTGACCGCCAGCGCCTTCAGCCACAGCGCCGATACCAGCGAGGCGAGTACCAGCGCCAGCAGCACCAGCAGCACGGCGGCCAGATAGCCGTAGCCGAGCAGCGCCAGCAGAGCGACGCGCAGGCGATAGGCGCGCGGCCGCTGCCGCGCCTGCGGCTCCAGCCGCGCGACCAGCGCCTCGAAAGCTTCCCGGGTGATGGCCATGCGTCCCCTCACGCATTCCGCGAGACCGGCGCGCAGTTTACGGAGCGCGGGCGCCGGCGGGAATGCGGCGGGCGGCCGCGGTCAGCGCACCGTGCCGGAAACGATCAGCGGCGCGAGGTCGTAGCCCATCGCGGTGGCGCGCGCCTTCAGGTCCTCGAACACGGCGCGGTCGAGACCGGGCTCGCGCGAGAGGATCCACAGGTAGTTGCGCGAAGGCTCGCCGACCATCGCCCAGCGGTAGTCGGGGTCGAGCGCGATCACCCAGTAGTCGCCCCACACGAACGGCAGGAAGCCGAGCCAGGCCGGCGCGAAGCGCACCTCCAGCTCGGCCGGCGCGCCGGACGGGTCGGGACGGCGCGCGACGCCGTCGGCGGATTTCGCGCCGCCGTCGGCTTTCACGCAGGCGTTGTGCACGCCCAGCGTGCCGTCGGGATTGGCGGTGTAGGTGGCGGTGATGTCGCGCGCGCAGGCGCGCTCGAAGTACAGCGGCAGGCGCGCGATCTCGTGCCAGGTGCCGAGATAGCGCGCGATGTCGATGTCGGGGATGGCGCGCACCGGTTCGGCGGCGCCTGCCGGCAGCGACGCGCCGGCGAGCGCGGCGACGCAGATGGCGGCGGCAGCAAGGCGCATCGGAACCTCCTCGTCGACGGTGGCGCCTATTGGCGTCCCGTGCCGGTGAACCCGCGATGAAGCCGGTCGGCGCGTTGCGCTAGCATCGGCGCGGCCGCGCCGCGCGGCGACGCGCCGGCGACGAAAGGACACGCATGCTCGACAGGCTCTGGCTGGGCTTCTTCCTCACGGCCGCGGCGGCGGCGCTCGGCCGCTGGCTGCTGGGCGGCGACGAGACCGTGTTCGCGGCGATGGTCGGCAGCCTGTTCGACATGGCCAGACTCTCGGTCGAGGTGATGGTGCTGCTGTTCGGCACGCTGACCCTGTGGCTCGGCCTGCTGCGCATCGCCGAGCGCGCCGGCCTGGTCGAGGCGCTGGCGAAGCTGCTCGGCCCGCTGTTCCGCCGGCTGATGCCGGAAGTGCCGGCCGGGCATCCGGCGGTCGGCCTGATCACGCTCAACTTCGCCGCCAACGTGCTCGGGCTGGACAACGCCGCCACGCCGATCGGCCTGCGCGCGATGCGCGAGCTGCAGACGCTGAACCCCAGCGCCGACACCGCCAGCAACGCGCAGATCCTGTTCCTGGTGCTGAACGCGTCCTCGCTGACGCTGCTGCCGGTCAGCATCTTCATGTACCGCGCGCAAGCCGGGGCGCACGATCCGACCCTGGTGTTCCTGCCGATCCTGCTCGCCACCAGCGCCTCGACGCTGGCCGGCCTGCTCAGCGTGGCACTGGTGCAGCGCCTGAAGCTGTGGGACCGGGTGGTGCTGGCCTGGCTGGGCGGTACCGCGCTGCTGCTGGGCGGCTTCGTGGCGCTGCTGACGGCGCTGTCGGCGAGCGCGCTGGCGGCGCTGTCCGCGCTGCTCGGCAACCTGCTGATGTTCGCGATCGTGATCGCGTTCCTGCTGGTCGGCGCGTGGCGCCGCGTGCCGGTGTACGCGAGCTTCGTCGACGGCGCCAAGCAGGGCTTCGACGTCGCCAAGGACCTGCTGCCGTACCTGGTGGCGATGCTGTGCGCGGTCGGCGTGCTGCGCGCTTCCGGCGCGCTCGATTACGCGCTGGACGGCATCCGCTATGCCGTGCACATGGCCGGCCTCGACGCGCGCTTCGTCGACGCGCTGCCGACCGCGCTTGTGAAACCCTTTTCCGGCAGCGCTGCGCGCGCGATGCTGATCGAAACCATGCAGCACAGCGGCGTCGACAGCTTCCCCGCGCTGCTCGCCGCCACCGTGCAGGGCAGCACCGAGACGACCTTCTACGTGCTCGCCGTGTACTTCGGCGCAGTCGGCGTGCGCCGCGCGCGCCACGCGGTCGGCTGCGCGCTGATCGCCGACCTGGCCGGCGTGCTGGCCGCGATCGCGGTGTGCTACCGGTTCTTCGGCTGACGCGGCGCGCGGCGTCGTCCTACGGCCGCGCGCGGCATCGGCCGCTGGGCGCATCGGCGCGCGGCGCCTAACGTCCACTGCCGGATCGACATGGCGAGGCAACGCCGATGCGCCAGGGATGGCTGGGAGGATTCGCCGCGTGCGCGGCGATCGCGATGATGTCGACGGCGGCCGCCGACTGCCCGCGCTGGCCGCCGGCGCAGGCGCGCGTCGAAATGCAGGCGCTGCACGATCGCCTGGACGCCTGGAACCACGCCTACCGCGTCGAGGGCCGTTCGCCGGTCGACGACGCGGTCTACGACCAGGCGCTGGCGCGCCTCGCGCAGTGGCGCGCCTGCTTTCCGGCACAGGCGCCGACGGTGCCCGCACCGCTCGCGGACGCTTCCGGCAACGTGCGCGCGCCGGTAGTGCAGACCGGCCTGGCCAAGCTGCCCGACGCCGCGGCGCTGGCCGCGTGGATGCGCGCGCGCGACACCACCGATCTGTGGGTGCAGCCCAAGGCCGACGGCGTGGCGGTGACGCTGCTCTACGTCGATGGCGAATTGCGCCAGGCGGTCAGCCGCGGCGACGGTATCCATGGCTCGGACTGGACCGCGCAGGCGCAGCGCATCGGCGCGATTCCGAAACGTCTGCCGCACGCGCCGCCGCGCGTCGTGCTGCAGGGCGAACTGGTGTGGCGCCTGCCCGGCCACGTGCAGGCGCGCGACGGCGGCGCCGGTGCGCGTGCCGCCGTCGCCGGCGCGCTGGCGCGCGACGCGCTGGACGCCGCGACCGCCGCGCGCATCGGCCTGTTCGTCTGGGACTGGCCGAGTGGCCCGGACACGATGCGCGAACGGCTGGCAGGGCTCGCCGCGATGGGTTTCGCCGACAGCGTCGCCTACACGCAGCCGGCGCCGGACCTCGACGCCGTGCGCCGCTGGCGCGAGGCGTGGTATCGCCGCGCCATGCCGTTCGCCGCCGACGGCACCGTGGTGCGCCAGGGCCGACGTCCGCCCGCGCGCGACTGGCGCGCCGCGCCGCCGGCGTGGGCGGTGGCGTGGAAGTACCCGCCGGCGCAGGCGCTGGCCGAGGTGCGCGCGGTCGAGTTCACCGTCGGCCGCAGCGGGCGCATCACGCCGGTGCTGCAGCTCGAACCCGTGCAGCTCGACGATCGCCGCATTGCGCGCGTCGGCGTGGGTTCGCTGCGCCGCTGGCGGCGGCTCGACATCCGCCCCGGCGATCAGGTCGAGATCGCCCTGGCCGGGTTGACCATCCCGCGCCTGCAGGGCGTGGTCTGGCGCGCGCAGCGGCGCGTCGCGGTGACGCCGCCCGACCCGCGCGCGCACGACGCGCTGAGCTGCTGGCGCATCGCGCCCGGCTGCGAGCGGCAGTTCCTGGCGCGCCTCGTCTGGCTGGGCGGCAAGCGCGGGCTGGCGATCGACGGGCTCGGCGCGGACGGCTGGCAGGCGCTGGTCGATGCCGGCCGCATCCGCGCGCTGCTCGACTGGATGACGCTGACGCCGGCCGGGTTGGCGCGCGTGCCGGGCCTCGGCACGGCGCGCGCGGCCACGCTGGCGCGGGCGTTTGCCGACGCGCGCCGCCGGCCGTTCGCCGTCTGGCTGCGCGCGCTGGGCGTGCAGGACGATGCGGCTGCCGCCGCGCCCGACTGGGCGACGGCAAGCGCGCGCGACGCGGACGACTGGCGCGCCGCCGGCATCGGCTTCGCACGCGCGCGGCGGCTCGTCGCCTTCTTCCGGCAGCCGGAGGTGCGCGCCCTCGCCACGCAGTTGCGCGGCGCGGGCGTCGCCGGGTTCTGAACCGTGGCGCCGCGGGGCACGCGAGGCGTCCTCTGCGGATGCGGTCGACGCGGGCATCGCGCACTCCGCGCGCGATGCGCGGTCGCCGGGCGCGCATCGCCGGTTGCCTGGCCCCGGTTCGGGATTCAGCGTTGCCGCAGGTCGCCGTCGAGGTAGTGCCAGCGCCCGCCCTCGCGCACGAAGCGGCTGACCTCGTGCTGGCGCTGCGCGCGTCCGCCACCCATGCGGTAGCGGGCGACGAATTCGACCGTGGCGCGGTCGCCGTCGCTTTCGTGATGCTTCACTTCCAGGCCCAGCCAGGTCGGCGCCGGACGCTGCGCGGCGAGGCCCAGCGCCGCCGGCCGCGTCGAGGCGTGCCAGCTCGCCAGCAGATACGGTTCCAGGCCGAGCACGAAGGCGCTGTAGCGCGAGCGCATCAGCGCCTTCGCGTCCGGCGCCGGCGCGCCCGCGTGCAGCGGGCCGCAGCAGCGCGCGTAGGCGCTGCCGCTGCCGCAGGGACAGGGCGCGGCGTCGCGCGGGCTCATGCGGGCGCGGCCCCGCGCCGCCACACCAGGCAGCGGTTGTGGGCCGGCATCGCCACGTCGGCGGCGAGGCGCAGGCCCGAGGCGCGCGCCAGCGCGTCCACCGCTTCGCGGTCGCGCAGCCCCATGTGCGGCGCGCGCGCCTTCAGCGTGACGTCGAACGCGGCGTTGCTGTCGCTGGTGTAGCGGCCGCCGACGTTGAACGGTCCGTACACCACCACCGTCGCGTCGGGCGCCAGCAGTTCGGGCAGCCGCGCGAACAGCCGCTGCACCTCCGGCCAGGCCATGATGTGCAGGGTGTTGGCGCTGAACGCCGCGTCGAAAGGTCCGGCGGGCCACGCCGCGTCGTTGACGTCGAACGCCAGCGGCGCCGGCGCGTTCGCCAGCGCGGCCTCGTCCAGCCACAGGCGGATGCCCGGCAGGTGGTCCGCGCGGTCCGAGGCCTGCCAGAGCAGATGCGGCAGCGCGCGCGCGAAATACGCCGCGTGCTGGCCGCTGCCGCTGCCGATCTCCAGCACGCGCTTGCGGCCGGCGAACTGCTCGCGCAGCACGGCGAGGATCGGTTCGCGGTTGCGTTCGCAGGCGGCGGACCAGGGCTTGTCCATCACGGCGCTCAGAGCAGCGGCAACTGGCCGGCGTCGGCATCGCGCGCGACCTCGGCGCGGCGGATCATCTGCTGCACTTCGGGGTTCGCATGCACCGGCACGAGTTCGACCCCCGGGTGTTCGTTGGCGAACACGCGGAACACCTCGTCGGCGAACGCCTGCCCGATGCTTCCCACTTCCGCGAAATCAAGGACGACGACGCGGAAGCGGTCCACCCGCTGCATCAGCCGCTTGGCCTGCGAGCGCGACACCAGATTCTCGTCGCCGACCTTGGCCAGCCGCACCGGCACGACGGTTTTGGCGAACGTGTAGTCGTCGGGGCCGCCGGAGTAGCGGTCGAACACTTCCTTGGCCGTGCGCTTCGAGTCGAGCGCGATCTCCATCATCACCGCCGTGCCGGGTGCATCGCGGTCCACGTCGAACAACCAGTCGTCGAGCGCCGTTTCCCGATGGTCGAACACGAGTTCGTGCGAATGGATGGCGAAAACGTCGAACATGCGCGAGGTGAAAAATACGCCCTCGCCGCTGTGGTGTCTGGGGTCCGTGGTGAACTTGCCCTTGTGCAGTTCCAGCAGCGCCAGCCGCTCGTCCGGCAGGTCCAGCGCGCGCGCGATCTTGCGGAAGATGCCCACGCCGTCGTCGATGACGGCCATGGCCACGCGCTGGTCGTTGCGGTCGACCAGCACCTGCACCCGCGTGCCTTCCGAGTGGTCCACCGCGTTGTTGAGCATCTCGGTAAGGCCGTGGTGGCAGATGTCGCGCACGTTGGCGGGCAGGTCCGCGAGCAGCGGGGCCGCCTCGGTCCGCCAGACGCGATCTTCATCCAGGCCTTGGAGGGCGTGGCGGAAATGGGCTCGCCGGTTGCGGCCCGGGCCATAGACGGGACGGGTCGTTCCCGTTTTTTCCAGATAACCGGCCGCGACCAGCGCCCGGATGCGCGCGAGTACCGGCGGCCTGGTCAGCTCGAGCCGGTTGCCGACCACGCGCACCAGATCGCGCGGATGCGCCGCCACGTGGGCGAGCAGGGCGGCGTCGATTTCGGCGGAGCGATCGGGCCTGGGCATGCGGCCGAACTCTAAACCGGTCCGGCTGGATTGAAAAGTTATTCCCGCCTATTGTAAAGATTCGTCGTTGTTCCGGCGCCTTGTCCTGAAGGATCGGTTGTTTGGAGACCGAGGCTACGCACGACGCCTGTTCTTCGGCGATGGGCGTGTGCGGCCGTCCTATTGCCGGGTCGGCCCGCGCAGCACCCGCGCCGGTAGCGTCAACAGCGCGTGCAGGAACGCGAACACGCCCTCGACGGCGATGCCGAGCAGGCGGAAGGGCAACAGCAGCAGCCACACGATCGGATACAGCAGCAGCGCCAGCAGGGCCAGCGGCCAGCACACCACGAACAGCAGCAGCCACAGCAGGAAGGTCAGCATCGGCGTCCTCGCACGCAGGCCATCGGCGACGGTCGCACCATCGTACCGCCGCGTGCCGCGGGGAAGTGCCGGACGGAATGCCCGTCCGTGCGTTCATCCGGCGCGTTCAGCGTGCCGGCAGCGGCTGTCCCGCCAGCGCCGCGCGCAGTTCGCGCAGCTTGGCCTTGAGCCTCACCTCGTTGTCGGCGCCGACGCGGATCATCGCCTTCTGCCCCACGGACAGCGCTTCGAGCGAAGGGTCGGCGTAGGTGTAGTGGACCTTCGGCTGCTCCAGCGCGATCGGCGGCGCCGGCTGCGGCGCGGCCAGCAGGTGGTCGATCACCGCGACCAGGCGGTCGTTGAAATAACCTTTGGGATAGCCCAGCTCGCGGTACGCCTGCTGGAACAGCGGGTAGTAGTGCACGTACCACGCGACCAGCGCGCGGGTGTCGACGGCGCCGACCAGGCGCATGTACGCCGCGTAGCGCTCGGCGTTCCTGTCGCTGATCACGCGCCGGCTGCCGGCTTCGGCGACCTGGAACGTCCCCGGCGGCGCGCGCAGCGGCACGATGTTCGTGCCGAGCTGACGCCGCGGCAGCGCGTCGACGGTGGCGACGATGCGCGGGATGATCGCCTGCGGCAGCAGCAGTGCCTGCAGCCCGTCGGCGCCGGGCAGCGCGGACAGCGCCTGCAGCACCGCCGCATCGCTGTCGCCCAGCGCGGGCAGCGGCGCGGTCGAGGCGGGCGCGGGTCCGCCGGCGACGCGTTCGATCGGATGCCGGATCGGCGGCGGTGCGGTCGAGGCCGGCGCCGGCGTTGCCGCCGCCGGCGGCGCAGCGGTCTGCGCCTTCTGGTGCGCGTAGTACAGCCAACCCGCGATCGCCGCGGCGACGACGACCACGCCCGCGGTCCACCACCAGCCCGAGCTTCGCTGACTCATCGCCATCTCCGTTCGGTCAACCGGACAGGGGATTGGACGCGCGCCGGCGCGGATCGTTCCGCGCCGGCCCGCCGCGCCGGCGCGCGCTTCAGAACGCCCCGATGAAATCCATCTTGCCGATCTCCACGCCGCCGTGGCGCAGGATGTCGTAGGCGGTGGTGCAATGGAAGAAGAAGTTGGGGAAGACGTAGTCGAGCAGGTAGGGCTGGCCCTGCAGGTCCAGCGCACCGGAGCGGCGCGGAACGTGGATGGCGCGCGCCTCGCTGCCGTCGAGCTGTTCCGGCTTCAGCGAGTTCAGGAACGCGATCGCGCGCTCGATGCGCACGTACAGCTCGGCGAAGCTGCTCTCGTTGTCCTCGAACTTCGGCGCTTCGACGCCGGCCAGGCGCGCGGCGCCGTTCTTGACCATGTCGGTGGCGATCTGCACCTGGCGCGTCAGCGGGAACATGTCGGGATACAGGCGCGACTGCAGCAGCACCTCGGGGGCGATGCCTTTCGCCTGGGCGTGCGCTTCGCCCTTCTTCAGCACGTGGGCGAGGTTGGACAGCGCGCGCACGAACACGGGCACCGAGGCCTGGTACATCGAAAGCGTCATGACAAACTCCTGTCGGTACGGTGAAAGAGCGCGGCCGGCCGGCCGCGCGACACGCCAGTGTAGCGCCGCCGATGAAGCGGCAGGCGCGGCGGCGCGCCTCTCGCGACGGCTCACGCAGGCAGCGGCGCCGGCGCGCGGGTGAAGCGCCGCGCCAGCGCCAGGCCCAGCATCAGCAGCAGCGCGGACAGCAGGAACGCCGCGCCGGACAGGTGCAGGCCCGCGTACGCGCCGATGGAGGCGGCGAACACCTGGGTGAACAGCGCCGGGCCGAAGATGCCGGCGAGGCTGGCCAGGCTGGTGATCGCGCCCTGCAGGCGACCCTGCTCGTGCGGGTCGACCTGGCGCGTCATCAGCGCCTGCGTCGAAGGCCCGGCCAGCCCCCACAGCGCCAGCAGCGGGATGCCGAGCAGGAACATCGGCCCGCTGGTGGCGAGGCCCATCACCGCGAAGCCGCACGTGCCGAATACCAGGCCGGCGAGCAGCGTGCGCCGCTCGCCGATGCGCGGCACCAGGCGGCCGACCAGCCATGCCTGGGTGAACGCGTTGCACGCACCGACCAGCGCCAGCGTGTAGCCGACCGTCTGCGCGCCCCAGCCGTAGCGGTAGTCGGCGTACAGCACGAACACGCTCTGCAGCACGTAGTGCGCGAGGTTGGACAGGAACACCAGCGTGGCCAGGCCGAACACCTGCGGATAGCGGCGCAGCAGGAACAGCGCGCCGAGCGGGTTGGCGTGCGCCCAGTCGAAGCGCGCGCTGCGCCGTTCCGGCGGCAGCGCTTCCGGCAGGATGAACCAGCCGTAGCAGAAGTTGGCCAGCGCCAGCAGCGCCGCGGCCCAGAACGGTGCGCGCAGGTGCCAGTTGCCGAGGAAGCCGCCCAGCGCGGGGCCGATGATGAAGCCGATGCCGAACGCCGAGCCGAGCAGGCCGTAGCTGGCCGCGCGCTTTTCCGGCGGCGTGACGTCGGCGATGTAGGCGTTGGCGGTGGTGAAGCTGGCCGCGGTCATGCCGGAGATGCAGCGGCCGACCAGCAGCAGCGGCAGCGTGTTGACCAGCGCCATGAACAGGAAATCGACGCCGATGCCGAGGTTGGACAGCAGGATCACCGGCCGCCGGCCGAAGCGGTCGGACAGCGCGCCCTGGATCGGCGAGCACACGAACTGGATCAGCGCGAACAGCGTGCCGAACACGCCCACCCACATCGCCGCGCGGGCGATGCCGCCGCCGGCGAGCCGTTCGACCAGGTGCGGCAGCACGGGAATGATGATGCCGAACGACAGGATGTCGATCAGCACGGTCACGAAGATGAAGATCACCGCGGCGCGGCGCAGGGGGGCGCTGGTGGGCATGAACGGCACTCGGAGCAGGGGCGGGGCCGGCAGGGCACGCGAAGGCGCGATTGTACGGACTCGGCACGGCCCACGCGTGGCGGCGCCGGCGCGGCTCCCGGCGGATCGCACGCCGTTCTTGCGGCCGGGTCGCCGCGCGGAATGGATCAGAGCATCGCTAGCTGTGGCTGTCGATGTCGATGAAGCGCAGGAACTCGGCGCGGGTGCGCGCGTCGTCGCGGAATGCGCCGAGCATCTGGCTGGTGATCATCGACACGCCGCGCTTGTGCACGCCGCGCGTGGTCATGCACTGGTGCTGCGCGTCGATCACCACCGCCACGCCGCGCGGCTGCAGCACCTTGCCGATGCAGTGCGCGATCTGCGCGGTCAGCTTCTCCTGCACCTGGAAGCGCCGCGCGTAGGCGTCGACCACGCGCGCCAGCTTGCTGATGCCGACCACCTTGTCGGTCGGCAGGTAGCCGACGTGGGCGCGGCCGATGATCGGCGCCATGTGGTGCTCGCAGAACGATTCGAAGCGGATGTCGCGCAGCACCACCATCTCGTCGTAGCCGGCGACCTCCTCGAAGGTACGGCCGAGGTATTCGGCCGGGTCGATGGCATAGCCGGAGAACCAGTCGCTGTAGGCGTCGACCACGCGCGCTGGCGTGTCGAGCAGGCCCTCGCGCGCGGGATCCTCGCCGGCCCAGCGCAGCAGCGTGCGCACCGCCTCCTCGGCGGCTTCGCGGGTGACGGCGGACGGTTTGTTCTTCTGCGCCATGGCAGGTCTCCTGCAGGGGATGCGGCAGTGTAGCCGGTCAGCCGACGCCGCTGTCGTCTTCGTTTTCGGCCGCCTCGGGCGCGGCCGCCGGTTCGCCGAGCAGGCGTTGCGCGGCCTCGCCGTCGAGCGACTCCACGTCGCGCAGCCTGCGCGCGATGGTGGTCGTCTTGCCGGTGGCCTTGCGCAGCGTCTTGCCCACGGTATCGACCTGCTTGATCGCCGTATCCAGGATGCCGCCGAACTTGCCGAACTCGGTCTTGACCGCGCCGAGCAGTTGCCACACCTCGCTGCTGCGCTGCGCGATGGCGAGCGTGCGGAAGCCCATCTGCAGGCTGTTCAGCAGCGCGGTCAGCGTGGTCGGGCCGGCGAGGGTGACGCGGTGCTCGCGCTGCAGCGTCTCGAACAGGCCGGGCCGGCGGATCACCTCGGCGTACAGCCCTTCCGTGGGCAGGAACAGGATCGCGAAGTCGGTGGTATGCGGCGGCGCCACGTACTTGGCGCGGATCGTCTTCGCCTCGTCGCGCACGCGCCGCTCCAGCGCGAGGGCGGCGGCGGCGGCGGCCTCGACGTCGGCGCGCTCCTGCGCGTCGAGCAGGCGCTCGTAGTCCTCGCGCGGGAACTTGGCGTCGATCGGCAGCCACACCGGCGCGTCGTCGCTCATGCCAGGCAGGCGGATCGCGAACTCGACGCGCTCGTTCGAGGACGGCACGGTGGCCACGTTGGCCGCGTACTGGTCGGCGACCAGGATCTGTTCCAGCAGCGCGCCCAATTGCACCTCGCCGAAGGTGCCGCGCGTCTTCACGTTGCTGAGCACGCGCTTGAGGTCGCCGACGCCGCTGGCCAGCGTCTGCATCTCGCCCAGCCCGCGCTGCACCGCTTCAAGCCGTTCGGACACCAGCTTGAACGACTGGCCGAGGCGCGTCTCCAGCGTCGCCTGCAGCTTCTCGTCGACGGTGGCGCGCATCTTTTCCAACTGCTGCGCGTTGTCCTGCTGCAGCGCCTTCAGCTGCGCGTCCAGCGTGCCGCGCACCTCGCCGAGGCGCTGCTGGTTGTGTTCGGCCAGCGCGGCGAGGCGCTGCTGCAGGGTGTCGGCGAACTGCTGCATGCCGCGGTCGGTGCGCTCGGCGAGCTGGTCCATGCGCTTGCCGACGCCCTCGATGCGCTCGTGCTGGCGCGCGTTGGCGGCCTCGAGCTGCTGCTGCACGTGGCCGCGGAACTGCTCGAACGACTGCGCCAGCTCGCCGCGGCCGGCGCGCTGTTCCTCGCGCAGTGCGCGCTCGATGCGGTCGCTGTCGCCGCGCAGCGCGTCGATGCGCGCCGCCAGCGAGGCGTCGCCGCGGCCGCGCAGCAGCGCGACCAGTTGCAGCGCCAGCACGGCGGCGACGGCGACGGTCAGGACCAGCAGCAGGGCGGTGACGGACATGCGCGGCGTTCCCGGTACGGATTGCCGCCAGTGTAGCCCGGCGCGTCTCAGCCGCTGCGCCGGGCCGGCGCTAGCACGGGCCGCCGGCACGCTGCGCGCGCGCCGGGCGGTCCGGGCGGAACTAGTCGGGAGCTTGCGAATCGGGTTCCGCCGCGTCGCGCGACGGCGCGTCCGCCGGCGCCGCGGCCGCGTGCGCATGGGCAGCGCGCGCCGGCGCGTGGTCGCCGGCGCGCTTGCCGACCGGCGTCGCGCCGGCGTCGGGGCCGACGACGCGGTTGCGGCCGCCGTGCTTGGCGGCATACAGCGCGGCGTCGGCGCGCTGCAGCAGGGCGTCGAGGTTGGGATCGCCGGTGCGGTAGGTGGCGACGCCGATCGACAGGGTCAGGTCCACCGCCTGGCCGGCGCCGCGCAACGGCGCGGCGGCGACCGTCTCGCGCACGCGATCGGCGACGTCGCGCGCCTCGGCCGCGCCGGTGGCGGGCAGCAGGATCACGAACTCCTCGCCGCCGGTGCGGCCGATCTCGTCGCTGCCGCGCAGCGTGCGCTGGATGCGCGCGACCAGCGCGCACAGCACCGTGTCGCCGACGCCGTGGCCGTGGCGGTCGTTGACGCGCTTGAAGTGGTCGGCATCGATCATCAGCACCGAGAACGGCCGTCCGTCGCGCGCCGCCGCGGCGATCAATCGCGCGGCGTGTTCGGCCAGGGCGCGGCGGTTGCTGATGCCGGTCAGCGGGTCGATGCGCGCCAGCCGGCGCAGCTCGGCGTGCGCGGCCTCGTAGTACAGCAGCAGGAAGGCGGTGCTGGCCAGCGCCGGCTGCGTCGCCATCAGCACCATGTGCGCCAGGTCGGACGCGCGTGCGTCGTACATCGAGGCCGGGGGAGCCACGGTCGCCATCAGCTCGACGATCCGCCAGATCTCGACGCCCAGCACCGCCAGCATCACCAGCATGGTGACGCGGTAGGCGCGGTGGCCGTGGTGCAGCCAGGCGCGGCGCAGCGGCCACAGCACGGCCAGCGCGAACGCGGCGGTGCCGACGCAGAACAGGTAGGCGCGCGCGGCGTAGTCGGGATCGACGAGCTGGTACCACGCGATCCCGGCGATCGTGGCCGCGCCCAGCGCCAGCATGCGCTGGCGGTGCGGCGGTGCGCTCACCAGCATGCGCAGCGCGTAGGCGCCGAGGCCGAACGCGCTTATCAGCATCGTGTTGACCAGCAGCCCGAGCAGCGGCTGCTCGACGTGGTGGCCGGCATACGGCATCAGCAGCCAGGCGACCGCCTGCAGCAGCAGCGAGCCGATCCACACCCGCAGGCTGCGCCGGGCGGCGCCCGGATAGGCGCCCATGACCAGCCACAGCAGCAGGCCCATGGACAGGGCCTGGATCCACCCCACGGTGATTACCGTGGGCAAGTCGATGTGCATGCGTGCCCCCCCCTTTGCAGCCACGCATTCCCGACATGCAGGAACGGCGCCAGCTTAGGGCATCGTCGTGCGGCGTGCCTGCGCGAGCGTGACCGCGTTCCGGCACGGGCACGTTTGTTTACAGCGGCGGCAGCACGTTTACGCGGGAATTCCGGGACGCATCCGGCTTCGCCCGGGAAGCCGCATCGCGCCGCATTCGGGCGATGCGGGCGCATCCTTGCACGGGCAAGGAACGGAGCATGCGGAAGCTGCGCGCGACGTGCGCGCGGCGCAGATGGCGACGCGTTGCGGAGGCAATCTCAGGCGCGGCCGCCGGCCAGGCGCAGCACCAGGTACGCCAGCAGCGCCAGCGCGTCGACGCCGATGCGGCTGCCGTACGGCGCCGCGCCCAGCACGCCGATCAGCCAGCCGTGCGACAGCCCGCTGACGTGCAGCGACCACGCGGGCGGCCAGGCGAAACCGGCCAGCACCAGCACCGCGGCGCCGACGTGCACGGCGTAGCTGGCGATCGTGCTGCTCAGCACCGGCACCTGCAGCAACTGCACCCAGCGCGACCAGCGCAGGCCACGCTCGCTGCCGGCGATCAGCAGCACGCCGGCGAGCAGCGCCCAGGCGAAAAACAGCGCGGCGACCGCGGCGGCGAGCACCGTCAGCGGCGCCCGCACGGCGAGCAGGCGGTGCAGCGCCGCTTCGAGGCCGAGCGCGCCGCCCACGATTTCCAGCACGCCCACCGCCCGCAGCAGCCACTCGCGCATCGTCGTCGTCCGTCGGTCGCAAAGCGCGCGATGGTAGCAGGCCGCCGCGCGGCCGCGGCCGAAGCCGCCCCACCGGCCGGTTGCGCGGCGATGGCGGGAGGGGTCCCGGCCGCTTCAGGCCAGCGCCTGCGCCGCCTCGTCGAGGTCGATCACGTGCTGCTCCCACCAGCGCGCCTCGGCGGCGAACGGGAACGCCGCGGGGAACGCCGGATCCGCCCAGCGCGCCGCGATCCAGCCGGCGTAATGCAGCTGGCGCATCGCGCGCAGCGCCGGCACCAGCGCCAGCTCGGCCGGATCGAAGTCGCGGAACTGCGCATAGCCTTCCAGCAGCGCGTCCATCGCCGCGGCGTCGGCGGCCAGCATCCACAGATCCTGCACCGCCGGGCCCATGCGCGCGTCGTCGAGGTCGACGAAGTGCGGGCCGGCGTCGGTCCACAGCACGTTGCCGGGGTGGCAGTCGCCGTGCAGGCGCAGCGTGCGCGGCGCGCCGACCGCGGCGTAGCGCGCGGCGATCGCGGCGTCGAGGCGCGCGCTCGCCGCGCGGTAGGCATCGGCCAGGCTGGCCGGCAGCAGCGGCGAGGCCAGCACCGCGCGCGTCGGCGCGGCGACCAGCGTCGCGCGGTCCAGCGCGCCGCGATGCAGGAACGGCCGGCGCGCGCCGACCGCGTGGATGCGCGCGATCAGCCGGCCCATCCATTCCAGGTGCGCGGCCGATTCCAGCGACGGCGCGCGGCCGCCGCGGCGCGGATAGATCGCGTAGCGGAAGCCGGCGTGCGCGAGCAGGGTGCGGCCGGCAAATACGAGCGGCGCGACCACCGGCAGTTCGGCTTCGGCCAGCTCGAGCGCGAACGCGTGCTCCTCGCCGATCGCGGCGTCGCTCCAGCGCGCCGGCCGGTAGAACTTGACGACCACGAAGGCGCCGCCGTCGAGGCCGACCTGGTAGACGCGGTTCTCGTAGCTGTTCAGCGCCAGCAGGCGGCCGTCGGGGGCGAGCCCGGCCGCGGCGATGGCGTCCAGCACTACGTCCGGCGAAAGTCCGGCATAAGGCGTTTCGCGATCGCGGCCGCTCATCGGCGCGCCGTCCCCGGTCCGTCGCGGAGGGATGGCGCGCGTTTCATCCCGCCCCGCGCGGCGTCACCGCGCGCGCCGGCACCACCGCCATGGTCAGGCGCGTGATGCAGACCAGCGCGCCGTCCTCGTGTTCGATGCGGATTTCCCACACCTGCGTGCTGCGGCCGAGGTGCAGCGGCCGCGCGGTGCCGACGACCGTGCCCGCGCGCACCGCGCGCACGTGGTTGGCGTTGATGTCCAGTCCGACCGCGACCTCGCTGTCGGGATCGAGGGTCAGCAGCGCCGCGGTGCTGCCCAGCGTTTCCGCCAGCGCCACCGAGGCGCCGCCGTGCAGCAGGCCGAACGGCTGGTGGGTGCGCGCATCGACCGGCATGGTGCCGCGCAGGAAGTCGTCGCCGATCTCGGTGATGCGGATGCCCAGCGCCTGCATCATGGTGCGCTCGCTCCAGGCGTTGACGCGGGCGAGATCGGTGTCCTGCTTCCACAGCGGCATGGCGCGGCCTCCGGCGCGATCGGGGACAAGCATTGTCCGCGCCGGGCGCCGTCGGCGCCACGATTTCGGCGCGGCGCCGGTTTCGGCGACAATGCGCGCCTGCCCCTGCGGACGGACCCGTGCCGTTCACCGTCACCCTCCAGGCCAGCGGACGCAGCTTCAGCGTCGCCGCCGGCGAAACCGTGCTCGAGGCCGCGCAGCGCGCCGGCCTCGCGCTGCCGTATTCGTGCCGCGCCGGCGTGTGCGGCTCGTGCAAGGCGCTGCTGCTGCGCGGCACCTGCGACTATCCGCGCAATCCGCCGTCCGCGCTCAGCGCCGCCGAGCAGGCGCGCCGCGCGGTGCTGCTGTGCCAGGCGGTGCCGACCAGCAACCTGCTGATCGCCGCGCGCGAGGTCGCCTCGGTCGAGGACATTCCACGCCGCGAGCTCGACCTGCAGGTGACCGCCAAGGACGTGCTGGCGCCGGACGTGGTGCGGCTGCGGCTCGTGCCCGCCGACGGCACGCGCCTGCGCTGGTTGCCCGGCCAGTACCTCGACGTGCTGCTGGACGGCGGCAAGCGCCGCGCGTTCTCGATTGCCAACGCGCCGCACGAGGACCACACGCTCGAACTGCACGTGCGCCACGTCGCCGGCGGCGGCTTCACCTCCTACGTGTTCGGCACGCTGCGCGTCGGCGAGCGGCTGCACGTGGAAGGCCCGCTCGGCACGTTCGTGCCGCGCGAGGATTCCGAGCGCCCGGCGATCCTGATGGCCGGCGGCACCGGCTTCGCGCCGCTGAAGGCGATCGCCGAGCACTTCCTGCACCTCGGCACGCGCCGCCGGCTGCACCTGTACTGGGGCGCGCGCGGCGTGGCCGACCTGTACCTGCGCGCGCTGCCCGAACGCTGGGCGCGCGAGACGCCGACGCTGGACTTCACGCCGGTGCTGTCCGACCCCGAGGAAGCCGCGCGCGCCGGGCTGCGCGCCGGCCTGGTGCACGAGGCGGTGCTCGAGGACCACCCCGACCTCGCCGGCTACGACGTCTACATGAGCGGCCCGCCGGCGATGATCGACGCCGGCCGGCGCAGCTTCGTCGACGCCGGCCTGCCCGAGGAGCGGCTGTACTACGACTCGTTCGACTACGCGCCCGACGTGCTCGCGCAGATCCTGCGCAACCGCGCAGGCATCCACGGGCTCTAGGCCGCCCCGCGGTCAGCGCGGCAACGCCGCGCCGCGACCGAGGCCCAGCATCGCGCCGACGTACAGCACCGCGGTCAGCGCCAGCAGCGGCAGGCTCAGGTTGGCCAGCAGGGCGAACACGCCGATCTCGATCAGCTCGCCGGCGAATCCGGCGCGGCGGTGCGGGCGGCGCAGGCGCACGCCGACGGCGGCCAGCCCGGTCGCGGCGCCGATGGCGAGCAGTGCGAAATCGATGGTCGGCGGCAGGCGCTGCGCGTCGAGCGCGCCCAGGCCGAGGCCGAGCAGCACGGCCGCGCCGAGGGTCGGCGCGAACAGCGTCATGCTGAAGTAGCGACGGCCGTGGCGCAGCTCGCACCAGGCGTCGAACTTGGCGAGCGCAAGCAGGCCGATCGGCAGCACGGCCAGCGCGGCGGCGATATCCAGCAGCATAGGACCTTCCCTGGTACCCGGTGCACAACGCCGGGCATGCTCATACAAACCCGCGGCGCGCGCAATGCGTCCGGCGCAAGCAGGCGCGGCTCAGCGCGCCGGCTTGCCGCCTGCGCCGGGCAGGCGCGGCACGCCGTGCTCGTCGCGCTCCTCGACCGCGATCGGGCGCGTGTCCATGCGCGCCGGGCGCCCGCCCAGCGGTTCGGTGGGCTCGTGGCGCGCGAGGCGCATGGCGTTGCGATAGCAGCGCGCGGCGGCGGCGTGGTCGCCCTGGCCGGCGCAGGCGTCGCCCAGCGCTTCCCAGGCCGTCGCGCTCGGCTCCAGCGCGACCGCGCGATCGAGGAAGTCGTGCGCCTTGCCCCACAGCTTCAGGCGCACGCAGATGCGGCCCAGCGCGGTCAGCAGCACGGCGTCGTTGGGGTGCGCGGCCAGCCAGCTTTCGGCGCGCTTGAGGCGCGCGTCGAGGTCGTCGCCGGCGATCTCGCCGTAGGCGGCGACCAGCAGCGGATCCCAGGCGCGGCGCAGCGCGCCTTCGACCTCGTCCATCGCCGCCAGCGTGGCGCCGCGGCGCGAGGCGGCGCGCGCGTAGGCGGCGATCACCGTCGGCGCCTGCCGCTGCGCGCGGCCGAGCCCGGCCCACAGCGCATTCAGCGCGGCGGCATCGGGCGCGGCGGCGATCGCCGCGGCGAGCACGCGCGCTTCCAGTTCGGCGTAGCCCGGCGCACCCAGCGCGCCGCTCTGGCGCAGCGGCTCCAGCGCGCTGCGCGCGCGCTCGGTGCGGCCGGCCAGCAGCGCGACCTCGGCCAACTCACGCCAGCCGGCCGGCGGCAGCTTGCCGGTTTCGGCTTCCGGCACCAGCAGCGCCAGCGCGTCGTCGACGCGGCCCTGCCGGCGCAGGATGCGCGCGCGCAGCACGCGTGCGGCGTGCGGCGCGTCCTGGGTAGCGTCGTCCAGCGTTTCCAGCGCGCGCTCCGGCTCGCCGCGCTGGTGCGCCGCCTCGGCGGCGGCGAGCAGCGCGGTGGCGCGCAGCGGCGCGTAACGCGCGGCGCGCGCCAGCGCGCGGTCGGCCTCGCCGTAGCGGCCTTCGGCCAGCGCCAGCAGGCCTTCCGACAGGCGCTTGCGGCTGAGCCGGCGGTGCCGGCGCGAGAGCGCGCCGAACGGCCAGCGCAGCGCGCGCCAGAGCACGGTCAACGCGGCCCAGCCGACCAGGATCAGCGCCAGCGCGGCGACCAGCGTGGATTCGATGCGCACGCCGCGGAAGCGCACCAGCACGTAGCCCGGATCGGTGGCGACCCAGTGCCAGCCGAACGCGGCCAGCGCGGCGACCGCGAACAGCAGCAGCAGCCAGCGCCACGGCCTCATGGCGCGGCCTTGCCGGCGGCGCGCGCGGGCTTGAGCGCGTGCACCGCGCGCAGGTCATGCAGTTCCTTCAGCGCGGCGCCGAGCTGCGGCGCCGCCGGCGTTGCGGGTTCGGCGGCGAGGCGCGCCAGCTCGGCGCGCGCCGCGGCCACCGCCTCGGCGTGGCCGTCGAACTGCAGGTCGAGCGTGGCCAGCGCGCGCTTCAGCGCCGCGGCGTAGGCGATGCGGTCGTAGCCGAGCAGCGCGGCCTGCGCCTCGGCGAGATCGAGCGCGGCCAGCTCGCGGGCGAAGCGCGCGTCGGCGCTGGCCAGCGGCGCGCCGTCGTCGCGCGAGACGCGCACCAGCCCGGCCAGCGCGCGGCCGATGCGCGCGAACGCGCCGTCGCCCGCGCCCGCGGTGCGCGGCATGTCCAGCGGCTTCAGCGGCAGCTCCGGCAGCGCGTCGCGCAGGCGCGACAGCGCGGCGAGGTCGACGCCGCGCGCGGCCGGCTTGACCGCGGCCAGCGCGTCGCGCTCGGCGGCGAGGCTCTGGCGCACGCCGGCGAAGGCGGGATCCTCGACGCCGGACAGCGCCTGGTCGGCGAGGTCGTAGGCGGCCAGCGCGCCTTCCGCGTCGTGGAACAGGGCGTAGCGTTCCTTGGCCATGCGCAGCAGCATCTCGGCCTCGTCGAGCAGCATCGCGTCGTGGCCGGACAGGCGCTTCTCGGACAGGTTGGCGACCGCGTCCTCGAGGTTGCGCGCGCGCTCGGACAGGCCGAGCAGCTCCTCGCGCAGCGAGCGGTTGACCGCTTCGGCGTCGCCGAGGCGCTGGCGCAGGCCGCCGCGCTCCTGGCGCATCGCGGTGAGCGCGTCCTCCAGCGTGGCGACGCGCGCATCCAGCGCTGCCGGCGAGCGCCCGCCGCTCTGCGCGGCGGCGTCGCTGCGCGCGCGCTGCCAACTGCCCCAGGCGGCATAGCCGGCCAGCGCCAGCGCGGCCAGCGCCAGCAGCAGGGCCAAAGCGGAAGCGCCGCGGCGGCGCGGGGTGGAAGAGGCGGGGACGGGGCTCGCCGAATCGGAGCCGGGATAGGCGTCGCTCATGCGCGCAATGCTAGCCCGGAACGCGAAAGCGCCGCCAGCCGCGCGGCGCGGCCGCTTCAGCGCGCGTGCGCGGCGGTCGCGGCGGCGAGCAGGTCGGCGGCCAGCGCCGAGCGCGCGCATGCGACATCGGCGAAGCCGGCGCGGCGCGCGGCCGCGGCGAGGCGCGCGCTGCTGACCACGGCGACGCCGCCGGCCAGGCGCGACCACGCCGGCGCGGGCAGCGCCGCGCGCAGCCGCGCCAGCGCCTCGGCGCTGGACAGCAGCACGTACAGCGGGCCGCGCGCCGCGGCCAGCGCTTCGGCGTGGCGCCGCGTCAGGCGCGGCGGCATGCGCCGGTACACGTGCGCGTGCAGCAGCGCGGCGCCGCGGCGCGCCAACT
>JAJFUF010000002.1 GCA_021372495.1 Lysobacteraceae bacterium
CGCCAGGCGCTGCGCCGCACGCTGCCCGACTACATGGTGCCGCAGCACTTCGTCGTCCTCGACGCCCTGCCGCTGCTGCCCAACGGCAAGCTCGACCGCAAGGCCCTGCCCGCACCCGCCGACCTCGCGCGCGAACCGGCGAGAGAGAGAGAGATCGTCGCGCCGCGCGACGACCTCGAACGCCGCATCGCCGCGGAGATGGAAGCGGTGCTGGCGTTGCCCGGCCTCGGCATCGACGACAACTTCTTCGAGCTGGGCGGCCACTCGCTGCTGGCCGCGCAGCTGACCGCGCGGCTGAACAAGGCGCTCGGCCTGGCGCTGCCGCTGCGCACGCTGTTCGAGGCGCCGACGGTGGCGCGCCTGGCCGAAGCCGTGCGGACAGCCGCGGCCGAACCGGACACTGCGCGCAAGGCCGCCCGCACGATCCCGCGCCGCGCCGACCGCACGCGCGCGCCGCTGTCGCTGATGCAGCAGCGGCTGTGGTTCCTGGAGGAGATCGATCCCGGCCGCGTGGTCTACAACACGCCGTCGGCGCACCGCCTGCTCGGGCCGATGGACGAGCGCGCCTTCGAGCGCGCCTTCGCCGCGATGATCCGCCGCCAGCCGGTGCTGCGCACGGTGATCGTCAAGGAGAACGGCGAGCCGATGCAGGCGATCCTGCCGCAGCTCGAGGTCGCGCTGTTCCCGGCCGAGGACCTGTCCGCGCTGGCGCCGGCCGCGCGCGAGGAGACGCTGCGGCGCCGGCTCGCCGAGCTGACCGCGCAGCCGTTCGAGCTGGTCGGCGCGCCGCTGTTCCGCACGCACATGTTCCGTCTCGGCGCCGAGGAGCACGTGCTGTTCTTCATGATCCACCACCTGGTCTGGGACGGCTGGTCGTTCGACGTGCTGTACGAGGAAATGGCCGCGCTGTACCCGGCCGCCTGCGCGGGCCGCGAAGCGACGCTGCCCGAACTCGCGGTCGACTACGGCGACTTCGCCATCTGGCACCGCGAATGGATGCAGGGCGAGGAGCTGGCCGCGCAGCTCGCGCACTGGCGCAAGCTGCTGGCCGACGGTCCGGAGCCTCTGGAGCTGCCCGGCGACCGCCCGCGCCCGGCGCGCATGTCCGGCGTCGGCGACAACGCCTGGATCCACGTGCCGAAGCCGACAGTGGACGCGCTGCGCGAGCTGGCCCGGCGCGCCGACGCGACGCTGTACATGGCGCTGCTGGCGCTCTACTTCGTGCTGCTGCAGCGCCACACCGGCCAGCGCGACCTGGTGGTCGGCACGCCGGTGCGCGGCCGCGACGCGCCCGAACTCGAGCCGGTGATGGGCTTCTTCGTCAACGCCCTGCCGCTGCGCGTGCAGGTGGAGCCGGACGCGTCCTTCCTCGACCTGGTGCGCGCGGTGCGCACGGTCGTGGTCGATGCCTTCAGCTACCCGGACGTGCCGTTCGAGCACCTGCTGCGCGCGCTCAAGCTGCCGCGCGACGAGAGCCGCTTCCCGATCTACCAGGCGCTGTTCTCGTTCCAGGACATCCGCCAGCGCCCGGAACAGTGGGGCGCGCTGCGCCACGGCCGCCTGCAGGTGATGCAGCCCGGCGCGGCCGAGGATCTCGGCCTGTGGTTCGTGGAGATGGAGCAGGGCCTGAGCGGCGGCCTGGGCTACAACACCGACATCCTCGACGCCGCCAGCGCCGAGCGCATGCGCGACCGCTACCTCGCGCTGCTCGACGCCGCGCTGGCCGACCCCGCGCAACCGATCGGGCGCCTGGCGCTGATGCCCGACGCCGAGCGCCGCCGGCTCGAAGCCTGGAACGCGACGCAGGCGCCGTACGCGGCCGACGCGCTGATGCACGAGGCGTTCGAGACGCAGGCCGCGCGCGCGCCGCAGCGCATCGCCGTGCGCTTCGGCGCGCAGGCGCTCAGCTACGGCGAACTGGAAGCGCGCGCCAACCGCATCGCCCACGCGCTGCGCGCGCGCGGCGCGCAGCGCGGCGCGCTGGTCGGGCTGTGCCTCGAACGCGGGCCGGACGTGCTCGCCGCGCTGCTCGGCGTGCTGAAGTCCGGCGCCGGCTACGTGCCGCTGGACCCCGCCTACCCGCGCGAGCGGCTCGCCTTCATGGCCGAGGACGCCGGGCTGGCGCAACTGGTCACCACGTCCGACCTCGCCGGCCTGATCGCATGGCCGCGCGAGCGTGCGCTGTGGCTGGGCGCCGACCTGCCGGCAGCGCTGCCCGCGACGCCGCCGCGGCGCGACGCCGCCGCGGCCACGCCGGAATCGGTCGCCTACGTGATCTACACCTCCGGCTCCACCGGCAAGCCGAAGGGCGTGATGGTGCCGCACCGCGCGGTGGTGAACTTCCTCGCCGGCATGCGGCGCGCGCCGGGCATCGACGCCGACGACGTGCTGGTCGCGGTGACCACGCTGTCGTTCGACATCGCCGTGCTGGAACTGATGCTGCCGCTGACCGCCGGCGCGCAAGTCGTGCTGGCCGACCGCGACACCGCGATGAACGGCCACGCATTGGCCGACCTGCTGGAAACCTGCGGCGCGACGATGATGCAGGCCACGCCCTCGACCTGGCGCGCCCTGCTCGACGCCCGCTGGAGCGGCGACCTGGCGTTCACCGCGCTGTGCGGCGGCGAGTCGATGGGCGCCGGGCTGGCCGCGCAACTGCGCGCGCGCTGCAAAGCGGTGTGGAACATGTACGGCCCGACCGAAACCACGGTGTGGTCGACCTGCTGGCGCGTCGAGCATCCCGGCGAGGGCATCTCGATCGGCACACCGATCGCCAACACCCAGGTGTGGGTGCTCGACGCGCAGCGCCAGCCCTGCCCCATCGGCGTCCCCGGCGAGCTGTGGATCGGCGGCGACGGCGTCGCCCTCGGCTACCTCAACCGCCCCGAGCTCACCGCCGAACGCTTCCTCCCCGATCCGTTCCGCAACGCCCCCGGCGCCCGCCTCTACCGCACCGGCGACCGCGGCCGCTGGAAACCCGACGGCACCCTCGAACACCTCGGCCGCCTCGACTTCCAGGTCAAGG
>JAJFUF010000003.1 GCA_021372495.1 Lysobacteraceae bacterium
CGCCGCGGCGCCGGCGGCGCTCGCCGTGCCCGGCGGCAGCCTGCTGCAGGATGTGATCCAGCAGCAGATGGCGCTGATGGCTCAACAGCTGGCGCTGCTGGCGGGCGCGGGCGGTGCAGCCGCGACGCCGCAGTCCGTCGCGGCGGTCGCAACGCCCACCGCGACGGCGACGCCCGCGCCGGCCGCGCCGCAGGCGGCTGTCGCGCCGGCACCCGCCGCGCCGGCCGCTCCCGACGAGGAAGCCGCGCTGGCGCACACCCGCTACGACGTCAAGAAGGCGTTCGGCGCGATCGCGCGCATCCACAGCGGCGGCATCGAGCTGACCGAGCGCCAGCGCGCGCGCCTGGACGCCTTCATGCGCCGCTACGTCGCGCGCACGCGGCGCTCGAAGGAATACACCGAGCAGCACCGGCCGCACCTGGCCGACCCGCGCGTGGTCAACGGCTTCCGTCCGCTGATCAAGGAGATCGTCTACCAGATCGTGATCGAGCGCTCCAAGGGCGCGCGGCTGTGGGACCTCGACGGCAACGAGTACGTCGATGCGCTGAACGGTTTCGGCATGAGCCTGTTCGGCTGGCAGCCCGACTTCGTGCTGGACGCGGTCAAGCGCCAGCTCGAACTCGGCTACGAGATCGGTCCACAGCACCCGCTGGCCGGCGTCGTCGCCAAGCAGATCTGCGAGCTGACCGGCTTCGAGCGCGCAGCGCTGTGCAACACCGGCTCGGAGGCGGTGATGGGCTGCGTGCGCGTCGCGCGCACGGTGACCGGGCGCAGCCTGATCGCGATCTTCAGCGGTTCCTACCACGGCATCTTCGACGAGGTGATCGTGCGCGGCACGCGCAGCGGCCGCGCGGTGCCGGCCGCGCCCGGCATCATGCGCAACACCGCCGAGAACGTGATCGTGCTGGACTACGGCACGCCCGAGACCATGCGCATCCTGAAGGAACGCGCGCACGAGCTGGCCGCGGTGCTGATCGAGCCGGTGCAGAGCCGGCGCCCCGACTTCCAGCCGCGCGAGTTCCTGCACGAGCTGCGCGAGGTCACGCGCGCGGCCGGCGCGCTGTTCATCTTCGACGAGGTCGTCACCGGCTTCCGCGCGCATCCGCGCGGCGCGCAGGAAATCTTCGACGTCGACGCCGACCTCGCCTCCTACGGCAAGGTGGTCGGCGGCGGCTTCCCGATCGGCGTGATCGCCGGCAAGCGCGAATACATGGACGCGCTGGACGGCGGCCAGTGGCGCTTCGGCGACGACTCCGTGCCGACTGTCGGCGTCACCTACTTCGCCGGCACCTTCGTGCGCCATCCGCTGGCGCTGGCCGCGGCGCACGCGGTGCTCGACCATCTCAAGCACGAAGGCCCGGAGCTGCAGGCGCGGCTGAACGCGCGCACCGCGGCGATGGCGGAAGACCTCAACGCGTTCTGCCGCGAGGTCGGCGCGCCGATCGAGGTGAAGCACTTCGCCTCGGTGTGGAAGGCCGTGTTCGGCGAGGACCATCCGCTGCAGGACCTGCTGTTCGCGATGATGCGCAGCCGCGGCATCCACATCCTCGACAACTTCCCCTGCTTCTTCACCACCGCGCACCGCGAGGAAGACTTCATCGCGATCGCCAAGGCGTTCAAGGATTCGGTGCTGGAGCTGCAGGAGGCCGAGTTCCTGCCGCGCCGCACCGACCTCGCGCGCACGGCGTTCGATGCCTCGCGGCCGCCGGTGCCCGGCGCGCGCCTCGGCCGCGACCTCGACGGCAAGCCCGCCTGGTTCGTGCCGCACCCGGACGTTCCCGGCCAATACGTGAAGGTGGACGCATGACCACGCACGAACCATCGGCCGCACCGAGCGGCGTCGGCTACGACCCGTTCGCCGGCGCCGCGCTGGCGCGCGTGGTGCCGACCACCGAGCCGCAGCGCGAGGTGTGGCTGGCCGACCGCCTCGGCCGCGAAGCCTCGCTGGCGTACAACGAATCGGTGTCGCTGCGCCTGCGCGGCAGGCCGAACGTCGACGCGCTGCGCGCCGCGCTGCAGGAACTGGTCGACCGCCACGAGGCGCTGCGCTCCACCATCGGCCCCGGCGGCGAGGAGCTGTGCGTCGCCGAGCGCATCGCGCTGGAGCTGCCGCTGATCGACCTCTCGGGCCGCGACGTCGCCACGCGCGAAGCCGCGCTGGCGGACGCGCGCCGGCGCGCGGTGGAAACGCCGTTCGATCTCGAGCGCGGCCCGCTGTTCCGCGCCGAACTGCTGCGCCTCGCCGCCGACGATCATGTGTTGATCCTGACCGCGCACCACATCGTCTGCGACGGCTGGTCGTTCGCCGTGCTGGTGCGCGACCTCGCCGCGCTGTACGGCGGCTGGGCCGCCGGCGCGCCGCCCGCACTGCCGCCGGCGGACGCGTTCGCCGACTACGCGCTGGCGCAGGCCGCGCTGGCCTCGGCGCCGCAGTTCGCCGAGGACGAGCGCTACTGGCTGCAGCGCTATGCCGGCCCGCTGCCGGTGCTGGAGCTGCCCACCGACCGGCCGCGTCCGGCGCGGCGCACGTTCGCCTCCGGCCGCGAGGACCTGTGGCTGGACGCGGAACTGATCGGCGCGCTGAAGCGCCTTGGCGCCCGGCGCGGCGCCAGCCTGTTCGCCACGCTGCTGTCCGGCTTCGCCGCGCTGCTGCAGCGCCTCGGCGGCCAGGACGACGTGGTGATCGGCATCCCCGCCGCCGGCCAGGCGGTCGGCGGGCACGATGCGCTGGTCGGCCATTGCGTCAACCTGCTGCCGCTGCGCACGACGGTCGACGCGGACGCCGGCTTCGGCGCGCTGCTCGACGCGATGAAGGCCACCGTGCTCGATGCCTACGAGCACCAGCAGTACACCTTCGGCACCCTGCTGCGGAAGCTGCCGCTGGCGCGCGATCCCAGCCGCCTGCCGCTGGTCTCCGTGCTGTTCAATCTCGACCAGGCGCTGGACGGCGCCAGCACGCCGTTCGCGGGACTGGATTTCGAATTCGCCGCCAACGCGCGCAGCTACGAGAATTTCGAGCTGTTCGTCAACGCCGCGCAGGTCGGCGGCGGCATCCGCCTGGAGTGCCAGTACAACCGCGACCTGTTCGACGCCGCCAGCGTGCGCCGCTGGCTGCGCGGCTACGCCGAACTGCTGCGCGCGGCCGCGGTGGCGCCGGACACCGTGGTGGGCCGCCTGCCGATCGTCGACGCCGACGCACTGGCCGACCTGCGCGCGCTGCAGCCGGCGCCGACGCCGTACGACCCGCAACGCCTCGCGCACGCGTGGTTCGAGGCGCAGGCCGAGCGCACGCCCGCGCGCGCCGCGGTGCGCCACGGCGAGACGCGCCTGAGCTACGCCGAGCTGGACGCGCGCGCCAATCGCATCGCGCACGCGCTGCGCGCGCGCGGCGTGCGCCGCGGCGCGCTGGTCGGCCTGGCCGTCGAGCGCGGCGCCGACATGGTCGCCGCGGTGCTGGGCGCGCTGAAGGCCGGCGCCGGCTACGTGCCGCTGGATCCGGGCTTCCCCGCCGAACGCCTTGCCTACATGGTGCGCGACGCCGCGCTGCGCGTGCTGGTCACGCAGTCGGCGCTGGCCGAACGCTTCGCCGGCAGCGGCGCCGAGCCGCTGCTGCTCGACGACACCGCGCTGGACGCGCTGCCGACGGCGCGCCTGCCGCGCGACGACGCGGCGGCGACGCCCGACTCGGTGTGCTACGTGATCTACACCTCCGGCTCCACCGGCCAGCCGAAGGGCGTGCTGGTGCCGCATCGCACCACCGCCAACTTCATCGCCGGCATGCAACGCACGCCCGGCATCGACAGCGACGACGTGCTACTGGCGGTCACCACGCTGTCGTTCGACATCGCGTTCATGGAACTGATGCTGCCGCTCAGCGTCGGTGCCGAGGTGGTCGTCGCCGGCCGCGACACGGCGCGCGACGGCGCCGCGCTGCGCCGCCTGCTGGAAACCTGCGGCGCGACGATGATGCAGGCCACGCCGGCCGGCTGGCGCATCCTGCTCGAGTCCGGCTGGGCCGGGCGCCCCGGCTTCCGCGCGGTCAGCGGCGGCGAGCCGCTGGCGCCCGATCTCGCCGAGGCGCTGCTGGCGCGCTGCGGCGAGGTGTGGAACGGCTACGGCCCGACCGAGACCACGGTGTACTCGACCTACTGGCGCGTGCGCGACCCGCGCGCCGGCATCGCCATCGGCACGCCGATCGCCAACACCCAGGTGTGGGTGCTCGACGCGCAGCGCCAGCCCTGCCCCATCGGCGTCCCCGGCGAGCTGTGGATCGGCGGCGACGGCGTCGCCCTCGGCTACCTCAACCGCGCCGAGCTCACCGCCGAACGCTTCCTCCCCGATCCGTTCCGCAACGCCCCCGGCGCCCGCCTCTACCGCACCGGCGACCGCGGCCGCTGGAAACCCGACGGCACCCTCGAACACCTCGGCCGCCTCGACTTCCAGGTCAAGG
>JAJFUF010000005.1 GCA_021372495.1 Lysobacteraceae bacterium
GAAGGCGCGGCGCCCAACGCCGGCAGCGCCGCGCGCCCGTCGCCGCAGGCAGGTGCGCGCCCGGCGCCCGGCGCCGAGGAGCGCGGCGAGCGCCGTCGCCGCGGCGGGCGCGAACGCCCGCGCGAAGAGCGCGCCGCCGCGCCGGCCGCCGCACCGGCGGGCACGGCCCCGGCGACGGCGTCGAAGAAGCCGGGCTTCCTGCGCCGCCTGGGCGCGCTGTTCCGGCGCCGTTGACGCGCGCCGCGTGACCCGCGGGGATGCCCGGGCCTGCCGCACGCGGCGCACCGCTTCGCCTTGCGGCAGCGCCGCATCGTTCCCGCGCCTCGTCCCCCTGCACGGGGAGCAAGACCCTTGCGCAGCAAGGGGCGGGAGCGGGGCGGCATGCCATCGCCCGTCCGCAGCGCGGGCGGCGCTGCCGGTCGGGAGGCTTCCCGGGGCTGGCATGGCGGCGCGATCCCGCTATGCTCGCTGCGGTCGCCCGCACGCATGACGCCGTGACGTGATCCGCTTCGACCAGGTCAGCAAACGCTACGCCACCGGCCAGGAGGCGCTGTCGCAGCTCTCCTTCCACGTCCCCCCGGGCGAGATGGTGTTCGTCACCGGCCACTCCGGCGCCGGCAAGAGCACGCTGCTGAAGCTGCTGGCGCTGATCGAACGGCCCAGCCGCGGCGCGGTGACGCTGGACGGGCAGAACCTCGGCACGGTCCGCGCGCGCGGCGTCCCGCGCCTGCGGCGCAAGCTCGGCATGGTGTTCCAGGACCATCGCCTGCTGCTCGACCGCAGCGTGTTCGCCAATGTCGAACTGCCGCTGGTGATCGCCGGCGTGCCGCCGGAGGAGCGCGCCAAGCGCGTGCGCGCCGCGCTGGACAAGGTCGGACTGCTCGCCTACGAAAAGCAGCCGCCGGCGCTGCTCTCCACCGGCGAACAGCAGCGCGTCGGCATCGCCCGCGCGATCGTCGCCAAGCCGGCGCTGCTGATCGCCGACGAGCCGACCGGCAACCTCGATCCGCAGCTGTCGGTGGAGATCATGCAACTGTTCGCCGATTTCCAGCAGGTTGGCACCACGGTGGTGATCGCCAGCCACGACCTGATGCTGATCAAGCGCATGAAGAAGCGCGTGATCGTGCTCGACCACGGCAAGCTGATCGCCGATCTTGCCGCCGCGGAGGTCGCGTGAGCGCGCGCCGCCGGGACGTCGCCGCCGCCGCGCGCGCCGAGCCTGCTGCGCGGCCGGCCTCGCGCGGGCGCCTGCGCGCCTGGCGCGAGCAGCACGCGTGGTGCTTCGCGGCCAGCGTGCGCCGGCTCGCCGAGCGCCCGCTGGGCACGCTGCTGACCGTCGCCGTGATGGGCTTCGCGCTGGCGCTGCCGTTGGCGTTCTACTTGCTGCTCGGCAACGTGCAGCGCCTCGGCGCCGCGCTGGGCGAAACCCAGGCGATCAGCGTGTTCCTCAAGGCCGACCGCGACGCGCAGGCCGCGCAGGCGCTCGCCGCGCGGCTGCGCGGGCGCGTCGACGTCGCCGCGGTGGCGCTGAAGACGCCGCAGCAGGGGCTGCAGGAACTGGCCGCGCTGGAAGGTTTCGCGCCGGCGCTGGACGCGCTCGGCAGCAACAACCCGCTGCCCTACGTGCTGCTGGTGGAGCCGCGGCCGGAGCTGGCGCGCGCCGCGGTGACGACCCTGGTCGAGACGCTGCGCACGCTTCCCGAGGCCGACCTGGTGCAGGATGACGGCGCCTGGCGCGAGCGCCTCGGCGCGCTGGTCGGCGTCGCGCGGCGCGCGGTGCAGCTGCTCGCCGTGCTGCTCGCGCTGGCGGCGCTGCTGGTGGTCGGCAATACCGTGCGCCTCGACATCCGCTCGCGCGCCGACGAGATCGCGGTGCTGCAACTGGTCGGCGCCAGCGCGGCGTTCGTGCGCCGCCCGTACCTGTACGAGGGGATCTGGTACGGGCTTTGCAGCGGAGCGTTCGCGGCGCTGCTGGTGCTGCTGCTGGAGCTGGCGCTGGCCGGGCCGGTGGCACGCCTCGCCGGCAGCTATGGCGGGCAGCTCAGCTTCGCCGGCATCGCGCTGCCGGTGCTGCTGATGGTGCCGCTGCTGGCGGCGGCGCTGGGCTGGCTCGGCGCGCGTTTGGCCAGCGCGCGCCACTTGGGCGCGACGCTGCCGCGCTAGGGCAGTTGCGGACGCATCGGGGTAGGGTGGGCGGAGCGGGGTCTCGGTCGGTGTCGCCTGGGGCCCCGCGGGGAGCGGAATGGAAACGGGAATCACGCGCCACGTCAGCAGCGAAGCGCCGCGGGTGATGGTGGTCGACGGCTCCAAGGTGGCGCGCCGCCTGCTGCAGCAGGTGCTGGAGGCGCAGTTGCCGGGCGTCGAGGTCGTCGCCTGCGAGAGCGGCGCGGAAGCGCTGCGCCGGCTCGGCGACGGCGCCGTCAACCTGCTCACCACCGCGCTGCGCCTGCCCGACATGGACGGGCTGGTGCTCGCGCGGGAGATCCGCGAGCACGCCGCGCAGGCCTACATCCCGATTGTGGTGGTGTCCGGCGACGTCGAGGAGCGCCTGCACAACCGCACGCTGACCGACGACGTCACCGACTACTTCGACAAGTCGCTCGGCTTCGGCGCGCTGGCCGATTTCATCCGCGGCTACGTGCGCCCCGAGCGGCAGGCCCACGGCGAGGTCCTGTACGTCGAGGACAGCCGCGTGGTCGCGCTGGCGACGCGGCGCATGCTGGAGAAGCACGGCCTGACCGTGCTGCACGTGGTCAGCGTCGAGGACGCGCTGGCGCTGCTGGAAACCGCGCAGGCGCAGGGGCGCATCGGCGCCGACCTGGTGCTGACCGACGTCAACCTGAAGGGCGAGCTGACCGGCGGCGACCTGCTCGACCGCGTGCGCCACCGCTTCCACTACGGCAAGGGCCAACTGCCGGTGCTGGTGATGACCGGCGACGACAATCCCCGGAACCAGGCTGCGCTGCTCAAGGCCGGCGCCAACGACCTGGTGCAGAAGCCGATCGAGGAACAGTTGCTGATCACCAAGCTGCTGTTCCAGCTGCGCGTGTCGCAGCGCTTGCGCGCGACGGTGTCGGCGTGAGCGAGGTCGGCAACGAAGCCGACGCGCGGCTGCGCCTGGAGCCCTCCTGGAAGGCGCGCCTCGGTCACTGGTTCGCGCGGCCGGAGATGCGCGCGCTGGGCGAGTTCCTGCGCGCCGAGAAACGCGCCGGCAAGACGATCTATCCGCCCGGTCCGCAGATCTTCGCCGCGTTCGACGCCACGCCGTTCGAGGCGGTGAAGGTGGTGATCCTCGGCCAGGATCCCTACCACGGCCCCGGCCAGGCGCACGGGTTGTGCTTCTCGGTGCCGCCGGGCGTGCCGCCGCCGCCGTCGCTGGAGAACATCTTCAAGGAGATCCAGCGCGACCTCGGCGTGCCGCGCCCGGACCACGGCTGCCTCACGCCGTGGGCGCATCGGGGCGTGCTGCTGCTGAACGCGGTGCTGACGGTCGAGCGCGGTCAGGCCGGCTCGCACCAGGGCAAGGGCTGGGAGGGCTTCACCGATGCCGCCATCGACTGCCTCAACCGCGAGCGCGAGGGGCTGGTGTTCATGCTCTGGGGCAGCTATGCCCAGGCCAAGGGGCGACTGATCGACAGCCGTCGCCACCTGGTGCTGAAGGCCCCCCATCCCTCGCCGCTGTCGGCCCACCGCGGCTTCCTGGGCTGCGGTCATTTTTCCAGCGCCAACCGCTACTTGCAGGAGCACGGCCAGGCTCCTATCGACTGGTCGCTGCCGCCCCGCGCCGCGCTCGTGGCCGCTTGACGCATTTCCTGTACGGTGTGGTATAGTTATCCGCGTCGCGGGAACTGCCCGCGATGATTAGCACTCCAACTGTTCGAGTGCTAAATTTCGGTCGTCAGGAGGTGCCACGCATGTCCCAAGCCCTGGTCGCCAGCAATCTGCCGATTCCCAGCGTCGTCGGCAGCCTCGATGCCTACATCTCGGCCGTGCATCGCATCCCGGTGCTGAGCCTCGAGGAAGAGCAGGAGCTCGCGCAGCGCTACCGTGGCGCGGAGGACCTCGCCGCCGCCAAGCAGCTGGTGCTCTCGCACCTGCGCTTCGTGGTGCACGTCGCGCGCGGCTACAACGGTTATGGCCTGCAGCTCGCCGACCTGATCCAGGAAGGCAACATCGGCCTGATGAAGGCGGTCAAGCGCTTCGATCCCGAGCAGGGCGTGCGCCTGGTGTCGTTCGCTGTGCACTGGATCCGCGCCGAGATGCACGAATTCATCCTGCGCAACTGGCGCATCGTCAAGGTCGCCACCACCAAGGCGCAGCGCAAGCTGTTCTTCAATTTGCGCAAGTCGAAGAAGCGCCTCGGCTGGATGAACGCCGAGGAGGTGCGCACGGTGGCGAAGGAACTCGGCGTGCCCGAGGCGACCGTGCTGGAGATGGAGGCGCGCCTCAACGGCCACGACATCGCCTTCGACGCGCCGGCCGACGCCGACGACGACGCGCGCCCCGCGCCGGTCGCGTACCTGGTCGAGCAGGGCGCCGACCCGTACGAGTCGGTAGCCGACGCGGACCAGGAAGAAAACCAGATCGAAACGCTGCAGCAGGCGCTGGGCAAGCTGGATGCGCGCGCGCGCGACATCGTGCAGCGCCGCTGGCTGGCCGAGGACAAGGCCACCCTGCAGGATCTGGCCGGCGAGTACGGCGTCTCCGCCGAGCGCATCCGCCAGATCGAGGCGAACGCGATGAAGAAGATGCGCGCGCTGTTCGTGGCCTGAGCGCGACGACATCGATGACCCTGCCGACGGCCCCTGCGTGGGGCCGTCGCCGTTTCCGGCTCGCCGTAGCGTGCGCTTCGCGCACGCGCGGTGTCGTCTCGTGCGCAGCGCGCACGCCACGTGGCGGTCCCGCGCTCCGCGCGCCTAGTAGAGATCGACCGGATCCACGTCCAGTGACCAGCGCACGCGTCGCGCCGTCGGCAGCGCGGCCAGCGCCGCCTGCCATGCGGGCAGCGCGCGGCGCAGCGGCGCGCGCGTGTCCGCTTCCAGCAGCAATTGCGCGCGGTACTGGCCGGCGCGGCGCGCCATCGGCGCGGGCATGGGGCCGCTGATGCGCAGCTCCGCATCGGGCGGCAGCGCGGCCGCGGCCGCGGCGAGGAAGGCATCGGTCTGTTCGGATCGTGCCGCCTGCACGCGCAGCAGCACCATGTGCGCATAGGGCGGCAGTTGCGCGGCGCGGCGCTCGTCCAGCATCGCCGAGGCGAGCGCGGCGTAGCCGTCGCGCAGCAGCGTCGCCAGCAGCGGGTGGTCGGGATGGTGCGTCTGCAGCCAGACCGCGCCTGGCTTGCGTGCGCGGCCGGCGCGCCCGGCGACCTGCACGATCTGCTGGGCGAGGCGCTCGCCGGCGCGGAAGTCGACGCTGTACAGGCCCTCGTCGACGCCGACCACCGCGACCAGGGTCAGGTTCGGCAGGTCGTGGCCCTTGGCCAGCATCTGCGTGCCGACCAGGATCGCCGCGCCGTCCGCGGGCAGGCCGCCGAGCAGCGTCTCGAACGCGTCGCGCCGGCGCGTGGTGTCGCGGTCGATGCGCACCACCGGCACCTGCGGAAAGCGCGTGGCCAGCGCTTCCTCGAGCCGCTCGGTGCCGTGGCCCTGCGGCTTCAGCGCGGTGCCGCCGCATTCGGGGCAGGCGGCCGGTGCCGGGCGCTCGCCGCCGCAGTGATGGCAGGCCAGCACGTTGCGCGCGCGGTGCAGCGTCATCGGCTTGTCGCAGCGTGGACAGGCGGCGTGCCAGCCGCAGGCGTGGCACAGCAGCACCGGCGCGTAGCCGCGCCGGTTCTTGAACACCAGCGCCTGCTCGCCGCGGCCGAGGCAGTCGTCCAGCGCGGCCAGCAGCGCCGGCGACAGGCCGTGGTCGAGGCGGCGGCCGCGCACGTCCAGCACGCGCAGCGCGGGCGGCCGCGCCGCCGCGGCGCGCGTGGCCAGGCGCAGGTGGCGGTAGCGTCCGGCGGCGGCGTTGGCGAGGCTCTCCAGCGACGGCGTCGCCGAACCGAGCACGATCGGCACGCCGCGCGCGCGCGCGCGCACCAGCGCGAGGTCGCGCGCGTGGTAGCGGAAGCCTTCCTGCTGCTTGTACGAGGTGTCGTGCTCTTCGTCGACCACGATCAGGCCGAGATCCGGCAGCGGCGCGAACACCGCCGAGCGCGTGCCCAGCAGCACGTGCGCGCCGCCGCGCCGCGCGCGCAGCCAGGCGCGCGCGCGTTCGCCTTCGGCGAGGTTGGAGTGCAGCACGTCGACCCGCTCGCCGAAGCGCTCGCGCAGGCGGCGTACGGTCTGCGGCGCCAGGCCGATCTCCGGCACCAGCAGCAGCGCCTGCCGGCCGGCGGCGAGCGCGCGCTCGATCAGCGCGAGATAGACCTCGGTCTTGCCGCTGCCGGTGACGCCGTCGAGCAGGAACGGCCGGAATGCGCCGGCCGCGGCGGCGATCGCGTCCACGGCGGCCTGCTGGTCGGCATTCAGCGGCGGGGCTGCGGACGTCGCGGGTGCCGGCGGCGCGTCCGCTTCGCCGCGGGCGACCAGGCCGGCGGCGGCGAGGCGTCGCGCCGCCGCGCGCCAGCCGGGCAGCCGTGCGTCGAGTTCGTCCGCGCGCTGCACGCCGTCGGCCAGCGCCAACAGCAGCGCCTGGCCGGCGCCGCGGCGGCTGCGCGCATCCAGCGCGCTGCGGCCGGCCGGCCGCAGCGCCCACGTCTCCGCGCCCAGCGACGGCAGCGGCTTCGCCTCGCGCAGCGCCTGCGGCAGCGCGTGCAGGAACACCTCGCCGGGCGCGCCCAGCCAGTAGTCGGCGGCCCAGCCGAGGCTGGACAGCAGCTCCGCGTCCAGCAGCGGTGCGGGATCCAGCGCCCCGATCACGCGCTTGAGCTGCTCCGGCGGCAGCGCGCTTGCCGCGGCCGTCCCGATCACGATGCCGACCCGCCGCCCGCGTCCGAACGGCACCAGCACCCGGCTGCCCGGCGCGACCGCATCCGCCCCGGCCGGCGGCAGGTAGTCGAACAGCCGCGGCAGGGGCACCGGCAGGGCAACGCGCAGGACGGGGGGCATGGTCATTCCCGGGATGCGGCGAGTGTAGCCGGGCCGCGCGTTGCGGCCCCGGCCGGCCCGCCGCCGCCTGCTGCGCAGCCCCCGCGCAAGCCGCGATAAGTGGCTGCCAGCGTGCATGAATCACATTTATCCACAAGAGCTGTGGATAAACCTGTGGGTGAACGGCGGATTAGCTCGCGCCAAGCCGCGCCACGGCGTGCGTCTGCACGACTTGGCGAAGATTTAACCAACATCGAATATCAATGAGAAATCAATTGGATACGTCGTAGGCCCGGCGCAGGTTCCGGCCGGCCGGGCGGGCCGGCGGCGCCGACACCCGGCGGTTTTGATGCTGTGCACAACGCCCATCCGGGAAGCGGGCCGGAGCGGCGCGCGCCCGCCGCGCCGTGCGCGCCCGAGGCCTGCGGCGGCGCGGCGGCGATCAGGTCGTCGCCAGGCTGACGATGAATGCGGCGGCCAGGCCGAAGCTGATCAGCACCGTGTAGCACAGGCCGATCACGCCGTACTTCAGCACGGTCATGAACCAGCCCTGGCCGTAGACCCGCTTCTGCATCAGCAGCAGGTACAGGAACAGCCAGATCCAGGCCGCGACCGAGACCCAGCGCAGCGGCGTCATCAGCCAGGCCGCGTGCGCGTGCGCCCAGCCGCCGAGCAGGCCGAACAGGACCAGCAGCAGCATGGTGAGGAAGATGAACGCGTGGCTGTGCAGGGCCACGACCAGGTGCTCCATGTAGAGCCGGCGCTTGAACAGGTAGAACAGCTTCAGCATCACCGCGAACAGCGGCATCACCACGAACAGCGTCTGCGGCAGCACGTTCATCAGGCCGAGGATCACCGGCTTGGGGTCGTGCCGCATCTGCTTGACGTTCTGCAGCGCATGCGCGATCGCGTCGTTGAGGCGCTGGCTGGCGATGCTGGGCAGCCAGCCGATGCGGATCGGATTCTTCACCGCGTCCCAGGCCGGGCCGCCGCCGAAACTGATTTCGGGCAGCGTGTCCTCGCTGGGCCTGGCGGCCGTGGCCGCGGCGGGTTCGGGCGGCGGCGGCAGGCCCTTGGCCTTGGCGTCGGCGACGGCGCGCAGGTAGGCGCGCCGCCGCTCGGCCTGGTCGCGCACCTTCGCCTCCGCCTTGGCCAGCCCGGCGGCGGCGCCGGGCACGTTGCCGACCGTCTGCTGCGCCTCGCGCAGGCCACGCAGCGCGGCCTGCTCGTCGCGGTCGAGGTCCTCCAGGCTGGTTGCTTGCGCGATGCGGCTGCTGCCCGTGGCCGAGTCGCGGCCGTCCAGGCGGAGGCCGCCGCCGAGGTCGCTCGCGGCCAGCGTCCACTGGATCATCAGGAACGCGACGATGCTGAGGAAGAAATACAGGCGCACCGGGGTGACGTAGCGCTGGCGCCGCCCGGCGAAGTACTCGCGGGTCAGGAAGCCCGGGCGCAGCAGCAGCGGTCCCAGCGTGCGCAGGATGCGCGAATCGATGTTGAAGACCGTGTCGACCAGGTCGGCGAGCAGCCCGGACAGCGGACGCACCATGCCGCGCACCGGTTGCCCGCAGGCGTAGCAGTACGGGCCGCTCAGCGGCGCGCCGCAGTTGGCGCAGCCGCGTGCGGGGGAAGTGGCGGGGGCTGGATTCGGCGTGTTCATGGCGGATGCAGGAGGCCCTGGACGCGCAGCCAGGCGATGGTGTCGCGCACCAGCACCGGCAGCGGGGTGTGATGGTAGCCGAGTGCGGCGATCGCCTTGCGGTCGTCGACCAGCATGCGCTGGCACGCCAGGGCGACGCCGTCGCGGCTGATTTGCGGCTCGCGTCCGCTGACCAGGGCCAGCGCCTCGCCGAGGTGCGCGTACAGCATCAGCAGGCGGCGCGGCAGCGCGCGCTTCGGCGCCGGACGGCGCAGTTCGTGCGCGATCAGCCCGGCCAGTTCGAGGAAGCCGGCCTGCACGCCGCCGAGCAGGTAGCACTCGCCGTTGCCGCCGTACGCCGCGGCGGCGAGGTGCGCGCGCGCGACCGCGCGCACGTCGGCGAAGCAGCCGCTGCCGGGCGGCACGCCGGGCAGCCGGCCCTGGTCGATCAGCAGCGCCAGCCGCGCCCAGTTGTGGCGGTCGCCGGGGCCGAGGATGTGCGACGGTTGCAGCACCACCGCCTCGATGTCGCCCTGGCCGGCGGCTTCCAGCACCAGCTTCTCGGCCAGCGCCTTGCTGCGCGCGTAGGCGATCGGTTCGCGCAGCGCGCCGCGCGGCAGCGCCTCGAAGATGGCCTGCTGCTCGACCGCGCCGTACACGGCGACGCTGGAGGTGTAGACGAAGCGCGCCACGCCGGCACGCCGCGCGATCTGCAGCAGCGTGCGCGTGCCGTCCACGTTGGTGCGCAGTTGGGCGGCGGCGCGGCGCCGCCAAAGCGTGGTGTCGGCGGCGACGTGGAAGATCACGTCGGGCGCCGGGCGCAGCGCGGCGGCAAGCCGGGACGGGTCGCGCAGATCGCCCTCGACCACGTCCACGCCGCTGGCGCGCAGGCGCTCGATGCTGACCGGCGAGCGCGCCAGCGCGCGCACCGCGACGCCGGCCGCGTTCAGCGCGCGCAACACGTGCCCGCCGAGGAAACCGCCCGCACCGGTCACGAACGCGCGCCGCATCGTCTCCTCCCTTGGCATCTCCGGAACGCGCGTGCCCACCGCGCACGCGCGGGATGCGCGCTCCGTTGCGCACGCTTCCCGCAACCTCCGGAACAGGCGTCGCGCCGGGCCTGCGCGCGACGGCCCCGCATCGTCGACGCGATGGCGCGGGCGGCCGCCGGACGGGTCCGGGCGAGTCGGATACGCGACGGTATCCGAGCCAGGCCCCCTCGCGTCAAGGGGCGCGGGTCACCCGTGCGTTCGAGGGTTCCTTAGAATGGAGCGCCGCAACCGAACGAATCCGCATGCCCATGCTACGTGTGGACCGCGCGCGCGCCGCGCGCGAGGTCGGCGCCACCGTGCGCCTCGCCCTGCCGCTGATCGCCGCGCAACTCGCCGCGGTCGGCATGAACGTGGTCGACGCGATGCTGTCCGGCCATCTCGGCGCGCACACCCAGGCGGCGGTGACCACCGGCGCCGGCGTGTGGTCGCTGGCGATCATCACCGCGATCGGCACGATGATGGCGGTGCCGCCCTCGGTCGCGCAGCTCGACGGCGCCGGCCGCCGCCACGAGGTCGGCGCGCTGTTCCGCCAGGCGCTGTGGATCGCCGCCGGCCTCGGCGTGCTGCTGTGGCTCGGCGTGCGCAGCGCGGCGCCGCTGCTGGACGTGATCGGCGTGGTGCCGACGCTGCGCGTCGACGTCGTCGCGTTCCTGCACGCGATCGGCTGGGGCGCGCCGGCGCTGGCCGCGTTCTTCGCGCTGCGCGGGCTGTCCGAGGGCCTGTCGCTGACGCGCCCGTCGATGTACTTCAGCTTCGGCGGCCTGCTGGTACTGGCGCCGCTCGGCTACGTGCTGATGTACGGCAAGCTCGGCGTCGCGCCGATGGGCGCGCGCGGCAGCGGCATCGCCACCGCGATCGTGCTGTGGCTGGAGATGCTCGGCTTCGCAACCTACGTGCTGCGCCATCGCAACTACCGCACGCTCGGCCTGCTCGAGCGCTTCGACTGGCCGCGGCCGCGCGTGATCGGCGAATTGCTCGGCATCGGCCTGCCGATGGCGGTGACGCTGCTGATGGAAGGCGGCTTGTTCGTCGCCGTCGCGCTGGCGATCGCCACGCTCGGCGAGGCGGTGACCGCGGCGCACCAGATCGCGCTGAACGTGGCCACGGTCGCGTTCATGGTGCCGCTCGGGCTGGCGCTGGCGATCACCGTGCGCGTCGGCCACGCGGTCGGCCGCGGCGACGGCGACGGCGTGCGCTACGCGGGCTACTGCGGCATCGCGCTGGCGCTGGCGGCGCAGTTCGTCTCCTGCGGCCTGATGCTCGGCGTGCCGCACGGCATCGCCGCGCTGTACACGCACGATGCGGGGGTGATCGCGCTGGCCACGCAGTTGCTGGTGCTGGCCGGCCTGTTCCAGTTCTCGGACGGCATCCAGGTGGCCTCCAACGGCGCGCTGCGCGGCCTCAAGGACACGCGCGTGCCGATGCTGATCACCGGCTTCGCCTACTGGGGCGTCGGCATGCCGGTGGGCGGGTGGCTGGCGTTCGGCGCCGGCTACGGCGCGCGCGGCATGTGGATGGGGCTGGTCGCCGGCCTGACCGTGGCCGCGCTGCTGCTGTTCGCGCGTTTCCGCCGGCTCGTGCACGGCGGGCGCTGGCGCGCGGCGCCCGCCGTGCCCGGCGATGCCTCCGAAGCCGCGTGACGCCTGCGGCGCGAGCGGCTACGCTGAACGCCCGTCCGGATGAAGTCCGGACACGTCCGAGGCCGGGCGGCAAGCCGCATCCCGCCCCTTCCTGAACGAAGGGGACGAATCTCCCGTGCAGCGGGGGGCGGCGGGATGCGCAAGCACGTCCGCGGCGCGGATCCCCACCTCCGTTCACGGGTTTCCCCAAGGAATCGTCGTCCATGACGCAGCGCACCCCCAGCGGCTTCCTCGGCTTCCTGCGCGTGCTCTGGCGCGGCCTCGACTTCACCCGCCGCGCCGTGCTGAACCTGGTGTTCTTCGCGCTGCTGCTGGGCTTCCTGGCCGTGGCCATGCGCGGCGCGCCGCGCGTCGAGCCGAACAGCGCGCTGGTGCTGAAGCCGGAAGGCCAACTGGTCGAGCAGTACAGCATCGATCCCGTCGAACGCGCGCTGGCGCGGCTCGGCGGCGACACGCCGAAGCAGGTGCAGGTGCGCGACCTGGTCGGCGCGATCGATGCCGCCGCGCATGATCCGCGCATCGAGCGCATCCTGCTCGAACCGGACGCGCTGGGTGCCGGCGGCTTCGCCGCGCTGCGCGAGGTCGGCGCGGCGCTGGACCGCTTCCGCGCCGCCGGCAAGCCGGTGATCGCGTGGGCCGCCGGCTACACGCAGGGCCAGTACTACCTTGCCGCGCACGCCGATCGCGTGCTGCTCGATCCCGAAGGCGGCGTGCTGCTGCAGGGCCTGGCGAGCTACCGCAACTACTACCGCGAGCTGCTCGACCGGCTCGGCGTGAACGTGCACCTGTTCCGTGTCGGCGAGTTCAAGTCGGCGGCGGAGCCGTTCATCCTCGACCAGGCGTCGCCGGAAGCGAAGGAAGCGGACAGCTACTGGCTGGGCGGGCTGTGGGATACCTATCTCGACGAAGTCGCCGCGCAGCGCAAGCTCGATCCGGCCGCGCTGCGCACCGCGGTCGCGCAGCTGCCGCAGGAGATCGCCGCCGCGCAGGGCGACCTCGCCGCGCTGGCGCAGAAACTCAAGCTGGTCGACGGCCTGGCGACGCGCGCCGAGCTGGTCGCGATGCTGCGCAAGGCGGGCGCGCCGGACCGTGGCGGCCACGGCTTCCGCGGCGTCGCCCTGGACGACTACCTCGCCTCGATGCGCACGCAGGCGCTGGCGATCGGCAAGCCGCGCGTGGCGGTGGTGGTGGCGGAAGGCGAGATCGTCGGCGGCAAGCAGCCGCCCGGCATGGTCGGCGGCGATTCCACCGCGGCGCTGCTGCGGCAGGCGCGCGAGGACCGCAACGTCAAGGCGGTCGTGCTGCGCGTCGACTCGCCGGGCGGCGAGGTCTACGCCGCCGAGCAGATCCGTCGCGAGGTCGCGCTGACCCGCGCCGCTGGCAAGCCGGTGGTCGTCTCGATGGGCGACGTCGCCGCCAGCGGCGGCTACTGGATCGCGATGAATGCCGATCGCATCCTCGCCGAGCCGAACACGATCACCGGCTCGATCGGCATCTTCGGCCTGTTCTTCAACGTACCGGACACGCTGGCCAAGATCGGCGTGCACACCGACGGCGTCGGCACTTCGCCGTGGGCGGGCGCGTTCGACGTGCGCCGGCCGCTCGATCCCGCCGTGGGCCAGGTGATCCAGAGCGTGATCGACAAGGGTTACCGCGATTTCACCGGCCGGGTCGCGGCGGCGCGCGGCAAGAGCGTCGCGGCGATCGACGCGGTCGCGCGCGGCCGCGTGTGGACCGGCCGGCAGGCGCTGGAGCGCGGCCTGGTCGACCAGCTCGGCGGCCTCGCCGACGCGGTGCGCTTCGCCGCGCAGCAGGCGAAGCTCGGCGACGACTATGCGGTCGGCTACGTCGAGCGGCCGCTCAGTGCCTTCGACCGCTTCCTGCTCGATTTCAGCCAGAGCACGCTGGTGGCGTGGGCGCACGCCGGCGGCATCGCGCTGCCCGGCTGGCTGGCCGAGGCGCCGCGGCTGGCGCCGGAACTGGCGCTGTTCCGCCACGCGCGCGCCGGCGTGCCGCAGGTCTACGCGTACTGCTTCTGCACGCCGTAGGGCGGAACCGGCGCAGCCGTTTCCGCCGCCGCGCGGCAAGCGCCCGGCTTTCCGCCATGGCGTGCGTGGTCGCGGCTGTACGCGGCGGAAGCGCCGCTGCGCGGCGATTCCGCCCTATTGCGACTGCTGGTCGATGGCGGCGTCGGTCTGCGCCTTCTGCTGGTCGACCTGCTGCTGGACCTGCCTGGCGCGGTCGCGCGCCTTCAGCGCGTCGTCGAACGGCGTGGCGACGCGCGCCGGCTTCGGCGCGTCCTGCGCGACCGGCTTCGGCGGGCGGTCGCAGGCGGCCAGCGCGAGCGCGGCCGACGCGAGTGCGGCGATGCTGACGGTGCGGAACATGGGCCACCTCCCGCGCCGCAGTGTCGCGCGTCCGCCCGCGCCGCGCCAGCGCGACACGCGCTCGTGTAAGCTCGCCGCAGCTCGTGGACGCGGAGGCGGCGCATGCACGCACAGACGGATCGCTGGCGGCTGGACGGCCAGGTCGCGCTGGTCACCGGCGCGAGCAAGGGCATCGGGCTGGCCTGCGCGCGCGAACTCGCCGCGCTCGGCGCGGACGTGCTGATGGTCGCACGCGACGAGGCGTACCTCGAGGCCGCGCGCGACGAGTTGGCCGAGGAATTCCCGCAGCGCGAGCTGCGCGCGTTCGGCGCCGATCTCGCGCAGCAGGAAGCGCGCCTCGAGGTGTTCGACTGGATCGCCGACCTCGGCGTGCCGCTGTCGCTGCTGGTCAACAACGTCGGCGGCAACGTGCGCAAGCCGACGCTCGACTACGCCGAGCACGAATACCGCGCGCTGATCGAGACGAACCTGGTGTCCGCGTTCGAGATGTGCCGGCTCGCGCACCCGCACCTGGTGCAGCACGCGAACGCGGCGATCGTCAACGTCGGCTCGGTGTCCGGCGCGACGCACGTGCGCACCGGCTCGCCGTACGGCATGACCAAGGCCGCGCTGCACCAGTTGACGCGCAACCTCGCCTGCGAATGGGCCGAGGACGGCATCCGCGTCAACGCGGTCGCGCCGTGGTACATCCGCACGCAGCGCACCGAGCCGACGCTCGCCGATGCCGACTATCTCGAGGAAGTGATCGAGCGCACGCCGATGCGCCGCATCGGCGAGCCGCACGAGGTCGCCGCGGCGGTCGCGTTCCTGTGCCTGCCGGCGTCGTCGTACGTCACCGGCGAGATCGTCGCCGTCGACGGCGGCTTCCTGCGCTACGGGTTCTGACGCCCGTCGCGGTCCGCGCAACCATGGCCGGAAACGGCGAGTTCGATGGCGGATGCGCTGCTACCCTGCGCGCATGCCCGACGCACATTGCCTGCCGCCGCATCTCGACGCCGCGACCTGCGAGCAGGCGCGGCTGACGCGCGATCCGCGCTTCGACGGCCTGTTCTTCACCGCCGTCACCTCGACGCGCATCTTCTGCCGCCCGGTGTGTCCGGCGCCGGCGCCGAAGCCGCGTCATGTCGTCTACTACCCGAGCGCCGCCGCCGCGGCCGCGGCCGGCTTCCGGCCCTGCCTGCGCTGCCGGCCGGAACTGGCGCCGGGCGCGTCCGCGTGGCGCGGCGGCGACGCGTTGGTGGCGAGCGCGCTGCGCCTGATCGAGGACGGCCTGCTCGACCGCGCGCCGGTCGCCGCGCTGGCCGCGCGCGTCGGCGTCGGCGAGCGCCACTTGCGCCGCCTGTTCACCGAACAGCTCGGTGCGGGCCCGCTCGCGGTCGCCGCGACGCGCCGCCTGCTTGCGGCGAAGAAGCTGCTGCACGAGACCGGCTTGCCGGTGGGCGCGATCGCGCACGCGGCCGGCTACGCCAGCCTGCGCCGCTTCAACGCCGCGTTTCGCGGCGCTTACGGCGTCGCGCCGCGCGAGCTGCGCCGCGGCCGCGCGCCGACAGCCGAGGAGGGCGAACTTTGCCTGCGTCTACCGTACCGGCCGCCGTACGATTTCGCCGGCCTGCTCGCGTTCTTCGCCCGCCGCGCGATCCCGGGCGTCGAGGTCGTCGACGCCGCGAGCTACCGGCGCGTGTTCATGCACGGCGGCGCGCCCGGCTGGTTCGAGGTCGGCGCGCCGGCCGACGCGCCGGCGCTGCTGCTGCGCGTGCATCACCCACAGCCGGCGGCGCTGCTCGGCGTGGCGGCGCGCGTGCGGCGCATGTTCGACCTCGACGCCGACGCCGCCGCGATCGCCGCGCGCCTCGGCGCCAGCCGCGCGCTGCGCCCGCTGCTGCGCCGCCATCCCGGCGTGCGCGTGCCCGGCTGCTGGGACGGCTTCGAGATCGCGGTGCGCGCGGTGCTCGGCCAGCAGGTCAGCGTGGCGGCCGCGCGCACGCTGGCGGCGCGGCTGGTCGAGCGTTACGGCGCGCGGCTGGACGCGGACGCCGCGCCCGGCCTGCGCGCGCTGTTCCCGTCGCCGGCCGTGCTCGCCGACGCCGACCTGACTGCGCTCGGCGTGACGCGCGCGCGCGCCGACGCCATCCGCACCCTGGCGCGCGCCGTGGAAGAAGGACGCGTCGGTTTCCGCGCCGAGCAGGGCCTGCCCGCATTCGTCGAGGCGTGGAGCGCGCTGCCCGGCATCGGCGCCTGGACCGCGCACTACGTCGCGCTGCGCGCGCTCGGCCACCCCGACGCGTTCCCGGCGGCCGACCTGGTGCTGCGCAAGGTCGCCGGCGGCGGCGCGCCGTTGACGACGCGCGCGCTGGAGGCGCTGGCGCAGGACTGGCGGCCGTGGCGCGCCTACGCCACCATGTTGCTCTGGCGCGGCGCGGGATGAGCGCGACGATGTATTTCGATTATTGCGGGACGCCGATCGGGCCGCTGCTGCTGGCGGCGGACGCGACCGGCGCGCTGACCCACCTCGACCTGCCGCACGAGCGGCGCCCGACGACGCCGCAGCCGGACTGGCGCCGCGCACCCGAACGCTTCGACGCCGCGCGGCGCCAGCTCGAAGCGTATTTCGCCGGCACGCTGACCGCGTTCGACCTGCCGCTGGGCCCGCGCGGCACCGCGTTCCAGCGGCAGGTGTGGGCGGCGCTGTGCGAAGTGCCGTACGGCACCACCGCCAGCTACGCCGAGATCGCGCGCCGCATCGGCCGCCCGGCCGCGGTGCGCGCGGTCGGCGCGGCGAACGGCGCCAACCCGATCGGCATCATCGTGCCCTGCCATCGCGTGATCGGCAGCAACGGCAGCCTGACCGGCTACGGCGGCGGCCTGCCGATGAAGCGCTACCTGCTCGAGCACGAGCGCCGCCACGCGCCGCCGCCGCGGCTCGTGCTGCAGGGGTAGTTCGCCGGCGCGCACGGTGTCAAGTCACGGCCGAAGTCAAGATGCAACGGCGCGCGCGGTTGTCCACAGCGCCTGTGGACAACTCATGGGAAAACGCTGTGCATGATCGCGTGCACGCCTTGTCGCGGCAGCGTTTCCAGCACTTTGGCGAAAATTTGATCGCTGCCCCGACGGGCGCGCCGCGGCCCGGCCTCAGCAGGCGTCGAGCTGCGCGCGCAGCTCCGCCTCGCGGCGCTCCAGCGGCGGCCTGTCGCTGGGGAAGGCGGTGCGCAACGCGCGGTGGTTGGCGTCGTAGCGGCGCTGCACCTCGGCGCAGATCTCCGTGCGCGTGGCCGGCCGGCAGGCGTCCTGCACCCAGGTGTAGCCGCCGGCGAGGCGGTCGTGCACGACCGGCGGGTGGCGGTTCGCCTCCGGCGCGGACGGCTGCACCATCGCGCCGAGCCCGCGTCCGGGAATGCCGAGCACGCCGAGCGGGACGAGGTACGGCGCCGGCTCGGGCGTGGCGCTGAGGTAGGTCTTGCCGGGATCGCTGGCCTGCGCGCAGACGTACAGTTGCGGCAGCGTCGCGGCCACAGGGCGCGGTGCTGCGTCGGCCGTCGCGGCCGCGGCGCGGGGCGCCGCGACCGGCGCGGGCACGGATGCCGTCGCGCTGCCTGCGCCGTCCTCCAACCGCAGCGCCTGCTGGCGCTGGCCCGATGCGCACGGCCGGTCCTGGTAGGCGACGCGTCCCCGCGCGTCGGTGCAGCGGTAGGCCTGCTGCGCGCGCGCGGCGGTGCCGAGCGATGCCAGCACGAGCAGGGCCAGGCAGGCGCGCAACGCACGACGCATGACGATCTCCGCGACCGGCGCATTGTACGTCCGGCCCTTGCGCGCGGCGCGCGCGCAGGGCGATGCTTGCGCGTCACGCCGCCGGAAACGCGCCATGTCCGCACGCATCATCGACCTGTTCAGCGACACCAAGACCCGCCCGACCGCGGCGATGCGCGCGGCGATGGCTGCGGCCGAGGTCGGCGACGAGCGTGCCGGCGAGGATCCGACCGTCAACGCGCTGGCCGAGCGCTGCGCCGCGCTGCTCGGCAAGGAGGCCGCGGTCTACCTGCCGTCCGGCACGATGTGCAACGAGATCGCGCTGGCGGCGCACTGCCGGCCCGGCGACGAGGTGCTGTGCGACGCCACCGCGCACATCGTCGGCTTCGAGGGCGGCGGCCCGGCCGCGCTGGCCGGCGTGATGCTGAACCCGATCGCCGGCAGCCGCGGCATCTTCGACGCGCCGCAGCTCGCGGCGAAGCTGCGCGTGGACAACCCGCAGGCGCCGCGCCAGCGCCTGGTCGAGGTCGAGCAGACCGCCAACCTCGGCGGCGGCGCGGTGTGGCCGCTGGCGACGCTGCGCGCGGTCGCGGAGACGGCGCATGCGGCCGGCCTCGCCACCCACATGGACGGCGCGCGCCTGTTCAACGCGGTGGTCGCTTCCGGCGTGCCCGCGGCGGAGTACGCGCGCGGTTTCGACAGCGTCTGGGTCGATTTCAGCAAAGGCCTGGGCACGCCCGGCGGCGCGGTGCTGGCCGGCTCGCGCGCGTTCGTCGCCGAGGCGCGGCGCTGGCAGTTCCGCATCGGCGGCGCGATGCGCCAGAGCGGCATCATCGCGGCGGCCTGCCTGTACGCGCTCGATCATCACGTCGAGCGCCTGGCCGCGGATCACGCCCACGCGCGCCGGCTGGCGGAGGGCGTGGCGGCGCTGCCCGGCGTGGCGATCGACCCGGCGACGGTGCAAACCAACCTGGTCTACTTCGAGATCACCGACCCGCGCTTCGACACCGCCACGCTGGCCGCGGCCACGCTCGCGCGCGGCGTGCGCCTGTGCCCGATGGGCCCGCGGCTGATGCGCGCGGTGACCCATCTCGACGTGAGCGCACAGGACATCGAAAGCGCGCTGCAGGTGCTGGGCGACGCGCTGCGCGGCTGAGGCGGCATGCGCGGCCGCCGCGGCGTTCAGAACGCCGGCGTGTGTTCCGGCGCGGCGAAGCCGAGCGCGAGCGCGCCGGCGCCGAGGTTGACCATGCCGGTGATGCTCATCGGGCTGGCGAAGGCCTCGACGCCGGCCTCGGCGCAGACCTGCATCAGGCCGGCGTAGCCGGGCAGCGCCTCCAGCTCGGCGAGGTCGCCGCCGTAGCTGAGGCACAGCGTCGGCGTCAGCAGGCCGGCGCGCACGCGCTCGGCGGCATAGCCGAGCAGCTTCTCGGCGGCGTGTTCGAAGCCGCGCAGCTTGGCCACCGGGCGCGTCTCGCCGCGGTAGCAGTGCAGCAGCGGCTTGACGTCGAGCGCGGTGCCGAGCGCCGCGCTGACCCAGCTGACGCTGCGGTCGCCCTTCTTCTGCGCGCGCGCCCGCACGTAGTAGAGGTCGCGCGGGATCACGTAGCCGTAGGTGTTCTGCGCGAGGTATTCCAGCCGCTCGCGGATCTTGGCCGGGCTCTCGCCGGTTTCGGCCATGCGCACGGCCTCCACCGCGGTGACGCCTTGCGCGGCGAACAGGTTCTGCGTGTCGATCACGCGCAGCAGGAACGGCCCGGTGACGTTGGCCGCCGCGCGCGCCGCCTTGTAGTCCTTCAGGATGGCGAAGCTGGCCTGGGTGGCGTTGGCGAAGATCGGGCTGCGCGTCGAGGTGACGGTCAGGCAGAACACGAAGTCGTGCTCGAGCACGAGGCGCGAGAGGAACACCTCGCGGATCTGCTCGACGCTGTACGGCGCGGTTTCGGCGTCGTGGCCGCGTTCGGCCACGCGTTCGCTGAGGAAGCGCGCGGTTTCGGCGGGGTCGCGGGTGTCGCTGAGGGTCTGGCCGTCGACCTGGATCGTGATCGGCAGGATGCCGATGCGGCGGTTCTCGAAGAATGCTGCAGGCAGATCGCAGGTGGAATCCACCACGACACCGATGCGCATGGCCAAGCCCTCCCCGGGTTTCCGTGACGCCCGCCTGGAAATCTAGCATGGCGCGTGCCGGTGCCTGCCAACGGCGTCGCATCGATGCGAATGTTCACATCGCCGCGGCGAGGCGCGCTCAGCGCGGGCGTTCGGTGCCGACCGGCAGCGCGGCGAGGCGGCGGTAGGCTTCGGCATCGAACCGCTGCGGACGCGCCAGCCAGTCCTCCAGCATCGGCGTCGCGTCGTTGCCCCAGAACAGCGTGTCGCCGATGCGCACGGTCGGCACGCCGTACACGCCGGCGGCGATCGCCTCGTCGGTATTGGCGCGCAGCGCGGCCTTGACCGCCGGGTCGGCGATCGCGGCGCCGACGTCGGCGATGCCCAGCGTGCGCCCGGGCACGGCGAGCTGCGCGGCCGTCTCGCCGGCGCGCCCGTGTTTCCAGAAGTGATCGAAGATCGACGCGACCGCATCCCAGCCGCCGCCGGCGGCGATGCACAGGCGCAGCGCGGCCAGCGGGTTGAACGGATGCGCCGGCGGGAACGCGAGCGGCAGTCCCGCACGTTCGGCCTGCCATTGCACGAAACGGTAGGTGAAGGCGCGTTTCGACGCGATCTCCGCCGGCCCCAGCGTGCCGTTGGCTTTCAGCACCGCGCCGAACACGATCGGCACGGGCTCGATCGCGAGGCGCGCGCGCAGCGTCCCGAGCCGCGCCAGTTGCAGGTAGGAGAACGGCGAGACGAAATCGAAATACCAGCGGGCCTGCATCGGAATCGCTCCACGGGCTGCGGCGGCGGCCGCGCGCGGTCGCCGCGGGATGGTGCCCGACGGCGGCGTATGGCTATGCTGCGCACTCCCCGGCGAAGGCATAGTATCCCCGCGAGCGGGGGGCAACGATGGGCAATCCGTTGACACGGCGATTCGCGGTGGCGGCCCTGATGCTGTTGGCCGCGACCGCGCGCGCGGCGCCCGCGCCGCCGCTGCAGGTCGCGGCCCTGCCCGCCGACGCGGGCGCGCTGCCGGCGGCGGCCGTCGTCGCGGGAGCCTATGCCGACGCCTTCCGCCCGCAGGCGCACGCGCTGCTGCGCGGCGCCGACCAGCATGCGGTCTGGTATCGCGTGCAGCTCGGCGCCGACTGGTCGGCCGCCAGCGCGCCGCTGCTGGTCGTGTCCGGCGCGGTGCGCACCGGGCTGGTCGCGTACCTGCCGCCGGATTACGCGCCGCGCGCGGTGACGCCGTACGACGCCGGCCTCGATCCGCGCTTCTCGCGCCACGCGCTGGTGTTCGAACTGCCGCGCGACCTGCGCGCGGGGCAGCCGGTCTACCTGGCCGTCGGCGCGCCGGCGCAGAGCCAGCCGCTGCACGTACGCGTCGCCGACTACGACAGTTACCAGGCCGAGGATCTCGACCACGTGCGCATCAGCGCGGCGATCTCCAGCGCGCAGGGCGCGATGCTGGCGGTGATCCTGTGTTTCTGGATCGTGCTGCGCGACCGCGTGTTCCTGTACTTCCTCGGCTACGCCGGCTTCCAGGTGATCTACCAGATGGCGGTGTCCGGCGAGCTGTACGCGCTGCCCGGCGCCGGCGTGCTGGCGCCGCTCGGCTACCACCCCGGGCAGTTCGCCGCGCTGCTGTCCGCGCTGCTGTCGATCAACTTCATCGTCGACTTCGCCGACTTGCGCCGCAGCGTGCCGTGGATGGCGCGGCTGCTCGACTGGGCGCGCTGGCCGTACGCCGCGCTGGCAGTGGCGCTGTGGCTGCCGCCGCTGAAACCGGATGCGTGGCTGCCGAATAGCGCCAACGCGCTGCTCGCGGCCAGCGCGCTGCTGGTGCTGCTGGCGGCGTGGCGCGCGTGGCGCCGCGGCAACCGCCAGGCCGGCTTCTTCCTGATCTCGTGGCTGCCGCTGCTGGCGCTGACCGTGCTGCGCGTGCTGCAACTGATCATCGGCCTGCCGCTGCCGGCGTGGCTGGCCTACGGTTTCCCGTTCAGCATGGCCTATGCGGCGGTGGTGATCACCGTCGGCCTGGCCGACCGCACCCTGCAGGCGCGGCGCGAGCGCGACCAGGCGCACCGCCTGGCCGAGTTCGATCCGCTCACCGGCGCGCTCAACCGGCGTGCGGTGCTGACCCGCCTGCGCGTGGCCTACGCCGACGCGCGCCAGTCGCGGCGCCCGCTCGGGCTGCTGTTCCTCGACCTCGACCACTTCAAGCGCATCAACGACAGCCACGGCCACGCCGCCGGCGACGACTGCCTGATCGCGGTGGCCGGCGCGATCCAGGCGGAATTGCGCGAACTCGACTGGCTGGGCCGCTACGGCGGCGAGGAATTCCTGGTGGTGCTGCCGGACGCGGCCGCGCTGAATGCGCGCATCGTCGCCGAGCGCATCCGCCTGCGCGCCACCGAGCTGCGCGTGGCCGCCGCCGACGAGGAACTGCGCCTGACGGTGAGCATCGGCATCGCCCTGCTCGACAACGCCACGCCGACGCCGGAGGCGCTGATCGAACACGCCGACATCGCGCTGTACCGTGCCAAGGCGCAGGGCCGCAACCGCGTCGTGCAGTACCTGCCCGGCGAATTGATCGACGCCGCGACGCTGGCGCGACAGGGTTGAGCGGGAGGCGAGGGGCGCCGCGCGTCAAGGCGCAGACGACGAAGCGCAAGCCGTCCTGCGGACGGCCTCCTCACCCCAACCCTCTCCCCGCCGGGGGGAGGGAGACAAGCCTGCGGCTTCGCTTCCTCACGCAGCGCCTGCGGCTTCCCGATCCGCTCCCGCTTGCCCGCTCCCACGCCGACGCTAACGCAACTGCCGATACACCTCCGGCGCGAACGCGTCGACCTGCACCACCACGTCGCGGGCGTCGCGCGCGTCGTTCAACTGCTCGTACTCGGCGGCGCTGATCACGCCCGCCTCCAGGCCGAGGTCGTCGAGCATGTGCCCGGGCGCGCGCTCCAGCCGGCCCTCGCGCACCGCGTCGCGCAGCTTGGTCTCGATCGGCAGCGCGCGCACCGCCTTGGCCAGCGCGGCTTCGAGCTGGCCGAGGCCGACCTCGTCCGGCGGCGGCACGAAGATGTCCTCGGTGAGGTGCAGGCGCGCCTCGCGGTCTTCCAGGATCGCGCGCGCGGCGCGCCGGCCGAGTTTGTCCGAGGGCGGGCGGAAGCGCGCGCCCAGCGGGAACACGATGCGGCGCGCCAGCCACGCCGCCGGCCGCGACGGCAGGTTGTCGAGCACGCCGCGCAGCGCTTCCTGCACGCGGTACAGGCACAGCGCGACACCCCAGCGCGCGAGGTCGTAGTTGGAGGCGATCTTCGGCTCGTCGTGGTAGCGCTTCAGCGCGGCCGAGGCGAGGTAGAGGTACGCCAGCGCGTCGGCGAGGCGGCCGGACAGCTTCTCGCGCCGCTTCAGCGCGCCGCCCAGCGTGCCCATCGCCAGGTCGGAGACGAACGCGAACGCCGAGGACAGGCGCGTGAGGTGCTGGTAGAAGCGGCCGAGATCCGGCGTCGCCGGCTTCGGCGCCAACCGGCTGCCGGTCAGTCCCAGCAGCCAGGCGCGCAGCGCGCGGGTGAACACGAAACCGACGTGGCCGAAGATCGCGCGGTCGAAGCGCTTGAGGTCGCGCGCGGCGACCGCCTCGATCTCGTGCTGCACGAACGGATGGCAGCGGATCGCGCCCTGGCCGTAGACGATCATCGAACGGGTGAGGATGTTGGCGCCCTCGACGGTGATGCCGATCGGCACCGCCATCCACATGCGCGACAGGCTGTTGCGCGGGCCGCGCTGGATCGCCGCGCCGGCGCGGATGTCCATCGCGTCCGACACCACCTGGCGCATGCCTTCGGTGAGGTAGGCCTTGGCGATCGAGCCCAGCACCGCCGGCTTCTCGCCGGCGTCCAGCGCGCCGCAGGTCAGCGTGCGCGTCGCGCTCATCAGGTAGGTCAGGCCGGCGATGCGCGCCAGCGGCTCCTCGATGCCTTCGAAGCGGCCGATCGGCGTGTCGAACTGCTCGCGCACGGTGGCGTAGGCCCCGCAGATGCGCGTCGACATCTGTGCCGCGCCGACGGCCAGCGCCGGCAGCGAGATCGAGCGGCCGGCGGCCAGCGATTCCATCAGCATGCGCCAGCCGTGGCCGATGCCGCTCCTCTCGCCGATGATCGCGTCCAGCGGCACGAACACGTCGCGGCCGACGATCGGCCCGTTCTGGAACGGCACGCCCATCGGGTCGTGGCGCTGGCCGATCTCGATGCCCGGCAGGTCGTGCGGGATCAGCGCGCAGGTGATGCCGAGATCCTCCTTGTCGCCGAGCAGGCCGTGCGGGTCCTTCATGCGGAAGGCGAGGCCGATCAGCGTCGCCACCGGCGCCAGCGTGATGTAGCGCTTGTGCCAGTTGAGGCGGATGCCGAGCACCTGCCGGCCTTCCCATTCGCCGCGCTCGACCACGCCCTCGGACTGCGTGGCGGCGGCGTCGGAGCCCGCCTCGGGACCGGTCAGCGCGAAGCAGGGGATTTCCTCGCCGCGGGCGAGGCGCGGCAGGTAGCGATCCTTCTGCGCCTCGGTGCCGTAGTGCAGCAGCAGTTCGGCCGGGCCCAGCGAGTTCGGCACCATCACCGTGACCGCGGCGGTGATCGAGCGGCTGGCGATGCGCGTGACCACGCGCGAGTGGCCGATCTCGGAGAACTCCAGCCCGCCGTAGCGCTGCGGGACGATCATGCCGAAGAAGCGCTCGCGCTTGAGCAGTTCCCACACGTCGGCGGGCAGGTCGCGGTCCTGCTCGACCTGCCAGTCGTCGAGGCGGCGGCACAGCTCCGCCACCGGGCCGTCCAGGAACGCCTGCTCGCGCTCGCCGAGCGGCTTGCAGCGGAAATCCAGCAGCTTCTGCCAGCGCGGCGCGCCGGAGAACAGCTCGGCGTCCCACCACACCGTGCCGGCCTCCAGCGCGATGCGCTCGGTCTCGCCGAGCCGCGGCAGCACGCGCGCCATCAGCTTCATCAGCATGCCGGACACCAGCACGCGGCGCAGCGGTGCGAAGCCGGCCAGCAGGGCGACGGCCAGGAACGCGACGGCGGTGGCGTGGAACAGCAGCGGCGAGGCGACGCCGCGCTCCAGCCAGGTCAGCAGCAGTACGCCGGCCGCGACCACCCAGGCGGCGTAGCCGCGGCCGAGGAAGCCGAGCGCGAGCAGGGCGACGAGCGCGAGGACGATACCGGTGAAGAGCAGCATGGTTCCTCTCCTTGGCGCGGGGGCCGCCCCATTGTGCCCGGCCGCGATGGATGCCGCACCGGCCGTGCGGTTCCGGTTACACTGGCGGCGCAATCAGCGCATGGATTCCGCCGGCGCGGCGTCGCCGGTCACGCGTCCGCGGCCGCGCGGGCGCCCGATTCGCGTCGTGCCCATGAAAGACAAGCACGAGATCGTCAGCAACTGGCTGCCGCGCTACACCGGCACGCCGCCGGAAGGCTTCGGCCAGCACGTCCTGCTCACCAACTTCGGCAACTACGTCGAGCTGTTCGCGCAATGGCACGACGTCGAGGTGCGCGGCCGCGACCGGCCGATGCCGAACGCGACCGCCGACGGCATCACCATGATCCACTACGGCATGGGCAGCCCCAATGCCGCCACGGTGATGGACCTGCTCGGCGCGGTCGCGCCGAAGGCCTGCCTGTTCCTCGGCAAGTGCGGCGGCCTGAAGAGGAAGAACAAGCTCGGCGACCTGATCCTGCCGATCGCCGCGATCCGCGGCGAAGGCACCAGCAACGACTACCTGCCGCCGGAAGTGCCGGCGTTGCCCGCGTTCCAGCTGCAGCGCGCGGTTTCGACCATGATCCGCGACCTCGGCCACGACTACTGGACCGGCACGGTGTTCACCACCAATCGCCGCGTGTGGGAGCACGACGAGGCGTTCAAGGACTACCTGCGGCGCACGCGCTGCATGGCGATCGACATGGAGACCGCGACGATCTTCGCCGCCGGCTTCGCCAACGAGATCCCGTGCGGCGCGCTGCTGCTGGTGTCCGACCAGCCGATGATCCCGGAAGGCGTCAAGACCGAGGCCAGCGACCGCGAGGTCACCACGCATTTCGTCGAGGCGCACATCAAGATCGGCATCGAAGCGCTGAAGCTGGTGCGCCGGCGCGGGCGCAGCGTCAAGCACCTGCGCTTCGAGGAGGATCTCGAGGCGGATTGACCGGGAATGCAGCAGGCCGCCGTCGCCGCGCGCGCGGCGGCGGACGGCGCGACAGGGGGAAGGGGACATGAAGCGATGGTTCACGACGGCCGCGCTTGGCGCCGTCATCGCCGGCTGCGCCAGCGCGCCGCCGCAGGATCTCGGCACCGTGATCGATGCCGATGCGGCAACGGTGAACGCCTGCCGCTACCTCGGTGAAGTGAGCGGCACGCCGCGCTGGACCGGCGGCGCGGCCTCGCTTGCCGACCAGCACGCCCGCCAGCAAGCGCGCGCGCAGGCCGCCAGGCTCAGCGCCACCCACATCGTCTGGACCGGCGTCTACAACACTTCGACACTTTCGGTGCGCGGCAAGGCGTACCGTTGTCCCGACTGATTCAGGGCGGCGTTGCCCGCGGAGTGCGTTGGGTTTCGCTCCCCTCAACGCAACCTACGCGGACCGCATTCCCTGAGTGCCGCTCGGGTCGCAGGGTGGGATTGGGCCCGCCTCACCCATGGCGGGGCGATGCGAGGGTGGGCTGAAGCCCACCCTACGCGATTACCCGTTTATGCTTTTCCCGAGTCCCGAGTCCCGAGTCCCGAGTCCCGAGTCCCGAGTCCCGAGTCCCGCTCAGTAGCGCGGCACCGAAGGATCGATCTGCACCGACCACGCGTCGATGCCGCCCTCGACGTTGTAGACCTCGTCGAAGCCGTGCGCGGCGAAGCGCTCGGCGATGGCGCGGCTGGAGTTGCCGTGGTGGCAGATGAACGCCAGCGCGGTGTCCTTGGGCAGCGCGGCCAGCGCGTCGTAGCCTTCCTCTTCGAGGATGCGCACGCCGGCGGCCGGGAACGGCGCGATCGCGCGCGCCGGCGCCGGGCGCACGTCGACCAGGGTGATGCTGCGCGCGTTCAGGCGGCGCTGCAGCTCGGCGACCTCCATCGGCTTCACGCCGCCGGCGCCGGGGAAGCTGAGCGACAGGCCGGCGCCCTGCATCGTCTCCACCCAGTCGATCTTGATGCCGCGCGCGCGCTGCGCGCTGCCCGGGTCGAAGTGCACCTCGATGCCGTTGGCGACCGCCACGATGTCGTGTTCCCCGGCCGGCGCGAGCTGGAAGCCGGCGCTGTGGTCGGGGCCGATCTCGAGGTGCAGCGCCAGGCCGCCCGCATCGGCCACGCCGGCGCGGATCGCCGCGGCGGCCGCGTCGGTGATGATGATCTCCGGCGGCGTGCGGTCCGGCGCGGCCGCGCCGAACAGCGCGTGCAGCTCGCCGCTGGCGTACATCGCGCGCACGATGTCGGCGCCGCCGACCAGCTCGCCCCCGACGTACAGTTGCGGGATCGTCGGCCAGTTGCCGAATACCTTGATGCCCTCGCGCAGCTCCGGGTCGGCCAGCACGTCGACCGTGTGGTATTCCGGCAGCACCTCGTTCAGCACGTTGGCGGCGGCGGCGGAGAAGCCGCACTGCGGCTGGAAGCGCGTGCCCTTCATGAACAGCACGACCTGGTGGTCCTTGAGCAGCGTCTCGATGCGGGCGCGGGTGGCGGAGTCGAGGGACATGGCGGCATCCGGGGAAGGGAAGCCGCCATTCTACCGCGCGCCCGGCGCCGCCGGCCGCGCCGGGCGCGCCTTCGCGCCGCCGGCGCCCGGTCAGCGCGGCCGGGCGAGCGCCGCGCGCGCGGCCGGCAGGATGCGCTGCGTCCAGCGCGCGTACTGCGCGGCGGACGGGTGCAGGCCGTCCTCGGCCAGCATGTCGGGCGCATCGCCGCGCTCGCGCGAGAGGTCGGTGACGTCGACCCAGCGCGCGCCGCGCGCTTCCGCTTCCTCGCGGTTGACCGCGTTGAAGGCGTCGATGGCAGCGGCGACGGCCGCGGCGTCGCGGCCCTGCGCGCGCGCGAACGGCGTCATGCCCCAGTCCGGGATCGACACCACGACCGTGCGCCGCGGCTCGCCGCCGGCCAGCGCGAGCGCGCGCTCGAGCAGCGCGCGGAATTCGCCGCGGTAGTCGTCGAGCCCGCGGCCGCGGTACTGGTTGTTGACGCCGATCAGCAGCGTGACCAGCGCGTACGGCGGCGCGAACGTCGCGGCGTCCATCGCCGCGGCCAGCTCGTCGGTGGTCCAGCCGGTGACGGCGACGATCCGCGGATCGGCGACGGCGATGCCTTCCGCGCGCAGGCGCGCGGCGAGCTGCGCGGGCCAGCGGCCGGACGGCGCGACGCCCTCGCCGATGGTGTAGGAATCGCCGAGGGCGAGGAAGCGCGGCGGTGCGGACGGCATGGTGGCTCCTGTGTTTCGCGCGGCGTTGCGTCATCGCGGCCGAAGCCGCTCCCCCGGCAAGGCCGCTTTCGCCGATCGGCACGACGCGTGTCCGCGCGTGGGCGGTTTCGGCCCGGATTCCCGACACGCCGCACGTCGAGGCGGAAGCGGGATCGCGATGTTGCGATTTCAGGCGACGGCGGCGCGGCGCGCGCCCGCGTCCGCCATGCGCGCCAGCACGCGCTCGATGCGCACGAACACCTCGGCGATCTCGTGCGGCTGCGGCAGCAGGGTCAGGCGCAGGTGCCGGCTGGCGGCGAGGTTGAAGCTGGAGCCCGGCACCAGCAGCACGCTTTCCTCTTCCAGCAGGCGCAGCGCGAACGCGGCGTCGTCGAAGGCCGGCAGCGCGTCGGCGCGCACCGCGGGAAACGCGTACAGCGCGCCCCGCGGCGCGACCAGTTCGAGGAAGCGGCTGGCGGCGACGCCGTCCAGCGCCGCGCGCCGCGCCGCGTGCAGGCGCCCGCCGGGCGCGGTCAGCGCGCCGATCGTGTCCGGACCTTGCAGCGCCGGGCGCACCGCCCACTGCGCCGGCGCGTTCGCGCACAGGCGCAGCGCGGCCAGCAGGCGCAGCGCATCGTGCAGCGCGGCCACGCGCGCACCCGCCCCGGACAGCGTCGTCCAGCCGACCCGGTAGCCGCAGGCGCGGTGCACCTTCGACAACCCGCCGAAGCTGAGGCAGGGCAGCTCGCCGGCCAGCGGCGCCAGCGGCGCGAACGTCGCGCCGTCGTAGAGGATGCCGTCGTAGATCTCGTCGGCGAGCAGCAGCAGGCCGCGGCGCGCGGCGACTTCGACGATGCGCGCGAGCAGCGCGCGCGGGTAGACCGCGCCGGTCGGGTTGTTGGGGTTGATCAGCACCAGCGCGCGCGTGCGCGGCGTGACCAGTGCCTCGATCTCGTCCGCATCCGGCAGGTGGCCGCGCGCGGCGGGGCAGGCGTAGTAGCGCGGGTGGCCGCCGTTGAGGAGCGTCGCCGCGCTCCACAGCGGGTAGTCGGGGCTGGGCAGCAGCACCTCGTCGCCGGGCTCCAGCAGCGCGCGCAGCGCCAGGTCGATCAGCTCGCTGACGCCGTTGCCGACGAACACGCGCTCGACGTCGGCGCCGGCGACGCCGCGCGCGCGCTGCTGCGCGGCGATCGCCTCGCGCGCTTCCTCCAGCCCCATCTCGTGGCCGTAGCCTTCGCTGTCGGCGAGGCGCGCGGCGACCGCCGCGGCGAGGTGCGGCGGCGTGCGCAAACCGAACCGTGCCGGGTTGCCGATGTTGAGCTTGAGGATCGCGCGGCCCTGCGCCTCGAGCTCGCGCGCGCGCAGCGCCAGCGCGCCGCGGATCTCGTAGCGCACTTCGGCGAGGCGCGTGCTGGGGGTGATGGGATGACCGTCCATGCCGGCTCCAGGCGAAACGCCGCGATGCTAGCAGAGGCGTTCGCCCGCGCGGGGGCGCCGCGCGGGCAGGACGCGGCGCCGCGACGGGCAGCGCATGCAGGCGCGCCGGCGCGCCTCAGGCCGCCGCGGCCTGCGCGCCGGCGAAGCTGTAGACCTGCTCGGCCCAGTCGATCGCCGACAGGTAGGCGTTGGCCAGGCGCTCGGCGTGCGCGCCGGCGTCGGCGAGGCGGTCCCATTCGGCGCGCTCGCAGGCCAGCGCCTCGTCCAGCAGCGGCGCGAACGGACCCTCGCCGCGCTGCACCGCCGCGCGCACTTCCTCGGGCAGCGGCAGTTTCTCGAGCAGCGTGTCCATCGGTGCGTTCATCAGCGCGTCCAGCAGCGAGAACAGGCCGACCGTGAAGGCCATTTCCTGGCGCTCGCGCGGCATGCGCGCGGCGAGCTGCTCGCACATGCGCGCGCGCACCAGCGCGGTCTTCAGCAGCTCCGCCGGGCGGTCCTCCAGGCCGGCCAGCGCCAGCATGCGCACCCAGCCGCGCACGCGGCCGAGGCCGAGGTAGACGATCGCGTGCAGGATCGACTTCACCTTGATCGGCAGCGCGAAGTAGGCCGAGTTGACCAGGCGCAGCAGCTTGTAGCTGAGCACGGCGTCGTTGCGGATCACCGCGTCCAGCTCGTCCGGGCCGGTGTCGGGGTTCTCGATCGCCGCCAGCAGGCGCATCACGTTCAGGCGGTTCTCGCCGAAGGTGGCCTCGGCGACGTTCTCCGGGCGCAGCAGGTAGTAGCCCTGGAAATAGTCGAAGCCGAGCGCGAGGCAGCGCTCGTACTGCTCGCGCGTCTGCACCTTCTCGGCGACCAGCTTGAGCGGGTAGCGGCGCAGCCGCTGCACCATCGCCGCCAGGCCGTCCGCGTCGTGGGCCAGCACGTCCAGCTTGACCAGTTGCGCCAGCCCCAGCAGCGCCTCGACCTCGGCGCCGCCGTCGCCGAAGGTGAAGTCGTCCAGCGCGATGGTGTAGCCGCGCCCGGCCAGCGTGCGCACCGCCTCGATCAGCTCGGCGTCGAGCTTCTCGCCTTCGAGGATCTCCAGCCCGACCTGCTTGCCGGAACTCGGCAGGTGCTGGTGGTTGAGCAGCAGGTTGCGGGTCAGGTTGACGAAGGCGAGGCTGTCGCCGACCAGCCGCTTGATGCCGAAGTCGACGAACGCATGCAGCAGCACGCGCGCGGTCGCGGCGTCGCGATTGGTGATGCGCGCCTGCTGGTCGTCGGCCTGCGCGCGGAACAGCAGCTCGTAGCCGAACAGCCGCTGCTCACGGTCGAGGATCGGCTGGCGCGCGACCAGCATGGCGGGCGCGGCGGGCGTGGCGGTGGCGGCGTTCGGTTGCGGCATGGCGGCGATCTTCCGTGGCGGAATTCATGGTGGGGCCTGGCGGCGCGCGCGCAGCAGGCGGCGTTGCAGCAACGCGGTGAAGCGGCCGACCAGGCGCTGCTGCTCGTGGCTGAGCCCGGCGAAGCTGCCGCCGATGCTGCACGCGCCCGGCATCGCCGGATCGGTGCGCACGCTGCGGATCTCCAGCATCGCTTCCAGCACGCCGACCGGCAGCTCGATGGTGCAGCGCAGGCAGTCGCCGGGCGTGGGCGCGTCGGCGGCGCGCATGCGCAGCGCGACGCCTTCGGTCGAGATGTCGACCAGGCTGGCGGCACGCTGCGCCGCCGCTTCGTCGGCGTGCAGTTGCGCGCCGATCACGTAGGCGGCGGGCACGCGCGTGCGGTAGGCGCGGCGGCGCTGGCGATAGTCGAGTTCGCGCGGCAGCGCGAGGCGGTATGCGGCGGCGGCGGCATCGACCGCGTCGATGCGGGTGCGGAAGCGCAGCTCGATGCCGCCCAATCGGGTCGCCACGTGCAGCGCCAGGCCCGGCACCGCGCGCCGGTGGCCGGCGGCGGGGTACAGCGCGTCGGCGATCAGTTGCCCGCGCTCGCGGTCGAGGCCCAGCAGCAGGCTGCCGTAGGGCGCGCCGGCTTCCGGAAGGAACACCGACAACGGCGTGCGTTCGGCGATGAGCCTCATGAGCAGCGCCTGGATCTCGTGGCCGGCGGTAATCACGTTCGGCGGCGTCCGTACGGCCCGGCCGCGTCAGGCCTTGGCGATGGAGTGCGGCCTCCGCGCGACGGCGCCGGCGCCGCGCGGGCCGTACAGGCCGGCGTCGGCGGATTCGCCGGTCAGCAGGTGCAGCGCCTGGCGCACCTGGCGCAGCTTGACGTCCACCACCGCGCCGTTGTTCTGGTTCAGCTCGCGGCAGCGCGCCAGCAGCGCCAGCGCCTGCTGCCAGCGCGCCAGCGTGGCCGGATCGCGGGCCAGCCCGCTCTGCATCGCGGCCAGGCCGAAGCCGCCGCTGATCTGCGCGGCGAGGTGCACGCGTTCGGCCTCGAGCATTTCGAGCTGGCGCACGTGGGCGTCCTTGGCCGCGCCGGCCGCGTCCAGCGCGGCGTCGTCGCCGGCGAGCAACGCGTCGCGCTCGCACTCGAGCTCGGCGAGCAGCCGCTCGGCGGTGCTGGCGATCTCGCCGACCACCAGCGCAAGCGTGCGCGTCAGCTCGTCGGACAGGTCCATCTCAGGACTTCCCGCCGATCTGGCGCTCCAGCGCCAGCAGCTTGTCGGCGATGCGGCTCGAATCGGCCTGGTAGCCGCCGTCGGCCAGCGCCTGGCGCAGGCGTTCGACGCGTGCGGCGTCCACCGGCGCGGCATCCGCGCGGGGCCGTTCGGCCTGGTGCAGGGCGCGCGCCGAGTCGGTCAACTGCACGCTGTCGGCGCCGGGCCGGGCGGCGTCCGTGCCGGCGGCGGAACCCGCGGCGGCGTTGCCGCCGAGGCGGCCGTCGCGCGGCTGCGGCTGCAGGGGCAGCCGTGGGGCAATCTTGTTGTCCATGCGAATGGGCCTTCCGCCAGTTTCAACCTGTTGCACGATGTATCGGCCTGCCGCGGGAAAACTTTAGGGCCCGCCGCACGCCCCCTCAGGGCAGCGCCGCGACCGTGCCGGCCGCCTGCACCACGCCCTGCACGATGCGTCCGGAGCCGGCGTTGCGCACGCGCACCTGCGCGCCTTCGCCGCCGTTCTCCAGCGCGGTTCCGCTGCTGCGCACCGCCAGCGCGCCGGCGCCGGCCAGCAGGGTGACCTGGTCGCCGCGACGCACCAGCGTCGGCGCGGCCAGCGCGGCCGGGCTCAGCACCGCCCCGGCGCGCAGCGGCCGCAGCAATTGACGTCCGGCCAGCGCGGCCGGATCGGTAAGGTAGCCGTAGCCGAGCTGCGCGACGTCGCGCTGTTCGGCGCGCACGTCCGCGGCGGCGACGGTTTCGCCGCGCGCCAGCGCGCGCGCGCCGACCAGCACTTCGCGATAGACGTGCACCTCGACCGGCACGAACAGCCGCCATGCGCGCGGTCCCGGGCAGCGCACCGCGACGCTGGCGCGCGTGCCGGCGATGCGGTCGCCCGGCAGCTCGGCCTGCAGCGGCGCGGCGCAGGCGGCCAGGCGCAGGCGCGCGTCCAGCGCGGCGGCGCGCACGACGACGCGGCCGCCGGCGGGCGCGACATGCGCGCGCACGTAGGCTTCCGCCGCGCGCTGCAGGCTGTCCAGCGGCTGGATGCCGTCGGCGGCCTGCGCCGCGACGGCGCCCGCCGCGAGCGGCAGCGCCAGCGCGAGGCGGCCGCACAGGTTCACGCCGCCGCTCCCGCGGCCAGCGTGGCCAGGCTCTGGCTGATGCGTTCGAGGTCGCCGTCGAGTTCGTGCAGCGCGCCGCGCGCCTCGCCGGCGCGGCCGTCGGCGATCAGGCCGGCCAGCTCCGCGCTGCGCGTGGCGTAGCGGCGGCCGGCGTCGGCCAGCGTTTCCAGCGCGGGATGCGGCCCGCGCGCGCGCGCCAGCCGCTCGATCCAGCGCGCGATCTGCTGGCCGGGCTGGTCGGTTTCCAGCCAGCGCAGATCGAGCGTGTCGGGGTCCTGCGCGGCCAGCTCCAGCGCATAGCGCAGGCCCTGGCTGGCTTCGCGGATCGCGTGGCTGACGGTGGCGGCGTCGGCGGCGCCGTCCGCGCCGAGCCGCGCGACGTTGAGACGGTGCGCCAGCAGCGCGCTGCGGATCAGCGCCTCGGCCTGGCGGCGCGCCTCGTCGAGCCGGCGCGCCAGCGCGCCCAGGGATTCCGCCGCGCCCTCGGCATGCCGGCGCACGCCGTCCGCGGCATCGGCGGCGGCGGCCATCCGCGCCGCGCCGTCGGCGGACGCGGCGCCGGCCTCGGTCAGCGCGGCGGCGGCTTCGGCGGCGGTCGCGCCGGCCTGGTCGAGCCGGCGCAGGCCGTCGTCGACGGCCTGGTCGAGCTGGCCGGAGAATTCGCTCATGGTGGTGGTGACCGCCTCGATCTCGGCAGTCGCCTGCGCGGTCTTCTCGGCGAGTTGCTTGACCTCGTCGGCGACCACGGCGAAGCCGCGCCCGGCGTCGCCGGCGCGCGCCGCCTCGATCGCCGCGTTCAGCGCGACCAGGTTGGTCTGGTGCGCGATCTCCTGCACGCTGGCGGTGAGCCGGCGGATCTCGCCGGAGAAATCGGCGAACTGCGCGTGCGCCTGGCTCATGCCGGACAGCGCGCTGCGCAGCAGGCGATGCTGGCCGTCCAGGCCGGACACCGCTTCGGCGCCGCGCGCGATGCCGGTGCGCACGCGCGCGCCGGCGGCGTCGGCCTCGCGCGCACCGGCGGCGATGCCGGCGGCGGCGGCCGTCAAATTGCCGACGCCCTGGCGGCAGCCGTCGAAGCCCGCGCCCAGTTCGCCCAGCTCGCGCGCCAGCACGCGCGCGCCGTTCAGCGCGATGCCCTGTTGTTCCAGCGCACGCGCGCCATGCAGCACGGCCGTGCCCGCCTGCGGCGCGCCTTCCGCCAGCGCGGCCAGCGCCGGCGCCAGCGCGCGCGCGGCGGCCGGATGGCGTCGCGTCAGCGCGGCGAGGCGCTCGCGATCGCCGGCGGCGGCAGCGGCGGCGAGGGCGTGGACGTGCTGGCTGAACAGGAGGGTCATCGGTGCGCTCGTGATGGCAGGGGGTTCGGCATACAGATCGCGCCGAAGCGTCGAAACTTGAGGAAGCAAGACGTGTGCCATTGGGGATGGAGTGGGGAGCGGGGGTGGAGAATGGAAACGGCGCGTCGCAAATCGATGGCATGCGTGGCGAAGGACGCGACGGGCGCATCTGCGTTGTCCCACGCCGGCCTCCCTCAAGCTCCCGCCCCGCCGCGCCGATAACCGTGCATCCGCCACGGAACGCATGCGAATGGCCACTGCCCTGCTGGACAGCGTCGACCGCTTCACCCGCCTCGCCGGGCACAACCGCACGGCGATGCTGCTGTTCCGCCTCGACGGCGGCTCGCGCTTCGCGATCAACGTGTTCAAGGTGCGCGAGGTGTTGCGCTGCCCGCCGCTGGCACGCCTGCCGACCATGCACGAGCTGGTCGCCGGCGCGGTCGACTACCGCGGGCGCACGCTGCCGGTGATCGACCTGATCCGCGCGATGAACTATCCGCCGCTGCAGGATCCGGCCGAGGCGCACCTGATCGTCAGCGAGTTCAGCCGCTCGGTGCAGGCGTTCCTGGTACGCGACGTCGAGCGCATCGTGCACTGCGACGGCGCCGACATGGAGACGCCGGGCCACGGCCTCGGCTACGGCGCGCGGGTCAGCGCGGTGACGCGCATCGACGGTGCACTGGTGGCGGTGGTCGACGTCGAGCAGATCCTCGCCGAGGTCAACGGCGCGCAGGCCGAGGTGTCGTCGCGGTTGCGCAACGCCGCGCAGCGCGCCGAGGCGCAGCCGCGGCGCGTGCTGGTGGCCGACGACTCCGCGGTCGCGCGCCGCCAGTTGGTCGAGGTGCTGAAGCAGATGGAGATCGAGTGCGTGGTCGCGCACGACGGCCGCGAGGCGCTGGCGATGCTGCGCGAGCAGGCCGCGCTTGCGCCCGAGGAACGCGTCGCGCTGGTGATTTCCGACATCGAGATGCCGGCGCTGGACGGCTACGCGCTGACCCGCGCGATCCGCGAGGACGCCGCGCTGGCGCCGCTGAAGGTGGTGCTGCACTCCTCGCTGAGCGGCGGCTTCAACGAGGCGATGGTGCGCGACGTCGGCGCCGACCGCTTCGTCGCCAAGTTCCAGCCCGACCTGCTGGCCGCGAGCGTGCTGGAGCTGCTGGCGCAGGTGCGCGCGCAGCGGGGCTGATCCGCGGGTATTCGCCGGCGCGACGGTTTTCCGTCGCCGCCGCGGTCGCGGCCTGCCGCCGGCACCGGCAAGAACTTGCCGCATGTCGCGCATCGCCTTGCGCGGCGCGGCCTGCAGCCCGCGTCGCCGCTACCTGCGGACGCAGTGGCACGCTCCTTGCTGCCGGCAGCCCGTCGATCCCACGAACGGGAGCGGGCGATGAGCAACGGCAACGATCCACTATTCGGCATCCACACGCAGGCCTTGAGCCTGTGGCAGCGGCGCGCGGAAGTGCTCGCGTCGAACCTGGCCAATGCCGACACGCCGGGCTACCTCGCGCGCGACGTCGATTTCCGCAGCGCGCTGGCGGCGCAGTCCGGCGATGCGGCCGGCGACGTGCGCCTGGCGCTCACCGAACCCGGCCACCCTGCCGCGGCCGGCAGCGATCCCGCCACCGGCGCCGCGCTGAAGTACCGCGTGCCGCTGCAGCCGTCGATGGACGGCAACACCGTCGATCCGCAGATGGAGCAGGCCGCGTACGCCGAAAACAGCGTGCGCTACCAGGCCAGCCTCACCTTCATCACCGCGCAGATCCGCATGCTGCGCACCGCCATCACCGGAGGTGGCTGAGCATGTCCCTGTTCCGCATCTTCGACACCGCCGCCAGCGGCATGGCCGCGCAGTCGGTGCGCCTCAACACCACCGCGTCCAACCTGGCCAACGCCGACAGCGTCGGCTCCAGCCCGGACACGGTCTACCGCGCGCGCGAGCCGGTGTTCGCGGCGATCCAGCGCGGCCTCGGCCGCGACGCCGAGGCGAGCGGCGTGCGCGTGCTCGGCGTCACCGAGAGCCAGGCGCCGGTCGGCAGCCGCTACGAGCCGGGCAATCCGCTGGCCGACGCCGACGGCAAGGTCTACACGCCGAACGTCAACCCGGTCGACGAGCTGGTCAACATGATTTCCGCCTCGCGCGCCTACCAGAACGACGTCGAGGTGATGAACAACGCCAAGCAACTGGCGCTGAAAACCCTCGACCTCGGCAAGTGAGGAAGTCCACGTGACCGACATGAACGCGATCGGCAACTCGCTCAACACGGCGATGGCGACATCGTCCGGCTCGGGTTCGCGCGACCAGCTCGGACAGAGCGATTTCCTCAAGCTGATGATCGAGCAGTTCCGCAACCAGGATCCGACCAAGCCGATGGAGAGCGGCGAGTTCATGAGCCAGCTCGCGCAGTTCAGCACGGTATCGGGCATCCAGGGCCTGCAGACCTCGTTCAACGCGCTGGCGGCGTCGCTGCAGGCCGACCAGGCGCTGCGCGCGGCCGACCTGGTCGGGCACCGCGTGATGGTGCCCGGCAGCACCGCCAACCTCGCTGCCGGCGGCACGGTCGGCGGCGGCGTCGACGTGCAGGCCGGCGGCACGGTAGTGGTGAAGATCACCGACGCCAGCGGCCAGCTCGTGCGCAGCCTGAACCTCGGCGAGCGGCCGGCGGGCCTCGCCCAATTCGCCTGGGACGGCAAGGCCGACGATGGCACGCCGATGCCCGCCGGCAACTACGCGGTGTCGGCGCAGGTGTGGAGCGGCGGCGCGTCGCAGGCGGCCGGCACCTACGTGGTCGGCGCGGTTTCCGGGGTCAGCGTCGGCGCCACCGGCGCCGCGCCGACCCTGCAGGTGGACGGCGTCGGCGCGACCACGCTGGACCAGGTCAAACAGATCATGTGATCCCAAGGGGGAGCAGTCATGCCGTTCAACGTTTCGCTCAGCGGCCTCAATGCGGCAGCGTCCGATCTCGAGGTCACTTCCAACAACATCGCCAACGTCAACACCACCGGCTTCAAGCAGTCGCGCGCCGAATTCGCCGACCTGTTCTCGGTGTCGTCGCAGGACGTCAGCACCACCGCAATCGGCAACGGTGTGCGCGTCGCCGCGGTGTCGCAGCAGTTCGGCCAGGGCAACATCGAGTACACCAACAACAGCCTCGACCTCGCGCTCAGCGGCAAGGGCTTCTTCACCGTGCGCAGCGGCTCCGGCCTCGCCTACACGCGCGCCGGCGCGTTCAGCCCCGACCGCAACGGCTACGTGGTGAATCCGCAGGGCGAACGCCTGCAGGTGTACCCGCCGACCGCCTCCGGCGGCTTCGACATCAGCGCGCTGACCGACCTGCAGTTGATCACCTCGCAGAGCGCGCCGAAGGCCTCGACCAACGCGCAGCTGCAGCTCAACCTGCCGGCCGACGCCACGCCGCCGGTCACGGCGCCGTTCGACCCGACCGATCCGACCAGCTTCAACCAGTCCACCGCGTTCACCGTGTACGACTCGCTGGGCGCGACCCACACCGGCACGCTGTACTTCGTCAAGAACGCGGCGGTCAACACCTGGGACACGTATCTCTACCTCGACGGCAATGCCGCCGGCCCATCGCAGCAGGTGGTGTTCAGCCAGAACGGCGCGCTGCAGTCGCCGGCCGGCGGCAAGCTGGCGTTCCCGCCGCAGGTGGTGAACGCCGGCGCGCAGCCGCTGGCGCTGACCCTCGACTTCGGCAGCGCCACGCAGTACGGCAACGCCTTCTCGGTGACCGGCATCCAGCAGGACGGCTACGCCACCGGCCGCCTCAGCGGCATCGAGGTCGGCGCCGACGGCGTGGTCTCGGCGCGCTTCTCCAACGGCCAGTCGAGCGCGCTCGGCCAGGTCGCGCTGGCGACGTTCGCCGACCCGCAGGCGCTGCAGCAGCTCGGCAACACCAGTTGGGGCGAGACCTTCCAGTCCGGCCAGGCGGTGCGCGGCACCGCCGGCAGCGGCAACCTCGGCGAGATCCAGTCGGGCGCGCTGGAAGCGTCCAACGTCGACCTCACCGCCGAGCTGGTCAACATGATCAAGGCGCAGCGCAACTACCAGGCGAACGCGCAGATGATCTCCACCGACGACAAGATCACCCAGACGGTGATCAACATCCACAACTGAGCGGGGGGACTGACGCATGGACCGCTCGCTGTACGTGGCGATGACCGGCGCGACGCAGACCATGCGCGCGCAGGCCGAGGTGGCGCACAACCTCGCCAACGCCAACACCGCCGGCTTCAAGGCCGAGCTGTCGGCGTTCCGCAGCGTGCCGGTGCTGGGCGACGGCGAGCGTTCGCGCATCAACGCGGTCGCGCAGGGCACCGGCTGGGATCTCTCCGCCGGTCCTCAGGTCGCCACCGGCCGCGACCTCGACGTCGCCGTGCAGGGCCAAGGCTGGATCGCCGTGCAGGCGGCGGACGGCGGCGAAGGCTATACGCGCGCCGGCAGCCTGCAGGTCGGCGCCGACGGCCTGCTGACCACCGCCACCGGCCAGCCGGTGCTGGGCGACGGCGGCCCGATCTCGGTGCCGCCGTACACGCAGCTCACCATCGGCAACGACGGCACGGTGTCGGTGGTGCCGCAGGGGCAGGGTCCGGCCACGCTGGCCGTGGTCGGCCGCATCAAGCTGGTGAACCCGGAGCCGGCGCAGCTCGCCAAGGGCGGCGACGGCCTGATGCGCCTCGCCGGCGACGGCACGGCGCCGGCCGATGCCGGCGTGCGCCTCGCCTCGGGCGTGATCGAGTCCAGCAACGTCAACCCGTCGGAGCAACTGGTGCGCATGATCGAGCTGGCGCGCCAGTTCGAGATGCAGGTGCGCGGCATCCGCAGCGCCGACGACAACGCCCGCGCGGCCACGCAACTGCTGCAGGCGACCTGATCCCTTTCATGCACGTGCGCGCCGGTGAACCCGGCGCGAGGAGCGAACGACGATGTTCTCAGCCCTGTGGATCGCCAAGACCGGCCTCGACGCGCAGCAGACGCGCATGGCGGTCACTTCCAACAACCTGGCCAACGTCAACACCACCGGCTTCAAGCGTTCGCGCGCGGAGTTCGAGGACCTGCTGTACCAGGACGTGCGCCAGGCCGGCGGGCAGACCTCCGAGCAGACGCAGTCGCCGTCCGGGCTGATGCTCGGCACCGGCGTGCGCGTGGTCGGCACCGAGAAGCTGTTCACCCAGGGCAACCTGGTGCAGACCGGCAATTCGCTGGACGTGGCGATCCAGGGCCGCGGCTTCCTGCAGGTGCAGATGCCCGACGGCAGCGTCGCCTACAGCCGCGACGGTTCGCTGCACCTCGATGCGCAGGGCCAGATCGTCACCGCCGAAGGCTATCCGCTGCAGCCGTCGATCACCCTGCCGACCAACGCGCAGAGCATCACCATCGGCGCCGACGGCACCGTCACCGCGCAGGTGCCGGGGCAGGCCGCGCCGATCCAGGTCGGCACGCTGCAGCTCGCCGACTTCGCCAACCCCGCCGGCCTCGAGCCGCGCGGGCAGAACCTGTACGTCGAGACCGCTTCCAGCGGCACGCCGCAGACCGGCACCCCGGGTTTGAACGGCCTCGGCACGCTGGCGCAGGGCTCGCTGGAGACCTCCAACGTCAACGTGGTCGAGGAGCTGGTCAACATGATCGAGACGCAGCGCGCCTACGAGATGAACTCGAAGGCGATCTCGGCCAGCGACCAGATGCTGCAGTTCATCAACCAGCACACGTGAGGGGGCGCGGCCGATGAAAGCGCAGGGCGAGAGGCGGACCGCGGGGGCACACGGCTTGGCGCGCGCGTGCGCGCTGGTGGCGTGCGCCGCGCTGGCCGGCTGCATGAGCGCGCCGCCGCGCGCCGACACGTCGTACGCGCCGACCATGCCGGAACCGGCGGTGGCCGCCGCCGCGCCGGCGGACGGCGCGATCTGGCACGACGCGCAGAACATGGAACTGTTCAGCGACCCCAAGGCGCACCGCGCCGGCGACATCCTCACCATCGTGCTGGTGGAGAACACCCAGGCCAGCAAGAAGGCCAGCACCACCACCAGCAAGAAGGACAAGACCGATCTCGCCGCGCCGACCATCCTCGGCAGCGTCGCCTCGCTGCACGGCAAGGCCGCGTCGATCGGCCTCGACGGCGAGCGCGCCTTCGACGGCTCCGGCTCCAGCAGCCAGAGCAACCAGTTGAGTGGCGAGATCACCGTCACCGTGGCGCAGCGTCTCGCCAACGGCAATTTGCTGGTGCGCGGCGAGAAGTGGCTGACCATCAACCAGGGACAGGAACTGGTGCGCATCGCCGGCATCGTGCGCCCGCAGGACATCGGCCCGGACAACACCGTGCCGTCCACGCGCGTCGCCGACGCGCGCATCGCCTACACCGGCAAGGGCACGCTGGCCGACGCCAACAGCAAGGGCTGGCTGTCGCGCTTCTTCAGCTCGAAGTGGATGCCGTTCTGATGCGCGCGCGGGCCGGCCGGATTGCGGCACGCAGCGCGCCCCGTGACGGCGCGTCTTTTCCCCTCTCTCCGGCGGGGAGCGGGCAGGGTGAGGGGGACGGACGCGCAGCGTCCGTGCTTCCCGCGCTCGATGCGCAGGATACGAACCGATGAGCACGGCTACTCGCGATGGAATGAATGTTCGAGGCGCGCGCGCTGGGCGCGTCCCCCTCACCCCGGCCCTCTCCCCGGGGGGGAGAGGGAGACAGGATTCGCTTTCCCCGCTGGGGAGAGGGAGACAAGAGCCGGCGCGCGCAGGACACCCGCGCTTCGCCCACGTCGGGCGCCGCATGCGCGCATTCGGCGCCGCACTCGGCATGTTGGCGGCGGCCGCGCTGCTGGCCTGCTTCGCCGCGCCGCTGCACGCCGAACGCGTGCGCGACCTGGCCCAGGTGGCCGGCGTGCGCGGCAACCAGTTGATCGGCTACGGCCTGGTGGTCGGCCTCGACGGCAGCGGCGACCAGACCAGCCAGGCGCCGTTCACCACGCAGAGCCTGGAGAACATGCTGCAGCAGTTCGGCATCACCGTGCCGGACAACGTGCGCCCGCAGTTGCGCAACGTCGCCGCGGTGACGGTCACCGCCGAACTGCCGCCGTTCGCCAAGCCCGGGCAGGCGGTCGACGTGGTGGTGGCCTCGATCGGCAACGCCAAGAGCCTGCGCGGCGGCGCGCTGCTGATGACGCCGCTGCGCGGCGCCGACGGTCAGGTGTACGCGGTCGCGCAGGGCAACCTGGTGATCGGCGGCATCAGCGCGCAGGGCAAGAGCGGCTCCAGCGTGCAGGTGAACATTTCCAACAGCGGGCGCATCCCCAACGGCGCCACCGTCGAACGCGCGGTGCCGAACGGCTTTGCCGCCGGCGGACCGCTGGTGCTGAACCTGAACACGCCCGACTTCACCACCGCCGCGCGCATGGTGCAGGCGATCAACGGCACCTTCGGCGCCGGCACCGCGCAAGCGCTGGACGCGACCTCGGTCGCGGTGCAGGCGCCGGCCGATGCCTCGCAGCGCGTCGCCTTCCTCGGCGCGCTGCAGGATCTCGACGTGCAGCCGGCGGCGGCCTCGGCGCGCGTGGTGATCAACTCGCGCACCGGCACCGTGGTGATCGGCTCCGACGTGCGCGTGTCGCCGGCGGCGGTCGCGCACGGCGCAATCGAGGTCAGCATCGGCGAGCAGCCCTACGTCAGCCAGCCGGCGCCGTTCAGCGGCGGGCAGACCGCGACGGTGCCGCAGTCCAGCGTGCAGGTCACCGAGCACGGCGGGCACATGTTCAAGTTCGCGCCGGGGGTCAGCCTCGACGACATCGTGCGCGCGGTGAACCAGGTCGGCGCCGCGCCGAGCGACCTCGTCGCGATCCTGCAGGCGCTGAAGGAAGCCGGCGCGCTGCACGCGCAGCTGGTGGTGATCTGAGGCGGCCATGGCAGTCGATGCGCGCGGCCTCGGCACCTATACCGACTTCGCCGGCCTCGACCGGCTGAAGGCGGCCGCGAAGCGCAACGACAGCGGTGCGCTGGCGAAGACCGCGCAGCAGTTCGAGGCGCTGTTCACGCAGATGCTGCTCAAGTCGATGCGCGAGGCCAGCCCCGGCGACGGCCTGTTCGACAGCGAGCAGACCCGCGCCTACCAGCAGATGTTCGACCAGCAGCTCGCCGTGTCGCTGTCGAACAGCGGCCACGGCCTCGGCATCGCCGCGATGCTGATGCGCCAGCTCGGCGGTGCGGCGGCGCCCGCGCCGGACGGCGCATCCGCGCTCTCCGGCGCGCTGCGCGGCGTGCCGAGCGCCGCGCCGGCCGCGCTCGACGCCGCCGCCGCCGACCAGCTCGGCGTGCTGATGGAGCGGACTGGCGGCGCGCTCGGCGACTTCGCCGCGCGCGCGCAGAAGTTCGCCGGGCGCTGGCTGCCGAGCGGGCCGAAGGAATTCGTGCAGGCGCTGGCGCCGTACGCGCAGGCGGCATCGAAGCAGCTCGGCGTGTCCGCGCGCGCGCTGCTGGCGCAGGCCGCGCTGGAAACCGGCTGGGGCAAGCACATGCCGCAGCACGCCGACGGCAGCGCCAGCTTCAACCTGTTCGGCATCAAGGCCGGCGACGGCTGGGACGGGTCGCGGGTGAACGTGCCGACGCTGGAATTCGAGGACGGCGTCGCGGTGCGCCGGCAGGACAGCTTCCGCGCCTACGCCTCGCCGGCCGAGGCGTTCGCCGACTACACGCGCCTGCTCGGCCGCAGCCCGCGCTACGCCGCGGCACTCGGCCGCGGCGACGACGTCGCCGGCTTCGCGCAGGCGCTGCAGTCCGCCGGCTACGCCACCGACCCCGCCTACGCGGCCAAGCTGCGCGCGATCGCGCACAGCGCACAGATGGACGAAGCGCTGGCGGCGCTCAAGGAATCCGCCGCGCTGCCGCCAACCCGAGGGTGATGCGCGTGCACGCCCCGACCGCCAGGAGTGCCCCCCGCCATGGCTGACATGCTTTCCACCGGCATTTCCGGCCTGCTGTCGTCGCAGATCGCGCTGGATACCACCAGCCACAACATCGCCAACGTCAACACCGACGGCTACAGCCGCCAGCGCGCCGATTTCGTCGCGCGGCCGGCGCAGCAGACCGGGCCGTTCTACGTCGGCCAGGGCACCACGGTGCAATCGGTGCAGCGGCTGTACGACCAGTACCTCACCGATCAGGTGCGCGGCGCGACCTCGGGGCAGAGCCGGTTCGGCACCTTCGGCGAACTGGCCGGCCGCGTCGACAACCTGCTGGCCGACCAGACCGCCGGCCTGCAGCCCGCGCTGGATGCGTTCTACGGCGCGATCCAGGACCTCGCCAACTATCCGGCCGACTCGCCGACGCGGCAGGCGCTGCTGGGCCAGGCCAACGCGTTGACCGCGCGTTTCCACGGCCTCGCCGCGCAGTTCGACCAGCTCGACCAGGAAACCAGCAAGCGCATCGGCGCCACGGTCGGCGAGATCAACGGCCTCGGCCGGGCGATCGCCCGGCTCAACGACCAGGTCCAGGCGGCGAAGAGCACCGGTGCCACGCCCAACGACCTGCTCGACCAGCGCGACGCGCTGGTCAAGCAGCTCGCCGCCGACGTCGGCGTCAGCGTGGTGCCGCAGGACGACGACACGATCAACGTATTCGTCGGCAACGGCCAGCCGCTGGTGCTGGGCAACCAGGCCTCGACGCTGGGCGTGGTCGGCAACGCCTACGATCCGACCCGCGCCGAGGTCACCTCCGGCACGCCGCCGGTGGTGATCACCGGCCAGCTCAGCGGCGGCACGCTGGGCGGACTGGTCGACTTCCGCACGCAGATGCTCGACCCCACGCGCAACCAGCTCGGCCGCAGCGCGACCGCGCTGGCGCAGGCATTCAACGCCCAGCACCGCGCCGGCATGGACGCGAACGGCCAGATGGGCGGCGATTTCTTCAGCCTCGGCGCGCCCACGGTGCTGCGCAACAGCAACAACACGGGCGGCGCGAGCGTCACCGCCGCGGTCGCCGACGTGTCCGGGCTGACCGCTTCCGATTACGTGCTGAGCTACGACGGCAGCGCGTGGTCGCTGCGCCGCAGCGACGGCACCGCCGTCGCCATGACCGGCAGCGGCACCGCCGCCGATCCGTTCCTCGCCGACGGCCTGAGCCTGCAGGTCGGCGGCGCCGCCAGCGCCGGCGACCGCTTCATGATCCAGCCGACGCGCGGCGCCGCCGGCAGCCTCGCGGTGGCGATCACCGATCCGGGCGCGGTCGCCGCGGCGGTGCCGGTGCGCGCCTCGGCGGCGGCCTCCAACACCGGCAGCGCCACGCTCGGCGCGCCGAGCGTGACCGACGCCACCGATCCGAACTTGCAGACGACGGCGACGATCACCTTCGCCTCGGCCACCACCTATCAGATCAACGGCGGCGCCGTGCTGACGCTGCCCGCCAGCGGCACGATCGGCGCGAACGGCTGGAGCGTCACCCTGACCGGCACGCCGGCGGCGGGCGATACCTTCACGGTCGCCGCCAACAGCGGCGGCGTCGGCGACAACGGCAACGCGCTGGCGCTGGGCAACCTCGCCGACGCCGGCGTGCTCGACGGCGGCAACACCAGCGTCGGCGCCGCCTACGGGCAACTGGTCGCGCAGGTCGGCAGCGTCACCGCGCAGGCCAAGACCGGGCTGAACGCGCAGACCGGCCTGCTCAACCAGGCGACGCAGGCGCAGTCGAACGTGTCCGGCGTCAACCTCGACGAGGAGGCGTCCAACCTGGTGCGCTACCAGCAGTCCTACCAGGCCTCGGCGCGCGTGATCGCGGTGGCCGACAGCCTGTTCCAGACGCTGCTCGGCGCAGTGAGCGGGAGTTGACGATGCGCATTTCGACCACGTGGATGCAGCAGCAGGCGGTCAACTCGATGCTCGACCGCCAGGTCGATCTCGCCGCCACCCAGCAGCAGGTCGCCACCGGCAAGCGCATCCTCGCGCCGTCCGACGATCCGGCCGGCAGCGCGCGCGCGCTCGACCTCGCGCACTTCGACGCCACCAACACGCAGTACACGCGCAACATCGACGCCGCCAGCGGCCGGCTGGCGATGGAGGAGCAGGCGCTGGCCGCGGCCGGCGACGTGCTGCAGCGCGTGCGCGATCTCGCCATCCAGGGCAACAACGCCACGCAGACCAACGAGACGCGCCACGACATCGCGCTGGAACTGCGCCAGCGCCTCGACCAGATGGTGCAGATCGCCAACAGCCGCGACGCCAACGGCGAATACCTGTTCGCCGGCAACGCGACGCGCACGCAGCCGTTCGTGCAGTCGCCGGCGGGCGTCGCCTACGCCGGCGACCAGGGCCAGCGCCGCGTCGCCACCGCGCCCGGCGAAACCACCGCCACCGGCGACCCGGGCTCCGACGTGTTCCAGTTGGTCCCCACCGGCAACGGCACGTTCGCGGTCGCAGCCGCGGCCGGCAACGCCGGCACCGCGGTGGTCGGCGCCACCCAGGTCAGCGACATCAGCGCATGGGACGGCGGCACCTACAGCATCCAGTTCACCGCGCCCGATACGTGGCAGGTGCTCGACGGCGGCGGCGCGACGGTCGCCAGCGGCAGTTACGCCGGCAACGGCACGATCGCGTTCAAGGGCGTGCAGGTCGCGATCTCCGGCACGCCCGCGGCCGGCGACAGCTTCCAGGTCGCGCCCAGCGCCACGCGCGACGTGTTCGCCACCCTCCGCGATCTCGCCGACGCGCTGGACACGCCGGTCGCCAACGACCACGACCGCGCCGCGCTCAACGAGCGCGTCAACCGCGCGCTGGAAAACCTCGACCAGGCCAGCGGGCGCGCGGTCGAGGTGCGCGCGCGCGTCGGCGCGCGCATGAACGCGCTGGACCAGCAGAAGACCGTCAACGCCGGCGTCGGCGTGCAGGTGAAGGCGACGCTGTCCGGCATCCAGGACCTCGATTACGCCAGCGCGGTCAGCAAGCTCAACCTGCAACTGCTCGGCCTGCAGGCCTCGCAGCAGGCCTTCGTCAAGGTGCAGGGCCTGTCGCTGTTCGACTACCTGCGCAACTGAATCCGCCGCGCCGGCGCGCGAGGTTTCGACGAGGGCCGAAAGGAAAGCCCTTGGACGCGGATCAACGCCGATGAGTGCGGATGGAGCGCCATTCCGATCCGCGTCGATCCGCGTCCAGAAAATGCTCCGTAGGGTGGGCCTTGGCCCACCATTCGCTGCACATCGGTCCGAATGACGGCTCGCCCAGAGCCTTTGGACGCGGATCAACGCGGATGGAGCGCCATTCCGATCCGCGTCTCTCCGCGCTCATCCGTGCCGGGCCCGCGGGATGCGGTGAGCGCAGCGAACCGCATCGTTGCGCATGCCGCACGCGTGCGGCGACGCGGCCCGTCGCATTCGTGGCATCCGCTGCCTCCCGCGGTCCGCGAGCGCCATGGCCGCCGCTCGGCGCCCCGGCCCCTGGCACACGCCCCGTGTCGAAAACCGGGAACCACGCCGCATTTTTTTTCGCGTCGACGCGCGCCCGCGCTCAAGTTTCCCCGGCCGGGGCCGATCCAGACTCCGAGGCGGGCGACGGTTCCATACGGAATGGCGCCGCCGGTATGCGAACCAAGCCGGTGCGATACCGGCACACTGATTCCGTCAGGAGAATTCAGATGTCTGCGATCATCAACACCAACATCATGTCGCTGAACGCGCAGCGCAACCTGTCGTCCTCGCAGGATGCCCTGTCGACCTCGCTCGAGCGCCTGTCGTCCGGCCTGCGCATCAACAGCGCCAAGGACGACGCCGCCGGCCTCGCCATCGCCACCCGCTTCACCACCCAGATCAACGGCCTCAACCAGGCCGTGCGCAACGCCAACGACGGCGTGTCGCTGGCGCAGACCGCCGAGTCGGCGCTGTCCGAGCTGACCAACAACCTGCAGCGCATCCGCGAGCTGGCCGTGCAGTCCGCCAACGGCACCAACTCCTCGGCCGACCGCGCCGCGCTGGACCAGGAAGTGCAGCAGCGCATCGCCGAAATCGACCGCATCACCAAGCAGACCACGTTCAACGGCCTGCACGTGCTCGACGGCACCTTCGGCAACGCCAACTTCCAGGTCGGCGCCAACGTCGGCGACACCATCGGCATCAACCTGAGCACCGGCGTCGGCGCCTCGCAGATCGGCCAGATCGCCAAGGGCACCGGCAGCGCGGTCGACAGCAACGCGCTGGCCGCCAGCGACCTGACCATCCAGATCGGCAGCGGCACGGCGGTTAGCGTCGGCGCGTCTTCGGCCGGTTCCAGCGCGGGCCAGGATGCGGACAGCGCCTACGCCAAGGTGGCGGCGATCAACGCCGCCGGTGTGGCCGGCCTGACCGCGACCGCCAGCAACTCGGTGAGCGGCGCGTTCACCGCGCTCTCGACCGGTGCCGGCCAGACCTACAGCCTGAAGATCAACGGCGTCGACATCTACGCCGCTGCGGACATCTCCGCCACGGCGCCCACCGGCGACGATGTCGCCGCGCAGATCAACCTGCACTCCAGCGAGACCGGCGTCAGCGCCACCTTCGACGGCACCAACATGAAGCTGAGCACGGCCGACGGCCGCAACATCACCGCCAAGGAAACCCTCGGCGGCGGTGCCACCGGCGGTATCGACGACGCCGTCGCCAGCGCGGCGGGCGTGACCACGCGCGGCGCGGTCACCCTGTCGGCCAGCCAGAACATCACCATGAGCGCCACCGGCGCGACGCGCCTCGGCTTCGCCTCGACCTCGATCGCGGTCGACACGCAGACGCTGTCCTCGGTGAACGTGTCGACGGTGGCCAACGCCAACGACGCCATCAACCGCGTCGACTCCGCGCTGGCCTCGGTCAGCGGCCTGCGCAGCTCGCTGGGCGCCATCCAGAACCGCTTCCAGTCGACCATCGCCAACCTGACCGCGGTCTCGCAGAACCTGTCGGCCTCGCGCTCGCGCATTCAGGACGCGGACTTCGCGGCCGAAACGGCGAACATGAGCCGCGCGCAGATCCTGCAGCAGGCCGGCGTCTCGGTGCTGGCGCAGGCCAACGCGCAGCCGCAGACGGTGCTGAAGCTGCTGGGCTGATCCCGGCGAACGCCGCGGCGACGCGGCAGGGAGGTCCGGGCGGACGCACTCCGCCCGGACCGTCGCGGCAGGCGGCCGGCACGATCGTGCCGCCGGCCGGCAAGACGATGCGGCGCGCCGCCGCCGCGACCCGCGCCGATCCGCGCTCGCGCGTGTTGGTACGCAACTTGCTCGACGCGCTGGGTCCGCCGCGCGCGACGCGCGGCCGGCACATTCGGAAGAGGGCACGGCATGGCCAGCATCAGCTCACCCGGCATCGGCTCCAACCTCGACGTCAACGGCCTGGTCACCCAGCTGATCGCCGCCGACAAGCAGCCGCTGCAGGACCAGATCGACAGCCAGCGCAGCCGCGTGCAGACGCAGCTATCGGCGGTCGGCACGCTGAAGTCGCTGCTGGCGTCGATGCAGGGCACGCTGTCGACGCTGGCCGACGGCAGCGTGTTCGGCAAGCGTCTCGCCACCTCGGCCGACACGTCGATCTATACCGCCAGCGCCGACGCCACCGCGGCGCCCGGCAGCTACGACATCGAAGTGGTCAACCTGGCCGCGGCGCAGAAGCTGCAGTCGGGCCCCTACGCCGACAGCAGCACCGCGGTCGGCACCGGCACGCTGACCCTGGCGGTCGGCGGCAGCACGCTGGCGCTGAACATCGACAGCACCAACAACACCCTCGCCGGCATCCGCGACGCGATCAACAAAGCCAGCGGCAACCCGGGCGTCAGCGCCACCATCGTCACCGGCAGCGACGGCGCGCACCTGATGCTGACCGCGACCAAGACCGGCGTCGCCAACGCCTTCACCGTCACCGCCAGCGGCGGCGACGGCGGGCTAGCCGCGCTCGGCTACGACCCGGGCAACGGCGTCAACAATCTGGCGGTGGTCACCGCGGCGAAGGACGCCAGCGTCAAGGTCGACGGCCTCGCCGTGAGCAGCGCCAGCAACACCGTGACCGGCGCGATCGACGGCGTGACGCTGAACCTGGCCAGCGCCGATGCCGGCAACACGCACACGCTCACCGTCGCCCAGGACACCGGGGCGATCACCACCGCCATCAACGCCTTCGTCGCCAGCTACAACGGCTACGTCGCCGCCGCCAAGCAGCTCACCGCATACGATTCGACGACGGGCCAGTCGGGCGCGCTGCTCGGCGATTCGACCCTGCTCGGCATCTCCAGCCAGTTGAGCCAGCGCCTCGGCGCGGTGGTCGGCGGCAGCGGCGACACCTACCGCGCGCTCGGCGACATCGGCATCAGCTTCCAGACCGACGGCACGCTGCAGGTCGACAGCAGCAAGCTGGGCGCCGCGCTGACCGCGAATCCGAGCCAGGTGGCCGCGCTGTTCTCCGGCAGCAACGGCTACGGCACCTCGCTGAACAGCCTGTTCGACGGCTACCTCGACAGCAACGGCGTGCTCGACAGCCGCACGCAGAGCCTGAACAGCCAGTCCAAGGATCTCGACGACCAGCAGACGACGCTGGACGCGCGCATGAGCGCGCAGGAGGCGATGTACCGCGCGCAGTTCACCGCGCTGGACACGCTGCTCAGCAGCATGAAGACCACCAGCAGCTTCCTGACCCAGCAGCTCGCCAACATGCCGCTGCCGGGCCAGTCGGGCAAGTAGGCGCGCGTGCGCGTCCGCAGCGAGGAACCATCGCCATGGCATTTCCCCACGGCTCCAGCGCCATCGCCCAGTACCGCCAGGTGAGCACCCGCGGCGGCGTCGAGCAGGCCGACCCGCACCGGTTGACCGCGATGCTGATGGCCGGCGCGCTGGAGCGCGTCACCGCCGCGTCCGGCCACATGCGGCGCGGCGAGATCGCGCAGAAGGGCGAGAACATCTCGCGCGCGATCGCGATCGTGGAAGGCCTGCGCGGCAGCCTCGATTTCGAGGCCGGCGGCGCGCTCGCCGGCAACCTCGACGCGCTGTACGAATACATGGGCCGGCGCCTGCTGCAGGCCAACGTCGCCGACGATGCGGAGATGCTGGACGAGGTCGCCGGCCTGCTGCGCGAGATCAAGGGCGCGTGGGACGCGATCCGGCCCGAGGCGCTGGCGCTGCGTCCCGGTGCGGCGGGGCGCGGCGGATGAGCGCGGACGCGCTGCGCGATCTCGAAACCGGGCTGCGGCTCAGCCGCGCGATGCTGGCGCTGGCGCGCGGCGGCGACTGGGCGCGCGTCGCCGAGCTGCAGGCCGAGCGCGCGCCGCTGCTGCAGCGCGACGGTACGTTGCCTGCCGCGGCCGTGCCGCTGTTGCGCGAGCTGCTGGCGGTGAATGCCGAGCTCGATGCCTGCGCGACCGCCGCGCGCGACGCCGCGGCGCACGCCTGGGACGCCACCCGCCACGGCCACCAGGGCGCCGATGCCTACCTCGACGCGGCGCGCGGCGGGCCATAAGCGCCCGGCGGTTGCGGCGGCTCCGCTAGCATAGGCTTCAGCCCGACCACCGGGAGCCGGCATGAACTCCGATGTGCTGCAGCGGTTCGAAGAACACGTCGCCTACGAGGGCGATCTGCCGTTCGCCTGGACGCCGCTGCCGCAGCCGCCCGGCGAGGCCGAACTGGCGCGCTGCTTCGAAAGCAGCCTGACCGTGCTCGGCGTCGCCGCCGCGCGCGACGAGCGCCACCGCGCCGAGAACGCCGAGGACGGCGTGCCGCCGCCGGAGCTGGCGTGGATCGACGCCAAGCTCAACCTGCTGCTGGAACTGGTCGGCACGCTGCTGGCGCGCGAGCGCGCGCTGCCGCCGGCCCGCGCGGTGCGCCTGAACGCCTACGGCATCGCCTGGGAGGACGCCGCCGCGGCGCCCGCGCCGGGCACGCACGGCATCGTCGCGCTGCATCTCGATGCCTGTCCCGCCGTGCCGCTGCGCCTGCCCGGGCGGGTCGCCGCGCTGGTGCCGGGCGACCCGCGTCGCGTCGTGCTGTTCCGGGAACTGCCGGCGCCGCTGCAGGAAGCGATCGAGCGGTTGGTGTTCCGCGACCATCGGCGCCGCGTCGCCGGCGCGCGCCAGGCCGCGCGCGTCGACGCGTCGTAGCGCCCGTTTGCCGCGCGCGCGGCGGTTGCACCTGCCGGCGCCGGCCCGCGATGTCCGCGCGGCCGCGGCCCGCTGATCGGAAAGTGCGCAAACCGAGAACTGCCGCACAACGGCAGGCCGCATGACGTTGCGCGACATGCGCCGAAGGTGGGGGCGCAAAATGCCAACGGCGTCACACCGACTTCACAGTTGTTTGACGAGGCCATCTGGCTTTGCGGTGTTGCGTGGATAAGCTGCAAGCGTCCGTTCCCGCCACCGCACGACATCACGCACGCCATGTTCGCCGTCTCCGCCAGCATCCGCACACCCGCGCCGCGCAAGCGAATGGTCGGGGCGGTGCGCGTGGCGGACGCGGCGTGCGCGGGCGTCGCGAGGGGCGCGTGGACGGACTATTCCGGGCATCCCGCCGCACGGCGCCGGTCGAGCGCGCGGCGGCAGGATGTCCTGATCCGGAGCGCGGTTTGGCGCCGCCGCTTGCGCGCCGCCGCCGTTCCGCATTGCCACAGGGGGCAAGAGGATCGTGCAGCACTTATCCATTTACGTGATCGAACCGGACCGGGACCGCGCGCGGGTGGTTGCCGCGGTGCTGGACAGCCTCGGCTATCGCGCGCATGTCGCCGGTACTGACGGGGCGCAATCGGACGGCTCGGGCGACGCGCGTCCGCGCGCGGCCTACGTCGGCGGCATCAGCGACGAGGCGCTCGACCGCGAGCTGGCGCTGATCGACGGCCAGGGCGGCGCGCTGCCGCTGCTGGTCGCGGCGGATTCGCCGGCGGTCGCGCGGCTGGCGCGCGGCAGCGGCCGCGAATACCACGTGGTCGACTATCCGATCCGCGAAACCCAGCTTTCCGAACTGCTGGCGCGACTGCGCCGCGGCGGCGCGGCGGCGGCGCCGGCCACGCGCTTCGTCGGCAGCAGCGCGCCGATGCGGCGCGTCAACGAACTGATCCGCCAGGTCGCGCGCTTCGATTCCAGCGTGCTGATCCTCGGCGAATCCGGCACCGGCAAGGAACTGGTCGCGCGCACCATCCACGAGTCCTCGCCGCGCCGCGACAAGCCGTTCGTGCCGATCAACTGCGGCGCGATCCCGGCCGAGCTGCTGGAGAGCGAGCTGTTCGGCCACGAGAAGGGTGCGTTCACCGGCGCCATCGCCGCGCGCAAGGGGCGCTTCGAGATCGCCGAGGGCGGCACGCTGTTCCTCGACGAGATCGGCGACATGAGCCTGCCGATGCAGGTCAAGCTGCTGCGCGTGCTGCAGGAGCGCATGTACGAGCGCGTCGGCAGCAACCGCTCGCAGCGCTGCGACGTGCGCATCATCGCCGCCACCCACCGCAACCTCGAGCAGGCGATCGAACGCGGCCAGTTCCGCGAGGACCTGTTCTACCGCCTCAGCGTGTTCCCGATCGAGATGCCGCCGCTGCGCGAGCGCCTCGGCGACCTGCCCGAGCTGATCGCCGAGTTCAGCGCGCGCCTGGCGCGGCGCGGGCTGGAGAGCGTGGCCCTGAGCGAGGGCGCGCTGCGCGCGCTGTCCCGGCACCCGTGGCCGGGCAACGTGCGCGAGTTGGCCAACCTGATCGAGCGCCTGGCGATCCTGTACCCGCACGGCGCGGTGCGCGCCGCCGACCTGCCGGCGAAATACCGCAGCGGCGAGGAGGTCGAGCACGACATCGACGAGGTCGCGGCCGCGCACGCGGACGGCGTCAGCGCGCTGGAAAGCTGCATGCTGCTGCCGCACAGCGGCATCGACCTGAAGGACCACCTCGCCGGCATCGAGGCGTCGCTGATCCGCCAGGCGCTGCAGGCTTCCGACGGCATCGTCGCCAAGGCCGCCAAGCTGCTGCATCTGCAGCGCACGACCCTGGTCGAGAAGCTGCGCAAGTATGGGATGCAGGGCGGCCTGCAACTGACGGGTTCTTGACGCGGCCGCATGACGGCGGCCGCAACTGCCTGAGACACCGGGGCTTTCGACAATTGGCACGATCGTTGCGATGACGCTCCGGGGAGGCAGATCCCCGGAGCGCGCATGAAAGCCAGTGCCAGACAGCGGGCCAGCGAACTCGAACAGGCTTTCGCCCTGTTCAACGACACCTCGCGCTTTCTCGCCGAGTCCTACCGCGAGCTGGAACAGCAGGTCGCCCTGCTGGGCGCGCAGCTCGCCGCCGCCGACGCGGCGCGGCAGCGCGAGTTCGCCGCCAGGGAGCGCCTCGCCGAACGCATGCAGGGCCTGCTCGAGGTCCTGCCCGGCGGCGTGGTGGTGCTCGACGACGACGACCGCGTGCAGGACTGCAACGCCGGCGCGCACGAGCTGTTCGACGAGCCGCTGCTCGGCCAGCCGTGGGCGGCGGTCGGCGCGCGCGCGTTCGGCGCCGACAGCGACGGCGGCACGCTGCGCCTCGCCGACGGCCGCAGCCTGGCGATGTCGACGCGCCGCCTGTCCGACGGCGGCCACGTGCTGCTGTTCACCGACGTCACCGAGGCGCGAACGCTGCAGGCGCGGCTGGAGCGCCACGAGCGGCTGTCGGCGATGGGCGAGATGAGCGCGCGCCTCGCGCACCAGTTGCGCACGCCGCTGGCGGCGGCGGTGCTGTACGCATCGCGCCTCGCCGAAGGCGGACTGAACGCGGCCATTGCGCAGCGGCTCGGCGAGAAGATCCAGGCGCGGCTGCACCATCTCGAGCGGCTGATCGCCGACATGCTTGCGTTCGCGCGCGGCGACGGCGCCGACGCCGGCGCCGAGCGCATCGAAGTGGCGGCGCTGCTCGCCGCGATCGCGCGGGCCGCCGAGCCGCAGCGCGGCCCCGCCGCGCGCCTCGAATGCGACGACCGCAGCGGCGGCGCCGTGCTGCGCGGCCAGCGCGAGCTGCTGGCCAGCGCGCTGACCAACCTCGCGGTCAACGGCCTGCAGGCCGCCGGCGCCGGCGGCTGCGTGCGCATCGACGCCGAGCGCATCGGCGGGCGCGTGCGCATCGGCATCCGCGACGACGGCCCCGGCATCGCGCCGGAGCTGGCCGAGCGCATCTTCGAACCGTTCTTCACCACCCGCAGCGGCGGCACCGGCCTCGGCCTGGCCGTGGCGCGCGCGGTGGTCGCCGCGCACGGCGGCGAGATCGCCGTGCAGGCCGAGCCCGGCGCCGGCGCACTCTTCGTGGTGTCGCTGCCCGAGGCGGACGCCGGCCGCGCGCTGCGCGGCGGCGAGCGCGCGATGCACAACGAAAGGAGCCCGGTGCCGTGACCGAACCCTGCGTGCTGATCGTCGAAGACGACGCGCACCTGCGCGAGGCGCTGCGCGAGACGCTGGAACTGGCCGAGCTGCCGGTCGCGGAAGCCGCCGACGGCGCGCAGGCGCTGGCGCTGCTGGCCGAGCGGCCGGTCGGCCTGGTCGTCAGCGACGTGCAGATGCGCCCGATGGACGGGCGCGAGCTGCTGCAGCGCCTGCGCCGCGAGCATCCGCAGTTGCCGGTGGTGATGATGACCGCGTTCGCCACCGTCGCGCAGGCGGTCGAGGCGATGCGCGAGGGCGCCAGCGACTACCTGGTCAAGCCGTTCGACGCCGCGCAACTGGTGCGGCTGGCGCGCCGCCACCTGCCGCCCGCGGACGACGGCACCGAAGGGCCGGTCGCCGTCGACCCGCGTTCGCGCGAGCTGCTGGAGCTGGCGCGCCGCGTCGCCGCCAGCGCGGCCACCGTGCTGATCGGCGGCGACAGCGGCACCGGCAAGGAGGTGGTGGCGCGCTACCTGCACGCGCAGTCGCCGCGCGCCGCCGGGCCGTTCGTCGCGATCAACTGCGCGGCGATCCCGGAGAACATGCTGGAGGCGGTGCTGTTCGGCCACGAGAAGGGCGCCTTCACCGGCGCGCAGGCCGCGCACCCCGGCAAGTTCGAGCAGGCGCAGGGCGGCACCCTGCTGCTGGACGAGATTTCCGAGATGGGCCTCGGCCTGCAGGCCAAGCTGCTGCGCGTGCTGCAGGAGCGCGAGGTCGAGCGCCTCGGCGGCCGGGCGCCGATCGCGCTGGACGTGCGCGTGATCGCCACCAGCAACCGGCGCCTGCGCGAGGAGGTCGCCGCCGGCCGCTTCCGCGAGGACCTGTACTACCGGCTCAACGTGTTCCCGCTGCACCTGCCGCCGCTGCGCGAGCGCCCCGGCGACATCCTGCCGCTGGCGCGCCGCCTGCTGGCACGCCATTGCCGCGGCCGCGCCGTGCCGGCACTGGACGCCGCCGCCGAGGCGCGCCTGCTGGCGCACCGCTGGCCGGGCAACGTGCGCGAGCTGGACAACCTGCTGCAGCGCGCGCTGGTGCTGGCCGGCGGCAACGCGATCGGCGTCGCCGAACTGCGCTTCGAGGGCGACGAAACCCCGGCGCCCGCCGCCGCGCCGGCCGACGCGGCGGCGCTGGACAGCACGCTGCGCCGCTCCGAGCAGGCGCTGATCATCGAGGCGCTGCGCGCCGGCAACGGCAGCCGCAAGGCCGCGGCCGAGCGGCTCGGCATCAGCCCGCGCACGCTGCGCCACAAGCTGCAGCGGCTGCGCGAGTCGGGCGTGCAGGTACCGCTCGGCACGGCCTGTGCATCTATGTGAGAAACGCCGGATTGCCGGCGCTTTGCGAAGGACGCGAGCGATGAGCCAGATCGACATCAACGGCCTGCTGACGCAGATGCGCGGCCTCGCCGCGCAGGCCGGCGGGCCGTTCGCCGCCGCCGGTGCGGCGAACGTCGAGGCGCCGGCGGCGGGGCGTCAGGATTTCGGCGCGCTGCTGAAGCAGGCGGTCGGCGGCGTGGAGGAAACCCAGCGCAGCGCCGGCCAGCTCGCCACCGCGTTCGAGCGCGGCGACCCGCGCGCCGATCTCGGCCAGGTGATGGTCGCGCTGCAGAAGGCCGACCTCTCGTTCCGCACCATGACCGAGGTGCGCAACAAGCTGGTCGACGCCTACAAAGACATCATGAACATGCCGGTGTGAGCGCCCTGCGCCGACCTGAGCCGACGCCGCCATGACCGATCTCGCCGCCGCCAGCAACGCCATCCCGCAGCGCGCCGCCGCGCGCCTCAACCTCGCGCAGTTCCCCGGCGCGCGCCAGCTGCTGCTGCTGGTCGGCATCGCCGCGGCGGTCGCCGTCGGCGTGGCCATCGTGCTGTGGTCGCGCGCGCCGAGCTACGCGCTGCTGTACGCCAACCTCGACGACAAGGACGCCGCGCAGGTGGTGCAGGCGCTGCAGGCCGCCGGCGAGCCGTACCAGCTCGGCGGCAGCGGCGGGTCGGTGTTCGTGCCGTCCGCCGACATCGCCTCGCTGCGCCTGAAGCTGGCCGCGCAGGGCCTGCCGCGCGGCAGCGCCGGCAGCAGCGCCGCCGCCGGCGCCGACTCGCCGTTCGGCATGAGCGACTTCGCCGAGAAGGCGCGCTACCAGCAGGGCCTGGAGAGCGACCTCGCCAGCACCATCGCCAGCCTGCAGTCGGTGAAGAACGCGCGCGTGCACCTCGCGCTGCCGAAGGCGTCGGCGTTCATCCGCGAACGCCGCCCGGCCAGCGCCTCGGTGGTGGTCTCGCTGTACCCCGGGCGCCGGCTCGATCCCTCGCAGGTCGGCGCGATCGTGCATCTGGTCGCCTCCAGCGTGCCCGACCTCGACCCGCGCCAGGTCTCGGTGATCGACCAGCAGGGCCAACTGCTCACCACCGGCGACGGCGGCGCGGCCGACGTCGCCGACAGCCGCTTCCGCCTGATGCAGAGCGTCGAGGACGCCTACGCGGCGCGCGTCGAGGAGCTGCTGACGCCGCTGGTCGGCGCCGGCCGCGTGCGCGCGCAGGTGGTCGCCGACATGGACTTCACCGAAACCGAGAAGACCAGCGAGACCTACGATCACGACAAGCCGGCGCTGCGCAGCGAGCAGGTCAGCAGCGAGCAGCGCCGCGACGGCACCGCCGGCGCGCAGGGCATCCCCGGCGCGCTGAGCAACCAGCCGCCGTCGACGCCGGCGCAGCCGACCGCGGCCAATCCGGCCGCCGCCAAGCCGGCCGCCGGCGAAGCGCAGACCGCGGCGGCGGCGCCCGGCGAAAGCTCCAGCGCAGCCACGCGCAACTACGAACTCGACCGCACCATCAGCCACACGCGCGCGCCGGTCGGCGCGATCCGCCGGCTCAGCGTCGCGGTGGTGGTGGACAACAAGCAGGTCACCGATGCCGAGGGCGCCAGCAAGAGCGAGCCGCTCGGCAAGGCCGAGCTGGCGCAGATGAACGAGCTGGTCAAGAACGCGGTCGGCTTCGACGCCGCGCGCGGCGACAGCGTCAGCGTGGTCAACGTGCCGTTCCACAGCGATCCCGCCGCGGACCTGCCGGGCACGCCGATCCTGGACCGGCCCGGCGTGCGCGACGTGATCAAGCAGGGCCTCGGCGCGCTGGTGCTGCTGGTGCTGATGTTCGGCGTGCTGCGCCCGCTGTTCCGCAGCCTGGTCGGGCCGTCCGCGCCGCGCCGCGCCGGCGCGGCGGCGGCGCTGCCCGCGGCGGCCGGCGCCGACGAGCCGGCGCCGGACCGGCTCAGCCTGGGCGCGGCCACGCCGGCTGCGCAGGCGCAGTTGGACTACGACCAGAAAGTGACGCTGGCCAAGCGCATGGTCAGCCAGGACCCGAAGCAGGTGGCGCAAGTGGTGAAGAGCTGGGTGGCCGAGGATGGCGGCTGATCATCTGAGCAAGCTCAACGGCGCGCAGCGTGCGGCGGTGCTGCTGCTGACGCTGGGCGAGCAGGACGCGGTCGAGGTGCTGAAGCACCTCGGCGCGCGCGACGTACAGAACGTCGGTACCGCGATGGCGGCGCTGAAGAACGTCTCGCGCGAGCAGGCCGACGCCGTGCTCGACAACTTCACCCGCACCGTCGAGCAGCAGACCTCGATCGGCGTCGGCACCGAGGAATACATCCGCAAGATCCTGGTCAACGCGCTCGGCGAGGACAAGGCCTCCAGCCTGATCGACCGCATCCTGCTCGGGCGCAGCACCAAGGGCCTGGAATCGCTGAAGTGGATGGAGAGCCGCGCGGTGGCCGAGATGATCGGCCAGGAGCATCCGCAGATCGTCGCCATCGTGCTCGCGCACCTCGACGCCGACCAGGCGGCGGAGGTGCTCAACTTCCTGCCGCAGCGCGTGCGCGCCGACGTGGTCATGCGCATCGCCACCCTCGACGGCATCCAGCCGCACGCGCTGCACGAGCTGGACGAGATCATGGAGAAGCAGTTCTCCGGCAACACCACCAAGTTCAAGTCCTCGACCGTGGGCGGGCACAAGGCCGCGGCCAACATCCTCAACGCGATGGAGACTGCGCGCGAGAACGAGCTGATGGAGGTGATCAACAAGGTCGACGCCAACCTCGGCCAGCGCATCCAGGAGCTGATGTTCGTGTTCGACGACCTCGCCGCGCTGGACGACCGCAGCATGCAGACGCTGCTGCGCGATATCTCCACCGAGCGCCTGGTGATCGCGCTGAAGGGTAGCGAGCCGGGCGTGCGCGAGAAGATCTTCGCCAACATGTCCAAGCGCGCCGCCGACATGCTGCGCGACGACCTCGAGGTGAAGGGCCCGGTCAAGCTGAGCGAGGTCGATGCCGCGCAGAAGGAGATCCTCGCGGTGGCGCGGCGGCTGGCCGATGCCGGCCAGATCAGCCTCGGCGGCGGCGGCGAAGACTATGTGTAAGCGGCGCCGCGCCGAACGCGCCGCGGCGCGGGCGACCGCGGGCGCGGTGCCATGAGCGTCGGCGGCGTGCTGTCCGGCGAGCAGGTCGACGCGGCGCGGCTGTGGGAGCTGCCCGAGGTGGGCCGGGCGCGCGCGCAGGCGCCGCAGACCCTGCGCAAGCTGGAGAGCATCGAGGAGGAAGCGCGCGCGGAAGGCTACGCGCGCGGCCTCGAGGAAGGCCGCGCCGTCGCGCGCCGCGAGCAGGAGGCGCGCGTGCGCGAATTGGAGGCGCTGCTGGACGGCCTGGCGCCCGCGTTCGCGCACCTCGACGAGGCGGCCGAGCGCGAGCTGAGCCAACTGGCGATAGCGATCGCGCGCCAACTGGTGCGGCGCGAGCTGCGCCAGCACCCGGACGAGGTGATCGGCGTGGTGCGCGCGGCGCTGGCCGCGCTGCCGTCGACGACCCGGCACGTGCGCGTGCACCTGCATCCCGACGACGCGCGCCTGGTGCGCGAGCACCTGGCCGCGCCGGAGAGCGGGCGCGCCTGGGAGATCGTCGAGGATCCGCTGCTGACCCGCGGCGGCTGCCGCGCGGTCGACGAGGCTTCGCGCGTCGACGCGCGCATCGAGACGCGCCTCGGCGCGGTGATCGGCGCGGTGCTGGGCGAAGGCCGCAGCGGCGACCTCGAAGCCGCCGCGCCGGAGACGGACGCGTGAGCGCCCGCCTGGCCCGCCTGCAGGACGCGCGCGCGGCGCGGCTGCGCGAACGCCTCGCGCTGCGCCGCGAGGCGGCCGAGCGGCCGCGGCCGCTGCTCGCCGAGGGCGTGCTGCGCCGCGTGGTCGGCCTGACCTTGGAGGCGGTCGGCTGCGAGGCGCCGCTGGGCGGGCGCTGTCTGGTCGACGGCGCCGACGGCGCGCGCATCGAAACCGAGGTGGTCGGCTTCGCCGGCGACCGGCTGTTCCTGATGCCGACCGGCGAGATGCACGGCATCCTGCCGAACGCGCGCGTGACGCCCTGCGACGCGGCCTCCGAAGTGCCGGTCGGCGACGCGCTGCTCGGCCGCGTGATCGACGCCGGCGGCACGCCGCTGGACGGTCGCGGCCCGCTGCGTTGCAGCGAGCACGCGCGCCTGAACGGCGCGCCGATCAACCCGATGGCGCGCCATCCGATCGACGAGCCGCTGGACGTCGGCGTGCGCGCGATCAACGCGCTGCTGACCGTCGGCCGCGGCCAGCGCATGGGCCTGTTCGCCGGCTCCGGCGTCGGCAAGTCGACCCTGCTCGGCATGATGACGCGCTTCACCGACGCCGACGTGATCGTGGTCGGCCTGATCGGCGAGCGCGGCCGCGAGGTGAAGGAATTCGTCGATCACATCCTCGGCGTCGCCGGCCGCCGCCGCGCGGTGGTGGTGGCCGCGCCCGCCGACAGCCCGCCGCTCAGCCGCCTGCGCGGCGCGCAGCTCGCCACCGCGATCGCCGAGCATTTCCGCGACCGCGGCCTGAAGGTGCTGCTGCTGATGGATTCGCTGACCCGCTTCGCCCAGGCGCAGCGCGAGATCGCGCTGGCGATCGGCGAGCCGCCGGCGACGAAGGGTTATCCGCCCAGCGTGTTCGCGCGCCTGCCGGCGCTGGTCGAGCGCGCCGGCAACGGCGCCGACGGCGGCGGTTCGATCACCGCGTTCTACACCGTGCTGACCGAAGGCGACGACTACCGCCACGACCCGATCGCCGACGCCGCGCGCGCCATCCTCGACGGCCACATCGTGCTGGCGCGCGACCTCGCCGAGGCCGGCCACTATCCGGCGATCGACATCGAGGCCTCGATCAGCCGCGTGATGCCGGCGGTGGTGGCCAAGCCGCACCTCGACGCCGCGCGGCGCTTCCGCCAGGTCTATTCGGCGTACCGCCAGCAGCGCGACCTGATCGCGGTCGGCGCCTACCAGAAGGGCAGCGATCCGCGCGTCGACGAGGCGATCGCGCTGTGGCCGCAGTTGAGCGCGTTCCTGCAGCAGGACGTCGACGAGCCGACCGCGCTCGACGACGCCATCGCCGCGCTCGGCGCGGCGGTCGATGCCGGCGGGGCCGCCGCGTGAGCCGGCGCACCGACAGCATGGGCAAGGCCGCCGAGCTGGCCGGCGAGCGTGCCGGCAGCGCCGGCCGCCGCCTCGCCGAGCAGCAGCAGTTGCTGGCCAGCGGCGAGGCCCAGTTGAAGGAACTCGAATGCTTCCGCGACGAGTACGCCGGCACCATGCACGGCGGCGTCGACGTGCGCCAGTTGCTCAACCACCGCCAGTTCCTGCAGCGCCTCAACGAGGCGATCGAACACCAGCGCAGCGTGGTGCAGCGCCAGCGCGAGGCGCTGGAGCAGGAACGCATCCGCTGGCTGGCCGCGCGCAGCCGCGCCAAGGCGCTGGACAGCGTCGCGCAGCGCTTCCAGGACGCCGACCGGCGCGCCGACGAGCGCAGCGAACAGGCCCAGGCCGACGAGCGCACGCAGCGCCCGCCGGCGAAGCCTTGGTCGGAGGGGTGAGGGAAGACGTGCGGAGTAGGAAATCGGGAGTCGGGGGGTTGGAAGCTGGAAGCCGGAAGCGGGGTGGTGTGCCCGGGCTTTTCCCTCTTCCCAACGGGGGAGGGTCAGGGTGAGGGGGACGCGCGCGAAGCGCGCGCGGCTGCATCTGCGCAGCACGGGAAGCGGCCGTCCTGCGGACGACACCCCCTCGTCCCGACCCCGTTGGGGAGAGGGGGACACGAAGGACTGCACGAGGCTTCCGTTGATCCGGCACTGCGCAACCGTTCCTGCGGAGAGGGAGAGAGATCGCGTCGTCACGCGCCGCAAGGGATTCTTCCTCTCCCTGGCGGCGAGAGGTTGGAGAGGAGGACGCGCGCGGCGCGTGCTTTGCGACCGCGTCGGGAGATCGAACCGGGGTGGGTGTCGCATCCCCGGCATTCTTGGCACGGAAGCTGCTGTCGTCACCTCGAACCCATCGGTAGATCGCCATGCCTGCCTTGACGCCCGCCATTCCCGTCGCGCCCGCGCCGAACGCCGCCGGTACGCCTGCCGGCGCTGCCGACGACGGTACGGCCGGCGCGCGTTCCGGCTTCGGCCTGCTGCTGGCGGCGGCGAGCGATGCGCGCGCCACGCCTGCGGGCGCGCCGGATGACGCCGCCGCGCCGCCGCCGGCGGAGGGCGCCGCGGCGTCCACGATCGACCCGGCCAGCGATTCGCAGCAGGGCGCGCTCGCCGCCGCGCTGATGGCGATGCTGCTGGGCGGCGCGGCGCCTGCCGCGATGGCACCGCCGCCCACCGCGGGCGGCAAGACCACGCCGGCCGCCGGCCGCGCCCTGCCGGCGCTTGCCGCCGCGGGCGCGACCGCGTCCGGTTCCGCCGCCGCTGCCGCTACCGACGCCGCACAAACACCGGCCGCGCCGGCGGCGGCGTCCGCGGCGCGGGCGAAGGACGCATCGGGCGACGCCGCATCCGTGGCGGCGGCGACGCGCGCGGCCCGCGCCGACGCGCCGCCCGCGGCGGAACCGCCGCGGCACGACGATGCGCCGTCGGCGCAGGCGTTCGCCTCGACGCTCGCCGCGCACACCGGCACGGCGGCGCCCGCGTCGGCGGCACCTGCGCTGCCGCACGCGCTGGTGCTGGCGCAGCCCGCCGGCACGCCGGCGTGGAACCACGGCCTCGGCGAGCACGTGGTCTGGCTGGCCGGACAGGACGTGCAGCAGGCGCGCATCCGCCTGCATCCGCAGGATCTCGGCGAGGTCGAAGTGCACGTGCGCGTCGAGCACGCGCGCGTCGACGTCGCCTTCGCCGTGCAGCACCCGGGCGCGGCGCAGGCGGTGCAGGAAGCGCTGACGCAGCTCGGCGCGCTGCTCGGCCAGCACGGCCTCGCGCTCGGCCAGGCCTCGGTATCGCAGCGCGACGCGCAGCAGTCCGGCGGCCAGCCGCGCGATGCGCGCGCGCAGCGCGGCGCGGACGCGGTCGACGGCGTCGATGCGCCGGCCGCGGCTTCCGCGCGCGGCGTGCACCTCGGCACCGGCCTGATCGACGACTTCGCCTGAGGCCCGCGCCCTGCGCCCGCGCGTAGGGTGGGGCGCGTGCCAGGTCGCCTGCACGCAGGCTCCTGCCACAAAGCACAGGCTCCTGCGGCGCGGGCTGCAGGAGCCCGCGTGCAGGCGACCGCGACCGGCACCGGCGCGCATCGCGCTGAAACCCCGTTCCGCGCCCGAAAAATCTTCCGTCGCGCACCCGCGCGCGCGCCGTCAAATTTCCGACTGCGGCGCGCGGCGTCGTCGCCAACACGTTGAAGCCACGCGGCAAATCCGTGGCGAAATCGCGTGGCATGCCGCTTGCTTCGATGGCGGTGCGGACGCGTTGTCCGCGCGTATCGCAGCGAGGAAGCAATGAGCGCAGTCGAGGACACCGTCGAAGTCGCCGCCGAGGCGGAAGCGCCGCCGCCGAAGCGCGGCAAGCTGCTGCTGATCGTCGCGCTCGGCGTGCTGCTGCTGGCGGGTGCCGGAACCGGCGCCTGGTTCATGTTCGGGCGCGCGCCGGCGGCCGCCAAGGGCAAGGCGGCGCAGGCGAAGGTCGCCGCCGAGCCGCAGTACCTCGCGCTGGATCCGCCGTTCATCGTCAACTTCCGCGACGACGAGGCGCTGCGCTTCCTGCAGGTGGGCATCGAGGTGATGGCGCGCGACAAGGCGACGCTGGACGCGCTGAAGGCGGAGGATCCGGTCGCGCGCAACGCGCTGGTGCTGCTGTTCTCCAGCCAGGACTACAAGACGCTCAGCTCGCGCGACGGCAAGGAAAAGCTGCGCGGCCAGGCGCTCGCCGAGCTGCAGAAGATCGTGCGCCAGCGCACCGGCAAGCCCGGCATCGAAGCCGTGTACTTCACCAGCTTCGTGATGCAGTAGCCGCGGAGCGCGCCATGGCCGCCAACGACATTCTTTCCCAGGACGAGATCGACGCGCTGCTGAACGGCGTCAGCAGCGGCGAGGTCGAGACCGAGAGCGACGCCCCGCCCGAAGACGGCGCGGTGCGCGCGTTCGACTTCACCCAGCAGGACCGCATCGTGCGCGGGCGCCTGCCGACGCTGGAGATGGTCAACGACCGCTTCAGCCGCTACTTCCGCACCGGCCTGTTCAACCTGCTGCGCAAGACCTGCGAGGTGTCGGTGCTCGGCGTGAAGATGCTGAAGTTCTCCGAGTACGTGCACGGCCTGGCGGTGCCGACCAACCTCAACCTGATCCGCGCCAAGCCGCTGCGCGGCACCGCGCTGCTGGTGCTGGAGCCGACCCTGGTGTTCACCGTGGTCGACAACTTCTTCGGCGGCGACGGCCGCTTCCGCGTCAAGATCGAGGGCCGCGACTTCACGCCCACCGAGAACCGCGTGATCCAGATCGTGCTGCAGGACGTGTTCGCGGCGATGGTGGAGGCGTGGGCGCCGGTGATGAAGATGGACTTCGAGTTCATGAACTCGGAGATCAACCCGCAGTTCGCCAACATCGTCAGCCCCACCGAGACGGTGGTGGTGTCGCGCTTCCACATCGAACTCGACGGCGGCGGCGGCGACATCCACATGACCATGCCGTACTCGATGGTCGAGCCGATCCGCGACCTGCTCGACGCCGGCGTGCAGAGCGACCGCGGCGAGAAGGACGAGCGCTGGACCGAGGCGCTGCACGAGGAAATCCTCGACGCCGAGCTCGACATCAGTTCGCTGCTGGCGGAAACCCGCATCAGCATCGGCGACTTCCTGCGCCTGCGCCCCGGCGACGTCATTCCGATCGACCTGCCGGACCAGGTGACCATGTTCGCCGAGGACGTGCCGTGCCTGCGCGGCCGCCTCGGTACCGCCGCCGGCTGCAACGCCGTGCGCATCGACAGCGCCATCCGCCGGCGCGAGCGCAAGGCCATCGAGATCAACAAGGAGCAGCGTGCATGAACCAGCTCAACGGCAGCGCCGCCGGCGTCGACGGCGGCGACTACGCCAAGGTGCAGTACGACGACCTGCAGGACACCGGCGGCAAGGACGGTGGCGAGGTCAACCTCGACGTCATCCTGGACGTGCCGGTGACCCTGGCGATGGAGGTCGGGCGCACCCGCATCAGCATCCGCAACCTGCTGCAGTTGAACCAGGGCTCGGTGGTCGAACTCGACCGCGCCGCCGGCGAACCGCTCGACGTGTTCGTCAACGGCACCCTGGTCGCGCACGGCGAGGTGGTGGTGATCAACGAGAAATTCGGCATCCGCTTGACCGACGTGATCAGTCCGGCCGAGCGCGTGCGCAAGTTGCGGTGAGCGTCGTGCGCCGCGGGGCGATCCTCCTCCCTCTCCCCCTCGTCCCGTGGCCGGCGCTTGCCGCCTCCACCGCGGCGGCGCCGGCCGCGGCCGGCGCGTCGCTGGCCGGCGAACTGCTGCGCGTGGTGCTGAGCCTGGCCGGCGTCGTCGTGCTGATCCTCGTCGCCGGCTGGCTGACGCGGCGCCTGCAGGGCGGCGCGCGCCCCGGCGCGCGCCGGCTGCGCTGCATCGAGAGCCTGAACGTCGGCGTCAAGGAGCGCGTGCTGCTGGTGCAGGTCGGCGAGCGCCAACTGCTGCTCGGCGTCGCCCCCGGCCGCGTCAGCACGCTGCACGTGCTGGAGGCGCCGCTGCCGGAACCGGCCGCAACGGCCGCGCCCGCGCCCGGCTTCGCGCAACTGCTGGCGCAACTGCGCCGCGGAAGCGGCCAATGAGGCGCGCACTGCTGGCGCTGCTGCTGCTCGCGCCGCTGCCGGCGCTGGCCGCCGGCCTGCCGATGGTCACCGTCAACGCCGCGCCGGGCGGCGGCCAGACCTGGACGCTGAGCGTGCAGATCCTGCTGGCGATGACGGCGCTGACGCTGCTGCCGGCGATCCTGCTGATGATGACCTCGTTCACGCGCATCATCATCGTGCTCGGCTTCCTGCGCCAGGCGCTGGGCACCGCGCAGACGCCGCCCAACCAGGTGCTGCTGGGGCTGGCGCTGTTCCTCACCTTCTTCATCATGTCGCCGGTGCTATCGACCGCCTGGCAGAACGGCGTGCAGCCGTACATGGACGGCAAGCTCGCCGAGCAGCAGGCGTTCGACGCCGCGGTGCAGCCGTTCCGCCGCTTCATGCTCGACCAGACCCGCGAGCCCGACCTGCAACTGTTCGCCCGGCTGGCGCACAGCGACGGCTATGCCGCCAAGGACGACGTGCCGCTGACCGTGGTGGTGCCGGCGTTCGTCACCAGCGAGCTGAAGACCGCGTTCCAGATGGGCTTCCTGCTGTTCATCCCGTTCCTGGTGATCGACCTCGTCGTGGCCAGCGTGCTGATGTCGATGGGCATGATGATGGTCTCGCCGATGCTGATCTCGCTGCCGTTCAAGATCATGCTGTTCGTGCTGGTCGACGGCTGGACGCTGATCGTCGGCACGCTGGCGGCGAGCTTCTACTGAGGGCGCGCCGATGACCCCGGAATCCGTCATCGAGATCGGCCGCCACGCGCTGGTGCTGACCATGCTGCTGGCGGCGCCGCTGCTGTTGACCGCGCTGGCGATCGGCCTGGTGATCGGCATGTTCCAGGCCGCCACGCAGATCAACGAGATGACGCTCAGCTTCATCCCCAAGCTGGTCGGGCTGGCGCTGGTGCTGGTGATCGCCGGGCCGTGGATGCTGCGCACGCTGGTCGATTTCACCCGCCAGCTGATCGAGGGCCTGCCGGGCATGGTGGGCTGACGCGATGCAGATCGAGCTGGCCGACCTCGTCGCCTGGGCCGAGCGCGTGGCGTGGCCGCTGGGCCGCGTCGGCGGGCTGATGCTGACCGCGCCGGCGCTGGGCGGGCGCAACATCCCGGCGCGCGTGCGCGTGGCGTTCGCGCTGCTGCTGGCGCTGCTGATCGCGCCGACGCTGCCGGCGCCCGCGCAGGCGCCTTCGGCGTTCGCGCCGGCCGGCATGGCGACGATGGCGCAGCAGGTGCTGATCGGCGCGGCGATCGGCTTCGTGCTGCGGCTGGTGCTGGAGGCGGTCGCGTTCGGCGGCCAGATCGTCGCGCTGACCATGGGCCTGTCCTACGGCGAGGTGGTCGATCCGCAGAGCGGCACCTCGATGCCGATGCTGAGCCAGTTCTACCTGCTGCTGGCGACGCTGCTGTTCCTGGCGATGGACGGCCACCTGCGGTTGATCGCGCTGCTCGCCGACAGCTTCCGCACGCTGCCGGTCGGCAGCGCGTTCGGCGCGGACGCGCTGCACGCGCTGGTCGCCTGGGGCGCGCAACTGTTCGAGGGCGCGCTGACGGTGGCGCTGCCCGCGGTAGCGGCGCTGCTGGTGGTCAACATGGGCTTCGGCGTGATGAGCCGCGCCGCGCCGTCGCTGAACCTGTTCGCGGTCGGCTTCCCGGTGACGCTGTCGCTCGGCTTCGTGGTGGTGTGGCTGAGCCTGGGCGGGCTGCAGTCCGCGGTGGCGTCGCTGACCGACGCCGGTTTCGCGCTGCTGCGCGGCCTGCTGGCGGCGGGGCCCTGAGCGATGGCCGACGAACGCGACGACCAGGAACGCACCGAACAGGCGTCGGAAAAACGCCTGCGCGAGGCGCGCGAGAAGGGCGACATCCCGCGCTCGCGCGATTTCACCTCCGCCGCGGTGACGCTGGCCGCGCTGGGCGCGCTGCTGGCGATGCGCGAGAGCATCGGCACGCAGCTCGTCGCGCTGTTCCGCGGCGCCCTCGCCATTCCGCGCGAGGCGCTGTTCGAACCCGCGGCGCTGACCGCGGCGCTGGGCGCCGCCGCGCTGGCCGCGCTGAAGCTGGCCGCGCCGGTGCTGGGCGCGGCCGCCGGCGCCGCGCTGCTGGCGCCGCTGGCGCTGGGCGGCTGGACCTTCAGCAGCGAAGCGCTCGGCTTCAAGTTCGAGCGGCTCGACCCGATCGCCGGCTTCGGCCGCATCTTCGCGCTGCGCGGCGTGGTCGAGCTGGTCAAGGCGCTGGCCAAGTTCGCCGTCGCCGCCGGCGTCACCGCGCTGCTGCTGTGGAAGCTGGCGCCGCAACTGCTCGCCACCGGCGCCGGTCCGGTGCGGCCGGGCGTGCTGCGCGCGCTCGGCCTGGTCGGCTGGGCCTCGCTGGCGCTGGCCGGATCGCTGCTGCTGATCGCCGCGGTCGACGTGCCGTGGCAGCTCTACGACTACGCGCGGCGCATGCGCATGAGCCGCGAGGAGCTGAAGCAGGAATACAAGGAGACCGAGGGCAGCCCCGAGGTCAAGGGCCGCGTGCGCAACCTGCAGCAGCAGATGGCGCGCCGGCGCATGATGCAGGAAGTGCCCAAGGCCGACGTGGTGGTGACCAACCCCACCCACTACGCGGTCGCGTTGCGCTACGACGACGCGCGCATGCGCGCGCCGGTGGTGGTCGCCAAGGGCGCCGATCTCGTCGCCGCGCAGATCCGCGACGTCGCCGCGCGCCATCGCGTGCCCACCGTCGAGGCGCCGCCGCTGGCGCGCGCGCTGTTCCGCTCCACCGATCTCGGCGCGCCGGTTCCGGCCGCGCTGTACGTCGCCGTCGCCCAGGTACTGGCCTACGTGTACCGGCTGAAGGCCGCGACCGCAGCCGGCGAACCCGCGCCGCCGCCGCCGTCGCCCGAGATCGATCCCGCGCTGGACCCGCAGAACCCACGCTGAGCAGGACTGAATCGCCATGGCCGCTCTCGCCGCAACGCTGTTCGATACCTTCAAGACCTCCGCGCGCCGCGGCCTCGGCGCGCCGCTGGTGGTGCTGGTGGCGCTGGCGATGATGATGCTGCCGCTGCCGCCGTTCATGCTCGACCTGCTGTTCACCTTCAACATCGCGCTGTCGCTGGTGATCCTGCTGGCGGTGGTGTACGTGCTGCGGCCGCTCGACTTCGCCGCGTTCCCGACCGTGGTGCTGATGGGCACGCTGCTGCGCCTGGCGCTGAACGTCGCCTCCACGCGCGTGGTGCTGATGCACGGCCACGGCGGCCCCGGCGCCGCCGGCAAGGTGATCGAGGCGTTCGGCGAATTCGTGATCGGCGGCAACTTCGCCGTCGGCCTGGTGGTGTTCGCGATTCTCACCATCATCAACTTCGTGGTGGTGACCAAGGGCGCGACGCGCGTCTCCGAGGTGACCGCGCGCTTCACCCTCGACGCCATGCCCGGCAAGCAGATGGCGATCGACGCCGACTTGAACGCCGGCATGCTCACCCAGGAGCAGGCGCGCGAGCGCCGCCAGGAGGTGCGCGAGGAAGCCGACTTCTACGGCTCGATGGACGGCGCCAGCAAGTTCGTGCGCGGCGACGCCACCGCCGGCATCCTGATCCTGTTCATCAACATCATCGGCGGCTTCGCCGTCGGCGTGCTGCAGCACGGCCTGTCGGTGGCCGACGCGCTGCACAACTACACCCTGCTGACGATCGGCGACGGCCTGGTCGCGCAGGTGCCGGCGCTGATGCTGTCGATCGCCACTGCGGTGATCGTCACCCGCGTGTCGCGCTCGCAGGACATGGGCAAGCAGGTGCTCGGCCAGGTGTTCGGCCAGCCGAAGGCGCTGGCCGTGGCCGGCGCGGTGCTGGGCGTGATGGGCGTGGTGCCGGGCATGCCGAACGTGGCGTTCCTGCTGCTCGGCGCGGCCTGCGTCGGCGGCGCCTGGCTGCTGGCCAAGCGCCGCGCGGCGCCGCTCGAGGAGGCGCCCGCCGACGCGGCCGCGGTCGCGAGCGCGCCGAGCGAGCCGGCCGAGCTGGGCTGGGACGACGTCACCGCGGTCGACGTGATCGGCCTCGAGGTCGGCTACCGGCTGATCCCGCTGGTCGACCGCAACCAGGGCGGCGAGCTGATGGGGCGCATCAAGGCGGTGCGCAAGAAGCTGTCGCAGGAACTCGGCTTCCTGGTGCCGGCGGTGCACATCCGCGACAACCTCGACCTGTCGCCGAACGCCTACCGCATCGCCCTGCTCGGCGTGCCGGTCGGCGAGGCCGAGGTGTTCACCGACCGCCTGCTGGCGATCAATCCCGGCCGCGTGCACGGCACCCTGGTCGGCATCCCGACCAAGGATCCGGCGTTCGGCCTGGAGGCGTCGTGGATCGAGCCGGGCGCGCGCGACCACGCGCAGAGCCTCGGCTACACCATCGTCGATCCGTCGACGGTGGTGGCGACGCACCTCTCGCAGATCCTGCAGACGCACGCGCACGAGCTGCTCGGTCACGAGGAAGTGCAGCAGTTGCTCGACCGCCTGGCGCAGAGCGCGCCGAAGCTGGTCGAGGACCTGGTGCCGAAGCGGCTCGGCCTCGGCGCGGTGGTCAAGGTGCTGCAGAACCTGCTGGCCGAACGCGTGCCGGTCCGCAACCTGCGCACGATCGTCGAATCCTTGGCGGAGCACGCGGGGCAGAGTCAGGATCCCGGCGCGCTCACCGCCGCGGTGCGCGTCGCGCTGGGCCGGCAGATCGTGCAGGAAATCGCCGGTTTGGGCGCGGAATTGCCCGTCGTCACGCTCGCTCCGGAGCTGGAACAGATCTTGCTGCAGAGCCTCTCGGGCGGCGGCCCGGCAGGTGCCGCCGTCGAGCCGCGACTGGCGGAGCGTCTGCAGCAGAACGTCGCCGACGCCGCGCGTCGCCAGGAGATGGCGGGCGAGCCCGCCGTGCTGCTGACGGCGCCGCAACTGCGGTCGTGGCTGGCGCGGTTCACCTGCCACGCGGCGCCCGGCCTGCATGTGCTGGCCTACAACGAGGTGCCGGACAACCGGCGCGTGCGGCTGGTGGCGACGCTGGGCAGATAACTCCCTTTCCCGCGGGGCGGGGGAGGGACCGGAAGGGTGGAGTGGATTATGAAGATCAAGCGATTCGTGGCAGCGGACATGCGGCAGGCCATGCAGCGGGTGCGCGACGACCAGGGCCCCGACGCGGTGATCCTGTCCTCGCGGCGCCTCGCCGAAGGTATCGAGATCATCGCCGCGATCGACTACGACGAGGCGCTGATCCGCGAGGCCGCGGTGCAGGCCGAGGCGCAGATCGAGACGCCGCCCAGGCATGCGCCGGCGCCCGCGCATGCCTACGACGACGGCGCCCCCGCCGCGGCGCCCGCGCCGCGGCGGCCGCAACCGCAGCCGCGCGTCGCCCCC
>JAJFUF010000016.1 GCA_021372495.1 Lysobacteraceae bacterium
GGTGGTCGGCGACCCCCAGCTCCTCGATGCGCCAGAAGTTCACCGAACTGGTGCGCCGGTAGGTGCCGTAGACGCGGTAACCCTTGTTCAGCAGCAGGCGCGTCAGGTAGGCGCCGTCCTGGCCGGTGACGCCGGTGATCAGTGCGGTCTTCATGCGGGGATCCTGGAGCGAGCGGGGCGCGGCGGGCAGCGGCCGCGCCGTGCGGGAAAGCGCGCATTCTGCCAGCCCGTACGCGGGGCGGCGAGCGGGGGCTCAGATCCGCTGGCCGCGGTTCAGCAACCACAGCTTGATGAACTTCTGCCGCACGTAGTTCGCCTCGACGTACGCGAACACCAGCCCGCGCCAGCCGTCGAGGAAGCCGAGCCGCAGCGCGTAGCCGCGCAGGAAGCGCCAGAACGGGTTGACGAGGATGTTGGCGAGGCGCGCGCGCCGTCCGCGCGCGTGCATGTGCTCGGCCATCAGGCGCGCATAGCGCTCCAGCCGGCCGAGCTGGTCGGCCAGCGAGCGGTAGGCGTGGTGTTCGAGATCGCCGGCCAGCGTGCGCACCGGGCCGTCGACGGTCACGTGCTCGTGGATCTCGCGGTCGCCGCGCCAGCCGCCGCGGCGGCGGTCGAACAGGCGCAGCACGCGGTCGGGATAGGCGTTGCCGTGGCGCAGGTAGGCACCGAAGTATTCGGTCGCGCGCGCGAAGCGGTAGCCGGCGGCATCGGCGAAGCCGGCCGTGCGCGCGGCCTCGATCGCGGCGCGCAGTTGCGGCGTCACCCGCTCGTCGGCGTCCAGGCACAGCACCCAGTCGTGGCGTGCCTGGCGCACGGCGAAGTCCTTCTGCGCGCGGTAGCCGTCGAAGGCGCGCTCGATCACGCGCGCACCCCTCGCCGCGGCGCGCTCGCGGGTGCCGTCGGTGGAGCCGGAATCGACCACCACGACGTCGTCGCAGAACGCCAGCGAATCGAGGCAGGCGTCGATGCGGTCGGCTTCGTCGCGCGTGATGATGCAGGCGGAGAGCCGCGACGGAGCGGGCGGCGTCATGGGGGCGAAAGGCTCCGGAGGGCGGCGTCGAGAGCGGGAAGGGTAGCCGAGGGCGTCCGTCCTCGCCACGGGCGGATCGGCGCGTCCGCGTGCCCGCAAGGACTGGATTCCCTGACCTGCGTCACGTTTGCCGGCGACGGTTCGGGTATGCACGTTCCGATGGATGGCGAGCGCCGTGCCCGGGGAGCAGGCCGTTCAGCCTTCGGAAGGCATGGCGTCGGAAAGTTGGGTCATGATTCCGGCCACACAGGGGATGTGCCGGCAAGACCGGCTTCGGTATGAGCGCACTCAGGGACTCTTGCGCATGGCTACCGTCAACCTGGTGTTCTGGGACAACGGCTTCGGTCTGTCCCGCGATTTCCGTCTGTTGGCCGACGCGCTGCACCGCAACGCCTGCGAGGTGACGGTCACCGCGCTCGACCTGCGGGACGAGCGGCGCCGGCGCAGCAAGCGCATGCGTGCCTACGTGGGCGCGCAGCGTCTGTGGTGCGGGCTGCGCCGCCGCTGGCGGCCGCCGCAGACCTTCGACCTCAACATCATGTTCGAGCACCTGTGGCCGGATCAGTTGATCCGTTCGCGCTGCAACGTCGCCCTGCCCAATCCCGAGTGGTTCGATCGCCGCGACCAGCACTTCCTGCCGGCGATCGACCGCGTCTGGGCCAAGACGCGGAACGCCGCGGCGATCTTCGGCGGGCTCGGCTGCGTGACCAGTTGGGTCGGCTTCCACAGCGACGACCGCTTCGACCCGAGCGTGCCGCGCGAGCGCAAGTTCTTCCACCTCGCCGGCGGCAGCCGCATCAAAGGCACCGACCGCCTGCTGGCGGTGTGGCGGCGGCATCCGGAATGGCCGACGCTGACGGTGCTGCAGCATCCGCGCGAAGCGCATCCCGGCCCGTCCGCCGCCAATATCGAACACCGCCTCGGCTACCTCGACGTCTCCAAGCCGACGCATTACGCCGAGCTGAAGCGGTTGCAGAACAGCCATGTCTTCCACCTGTGCACGTCCGAGACCGACGGCTGGGGCCACTACCTGGTCGAGGCGCTCGGCGTCGGCGCGGCGACGGTGACGGTGGATGCGCCGCCGATGAACGAGCTGGTCACGCCCGAGCGCGGCCTGCTGGTGCCGTACGAGGGCACCGGCAATATGGCGCTGGCCACCACCTACTACTTCGACGAGCGCGCGCTCGAGGACACCGTCGAGCGTGCGCTGGCGTTGAGCGACGCCGAATTGTGCCTGTTGGGCGAGCGCGGGCGCGCGTGGTTCGTGGAGAACCGCAACGCCTTCGTGCGACGGATCGGCGACGCGCTCTCGGCGACCCTGCATTGAGCGGCGCGGAGCCGGCCCCGCGCCCGCATGCCTGGCACGCGCGGCTGGCCACCGCCGCGCTGTGCTTCCAGGCGTTCTTCGCGATGACCCACTTCGGCCACCAGTTGAAGCCGGAGTACGGTGCGATCGCGGCGCTGCTGGCGCTGCTGGCGGCGGGCGGCGCGCGCTGGCGCGCGCTGGCAGGGCATCCGCTGCCGTGGCTGGTGCTCGCATTCACCGCCTACGCCATCCTGCAGGCGGCGTACGCGGCCCATGTGGTGCCGGCCATTCCGTTCGACAAGCAGCTCTCGGCCAACGCCGAGCCGGTGCGGGTCGGCGTGTTCACCTGCGTGATCGGCGCGTGGCTGGCCGACGATCCGCGCTGGATGCCGCGCCTGCTCGCGCTGATGGTGGCCGGCTTCGTGCTGGCCGTGCTGGTGTACGCACCGTGGCGCGACCTCGGCGCCGTCGTCGACGGCACGCTGCGCCTGCGTTTCGATGAGGCGGAGAACATCGTCGGCGAGTTCGCCGCGATCGGACTGCTGCTGGTGCTGTACGCGCTGGCCGCGCCGGCGCCGCGCCGGCGCGGCGTGTTTGCGGTGGCTCTCGCCGCGACGGGAGCGCTGCTGTTGGCATGCCTGCTGTACGCGCAGTCGCGCGCGGCCTGGCTCGCCGTGATGCTGATGTTGCCGATCGCGTTCTTCCATCTGCGCGACGGCGCGCGGGTGTCGACGCGGCGAATGGCGGCCGCGTTCGCGCTGGCCGCGCTGGCCGTGGCCGGCACGCTGTATTCCGGGCACGCGCTGATCGTGCAGCGCTTCGCCGGGGGCGAGGCGATCGCACGCGCGGTGGCGCAACGTGATCTGGCCGCGTTGCCGCACACCTCGGCGGCGGTCCGCGTGCAGCTCGTGGCGTTGGGCTTGCGCGCCTGGTGGGCGCATCCGGTACTGGGCAACGGCCTGCAGAGCATCGCGCCGATGATCGCGGCCAGCGGCATCCACATCGGCGGCTACGTGCCGCCGCATCTGCACAACACCTATCTGCAGGCCGCCGTCGGCCTCGGCGGCGCGGGCGCGGCACTGCTGGCGGTGACGTTCGGCGTGCTGCTGCGCGAGCTGCGCCGGGCGCGCCGCGCGGGGCTGGTGGACAGCGCGCTGTACCGCGCGCTGCTGGGCAGCCTCGGCATCGTGCTGGTGGTCAACGCGTTCGACTTCCTGCTGTGGCGCTTCAACCACCTGCGTGCGCCGCTCGAGCTGGTCCTGGGCTGCTGCTTCGCCCTGTCCCTGCGGCTTCGGCACGCTGCCACCGTGCCGCCGCCCGACGCGCAAGGCAAGCGCAAGAGCCAGCGCGTGCCGCTCGGGTAAACTGGCGCGCCCCGCCGAGGATGGACCGCCCCTTTGATCCGCGACGCCTACCTCCGACACGAACGCTTGCGCGCGCTCATGCCCTGGCTGCCGCTGTGGCTGGCGGTGGCGCTGCTGGCGATCTTCCAGCACGGCCCGATGCCGCTGTATTCGACGCGCACGCTGGCGGTGGCGTGGGAGATGTGGCACCACCACGAGTTCCTGGTGCCGCACATCAACGGCGCGCCGTACAGCCACAAGGTGCCGCTGCTGTTCTGGCTGATCCACGCCGGCTGGGCGGTGTTCGGCGTCAACGACGTGTGGCCGCGCGTGCTGCAGGTGCTGATCGGCGCCGCGCAACTGGTGCTGGCGACGGCGCTGGCGCGGCGGCTGTTCCCCGAGCGGCCGTGGATCGCGCGGGTGACGCCATGGATGCTGATGGCGCTCGGTTACGCGTTCCTGTTCGACCTGCAGATCATGTACGAGGTGCTGCTGGCGGCTTTCGTGCTGGCGGCGCTGCTGTGCCTGACCCCGCGCCGCGACCGCGCTGAGCCGCGCTGGCTGCTGTTCGCGCTGTGCGTCGGCGCCGGCCTGCTGACCAAGGGCCCGGTGATGCTGCTGCACGTCGCCTTCCCGCTTCTGCTCGGGCCGCTGTGGAACGAATGGGCGGCGGCGCACAGGCGCCGCTGGTACCTGGCCGGGACGCTGGCCCTGCTCGGCGGCTTCGCGCTGCTGCTGGCCTGGGCGCTGCCTGCGGCGCAGCGCGGCGGCGCGGAGTACCGCCACGAGCTGTTCTTCCTGCAGACCGCCGGGCGCGTGGTGGAAGCGTTCGACCACGCGCGCCCGCTGTGGTGGTACCTGCCGTGGCTGCCGGTGGTGCTGTTCCCGTTCAGCGCCTGGCCGCGCGCGCTGGTCGCGCTGGCGACGCTGCGCCGGCCGTTCGAGCCGGGCCTGCGCTTCCTGCTGTGCTGGCTGCCGCCGCTGCTGCTGGCGTTCTCGCTGGTCAGCGGCAAGCAGACTTACTACCTGCTGCCGGAATTCGGCGGCGCGGTGATGCTGGTCGCGGCGGCGATCGCGCGCCTGCGCGAGCGCGGCGGCGCGCTCGCGACCAGCGCGTGGCTGGGGCCGTGGCCGCTGGCGGCCGGCGGCTTCGCTTTCGCGCTGGCGCTGTTTGCGCTGCCGCTGGTGGTGGCGTCGGGGCGCGTCGACGGCGGCGCCGGATCGCTGCACTGGCTGAAGGATCTCGCCGGCGCCAGCGCGCCGTTCGGCGTGGCGTTCCTGCTGCTCGGCGCGCTGCTGCTGGTGCGCGGACGCGGCGAGCTGCGCCGGCTCGCCTTCGCCGGCCTGCTCGGTACCGCCGCCGCCGGTGCGCTGTTCTCGTGGACCCTGTTCCCGGTCGGCTTCGACCTCGCGCCGACCGCGCGCCTGCTGGCGCACGCCGAGGCCGAGGGCCGCGCGATCGGCAACCTCGGCATCTACGAGGGCCAGTACCACTGGCTCGGCCGGCTGACCCGGCCGATCGAGCGCCTGTACGAGGGCGAGAACCTGCAGGCCTGGGCGCGCGCGCATCCGGACGGCCTGGTGGTCGCCTACCCCAGCCGGCTCGGCCCCGACGACCTGCGCTACGCGCTGCTGGTGCAGCCGTTCCGCTCGGTCTGGATCGTGGTCTGGGAGGCGCGCGCGCTGGCCGCCGAACGACGCGGCGAGACGCCGCCCGAGCCGCGCCGGCCGACCGAGCTGCAGCCGGCCGGCTACTGGCGCTACCAGGACATGCGCTGAGGGCGGCCGCCGTGCACGCCGACGCCATCGAACGTCTGCGCGCCCAGCTCGGCGGGCCCCGCGACGGCGCGCTGTTGCGCTTCGGGCTGGGCCAGGCGCTGCTCGGCGCCGGCGACGCTGCCGCCGCGGCGCAGGCGTTCCGCGACGCGCTCGGCTTCGACCCGGACTATTCGGCGGCCTGCAAGATGCTCGGCAAGGCGCTGGATGCGGCGGGCGAGCGTGCCGCCGCCGCGGACGCCTACCGGCAGGGCATCGCGGTGGCCGCGCGCCGCGGCGACCGCCAGGCCGAGAAGGAAATGCGCGTGTTCCTGCGCCGGCTGGAGCGCGCCGGCGGCTGAGCCCGTTCAGGCGCCGCGGCGCACCGCGTCGGGCAGGGCCTCCAGCGCGGTGCCCTGGCGCGCCAGCCAGTAGGGATCGTGCGCGCGTGGGTCGGGCCGCTCGGCATAGCGCTTGTAGGTCCACTGGTACTGCGTGAAGGCGCGCTCGACGCAGGCCTCGACGCCGCGGTTGAGTGCGCTGCAGGCCACGCGCAGGTCGGCGTCGGCGATGCCTTCGGGCGCCGGCAGGAACTGCAGGCGGAAGCCGGCGCCGCGCGGCAGCCGCTGCATGAAGGCGAACAGCACGGTGGCGCCGGTGCGCGCGGCCAGCCGCGGCAGCAGCACCATGGTGTTGGCCTCGACGCCGAGGAACGGCGCGAACTGGCCTTCGCCCTGCTTCGGCTGCTGGTCGGGCAGGATGCCGACCACGCCGCCGGCGGCGAGGCGCTTGTACAGCGTGCGCACGCCGGCGCCCTCGGCGCGCACCTGTTCCGGCGCCAGCGCGCCGCGCACGCGCACCAGCAGCGCCTCGAACTCGGGGCGGCGCGGCGGCGCGTACAGGATCGCCAGCCGCGTGCGGCTGCACAGCCAGTAGTTCAACAGCTCCCAGCAGCCGAGGTGCGGCGCGGCGACGATCAGGCCGCGGCCGGAGGCCAGCGCGGCGTCGAACAGCGCGCCGCCCTCGACCTCGCGCACCAGCGCCAGCGCGCGTCGTGCGTCGCGGCCCCAAATACGCGCGATCTCGGCCAGCGCGCGCCCGGTCTCGGCCAGCGTCGCGCGCGCCAGCGCCGCGCGCGCCTCGGCGGAGAGCTGCGGTCGCGCCAGCGCCAGGTTGGTCTCGACGTGCAGCCGCTCGCGGCCGTGCGCGCGCCAAAGCAGGCCGCCCAGCGCCGCGCCCAGCGCGTGCAGCGCGCGCAGCGGCAGCAGGCCGAGCAGGCGCAGCAGGGCGTAGACCAGGGCGACGTTCCAGCGCATGGCGGGGCGGTTGCGGCAAAGTGGCAAGTGTAGCGGCGGACATCTCGCATCGGGCGTACCGCGCAGAACCCCGCGACGACGGCCGCTCCGCGTGTCGGCTAAGCTTGGCCGAGTCCCGAGTCCCGAGTCCCGAGTCCGAGTCCGAGTCCGAGTCCGAGTCCGAGTCCCCATGATTGCGCTGATCCAGCGCGTCGCCGAGGCGCGCGTCGAGGTGGAAGGCGTGGCGGTCGGCGCGATCGGGCCCGGCTTGCTGGCCTTCGTCGCCGTCGAGCCCGGCGACGGCGAGGCGCAGGCGCAGCGCATGCTCGAACGCCTGCTCGGCTACCGCGTGTTCCCCGACGACGCGGGGCGCATGAACCGCTCCCTGGCCGAATCCGGCGGCGGCCTGCTGCTGGTCCCGCAGTTCACCCTGGCGGCCGATACCGCCAAGGGCATGCGCCCCAGCTTCGCCTCGGCGGCGGCGCCCGAGCAGGGGCGCCGCTGGTTCGAACGGCTGCTCGAGCTGGCCCGCGCGCGCCACGCGCCGGTGGCGAGCGGACGTTTCGGCGCGCACATGCGCGTGCACCTGGTCAACGACGGGCCGGTCACGTTCTGGCTGCAGGCGCGCTAGGGCGGGCCTCGATCCGCCGTGTTTTCCCGTGCTGGAGACGAAAAAAGCGGCATCGAGGCGGGTTCCGCCCCGCGTTTGGCACGTTTCCTGCCCGCGCGGGCGGTAGGCGATCACTCTTGATCTCTGGTCAAAAAATCGCCATCTGACTATACTGAACGGTTCCGGCGTCCAGCGGTGTAGGTATGGAAAACAATCCTCAGCAGCAGTCCGAGATCAAACAGCTGATCACCAAGGGCCGTGAGCAGGGCTACCTGACTTACGCCGAGGTCAACGATCACCTGCCCGACGACATTGTCGATCCGGAGCAGATCGAAGACATCATCAGCATGATCAACGGCATGGGCATCGAGGTGCACGAGGTTGCGCCCGATACCGACGTGCTGATGGCCGAGGCGCCCGCCGCCACCGAAGACGACGAGACGGCGACCGAGGAAGCGGTGGCGATGCTGACCGCGGTCGATGCCGAAGTGGGCCGCACCACCGACCCGGTGCGCATGTACATGCGCGAGATGGGCACGGTCGAGCTGCTCACCCGCGAGGGCGAGATCGCCATCGCCAAGCGCATCGAGGAAGGCCTGAACCAGGTGCAGAGCGCGCTGGCCAGCTTCCCGTGGGCGATCCAGTTGCTGCTCGAGGAATACGACCAGCACCTCGACGGCAAGCGTCGCCTGAGCGAGATCCTGGCCGGCTTCAACGACGTCGAGCAGCCCGACGCCACCCAGGTGGCCGAGCCCGTCGTCGCCGCCGAAGACGAGGACGACGACGAGGAAGCGGCGCCCGCGGCCGCCGACGCCGAGGAGTCCACGCCGGGCGAGTCCGGCCCGGACCCGGAGGAAGTCAAGCGCCGCATGGACGAGCTGCGCGGCCTCTACGCCAAGTTCCAGAAGGCCGCCGAGAAGTACGAAAGCGGCGACCGCAAGGTCATGAAGCTGCGCGAGCAGATGGCCGAGGCGTTCCTCAACCTCAAGCTGCCGTCGGCGCTGATCGACGGCTTCGTCAAGAAGCTGCGCGACGTGGTCAACGCGGTTCGCCACCACGAGCGCGAGATCATGGACGTGTGCGTCAAGCGCGCGCGCATGCCGCGCAAGGAATTCCTCAAGCTGTTCCCGTCCAACGAGACCAACCTGGCCTGGGGCGACGAGCTCGGCCGCAAGCGCCAGAAGTGGTCGCCGGCGGTCAAGAACCACAAGGACGCGCTGCTCGCCGAGCAGCAGAAGCTGGTCGACATCGAGCGCGCGCTGCACCTGCCGCTGACCGACATCAAGGAGATCAACCGCGCGATGTCGATCGGCGAGGCCAAGGCCCGCCGCGCCAAGAAGGAGATGGTCGAGGCCAACCTGCGCCTGGTGATCTCGATCGCCAAGAAGTACACCAACCGCGGCCTGCAGTTCCTCGACCTGATCCAGGAAGGCAACATCGGCCTGATGAAGGCGGTCGACAAGTTCGAATACCGCCGCGGCTACAAGTTCTCCACCTACGCCACCTGGTGGATCCGCCAGGCCATCACCCGCTCGATCGCCGACCAGGCGCGCACCATCCGCATCCCGGTGCACATGATCGAGACGATCAACAAGCTCAACCGCATCTCGCGGCAGATGCTGCAGCAGTACGGCCGCGAGCCGACGCCGGACGAGCTGGCCAAGGTGATGGAGATGCCGGAGGACAAGATCCGCAAGGTGCTGAAGATCGCCAAGGAGCCGATCTCGATGGAGACGCCGATCGGCGACGACGAGGATTCCCACCTCGGCGACTTCATCGAGGACAGCAACGTCGACTCGCCGGTCGATTCCGCCACCACCACCGGCCTGATGGAAACGGTGCGCGAGGTGCTGGCCGGGCTGACCCCCCGCGAGGCCAAGGTGCTGCGCATGCGCTTCGGCATCGACATGAACACCGACCACACCCTCGAGGAAGTCGGCAAGCAGTTCGACGTCACCCGCGAGCGCATCCGCCAGATCGAAGCCAAGGCGCTGCGCAAGCTGCGCCACCCCAGCCGCTCCGAGCAGTTGCGCAGCTTCCTCGACCTCGAGTAAGCGCCGCGCGGTCCCGCCGCGAAGGAAAAGCCCCGCCGCGTGCGGGGCTTTCTCGTTGTGTCCTCGCGCCGGCGCGGCCGAGCGGCACCGCTCGGCAATGCTTGCGCCGCCGCTGTGCGCGCCGTCGGCAGCGAAGCCTTCGAGTTCGCCAGTGCCGACTGGCCGCGCGAGCGGCCGGGGTGATGCTGGCGCGCGCGCAGCGCTGCCGCTATCGTTCCCCTCCCGCCGCGCGCACCGCGCGCGTCCGCACGATGGGCCTATAGCTCAACGGTTAGAGCAGGGGACTCATAATCCCTTGGTTCCAGGTTCGAGTCCTGGTGGGCCCACCATTCTCGCGTTCATGTGCGCGCACGAGTGCGTTTAACCATAGTTTGGCCGGGCCACGTGACGGCGATTGACCGTGTCGCCTGCCCGTACACCAGCCGCCCGCGACGAGCAAGGTCGTCTTCAACTGCCGCACAGGGCCGACCTGATCCGCATTCCTCACGGCGTGCCGCGAAGACAAGTTTGTTCGCGGACGTCCGTCGGCAGTCGCTAGCGAAAGGCCGGAATCGGCCACAACCAGCCGCTCGCGACCCGAATTACGCTGCCAGTTGGCGGCCATTGACGGATAGCTGCGGCGCAATCCGCAGTCGGGGTAACCGCGCGCAGGCGATCTGCGCTATTGCACGGTCAAGGTGTTGTATTTGTTGACCAGCTTCTGGAAGCGCGGATCGGCGTGCAGCGCGGTGTAGTAGGGATTGATGGCGAGATCGGTGCAGTTGATCGGATCTGCCGGGCATGAGGTTTCCAGCAGTTGCAGCAGCGCCGCGTGCTCGCCGAGCGAGGCGTACATCTGGATGAGATTGACCACCACGCCCAGATTGGACTGGTGCCGGCTCAAGCTCTTCAACGCAGCCAGCGCCTGCGGGCGCAGCTTGGGATCGGCCACGGCCCGGTACACCAGACGGCCGGTCGTGACCTGCTCCTGGTCCACGGACGTCGCCGGTTTCACAAGGTCGAACGCCGCCACCATCTTGTCGTACTGGTGCAGCTGCTGGTAGGCGTAGGCGAGGCCGAACGCGCCGTCCACGTCCGCGGGATCGAGCCGGATCATGGCCTGGGCGGCCGTCACCATCTGCGCCCAGTTGCCAAGGTCCAGGTTATCCACGGCGAGATTGTTCCAGGCGGTGGCGTTGTCGGGATCGAGCTGGGTGGCTTCCTGATCTTCCGCCATTGCCTGTTTGAGCGGCAGCAGAGTGCCGTAATCGAAATGCGCGTCGGCATTGCTGGGATCGAGCGCCAGAGCCTTCCGCAAGTCGTCCCGTGCCTTGGCGCGCTGCGGCGGATCGCGAGTCATTTCCGCGTTGCCGAGCGCCACCCAGGCATCGGCGTTGTTCGGATCGAGTGCCAGCGCCTTTTCGGCTTCGGCGCGGATCTGCGCTAGCGTGGCTTTGAGCGACAGGTCGGAACGCTGGGTCAGGGAGAACAGCGCACGCGACATGAGCGCGTGGGCGTCGGCATAGTTCGGATCGAGCGCGATGGCCTGCTCGAAATCCTTGCGCGCGGAGGTGATACTCGCGGCTTCTCGCTTGTCCAGGAGCGCGCGGCCTTTCAGCACCAGCTCATGGGCTTGAGGGTTGGTAGTGCCGCCGACAGGCAGGTCGGCCTGCGCGAACTTCACCTGCAGCGCCTGCGCGATCGCCTGCGACACCTTGTCCTGCACCGCGAAGATGTTGGCGAAGGAATCGTCGTAGTGCTGCGACCACAGCTCGTACCCGGTCACCGCGCTGACCAGCTCCACGCTGATCCGCACTTCGTCGCCCTCGCGCGCGATGCTGCCGTGCAGGATATTGGCGACATCCAGCTTCTCGCCCACCGCGCGCGCCGTGAGTGCGGAGTCCCGCAGCGTGGAAGCCGTTTCCCACGCGATCACGCGCAGGGCCGGGTTCTGGCCGAGCGCGCCGGTGAGTTCCTGGGTGATCCCGTCGCTGAAATACTGTTGTCTGGGATCGCCGCTGAGATTCTTGAAGGGCAGCACCACCAACGTGTCTTTCGGCGGGTTGAAGGCGGCGGACAGCGCGGCCTTCGGAGGTGCGGCGGCAGCGGTCGGGCTGGAGGCCGCGGGGGACGCACTGGTCGCAGCGAGGATGGCTTGCGAACCCGCAGCCGGTGTGGCGTGCCGCAGCGCCAACAGGCGCCAACCCATCAGCGCCACCGCCAGCACCAGCACGATCATGATCACCGCATTCAATTTGCGGCCGATGTCGCGGGCCGCATGTGCGGGGCGCGCGTCGGGTGAATCGGCAGGCGCAGTACGGCGGATGCCTTCGGGCGTGACCTCGTAGATCCACGCGAAAACCACCGCCACGGGAAACCCGATCGCGAGCAGGATCACCACCACGCGCACAAACCAATTGGGGATGTTGAAGAAAGGAAAGACCTGGGTCGCGATCTGCACGATCAGCCAGCCGGCCACGGCGTAGGCGACCGCCGAGCGCCACACGTGGCGGCGCTTCAGTTCCTCCAGGAAACCGGACCTGGCCGCCACGCGCGCCCCAAGATTCCCGCCGGCGACAGGTCGGCCTCCAGTGCGGCGAGTGTACGCAATCCAGGCGCCGAGCGCAGGTGGGGCTGCAAGCCCGCGAATTACCAGACAACCCGAGAGCGGCCGGTCATCAAGGACCGCAACGGGTCGAAAGCAGGCGCCCACCCTACCCCCGATAAGATCCGATAACCGCTCCGTCCTACGTCCGCTTCCGGCCAGAAGCGGACATCGGCGCCCCCCTGCCCATGCCCGGATCTATAGCCCAGTCTGGTGGATCCTAGGGGCGTATCTGCTGCCTCCCGCGACGTCGGCAGGCTGCCTAAACTTTCAGCACGACCCCGCGGGGAGGGCGTCGATCGGCCACGATAGAATCCCGCCCATACATGATCGCCTGGGTGTCGGTGGGCGCTTCCAGCCACAGCTCGGGAGGGAGTCTGCCCAACTCGACTTCGACATCCATAACAGCGTCGGGGGTGGGCGGAGAGAGCGCGGCGAGGTCGCGGAAGTTCTGCCCAAAGCTGCCTTCCGATCTCCACACAGCAAAGGCAAGCGGGTAGAACTTCATCAGCCAATAGGTGGCGTGTGCGGGTCCCCGCATATCGGTGATCGCGGCATCCCGGATTAGGACCTGCCGGCGGTAGGGATAGACCCAGTAGTAGACGTGCACGCCGCTGGGAACGGGCAGCGTCTCGTCCAAGAAGAAGTCACGGAATGCTTCGGTGTCGGGCCCCTTGGGATATCGGTCCACACCCACCGCAGCAAGGTGTCCCCACACAGCCCGCACGATGCGACCAGGCTTGGCCGGAATCACCATCTTGCTTGGCAAGGTGAGGTTTGACGCCAGCAGGCCGGCGACTTGGTTAACGAAATCAATCAAGGCCAAGTCATAACGTCCACCCAGCAGGCCGGTGTTGCAGCGGGCGCAGAGAGTTCGGTATTTGACGCCATCGTTCGCTTTCGCGGCATAGGCGCGTCCAGCGGACATGCGGCTGGACACGTGCTGGAGCGTCATGGCTGTGGGACGCACGCATCCCTTGGGCGGCGTGTGGTCCTCCGTCAGTGGCCCCACGTCGCCGCAGATGTTGCACTGCCCCTGCTTGGGGCCTCGCGTGATGAGCGTCAACGGCATCGGTTGTTCCCTCAAACGGTGGGACGTTAGCCCGGGCGCCAGGGCTCAAGCATGCGGATGACAGCCATGTCTGCTTCGCCATTCGGCATGGTTGCCGCGGAGAAGGGAACGTCCACACGAGATCCGGGGGGCTCCTGTTGCAGGGTCACGATGGCGCCAGCCCTCGCCAGGGCGTCCTGAACCACGCGAACGATGCCATCCTCCCCTTCCAGGCCGTTCCACGCGTGCCGGCTCTCCCAGGCGGCGCGGAGCGCAGTCAGTAGGTCGGGAAGCAGGGGCCAGAACTCGCTGGCCCGCGTGGCGGGCAAACGGTCTTCCGCGTCAAAGTCTGTCTCCTGCCCATCGGCGTGGCCCATGAGGTAAGCGGCCATCTTCAAGGGGTTGGCCACCCGACCGGTGGTTTCAACCAGCAGCCGGTCGATTTCCCCATGGGTGCGATAGGCCTTGATGGCCTCGCGGGCCTTGTCCATGGCGCCGTCCACTGCCAGCTCGGTGGAGTCCGCATAGATGGCGAGTACTGCATCCCCCTGGGTGAGCGGGGCGCAGAGCCTGCAGGCCGCGTATTCCTCCCAGATGGTGTGGGCCACTTCTCGCATGGTGGCCACAGCCCAATCGCCCTTGTGGGGCGCCAGCATCACCCCAGGTGAGTGCGCCTGAAACCACCCGATGACGGTGACGTGCGCCAGTTCATGGGCGACGATGTTGACCGCGGGCCAACAGATTTCTTCGCCTGCCAGGGCACCCACCACCTTCGCGTCGAACACGGCATGGACCTTGATGCCGCCCTCGCGTTTGACGCGTAGGACTTTGGCCACGCCAAGCAGGCCGCCCTCATTCGTGTATTGCCTGGCCACCGTCGACTCGTAGCCGAGGTCCACCGAAGCGAGGGCGTCATCGTAGTCAAAGCCGGCCGTGACCCCGTCGAGCAGTGACAGGTCCATGTAGCGACCGCAGGTGAACAAGACGTCCTGGAAGTTGCGGATGAACCGCTCGTTCCACTCGTGGTTGTCGCTAAGCCCCCTGAAACTCAGCTGGCAAGAGGGCACGGTGGAGGGTGGTAGGGCATCCTGTTTCTGCTCTGGATCGTCTTGACTCATCCCTGTGCCCCTGGTTGCGTGCCTCCTTTCTACACCTCGCCGCATGGCGGTGCGAAGGCCACGACTAGTGGTCACGCCTCTTGGGGAAGGCTACCAATGGCTTTGGCGGCTTGTATCCAAGCCTCATACGCAGTGAGGAACGCGCCCACCTCTTTCGGGTGGGTCTCTCCGACTTGTGGCCACGTTGTGGGGCTAAGCGTTTGCGTAAAGCTGAAGGCCAAGAGCGCGCACGCTGTCACGTTCACCACCAGGTGGCCATTGTCGAAGTGCTCCACATCGAAGGCGATTCCGGTCTCGTGCTCATAGGCCTGGATGACCTTGATGCCCCCATGCACGAACCCGTGCAGGTCCTTCTTGATGAAGGCGACCATCCGCGGCAGTCTGCCAAACTCGTTTTCTGAGATGCTGCCCAACAAGCCAGCGCCAGGAAGGTGGGCCGCAGCCAATTCGCTAAGGCTTTGGAACGGAGGGAAATCAGCAGCCCCTCTTTCAAACTTGTGCAAAAAATTGTCGGATGCCAGAAGGTCCGAGCCGAGGTAGATGGCCCTGAACATGTGTTCAAGTTGCGGTCGCAGGAGCACCACCGCCCCCATGCCGTTGTTCTCGTCGTCTGTGGCGATGAGGGTCAAGGCGGCATGGGCGATGTCGATGCTGGATTTGAGCAGGCTTAGGGAGAACCACACCCGGTTGCCCGCATGAAAGTCCAGTCCTCGGATCACGGGCGTAAACGTCGCGACCAACGCAGCGGACGTGTGTGCGAATGCAGCAGGGGAAACGGCTTCGTCCGGGCGCGCAGACATCCTCGACCTCCCAGGGAGCTCGTTGAAGTCTAGCCAAATGGATCGGATCAGGGATTCCCCCTATCCTTCCTTGGCGCAGTGCCACAGGGGGCATAGACACGGATGGCCCGTATTCGCAAGGTCGAAATCCGCAACTTCCGGTCCATCCGCGCGCTTGATTGGTTTCCCAACCCCGGCGTGAACTGCCTTATCGGGCCGGGGGACAGCGGGAAATCAACCATCCTGGACGCGATTGATTTCTGCCTGGGTGCCCGGCGCTCCGTGGCCCTCTCCGATACGGATTTCTACAACCTCGACGTTGGGCAGGCCATCAGCATCACGGTAACGCTTGGGGCATTGCCCGACGCTCTGCAAAACCTCGATACCTACGGCGATTTCCTGCGTTCCTACCATGCAGGCACGCGCGCGATCGAAGAAGAGCCGCAGCATGGTTGGGAGACGGTCCTTTCCGTCAACGTGCTCGTAGGTGCCGATCTTGAGCCTGTCTGGACGCTGGCCTCGGCCCAGGCGCAAGCCGCCGGAATAGAGCGAGGGCTACGCTGGGCGGACCGCGTTGCCATTGCACCCGCGCGGCTGGGCAACTACCTCAACGCCCACCTCGGGTGGACGCGGGGTTCCGTGCTCAATCGCCTGTCGGACGACGCTGTCCAACTGGGGCCCCGGCTTGCGCAAGCCGCCCGACAAGCGCGCGCAAGTTTTGGACAGGCCGCATCCGAGCCCTTGCGGCAGGTGCTCGATGAGGTCAACCGTCAGGCGCAGGACCTAGGCATTTTGGTGGGTCAGGGCGCGCAAGCATTGTTGGACGCCCATTCGGTTTCCATCGGAGATGGAGCAGTTGCACTCCACAACGATGCCGGTGTGCCCCTGCGTTCCTTGGGAACTGGATCGGCGCGCCTGCTCATTGCAGGGCTGCAACGGGCTGCGTTCAGGGGCCAAGCCGGTATCGTCTTGGTTGATGAAGTGGAAACCGGGTTGGAGCCTCATCGCCTCCAACGGCTCCTGATGTCACTTGGTGCAAAAGACGACGCTGAACCGATGCAGGTTTTCCTGACCACTCACTCCCCTGTGGCAGTGCGCGAACTTGACGCCCGCCAAATCTGGGTTATCCGCCCGGAGGGTGCTCACCATCAAGCCCATTGGGCCGGTCGATTCCCAGAAGCACAGGGCACAGCGAGGGCCACTCCCGAGGCAATGCTCGCGAAGACTGTGATTCTGTGCGAGGGCGCTAGCGAAGTTGGACTGGTCCGAGGCCTGGACATGTATTGGGCCGGCCAGAACTGCCGCTCCCTGCTGTCAGCCGGAGCGATCGCAGTAAGCGTTGGTGGCAGCTTTCCCGAGAAAGGGTTCCAACGGGGCGTTGCGCTCAGCTCACTCGGCTACAAGACGATTGTTCTCGTCGACAGCGACAAGCCCATTAACCCCGCAGACGTGGCCGCCCATGCAGCAGCAGGTGGGCGCCATGTCCAATGGGATGTCGGACGGGCAACTGAGCACGAACTTTTTCTATCGCTGGACGACGATGGGGTCGCGTTGCTTATCGAACGCGCGACCGAACTCCACGGCCGCCGGGTGGTGGACGACCACATCAGAACGCGAACCGATGGTCAGTGGACACTCGAAGCCATCGACACCGCAAAAATGATGGAAGGATTCCAGCCACACCTGCGCCAAATGCTGGGGAATGTCGCCCACAAGAGCGGCTGGTTCAAGCAGCAGGGCATCTTTGAGGACCTTGCGAGGGATATTGTCGGTCTACGGTATGCCCAAGCCTCAGAAGACTTCCGGCAACGCATCCATAGCCTTTTCAGTTGGGCCCATGAGCATTGAGGAAGCCCTGCTGTCAGTTCAGCGCGGCTCGGTCACAGCCCCCGCAGGGTGTGGCAAGACCCAACTTATCGCCGCAGCGCTTCATCGGCATCAGGGACGGCTTCCCATCTTGGTGCTGACCCATACGAACGCGGGTGTCTCGGCGTTGCGCTTGCGCCTCAACAACACGGGTGTTCCGGCGAGTGCCTATCGCGTCGCGACCATCGACGGCTTCGCGAAACGTGTAGCAGCGACTTTCCCTCGCCGCAGTGGCATCAACCCGCTCGTGCTCGAATTGGCAAACCCTGGCGGGGACTACCCCGCCATACGTGCGGCTGCCATCGCGGCCTTGGAGGGACGCCACCTTGACAGTGTTCTCTCCGCCACCTACTCGCGGCTGTTCGTGGATGAGTATCAAGACTGCTCCCTGACCCAGCACCGAATCGTCAGCAACCTTGCCTTCGCCCTCCCTGTGTGTGTCCTGGGCGACCCGATGCAAGCCATCTTCGGGTTCGCGGAACCCTTGGTTGATTGGCAAGCTGATGTCCTTCCCAACTACCCCTCTGTTGGCGAGCTAAACGACACTTGGCGCTGGACCAATGTCGGAGCTGCAGACCTCGGCGGCTGGTTGCTGGAAGTGCGACGTGCGCTCGAGGCAGGACAGAAGATTGACGTGCGGACCTTGCCCCACCGCGTGGAGTACGTTCACGTGCCCCCTGGACAAGACGACATCCGCAGGCAAGTCGCCTTACGGGCGCGCGCCGAGACGAACCGCGGTTCGGTGCTGGTAATTGCCGATTCTCGCAACGTGTCAGGGCGGCACCAACTGGCAAGCCAGACGCCAGGGGCCACCGTCGTAGAATCGGTAGACCTCCGGGACTTGACGTCCTTCGGACGCCTGTTTGACCCCACCGCCGCTGATGCAACATCGAGGCTGTTGATCTTCGCCGGGTCACTCATGACCAACCTGGCCGTGGCGCAGACCCTTCAGCGTCTGGATTCCATTCGCATCGGGCGCGCCAGAAATCCGCCCACGGAAGCGGAGGCTGCGCTTCTGGCGTTTGAGCGGGCTCGGACATTGCACTCGGCACGCCAGGCAATTGTTTGCCTACGTGGGCAATCGAACGTTCGGGTGTATCGGCACGAAGTCCTGGAGCGGTGCCTGAGGGCGATGAGCCACGCCGCGGATGGTCACTGTTCGTTTCACGAGGCAACGGTGCTTGAACGTGAGCGCTTCCGCCAGCGTGGACGCCCGTTGGCTAGTCGCAACATCGGAAGCACGCTCCTATTGAAAGGACTTGAAGCAGAGGTTGCCGCGATATTGCATCCAGAGCAGATGGATGCGCGCAACCTCTACGTCGCATTGAGCCGCGCATCCCATCGCATCATCGTGTGTTCGACGACGCCGATTTTGCCGGCATAGCGCCAAGGCCGCGCCTCACCAGCCCCTTCTCTCCGCTCGCAGGTCGGCGAGGCGATGCCTGTATCGCTGGGCAGAGCCGATGATGGATCTGATCGCCCGAAACGTCCGCTCTGGGTCGAACGCGGTCGCTCATCATCACGTCGAATAGGGGGCGTAGCCAATTAGTCGCTCGACGCCCTCACGGCCCCACGAAAGCTGCCCTGCTCTTCGCGTCGGCCACAGCCGCGCTCCTCTCGCCCTCAGCCGGCGCGCCGTAGCTCAGAGGGTGGGCGCGTGCAGGCTTCAGCGAACCTCGCGCGCAAGCTCCGCCGAAGGGGATAGCGGCTCGGCAGATACCGGTCGCCGCACGCTCAGCGCCGTGCCGGTGGATGCCACGATGATCGCCGCGATCGCCAGCCATTGCAGTGCGCTGAGCCGTTCGCCCAGCAGCGTCACGCCGGCCAGCGCTGCCACGGCGGGTTCCAGGCTCAGCAGGGTGCTGAAGGTGCGCGCGGGCAAGCGCGTCATCGACACCATTTCCAGCGAGTACGGCAGGGCCGAACTGAGCAGGGCGACGCCCAGCGCGTAGGGCAGCAGCGCCGGCGACAGCAGGGCGCTGCCGGCGTGCGCGATGCCGAAGGGGATCGCCAGCAGGGCGCCGATCGAGGTGCCCAGCGTCACCGCGTCCGCGCCGTAGGCGGCGCCCGTCCGCGTTCCCAGCACGATGTACAGCGCCCAGCCCACACCGGCGGCCAGCGCGTACGCCACGCCCGTCGGATCGAGCGTCTGCACGTGGCCGCGCAATGGCAGCAGCAGGGCCAGGCCGGCGATGACCAGCGCGATCCACACGAAGTCGATCCACCGGCGCGAGCTGAACATGGCCAGCGCCAGCGGGCCGACGAATTCCAGCGCCACCGCGATGCCGAGGGGAATCGTACGCAGCGCCATGTAGAACACCAGGTTCATCGCGCCCATCGAAAGCCCGTAGCCCCACAGCACGCGCCAGTCGCCGCGCCGGTCCGTGCGGCGCCAGGGGCGCCGCCACAGCAGCAGGAACAACGCGCTCAGCCCCAATCGATAGGCGGTCGCGCCCTGCGCGCCGACCTGCGGGAACAGGTGTTTGGCCAGGGAAGCGCCGCATTGGTACGACACCATGGCGATCAGCAAGGCGCCGAGCGCGAGCGCGATCTGGCCAGCGTTGGAACGGGGCGACATGCGCAGGACCGTGACGGGGAGGGTTTGTCCATGATGCCAGCAGCCTGGACGCAGCCAGTCATGCGGGCCGCTTCGCTGCTGACATCGCTTGGCAGCAGTCGAAACGATGGGAGCGCCGGCAGGATGGAACGGTCACTGCACGGCGGGTGCAGATCCGCTTGCACCCGTTCGGAATCCTGCGGGGAGCCGTGGCGGAAGTTGCGCTCGGCCCGCTGACGCTTCGCGCTGCGCCGCATTCCAGCGAAGAGCCGCTGTTGATGTACGGGACAAGCACGCCGTTCCCGTATAAACGACCCGGTACGTCGTGCCGGGCCGATCGGTCATCGGTTGCGCGTGTCACGCGGCAGCGTCGGATGAACCGGCATCGGAAGGTTGCGAGCGTCTGGCAGCGCATTGCCGGCGGGTCGACTGCCGCCCCGCGTCCATTTTGTCCTGCCGAAATCAGCGGGAGCGACTGCTGCCGCGGCGCCCTGCTGCTTCTTCGGCCGCCGCAGGACGAGCACCTTGCCGCTGCTGCGTCGCTACCGGCCGCGCCGTCGGCGGCTCGGCGTCAGCCGGCGGCGCCTTCCACGCGGACCTGCGCCTCGATCTCCACCGGGAAATTCACCGAACGGGCGATGAAGCACAGCGCGTGCGCGCGTTCGTGCAGGGTGAGCGCGAGAGTGGCGTCGCTGCGGGCGGCGAGCGTCACCTCGGGGCGCAGCACCACGCGAGTGAAGCGGCCGCCGCCATCGGCGGTCTCGGCCATCGTGCCGTCGGCGCGGTCTTCGTAAGCGGTGACGACGACGCCGGCCTCGGCGCACAGGTGCAGGTACCAGAGCTGGTGGCAGGCCGACAGCGAGGCGACCAGCAGCTCTTCCGGATTCCAGCGCGCGCGGTCGCCGCGGAACTGCGGATCGGAGGAGCCGGGGATCGGCGGCTTGCCGGCGGCCTCGATTGCGTGGTCGCGGCGGTAGGCGCGGTACGACGCGGTGCCGCTGCCCGTGTTGCCGGTCCAGCGCACGGTCGTGGCGTAGCGGTGTTCGCGGCCTGCGTCGGCGTTCGCCGCGACGGGCGTGCCGGGATGCACTGTCCGGGGCGTCGGGTCGTTCATGCGTCCTCCCGTGGTGTCGCGGCGCGGTGCGCCGCCGGCGTGGCTGCACGCGCATCATCGGGCATCGCTGCCGCGGCATGCTTTGGCCGCGGGCGAAGCGTCGCCGCGAATCGCGGGAACCTTTTGCGCGCCCGGCGCATTACTGCACGTGAGAGCGCCGCGCCGGCCACGACGGCCGCGCGGCCCGCGCCGAGGATACCGCCATGCGCCGCAACGCCGATGCCAGCACTCCCCCGAACGGTCCCGTCGCCGCCCGCCCGTCGCGCGGCGATAGTCCGGCGCCCGGCGTGGCAGGATACTCGTCGTTGCAGGTCGGCGAGGTCATGGCGATGAATCGAACGGATGTCCCTCTCTCGCGCGCGCCCGACGCGGCCGCCGCGCCGGCCGCGGTGCCCGACGCGGAGCTGGTCGCGCGCGTGTGCCGCGGCGACCTCAACGCCTACGGCACGATCATGCGCCGCTACAACCGCCGCCTGTACCGCGCCGCGCGCAGCATCCTCGCCCACGACGGCGATGCCGAGGACGCCGTGCAGGACGCCTACGTCGCCGCCTACTACAAGCTGCACACTTTCGCCGAGCCGTACGACCTCGGCGCTTGGCTCACCCGCATCGCGGTGAACGAGGCCTACATGAAACTGCGCAAACGCCGTCCGCATACGTCGCTCGACGAGGGTGGCGAGCGCGAGTTCGAGCGCGACGAGCTGCACGCGCGGCACGGCGCGGATCCCTCCGGCCACGCCGAGGCCGAGCAGGCGCGGCGCCTGCTGGAGGCGGCCATCGACCGCCTGCCGGACGGCTTCCGCGCGGTGTTCGTGCTGCGCGCGCTGGAGCAGATGGACGTCGCCGAGACCGCGGCCTGCCTGCAGCTCAACGAGGCCACGGTGAAGACCCGCTATCACCGCGCGCGCAACCTGCTGCGCGCCGACCTGCTGGCGCGCCTGAGCGTCGACAGCGTCGACGCGTTCGCCTTCGACGGCTCGCGCTGCGACCGCATCGTGCAGCGCGTCACCGCGCAGCTCACCACCACGCACGGCCCGCCGAACGCCTGAGCCGCCCCCGTTTCCGCCCACGCCCGCCGACCGGTCCGCCCGGCCGGTTGCGGCCCCGCCTTCCCCGCATTCCGGATACGCGCATGTCGAACACCCACCGCAGCCGCCTGCTGGCGCAGCAGCGCATCGCCGAGGACACCGGCCTGTTCCGCTTCGAGAAGCCGGCCGGCTACGCCTTCCGCGCCGGGCAGGCGATCGACCTGCGCCTGCCGGCGCTGGACGAGGACGTCGACGGCGGCGCGGTGCGCACGTTCTCGCTGGTCAGCGCGCCCGGCGACGGCGAGCTGGCGGTGGCGACGCGCCTGCGCGACACGCCGTTCAAGCGCGCGCTGGCCGCGCTGGCGCCGGGCGCCGCCGTCGAGCTTAGCGACGCCGACGGCGATTTCGCGCTGGCGCCCGACGACGCGCGTCCGGCGGTGCTGCTGGCCGGCGGCATCGGCATCACGCCGTTCGTGAGCATGCTGCGCGACGGCGCGTCGCGCGACCGCGAGCTGGACCTCGTCTATTCGAACCGGCGCGCGCGCTCGGCGGCGTTTCTCGACGAGCTGGAAGCGCTGCAGCGCACGCGCCCCGGCTTTCGCCTGACCGCCACGCTCACCGACACCGACGCCATCACGCCGGCGTGGCGCGGCGCGCGCGGCCCGATCGACCGCGCCCTGCTCGAAAGCCGCCTCGGCGCGCTGTCCGGCCGCGTGTTCTACGTGGCCGGCCCGCCGGCGATGGTCGAGGCCATGCGCGCGCTGCTCGCCGCCACGGGCGTCGCCGCGGCCGACGTGCGCGGCGACGAGTTCTTCGGTTACTGAGTCGGCTGGAGCCCGCCATGTTCGTCGAATCCGATCTGCTGCCCGACCTGCAGGCTTCGCCCGACCTGCGCGGCATGGCCATTCCGCGCGTCGGCGTGCGCGCGCTGCGCTACCCGATCGCGCTGCGCGGCGAGCACGGCACCATCGCCTCGGTGGCGCAGTGGGCGATGTACGTCGGCCTGCCGGCGACGGTGCAGGGCACGCACATGTCGCGCTTCGCCGAGCTGCTGGAGGCGCACACCCATCCGCTCGACCTGCGCGCGTTCCGCGCGATGCTGCTCGACATGTGCGCGCGCCTCGGCGCGGCCAGCGGCCACCTCGAGGCGCGTTTTCCCTACTTCATCCGCAAATACGCGCCGGCGTCCGGGCTCGGCAGCCTGCTCGACTACGACGTGACCTGGACGGCGCTGCGCGCCGCCGACGGCACGGTCCGCCAGTTGCTCGGGCTGGAGGTCGCGATCACCAGCCTGTGCCCGTGCTCGAAGGCGATCTCCGCCTACGGCGCGCACAACCAGCGCTCGACGATCGGCGTCGAGGTCGAGCTGGCGCACGACGTGAGCGTGGAGACGCTGGCGCGCACGGTCGAGGCGCAGGCGTCCTGCGAGGTCTACACGCTGCTCAAGCGCGCCGACGAGAAGCACGTCACCGAGCGCGCCTACGAGAACCCGAAGTTCGTCGAGGACCTGGTGCGCGACGTGGCCCGCGCGCTCGGCGCGCTCGACGGCGTGCGCGCGTTCGCGGTGCGCTCGGAGAACTTCGAATCCATCCACAACCACTCCGCCTACGCGGAGATCACCAGCCCCGGCTGGCGCGCGCGTTGAGCGCGCCGGTCGCCCACACCCGCCGGAGTCATGCCATGAAACGTTTCGCACTTGCCGCACTGATCGCTTCCGCCACCCTGCTCGTCCCCGTCGCCCAGGCGGCGCCCGAGGCGCCCGCCAAGGTGTCGGCGGTGGCCACCCGCCTGGCCCTGCGCGACCTCTGGGTCGAGCACGTGTTCTGGATCCGCAACGCCGTGCTTGCCGCCGCCGCTGGCAACGCCGCCGAGCGCACCGCCGCCGAAGCGCAGGTGGTGGCGAATGCGCGCTCCATCGCCGACTCGATCGCGCCGTTCTACGGCAAGGCCGCCTCCGACAAGCTGTTCGGCCTGCTCGCCGGCCACTGGGGCGCGGTGAAGGCCTACCTCGACGCCACCGACGCCGGCAACGCCGCCGGCCAGACCGAGGCGACGAAGCAGTTGACCGCCAACGCCGGCGAGATCGCCGACTTCCTGTCCGGCGCCAACCCCAACTGGCCGCGCGCGACGCTGGTCAGCCTGCTCACCGCGCACGGCGCGCACCATGTCGCGCAGATCCAGCAGCTCCATGCCGGCCAGTTCGATGCCGAGGCGAAGACCTGGGCGGCGATGCGCGCGCACATGTACGTGATCGCCGACGCGCTCACCGACGGCATCGCCAAGCAGTTCCCGGACCGCTTCGACGGCGGCGTGGCGATGGCCGCGGCGCACCACCACTGAGCCCGCGTGCGGCGTGCGGTCTGCGACCGCACGCCGCACGTCCGCCGGCCCGTCCGGCGTATCATTCCCGGCGCGATGGAGTTATCTTCATCCGCCGTCTCCCCCCATTTCTTTCCCCCTTCCTTCATGTCCACGTTCCGCAAGATTTCCTCCGCGCCGCTGGGCGCGCTGGCGGCGCTCGCCCTCGCCGCACCCGGCGCGGCCAGCGCCTGCGCCTGCGGCTGCGGCGTGTTCGACGTCGCCACCAGCAGCCTGTTTCCCAGTGGCGCGCACACCACGCTGTTCGCGCAGGGCGGTTACATCGACCAGACGCGCAACTGGTCGGGCACCTCCTCGGCGCCTGCCGCCGACAACGACGACCTGCACATCCGCAGCAGCTTCTACACCGCCGGCGTGCAAACCATGTTCGACCGCCGCTGGGGCCTGACGGTCGCGCTGCCCTATACGCAACGGCACGTCAGCGCGGTGGACGAGGACAGCGGCGAGATCGTCCGCATCGACCACGGCGGCATCGGCGACGCGCGCGTCCTCGCCACCTACACCGGCTTCTCGCCCGACCTGTCGAGCGGACTGAACTTCGGCGTGAAGCTGCCCACCGGCGACTGGAACCACGCCGGGCTGGAGCGCGACACGCAGATCGGCACCGGCACCACCGACCTGCTGTTCGGCGGCTTCCACCGCTTCGGCATCGACAAGGACGGCCGCTGGAGCGGCTTCGCGCAGGCCGACCTCGACCTGCCCACGCGGCAGCGCCGCGGCTACCGTCCCGGCGCCGAGCTGAACGGCGTGCTCGGCGCCTATCCCCAGGGTTGGCAGCTCGCGCCGGGCGTCGCGCTGACGCCGGTGCTGGAGGCGCTGCTGTCGGTGCGCCGCCACGATGCCGGCGCGGAGGCAAACACGGCCGACACCGGCTACGAGCGCGTGCTCGCCGCCGCCGGCCTGGACCTGCGCGTGCGCCGCATGCACTTCTACGCCGACGTCGAGGCGCCGCTGTACCAGCGCATGCGCGGCAACCAGCTCGTCGCGCCCTGGCAGATGCGTTTCACCGCCAGCGTCGATCTCTGAGCCGCGCGATCACGCACGGCACAGACGCCGCAGGCGCGCCAGCCCTTCCGCGATCGCGTCCGCCTCGATCGCGCCGAAGCCGAACACCAGCCCCGACGCGCCGGCCGGTCCGTCGCGGTAGCCGCGCAGCGACTGCACGCCGACGCCGTGCTCGCGCGCGCGGCGCGCCAGCGCGTCGGCGTCGAAGCCCGGCGCGGCGCGCGCGGCCAGGTGCAGCCCGGCGACCGCGGGCAGCGGCCGCAGCCACGGCGCGAGGTCGCGCTGCAGGCCGGACAGCAGCACCTCGCGGCGCGCCGCGTAGACGCCGCGCATGCGACGCACGTGGCGCGCCAGGTGGCCCGCGGCGATGAACGCGGCCAGCGCGTCCTGGGCGACGCCGGGGCAGTGCCCGTCGGCGGCCAGCTTGGCGCCGACCAGCGCGCGGCGCGCCCACGCTGGCGCCGCCACGAAGCCGAGCCGCAGCGCCGGGAACAGGCACTTCGAGAAGGTGCCGACGTAGAACACGGAGTCGGCGCGGTCGAGCGTCTGCAGCGCATCGAGCGGGCGGCCGGCGTAGCGGAATTCGCCGTCGTAGTCGTCCTCGATCACCACGGCGCCGTGGCGATGGGCGAATTCCAGCAGTTCGGCGCGGCGCCGCGCCGACATCGCCACGCCCAGCGGGAACTGGTGCGAGGGCGTCACGCAGATCACCCGCGCCTCGCGCGGCAGGCGCGCCACCACCAGTCCCTCGTCGTCGACGCGCACCGGCGCGATCCTCGCGCCGGCGGCGGCGAACGCGGCGCGGGCCGGCGCGTAGCCGGGATTTTCCACCGCGACCACGGTGCGTCCGGGCGCGACCAGGATGCGCGCCAGCAGGTCGAACGCCTGCTGCGCGCCGGCGGTGACGACGATGTCGTCGGCGCCGCAGGCGACCGCGCGCGCGAACGCGACGTGCTGCGCGATCGCCGCGCGCAGCGCCGGCTGGCCCTGCGCGTCGAGGTAGGCCGCCGGCGCCTTCGCCGCCGCGCGCAGCGCGCGCGCCGACAGGCGCCGCCAGACGTCGAACGGAAACGCGCCCGCGTCCGGCACGCCGAGGCGGAAGTCCCAGCGCGGCGGCGCGTGCGGCGGCGCAGACGGCGCCAGCGGCGGCCTGCGCCAGAATGCGGCCAGGCGGCGGTCGGCGTTGGCGCCGCGCGCCGGAGCCTTGTGCGCGGGCGCGGTCGGCAGCACGTCGGCCACGAACGCGCCGGCGCGCGGGCGGGTCAGCAGGTACCCCTCGCTCAGCAGCAGGTCGTAGGCGGCCACCGCGGTGTTGCGCGACACGCCGCAGGCCGCCGCGAGCGCGCGCGTGGGCGGCAGGCGCAGGCCGGGGCGCAGGCGCCCGTCCAGGATCGCCGCGCGCAGTTGGCCGTGCAGGGCGCGCAGCAGGTTGCGCGAATCGCGCGCCGGCAGGTCGATCGGGAATTCGAGCACTGGATCCATGAAACCCGCCTTTCCTGGATCTCGTGGCGGACCAGGCGCGCGGCTATCTTAGCCGCGTCGAACCCGACCCGGGCCTCGCCATGCCGCGCCCCGCGCCTGCCGCCGCTGCCGTCCGCGCCGGCGCGCCGCGCCGGCATCCGCGCAGCGCCCGCGGCCGCCGCTCCGCCCGACCGCCGCAACGAGGACACCGCGATGATCGACCTGTACTACGCGCCGACGCCGAACGGCCTCAAGATCAGGCTGTTCCTCGAGGAGGCCGGGCTGGCCCACCGCGTCGTGCCGGTGCGCCTGTCGAAGGGCGAGCAGTACAAGCCCGGGTTCCTGGCGATCTCGCCGAACAACAAGATCCCGGCGATCGTCGACCACGCGCCGGCCGGCGGCGGCGCGCCGCTGTCGCTGTTCGAGTCGGGCGCGATCCTGCTCTACCTGGCCGAGAAGACCGGTCGCTTCGTCCCGGCCGACCCGCGCGGCCGCGCCGAGGTGTCGCAGTGGTTGTTCTGGCAGGTGGCCGGGCTGGGGCCGATGGCCGGGCAGATCGGCTTCTTCAACGTATACGCGCCGCAGAAGGTGCCCTACGCGATCGAACGCTACGCCCGCGAAACCCGCCGCCTGTACGGCGTGCTCGACCGCCGCCTCGCCGACCGCGCGTTCGTCGCCGGCGCATACTCGATCGCCGACATCGCCTGCTACCCGTGGATCGTGCCGCACGCGGCGCACGGCCAGCGGCTGGGCGATTTCCCGCACCTGCAGCGCTGGTTCGAGGCGGTCGCGGCGCGGCCCGCCGTGCAGCGCACCTACGCCGGCGTCGAGGACGTGTACGCGCGGCCGGGGCGCGCCGTGCAGGCCGCGCCGGACGGCGATCCCGCCGCGGCGGGCGCGGCCGCGCGCTGAGCGGCTGCAGCGCGGCGCCGCGCCCGCCGTACCCGTCCGGCGGGAAAGTGCGGCGAATCCGCGCTATCGTGCGCACCGCCCGTGCCCGGCCGGCCTCGATGGCCGGCGCGCGGCGCGCCCGGCGAGGGGCCGGGCGGACCCAGCCATGACGGAGAACCCTACGTGACCGCACCCGAAAGCGCCGGCCTGGAGCCGCGCACCGAACTGACGCTGCGCGGCCTGATCATCGGCATCGTGATCACCGTGGTGTTCACCGCCGCCAACGTCTTCTTCGGCCTGAAGGCCGGCCTGACCTTCGCCACCTCGATCCCGGCGGCGGTGATCTCGATGGCGATGCTGCGCGCGCTCGGCAACGCCACCATGCAGGAGAACAACGTCGTGCAGACCGTCGCCTCGGCGGCGGGCACGCTGTCCTCGATCATCTTCGTGCTGCCCGGCATGATCATGATCGGCTGGTGGACCGGTTTCCCGTTCTGGCTGTCGTTCGCGGTGTGCGCGCTGGGCGGCATCCTCGGCGTGATGTATTCGATCCCGCTGCGCCGCGCGCTGGTGACCAACTCCGACCTGCCGTATCCGGAGGGCCTGGCCTGCGCCGAGGTGCTGAAGGTGGGCTGCGGCGCGCAGGTCAGCGCTTCCACCGAGCAGGAGAACCGCGCCGGCCTGCTGGCGGTGATCTGGGGCTCGGTCGTCTCCGCGGTGTTCGCCGTGGTGGTGGCCACGCACGTGTTCGCCAGCGACGTGGTGAGTTACTTCCGCCTCGGCAACAAGGGCGCGGTCAGCGGCTTCGACTTCAACCTGTCGTTCGCGCTGTTCGCGATCGGCCACCTGGTCGGCCTGTCGGTCGGCATCGCCATGCTGGTCGGCGCGCTGATCGGCTGGGGCTGGGGCGTGCCGCACTACTCGCTGCTGGCGGGCGTCACCGGCGGCGGCGCCGAAGACCTGGCGCTGGCCACCTGGAGCGGGAAGGTGCGCTTCGTCGGCGCCGGCGCGATCGGCATCTCGGCGATCTGGACGCTGGCCAAGCTGGTCAGGCCGGTGGTCGCCGGCCTGACCTCGGCGATGGCCGCCTCGCGCGTGCGCAAGGCCGGCAAGGGCGACATGCTGCCGCGCACCGAGCGCGACATCCCGATCGGCATCGTCGGCCTGGTCACGTTGGCCTGCTTCATCCCGATCGCCTGGCTGCTGGGCTACTTCGGTTCGATCAGCGGGCTGGGCGACCACATGATGCTGCTGGCCATCGGCGGAGTCGCCTACGTGGTGCTGATGGGCTTCTTCGTCTCCACCGTGTGCGGCTACATGGCCGGCCTGATCGGCTCCTCCAACAGCCCGCTGTCCGGCATCGGCATCCTGGTGGTGATCGGCGCGGCGCTGCTGCTGGTGTTCGGCGTGAAGCCTTACGTGTCGCCGGAATCGGGCAAGGCGCTGGTGGCGTTCGCGCTGTTCGTCACTTCGGTGGTGTTCACCGTCGCCGCGATCGCCAACAACAACCTGCAGGACCTGAAGACCGGCCAGTTGGTCGACGCCACGCCGTGGAAGCAGCAGGTGGCGCTGGTGATCGGCGTGGTCGCCGGCGCGGCGGTGATCCCGCCGGTGCTGGACCTGCTGAACCAGGCCTACGGCTTCGCCGGCGCGCCCGGCGCCGGCGCGAACGCGCTGCCGGCGCCGCAGGCCGGCCTGATCTCGGCGCTGGCGCAGGGCGTGATCCAGGCCAACATCGACTGGAACCTGATCTGGGTCGGCGTCGGCATCGGCATCGGCGTGATCGTGCTGGACGCGCTGCTGGCGCGCAGCACCCGGCGGCTGCGCCTGCCGCCGCTGGCGGTGGGCCTCGGCATCTACCTGCCGACGATCAGCACGCTGATGGTGGTGGTCGGCTCGGTGGTCGGCTGGGTCTACGACCGCCTCGCCGAGCGCGGCCGCAATCCGGAAACGACCAAGCAGCTCGGCGTGCTGCTCGCCTCCGGCCTGATCGTCGGCGAGAGCGTGCTGGGCGTGGTGATCGCGGCGATCGTCGCCTTCTCCGGCAAGCCGGCGCCGCTGGCACTGGTCGGGGAAGGTTTCGCCGATGCTTCGCTGTGGATCGGCGGCCTCGCCTTCGTCGCGCTGGTGGCCGGGCTGTACGCTTGGGCTGCGCGGATGGGCCGCGCCGTAAGCGGTTGATCGTCAAGGGACCTCCGGGCCGGCTCCGGCCGGCCCGGACGCGCCGCCTGCCGCGTGCGCCGGTGCTGCCGGATCGCCCCGAGGCGCGCCGGTCTCATTACGAAGGCTGAACACGGGCGCTGGCAACGGCCCGGGCTAACGTTTATTGAACATCCTCCCGCCGCGCATCCGTTACCTTCGGCCACTCGCCGTCCGCCCCCGGGCGGCCCGCTATGGATCGGAGGGTGCGCATGAGGGCAGGCAAGGCCGAGGCATGGGTGTGCAGCCTGCTGCTGGCGCTGGGCGCGCTGCCGGCCGCCGCCGCGCCGTCCGTGCTGGCCTCGCCCTCCGCGAGTCTCCCGCTCGCTGCGATGACCGTGCCGTTCTTCGCCGCCGAGCATGTCGTCGCGCCGTCGACGGACGCGGCGCCCGCGCCCGCCGACGAGACGACGACCGAGGTCCGCCGCCTGGTGGATACGGCCCTGCTGCAGCGCGACGTGCGCTACCGCTTCGGCGGCCGCGACCCGTCCGGCGGCTTCGACTGCAGCGGCTTCGTGCACTACGTGTTCGCGCAGGCGCTGGGGCTGGACCTGCCGCCCAACTCCGCCGCGCAGTTCCGCGTCGGCGAGCGCGTCGACCGCGACGCCATGCGCACCGGCGACCTGGTGTTCTTCCGCGACCGGCACGGCCGCATCAACCACGTCGGCATCTACCTCGACGACGGCCGCTTCATCCACTCGCCCTCGCGCGGCGAGCGCGTGCGCGTGGACAGCCTCGCCGAGAGCTACTGGGCGCGCCGCTTCGCCGGCGCCAAGCGCATGGACGCGCTGGCCCAGCGCTGAGTGCCCCCGCGCGGCGCGCCCGCGCCGCGCTAACATGCGCGGACGCTTCCGTTCCGCGCCGCCAGCCTCGTGTCCGCGCCGCTCCGCAAGATCGTGCATGTCGACATGGACGCGTTCTACGCGTCGGTCGAGCAGCGCGACGACCCCGCGCTGCGCGGCAAGCCGGTGGTGGTCGCCTGGCGCGGCGCGCGCTCGGTGGTGTGCGCGGCCAGCTACGAGGCGCGCCGCTTCGGCATCCGCTCGGCGATGCCGGCGCTGCGCGCCGAGCGCCTTTGCCCGCAGGCCGTGTTCGTGGCGCCGGACTTCGCGCGCTACCGCGCGGTGTCGCGGCAGGTGCGCGAGATCTTCGCGCGCCACACCGACCTGATCGAGCCGCTGTCGCTGGACGAGGCCTACCTCGACGTCACCGCGGCCAGGACCGGCCTGCCCACCGCCACCGCCACCGCCGAGGCGATCCGCGCCGCGATCCGCGAGGAGACCCGGCTGACCGCATCGGCCGGCGTCGCGCCGAACAAGTTCCTGGCCAAGATCGCCTCCGACTGGCGCAAGCCGGACGGCCTGTTCGTGATCCCGCCCGCGCGCGTCGAGGCGTTCCTGACGCCGCTGCCGGTCGGCCGCCTGCCCGGCGTCGGCAAGGTGATGGAGCGGCGGCTGGCGGAACTGGGCGTGGCCACGGTCGGCGAGCTGCGCGGTTTCGCGCCGGACGCGCTGGAGCAGCGCTTCGGCCGCTGGGGCCGGCGCCTGTACGAGCTGGCGCGCGGCATCGACGAGCATCCGGTCGAGCCGGAGCGCCCGACCGTGCAGGTGTCGGCCGAGGACACCTTCGAGCACGACCTGCGCCTCGATGCGCTGGAGCCGCACATCCGCCGCCTCGCCGAGAAGACCTGGGCCGCCGCCGAGGGCGAAAGCGGGCGTGTCGCGCGCACCGTCGTGCTGAAGCTGAAGACCGCCGACTTCCACGTGCTGACGCGCAGCCTCACGCCGCCGCTGCGCCCGGCCTCCGCGCGCGAGCTGGCCGATATCGCCTGCGCGCTGCGCGAGCGCGTCGAGCGTCCGGCCGACGCGCTGTACCGGCTGGTCGGCGTCGGCCTGTCCGGCTTCGTCGACCGCGACGACTGGGCCGCGCAGGAAGACCTGTTCGCGCCGTCCCCGCGCTGAGGCGGCGCTCGGATTCCCGTGCTGGCGCCGCGGCCGCGGCGCTGCAATGATGGCCGGCATCGCCCCGCGCGCGACTGCGGAGCGCCGCGCCGCCCCACGTCGATGAGCCACGCGTCGAATCCAGGCAGCCTCCGGCCATGGCCGAACTCGACCTGATCGCCGACATCGGCGGCACCCACGCACGCTTTGCGCTGACCGATCCGGCGGCGCCGGCGCCGCGGGTGCTGCAAGCGCAGACGCTGCGCGGCGCCGACTTCCCCAGCCTGCGGCACGCCGCCGCGCACTACCTGGCGCGCGTCGGCGCGAAGCCGCGCCGCGCCGCGTTCGCGCTGGCCGCGGTGGTGGACGCCGATGCCGACGCGATCTTCCTGACCAACCGCGCCTGGTCGTTCGGCCGCGATGCGCTGCGGCGCGCGCTCGGCCTCGACGAGCTGCGCCTGCTCAACGACTTCGGCGCGATCGCCTGGGCCGTGCCCGAACTCGGGCCGGGCGACCGCGTCGCGCTGCACGGAGACGCCGACGCGCCGCTGCGCGCGCCGGTCAGCGTGCTCGGCCCCGGCACCGGCTTCGGCGTGGCGCTGCTGGTCGGCTCGCGCGAGCGCGGCTGGCAGGCGGTCGAAACCGAAGGCGGCCACGCCAGCTTCGCGCCGCTCGACGACGAGGAGCGCCGCATCGCGCGCTGGATCGAGGCGCGCTGCGGCCGCGTCTCGACCGAGCGCCTGCTGAGCGGCGCGGGCCTGTCGCACATCGACGCCGCGCTGCGCGGCGTGCCCGACGGCAGCGACGACGGCGTGCGCGAACCCGCGGCCATCGTCGGCGCCGCGCTGCAAGGCCGCGATCCGCACGCCGAGCGCGCGCTGGCGCGCTTCTGCGCCGTGCTGGGTAGCGTCGCCGGCGACATCGCGCTGATCCACGGCGCGCGCACGCTGATGATCGCCGGCGGCATCGTGCCGCGCTTCGTGCCGTTCCTGCGCGCCAGCGCGTTCCGCGAACGCTTCCTCGCCAAGGGGCGCTTCGCCGCCTACATGGAAGCGGTCGCGGTCCACGTAATCACCCATCCGCAGCCCGGCCTGCTCGGCGCCGCGGTGGCGCTGCGCCGGCCCGCGGCCTGAGTCGGCGCGGCGCGATCAGCCGCCGAAGCCGCCGCCCGCGTCCAGCCACGCCTGCTCCTCCGGCGTGGTCGCGCGGCCCAGCGCGCGATTGCGCTGCGGAAAGCGGCCGAACCGCGCGATCGCGTCGCGATGCGCCTCCGCATAGCGCAGATAACCCACATCGCCCAGCGCGCGGAACAGCGCCATCGACCGCTCCTGGTCCGCCAACTCCTCCGAATGCTCGAACGGCAGATAGCAAAACACCCGCAACCCCGCCTCTACCTGCGCATCCAAACCTGCCTCGACCATGCGCGCCGCGTAATGCCGCGCCAGCGCATCCGTCGCATACGCATGCGCACTGCCGCGAAACGCGTTGCGCGGAAACTGGTCCAGCAGGATCAACAGCGCCAGCGCGCCCTCCGCGCTCGCCATCCAATCCTCCAACTCCCGCCGCGCCGCCGCGTGGTGCGCCTCCATGAAGCGCGCCGAGAACGCCGCGTCGAAGGCGTCGTCGCGTTTGAACCAGCGCGATGGGCCGGCGGCGCGCCAGAAGGCGACGATTTCACCTGGATCGGGGAGCGATGGCGTCATGGCCGAATCCGCATCAAGGTGCGCACGGTCGCCTGAGTGGGCAGGATGCCATGGCCCTGTGATGCGCCGTCTGCGCGTCGGAGCAGGGCTGCAGGATTAGGCTGGCGTGCTGTCATAAGTGCCTGGATGGCCAGGGTTGGCCGCCGGTATCTCGCGTAGCCGGACAGCCTTAGGCTGCGGGGTTACGCTCATCACTCCGATGTTGCGGCGAAGGCCGTTGTGCCTTCGCACAGGGGATCAGCATGATCGCTTCCGGCACGCGGGAATCACTCCGTGCCCGGAAAGCTCGAGATAAACCTTTTCCCGCTCAGAGCGTGTTGCCCATCCCTGCTGCTTAGCTCGCTCGTGCCATGGTGAAGGTGGACTGGACACGGTCTCGGTGTAGGGGTGTTCAAGACCTTTTCGCGGTTGATCGAACCAGCGGTGTATCTGGCTGACAAGCGCGGCAGGCGCGGGTGAAGACCTGCTGCGCAGCTTGCTGGCAGCCTTACTGCACCATGTGAGCCTGGATGCGTCCTTGATCAGATCGAAGATGGCTGGGAAGTCCGAATCCCCATCGTTGTTGACCAGCAAGGGGGACGCGGCGAACTTGAGCGGACGATGCGCTGGATCCCAACGAACCTCGACAAAGCCATCAACGTTGCATGGCTTGAGTAAATCGACAGCAGGCGTCAGGCAAATCACCCGGATCTCGCCCATCCCGCCTTGAAGAAAGGCGAGGCGATCGCCCTTGCGAATCGGTGTCTTGCGTGGATGCAGCAGATTCGAGGCATGGCAGCGGGTTACGCCGAAGCTGCCGAACTCCCAGAAAGGATCGTTCCTTCGATCATCGATCCCGTCTGGCCTCCGCAGGTAGACGAGAAATGTATTCATCGGCCGGCGTGTGCTGAGACGATGCCGGAAACCCAATCCTTCAACTCGGGGTAGGAGTCGTCGTCCGCCACGAATTCCTGTCCCTTCCCTACGGTTCGGAGCCGGCAATCCCCGTTATCCAAGGCCCATCGCTCCGGGCTTGCGTGAAACGACAACGGCCTTTTCCCAGGCTGCGGATACCACCATGGCGGAAGCCTCCAGATGCTTCGACTGGCGCCCGGCTTCGTGAGTACCAGCTTCTCGCCGAATCGGTTGAACACGCCGCCTCCCGCACACGCAGTGACCAACCCCGAATGTTCGCGACCACCATAGATGGTGTTTCGCGGGTCGGTGTAGTGGCTCGGGGCCGCAACATGAGGGTGATCCGCCAGCCACGGTCTCTCGGAAATCACGTTGCTTCGGTCGCCGTTGAGCGGCAGCACGAATTCCACTTCGAGCCATCCGAACATCATGTGGAAGCCGGGCGACCCATGATCGTAGCTCCAACGGCCCCGATTGAACTTCACGTGCTGGAACCAGCCGAAGAACAGGAAGACATCCCCTGCACCCACGCCCTGTCGGCTCAAGTGTCCTTGCGGAGACCCTGTCTGCCCCAAACTGGGCCGCCATCCCGGAAGCCGTCTGTCCATTCGCCTGTCGAGATCCGGATCGAGATGAACGCGAGTGGTCGAGTCGAAGCGACCTCGGGTGAGATCACGAAGGACATGGTTCGGATCGATATCGCCCCATCGGACATCGCCCATGGTCCAGCGATCGTGTTGCGATGGAATCGGCAACGACAGAATCCGCCCATCGGGAAAGATCGGGCTCGGAAACCCGCCGTACTGCGAGTCGAAGCCCTTTCGTGACAACACGAGTTTCATGGCGGCAGGATTCGTCAGGCCGAGCTTTTTTGGCTTCGATAGTAGAGAAACACTGTTCGGTGGGTCGAGTCGTCCCTGCCATCTGCCGTCAGGATACCGGAGGCCGCTCACCCTTCAGCAAGGCCCATAGCCGCACCATTGCGAACGTGTCGAGCCGGCAGTAATCAGGCAGTTGTCGGCGGAACAGGGGTCAAAGTCCTATTTCTTCCTGCAATCGCGAGGGGATCCATGAGTCGGCATGTATTCGTTGCCCTGATGATGGCCTGTGTTGCCTCGGCGGCTGGGGAGGCTGTGGCCGGTGAGGCGCCCGCCGATGCGAACAAGACCGCGCGGTGGATGATCGCGCAGGAGCGGGCGTGGGCGGAGCAGGCCTGCGGGCACCCGTGGGTGCTTTCGGATCTGCTCGCGGCGGACTTTCGGGGTACCTCGCCGAAAGGCACGCGCTACGACAAGCCGAAGGACGCGCCGGCCTACGATCCGGCGACCCGCTTCTCGGCGGACTGCCACCTGCTCGGCGCCGACGTGCGCTTCTTCGGCGCGGACGTCGCCGTCGTCTACGGATCGGAATCCAGCGTGGCCACCCTGCCGGATTCGAAGCACGAGCGCCGATGCCTGGTGTGGACCGACACCTGGCTCAGGCGCAACGGAAAGTGGCAGATCATCGCGGCGCAGGACACCCGCATCGAATGCCCTTCGACGTGACGCACCGAAACGGGATCGGTTCGCCTGCCTCGCCGGCTGGGTCGTTGACGATGGAGGCGGGAGGGCGTCTCGGGCAGGTCGAGTGCGAAGGCGACCGGCATTCCGGCGAAGTGTCCGCCGGCCTCAGGCCATGCGTCGGCGGAACAGCCACGCCGCCGCCGGCAGGGTGACGGCGGCGATGGCGACGAGCGGCCACAGGTCCGCCGCCAGGCGCTCGAAGCCGGCGCCCTCGAGGTAGACGCGCTGCGCGAACTCGATGGCGTAGCGCAGCGGGTTGATCAGCGTGAAGTACTGCACGGGCGTCGGCATGTTGGCGATCGGCGTGCTCAGGCCGGACAGCAGCATGAACGGCATCATGAACACGAAGGTGTAGAGCGTGGCCTGCTGCATGGTTGCGGCGAGCGAGGACAGCAGCAGGCCGATGCCGACCGCGGCGAACAGGAACAGCGCCAGCCCGGCGTACAGCGTCAGGTAGTGGCCGGCGAAGGGGATGCGGAACCACAGTTGCGCCACCAGCAGTACGGTGGTCGCCTGGCCGATGCCGACCAGCACCGAGGGCAGCGCCTTGCCGACCATGATCTCGCCGGGCCGGAACGGCGTGACCAGCAGCTGGTCGAACGTGCCCTGTTCGCGCTCGCGCGCCACGGACATGGTGGTCAGCAGCAGGGTCTGCAGCATCGTCAGCGTGCCGATCAGCGACGGGATGAAGTTCCAGCGCGTCTCCAGATTGGGGTTGTACCAGACGCGCGCGCTGACGCGCAGCGGCGCAGGAGCGGCGCCGTGCGCCGTGCGCCAGTCGGCGTTGAACGCAGCCACCGCCGTGCCGACGTAGCCGAGCGCGGTGCCGGCGGTGTTGGAGTTGCGTCCGTCGGCGATCACCTGGATGGCGGCGGTGCGCCCGGCCTGCAGGCGACGCTCGAAGTCCTGGTCAATGGCGATCACCAGCAGCGCGCGGCGGTCGTCGATCCAGGTCCTGACGTCGTCGGCGCGGCTCAGGTTCGCCACGCGGCGGAAGATGCCGGAGCCGTCGAACCTCGCCAGCAGCGCGGAGGAAGCGGCGCTGCGATCGCGGTCGAACGCCGCATAGGGCACGTTGTTGAGGTCGTAGCTGGCGACGTAGCCGAACACCAGGCACTGGATCACCGGCGGCGCGAACAGCACGAAGCGGCTGCGCGGGTCCTTCATGATCGCCAGCAGCTCCTTGTGGATCAGCGCGAGGATGCGGAAGAGCGAGGCGCGCATGGCACGTCACGCCAGCTGCTTGCGCGTCACGCGCCAGCCGAGCAGCGCCAGCAGCGCCGCCATCGCGGCGAGCACGGCGGCGTTCGGCAGGATCACGCTCCACACGTCGCCGGCGAGGAAGATCGTCTGCAGCAGGGCGACGTAGTAGCGCGCCGGCTCGACAGACGGCCAGCCTGCCTTCGCCGACGCGCCTGCGATCTGCGCGCAGACGGCGCCGGTGACGCCCGCACGGAATTGATCGGAGCATCCCTAGGTGACGATATGCGGATAGAGCCTGCCGGCGATGCTCACCAGCACGGCCAGCGTCGCCAACAGCACGGCGAAGTCCAGCGGCAGGCCGAACGCGCTGCTGCCGCCGGCCAGCATCAAGGCGCGTAGTCCGTCCACCTCATAGGTGAGCGGATTGGCGTGCGCGAGGCGTTGCAGCCAGGGCGGCATCATGGCGATCGGATAGATCGCGTTGCTGGCGAAGAACAGCGGCATGGTGAGTACCTGGCCGACGCCCATGAAGCGTTCGCGCGTCTTCACCAGACAGGCGACGATCAGCGAGAAGGTGGCGAACAGCGCCGCGCCGAGCAGCACCAGCGCGGTCACGCCGGCGACGGAAGACGATGCGACCTGCACGCGCACGCCGAGCGCCAGCGCCAGCAGGTAGACAATCAGCGCCTGCGACAGCGCGCGCACGCCGGCCGACGTGGCCTTGCCCAAAACAAGCGCCGTGCGCGGCGTCGGGCTGGCCAGGAACTTGTGCACGATGCCGAGATCGCGCTCCCAGATCACCGAGATGCCGTAGAAGATCGCGACGAACAGCACGCTCTGCGCCAGCACGCCCGGCGCCAGGAAGTCCACGTAGCCGAGCGCGCCGGTGGGGATCGCGTGGGTGTGCGCGAACACCTGGCCGAACACCGCCAGCCACAGCACGGGCTGGATCGCACGCGTCAGCAGCTCGGTCGGGTCGTGCCGCAGCTTGCGCGTCTCCATGCGCGCGATGGCGAACACCTTGGCCGCGTAGCTGGATGCGCGGCGCAGTCCGCGCGGCGCGCCGTCGCCGGCGAAGACATCAGCCGAGCCGCGAGGCGGCGCGTCGGGCGCCGGCGGTTTCGCGATAGGTGTCATCGGATTCGCGCTCGTCTTCGGTGTAGTGCACGAACACGTCGTCGAGCGTCGCCTCGGCCTGGCCGCGCTGGCCAAGCTCCTCGCACAGCGCCGCCGGCGTGCCCGTGACGACGATCGCGCCGCGCCGCATAATCGCCACGCGGTGGCTGAGCTGCGCGGCCTCGTCCATGTAGTGCGTGGTGAGGAAGATCGCCGTGCCGTGCGTGGAGTGCAGCTCCTCGATGTGCTGCCAGATGGTTTCGCGGGCCAGCGGATCGAGGCCGATGGTCGGTTCGTCCAGGAACAGGATGCGCGGCCGGTGCAGCATCGACTGCGCGACTTCGAGGCGGCGCACCATGCCGCCGGAGTAGGTGTTCACCAGCCGGTCCGCCACCTCGGTCAGGTCCATCAGGCGCAGCGCCTCGGCGATGCGCGCGTCGCGCACGCGGCGCGGAATGTCGTAGAGGCGGGCGAACACGTCGAGGTTCTCGAAGCCGGTCAGCTCGCTGTCGGCGGACAACGCCTGCGGCACGTAGCCGATCGCGCGTCGCACGCGCGCAGGTTCGCGCGCCAGGTCGAAGCCGGCCACCCGCGCGCTGCCCGAACTGGGCGGCAGCAGCGTCGTCAGCATCTTGATCAGCGTGCTCTTGCCCGCGCCGTTGCGCCCGAGCAGGCCGAACACCTCGCCTTCGCCGACCGTGAGCGTGGCACGATCGACCGCGACGACGTCGCCGAACCGCCGCGTCAACGACTGCGCGTCGAGGATCACCGTCATGTGCAGGCTCCGGGTGTGCCGGGAAACCCTGTTCCGCCGCCCGCGAAGAGCGGATCGCCTGGCCTTCACGCTAAACGCCGTGCGTGCATGGCGCTTGACGTCGATCAACCCGCCGCGCTGCGGAGCCGAGGCGCACTACGGCGACGGCGCGCGGTCGCCCGACGCGGCGGGCGTTTCGCGCAGCTCGTGCCGCGCCAGCAGCAGCCCCGGCAGCATCGGCAGCCACGTCGTGCACCCGCGCAGCAGTAGCGTGGCGGCGAGCGCGCCTTCGATGGGCACGCCCTGCAGGGTCAGCGCGGCGACGCAGGTGGCTTCGAACGAGCCGAGGCCGAGCGGGATCGCGCCGACGGTGGTGATCATCATCGCCAGCAGGAAGCTGGGGAACACGACGGCGTAGGGCGTGCCGAGGCCGAGCGCGTGCAGCATCGTCCACAGCGTGGCGGCATCGAGCGCGATCACGGCGAAGTTGAGCGCGGCGGTGGCGAGCAGCGCGCGCGGGTGGCGGCGCAGGTCGACCGGCGCTTCGGTGGCGGCGTCCAGCAGCGAACGCACGCCGGGCAGGCGGCGCAGCCAGTCGAGTTCGCCGCGGCCGTACTTGTGCAGCCACCACACGGCGCCGGGCGTGGCCAGCGCCACCAGCGTGGAGGCGGCGGCGATCACCAGCATCCAGGTGCGCAGCTCGTGGCGCAGCCACAGCAGCGTGATGCCGATCAGTCCGGCCAGCAGGTAGGCGCCGTAGTAGCCGAGCAGGTTGACGATCAGCGCGCCGACGCAGGCCGGGCGCGGCACGCCGCGCCGCGCCAGCGCCGCCACCAGGAACGCCGAGCCGCTGAAGCCGCCGGTCGGCACCGACTGGTCGACGAACAGCTTGGCCAGCGCCAGCGGCAGCAGCTCGCGCAGGGTGTGGCGCGCGCCGGCGTGGCGCAGGCCGGTCCACCAGGAGGTGGAGATGCTGAGGTAGGTGCCGCCCTGCAGCAGCAGCGCGAGCAGCAGCCACGCCGGCGCCAGCGCGCGCAGCAGCTCGGCGAAGCGCTCGACGTCGCCGAGGTGCAGCACCACGCCGGCCAGCGCGGCGAGGCCGAGCAGGCCGATCAGCAGGCCTGCGTAGCGCAGGCGCGACGCGCGCGGAGCGGCTTCAGGCTCCATCGTCCGAACCGCCGTTGTCGAGGACCGATATGGCCATGCAGCCGAAGGAGGCCGCGCCCGGCGAGGCGACGCATCAGAGCACGGTGGCGTTCGCCGTCCGTTGACCTGCCGCAAATGAGGGCGCCGGCGTCGGAGGTGGCGGTGTTCCGGCGGCCGGCCGCGCGGGCGCTCAGCGCCGGCCCTGTTCGATCGCGACGATCACGCCGTCGCGGATGACGAAGCCGAGGGTGCGGCCGCGGTCGCGATAGGTCCAGCGTTCGCCGCTGCCGGCGTCGCGTCGTGCGCCGCGGCGCCGGGAGCCGCGCGCTGCGGGCGCGGCGCGTGCGGACGCGCGCGCGTCCGGCTCGCCGGCGACGTCGCGCAGCAGCGCGGCGGAATCGCCGACTTCGATCAGGTGCGTGCCGATGCGGACCGTGTCGGCGGCGGCGGCGATGCCGCACAGCAGGCAGAGTGCGAGCGGGATGATGCGGCGCATGGTCGACCTCCGTGTCGTGGGCGTGGCGCGAAGGTAGCGCGGCGGGCGTCGCGATGCGGCGCGCGGGCGCGACGCGCGGCGTGCGCCGACGCGGCGTGTCGGCCGCGTCCGACGCGCGCGCCGTCGGCATCCGGGTGCAGCGCGCTTCGCGTCCCGCTCAGTCGGCGCGGCCGATCGGCGGCGGCGCCCAGCGGCCGTCCAGCACTTCCGGCTTCGGCGCGTACAGGCGCAGGACCACCGCGCAGGCGCCCGCCGGCAGCGGCAGCCAGTTGGCGCGGCGCGCGCGCGAGGGCGGCGCGCGCTGCAGGTAGAGATCGAGCGAGCCGTCCTTGTCGAAGCGCAGGCGGTCGCGGCTGTCCAGCGCGTAGCGACCGTCGCGGTTGGCGACCAGGCGGCCCTGCGCGTCGTAGGCGGTCAGCGACCAGAACGCGCCCACCGGCGGCAGCGCGTCCTTGTCGAAATGCAGCACGTAGCGGTGCGCGCCGTCGAGCGCCTGCCCGGCGGCGTCGCTGCGCGCGAACGGATACACCGCGTCCTGCGGCGCGCTGGCGCCGAGGCTGGCGGCGGCGACCGCGGCGCGCCGGCGGTAGTCGACGCCGTAACGGCCGGCGTCGAGCGCGTAGCTCCAGCCGCTGACCGCGTGCGTGCGCGGGGCGCGGCCGGCGTCGGCGACCGTACGCAGGCCGTCGCGCACGCCCGCCTCGACTGCCGCGCGCTGCGCCGGCGGCAGCGCGGCGGGATCGAACGTTCGGCCGGGCACGACGCCGAGCGTGGCCAGCCGCGCCAGCAGCGGCGCGTCGGCGGCGCGCGGCGGGTTGTCGTGCAGCAGCATGGCGAGGCTGCCGAAGAACGCGGCGGCGTCCATGTGCGCGAGGCGCGCGGCGGGCGGCGTCGCGGTATCCGCCGCCGCGTCGACCGGCGCGCGCTTCGGCGGCGCGTAGCGCTTGCCCCACGCCGACAGCGGCAGCAGGCGGAAGCGCGCCTGCAGGCGGCGCGCGGCGGCGAGGTCGTCGCGGCCGTCGACGCCGACGCGGCCGAGCAGCCAGACCATCGCGGTCGGCGCGTCGATGCGCTGCACGCCGTCGGGCAGGTCGCCCTGCCAGCCCGGCCCGACCAGCGCGTAGGCGCGGCCGCGCCGGCCGCTGCCGCGCGCGTCGAGGCGCGCGAAGGTTTCGCTCCAGCCGTCCAGCAGCGGCAGCATCACGAAGCGTTGGCCGGGATCGGGCACGACCAGCACCTGCGGTTCGGCGGCGAGGTCGAGCCAGGCGCTGACGTACAGCGCATCGACGTTGGCGTAGCTCACGTCGGTGGTGCGCGCGTCCGGCAGCGTGCGCTGCAGGCGCAGCCGGTTGACCGGCGCGCGTTCGGCGTCGGGCGCGGCGACGGCGGTCTGCAGCGCGCGCGTCGCGTCCATCAGCAGCAGCGGGTAGCCGTAGACCACGCCGCCCTCGGCGGTCATGCGCCAGATCTCGGCCTGCTCGGCGGGGCTCGGCCGGTGCGGCTGCAGCGTGCAGGCGGCGAGCGCCAGGCAGACGACGATGGCGAATGCGCGCGGCAGCGGCTTCATGCACGGGCTCCTTGTGGATGAGGCGACGGCGGGGTCGCGCGACGCCGGCGGCGCGCACGCCCTGCATGCCGTGGGCGGCCGCAGCCGCCTCCGCGGCTGCCGGTGCGGTCCGACGGCTGGCGTTTCCGCTTCGGCATGCGCCCCCCCCCGCGACGCCGGCAGCCGGCGGCGCGCACGCACGTTAGCGCGCGGAAACAGCGGAAACCATTGCCGGCATCACGTTCCGCACGCGGGCGCCGACGCGCCGGGTCAGGTGAGGAAGATCAGGGCGAGGATGCCGCCCAGCAGCGTCCACTTGAGCACGTAGTAGAGCGTCTGGTTCTTCGCCTTCAGCGCCTTGCCCTTGAGGCGCACCGCGTAGAAATACTTGAACGCCTTGTTGATGCCGCCGGTGCGGTCGCCCTCGTCGTTGGGCGCGGCGCCGGCGGCGACCAGGTGGCGCGCGACGAAGCGGTTGAACGTCGCCGCCCAGCGGTACTTCAACGGACGCTCGACGTCGCAGAACAGGATGATGCGGTTGCGCTCGCTCTCGTTGGCAGCGTAGTGGATGTAGGTCTCGTCGAACACCACGCCTTCGCCGTCGCGCCAGCTGTAGCGCTGGCCGTCGACGTCGATGTAGCAGCGATCATCGTTGGGCGTGATCAGGCCGAGGTGGAAGCGCAGCGAGCCGGCGTAGGGGTCGCGGTGCCTGGTCAGGCGGCTGCCCGGCGGCAGCTCGGTGAACATCGCCGCCTTGATCGTCGGGATGCCGCGCAGCAGTTCGACCGTGCGCGGGCAGTGCCGCTGCGCCGACGGATGCGCGTCGACGTCGTACCACTTGAGGTAGAAGCGCTTCCAGCCGGCGCGGAAGAACGAGTTGAAGCCGGCGTCGTTGTACTTGTCGGAGGCCTTGATGCGCTGCGCCTCGGCGAGCTTGACCGCTTCCTCGCGGATCTCCCGCCAGTGCGCGCGCAGCGTGGCCAGCTCCGGCAGCCTGTCCATCGGCAGGTACGGCGTGGTCGGCACGCGCGAACACGCGTACATGGCCACGTTGATCGGCGCCATGAAGGTGGAGTGGTCGGTGATCTGGCGGAACACGCGATGGCGCACGCGCCCACGGAAATGCACGTAGACGGCGGAGGCCACCAGGACGGCGAGCAAGATCCATTTGACGGCGTACATCGGCGGCGATCGGTTGGCGGGAAGGGGGCCCGGGTCCGGGCGCGCCGGATTTTATCACCCGCGCCGGCGGCGGCCGGCGGCGTTCATGCCACACTCGCGGCGGCGCCCCGCGCGTCGTGCCGCCGCGCGCGGGGACGATCCCGCCGCGTGGACCCGATCCGATGAAACGCCTGTTGCCGCTGTTCCTGCTGCTGTGCCTGGGCGCCGCCGCGGCGGCGGACGCGGTCGTGCTGCGCTTCTCCGCCGGCGCGCCCGGCGCCGCGTGGCCGCCCGGCTGGAGCTTCTACCGGATGTCGCGCAAGCCGGCGCGCACGCGCTTCACGCTGGTCGACGATGCCGGTACCACGGTGCTGCGCGCCGACGCCGAGCGCAGCGCCGGCGCGCTGGCGCACGCGCTCGATCTGCCGGCCGCGAGCACCCTGGCGTGGCGCTGGAAGATCGACCATGCGGTCGCCGCGGCGCGGCCGCAGCGACGCTCCGGCGACGACTACGCGGCGCGCGTGTACGTGTTCTTCGACGTGCCGGACGGCGCGCTCGGTTTCGCCACGCGCTGGAAGCTCAGGCTGGCGCGCAGGGTGCTGGGCGTCGACCTGCCGAACGCCGCGCTGTGCTACGTCTGGGACAACCGCCGCGCGCCGGGCACGATCGCCGCCGATCCGTTCGTCGCCACGGTGCGCGAGATCGTGCTGGAGAGCGGCGACGCGCGCGCCGGCCAATGGCGCCGCGAGCGCCGCGACCTCGCCGCCGACTACCGCGCCGCGTTCGGCCAGCCGGCGCCGCGGGTGATCGGCATCGCCGTCGCCAGCGACACCGACAACACGCGCAGCCGCGCCAGCGCCTGGTTCGGCGATCTGGTCTTTGGGAGCGGGGAGTAGGGGGACGGGAGACGAGCGTTGGCGGGGCGCGCACCTCGTCGGCCCGTCGCTCGAGCCGCACGTTTCTCGCCTTGGTCCCCACTCCCTCCACATCATGCCTTCCAGCCCATGCCGGGCCGGCGCGCTTCGCTATGATCGGCGGATGCCGCGTGCGCGGCGTTCCTCCCCGGGGTTGCCCATGCGTCGCCTGCTCTCCGCACTCGTGCTGCTCGCCGCTTCGTGGTCCGCCGCCGCCGCGGTCGATCCCACGCTGTTCCAGGATCTGCACTGGCGCCTGCTCGGCCCGTTCCGCGGCGGCCGCGTGCTGGCCGTGGCCGGCGTGCAGGGCCAGCCGCAGCACTTCTACTTCGGCGCGGTCAACGGCGGCGTGTGGGAGACGCACGACGCCGGCCGCACCTGGCAGCCGATCTTCGACGGCCAGCCGGTCGGCTCGATCGGCGCGATCGCGGTGGCGCCGTCCGATCCGAAGGTGCTGTACGTCGGCACCGGCGAGGCCGACATGCGCTCGGACATCGCCCAGGGCGACGGCGTGTACGTGTCCAGCGACGGCGGCAAGACGTGGGCACACCGCGGTCTCGAGGATACGCAGCAGATCGGCAAGATCCTGGTCGATCCGCGCGATGCCGACGTCGCCTTCGTCGCCGCGCTCGGCCATCCCTACGGCCCGAACGCCGAGCGCGGCGTGTTCCGCACGCGCGACGGCGGCAAGACCTGGCAGAAGGTGCTCGGCCCCGACGACGCCACCGGCGCGATCGACCTCGCCTTCGAACCGGGCCGGCCGGACACGCTCTACGCCGCGCTGTGGCAGGTGCGGCGCACGCCGTGGAACGTCTATCCGCCGGCCAGCGGCCCGGGTTCCGGCCTGTACAAGTCCACCGACGGCGGCGCGCACTGGACGCAGCTCGCCGGCCACGGCTTCCCGGCGAAGGTGGGCCGCATCGGCATCGCCCTCTCCGACGCGGCGCCCACGCGCGTGTACGCGCTGGTCGACGGCGACGAGGGCGGCCTGTACCGCTCCGACGACGCCGGCGCCAACTGGCGCAAGACGAGCGGCGACGACCGCATCTGGCAGCGCGGCTGGTACTTCGGCCGCATCGCCGCCGATCCGAAGAACCCCGACCGCGTCTACGCGATGAACACCATCGTGCTGCGCTCCGACGACGGCGGCGCGCATTTCATCGCGCTGAAGGGCGATCCCACCGGTGACGACTTCCACGAGCTGTGGATCGATCCGGCCAACCCGGATCGGCAGATCCTCGGCGTCGACCAGGGCGCGATCGTCACCTTGAACGGCGGCAAGACCTGGTCGTCCTGGCACAACCAGCCGACCGCGCAGATGTACCACGTCGTCACCGACGACCGCTTCCCGTACCGCGTCTACGGCGCGCAGCAGGATTCCGGTGCGGTCGGCCTGCCGAGCATCGCGCCGTACCGCGACCGCATCGGCATGGAGCAGTTCCACGAAGTCACCGCCGGCGGCGAGAGCGGCATGATCGCGCCCGATCCGGACGATCCGGAGATCGTCTACGGCGGCGACGTGGACAAGCTCGACCTGCGCACCGAGCAGACGCGCTCGGTCGATCCGACGCTGGCGCAGCCGGACCTGTACCGCCGCACCTGGACGCTGCCGCTGGCGTTCAACGCGCGCGATCACCGCGTGCTGTACTTCGGCAACCAGAAGCTGTGGCGCACCGACGACGGCGGCGAGCACTGGGCGGCGATCAGCCCCGACCTGACGCGCGAGGATCCCGGCGTGCCGGCCAACCTCGACGCGGTCACCGCGGCCAACCACCTGCACCAGGGCCCGCGCCGCGGCGTGGTCTATGCGATCGGCTCCTCGCCGCTGGACGCGAAGCTGCTGTGGGTCGGCACCGACGACGGCCTGGTCTGGCGCAGCGACGACGAGGGCGCGCACTGGCGCGACGTCACGCCGGCAGCGCTGACCGCGTGGTCGAAGGTCGGCATCCTCGAGCCCTCGCACTTCGACCGCGACGTCGCCTACGCCGCGGTCGACCGCCACCGCCTCGACGACCGCAAGCCGTACATCTACCGCACGCGCGACGGCGGCAAGTCGTGGCGGCTCGTCGTCGCCGGCATCCGCGACGGCGACTTCGTCAACGCCGTGCGCGAGGACCCGCGGCAGCGCGGCCTGCTGTACGCCGCCACCGAACTCGGCATGTACGTGTCGTTCGACGACGGCGACCACTGGCAGCTGCTGCAGCTCAACCTGCCGCGCACCTCGGTGCGCGACATCGACGTGCACGGCGACGACATCGTCATCGCCACGCACGGCCGCGGCTTCTGGATCCTCGACGACGCCGGCCCGCTGCGCCAGCTCGCCGCCGACGCCAGGCCGGCGACGCGCCTGTTCGCGCCGTCGGTCGCGATCCGCGTGCGGCCGTCGGAGTTCACCGGCACGCCGCTGCCGAAGGACGAGCCGACCGCGGAGAATCCGCCGTTCGGCGCGCGCCTCGACTACGTGCTGGCGAAGGCGGCGAAGAAGCCGGTCGAGCTGTCCATCTATGCCGCCGACGGCAGCCTGGTGCGGCACTATTCCAGCGCCGACGCGCCGCCCAAGCGCGACGCCGCGACCGGCAACGCCGCGCCCGAATGGCTGCCGACGCCGTCCACGCTGGCGACCACGCCGGGCATGCACCGCTTCGTCTGGCCGCTGCGCTATGCCGCACCGTCGGCGCTGGCGCACGGCAACGCCTGGGCCGACGGCGTGTGGGCGCCGCCGGGGCGCTACACCGCCGAGCTGAGCGTCGACGGCAAGCGCTACCGCCAGCCGCTGACCGTGCTCGCCGATCCGCGCGTCAAGCTGCCCGCCGACGCCTACGCGCGGCAGTTCGCGTTCGCGCGCCGGGTCGAGGCGGCGCAGGCTCGGCTCGCCGCCGCCGCGCACGAAGCGGAAACGACGCACCAGGCGGCGCTCGGCGCGCGCAAGGATGCCGACGGCGAACTCGCTGCCGCCGTGGATGCGTTCGACGCGAAGCTGCGCGCCATCAGCGGCCTGGTCGACGCGCCGAACCCGCACAACGCCTGGGCGTTGCCGCCGACCACCACCGCCAGCTTCCGCTTCCTCGACGACGCGCTCGGCAAGCTGATGGCGGCGGCAGACGGCGGCGCCGACGCCGCGCCGTCGCCCGATGCGCAGGCCGGCTATGCCGCGCTGTCGGCGAAGCTCGACGCCACGCTGGCCGACTGGCAGCGGCTCAAGGCCGGCGACCTCGCCGCGCTGAACGACAAGCTGCACGCGGCCGGACGCAAGCCGATCGCGCCGTGAGCCGGGCGCCGCCGCGCGGATGCGGCGGCGCTATGATCCGTCCGTGGCGGCCGGCTCGGCGGCCACGGCGGAGGTGCATGATGGCCTCGAGACTCGGGCCCGCCGATGCGCCCGTGCGAGCGCGGCGCGTCCTCGCCCGCGCGGCGGCGGCACTGCTCGCGGTGGCGGGCGCCGCCCACGCCGCGCACGTCGAGGTTTCGGTCGGCCGCAGCCTGACGCTGCAGCACCGCTGGACCGACGCCGCCTTCGTCGAATGCGTCGGCGACGCGCAGCCCGTCTGGAAGCTGGCGTGGGCGCCGGCGTTCGCGCTGGGACGCGTTGCCGCGCGGCCGGATACCGCCACCGATCGGCTCGACCGCGACGTGTGGCTCGGCGCCGCCGGCGCGCGCGTGTACCTGTGGCGCGACCTCTACGCCGGCTTCCAGCTTGCCGCCACCGCCGGCCGCACCGACGCGCTCAGCACGCCGTACGAGTTCGTCAGCAGCCTCGGCTGGCAGGGCCGCCACTGGCAGGTGCTGGCGCGGCACATCTCCAACGGCGACTTCCACAAGCCCAACCACGGCGAGACCGTGCTGCTGGCGGGCGTGGCGTTCTGAACGGCGTACAACGGCGCGGCGCGGCCGTCCACGGGCCGTTGCCGCCTCCGCCGGACGCGCCCATACTGGCAACCTTCATGCAGGACTCCACGGCCCGGAATCCGGGTCAGGCAGGAGGTCTCGTATGGGCGCCCGCCGCCGCGGTCCCGTGGTCGGCAACGGCGCGTCGGCCCGAGCCGGCGCGACGGGCGGGGCGCGCGGCGCGCCGCGCCATCTTCGCGGCGCCGTCCGGCGCCATCGCGTTCCTGCGAACGCTTTCCGCAGCCCGCATCCATGCTTCCCCGCAGCGCCGGCGATGGCGGCATCGCCGCGGCCGGCGCTTGCGCGCGATCGGCGCGGCGCGGGGCGTTCGCGCTATCGAATCAGGGAGAGTACGCACGCCGCCGCAGTGCCGTCGGCTGCGCCCCGCGGCGCCGGCAGCGTGGCTCGCAGGCAGGAGGCCAGGCTGGTTCGTCACAACCGTGTACGGAGGCAGGTATGAACACGACACGCTTGATCGGCCGTTATTCCATCGTCGCCCTCGCGCTGGTGCTGACAGCGGGCGTGCAGGCGGCCGGGAAGAAGGCCATGACCGACGCCGAACAGATCGCCAGCGCCATGCGCGCCGCGCCCGCGCGCGTCGCCAAGGGCGCCACCATCGTGGCGATGGACGCCGCCGGCAAGATGCGCACGCTGCGCGAGGGCCACAACGGCTTCACCTGCATGGCCGACAACCCGGCGACGCCCGGCCCGGACCCGATGTGCATGGACAAGAACGCGATGGAATGGGTCAACGCCTGGGTCGCGCACCAGCCGCCGCCGGCCGGCAAGATCGGCTTCATGTACATGCTGGAAGGCGGCACCGACGCCAGCAACACCGATCCCTACGCAACCGCGCCGACCGCCAGCAACCACTGGATCAAGACCGGGCCGCACGTGATGGTGGTCGGCGCCGACGCCAGCTTCTACGACCAGTACCCCAAGAGCGCCGAGCCCGACACGCACGCCCCGTACGTGATGTGGGCGGGCACGCCGTACCAGCACCTGATGGCGCCGGTGAAGTAGGCGCGCACGCGCGCGACGGCGCGGAGACGGCGGCGATCGCTGCGTCGCGATGACCGCCGTTTCCCTGCTTTGCTTTTCCCTCTCTCCGCGGGGGGGGGGAACGCGCGCAGCGCGCACTTTAGCCTTTGCCGAAACGAAGGGCGGCCGTCCTGCGGACGGCACCCCCTCACCCCAACCCTCTCCCCGCCGGGGAGAGGGAGCAAGCGCGCTGCATCGCCGATGCGCGCAGCGCGCCCGTCGCGATGCGAGCGGGCGTCCTCAGTGCCCGCCGCTCGCCGCGGGCCCCGCCTTCGGCGCGAACGGCGGCTTGGCCAGCCACACCACCAGCAGCAGGCCGACGAAGATCCAGCCGAGCGCGTGGAACACCTCGTTGAAGCCGATCTGGTAGCCCTGCTGGGTGATCGCCTGGTCCAGCAGCAGCGCCGCGCGCGTCGGGTCGCTGCCGCCCAGCGCGGCCATCGCCTGCCGGGTGCCGGGATCGAACGCGGTGATGTGCTCGGCGAGCTGGGCGTGGTGCGCGATCGCGCGGTGCTCCCACAGCAGGGTGGTGATCGAGGCGGAGAAGCTGCCGGCCAGCGTGCGCAGGAAGGTGGCGAGGCCGGAGCCGGCAGCGATCTCGCGCGGCGCCAGGTCGGACAGCAGGATGGTCAGCACCGGCATGAAGAAGAACGCCACGCCCAGGCCCTGCAGCAACTGCACCAGCGCGACGCGCCCGAAGTCGACGTCGAGGTTGAAGCCGGCGCGCATGAAGCAGGTCGCGCCCATCACCACGAACGCGAAGGCGGCCAGCCAGCGCAGGTCGAAGCGTGTCGCGTAGCGGCCGATGAACGGGGTCAGGATCACCGGCAGGATGCCCAGCGGCGCGCTGGCGTAGCCGGCCCAGGTGGCGGTGTAGCCGAGCTGGCGCTGCAGCCACAGCGGCACCAGCAGCGCGATCGAGAAGAACGCGGCGTAGGCCAGCACCAGCGCCAGCGTGCCGGCGGCGAAGTTGCGGTGGCGGAACAGCCTGAGATCGACGATCGGATCCTTGTCGGTCAGCTCCCAGATCAGGAACAGCGCCAGCGCGATCACCGAGACGATCGAGGCGACCACGATGAACGGCGAGTTGAACCAGTCCTCGTCGTTGCCCTTGTCGAGCACGATCTGCAGCGCGCCGACGCCGATCACCAGCGTGGCCAGGCCGACGTAATCCATCTTCGGCCGCTCGGTCTGTTCCTGCTTGCCGCGCAACTGCGCGGCGATCACCGTGCTGGCGAAGATGCCGATCGGCACGTTGATGAAGAAGATCCACGGCCAGTTGTAGTTGTCGGTGATCCAGCCGCCGAGGATCGGGCCGACGATCGGCGCCACCACGGTGACCATCGCCAGCAGCGCCAGCGCGTGGCCGCGCTTGTGCGCGGGGTAGACCGAGATCAGCAACGCCTGCGTGATCGGGTACATCGGCCCGGCCACCGCGCCCTGCAGCGCGCGGAAGCCGACCAGCATGCCCATGCTCTGCGCGATGCCGCACAGGAACGAGGCCAGCGAGAACAGCAGCGTGGCCAGCACGAACAGGCGCACCTCGCCGAAGCGGCGGGTCAGCCAGCCGGTCAGCGGCAGCGCGATGCCGTTGGCGACGGCGAAGGAGGTGATCACCCAGGTGCTCTGCTGCGCGCTGACACCGAGGTTGCCGGCGATGGTCGGCAGCGAGACGTTGGCGATGGTCAGGTCCAGCACCTGCATGAACGTCGCCAGCGACAGGCCGATCGTGGTCAGCGCCAGGTTGGGCGGACGGAATTCGGGGGCGCTCATCGTCGCGTCGGGGCCTGGTCGGATTGCGGGATGGATGCGGGGAGCCGGGCCGCGCGGCGTCGCCGCGGGCGGCCGGCATGCGGCGGCGCCGCGCCGCTCAGTCGCGCCGGGCCACGCGGCGGCCGGTATCCGCGTTGGCGTGGACGATGGCGCGGATCAGCGCGTCGGCCTCGCCGTCGTGGCGGTCGTAGACGTCGGTGCTGAACGCCGGCTGCTGCGGCGGGCGCTGCGCCAGCATCGGGCCGGACCGGTCGTGCAGGCCGACGTCGACGTCCATCGACAGGCCGATGCGCAGCGGATGCTTCTGCAGTTCGCGCGGATCGAGCGCGATGCGCACCGGCACGCGCTGCACGATCTTGATCCAGTTGCCGGTGGCGTTCTGCGCCGGCAGCAGCGCGAACGCGCTGCCGGTGCCGACGCCGAGGCTCTCGACCTTGCCGTGGAAAGCGACGCCGTCGCCGTACAGGTCGGAGCGCAGCGTCACCGGCTGGCCGATGCGCATGTGCTCGAGCTGGGTTTCCTTGAAGTTGGCGTCGACCCAGACCTGCTGCAGCGGAATCACCGCCATCAGCGCGGCGCCCGGCTGCACGCGCTGGCCGACCTGCACGGTGCGCTTGGCGACATAGCCGCTGACCGGCGCGATCAGGGTGGTGCGCACGGAGTCGAGGTAGGCGCGGCGCAGCGCGGCGGCGGCGGCCTGCACCTCGGGATGCGAGGCGATCACGGTGTCGTCGACCAGCGCCCTGCTGGCGCCCAACTGCTGCTGCGAGGCGGCCAGCGCGCTCTGCGCCGCGGCCAGCGCGTCGCGCGCGTGCGCCAGCTCCTCGGCGGAGATCGCGCCGCTCCGGGCCAGGCCCTCGCGGCGCGCGTAGTCGGCGCGCGCCTTGTCCAGCGCGACCTGCCTGGCGGCGACGTCGGCCTCGCCGCCGCTGACGTTGCTGTACAGGCCGCGCACCTGGCGCACGGTGCGCGCCAGGTTGGCCCTGGCCTGCTCCAGCGCCACGTTCACGTCGCTGGGATCGAGCCTGACCAGCACCTGGCCCTTGGTCACCCGGTCGCCGTCGTCGGCGCCGATGCTGACCACGGTGCCGGCGATCTGCGGCGTGATCTGCACCACGTTGCCCTGCACGTAGGCGTCGTCGGTGGTTTCGTTCCAGCGCCCGACGATGAGGTACCACAGGCCGCTGCCGACCGCGGCGAGCACGACGACGGCCAGCAGCAGGCGCAGCAGGAAGCGGCGGCGGCCGTTGCCGGGCGCGGCGGCGGGAGCGGCATCGTTCTTGGCGTAGTTTTCGGTGGTCATGGGGTGCGTCTCAGGGAGTCGGCGCCGGCGCGGCGGTGCGCGCGGCGATCGGGTCGGGGGCGTCGGCGGCGGCGCGGAAGCCGCCGCCGAGCGCTTCGATCAACTGCACGGAAGCGTCGAGGCGCGCGCTGCGCAGCGTCGCCATCTGCTGCTCGGCGCCGATCAGCGGCTGCTGCACGGTCAGCACTTCGAGGTAGCTGCCGACGCCGGCGCGATAGCGCTGCATGGCGAGGTCGAAGGCGCCGCGCTCGCTGTCCAGCGTCTGTCGCTGCGCGTCGACCTGGACGTCCAGCGCGCGCAACGCGGCGACGCCGTCGGCGACGTCGCGCAGCGCGTTCACCAGGATCTGGTTGTACTGCGCAACCGCCAGGTCGTACTGCGCGTCGCTGCCGGCGAGGTTGGCGCGCAGGCGGCCGCCGTCGAACAGCGGCAGCGACAGCGCCGGCGCGAACTGGTAGTAGCGGCTCGGCGCGGTCAGCAGGCCGTCGGTGCCGAGCGCGGCGAAACCGACCGCGGCGGCGAGGTTGAGATTCGGATAGAACGCGGCCTTGGCGGTCTTGATGCGCTTGCCCGCGGCTTGCACGCGCCAGCGCGCGGCGACCACGTCGGGACGGCGGCCGAGCAGTTCCGCCGGCACGCTGGACGGCAGCGCCAGTGCGGCGGGCGCGAGCGGCCGGGGGCGTTCGATCGCGAGTCCGCGGTCGGGGCCGCGGCCGAGCAGCGCGGCCAGCGCGGCGCGCGCCGTGTCGATGTCCTGCTGCGCCGCGGCCTGGCGCTGCTCGGCGGCGGGCACGGCGGCCTCGGCCTGTTTCAGCTGCAACTGGTTGTCGATGCCGGCCTGCACGCGCTGGCGGGTCAGCTCGAGCGTGTGCTCGGCACGCGTGCGCTCGTCGCGGGCGAGGTCCAGCCGTTCGTAGCCGTTGGCCAGCGCGAGATAGGTGCGGGCGATGTCGGCGGACAGGGTCAGTCGCGCGGCCCGCGCGTCCACCTCGGCGGCGCGCGCTTCGCCCAGCGCCGCTTCCCACGCCGCGCGCTTGCCGCCCCACAGGTCGAAGCCGTAGGCGAACTTCAGCGACAGCGTGTTCAGCGCACTGTAGTGCCCGCCCATCGGCGGTTCGAGCACCGTCTGCGGGATGCGGATGCCGGAGGAGCCGGCGTTCGCGGTCACCTCCGGCTTGCGCGCGGCATCGGCGGCGCCGGCGTCGGCCTGCGCCAGGCGCACGCGCGCGTCGGCGGCGGCGAGGCCGGGGTTGCCGGCCAGCGCCTCGTCGATCAGCGCGTCGAGCTGCGCGTCGCCGAGCGCGCGCCACCAGTCGGTCGCGGGCCAGTCGGCGCGCAGCGGCGCGCCGGCCAGACTGCGTTCGGCGTGCAGTTGCGCCGGATCGAGCGCGGTGCCGGACGGCTGCAGGCCGCGCGTGCTGGCGCAGCCGGCGAGCGTCACGGCCAGGCCGAGCGTCAAGGCAGAGGTAAGCGAACGCATGATGGTTGCCCGAACAGTAGTTGCCGTGGCCTCAATGGCCGTCGCGCAGGGCGGTGAGGATGCCGTCCAGCATCGCTTGCAGTCGGTCGCGTTCCGTCGCAGCGAGGTTGCGCGTGGCCCGGGCGAGCGCGCGCTCGCCGCAGGCATGGATGTCGGTCCACAGCGCCTGGCCGGCTTCGGTCAGGGCGATGCGCAGCGCGCGGCGGTCCTGCTCGTGCGGCTGCCGGCGCAGGTAGCCCTTGGCTTCGAGCCGATCGAGCAGGCGCGTGGTGGCGCCGGCATCGAGGTTGATCATGCGCGCCAGCTCGCCGGCGGCCATCGGGCCGTGCGCGGCCAGCTTCTTCAGCGCCAGGTACTGGCTGAAGTTCATTTCGAAGCCGTGCGCCGCCAGTTCGCGCTCCAGGTTGCCGATCAGCTCATTGCGCACCCGGCAGAGCAGCGCGCCGAGGTTGCTGTCGGAGAGCGGTGTGGGCATGGGGGAGGAATCCATGCCGCGCATTCTATGGACTGGATTATAGTTGTCAAGGCAACTAATTCACCAAAAAAGAGCCCCGGCGAACCGGGGCTCTCGGAGGGCGCCGCGCCCGCGCTCAGGCGGCGCTGCGCAGGTGACCCAGGAAACGGCCCAGCGCGCCGTTCAACTGGACGATCTCGTCGTCGCTGGCCCCTTCCACGCAGCGCTTCAGGGCATGGTCGCCACGCGCCTGGGCGCGGTCGAGCAGGGCGCGGCCGCTGTCGGTCAGCGCGTAGCGGGACGTGCGCGTGCCGTCGAGCCGGCGCAGGTGGCCCTGGCGCTCGAGCCGGCCGCAGGTGCGCTTGAGCACGTCGCGGTCCTGGCGCAGCGCGGCGGCAAGCTCGGCGACCGTCATCGGACCCTGCGTCTCGAGGCGCTTGAGGCCGACGTACACGATGTAGCTCTCGACACCGACCTCGGCGAGCTCGCGCTCGACGCGGCCGAGCATCTCGCTGCGGACTTGGGAAACCAGGACGACCAGATCGTGTTCGGCCGAACGGGGCATGGCGTGTTGCGTGGTCATGGGTGCTTCCTCAGGGATGGACAGCGCGCCTTGGCTAAACCAGTTTGTTGGGGCTGTCAAGCAACGACCGGCGGGAGAGGAAAGCGCACGCCGGACCCGCAGGGGCGCGCCGGTGCCGCACGCGGCACCGGCACCCGCTCAGCCGCCGGGCCTGAGGTAGCGCGTGAACAGCTCGTGGATGCGCCGGTATTCGTCGTACCAGGAATCGGCGTGGACGAAGCCGTGGCGGTCGAGCGGGTACAGCGACAGCCAGAAGTTGTCCTTGTGCAGCTCGATGAAGCGCTGGTACAGGCGGATCGAATCGCTGGCCAGCACGTTGTTGTCGATCAGGCCGTGGCAGACCAGCAGCGGGTCGCGCAGGTTCTCGGCGTATTCGATCGGCGAGCTGATGCGGTAGGCCTCGGGATCGAGGCGCGGGTCGTCGAGGATGTTGGACGTGTACTCGTGGTTGTACGTGGTCCAGTCGGTGACCGGCCGCAGCGCGGCGCCGGCGGCGAACTCGCCCGGCGCGCGCAGCAGCGCGATCAGCGTCATGAAGCCGCCGTAGCTGCCGCCGTAGATGCCGACGCGCTGCGGATCGACGGCGTGCTCCTTCACCAGCCAGGCCTTGCCGTCCAGCAGGTCCTCCAGCTCCGGATGGCCCATCTGTCGGTAGATCGCCGTGCGCCAGGCGCGGCCGTAGCCCTCGCTGGCGCGGTAGTCCATGTCGAGCACGACGTAGCCTTCGGCCAGCAGCAGGTTGTGGAACATCTGCTCGCGGAAATAGTACGGCCAGCTCGAATGCACGTTCTGCGTGTAGCCGGCGCCGTGCACGAACAGCACCGCGGGATGCGGCTTCGTGGCGTCGTAATCGGCCGGTTCGTAGAACTTGGCGTGGATCGCGCCGGCGCCGTGGGTGGAGAGCACCTGCACGTACTCGGGTTCGACCCAGTGCAGCGCCTTGTATTCGGGCGTGCGCGTGTCGGTCAGCGTGCGCGCGCCGCTGCCGTCGGCGTTCGCCACCGCGAGCTGCGGCGGCACGTAGGCCGAGGAATGCAGCACGGCGAGGCGGCTGCCGTCGGGCGAGAGCAGGAAATCGTCCATGCCGCCGAAGGCGGTGACGCGGGCCAGCTCGCCGCCCGTCGCGGGAATGCGGTAGACGTCGTAGCGGTACGGCGCCTCGCGATTCGTGCGCAGGTAGAACCACTTGCCGTCCGGCGACAGCACCGGGTGCGAGACCTCGAATTTGCCCGCGGTCAGCGCACGCGCCCTGCGCGCATCCGGCGGCTTGACGTAGAGCTGCGACCAGCCGGTTTCCTCCGACAGGTACCACAGCGTGCGGCCGTCCTTGAGGAAGCCGAAATCGTTGAAGTTCCAGTTGATCCAGGCGTCGTCGTGCAGGCGGTGCTGCGGCACCAGCGCGTGCTTGCCGAAGTCGACCGTGGCGATCCAGCGGTCCTTGTTGTCGATCGCGCGCAATTGGATCGCGAGCTGGTCGCCGTCCTCGCTCCACACGATGCCGCCGCCGCCGCCGTCCTCGGCCTCGGCGACGATGCGCACCGCGCGCACTTTCGGCGCTTCCAGCGCCTTCGCCTCGTCGGCGTGGCCGTCCTTCGCCAGCGCCGCGATCGCCTTGGCGCGCAGCGCCTTCAGCGGATCGTCCTTGATGCCGGGCAGGCCGTCGGCCGGCAGCGGATAGCTCGCGTGCGCGGCGAGATCGAGCAGGCGCAGGCTCTGCGGCGCCGGCGCGTCGCGGTCGACGTAGGTGCGCGCCTTCTCGGTCGCGGCATAGCCGTCGTCGGTGACATAGCGCATCAGCTCCGGCTTGCGGCCTTCGGCGGCGTTCTTCGCCGCGGTGACCACCAGCATCCAGCGGCCGTTCGGCGACAGCTCGGTGTCCAGCACCTGCACGTCGTCGCCGAGGTAGAACGGCCGCGCGACGCGGGTCGGGTCGGCCTGGTCCAGCGCCTGCTCGCGCGCGCGCTGCGCGTCGCGGTCGGCCTTGGCCTCGCGCAGCGTCTTGAACAGGCGCAGCTGCATGCGCTCGAGATCGCCGGGCCGTTCGGCATCCGGATCCTTGGCGGTCTTCAGCAGCGCCGCCGGCGCGGTCACGCCGCTGCCGAGCGTGTAGACGAACCAGTCGTTGTCGACGCGGAACTGCAGCGCGCTGCCGTCGGCGGAGAACTGCGGCGCGGCCTCGCGTTGCGGCGTGCGCGTCACCTGCAGCAGGCGGCCGCTGGCGAGCTCGCGGATGAACACGTCGCCGTGGCGCACGAACGCGGCGCGCGTGCGCGCGCGGTCGTATACCGCGGGGCCGCCGTCGGCGTCGGCCAGCGCGGCGTCGTCGAGTTTCGCGGTGGGGCCGCCGGCCGGATCGACGCGGTAGAGATCGCGCAGCGGGCTGCCGCTGCGCTTGAGCTGGTAGTAGATGCTGCGGCCGTCGGCGCTCCAGTACGGCTGCTCGACCGGCGGCCCGATCCAGTCCGGGTCGGCCATGATCTGTTCCAGCGTGATCGGCGCGGGCGCCGCGCGCAGCGGCGCGGCCGCGCAGGCGAGCAGGGCCACGGCGGTGGCGAGTACGGAGCGGCGCATGGAGTTCCTCCCGGACGAAAGCGCGGAGGATAGCCGAGCGTCCGCGCGCGGCCACGGGCCGGAAGTCGCGGTGCGTGCCGTGGCCCTTCGTGGCGGCTTCCGCCGCGATCGCCGTGCTTGCGGTTCGCGGCCGCGGCCGCTGCACCGGCCTGCACGCCGCGCTTCCCGCGCGCGCGCGCTTGCGGCACCATGGCGCATTCGTTTGCCGCGGATGCCGCCATGCTGCCCTGCGTCGAGATCGAGACCGGCCCCGCGCCGCGCCATGCCGTGCTGTGGCTGCACGGCCTCGGCGCCGACGGCCACGATTTCGAGCCGATCGTGCCGGAGCTGGTCGCGCCCGGCTGGCCGCCGCTGCGCTTCGTGTTCCCGCACGCGCCGGTGCGCCCGGTCACGCTCAACGGCGGCGCGCCGATGCGCGCCTGGTACGACCTGCGCACGCTCGATCTCGCCGGCCGCCAGGACGAGGCCGGCATCCGCGCGTCGGTCGACGAGGTCGAGGCGCTGCTGGCGCGCGAGTACGCGCGCGGCATCGCCCCGCAGCAGTTGATGCTGGCCGGCTTCTCGCAGGGCGGCGCGATCGCGCTGGCCGCCGGCCTGCGCCATGCCGGGCGGCTGTCCGGCATCGTCGCGCTGTCCACCTACCTGCCGCTGGCCGAGGGCACCGCGGTGGAGTCCAGCACCGCCAACGCCGCGGTGCCGATCTTCTGGGGCCACGGCAGCCTCGATCCGATCGTGCCGCTGGCGCTGGGCACGCGCTCGCGCGAGTACCTGCAGCAACTGGGGCACGCGGTGGAGTGGCACGACTACCCGATGGCGCACCAGGTCTGCGCGCAGGAGATCGCCGACCTGCGGATCTGGCTGGCCGCGCACCTCGGCTTCTGAGCCGGTCCGGTATGCTGCGACGGGGCGGCCGCCGCCGCCGCGCGAGGCGCACGAGATGACCGATCCGCTGCACGCCGAGGAGACGCGCCTGCCGCAGTTCTGCGGCCTGCCGGCGCTGGCCGCGGCGGTGGGCGTGGCCGAGCTGGTGGTGCTGGTGATGGCGCTGGCGCCGGATTCGCCGACCTCGTTCCGCGCGCTGTCGACCGCCAGCCTGCTGGTGGTGTGGCTGGCGCTGCTGGTCACGGTGGCGCTGTGCAAGTTGACGCCGTGGCTGCGCCGCCTGTTGCCGACGCAGGCCTACTTCGCCGCGTGGGCGGCGATCGTCGCCATCGTCGCCGCGGCCAGCGGCATCGTGTGGTGGCTCGACCACGCGCTGGACACCGCGCTCACGCCCGACGGCGGCGCGCGCTTCGTGCTCGGCAACGCGCTGCTGGCGGCGCTGCTGGGCGCGGCGCTGCTGCGCTACTTCTACGTGCTCGCGCAGTGGCGCTCGCGCCTCGCCGCGGTGGCGCGCGCGCAGGTCGAGGCGCTGCAGGCGCGCATCCGCCCGCACTTCCTGTTCAACAGCATGAACACCGTCGCCGCGCTGGTGCGCGTCGACCCGGCCGCGGCCGAGCGCACGCTGGAGGACCTGGCCGAACTGTTCCGTGCCGCGCTCGGCGCCGACGGCCGCGTCGGCACGCTCGGCGAGGAGCTCGACCTGATCGACCGCTATCTCGCCATCGAGCAACTGCGCCTCGGCGAGCGGCTGCGCGTCGAGCGCGACCTCGACGCCCTGCCGCGCGCGCTGCCGCTGCCGCCGCTGCTGCTGCAGCCGCTGGTCGAGAACGCGGTGCTGCACGGCATCCAGCCGCGGCCCGCCGGCGGCTGCGTGCGCATCGCCGGGTGGCGCGAGGCGGACGCGGTGGTGATCGAGGTGGCCAATCCGCTGCCGGCGGACGCGGCCCGCGCCGCCACCGCGCGCAACGGCCACGGCCTGGACAGCGTGCGCCGCCGCATCGGCTACCATTTCGGCGCGCGCGCCGCGCTCGAGGTGGCGCGCGACGACGACGGTTTCACGGTCACCCTCCGTCTGCCCGATGCGCATCCTGATCGCCGATGACGAACCGCTGGCGCGCGCGCGCCTGGCCGCGCTGCTCGGCGAGTGCGCCGGCGCCGAGCTGGTCGGCGCGGTTGGCGACGGCGAGGCCGCCTTGGCCGCGTGCGCCGAACTGAAGCCGGACGTGCTGCTGCTCGACATCGAGCTGCCCGGCCTCGACGGCCTCGGCATCGCGCGCCGCCTGGCCGCGCTGCCGGCGCCGCCGCAGGTGGTGTTCTGCACCGCCTACGAGGCGCACGCGCTGGAGGCCTACGAGCTGCGCGCCGCCGACTACCTGCTGAAGCCGGTGCGCGTCGAGCGCCTGCGCGAGGCGCTGAAGCGCGCCGGCGCGCTGCGTGGCGACGCCGGCGCGAACGCGCGCGCGTATCTCGTCGCGCGCATGGGCGGCGAGCTGAAGCGCGTGCCATTGGACGAAGTGGTCTACCTGCTCGCCGACGAGAAATATGTCGCCGTGCACCACGTCGGCGGCGTGCTGCTGCTGGAGGATTCGCTGCGGACGCTGGAGCAGGCGCATCCCGAGCGCCTGGCGCGGCTGCACCGCAACTGCCTGGTGCCGGTCGAGCGCCTGCTCGGCCTGAAGGCGCTGGCCGACGGCCGCATCGTCGCGCGCCTCGCCGGCGCCGAGGTCACGCCCGAGGTCAGCCGCCGCAACCTGCCGGCGCTGCGCCGGCTGCTGCGCGAGAGCTGATTTCATCGGACAATCCGCGGATGAAGAACGACATCCTGCGCATCGCCACCCGCAAGAGCGCGCTCGCGCTGTGGCAGGCCGAGCACGCCGCCGCGCGGCTGCGCGCGGCGCATCCCGGCCTCGCCGTCGAGCTGGTGCCGCTGACCACGCGCGGCGACCAGATCCTCGACCGACCGCTGGCGACGATCGGCGGCAAGGGGCTGTTCCTGAAGGAGCTGGAGGTCGCGCTGCTGCAGGGCAGCGCCGACCTCGCCGTGCACTCGCTGAAGGACGTGCCGGCCGAACTCGACCCCGGCTTCGCGCTGGGCGCGGTGCTGCCGCGCGCCGATCCGGCCGACGCGTTCGTCAGCAATGCCTACGCGACGCTGGCCGACCTGCCCGAGGGCGCGCGCGTCGGCACCTCCTCGCTGCGCCGCCAGGCCCAACTGCGCGCGCTGCGCCCCGACCTGGAGCTGCTGGACCTGCGCGGCAACGTCAATACGCGCCTGGCCAAGCTCGACGACGGCGGCTACGACGCGATCGTGCTGGCCTGCGCCGGGCTCGAGCGGCTCGGCCTGGCCGCGCGCATCCGCGCGCGGCTGGACGCGCCGCGCTGGCTGCCGGCGCCGGGGCAGGGCGCGATCGCCGCCGAGGTCCGCGCCGGCGACACGCGCGTGCTGGAGCTGCTGGCGCCGCTCGAGGATGCCGATACCCGCCGCACCACCGCCGCCGAGCGCGCGATGAACGAGGCGCTGGGCGGAAGCTGCACGGTACCGGTGGCGGCCTGGGCCGTGCTCGGCGAGCGCGGCCTCGCGCTGTACGGGCTGGTCGGCGACCCCGCGCGCGGCACGCTGCTGCGCGCGCATGCCGAAGGCGACGCCGGCGCGCCGGCGGAACTCGGCCGCGCAGTGGCGACCGCGCTGTTCGCACAGGGTGCCGCCGGATTCCTCGACGCGCCGGCCGGCGATACGCGTCGCGTCGAATCGCCGTAGGGCGGAATCCACGCAGCGGCTTCCGCCGGGTCGCCTTTGCATCCGGCGCCGTTGCGGCGGATACGCGGCTGCGCCGCGGATCCGCCCTGGGCCGCCGTCGCGATGCCCGATGGCGGGTCAAGCCCCCCACGGGAAGCGTGCGCTCCGCGCACGCCGCTTCGCCCGTCTCCCGTCCTCAAAAGCTGTAAACGAGATTGGTCGTCCACAACTGGTCGGTGCTCTTGGTGCCGGGCGAGGTGTCGCTGTTGTAGCGCACCTGGTAGCCGAGCTTGAGCGCGAGCGTCTCGGTCATGCTGACCGCCAGTCCGGCATCGTTCTGCGCGTAGCGGTTGTCGGTGCCGGCTTCCACCAGCACGGTGTCCTCGAAGCGGGTGCTCGCGGTCAGCCGGTATTTCCAGTTGGCCAGGCCGCGCACGATCGGCTCGCCCTGCGCGGCGGGCCGCACCAGCAGGGTCTGCGGCGGGGTGACGCCAGTGTCGGTCACGTAGTAGTCGGCCGGCTGGTAGCGCTTGTAGCCGGGCGCGATTTCGAACGACAGCTCGGTGCGCCCGTTCTTCAGCGCGATGTAGCCGAAGCCGAGCGAAGCCGCCGCCTGCCAGCGGTTCGCCGCGAAGTCGTCGTGTTCGTAGCGCAGCGCGCCGACGACGTAGGCGCGCGGATCGTACTTGTAGCCGAGCGAGGCGCCGGCGTCGTAGCGGTTGGCGGTGGTGCTGTAGCGGTCCTCGCTGACGGCCTGGCCGTTCTGCAGCGTGGTCACCGTGGTCTCGCCCTTGGCGCGCAGCGCGGTGAGGAAGAAGTTGTTCCGCCACACCTCGTCGTCCTTGCTCAGGCCGAGCTTGGCGTTGAGGTTTTCCGAGTGCGAGTTGCCCTGCGAGGCGGCGTAGCCGAATTCGCCGCTGCCGGCCCAGCCGCCGCTGTCGGCGGCGGTCGCGGAGGCATCGGCGGAGGCGGGGGCGGCGTCCTGCGCGGCGGCGGCCAGCGGCAGCGCGAGCAGGAGGGAGAAGGCGATGGTGGTGCGTTTCATGTGGCGCATGGCTTCGGGCAGTAGGTAAAGCACGGGATGCTAGGCGGACGCGTTGAATCGCGGGTGAATGCGCGTGCGCGGCGGCGCGTCGAATGCCGCCGCGCGGAGCGGCGCGAGCGGCAGCGCGCAGGCCGGCGGTGCGGTGCGCGGCTACGGGGCGCGCGCGCGGCTGTGACACACTAGACGCCCATCATGCAGCCGCGGCCCGCCGACCGCGCCGACGAACGCCATGGACCGTTACGAGCGCATCCTCACCCTGCACCGCATCCTGAAGTCCTCGCGTTACCCGGTGTCGCTGCCGCGGCTGAAGGACGAGCTGGCCTGCTCGCGCGCCACCGTCTACCGCGACATCGCGTTCCTGCGCGACGGCCTCGGCGCGCCGGTGGAGAGCGCCGAGGAAGGCGAGGCCAGTGCGTTCCGCTACGCCGCCGGCGAGGCCGAGCGCTTCGAGCTGCCCGGCCTGTGGCTGACCAGCGAGGAGCTGGCCGCGCTGATGGCGCTGCAGGAGCTGATCGGGCGCAGCGATCCCGGCGTGCTGGCCGGCGCGCTGGCGCCGTTCAAGGCGCGCATCGAGCGCCTGCTGAGCGACCACGCCAGCGGCAAGGCGCTGCCGGTCGAGCGCATCCGCGTGATCGCCTCCGGCGCGCGGGCGCTCGACCAGCAGGTGTTCCGCGCCGTCGCCGGCGCGGTGCTGGAGCGCCGGCGCCTCACGTTCCGCTACCGCGCGCGCACCACCGACGCCGAGACGCAGCGCACGGTGTCGCCGCAGCGCCTCACCCACTACCGCGACAACTGGTACCTCGACGCCTGGGACCACCGGCGCGAGGCGCTGCGCAGCTTCGCCGTCGACCGCATCGCCGACGCGCGCGCGCTGGACGAGCGCGCGGAGGACCGCGGCGCCGCCGAGCTCGACGAGATCCTCGCCTCCAGCTACGGCATCTTCGCCGGCAAGCCGAAGGCCTGGGCCACGCTGCGCTTCTCGCCGCGCGCCGCGCGCTGGGTCGCCGACGAGCACTGGCATTCGCAGCAGCAGGGCCAGTGGCTGGCCGACGGCCACTACGAGCTGCGCGTGCCGTACTCCAATTCGCGCGAGCTGCTGATGGACGTGATGAAGTACGGCCCCGACGCCGAGGTGATCGCGCCGCTGCCGCTGCGCGAGGAAATGAAGATCCTGCTGAAGCTGGCGCTGGACGGCTACGCGCAGCCGCCGCGGTGAGGCGTGTAGTCGCCGTCCGCGCTAGGGCGGCGTCGCCGGGACGCGGCCGGCAGCCGCCGTTTTCAGTGCAGCGCCGGTCCCAGCACCAGCGCCAGTGCCGCGACCGCGGCGCCGAGTGCACTGACGGCAATCTGCCGCGCGCTGCGCCCGCGCGCCCACATCCACAGGCCGGACAGGCCGAGCAGCACCATTCCCAGTGCGAAGCTGTCGGCCAGCAGCACCCAGGCGGCGCCGCCGCCGACGGCCTTGTGCAGGCGGTTGAACGCCGCAAGCCAGCTCTGTCGGTCATGCCTGACCACCACTTCCGCCGCCCCCGACGTGTACTGCAGCGACCACGACGCCCGTACATTGCCGCCGGACAGGTTCCATTGTTCCGGCCCCGCATCGCGGCCACGCGGCGGTCCCTTGCGGATGCTTCGCGCATCGAGCTGCTGGCTTTGGCGCAGCCAGAGCGACAGCGCCTCCGCCGACGTGCGCGCCTGTGTCGGGACCGCGAGGACGACGCGTGCGGCTTCCACGCTCTTGCCTTGCGGCCACGGTCTGTCGCCCAGGCGGTGGTTCATCACCAGTCCGGTGAAGCCGTAGAGCAGCGCAGCCAGCGCGCCCCAGGCGCCGACCCACATGTGCAATCGGCGCATCCAGCGGTAGCCGGTGCTTGTGCGCCTGGGAGCGGCGGCGGCCGTGTGCATCGCGGGTGGTGGCTCAGTAGTGGAAGTTGACGCTCAGCCATGCGCTGCGCGGCGCGCCGGGGCTGATGTTGTTGTTGCTGTTGGCGCTGGCGAAGTAGCGTTTGTTGCCCAGGTTCTCGATGTTGAGCTGCACCTGCATCGAGGGGTCGAGCGTCCAGTAGAGCGCCGCGTCGACGCGGGTGAAGGCGGGCAGCGTCACTTGGTTGTCGACGTTGGCGAAGATCGCGCCGCGGTGGACGATGCCGAGGCCGGCACCGAACTTCTGGCTGAAGTCGTAGCGGTTCCACAGCGAAACCGTATGGCGCGGCAACTGCGCCAAGCGGTTGCCCTTGACCGCGGTGGCCGACTGCGTGGCGGTGATTTCGCCGGTCTGGTACGCATAGCCGCCCATTACCTGCCAGGCCGGCGTGATGTGGCCGGCGATGCCGAGTTCCGCGCCCTTCGCGACCTGGCCGTCGACCAAGATCATGCGGGTGGCGTCGTCCGGATCGACGATGGCCACGTTGCCGCGGTCCAGGCGATACATGGCCGCGCTGGCCTGCAGGTCCGGGCGGATGTCCCACTTGGCGCCGATCTCGCGGTTGAGGAAGCTTTCCGGTTCGAGCGACGCGTTGCTGGCGTTGAGCGAAGCCAACTGGTCCCCGGCGCGCGGCTGGAAGGCCTTGCTGTAGCTGGCGTACAGCGAGATGTCGTCGACCGGCTTGTAGATCAGGCCGGCGCGCGGCGACCACGGGTCGTCGTCGCTGCGGAAGTCCTGGCTGTTGCGGTTGTTGTGCAGGTCGACACGGAAGTCGTCGCGGCGCACGCCGAGGATGGCCAGCCAGTGCGGCGACAGTTCGATCTGGTCCTGCAGGTAGAGCGCCGCGACCCTCGCGACGCCGTGGTTGTCGGCATCGGTGGCGCTCTGGCGGAACTCGACCGGGACGTCGACCGTCGGACTGGACAGCGGCACCACGTTGGTACCCGGCGCGAAGTAGCCGGTCATGCGGAAGTTGTCGGTGACCTGGAGGCCCAGCTCGGCGCCCGCCAGTACGGTGTGCTGGATGCCGCCGGTGGCCGCCTTCCATACCAGGTCGGTCTGGTTGAACAGGTTCCTGCGCGCGGTGGCATTGTTGTAGGCAGACAGCGTGACCATGGTGCCGGTGCTGTCCACCGCGCCCGGGAACACGTTCTGGTACATCTTGTCGTAGTCCGCCCAGCGCAGATGGTTGCGCAAGCTCAGATCGTCGCTGAAGGTGTGTTCGAGGGTGGCGTCGAATGCGTCCACCGTGGCCTTGGTCCGGCTGAGATCCGGATTGCCGAAAAACGTGGACGGGTCCGTGTCCACCGGCCTGCCCTGGAAGGAAGGGACGCCGCGGTCGGCGGTGCGCCCGTCGTGGAAGTGTTCGTACGACAGGTGCAGGTGGGTGTCCGCGCCGAAATCGATGCCGAAGGTGGGGTTGGCGCCGTAGCGTTCCAGCTCGAACTTGTCGCGGAAGCTGTTGGAGTTCTCGTAGACGGCATTGATGCGGAAACCCGCGTCATCGCCGATGCCGGCACCGTAGTCCAGGGTGCCGCGTCGCCGCTGGTCGGAGCCGAGCTGCAGGCTGCCGCTGCGGTGGTCCATGCCGTCGGCTTGGCGCGTCACGCGGTTGATCACGCCGCCGCTGCCGCCGCGGCCGAAGATCATCGCGTTCGGGCCTTTGAGCGCCTCCACGCGCTCGAGATTGTAGACGTCTCGGTAGTACTGCACGTCGTCGCGAATGCCGTCGACGAAGAAATCGCCGGTGGAACTGATGCCGCGCAGCACCGCCGTGTCGCGGTTGCCTTCACCCTGCGCCACGCCGATGCCGGGCATGTAGCGGAAGGCTTCGGCCATGCTGGTCATCGCCTGGTCGGCGATCAGCTTGTCGGTGACCACAGTGACCGCTTGCGGCACGTCCAGGAGCGGGGTGTCGGTCTTCGTTGCGCTGCGCGTGTGGCGCGCGCTGTAATCGGGCAGGTAGCGCTGGCCGGTCACGACGACGCTTTCCAGCTCGGTCGCCTCATTGGATCCGTTGGCATCTTCTTCCGCGGCATGACCGGCAGGCTCGGCGGCGTGGGCAGGTGCGCACGGCGCCAGCCCGAGCGCGAACGCAAGCGCAAGCGGGAATAGGGGCAGGCGGATGGCGCGCGTCTGCAATGGGGAACGCATGATGACCTCGTTGGCGTGGGACGACGCCGCATGTGGCGTGTTAGGGCGCGCATCGTAATGCGACGTATTCTCAATTGCAATTGATTCGCAATAGCGCCCGAGGACGCCGCAGCTAGGCCTGCCCGCGGAAGGCGGCCATACTTTCTGTAGCCGGTTGCGCCCCGGCTTCGAGGTCCGCCTTGGTCAGGCGTGAACCCGCCGGTGGCGCTGCGACGGGGCGCAGCTCAGGTGCGATTCGGGGACGGCCAGCGAAGATGCCGGACATGAACGATCCCGCGGTTTCCGCTACGACGGCGGACGCTTCGCCGCGCCGGCCCCGCGTCGCGCTCGCGCTCGGCTCCGGCGGCGCCAAGGGGCTGGCGCACATCGGCGTGATCGAGGCGCTGGAGGCGGCCGGCTTCGACATCGTCGCGATCGCCGGCAGTTCGATGGGCGCGCTGGTCGGCGGCACCTATGCCGCTGGTCGCCTGGGCGTCTACCGCGACTGGGTCAGCGCGCTGCAGAAGATGGACGTGCTGCGCCTGGTCGACTGGACCCTGTCCGGCGGCGGCCTGATCAAGGGCGAGCGCATCATCGCCGTGCTGCGCGAGCTGATCGGCGAAATCGACATCGAGGCGCTGCCGGTCACCTTCACCGCGGTCGCCACCGACATCGACCGCCAGCGCGAGGTGTGGCTGACGCGCGGCCCGCTGTTCGATGCGATCCGCGCCTCGATCGCGATCCCGACGATCTTCCGCCCGCACCAGCTCGACGGCCGCCGCCTGGTCGACGGCGGGCTGATGAACCCGGTGCCGCTGACGCCGCTGCTGCGCGAGCCCAGCGACTACATCATCGCGGTCAGCGTCAACGGTCCCGAGGAGGCGTTGGCGCCGCAGCGCGAGGCCAGCGCCGGCCCCGGCCACAACGGGCTGCGGCAGAAGATCGCCGACTTCGTCGAGCGCACCGTCGGCGGCCATGCCGGCACGGAGCGCGAAACCGGCTGGCTGGAAATCATGGGCCGCGCGCTCGACCTGGTGCAGGACAACCTGGCGCAACTGAAGCTCGCCGCGCACCGCCCGGACCTGCTGATCGAGATCCCGCGCAACGCCTGCGCGGCGTACGAGTTCTACCGCGCCGAGCCGATGATCGCGCTGGGCCGCGAGCGTGCGCAGCGCGCGCTCGCGGCGTGGGAACCGCTGCGGGCGCGCGACGCTGCCGGCGCACCGCCGATGCCTGTCTAGGCAATCAATCGGCCGCCGCCGCGGCGCTACGATGGCGCGCCCCTGTCGGGCCATTGGGAGGAGCCATGAACACGACCCTGCGTGTTGCCGGCTGCATCGCCCTGGCGCTGAGCGCCACCGCCCTCGCCGACGACAAAACCAAGACCCCGCCGCCGATCAACGCCGAGCAGCAGGCGATGGCGGACGCCTACCAGCGCATGGGCGAGGTGCGCGCCGAGCACAAGCGCCTCGCCTACTTCGTCGGCAACTGGCAGGCCCGCATGACGACCTGGATGGACCCGAAGGCGCCGCCGCAGACCAGCGAAGGCAAGTCCAGCAGCGAAGCGGTGTTCGACGGCCGCTACATCCAGACGCGCCACGAAGGCACGTTCATGGGCCAGTCCTACCGCGGCGAAGGCGTGCTCGGCTTTGACAACCTGCGCGGCCGCTACTTCAACACCTGGATGGACAACATGTCGACCGGCATCTGGCTGGCCTGGGGCAGCTATGACGCGGCCAGGAACGCTTATGCCTTCCATGGCCAGATGGACGACCCGATGAAGCCGGGCGCCAAGGTGCCGGTGCGCGAGGTGATCCGCATCGTCGATCCCGCCCACTACGTGTTCGAGTGGTACGAGACGCGCAAGGGCAAGGAAGCGAAGACGATGCAGATCGAGTACGCCAGGCAGTGAGCGCATGCCGGGGCCGCGGGCGGCTCCGCCCCCGATCCGGCATGTCGCGGGAGCGGCTGCAGCCGCGGGTGGCGTTCGGCATCGCGAGCGAAGCCACCCCCGCGCTCGTTCGGGCCAGGGTGAGCGCAGCGCGTCCCGCCGGCGTCACAGCGCGGTGAGGTTGGCGTAGGCCAGCACCAGCCACTTCGCGCCGGCGTCCTCGAAGTTGACCTGCACGCGCGTGTGCGCGCCGGAGCCTTCGGCGGCGACCACCACGCCCTCGCCGAAGCTGGCGTGGCGCACGCGCTGGCCGAGGTGCAGCGGCATCGCCTCCAGCGGCGCGCTCTCGGCGAAGCGGCCGGCGTAGGCGGGGCGGCTGACCTTGGGGCGCGGGCGCACCTCGTCCAGCAGCTCGGGCGGAATCTCGGCGAGGAAGCGCGACGGCCGCGCCAGCATCTCCACGCCGTGCAGGCGGCGCGATTCCGCATAGCTGATCAGCAGGCGCTGGCGTGCGCGGGTGATGCCGACATAGGCGAGGCGGCGCTCTTCCTCGAGGCGGCCTTCCTCCTCGACGGAACGCTGGCTGGGGAACAGGCCTTCCTCCAGCCCGGCCAGGAACACCACCGGGAACTCCAGGCCCTTGGCCGAGTGCAGCGTCATCAGCTGCACGCAGTCGTCGCCGGCCTCGCCCTGGCCTTCGCCGGCTTCCAGCGCGGCGTGGGCGAGGAAGGCGGCGAGTTCGGACAGTCCCGCTTCGACGTCGTCGGGCGTCAGTTCGAAGCGGCTGGCGACGTTGACCAGCTCGTCCAGGTTGTCGACGCGCGACTCGGCGTTGCCGCGCGAATCCTTCTCGTAGTAATCGCGCAGGCCGCTGACGGCGATCGCATGTTCGAGCTGTTCGGAGAGGGGGAGCGCGGGGCTCGGGATCCGGGGGCCGGGGCCCGGGAATGGCGACGCGGGGCTCCGTGTTTCATCGGGCGCGACGGCGGCGCCCGCTTCCGCGGAAGATTCGGGGATCGCCGCGCTCTCTGCCTTTCCGGGTCCCGAGTCCCGGATCCCGAGTCCCGCGAAGTCCCGCGCCATCCCGTCGATCAGCGCCAGAAACCCCTTCAGCGCGTTCTTCGCACGCGCCGCGAGGCCGCCGCCGGACAGCTCGGCCAGCGCGGCCTCCCACAGCGAGGTCTGCTCCGCGCGCGCGCGCCGGCGCAGCGCGTCCAGCGTGCGCTCGCCGATGCCGCGCGGCGGCGTGTTGACCGCGCGCTCGAACGCGGCGTCGTCGTGGCGGTTGGCGGCGAGGCGCAGGTACGCCAGCGCGTCCTTGACCTCGGCGCGGTCGAAGAAGCGCAGGCCGCCGTAGACGCGGTAGGGCACGTCGTGCTGGATCAGCTGCTCTTCGAAGTTGCGCGACTGCGCGTTGGAGCGGTACAGGATGGCGAGGTCGCTGGCCTTGCCGCCGCCGGCGATCCATTCGCGCACGCGCTCGACCACGAAGCGCGCCTCGTCCTGCTCGTTGTAGGCGGCGTACAGCGCGATCGGCGCGCCCGGCTCGCCGGCGGTCCACAACTGCTTGCCGAGGCGCGTGCTGTTGCGCGCGATCACCGCGTTGGCGGCCTTGAGGATGGTGGACGTCGAGCGGTAATTCTGCTCCAGGCGGATGGTCTTCGCGCCGGGGAAGTCGCGCAGGAACTGCTGCACGTTCTCCACCTTGGCGCCGCGCCAGCCGTAGATCGCCTGGTCGTCGTCGCCGACCACGAACACCTGGCCGGTGCTGCCGGCGAGCACGCGAATCCAGGCGTACTGCAGCGTGTTGGTGTCCTGGAACTCGTCGACCAGCAGGTGCCGCCAGCGCTCGCGGTAGTGCGCCAGCAGCGCCGGCTCGGTCAGCCACAGCTCGTGCGAGCGCAGCAGCAGCTCGGCGAAATCGACCAGCCCGGCGCGGCGGCAGGCGTCCTCGTAGGCGCGGTAGATGTCGAGCAGCGTTTTCGCGACCGGATGCTGGTGGTGCTCGATGCTGTCCGGGCGTCGGCCCTCGTCCTTCCAGCTGTTGATCTGCCAGGCGGCCTGGCGCGGCGGAAAGCGCGCCTCGTCGATGCCGAGGCCGGCGACCACGCGCTTGACCAGGCGCTGCTGGTCGTCGGCGTCGAGGATCTGGAACGTCTCCGGCAGCTTCGCCTCGCGCCAGTGCCGGCGCAGCAGGCGATGGGCGATGCCGTGGAAGGTGCCGACGGTCAGCCCGCGCGAACCCTGCGGCAGCAGGCCGTCCAGGCGCGCGCGCATCTCGCCGGCGGCCTTGTTGGTGAAGGTGACCGCGAGGATCGCCCACGGCGGCACGCGCTCGACCTCGGTCAGCCAGGCGATGCGGTGGGTCAGCACGCGCGTCTTGCCGGAACCGGCGCCGGCCAGCACGAGATAGTGGCCGGGCGGCGCGCTGACCGCCTCGCGCTGGGCGTCGTTGAGATGGTCGAGCAGGTGGGACACGTCCATCCGCCGATTGTACCGGCGCATCGCGCGTCGCCGCGGAATCTTGGCGGCCGTCGCGCGATCCCTCATGCTGATGCGCATGCGCGCCTGGCTTCTGCCGTTTGCACTGTTGCCGCTCGCCGTGGCGAACGCCGCCGTGCATTACCGCCTGCGCTACGACGCCGCGGACGCGTCGATGGCGGTGGCGCTGTGCAGCGACGCCGCGCAGGCCGAACTGCGCCTGATCGCCGACGACGATGCGCCGCGCTACGTGAGCGGGCTCGTGCGCGACAGCGGCGCGCCGGTGGTGCGTGCGGGCGGCGCATGGGTCGCCCGCGATTGGCGCGCCGGCGAATGCCTGCGCTATCGCGCCGACCTTGGCCGCATCGCCGCCGCGCAGCGCCCCGACGTCGGCTGGCGCCGTGGCGACGACCTGCTGACTTCGCCGACGCTGTGGCTGCTGCAGCCGGCCGATGCGGGCCGCGCCGACGCCGAAGTCGCGCTGCCCGCCGGCTACGCGCTGTCGGCGCCGTGGCAACCGCTGCCCGCGGACGCCGGCGCGCGCTGCTACCGCATCGCGCTGACGCCGCTGGACTGGGCGGCGACGGTGGCGGTCGGGCGCTTCGTCGAGATGCCGCTGGCGCTGCCGGGCGGCACGCTGCGCATCGCCATCATGGACGGCGCCGACGCCGCGCAGCGCGCGGCGCTGCGCGCATGGCTGGCGCGCGTCAGCCAGGCGGTGCTGGACGGCTACGGCCGCCTGCCGATTCCCGATGTGCAGGTGCTGGTGGTGCCGGTGTCGCGCCGGCATGGCGGCGACGCGGTGGTGTTCGGCGAATCGACGCGCGGGCAGGGCCACGCGCTGATCCTGCGGGTCGATCCGGCCGCGCCGCCCGAAGCGTTCGCCGACGACTGGATCGCCGTGCACGAGCTGTCGCACCTGTTCCATCCCTACCTCGGCGACGACGGCCGCTGGCTCGCCGAGGGGCTGGCGACGTACTACCAGGAAGTGCTGCGCGCGCGCGCCGGCCTGATCGGCGCGGACGACGCCTGGGGCCGGCTCGACGCCGGCTTCGCGCGCGGCCGCGCCGACGCGCATCCGGGCATGACGCTGGACGCGGTGTCGGAGCGGATGATGGATCTGCGCGCGTTCATGCGCGTGTACTGGGCCGGCACCGCGTACTGGCTGCAGGCCGACGCGGCGCTGCGCCGCGCCAGCGGCGGCCGCTTGAGCGTGGACGTGGCGCTGGCGCGCTTCCGCGACTGCTGCCTGCCCAGTCACCGCGCGTGGACGCCCGCGGCGTTCGTCGCCAAGCTGGACGCGCTGACCGGCGGCGACAGCTTCGCGCGGCGCTATCGCGCGTTCGCCAACGCGACGGCGTTTCCCGATCTCGCGCCGACCTACGCGGCGCTCGGCCTGCGCGCGCAGGCGGACGGCGCGCTGCACATCGGCGGCGACGTGGATGCCGCGGCGCTGCGCGATGCGATCATGGCGCCGTCGCGGACGGCGGGCGCGGCGGCCGTCGCGCGCTGAGCGCTCAGTTTTTCTTCAGCGCGCCGGCCAGCAGCAGTACGCCGCCGACCGCGATCAGGCCGTAGCCGACCGGCGCGGGGACCGGCTTCTCGGTGGTGGTCTTGATCTCGAGGCCGCCGAGCTTGGCCGCGGTCTCGGTGTCCTTGTAGGTGCCCTTGCCGGCCAGCACCCAGATGCCGCCCAGCGCCAGCGCCAGGCCGATCACGAACATCGCGATGCGCATCGCACGCTCCTCACTCGTCGTGCGGCCGATGGTACGCGAGCGGTCGCGGCTCGGGAACCGGCGCGGCGCGCGCGTCGTCGACCAGCTGCACGCCGGGCAGCGACAGCACCCAGTCCGCGCCCATCAGTTGCGAGGGCGTGTAGTAGCCGCCGGCGGGATGCGCGTCCAGCACGTGCGCGACGATGCCCAGCGCGGCGTCGACGGTGAGCGCGTAGCCGTTGGGCGTGCGCAGCGCCAGCTTCGCCTCGCTGCCGTCGGCGGCGCGCGCCTCGCCCCACACGTAGCAGCCGCTGCGCGCGCGGCGCTCGGCGGACGGGCCGCGCGTCGCGCCCGCACGCCGCTTGGCGAACGCCTCCACCGGCTTCAGCCGCAGCAGCGGCCGCGCCCAGCGCAGCCAGCGCATCTGCCGGATCGTCGCCGGCGGCAGCGCCATGTAGGTTTCGACGTTGGGGATGCCGGTGGAGACGTACGCCGTGTAGACGTCGCCCCACGGGATCGTCACCGCGCTGCGCGGCTGGCCGTCGCGCACGAAGCTGCGCACCTTCCACGCCAGCGGCACCTCCTTCAGCTCGCCGCGCAGGCGGATGCGGCCGCCGGCGCACAGGCCTTCGATCGCGGTGCGCGCGGTGCCGGGGCTGGGACCGCCGCCGGCCTCGAAGGCCAGCACCAGCTCGTCGGCGCGCGGCAGGCGGCGCTTCAGCATCGCCGCCAGCGAGTCGGTCGGCACCACGTCGAAGCCGACCCCGGGCGCGACCACCACGCCGCGCTCGCGCGCGCGCTCGTGCCGCGCGTGGCAGTGCGCGAACGCGTCGATCTCGCCGCTGATGTCGAGGTAGTGCACGCCGCGCGCGAGACAGGCTTCCAGCAGCGGCCTGCAGGTCGCGGAGAACGGGCCGGCGCAGTTCAGCACCAGCTCGACGTCGTCCAGGCTGCCCTCGACCGACCGCGCGCCCAGCAGCGCGAACAGGCGGCGATGCAGGCCGAGTTCGGCGGCCAGCGCGTCCAGCGCCTCGCGATTGCGCCCGGCCAGCAGCGGCTTCAGACCGCGCGCGACGGCGGCGTGCGCGATCAGCCGGCCGGTGTAGCCGTTGGCGCCGTAGATCATGAAGCGCGACATGCGGGCCTCCTTGGAGAGCGTCGCCGCGGTCGGCGGCTAGTCGAGCAGGGCGGTGCCGACCGCGCGCAGGAGCAGCAGCATTTCCACGCACGCCAGCGCGAGCATCACCGCGATCGCCAGGGCCCACTGGCCGGCGTCGCGGCGGCGGAAGCGCACCTCGCTGCCGAGGCTCGTGTCGTAGACGGTGCGGCCCTGCGCCTTCACCTGCGCGTAGGCCATCGCCTGCGTGACCAGGGTGGCGATCGGGATGCCGGCGCACAGCGCGCGCGCGAACACGTGCAGCTCGCGCCGCAGCGCGCCCTTCGCGTCGAGGCGCGCGCCGCCGGCGCCGCGCAGCTCGACGCCGAGCAGGCGCTTGCCCGGCGTGGTGCCCCAGCGCGCCAGCGAGGCCGCGACCAGCGCGCAGCCGACCGCGGTGAACGCGATGCCCTGCAGCGTGGTTTCGGTGAAGCTCTGCCCGAGGCCGCCGGTGACGGCGGCCGGCGGACCCAGCGCCCAGGTCCACGCCAGGCCGATCAGGGTGAAGTCGATCTGGCGCGCGAACCAGCGCCGCCACGGATGTGCGGCGTCGCTTTCGTAGCCGGCCTCGGCCGGCGCGGCGGTGGTGGCGTCGTCGGACATGCGGCGCTCCTCGGCGGACCGCCCGAGTGTGCCTGAAAAAACGCGCCGCAGAAAAAGAATGCCCCGAGGGCTAGGGGGGAGCCCTCGGGGCCTGGGTGGAGCCGGACCTGGGGAGGGATCCGACTCCCGTGGTTCACTCAGGGAGGTGAGTGAGCCGGGCGCCGTTGCGTGCACCCGCGAGCTTAGATGCGGACGCGGGCGCGAAGTTCAAATGCGTCGCCGGAAACGGTTTAGTCGGCGTTCATTTGACGAAAACTTAGCGATCCCGGCGCCGGGCGGCGGCGCGTGCGCCGTCTTCGCCTCAGTGCGCCTCGTCCCAGTTGGCGCCGCTGCCGATATCGACCAGCAGCGGCACGTCGAGTGCGGCCGCGCCGGCCATGCGCGCGCGCACCGCCCCGGTGATCGCCTCCACCGCGTCGGCGCGCACCTCGAACACCAGCTCGTCGTGCACCTGCATCAGCATGCGTGCGTCGTCGCGGTCGGCGAGGAAGCCGTCCACGGCGATCATCGCGCGCTTGATGATGTCCGCGGCGGTGCCCTGCATCGGCGCGTTGATCGCCGCGCGCTCGGCGCCGGCACGGCGCGCCTGGTTGCGCGCGCGGATGTCCTCCAGGTACAGGCGGCGGCCGAACACGGTCTCGACGTAGCCGTCGCGCGCGGCGCGTTCGCGGGTGGCGTCCATGAACGCCTTCACGCCGGGATAGCGGGCGAAGTAGCGGGCGATGTAGTCCTGCGCCTCGGTGCGGCCGATGCCGAGCTGGCGCGCCAGGCCGAACGCGCTCATGCCGTACATCAGGCCGAAGTTGATCGCCTTGGCGGCGCGGCGCTGGTTGGGGTCGACCCGGTCCGGCGGCAGGCCGAACACTTCCGCCGCGGTGGCGCGGTGCACGTCCTGGTTGCCGTGGAAGGCGGCCAGCAGGCCGGCGTCGCCGGACAGGTGCGCCATGATGCGCAGCTCGATCTGCGAGTAGTCGGCGGCGAGGACCCGCCAGCCTTCCGGCGCGATGAAGGCGCGGCGGATGCGGCGGCCGTCCTCGGTGCGGATCGGGATGTTCTGCAGGTTGGGGTCGGACGAACTCAGGCGCCCGGTCGCCGCCACCGCCTGGTGGTAGCTGGTGTGCACGCGGCCGGTGCGCGGGTTGACCATCTCCGGCAGCTTCTCGGTGTAGGTCGAGCGCAGCTTGGCCAGGCCGCGGTATTCGAGGATCAGGCGCGGCAGCTCGTGCTGGTCGGCGATCGCCTCCAGCGCCTCCTCGTTGGTGGACGGCTGGCCGGTCGGCGTCTTCACCGCCGCCGGCAGCTTCAGCTCGTCGAACAGGATCGCCTGCAACTGCTTGGGCGAGTCCAGGCTGAACTCGCGCCCGGCCACCTCGTAGGCGCGCCGCTGCGCGGCGTGCTGGCGCTTGGCCAGGTCCATGCTCTGGCGCTTCAGCTCGGGCACGTCGATCAGCACGCCGCGCTGCTCCATGCGCGCCAGCACCGGCACCAGCGGCAGCTCGATGTGCTCGAACACGTCGCGCAGCTTCGGCGCCGCTTCCAGCTTCGGCCACAGCGCCAGGTGCAGGCGCAGCGTGATGTCGGCGTCCTCGGCGGCGTAGCGGCAGGCGGTGTCGAGGTCGACCTGGCTGAACGGGATCTGCCTGGCGCCGCGGCCGGCGACGTCCTCGTAGTGGATGGTGTCGACGCCGAGATAGCGCTTGGCCAGCGAGTCCATGTCGTGGCGCGTGGCGGTGGCGTTCCACACGTAGGACTCGAGCATGGTGTCGTAGGCCAGCCCGCGCACCTCGATGCCGTACTTGGCGAGCACGTTGATGTCGTACTTGGCGTGCTGGCCGAGCTTCGGTTTCGCAGGATCCTCCAGCAGCGGCTTCAGCGCGGCCAGCACCGCGGCGCGGTCGAGTTGCGCCGGCGCACCCGGATAGTCGTGCGCCAACGGCACATAGGCGGCGTGCGCGGCCTCGATCGCGAACGACAGCCCGACCACCTCGGCGCGCATCGCGTCCAGCGAGGTGGTCTCGGTGTCGAAGCTGACCAGCGCCGCCGCGCGCAACCGTTCGAGCCAGGCGTCGAGCTGCGCCTGCGTGGTCACCAGCTCGTAGCGGCCGGGGCCGCCGAGGCTGGGATGGGGCGCATCCTCGGAGGCGTGCGCGGCCTCGCGCAGCGTCGCCGCGCCGGCCTCGGTGCCGTTGGCGACCGCGGCGCCCTCCAGCTCCTTCAGCGCGGTGCTGAAGCCGTAGCGGGTGTACAGCGTGCGCAGCCTTTCCGCGTCGCGCGCGCGCAGGACGAGATCGGCCGGCGCGCGGTCGAGCGCGACGTCGGTCTTGATCGTCGCCAGCTGCCGCGACAGCGGCAGGTGGTCCAGCGCGCGGCGCAGGTTCTCGCCGACCTTGCCGCCGATTGCGTCGGCGTGCGCCATCACGCCGTCCAGCGAGTCGTACTGTTCCAGCCATTTCGCCGCGGTTTTCGGCCCGCACTTCTCGACGCCGGGGATGTTGTCGACGCTGTCGCCCATCAGCGCCAGCAGGTCGACGATGCGCGCCGGCGGCACGCCGAACTTCTCCGCCACGCCGGCTTCGTCCAGCGTGGTGTTGGTCATGGTGTTGACCAGGCGGATGTGCGGGCCGACCAGTTGCGCGAAATCCTTGTCGCCGGTGGAGACGATCACCTCGATGCCGGCGGCGGCGGCCTGCGTCGCCAGCGTGCCGATCACGTCGTCGGCCTCGACGCCGGGCACGCGCAGGATCGGGAAGCCGAGCGCCTCGACGATCGCATGCATCGGCTCGATCTGCGCGCGCAGGTCGTCCGGCATCGGCGCGCGGTTGGCCTTGTACTGCGGATAGAGTTCGTCGCGGAAGGTCGGGCCGGGCGCGTCGGTGACGAAGGCGGCATAGTCCGGCTGCGCCTTCAGCGTTGCACGCAGCATGTTGACCACGCCAAACAGCGCGCCGGTGGGCTCGCCGGCGGCGTTGGACAGCGGCGGCAGCGCGTGGAAGGCGCGGTAGAGATAGCTCGAGCCGTCGATCAGGATCAGGGTAGGCATGCGCCGGATTGTCGCATGCGCTCCGGAAACGCGCGGCGCGGGCGCCGTGGCGGAACTGCTATGCTGATCGCGCGGGGGAAGCTCGGAGCGTCCCTTCGGAGGTCGTCATGAAACGCATGCCCCTGTTGCTCGTCGGCGCACTGGCGCTGGCGTCCGCCGCGTCGCTGCACGCGCAGTCCTCCGCGCCGCCGCCGCCCGCGCCGGTACCGCCGCCGCCGGGCATGGACGAGCCCGGCGTGAAACCCGTCGCGCCGGCCACGGTCGCCGCGCCCGCGCAGCCGAAACCGGCGCCGGGCGAAGCGCGCGACGCGCGCGGCGCGCCGCCGCCCACCGTCACGGTGCGCCAGCAGGACAACGGCGACACCGTCGAGGAATACCGCAGCGGCGGGCGCATCTACATGGTCCGCATCATTCCCAAGCACGGCGTGCCGCAGACCTTCATGGACACGCGCGGCGACGGCAAGCTGACGCCCGATCCCAAGCAGGGCCCGGTGTCGCCCGTGTACTACACGATCTACCAGTGGGGCAAGCCGGCGAAGACCGCCGAGCAGCAACAGCAGGACAGCGGCGGCGGCTGAGCGTTGCGGATCGGGCGCCCCTCACCCGAACCCGCTCGCCCAAGCGGGGCTTGGGCGAGCGGGAGCTCGAAGCATCACGCTCTTCCCGAGTCCCGGATCAGTGCCGGAAGTGGCGCACGCCGGTGAACACCATCGCCATGTCGTGCTCGTCGGCGGCGGCGATCACCTCGGCGTCGCGCATCGAGCCGCCCGGCTGGATCACCGCGCGGATGCCGGCCGCGGCGGCGGCGTCGATGCCGTCGCGGAACGGGAAGAACGCGTCCGACGCCATCACGCTGCCGCGCACCTCGAGGCCGGCATCGTGCGCCTTCAGACCGGCGATCTTCGCGCTGACCACGCGGCTCATCTGCCCGGCGCCGATGCCGACGGTGCGGCCGTCCTTCGCGTACACGATCGCGTTCGACTTCACGTACATCGCCACGTGCCAGGCGAACAGCAGGTCGCGCAGCTCGTCGGCGTCGGGCACGCGCTTGCTGACCACCTTGAGGTCGTCGATCAGCAGGGTGTCGCGGTCGGCGTCCTGCACCAGCAGGCCGCCGGCGATGCGCTTGAAGTCGCGCGCCGGCGCGTGCGTTTCCGACCAGGCGCCGCTGGCCAGCACGCGCACGTTGGGTTTCTTCGCGAACGCGGCCAGCGCCGCGTCGCCGACTTCGGGCGCGATCACCACCTCGACGAACTGGCGCTTCAGGATCGCCTCCGCGGTGCCCGCGTCCAGCGGGTGGTTGAAGGCGATGATGCCGCCGAACGCCGAGGTCGGGTCGCAGGCGTAGGCGCGGTCGTAGGCCTCCAGCGCGGTTGCGCCCAGCGCGACGCCGCACGGGTTGGCGTGCTTGACGATCACGCAGGCGGGCGCCTTGCCGAACGCCTTGACGCATTCCAGCGCGGCGTCGGCGTCGGCGTAGTTGTTGTAGCTGAGTTCCTTGCCGGCCAGCACCTGCGCGCTGGCGACCACGCCGCGCGGCGGCTCGGCTTCGAGATAGAGCGCGGCGCCCTGGTGCGGATTCTCGCCGTAGCGCAGCGTGTGTGCGCGCTGCAGCGCGAGGTGCAGGGTCGGACCGAACGTGCTGCGCTCGCTGTCGTCGGCGCGCGCGCCCAGCCAGTCGGCGATGGCGCCGTCGTAGCGCGCGGTGTGCGCGTAGGCCTTGGCGGCGAGGCGGCGGCGCAGCCCGAGGCGCGTGCCGCCGTCGGCGCGCAGCGCCTCGATCAGGCCGGCGTAGTCGGCGGGATCGGTGACGACCGCGACGTGTTCGTGGTTCTTGGCGGCGGCGCGCAGCATCGCCGGGCCGCCGATGTCGATGTTCTCGATCGCCTCGTCCAGCGTGCAGTCGGGACGCGCCACGGTCGCCGCGAACGGGTACAGGTTCACCACCAGCAGGTCGATCGGCTCGATGCCGTGCTCGCGCATCACCGCATCGTCGGTGCCGCGCCGGCCGAGCAGGCCGCCGTGCACCTTCGGATGCAGCGTCTTGACGCGGCCGTCCATGATCTCGGGGAAGCCGGTGATCTCGCTGACCTCGCGCACCGGCACGCCGGCCTCGCGCAGCGCCTTGGCGCTGCCGCCGGTGGAGATCAGCTCGACGCCGAGCGCGTCCAGGCCGCGGCCGAGATCGGCCAGGCCGGCCTTGTCGGAGACGCTGAGCAGCGCGCGACGGACGGGAACCAGGGTGGCATCGAACATGGCGGGGCCGCTGCGGTAAACAAAGAGTCCGCGATTATAGCGGCCGCGCGGCGCCCTCAGCCGAGGCGGTGCTGGGCGAGCTTCTTGCGCAGGGTGGCGCGGTTGATGCCGAGCGCGGCCGCGGCGCGGCTCTGGTTGCCGCCGTGCCAGGCCAGCACCTCGGTCAGCAGCGGCGCCTCGACCTCGCGCATCACCAGCGCGAACAGGCCTTCGCTGCAGACGGTGCCATCGAGGTCGGCCAGGTAACGCCGCACCGCGCGGGTGACGCAATCGCGCAGCGCAGGCTCCAGCGTCGCGTCGCCCTGGGTGTCGGCGCGCAGCGGACTGACGGCGTTCACGGCAGCACTCCCCCCATGGCGTGGCGATGACTCTGCGCGGGGTGGTCGCCAAGGCGAGCCCCCGTCGTTCGTTGGTGTACGAGGAGGGCGAGTGTAGCGCCGCCGTCGGCGCTTGTGTAAGCCCCCGCCGAAGCGTCGTTCGTGCAGCAGGCGCGGCGCGGACTTGGCGCGACTATTCGAAGTTGAACTCGAAGGCGACGGCGTTCTTGCCGGGATCTTCCACCTCGAACACCAGCGCCGCCTCGGCGCCCGGCGCGAGTCCGGCCGCGCGCAGCCTCGGGTCGCGCACGTACTCGGCGGGCAGGAAGCGGCGCATCGCCACGCGGTTCTCGTCGAGGTCGGAGAGGGTGATGCCGAGCACCGGATACGGCTGGGTGAAGTCGGCGTCGTTGCGCAGCGTGGCGCTGATGATCAGCGCGCCGGGCACCGACGGGTGCGGGCGGATGTCGCGCGAGATCAGGCTGAGCTGGTGCACGTCCTTGACCGGCGGCAGCGTGCAGGCGAGCGGCCGGCAGGCGCGCGCCAGCCACGGGCGCAGCGCGTCGCTGGCGATCAGCGCATCGCGTTGCGCCCAGGCCAGCTGCGCGCCCAGCGCCAGCGCCAGCAGCGCGCAGCCGGCCGCCCAGCGGCCGGGATGGCCGCCGTGGGCGACGCCGTGGCGCCGGGCGAACGCCGGCGCCGCCGGCGCGTGTCCGCCGTGCAGCGGATCGACCGGCGCGAACAGGCCCTGTTGCGGCGCCTGCGGCCGGTACACCGGTTCCACCAGTTGCGGCGGCGCCGGGCTGGGGGTGTGCGCGGGCAGGCTGTCGAACGGTTCCGGCGGCAACGCCTCGGTGAGCGTGGCGATTGCGTCGAACACCGCGCTGCAGTGCCCGCAACGCACGCTGCCGCGCGCCTGCGCGACCGAGGCGGCGTCCAGCGCGAATACGGTGAGGCATTCGGGGCACTGGGTGTACATGGCGACAGTTTACGGGAGACGGCAGACGGGAGAAGGGAGCGCGCGTTTACCGGGCGGTGGCGCGGCAGGAGCCTGCGTGCAGGCGACCCGGAGGGACGGGGCGGGAGAGGGTGAGGCGAATGGGCGCGTAGCGTGCGCTGTGCGCACGCTACGCGTTCAGTCGCATTTGCGTGTGCCGGCGATGCGCACCCAGTCCTCGCGCGTGGTGATTTCGAGATCCTCGAACCACTCGGCGTAGCGCGCCAGCAGCTCATCCTCCTGGCCGCGCAGGATGCCGGACAGCGCGATCGGCGCGCCCGCTTTCGCGCACGCGGCGAAGCGCGGCGCCAGCTCGGCCAGCGGGCCGGCGAGGATGTTCGCCACCAGCACGTCGGCGGGCGCGTCGTCGTGGGCGTCCGGCAGGCGCAGCTCGAGGCGCGCGGCGACGCCGTTGCGTTCGGCGTTGTCGCGGCTGGCGGTCAGCGCCTGCGGATCGTTGTCGACGCCGATCGCGCGCGCCGCGCCCAGCTTCAGCGCGGCGATCGCCAGCACGCCGGAGCCGCAGCCGTAGTCGAGCACGGTCTTGCCGGCCAGATCGGCGCCGTCCAGCCACGCCAGGCACAGCGCCGTGGTCGGGTGCGTGCCGGTGCCGAAGGCGAGGCCGGGGTCGAGGCGCACGATCACGGCATCGCCGGCGTCGGCGGGCGGCTCCACGTTCCACGGGTAGATCCACAGCCGCCGGCCGAAGCGCATCGGCCGGAACTGGTCCATCCAGGCGCGTTCCCAGTCCTGGTCGGCGACCTCGCGGAACTCGATGCCGTCGGGCGCGAGATCGGGCAGCAGCTCGCACAGCGCCAGCGCGAGGCCGCGACGGTCGGCGCCGGCGTCGAACAGCGCCTGCAGGCGGATCAGCGGCCACAGCGGCGTTTCGCCGGGCGCGGGTTCGAGGATCGGATGGTCCTCGGCGTCCAGCAGCGTCACCGCCTGCGCGCCGAGGTCCTCCAGCGCGCTCTCGGCGCGGGGTTGGCGGTCGGCGCGGGTGACGAGGGAGAGTTCGAGGAAGGGCATGATTATGAGGTGGTGAGCACACCGGACCCGGCGACCAGGCTCGGCATCCATGCCTCGCCAAGTCGCTCCCGCCTTCGGCTCCTGCCTTCAGCCCAAGCCAATCGCCTTCTCGCGCTGTTCGGCGATGCGCTTTTCCAGATAGTGGATGTTCATGCCGCCTTGCTGGAAGCCGCTGTCGGCGAGGATGCGCTGCTGCAGCGGCAGGTTCGACTTGATGCCCTCGACGACCATCTCGGCCAGCGCGAGCTGCATGCGCGCGATCGCGGTGGCGCGGTCGCGGCCGTGCACGATCAGCTTGCCGATCATCGAGTCGTAGTTGGGCGGGATGCGGTAGCCGGAATACAGGTGCGTGTCGACGCGCACGCCGGGGCCGCCCGGCGCGTGGAACAGCTTGACCAGGCCCGGGCAGGGCATGAAGGTGTCCGGGTCCTCGGCGTTGATGCGGCACTCGATGGCGTGGCCGTCGATCTCGATGTCGCTCTGCCGGATCGACAGCTTCTCGCCGGCGGCAATCAGCAACTGCTCGCGCACCAGGTCCACGCCGGTGATGAACTCGGTGACCGGGTGCTCGACCTGGATGCGCGTGTTCATCTCGATGAAGTAGAAGCGCCCGTCCTCGTACAGGAACTCGAACGTGCCGGCGCCGCGGTAGCCGATGCGCAGGCAGGCCTCGACGCAGACCTTGCCGATCGCGGCGCGCTGCTCGGGCGTGATGCCGGGCGCCGGCGCCTCCTCGACCACCTTCTGGTGGCGACGCTGCATCGAGCAGTCGCGCTCGCCGAGGTGGATCGCGTTGCCCTGGCCGTCGGCGAGCACCTGGATCTCGACGTGGCGCGGGTGCTCGAGGAATTTCTCCATGTACACCTGGTCGTTGCCGAACGCGGCCTTGGCTTCCTGGCGCGTCATCACCACCGCGTTGGCGACGTGCGCCTCGGTGTGCACCACGCGCATGCCGCGGCCGCCGCCGCCGCCGGCGGCCTTGATGATCACCGGGTAGCCGATGCGGCGCGCGATCTTCACGCACTCGGCGGGGTCGTCCGGCAGCGGGCCGTCGGAGCCGGGCACGCAGGGCACGCCGGCCGCCTTCATCGCCTTGATCGCCTCGACCTTGTCGCCCATCAGGCGGATCACCTCGGCGGTCGGGCCGATGAAGATGAAGCCGGACTTCTCCACCTGCTCGGCGAAGTCGGCGCGCTCGGACAGGAAGCCGTAGCCCGGATGGATCGCCTGCGCGTCGGTGACTTCGGCGGCGGCGATGATGCGCGGGATGTTGAGGTAGCTCTCCGCGGCCGGCGCCGGCCCGATGCACACGGCCTCGTCGGCCATGGCGACGTGCTTGAGGTTGCGGTCGACGGTGGAATGCACGGCGACGGTGCGGATGCCGAGCGTGTGGCAGGCGCGCAGCACGCGCAGCGCGATTTCGCCGCGGTTGGCGATGACGACTTTATCGAGCATGGGAATTCCGGGACTCGGGACTCGGGACTCGGGACTCGTCGAGCATCGGCCGCCGGGGCCGGGTGCGCCACGGTGCGATCAGGCGGCCGCTCGCGAGAGCGTGGCGCCGGCACCGGACGTCAGCCCGAGTCCCGAGTCCCGAGTCCCGAGTCCCGCGCATCATCAGCCGATCACGAACAGCGGCTCGTCGAACTCGACCGGCTGGCCGTTTTCGGCGAGCACCGCCACCACGGTGCCGTCGACGTCGGCTTCGATCTGGTTGAACATCTTCATCGCCTCGATGATGCCGAGCGTCTCGCCGGCCTTGACCTGCTGGCCGACCTTGACGAACGGCAGGCCGCCGGGGGTGGCGGCGGCGTAGAAGGTGCCGACCATCGGCGCGCGCACCACGTGGCCTTCGGGGATCTGCCTGCCGGCGGCGGCCGGTGCGGCGGACGACGCATCGTCGCGCGCGGCGGCCGGGGCCGGCGCGGCGGCGACCTGCGCCGGCGGCAGCATCGGCGCGGGCGCGGCCATCGCGGCGGCTCCCTTCGGCACCCGCGACAGGCGCACCACTTCCTCGCCTTCCTTGATTTCCAGCTCGGCGAGGTTGGATTCCTCGAGCAGGTCGATCAGCTTCTTGATCTTGCGCAGGTCCATGAGCGAGTGCCTTCTTCGGATTCGATTCCGCTTTCCGCGGGCGGAAAAGGGCGGGTTGGGATGCGGTGCGGGCTCAGCCGGGCGCGGCGCCGAGCCGCGCCAGCGCGGCCTCCAGCGCCAGCCGGTAGCTGTCGGCGCCGAAGCCGGCGATCACGCCGACCGCGAGGTCGGAGAAATACGAGTGGCGACGGAACGGCTCGCGCGCGTGCACGTTGCTCAGGTGCACCTCGATGAACGGGATCGCCACCGCCGCCAGCGCGTCGCGCAGCGCGATGCTGGTGTGGGTGTAGGCGGCGGGGTTGATCAGGATGAACGCGGTGCCGTCGTCGCGTGCCGCCTGCACGCGCTCGATCAGCGCGTGCTCGGCGTTCGACTGGAACGCGCTGAGCGCGTGGCCGGCGCGTTCGGCGCGGCGGGCGAGGTCGGCGTCGATCTCGGCCAGGGACGCGCGGCCGTACACCTCCGGCTCGCGCGTGCCGAGCAGGTTCAGGTTCGGTCCGTGCAGGACGAGGATCTTGGCCAAGCGCAGCCCCCGGGCCGCCCCGATCGGACGGCTAAGGGGCGAAGTCTGCGCGAGCCGGCCGATCTTGTCCAGATCGGCGTAGTTCGGCGATGTTTGACGCGATTACAGCGACGCCTGGATCCACTCGGCCAGCTCGGCGCTGTCGAAGCCGCCCAGCTTGGACTTGAGGATACGGCCGTCGCGGCCGATCAGCACGCTGTACGGCAGCGCGCCACGGGTGTCGCCGAACAGCATCGAGGGTTCCGGCACGTGGCCCAGCCCGACCAGGATCGGGTAGCGCACCGGCACTTCGCGCAGGTAGTCGCTCACCGCGCCCGGCGCATCCAGCGCGATGCCGACCACCTGCAGGCCGTGGCCGCCGAACCGCTGCTGGGCAGCGTCCAGCGCGGGCATCTCCTCGCGGCAGGGGCCGCACCAGGTCGCCCAGAAGTTCAGCAGGACCAGCTTGCCGTCCCAGGCGGACAGGCGGTGCAGGTTGCCGTCGGCGTCGGGCAGGGCGAGGTCGGCGCGCAGGTCGCCGGGCGCCAGCACGGTCACGCCGGGCGGCGCCGGCGGCTGGCGGGTCTGCCACCAGCGCCCGGCCAGCATGCCGGCGACGCCGGCCGCCAGCGCGAAGACGAGGATCCAGAGGCTGCCGCGGTCGCGCATCGCTCAGGCCCCCGCCGCGTCATGCGCGCGCGCGACGAACCGCGCGGCGTTCTCGTAGCCGATCAGGCGCAGCGCGCGGCGCTCCTGCCCGTCCTTGCCGAAGAACAGCGTCGCCGGCGGGCCGAACAGGCCGTAGCGCCTGAGCAGCGCCTGGTCGGCGGCGTCGTTGGCGGTGACGTCGGCCTTCAGCAGCACGTAGCCGGACAGCGCCTGGTGCACCTCCGGCCGGGTGTAGACGAACCTCTCCATTTCCTTGCAGCTCACGCACCAGTCCGCATAGAAGTCGAGCATCACCGGCTGGCCTTGCGCGGCGGCTTCGGCCAGCGCGCGGTCGAGGCCGTCCACGCCCTTGACCGTGCGGAACGCCAGCCCGGCTTCCTGCTGCGCGCCGCCGGCGATGCCGCGCAACGGCTGCAGCAGGTCGCGGCCGCCGGCGGCGGCGCCGACCAGCTCGGCCGCGCCGGCGATCAGCAGCAGCAGGCCGAGCGCCTTCCACAGCTTCTTCCAGCCGGAGGCGCCCTCGGGCAGGCGCTCCAGCGCGCCGAGGTAGACCGCGCAGGCGGTGAGCAGCGCGCCCGTCATCAGCATGATCCAGAGCGGATCGAGGATGCGCGCCAGCATCCAGATGGCGAGGCCGAGGAAGGCCACGCCGAACGCCGCCTTGACCGTCTCCATCCACGCGCCGCTGCGCGGCAGCAGGCGGCCGGCCGCGGTGCCGAACGCAAGCAGCGGCGCGCCCATGCCGAGGCTGAGCAGGAACAGCGCCAGCCCGCCGAACAGCGGGTCGCGGGTCTGGCCGATGTACAGCACGGCGGCGGCCAGCGGCGGCGCGACGCAGGGGCCGACGATCAGCGCCGACAGCACGCCCATCACGGCGACGCCGGCCAGCGAGCCGCCGCGCTGGCGGTTGCTGGCCGCCGCCAGCTTCGCCTGCCACGACGCCGGCAACTGCAGCTCGTAGAAGCCGAACATGCTGAGCGCCAGCAGCACGAACAGCGCGGCGAAGCTCCACAGGATCCACGGCTGCTGGAACGTCGCCTGCAGGTTGGCGCCGGCCAGGCCGGCGATCACGCCGGCGGCGGTGAACACCACGCTGGAGGCCAGCACGTACACCAGCGACAGCGCGAACGCGCGCGCGGTGGAAAGCTGCGCGCCGGCGCCGGCGATCAGCCCGGACAGGATCGGGACCATCGGCAACACGCAGGGCGTGAACGCCAGCAGCAGGCCGAAGCCGAAGAAGCTGAGCAGGGCGAGCCAGCGGCCGTGCCGCTGCAGCGCGCCGGCGAGCTGCTGCTCCTCGGACTGGCCGCCGGCCGACGCGGCGCCGGCATCGGCCGGTGCCGCGGATGCGGTCGCGGTCGCCGGCAGCTGCAGCGTCGCCGTGCGCGTCATCGGCGGATAACAGATGCCGCCATCCTGGCAGCCCTGGAAGCGCGCTTCCAGGACCAGGCGGCGCGCGGCGCCGGCGGTGCGCGTCAGCGGCACCGGCAGGTCGACCTCGTCGAAGTACACCGCGACCGTGCCGAACTGCGGGTCGGCGTGCATCGTCGCCGCCGGCCACTGCGGCGCGCCGGGCGCGACGTCGCCGGCATCGACCAGGCGCAGCGTGGTCCTGTCGCGATAGAGGTAATAGCCCTTGGGCATGCGCCAGCGCAGCAGCAGCTGGTCGGGCGCGGCGGCGATGGCGTCGAAGACGAACGCCCGCTCGGGCGGCAGCGGCAGGTCGGCGCGGCCCGCGCGCGACGCGGCGCCGCCCAGCTTGCCCAGCGCGTCGGCGAGGCCGCCGGCCGGCGCGGGGACGGCCGCGGGCAGCGCCAGGCTGAGCTTCTGCGTGTACGGCGGGTAGCAGATCTTGGGATCGACCTCGTGGCAGCCCTGGAACTGCACCGCCAGTTCCAGCGTTGCCGGCGCGGCGGCATCCGTCGTGTACGGCAGCGTGGCGTCGATGCGGTCGTGGTAGACCTCGACGTCGCCGAGGAATTCGTCGTGCTTCTTCAGGCCGTCGGGCAGCGCGAGCTCGCCCAGCGCGACGCCCGGCGTCGCGGTCTTCGCATGGATGCGGCCGCGGTAGAGGTAGTAGTGCTCGGCGATCTTCCAGTGCAGATGCACGCGGCCCGGCGCCTCGACCGACGCGGTCAGGCGGAAGGCGTCGGTGACCGCGAGCAGGCCGTCGTCCTGCGCGAACGCGGGCGCGGCGAGCGCGATGCACAGCAGGGCGAGGGCCGCACGGCCCAGGCGGGCGAAGGTCATGGCAACTCCATCCATCGGTACCGCAGCGGGACCGGACCGGCGGCGCCGCGCTTACGGCGCCGCGCTCTCCCGCGCCAGCCAGGCGAGGTAGGGCGCGTGGCCCGCGGTCACGTCCAGCGCGATCACCTCGGGCAGCTCATACGGGTGCAGCTCGAGGATGCGCGCGGTCAGCGCCTCCAGCCGCGCCCGCTGCGTCTTGATCACCAGCAGCTCCTCGGCGTCGTCGCGCACCTCGCCCCGCCAGCGGTACACCGAACGCAGGCCGGGCACGCGGTTGACGCAGGCGGCCAGCCGTTCGTCCACCAGGCGGCGCGCGATGTGCTCGGCGCTGGCGGCGTCGGGGCAGGTGCAGAAGACGACCAGGGCGCTCATCGGCCCGCGAGCCTAGCACAGCGCGCGCGCCGCGCCCGCGCGACCCGGAATGCGCCGGCCCGGCCCCGCCACGCGCGCGCCGGCCCGGGTTCCCTTGAAAGCCGCGGTGCGGTCCCCACCTGTCCCGCGGGGCGGTGGCGCTTGTCAAGCGCCGCGCCCCGGCTACAATTAGCACTCGTGTCCCGTGAGTGCCAACAACGGGAACCCCCTTTCTCAACAGCTACTTGGTGGAGTCATTATGAAACTGCGTCCGCTGCACGATCGCGTGATCATCAAGCGCATGGAAGAGGAGCGCATGTCCGCGGGAGGCATCGTGATTCCCGACAGCGCAACCGAGAAGCCGGTCCGCGGTGAAGTCGTCGCCGCCGGCGACGGCAAGATCCTCGAGGACGGCAAGGTGCGTCCGATCGCCGTGAAGAAGGGTGACAAGGTGCTGTTCGGCAAGTACTCCGGCACCGAGGTCAAGGTCGACGGCGAAGAGCTCCTCGTGATGCGCGAGGAAGACATCATGGCGGTGATCGAGGGCTGAGCGCCCGCCGCTGCGCCACGCGCGGCGATCACTCCCACACCCACGATTTCGTTTCGAGGATACGTTCCATGGCAGCCAAAGAAGTCCGTTTCTCCGAAGACGCCCGCGTCCGCATGGTCAAGGGCGTGAACATCCTGGCCAACGCGGTCAAGGTCACGCTGGGCCCGAAGGGCCGCAACGTCGTGCTCGAGAAGAGCTTCGGCGCGCCGACGATCACCAAGGACGGCGTGTCCGTCGCCAAGGAGATCGAGCTGGCCGACAAGTTCGAGAACATGGGCGCGCAGATGGTCAAGGAAGTCGCCTCCAAGACCTCCGACAACGCCGGTGACGGCACCACCACCGCCACCGTGCTGGCGCAGGCGATGATCCGCGAGGGCATGAAGGCGGTCGCCGCCGGCATGAACCCGATGGACCTCAAGCGCGGCATCGACAAGGCCGTGACCGCGGCGATCGACGAGCTGAAGAAGCTCAGCAAGCCGTCGTCCGATTCCAAGTCGATCGCCCAGGTCGGCACCATCTCCGCCAACGGCGACGAGGTGATCGGCAAGCTGATCGCGCAGGCGATGGACAAGGTCGGCAAGGAAGGCGTGATCACCGTCGAGGACGGCTCGGGCCTGGAGAACGAGCTCGACGTCGTCGAGGGCATGCAGTTCGACCGCGGCTACCTGTCGCCGTACTTCATCAACAACCAGCAGTCGATGCAGGCCGAGCTGGAAGACCCGTACATCCTGCTGCACGACAAGAAGATCTCCAACGTGCGCGAGCTGCTGCCGGTGCTCGAGGCCGTGGCCAAGGCCGGCAAGCCGCTGCTGATCGTGGCGGAAGAGGTCGAGGGCGAGGCGCTGGCGACGCTGGTGGTCAACACCATCCGCGGCATCGTCAAGGTGTGCGCGGTGAAGGCGCCGGGCTTCGGCGACCGCCGCAAGGCGATGCTGGAGGACATGGCGATCCTGACCGGCGGCCAGGTGATCTCCGAGGAAGTCGGCCTGCAGCTCGAGAAGGCGACGGTGAAGGATCTCGGCCGCGCCAAGAAGGTGATCGTCTCCAAGGAAAACAGCACCCTCATCGACGGCGCCGGCGAGACCAAGGCGATCGAGGCGCGCATCAAGCAGATCAAGGCGCAGATCGAGGAGACCAGCTCCGACTACGACCGCGAGAAGCTGCAGGAGCGCGTGGCCAAGCTGGCCGGCGGCGTGGCGGTGATCAAGGTCGGCGCCGCGACCGAGGTCGAGATGAAGGAGAAGAAGGCGCGCGTCGAGGACGCCCTGCACGCCACCCGTGCGGCGGTCGAGGAAGGCGTGGTGCCGGGCGGCGGCGTCGCCCTGATCCGTGCGCTGACCGCGAGCAAGGGCCTGAAGGGCGCCAACGAGGACCAGAACCACGGCATCGCCATCGCCCAGCGCGCCATGGAAGCGCCGCTGCGCGAGATCGTCACCAACGCCGGCGAGGAGCCGTCGGTGGTGCTGAACAAGGTCGCCGAGGGCAAGGGCAACTTCGGCTACAACGCGGCCAGCGGCCAGTTCGGCGACATGGTCGAGATGGGCATCCTCGACCCGACCAAGGTCACCCGCACCGCGCTGCAGAACGCCGCGTCCATCGCCGGCCTGATGGTCACCACCGAAGCGATGGTGGCCGAGCTGCCGAAGAAGGAAGAGAAGCACGCCCACGGCGCCCCGGGCGGCATGGGCGACATGGACTTCTGATCGGGCCTCCTGCTCGATGGGCCCGGGCCTCGGTCCGGGCTGCGTCCAGGCGGAGGCCAATCCCTGGCCTCCGCCGCCCCGAACGGAACCTCAAAGGCCCCGCAGCGATGCGGGGCCTTTTCGTTTGGAATTGCGGTTCACGTCGCTCGACCGTAACGGGACGCGAGCGGTGACGAACGGCGCGTTACCCTGCGACGCGCCGTGGCCGGGCACCGCCGGCAGCGGCTTTGTCGGTACGATGGCGTCCGGGCGAAGATCAGCCGCGGCGCCCGCCGTCATGGCGGGGTTCGGGCTCGGCCGGCGGCTCGGCCTCCGGCGCGGCGGCCGACGCCTGCGCAAGTGCGCCCCCGGTGGGCGCCTGCGGCAGCAGTGAATCGAGGCGGCCGCGCAGGCGCAGCGACACCACGCTGGCCATGGCGCGGTCGAAATCGCCCTCGGCGCCCTGCGCGAATGGCGTCGCGTCGGGCGCATGGGTCAGCGCGGCGAGCTGCGGCGGCAGGGTCTGCGTCAGTGCGAAGTAGGCGTCGTCGCGGATGCCGGCGCGTTCCAGCAGCAGGCCCGGCAGCATCCACGCGGCGAGGTCGCTGCGCGGCGCGGCGCGGTCCGGGTGATGCGGATCGAGCAGCAGCCACGGCACCGTCTCGCGCAGCATGTCGCCGCCGTCGACGAAGCCGACCGCGCGATAGGCGTCGACCAGCGCGGGCAGGTGGTCGCCGTAGAACAGCAGCAGCGTCGGCCGCGGACGCTGCGCCAGCGCCGCGGCCAGCCGGCCCAGTTCGGCGTCGGCGTGGCGCAGGTGGTAGAGGTAGTTCTGCAGCTCGCGCTTCGCGCCGCCCTCCACGCCCGCCGGCACCGGGATCGCGTCGCGCGCGGCGGCGTCGATGCCGGGGCTGTCGTCGTAGGGGCCGTGCGCCTCCATGCTGATCGCGAACAGGAACTGCGGCGGGCCGTCGTCGGCGAGCTGCGCCAGCACCGCGTCGGTCAATGCGCGGTCGGCGACGTAGCGGCCGTCGCGCGGCGCGTCGCGCGGAAACGCCGGCAGGGCGAGGAAGCGCTCGAAGCCGAGCGCCTTGAACGCGGCGTCGCGGTTCCAGAAGCCCGCATCGTTGGGGTGTACGGCGGCCGTGCTGTAGCCGTGCGCGCGCAGCACGCGCACCAGGCCGGGGATGGCCCTGGCGTGGATCTGCAGGTACGGGAACTGCACGTCCGGCAGGTAGCGCAGCGACAGGCCGGTGAGCACCTCGAACTCGGTGCGGATGGTGCCGCCGCCGAAGGTGGGCACGTGCAGTTCGCCGCCGGCGCCGGTGCCGGCCAGGCGGGCCAGGTTCGGCAGCAGCGCTGCACTGTCGTAGCCGCGCAGGCGGCCGGGGTCGAAGAAGGATTCGCTCTGCACGACCACGATGTCGGGCAGGGCCTGCTGCGGTGCGTCGGCCATCTGCGCCTGCAGCGCGGGCGCCTGCGCGGCGATCAGCGCCTGCGCCGCCGCCGGGTCGGCCGGCAGGTGGCGGCCGGCATATTCCAGGCGGTACATCGCCAGCGTGCTGACCAGGCCGGCGTGGTCGGCGGTCATCGCCGCCGACCACGGCTGCAGGCCGAGCCGCTGCGGCGCGTAGACCTGCCGCCAGACCGGCACGCCGGCGCACAGCGTGGCCAGCGCGGCGAGCGCGAAGCCCGCCAGCGCCAGCCGCGGCAGCGGTCGGCGCGGCAGCAGCGGCGGCTCGCGGCGCAGCAGCACCAGCGCAGCGGCCAGCAGCGCCAGCGCCAGCGCGGCGAGGCCGGCTGGCACGTAGCCGGCGAGCACGTGGCCCGCGCCCTTGCCGAGCTGGCCGAGCATGCGGAAGTCCGCCGGCATCAGCGGCGCATCGAGGTTGGCGAACTTGAGCGCGTTGGCGCGGTACAGCAGCGCCTCGGTCAGCAGGGCGAGGCCGAGCGCGGCGAAGGCGCGGCGGGTCAGCGCGAACAGCAGCAGCGCCAGCAGCAGGCCGGGCAGGGCGTTGGCGAGCAGCCGCAGCGGCGTCCCGGGTGCAGCCAGCAGCATCGCGGGCGAAATGCCCGGGGCACCGTCCAGCAGCGCGCTCCACAGCACGAAGGCAGCGCCCAGCAGCAGCGTCAGCGCCACCCGCTTGGCGGGCCCGGCACACTGTCGTCGCGTTCGCGATGGCCGGGAGCTGGCGCGCATGCCGCGTCGTTTCCGTCATCCGGAGGAGCGGCACTGTAAGCAAACAGTCATGAACGAAATGTTGACCGCCGCCGCCGGCGCCACGTGCTGCACTGCGGCGTGGCAGGGGCGGGGATTTGCGCTAGAACGCACGCGCACGCACGCGGTGCGTGGGGAGGGGGCGGCCCGCCGGGGCGACTCGGCGGGCCGCTGTTTTTCCCGGCGCCGCTGCGGTCGCCGACGCGCCTTGCCCGCGACCGCCCCGTCGCGGCCCTGCCTCGACGCCCTGTCATCGCCGCCGGCGATTGCGGAACCCGTCCGATGTCGCGGTTCGTATCGCCGCGGCACGCGGAACGCGGGGCTCTTCCCGCGCCGCAGACGACGGAGGGTGTCATGAAGCAAGCTCGCTTGGTGGTGGCGTTGACGATGGTGCTGTCGACGGCGGCGCTGGCCGGCCCCGGCCAGGATGACCTGGAAACGCTGGCACAGGCGTCGGGCCTGACCGTGCGACAGGTGGCGATGCTGCTCGGGCCGCATACCGCTTACGTGGAATACAGGGCCGGATATGACCGGTCCCGGGACAAGTTCATGAAGGCGGTCCGGGAGGGGCGCATCCCGGTCAGTTTGGTCGCCGCGCGCACCGCCACGGATGGCGCGCAGCCGACGGTTGCGCTGGCGCAACCGGCACGCTGACGTTCCCGCGCACGGAAGCCTGCCCGCACGAAAAAAGACCGACGTTGTTTGGAGAGGGCAACCCGCCGGGGCGATCCGGCGGGTCGCTTTTGTTCGTCGCCATTGCGGCTGTCGGCGAACCTGCCCGCCCGTCGCGCTGCCGTCGGGATTCCTCCCCGAACCCCTGTCATCCCCCTTGGCGATTGCGGAACGTATCCGGTGCCGCGGTTCGTGATGCCGCGGCGCACGGAACGCGGGACCCTTCCCGCGCTGTGGGCAATGGAGCGCGTCATGAAAAGTGCTCGCTGGGTGATGCCGGCGCGGGTGATGGTGCTGTCGACGACGGCTCGGGCCGGCGGCCGGGAAGATCTGCAGGCGCTCGCGCAGGCTGCGGGCCTGAGCGTGCGGCAGGCGTCGATGCCGCTCGGACCGTATAGCCCCTACGCGGATACAGGGCGGGATGCACGCAGATCCTGGCGAACTTCATGAAGGCCCATGACGAAGGCCGCCTGCCGATCCGCGTGGTGAAGCAGGAGGGCAAAGTGCAGCCGGATGCGATTGCCCTCGCGGTGCCGGAGCGCCGAGTCGCCATCCGCCGCCGCGCGGCGATGCGATGACGCGGCGCCGGCTGGCGACGCTACTGGCCGGACCCGCGCTGCTGCCACAATGCGCGCATGGAACGGGATCTGCCGCGCGCGGCCGCCGCGCTGATCGAACAACGCTATGCCGAACTCGCCGCGCGCTGCCGCGAGACGGGGGTGCCGCTGCACGACGACGCCGGCGTCGCCGAGCGCCTGCGCCGGCTGCTGCTGGCCAGCGACTTCGCCTACGACGCGCTGCGCCGCGAGCCGACGCTGCTGGCGCCGGCCGGCGTCGCGCGTCTGCGCGACCCCGCCGACGCCACCGCGCGGCTGGCGCTGCTGCCGGGCGCCGACGCCGACGAGTCGACCATGCTGGCGGCGCTGCGCCGCTTCCGCCGTGCCGAGGCGCTGCGCCTGGTGTTCCGCGACGTCAACGGCCTCGATCCGCTGCCCGACACGCTGGCCGCCACCGGCGCGCTGTACGAGGCGCTGATCGAGGCCGCGCTGGCGTGGGCCGCGCGCGGCCTGGAGCGGCGCTACGGCGTGCCGCGCAGCGCCGATGGCGCCGCGCAGCGGCTGATCGTGCTCGGCTTCGGCAAGCTCGGCGGCGCGGAGCTGAACTTCTCCTCCGACGTCGATCTCGTGTTCGCCTACCCCGAGGCCGGCCAGACCGACGGCACGCGCGCGCTGGACAACGGCGAGTTCTTCGCCCGCCTCGGCCAGCAGCTGGTGCGGCTGCTGGCCGAGCCCACCGACGACGGCATCGTCGCGCGCGTCGACCTGCGCCTGCGCCCGTTCGGCAATGCCGGCCGCGTCGCGCTGTCGTTCGCGGCGATGGAGCAGTACTACCAGCGCGAGGGCCGCGACTGGGAGCGCTACGCCTGGATCAAGGCGCGCCCGGTCGCCGGCGATCTGGTCGCCGGCAAGCGCCTCGGCGAGCTGCTGCGTCCATTCGTCTACCGCCGTTACCTCGACTACACCGCGTTCGCCGGCCTGCGCGAGATGAAGGCGCTGATCGACGCCGAGGTGGCGCGCAAGGATCTCGCCGACAACCTCAAGCTCGGCCCCGGCGGCATCCGCGAGATCGAGTTCATCGTGCAGTTGCTGCAACTGATCCGCGGCGGCCGCGAACCCAGCCTGCGCGCGCGCGGCCTGCTGCCGGCGCTGGGCGCCTGCGAGGCGCGCGGGCTGATCGCCGGCGCGCGCGCGAAACGCCTGCGCGAGGCCTACCTGTTCCTGCGCCGCCTGGAGAACCGCGTGCAGATGCTCGGCGACGCGCAGACCCACGACGTGCCGGCCGACGCGCTGGCGCGCGCGCGCGTCGCGCTGGCGCTGGACTATCCCGCGTGGGAGCCGCTCGAGGCCGAGCTGGCCGCGCACCGCGCCGCGGTCGCCGAGGAGTTCGCCGCGGTGGTGCTGCCCGGCGCCGGCGCGCACGCCGCGGCGGCGGCGACGCCGGACGCCGCGCTCTGGCGCGCGGCGCGCGCGGATGCGCTGGAGCCGGCCGCGCTGGAGGC
>JAJFUF010000020.1 GCA_021372495.1 Lysobacteraceae bacterium
CGAGCACTCCGCGCAGCGTGCCGCGCATTGGCCGACATGGCTGCACCAGTACAACTGGCACCGTCCCCACGCCAGTCTCGGTTACCAGCCGCCGATCACCCGCATCGGCATGAACAACCTGTTGGGTTTACACAGCTAGCCTGCGTCGGCAAGCGGCACGTGGTCACGGCATGACCATCGGTACAGCCGCGCGCAAGAAAGCGACGCCACACTCCCGCAGTTCGCAGGACGACTTTTGCTCTCCGTGACGAGAATCCATGCCCTGCTGCTGGCGCTCGCGCTGCTCGCCTTCGCCGGCTGTTCCGGAACTCCGCTGCGCGACGACGCCGCGGCGCGTGCGCCAGTGATCCTGGTCTCGATCGACGGCTTCCGCGCGGACTACCTGCAGCGCGGGATGACGCCGACGCTGGCCGCACTCGCCGCCGACGGCGTGCGCGCCGAGGCGATGCAACCCTCGTTCCCGTCGATCACGTTCCCGAACCACTACACGCTGGTCACCGGGCTCTATCCCGACCACCACGGCATCGTGCACAACACCATCCAGGATCCCGCGTTGGGCCGCTTCACGCTGGGCAACCGCGCCGCAGTCGGCGACGGGCGCTGGTGGAACGAGGGTGAACCAATCTGGGTCACCGCGCAGAAGCAGGGCCTGCACACCGCGACCATGTTCTGGCCCGGCTCGGAAGCGGCGATCCACGGCGTGCGCCCGGACCATTGGCGCCCCTTCGACGGCGACGTCGCCCCGCAGGCGCGTGTCGACCAGGTGCTGGCCTGGCTCGACTTGCCAGCGGCACGGCGTCCGGCCTTCATCACGCTCTACTTCGACGCGGTCGACGGCGCCGGCCACTGGCACGGTCCGGATTCGCCCGAGGTGAGCACCGCGTTGCGCGACACCGACACCATGCTGGCGCGGCTGGTCGACGGCCTGCGCCGGCGCGGCCTGTACGACCGCACCAACCTGGTGATCGTGTCCGACCACGGCATGACCGCCACGCCGCCGTCGCAGGTGGTGTACCTCGACGACATCGTCGACATGCGCGACGTGGACGTCGTCACCTACGAGGTGCCCGCGGAACTGGCTCCGAAGCCCGCGCGCGCCGCCGAGGTCGAACGCGCGCTGTTGGCACCGCATGCGCACATGCAGTGCCGGGACAAGGCCGCGCTGCCGGCGCGCCTGCACTACGGCGGCAATCCGCGAGTGCCGGCGATCGTCTGCATCCCCGATGACGGCTGGCTGGTCTCCACGCACGCGCGGCAGGCGGCGCATAAACGCGTGCTGCGCGGCGAGCATGGCTACGACAACGCCGATCCGCACATGCGCGCGCTGTTCGTCGCGCACGGTCCCGCCTTCAAGCGCGGCGTGGTGGTCGCCGAGTTCCCCAACGTCGACGTCTATCCGCTGCTGGCGCACCTGCTCGGCATCCGCCCGCAGCCGAATGACGGCGACCTCGCCCCGCTGCGCGGCGCGCTGGCGCCGGAGGCGATCACGGCGCGCCGATGAAGCCGGTCGGCGCCGGGCGCGGCTTCAGCCGGCGCGCAGGCGGCCGACGGCATCGGCGTAGCGCGCGGCGATCGCCGCCTCGTCGCGATGGCGGAAGTCGCGCACCACCCACTGCCCGCCGGCCATGACGTGGCGCACCAGCGGCGCGTTGCCGGCGAACACGAAGCTGTCGAGCGCGCTGGCGGCATCGCGTGCGGCGAGCGCCGGCGCGTCGTGGTCGAGCACCAGCAGGTCGGCGCGCGCGCCGGCGGCGAGCGCGCCCAGCGCGACGCCGGACGCGCGCGCGCCGCCGTCCAGCGCGGCCGCCCACAGCGTCTCGCCGACGCTGGCGCCGGGCGTGCGCGCGGCGACGTTGCGGTGGCGGGTCTGCAGGCGCTGGCCGTATTCCAGCCAGCGCAGCTCCTCCACCGGCGACACCGAGATGTGCGAGTCGGAGCCGATGCCCAGCCGCCCGCCGGCGTCGAGGTATTCGCCGAGCCGGAACAGGCCGTCGCCGAGGTTGGCCTCGGTGGTCGGGCACAGGCCGGCGACCGCGCCGCGCGCGGCGACGCCGCGGGTTTCCTGCTCGGTCATGTGGGTGGCGTGCACCAGGCACCAGCGCGCGTCCACCGGCGCGTGGTCGAGCAGCCATTCGACCGGGCGCGCCCGGCGCACCGCCAGGCAGTCCTGCACCTCGCCGAGTTGCTCGGCGATATGGATGTGGATCGGGCACTGGCGCGCGACTTCCGCCGCCAGCACCTCGCGCAGCGCGGCCTCGGGCACCGCGCGCAGCGAATGCAGCGCGATGCCGACGCGCAGCATCGGTCCCTCGTGCTTGCGCAGGCGCTCGACCAGCGCGAGGAACGCATCGACCGCGTGGCCGAAGCGGCGCTGCCGTTCCGACAGCGGCCGGCCGTCGAAGCCGCCGGTCATGTACAGCGTCGGCAGCAGGGTCAGGCCGATGCCGGCCTCGCGCGCCGCCTCCACCAGCGCCAGCGACATCGCCTCGGCCGGCGCGTAGGGCGTGCCGTCCGGGCGATGGTGCAAATAGTGGAATTCGCAGACCTGCGTGTAGCCGGCCTTGAGCATCTCCACGTAGAGCTGCGCGGCGATCGCGCGCAGCTCGTCCGGGCCGACGCGGCCGGCGAAGGCGTACATGGTCTCGCGCCAGCTCCAGAAGCTGTCGTCGTCGCGGCCGCGGCGCTCGGCGAGCCCGGCCATCGCGCGCTGGAACGCGTGCGAGTGCAGGTTGGGCATGCCAGGCAGCACGAAGCGGCCGAGCGCGGCGCCGTCGCCGGGCGCGCCGTCGATGCGGGCGAAGCGGCCGTCGGCGCCGATCCCGATGCGCGTGCCGCCGGACCAGCCTGCCGGCAGCCAGGCGTGTTCGGCGCGATGGACGGTGTCGGACATGCGGTGCTCCCGAAGCGATCGGTGCAGGCTAGCGATGCGCGCCGCGCATTGCCAGCGCGCAGTCGCGCGGCGTTCGGCGGCGTTCAGCGACGGCGGCAGCATGGCGCCGGCGTCTGCAATAATCCGGCGACGCGCGCCCCGCCGCCCTCCGACACCGGAATCGTCGCGATGAACCGTCCCTGGGACCATCTGCTGCTCGACGCCAACCTCGCCACGCTGACCGACACCGGCGCGCCGTACGGCGCGATCGAGCGCGCGGCGATCGCGTGGAAGGACGGCGCGCTCGCCTTCGTCGGCCGCATGGATGCGCTGCCCGGCAAACCCGACGAACTGGCGGCGCAGGTCGAATCGGCGAACGGCGCGTGGATCACGCCCGGCCTGATCGACTGCCACACGCACCTGGTGTTCGGCGGCCAGCGCGCCGGCGAGTTCGAGATGCGCCTGGAAGGCGCCAGCTACGAGCAGATCGCCCGCGCCGGCGGCGGCATCGTCTCCAGCGTGCGCGCCACCCGCGCCGCCGGCGAGGACGCGCTGCTGGCGCAGGCGCTGCCGCGCGCGCGCGCCCTCGTCGCCGACGGCGTGACCACGCTGGAGATCAAGTCCGGCTACGGCCTGGAGCCGGAGACCGAGCGGCGCATGCTGCGCGTGGCGCGGCGCCTCGGCGCCGAACTCGGCATCGGCGTGCGCACCAGCTTCCTCGGCCTGCACGCGCTGCCGCCGGAATTCGCCGACGATCGCGCGGCCTACGTGGCGCTGGTCTGCGACACCATGCTGCCGGCACTGGCCGAGGAAGAACTGGCCGACGCGGTCGATGCGTTCTGCGAGGGCATCGGCTTCACGCCGGAGGAAACCCGCCGCGTGTTCGCGCGCGCCCGCGCGCTGGGCCTGCCGGTCAAGCTGCACGCCGACCAGCTCTCCGACCTCGGCGGCGCCGCGCTGGCTGCGGAGTTCGCTGCGCTGTCCGCCGACCATCTCGAATGGACCAGCGAGGCGTCGGTGCGCGCGATGGCGCGCGCCGGCACCGTCGCCGTGCTGCTGCCCGGCGCGTACTACGCGCTGCGCGAGACGCGCCTGCCGCCGGTCGCCGCGCTGCGCGCGCACGGCGTGCCGATCGCGGTGGCGACCGACCTCAACCCCGGCACCTCGCCGCTGCTGTCGCTGCGCCTCGCCATGAGCATGGCCTGCACGCTGTTCCGGCTGACGCCCGAGGAAGCGCTGCGCGGCGCCACCGCGCACGCCGCGCGCGCGCTCGGCCTCGCCGATCGCGGCACGCTGGCGGTCGGCCGGCGCGCCGACCTGGTGGTCTGGGACATCGGCCAGCCCGCCGAGCTGTGCTACTGGATCGGCGGCGGGCTGGCGCGGCGCGTGATCGTCGCCGGCGCCGACCTTCACGCCGAGCCGTCGCGCTGAGCGCAGGCGGCGGGCTCGCGGCAACCCGGCGCGCCGCCCATATGTGAACTGTTCCACATTTTACTTATGGCGAGTGGACGTCCATCCGTCCGCGACCGGCGCCGGATTGTGATCTGGCGCACACGCAATGAAACGCCGTGTAACGCAGCACCCCGCAAGAGCCACAATTTTGCGCACTCGAGCAGGTTGATCGTAACGATCTGCAACGGTGCGCCACGTTGCCGGCCCACTCACAACCTGGGCGCAGCGCAAGCGTGACGATAGCCCCGCGACACACAGGGATATCGACATGCGCAACGTCATCATCGCCGCCATGCTGCTGCTCTTCGCGAACGCCGCGTTCGCCACGAACCAGAACACGGGCGAACTTGCCGTCTCGGTAAACGTGGTCGAATCCTGCCGCATCCAGTCCACCGGCAACGAACTTTCCTTCGGCAACGTTTCCCAGGAAGCCGGCACGGCGCAGGCCGAGACCGCCGTCACCGTGCGCTGCTCGCGCGACCGCGCCTACGCGGTCGGCTTCGACTATGGCCGCCATGCGCAAGGCTCGCAGCGGCAGATGGACAACGGCAGCGCGCAGATCGCCTATCAACTGTATGCGGACAGCGCGCGCACCCACCCGATCGGCCCGCTGAACTCCGGCGCGGAACTGCGCGGCGTGGGCAACGGCAAGGACGAGCAGCTGCCGGTTTACGGCGCGCTCAAGCTGGGCAAGCTGCAACCCTCCGGCCGCTACACGGACGTGGTGTACATGACCGTAGCCTGGTGACCCCGTTCACGCGTTCGGCTCTCCGTCCCTCTCTCCTCCACGCCGTCGCGTAAACAAAAAAGCCCCCGCATGCGGGGGCTTTTTTCTTGGTTCGGCCGGCCCGCTCAGGCGGGCTTCTTCCTCACCGCCGGCTTCTTGACCGCCGGCTTGGCGGCCACGGTCCTGGTCGCCACGACGGTCTTCACCTTGTGCGGGCGGGTGTTGCCGTAGCTGCCGGCGTAGATCTTGCCGCGGGTCGTCTTGCGGTCGCCCTTGCCCATGGGAACTCCTTAAGTCTCGGGTATTTGCGATGGCCGGTCAGGATAGCAGCGCGACTGCCGGCCGCCTAGCCCGGGCGCCGGCGCGGACACTTGCCGCCTGTGCGCCGGTGCCGGCGCCGGGATCCGCGTTCAGCGCAGGTCGTGCCCGCGGCAGGCGTGCTCGCTGTCCGGGCACGCCTGCGCCTCGATCTGCACGGTCGCGTGGGCGATGCCGTAGCGGTCGCGCAGCACGCGCTTGATCGCCAGCAGGGCGGCGTGGGTATCGGCGCCCTCGCAGACGCGCGCGTGCAGTGTCGCCACGCGCGAGCCGGAGGCGATCTGCCAGACGTGCAGGTGGTGGATGTCGGCGACGTCGGGATCGGCGGCGTGCAGCGCCGCGGCCAGCGCCTGCGGCTCGACGCCTTCGGGCACGCCTTCCAGCAGGATGTGCGCGGAGCGGCGCAGCAGGCTCCAGGCGCTGCGCAGGATCAACAGCGAAACCAGCAGCGACAGCAGCGGGTCCGCCCACAGCCAGCCGGCGTAGCGCACCAGCAGCGCGGCGACGATCGCCGCGACCGAGCCGAGCAGGTCGCCGAGCACGTGCAGGCTGGCGCCGGCGGCGTTGACGTCGTCGGCGTCGTGGCCGTGCAGGCTGCGCAGCACCAGCGCGTTGACGCCGAGGCCGAGCAGCGCGATCGACAGCATCACGCCGGACAGGATCGGCTGCGGCTGGCGCAGGCGCACCGCCGCCTCGTAGGCGATCCACGCCACCAGCACGAGCTGGGTCAGCGCGTTGACGAAGCCGGCCAGTACCTCCAGGCGTGCGTAGCCGAAGCTGCGCCGCGCGTCGGCGGGTCGCCGCGCGAAGTGCGCGCCGAGGAACGCCAGCAGCAGCGCCAGCGCGTCGACCAGCATGTGGCCGGCATCGGCCAACAGCGCCAGCGAGCCCGACCACCAGCCGCCCACCGCCTCGGCGGCCAGCATCAGCGCGGTCAGCACGAACGCGATCAGCAGCGTGCGCGCGCCGCGCGGCGCGTGCGCATGATCGTGCCCATGCTCGTGGGCGTGAGAAGGATGGCCGTTCATCTGCGGTCGATGCTAGGCAACCGCGGTACCGTTACACAATTGCAGCGGTACGCGGCGTTCAGGTCGGCACGCAGCCGCACTGCGCATCGTGCACGTGCAGGCGCATCAGCCGCAGGTTGGCGACGTGGGCGAGCGCGACAAGGAAGCCGCCGGTGGCGATCAGCGTCGCGTGCCACGCGGGTGCGCGGCCGAGATCCACGGCGAGGCCGGCCAGCAGCAGCGCGATGCCCGGCAGCAGCAGCACGAACGCGCGCCCGCTGCGGTGGCGGCGGTAGCCGTTCCAAATGGTCAGCGCCGCCAGCGTGCAGGCGAAGACGACGAAGCCGCGCTCGAAACCATGATCGGCGAGAAAGCCGAGACCGAGCGCCGGCAGCAGCGCCAGCACGAACGGCAGCGCCGCGCAGTGCACGGCGCAGAGCAGCGACGCGGTCGCGCCGACGCGATCGGCGTGGCGCCACCAGGGCAGTTCGGGGCGAGAGTCTTCCGGCAAGTTGTTCATGACCCAGGCGATGGTAGTGACTTCCGGCAGGGTGCGTTCCGTATATGTTACATTATAACATTACAAACACCAACCCTGTCCTACCGGAGTCCCGCATGCGTCCCACCCTGCTCGCGCTGGCCCTGACCGCCGCGCTCGCTTCCGCCGCCCACGCCCAGCAAGCCGATCCCGCCGCACCGAGCGGCGAGAGCAGCGCCGCCGCGACGCCCGACCAGGGCACCGCCTCCTCCGGCAAGACCACGCAGCTGGAAGCGGTGCAGGTGAGCGGCGTACTGGACCTGGCACGCAACGGCCTGTCGCCCAGCACCGGCAGCAGCGAGTACGTGTTCGACCGCAAGTCGATCCAGCAGCTGCCGCTGGGCGACGCCACGCCGCTGAACGAACTGCTGCTGCAGGCGCCCGGCGTGGTGCAGGACTCGTTCGGCCAACTGCACGTGCGCGGCGACCACGGCAACCTGCAGTACCGCATCAACGGCATCATCATCCCGGAGAGCATCAGCGGCTTCGGGCAGACGCTGGACACGCGCACCATCGACTCGGTGAGGCTGCTCACCGGCGCGCTGCCCGCGCAGTACGGCTACCGCACCGCCGGCGTCGTCGACATCACCACCAAATCGGGCGCGCAGCAGGGCAACGGCGGCAGCGTCGGCCTGTTGGGCGGCTCGTTCGGCACGCTCAACCCGAGCGCGCAGTGGTACGGCAGCGATGGCCGCCTGGCCTGGTATTTCACCGCCAACTACCTGCAGAGCGACATCGGCATCGAGAATCCGACGCCCTCGCGCAACGCCATCCACGACCGCACGCACCAGACCAAGGCGTTCGGTTACCTGTCGTACCTGCTGAACGACACGACGCGCCTCGGCTTCATGTTCGGCATCACCGACAACCGTTTCGAGATCCCAAACAATCCCGACCAGCAGCCGACCTTCGTCTACGGCAACATCAACGACTTCGACTCGGCGACCTTGAACGAACGCCAGCGCGAGAAGACCCGCTTCGGCATCGCCTCGCTGCAGGGCAAGCTGGGCGCGACCGACTACCAGGTCGCGCTCGGCCAGCGCTACTCCAGCGTGGATTTCACGCCGGACGTGATCGGCGACCTGATGTTCAACGGCGTCGCCTCCGACGTCGGCCGCGGCAACCGTGCCAACACGCTGCAGGCCGACCTGTCCTCGCCGCTCGGCGAGAACCACACGCTGCGCTACGGCATCTACGCCAGCCAGGAGCGTGCGCTGTCGAGCAACGACGCGCTGGTGTTCCCGGCCGATGCCGACGGCAACCAGACCAGCACCACGCCGATCGGCATCGTCGACGACAGCCGCAAGATCGGCCACCAGTACGGCGCCTACGTGCAGGACGAGTGGCAGCTCACCGACAAGCTGACCGCCAATTTCGGCGTGCGCGCCGACAAGGTCAGCGCGTTCATCAAGGAAGGCCAGGTGAGCCCGCGCTTCGGCCTCGTGTACCAGGCGACCGACAGCACCACGCTGCACGCCGGCTTCGCCCGCTATTTCACGCCGCCGCCGACCGAGCTGATCGCGCCGGCCGACATCGCGCTGTTCCAGGGCACCACCAACCAGCTGCCCGGCGACGTCAACACCGACGTCAAGTCCGAGCGCTCCAGCTACTACGACGTCGGCGTGCAGCAGCAGGTCGGCGCGCACCTGACGCTCGGCCTCGACGCCTACTACCGCGAAGTGAAGAACCTGCAGGACGAAGGCCAGTTCGGCGCCGCGCTGGTGTTCTCGCCGTTCAACTACGCGCGCGGCAAGGTGCGCGGCGCGGAGTTCACCGCCAGCTACGCCAACGGCCCCTGGACCGCCTACTTCAACCTGACCAGCAGCCGCGCCATGGGCAAGCAGATCGAGTCCGGCGAGTACAACTTCGACGCGGACGAACTGGCCTACATCGCGAACCACTGGGTGCACCTCGACCACGACCAGAAGCTCGCCTCGTCCGGCGGCTTCACCTACGCGATCGACGAGGCCACGCGCATCGGCGCCGACTACATCTACGGCAGCGGCCTGCGCAAGGACTTCGCCAACACCGCCTCGCTGCCGTCGTACTTCCAGCTCGACCTCAGCGTGACGCACGGCTTCGACCTGCCGCAGATCGGCAGGCTGGACGCGCGCCTGTCGCTGATCAACGCCTTCGACCGCGTCTACCAGTTGCGCGACGGCAGCGGCATCGGCGTCGGCGCGCCGCAGTTCGGCCCGCGCCGCGGCGTGTACCTCGGCCTGCAGAAGGACTTCTGATCGCCGTTGCGATTGGCGCCGGCTATGCGCTGCGGCACTGCCGGCAGACGCCGTGCACTTCCAGCGTCTGCGCCTTGGCGCGGAAGCCCAGCGCCTTGGCCTGCGCCTCGATCAGGTCGGCGACCTCGCCCTCGTCGCACAGCTCGACCGCGCTGGAGCACACGTCGCAGATCAGGAACGGTACCTGGTGCGCTTCCGCCGGGTGGTGGCAGGAGACGAACGCGTTGATCGACTCGAGCTTGTGGATGAAGCCCTGTTCGAGCAGGAAGTCGAGCGCGCGGTAGACGGTCGGCGGCGCGGCGGAACCGTGGCGGTCGCGCAGCCGGTCGAGCAGATCGTAGGCCTTGATCGGCTTGTTCGCGGCGGCGACCAGTTCCAGCACCTCGCGGCGCAGCGGGGTCAGGCGCAGCGCGCGGCTCTCGCAGGCCGCCTCGACCTCGCGCACGAAATCGGCGGCATCCGGCTCGTGCGCGTGGCGGTGATGCGAATGGTGGCGCGCAGCAGGATTCATGCGGTCGACCTCGTCGCGATCATAACACCGCGCCGGGCGGCGCCTTTCAGCCGGGGCGGCCGCGCGGGGGCGTCGCCGCGGGCGTGCGCTTCGGCAGCGCCAGCGGCACGATCCAGCCGAACGGGCCGAGCAGCAGCGCCCACGCCACGCCGTGCCAGAAACGCCCGCGCCGCCAGCCGATCAGCGCGCCGACCGCGACGCACGCCACGGTGAACCACAACAGCGGCCACCACGGCAGCAGCGCCATCAGGTTGCGCAAGATCTGCCACGCCGCATCCGGCGCATCGAGGTCCACGCCGTTCAGCGCGCTGGCCAGCAGGTCGCTCATGGCAAACCCTCGCTCCGATCTCGTCCCCCGCCGCATGCGGAGAGGGGGCGGCGCGCAGCGCGCCGCGCCGATGGGTGGTCGATGCGGTTCGGCCCTGCCTCACCGCATCCTGCTCGATAGTGGGCGCGGCATCGCGCGCGGGCTCAGCCCGCCGCGCGCGCGATCGCGTCGTCGATGCGCCTGAGCGCGTTGCTCTGCCCGGCGAGGTAGACCGTGTGCTCGATCGACGGCGACACCTGGGTGCCGGTGATCGCCACGCGCAGCGGCTGCGCGATCTTGCCCATGCCGACGCCGAGCTCGGCCGCGACCGCCTCGATCGCCTTGTGCACGCACTCGGGCGTCCACGACGGCAGCGCCGCGAAGCGCGCGCGCGCGGCGGCCAGCACGGCGGCGGCGCCGTCGGCCCTGAGGTGCTTCTGCACGGCCTTCTCGTCCCAGTGCTCGATCGGCGCGTACCAGATGCGCGCGCGCTCGGCCATCTCCTTCAGCGTCTGCACGCGGTCGCGCAGCGCGACGATCACGTCGGCCGGATCCGGGCCGGCGGCCGGGTCGATGCCGGCCGCGCGCAGGTGCCAGTCGAAGTGCGGGACGATCTCCAGCGGATCGTCGTTCTTCAGGTACTGCTGGTTCAGCCAGCCGAGTTTCTCGGTATCGAAGCGCGAGGCGGACTTGTTGACGTCGGCGATGTCGAACAGGTCGATCATCTGCTGGACCGAGAAGATCTCCTGGTCGCCGTGCGACCAGCCGAGCCGCACCAGGTAGTTCAGCAGCGCGTGCGGCAGGTAGCCGGCGTCGCGGTACTCCATCACGCCGACCGCGTTGGTGCGCTTGGACAACTTCTTGCCGTCCTTGTCGAGGATCATCGGCAGGTGCGCGAACGCCGGCACCGGCGCGCCCAGCGCGTGGTAGATGTTGATCTGCCGCGGCGTGTTGTTGACGTGGTCGTCGCCGCGGATCACGTCGGTGATCTTCATGTCGATGTCGTCGACCACCACCGCGAAGTTGTAGGTGGGGAAGCCGTCGGAGCGGAAGATCACCAGGTCGTCCAGTTCCTCGTTCGACCACTCGACGCGGCCCTTCACCTTGTCGTCGAACACCACCGTGCCGCCGTCCGGGTTGCGGAAGCGGATCACCGGCGTGACGCCGGGCACCGGCTCGCCGTGCGTGCGGCAGTGGCCGTCGTAGCGCGGCTTCAGGCCCTTCGCCATCGCCTCCTCGCGCAGCGCGTCGAGGCGCTCGCGCGAGCAGTAGCAGCGGTAGGCCTTGCCGGCGCGGACCATGTCCTCGGCGACCTGGCGGTAGCGGTCCATGCGCAGGGTCTGGTAGTACGGGCCCTCGTCGTGCTGCAGGCCCAGCCACTGCATGCCGTCGAGGATCGCCCTGACCGCGGCCTCGGTGGAGCGCTCGCGGTCGGTGTCCTCGATGCGCAGGATGAACTGGCCGCCGCGATGGCGGGCTTCCAGCCAGCAGTACAGCGCGGTGCGCGCGCCGCCGATGTGCAGATAGCCGGTGGGACTGGGGGCGAAGCGGGTGCGTACGGTCATCGCGGGGCCGGCGGATCGATGCGGAAAAGGCGCATAGTCTAATCAAACTCCGCGCGCGGGACGCTGGAAGCCGCCCGCCGGCGCCCCCATGTCCTCGCGGCACCCCGACAGGCCGCCCATGAACGCCGCATCCGACACCCTGCCCGCCGACGGCCAGCGCCGCGCGCTGCGCATGCTGCTGCCGTACCTGCGCGCCTATCCCGGCCGCATCGCGCTGGCGCTGTCGCTGCTGATCGTCGCCAAGGTCGCCAACCTCGGCGTGCCGCTGGTGCTGAAGGGGATCGTCGATCACCTCGACGCGCGCACCGCGCTGCTCGCGGTGCCGGGGCTGCTGCTGGCGGCGTACGGCGTGCTGCGCCTGTCGGCGACGCTGTTCGCGCAACTGCGCGAGCTGGTGTTCGAGCGCGTCTCGCAGCACGCCATGCGCGCGTCCGGCATCGCCGCGTTCCGCCACCTGCACGCGCTCAGCCTGCGCTTCCACCTCGACCGCCACACCGGCGGCGTCGCCCGCGACATCGAGCGCGGCACGCGCGGCATCTACAACCTGCTCGGCTACGCGATCTTCAACGTGATCCCGACCCTGGTCGAGATCGCGCTGGTTGCCGCGCTGCTGCTGCAACGCTTCGACTGGCGCTTCGCCGCGATCACGCTGGCGACGATGGGGCTGTACATCTTCCTCACCGTGCGCATCACCGAGTGGCGCACGCGCATGGTGCGCGAGATGCACCAGGTCGAATCCACCGCCAACGCGCGCGCGGTCGACAGCCTGCTCAACTACGAGACGGTCAAGTACTTCGGCAACGAGGACTTCGAGGCCAGGCGCTACGACGCGGACCTGCGCCGCTACGAGGAAGCCGCGGTGCGCACGGAAAGCTCGCTCGGCCTGCTGAACGGCACGCAGAGCCTGATCATCGCCGTCGGCCTGACCGCGCTGATGGCGATGGCCGCGCAGGGCGTGGTCGCCGGCCGCCTCACGCTCGGCGACCTGGTGCTGGTCAACGCGCTGCTGATCCAGCTCTCGGTGCCGCTGAACTTCCTCGGCATGACCTACCGCGAGATCAAGCGCGGCCTGACCGACATGGAGCACATGTTCCACCTGCTCGACGCCCATGCCGAGGTGTGCGACGCGCCGGGCGCCAAGCCGCTGGCGCTGCGCGGCGGCGAAGTGCGCTTCGAGCGCGTGTCGTTCCGCTACGACCCCGAGCGCGCGATCCTGCACGACGTCGACTTCGTCATCCCGCCCGGCCGCACGGTCGCCGTGGTCGGCGCCACCGGCGCCGGCAAGTCGACGCTGTCGCGCCTGCTGTTCCGCTTCTACGACGTCAGCGGCGGCCGCATCCTGATCGACGGCCAGGACATCCGCGCGGTCGCGCAGGACTCGCTGCGCGCGGCGATCGGCATCGTCCCGCAGGACACCGTACTGTTCAACGACACCATCTACTACAACATCGCCTACGGCCGCCCGGACGCGAGCCGCGAGGAAGTGGAGGCGGCCGCGCGCGCCGCGCACATCCACGACTTCATCGTCGGCCTGCCGCTGGGCTACGAGAGCACCGTCGGCGAGCGCGGCCTGAAGCTGTCCGGCGGCGAGAAGCAGCGCGTGGCGATCGCGCGCACGCTGCTGAAGCGGCCGGCGATCCTGCTGTTCGACGAGGCGACCTCGGCGCTCGACACGCGCACCGAGAAGGTGATCCAGGCGGAGCTGGCCGAGATCGCGCGCGGGCGCACCACGCTGATCATCGCGCACCGGCTGTCGACGATCGTCGACGCCGACGAGATCCTGGTGCTCGACCACGGCCGCATCGTCGAACGCGGCACGCACGCCGCGCTGCTGGCGCAGGGCGGCCGCTACGCCGCGCTGTGGGCGCTGCAGCAGCGCGACCCCCAGGCGGCCGCCGCCTCGCCGACGCCCGCGCGCGCGACGCTCGGCTGAGCGCGCCGGGCGCCGCGGTCGCTCACTTCACGTGGACGGTGATCCGCTGCGACACGATCGGCGGATCGAACTGCAGATGGTTGGCGCCGCCGAGGTCAAGCTGCAGCGTGTGCGTGCCGGGCGCGAGGTGCAGCACGGTTTCGGTCTGGCCGTTGCCGAAGTGGATGTGCCGGTCGTCCTTCGGAATCGGCCGGTCGGCCGGCGGCAGTTCCTTCACGTCCACCAGCAGGTGGTGGTGGCCGGTGCCGGCCTTGTCGGTGCCGGCCGGCGCCACGCCCATGCCGGACAGGCCGAAGCGCACGGTCACGTCGCGGCCGACCGTGGCGCCGTCCTTCGGGCTGATGAAGTAAAGCTTTACGCCGTCCGGCGCCTTGCTGCGCGGCAGCGGGCTTGCGCCCTGCGCCAGCGCGCCAGCGGCGCAGAGGACGAGGGCCAGTGCGGTCAGGCTGCGGTTCATCGCGAATCCTCCGTGGCGGGAAGCCCGCATGATACGCCGCGGAGCGGCCGGGGCCGGCGGCGGCTTGCGCGGATCCCGCACGCGCATCGAAGCCGCGCCGCCGATGCGCCGGGGCGCATGCCGCCATGGCACCCCGCCCGGGCGCGCGCAGCGCGGACGCCCTCGCGACAGGGACTCGTCGCGACTTTCCCTTACAATGCCGGACGCATTCGAGCGTGACAGGGGAAACCGCGGCATGCATGTTCTCAAGATCGCACTCTCGGGCGTGGCCGAAGACGACGCCGCGCAGTTCCAGGCGGCGCTCGCCGGCCTGGACCCGCAGTTGTCGCAGCTCTGGCTGTGGGCCGACGAGTCCGGCGCCGACCTGATCGTGGTCGACACCGACAGCGTCTGGGGCCATATGGCCTGGCTGCGCGCCACCGGCACCGGCAAGCGCACCGCGCTCTACACGGAGGCCGTGCACACCCAGGATTCCGACCTGGTCCTGGCCAAACCGCTGGACCCGCAGGCGTTCGCCGCGGTGCTGGCGCAGGTCGCCGGCGAGCGCGGCATGCCGGTTGGCGACGGCGTGCGCGCCGCGCACCGGGCCGCCGCCGAGGCTGCGCGCGCGGCGAGCGAACCGGCCGCGCCGTCGGAAGCGCCCGCCGCGAACGTGGAAGATGCGGCGCCCGCGCCGGTGACCGAACCGCACGCAGCCGCCCCCGCGCCGGCCGCCCCGGCACAACCCGTCCTCGCCGAACCGGCGCCGCCGGCGGCTGAACCGGCCGCGGCCGAGACGGAGACGCCGCCGCCGTCCAGCATCGGCGGGATGCTGCGGGCGCGGCGCCTGGACGGCCCGAGCCGCGCGGCCGCCGGCGCCACGACGCTGATATTCGACCCCGAGCGCGATGCCTATTACGGCGAGGCCATGCTGAAGCCGCTGAAGGCCCTGTTCGACCTGCCGCCCGACGCGCTGACGCCGGTCGACGCCGACGCGCTGGCGCGCGCGCGCCAGGGCCAGGCCCATCCGCTGGCGCGGCTGCGCTGGTTCGCCGCGCTCAGCGCCACGCCCGGCGCGCTGGCCGCGGGGCTCGATCCGCAGGCCAGCTACAAGCTGACGCGCTGGCCGCAGATCGAGCGCGAGTTCCCGCGCCACTTCCGCATCGCCACCGCGATGATGAAGCAGGCCGGCACGCTCGCCGCGATCGCCGAAGCCTCCGGCGCGCCGGTCGAGGACGTCGCCGATTTCGTCAACGCGCACCACGCGCTCGGCTACGTTGCCGTCGAGGGCGCAGCCGCCGACGGCGGCGACGGCCAGCGCGGCCTGCTGGCGCGCATGCGCCTGCGCTGACCGCGCGCCGCGCCTTTCCACCGCGCGCGTCGCCGCGAACGCCGAACGCCGCGGCCGTCGCACCGGATTCCGCGCGGCGACGGCGCGACGGATCGCGGGGGCGGCGGGCGGGGCCCGCCCGACGCGTCGAAGGACAGCGTCATCGTCGCGTCATGCGGCGATCACCTCGCCGCAACGCGCGCACCGCAAGCTGGCGGCAGTCGACCCGGAGTCGCGCATGCGCGTCAGCATCGTCACCGAGACCTACCCGCCCGAGATCAACGGCGTGGCGTTGACCGTGCACGGCCTCGCGCACGGCCTCGCCGCGCGCGGCCACGCGGTGCAGGTAGTGCGCCCGCGCCAGCCCGCGGACGCGTCCGACCCCGGCGTCGCCACGCTCCGCGTGCGCGGCGTGGCGCTGCCGCGCTACGCCGGCCTGCGCTTCGGCCTGCCCGCCGGCGGCCGGCTCCGGCACGCGTGGCGCGCCGCGCGCCCGGACGCGATCTACGTCGCCACCGAGGGCCCGCTCGGCGGGTCCGCGCTGCGCGCAGCGAGCCGCCTCGGCATTCCCGCCTGCACCGGCTTCCACACCCGCTTCGACGACTACGCCGCGCACTACGGCGCGGGCCTGCTCACCCCGCTGGTGCGGGCGCACCTGCGCCGTTTCCACAGGCGCGCCGCGGCCACGTTGGTGCCGACGCGCGCGCTGGCCGACGAGCTTGCCGCGCTCGGCATCGGCAACGCGCGCCTGCTGCACCGCGCGGTCGACACCGCGCTGTTCCATCCGCAGCGCCGCGACGCCGCGCTGCGCGCCGGCTGGGGCGCCCGCGACGGCAGCCTGGTCGTGCTGTACGTCGGCCGCATCGCGCCGGAGAAGAACCTCGACCTCGCCGTGCGCGCGTTCCGCACCCTGCAGGCGCGCGTCCCGGACGCGCGCTACGTGTGGGTGGGCGACGGTCCCGCGCGCGCCGCGCTGGCGGCGGCCCACCCCGACTTCATCTTCGCCGGCACGCGGCACGGCGAGGACCTGGCGCGGCACTACGCCAGCGCCGACCTGTTCCTGTTTCCCAGCCTCACCGAGACTTTCGGCAACGTGACGCTGGAAGCGATGGCGAGCGGCCTCGCCGTCGTCGCCTACGACCGCGGCGCCGCGCGCGAGCACCTCGCCGACGGCATCAGCGGCATGCGCGTGCCGGCCGGCGACGCCCGCGGCTTCGTCGCCGCGGCCTTCGCGCTCGGCTTCGACGCGGCGCTGCGCGAGGCGCTGCGCCGGAACGCGCGCAGCGCCGTCGCCGCGCTGACGCCCGCGGCGGCGATCGCCGAATTCGAGTCGCTGCTCGCGCAGCTCGTGCGGGAACGGGACCATGGCCACGTCGCTTTCGCTGCCCGGGTTTGACCGGCGCCTGTGCGTCGCCGCCAACCGCTGGGGCGCGCGTCGCGCGGTCGCTGCCTTCTTCGGCGCGATCAGCCGACTCGGCGACGGGGCGTTCTGGTATGCGCTGATGCTGGTCTTCGCCGCGCTCGGCGGCGGGCGCGGCGTGCAGGCCGCGCTGCACATGCTGGCCACCGGCACGGTGGCGCTGGCGCTGTACCGCGGCCTGAAGCGCTGGACGCGCCGCCCGCGCCCGTTCCGCGCCTGCGATGGCGTGGTCGCGCACGCGCCGCCGCTGGACGAGTTCAGTTTTCCCTCCGGCCACACCCTGCACGCGGTCAGCTTCAGCCTCGTCGCGCTGGCCTACTTCCCCGCCCTCGCCGTCCTGCTGCTGCCGTTCACCGCGCTGATCGCCGCTTCGCGCGTGGTGCTGGGGCTGCACTACCCAAGCGACGTGCTGGCCGCGGCCGGCATCGGCGTCGCGCTCGGCAGCCTGTCGTTGTGGATCGTGCCCGGGGTAGCGCTGCCGGCCTGACCATGCGCGGGGCGGAAGCCGCTGCGCAGGCTTTGCGCCGCCCCCTCGCCCTGGCCGCGGGAACGGCGAAGGGCGCGGCGCCGCTCGCGAACCGCGTCCGCTCAGACGCGGTCGGCCACCGGATACAGCTCCCGGTTTTCGCGCTGCATCCGGTTCCAGAGGATGTCGAGGATGCCGTTCGATTCGGCCATGAACTTGCGCGGATCAGCCTTGATCGCGTTCGGCGTTGGCCAGCGCTTGCCCCAATCGGCGATCTGCGCGGCGATGCCGCCCATCTCCGTGGCAAAGCGCTTCGACAGCGTCGCCACCGCGGCATCCGCCGAGCGCTGCAGCTCGGGATACAGGTGGCGGTCCTCGGCGGCCAGGTGCAGCGTCAGCTTGCCCAGCAGCTTGGACAGCAGCGACCTCGACGCCGCGCCGTCCGCGGCGAGCTTCGACTCGACCAGGGTCGCCCGCAGCTCCGAGGCGAGGCGCAGGATTTCCACGTGCTGCTCACGAAATTTGTCTGTACGTGCCATATCGATGTACTCGGTGGTTGATTCGCGCAAAAAAATTACCGGCGCTCCATGCCGGCACAGCGTCCCGTATCGTCTGAGTCGGCAGTCGCAGGCCCGACTTGAGTCCCGCACCGCGCGGCCTTCGCATGGCGCGAGTCGGCGCCGGATCGAGGCGTGTCGGGCGGGGCGACCGTTTGGCCGCGCCCGTCCCTCCCGCGGCGGCTAGAGCCTGGCGGCCGCGGCGCGCAGTACGCGCGGGCGCTCCTGCGCGTCCCAGTCGGCCTGGGCAGTCTGTCGCTGTGACTCGCGCGGGGGCGACGCTGCTCGCCTGAACTCAACCCGCGGTGTAAATCCGCACGCAGTTGCGCCCGGCGCGCTTGGCGGCGTACAGCGCCTGGTCGGCGCGCCGCACCAGCCGGTCCAGCGTGTCGTCACCGGGCAGGATTTCGGCCACTCCACTGCTGATCGTCACGCGCAGCTCGCGACCATCGATGCGCTGCACCGCTGCGGCGACGCCATGGCGCATGGCCTCGGCCACGGAACAGGCGCCGTCCGCGGCCGTGTTCGGCAGCATCACGATGAATTCCTCGCCGCCGTAGCGGGCAATGATGTCGGCTTCGCGCGTGTAGCCGCGCGCGATTCCCGCGACTTGTCGCAGCACCGCGTCGCCGGCCTGGTGACCGTAGGCGTCGTTGCAGTGCTTGAACTCGTCGATGTCGAACAGCAGCACCGAGAGCGGCGTGCGGTAGCGCTGCGACACGGCAAACATCTGCTCGGCCAGTTCGAAGAAGTAGCGCCGGTTGTCGAGACCGGTCAGTTCGTCCGTACGCGCCTTGGTCTGCTCGCGTGCCAGCACCTGCTGCAGCTCGCGGTTCATCGCGTCGATGGCGGCGTTGGCCTGGCGCAGCTTCTCCTCCGCCGCCTTGCGCGCGGTGATGTCCTGGTTGACGATGATCGCGCCGGTGATGGCGCCGGCCGCGTCGCGCAGCGGCAGTCCGGAATTGAGGATGATCTTGCTGCTGCCGTCGAAGCACTCGATGCGGACCTCCTCGTCGATCGAGGTCTCGCCCTTGCGGATTGCGCGCGCAGCCGCCCACTCGTCCGCGGCGATGCGCCGTCCGGTGCCCAGCCACCAGCCCTTGTATTCGCCGTAGCGCTCGGGGCCGACATACAGCGCGCCGCCCCAGATGCGCTGGCCGGCGGAGTTGCCGTGGATGATCTGCCCCTGCGCATCCATGATCCACACGCCGACCGGCAGCGCTTCCAGCACCTTGCGCCGCAGCGCCTCGGCCTCCTGCAGCTGCTGCTCGACCAGCTTGCGCGCGGTGATGTCCTCGTGCACGACGGCGAGATAGGGAGCCCCCTCGTGCATCAAGCGGGTGACGTGGGCGACGAACCAGCGCGGACCGTCGGGCGACGGCAGCGGGTACTCGATGGTGTGGCCATCGCGCGCTTCGTGCAGGATGCCGCGCAAGCCGTCCAGCATGGCCTGCGCGTAGCCGTCGTCGCCGCGCCTCGCTGCGGCTTCGCAGACCTCGAGGTAGTTGGCGCCGACGTAGAACGTATCGGCGTCGCCGCCGTGGGCGCACGCGAAGCGCTTCCACGGTTCGTTGACCGCGACGATGGTGCCGCGCAGGTCGAGCACGGCGATCTCCACGCTCAACGCGTCGATCACGTCGCTGGCGAGCGCCTGCTTCATGGCTGCCTCCCGAAACGAGCGCCATCGTGCATGGCGGACCGCCGGCGTTCGCGGCGGCCGCCGCGACCGATCATCGGCCCCGGTTTGCAGGGGCGTCAACCGCGACGGGACCGCAACGGCCGGACGCCGCTATTCGGCCAGCGCGGCGCCAGCGTCGAACGGCGCGGTCCGCGACGCCAGCGCGCGCAGATCGACATGCTCGATGCGGATCGGCTCGTAGCGCTCGCTGAAGGCGACCTCGCCCGGCCGCCAACCATCCAGCCTGCGCACCGCGCCCCAGAAGCGCTTCAGGCCCTCGATCTGCAGCGCGACCAGGCCGAGTTCGTTGTCGCGGTCGACCATCGGGTCGGCCACGCCGGTCGGCCGCGGCGGCTCGCCGTACAGCGCGGTGCCGAACAGCACGTCCCAGAGCGCGAACACCTGGCCGTAGTTGCAGACATGCAGGCGCGGCCGCGCCGGATCGACGCGCATGTGGTGCAGGCGGTGGAACTTCGGGTCGACGGAGATCTTCTCCAGCACCGGGCCGAAGCCGATGCGCACGTTGGCGTGCGAGAAGTTCTGCACCAGCTCGCCGAGCAGCATCAGCCAGGCGAACGCGTCGGCGGACACGCCGAACGCCACGCCCACCGCCGCCAGCACGAACGATTGCAGCGCGCCGTCCAGGTAGTTGCTGCGATCGTTGGCCCAGCAGCTCAGCTGGCGCTGGCTGTGGTGCATGCTGTGCATCGCCCACCACCACGGGATCCAGTGCTGCACGCGGTGCATCCAGTAGTAGGTGCAGTCGTAGGCGAGGTAGTAGCCGATGAACAGCGCCCAGCGGTGTCGGCCCAGCCAGGGAAACAGATGCTGCAGGTCGAAGCCGCCGGCACCGCCGCCGCCCGCGCTGGCGCCGCCGGCCAGCCAGTTGGCGAACGGCGTCAGGATCAGGAACGAGAACAGCGGGAACACGCCGACCAGCATCAGCCACGTGTAGTGGAAGTCGATGCGCGCGTAGCGGCGGTCCTCCCAGCGCTCGACCGGTAGCCAGCGCTCCAGCGGGCGGAACAGGAAGCCGATGATGCACAGCTGCAGCGTCGCGATCATCAGCGACGCGGCGATGTCGGCCGGATCGTCGGTCAGTCCGGTCAGGTGCAGCACGGCCAGCACCGGCGCGATCGCGTGCTGGCCGATCCAGGCGGCGGCATGGGACCAGTGGAGGGACAGGTCGGGCATGGCTTCGCGAGCACGTCGCAGCGTCCCGGGGCCAGGCGCGCACGGCGATCATGCGAACGCCAGCTTGCGGGGGTCCTTCCGCGGCGGCGCCTCACTTGGCGGCGTTCGTCACCACCGGCTGGCCGTTCTGCACCGCGAAGGTGAACGCATAGTCCAGGCTGAACGGCAGGGTCTCGACGCGCTGCACCTTGGCGCCGTGGTCGCTGTCGACCCAGGTGACGATGCGCAGCGGCGTGTAGGTCCAGGCCATCACGGTTCGGCGGATCGCGGTGGCGAATGCGTCGGCATGCGGCGGCGCGGATGCGCCGGGCGCGACGAGCATGCGCACGTCGGCGACGCGGCCGTCGGCGCCGACGATCACCTTGGCCGCGAACGCCTGTGGCGGCAGACGCAGCGGCAGCAGTTCCGCCGGATAGGGTGGCGCGGGATGGTCGACCGGTTCGGGTTTGCTGAAACTCTGCTGTGGCTCGAGCACGTAGCGGCTCTGCGCGGGGTCGACCAGCGCGCGGTAGGACACGTCGCCGCGGTTGGGCGGATCGACGCGCACGTCCGCGTGCCGGCAGCCGCCCAGCACGGCGGCGCCCGCCAGCAGCCATGCCGCGGCGCGTGCGGATGTCCAAGTCAACGACCCCGTCATCCCTGCCCCTCACGCCTTGAACCGCTCGACGTGCCGCTCCGGAACACGCTCGTCCAAGCGCTGGCGATCGCGACGTCCGTGATCCTAACTAGTTCTGCGACGTGCTCGCTTGCGTTGCTTCAAGGCGCGCGTCGACGGCGCACGGCGGGCTTTCTTTGGCGCGCGCGAAGATACCGAAGAAGCCGCCTTCACCTTCACGGCCTTCCCCACTTTCGAGGTTGCTTTGGCCCTGCGGACGACCGTGCGTCGCCCTGCAGGCGCGCCCGCCGACTGCATCGCCATCACCGCGGCGCGGGCGAGGAAACCGGAACGCGACTCTCCTTGGAGCGCCGCGAAGGCATCGATCTTTCGCAGCAGACGACCCGGCAGCGTGATGTCCACCCGCCGCGCCCGCGTGTCGAGGCGCGAGACGTCGATGTCGACCAGCATCCACACCCCATCCGAGTACTCCGGCGAATGCACCAGGTCATCGAGAGGGGTCGGCTGCGGAATCTCCACATCCTCGCCTTCGCAGTAGACCTCGACGGCCTCCTGCACCTTGGACGGCAGATCGTCCCACGAATCCGCGGCCGAAAAGCAACCCGCGAAATCGGGCACGATGACGCCATGCGCATGACTGGCATCGCCGGGATGAACGTAGACCGGATACAACATGATTACCTCCACTCCCAACCTGCCCGCCGAAAGATCGCGCGCAGCGTGCCTATCGGCAGATCCTTGCGGGGATGAGGCACGACCACGTGACGGGACTTGTCGGGATGTTTGAACTTGCGGTGGTCGCCCTTTCCGCCTGCAGCGACCCAGCCCTCCCTTTCCAATCGCCTGACAACTTCCTTGCCGTCCATGCTGTGTATTCTACACATTCATCCATGTTGCCATAGCAAGCGTGGAACGGGCCTCGGCCCACAGTAAGCGTGGCCGAATGGAAAATGGCGGCCTAAGGCCTACCCTATGCCGCTGGCGTCAGGCTTGTGCGAACGGCCGATGCATGGCGCCGCGCGGCATCGGCTGCACTTCGTAGGCGAAGCCGCGGTCGGCGAGGGTGACGGGGTCGTTGGCGGTGAAACGCTGCAACTCGGCGTCGTCCTCCACTTCGAGGATGCCGATGCCGTAGCTGCCGCGCGGGTCGGCCACCGGTCCGAAGGCGACCACGCAGCCGCGCTCCATCCAGCCGCGCCAGTACTGCGCGTGCTGCTGCATCAGCAGCATCTCGTCCGGCGTGATGTCCGCAGGAAAGCTCGGCCGCGGCGGCAGCAGCTTGCAGAAGAACGTCTTCATGCCCGCTCCCGTGACTACGATGCGGCGCGGTCGCCGCGCGCGGCATCGTGCGGCGTCGGCGGCGGATGCCGGCAGTGCCGGAAGGCACGAATCCGGCGCACGACGCCGGCCGCCGCAGGCCGCGGGCGGAAAGCAGCGTTCCTAGAGGCGCGTCACCGCCGCGCGCAGCACGCCGGGACGCTCCTGCGCGTCCCAGTCGGCCGCGCCGGCGACCTGGCCGCGGGCGCGCGCGGCGTCGAGCGCGTCGAAATCGACCGGCGCGATCAGCCAGGCCGCGCCCGGCTCGGCTTGGGCGACGATGCCGTCGTCGGGCAGGCCGCGCTCGGCGGGCGCGTAGATCGCGGCACGGCCGACGCTGGCGCCGAGCACGGGGCTCCACGGCGCGGCGCCGGCGGTCACCGCCTTCGCCACGTAGACCTGGTTCTCCAGCGCGCGCGCCATGCAGCCGACGCGCACGCGCGTCGCGCCGGCGGCGGTGTCGGTACTGCTCGGCACCAGCAGCAGGCGCATGCCGGCCTCGGCCTGCGCACGCGCGTAGTGCGGGAATTCGCTGTCGTAGCAGACCGCGATGCCGATGCGGCCGAAGCGCGTGTCGAACACGCGCAGCGCGTCGCCGGGCTCGATCATGCCGGTCTGCTTCTCGAAGCCGGTCAACGTCAGCTTGTCCTGCCACGCCGCCGCGCCGTCCGGCCCGAACAGGTAGGCGCGGTTGCGGTAGCGGTCGGCATCGGTGCGTTTGAAGAACGTGCCGGCGAGCAAGTGGATGCGATGGCGCGCGGCCAGGCCGGAGAACAGCGCCCGCCACGCATCGTGCAGGCCGTCGAGCGCGGCCAGCGATGCGGCGAGATCGCCGCGCACCCCGGGGCCGAACGCGTGGGCCGGCTCCAGCGCGAGGTACTCCGGCAGCACGACGATCTGCGCGCCCTGCGCCGCGACGGCACCGACCTCGCGCTCGACGCGCGCGGCGAAGTGCCCGAACGACGCCGGCGCGCCGATCGGCCATTGCGCGAGCGCGAGTTCAAGTTTCATGCACCGACCTCCGGCACCGCAGGATGCGCTGGGCGCAGCGCCGCACGCCCGCTTTCACGGCGCCGCGCGGCGCAGGCGCAACGCGTTCGACACCACCGACACCGACGACAGGCTCATCGCCGCCGCGGCGATCATCGGCGACAGCAGCAGGCCGAACGGCGGATACAGCACGCCCGCCGCCAGCGGCACGCCGACCGCGTTGTAGACGAAGGCGAAGAACAGGTTCTGGCGGATGTTGCGCACGGTGGCTCGCGACAGCGCGCGGGCGCGCAGGATCGCGGTCAGCTCGCCCTTCACCAGCGTCACCTGCGCGCTCTCCATGGCGACGTCGGTGCCGCTGCCCATGGCGATGCCGACGTCGGCGGCGGCCAGCGCCGGCGCGTCGTTGACGCCGTCGCCGGCCATCGCCACGCGGTGGCCCTCGCGTTTCAGCGTCTCGACCACCGCCACCTTGTCGGCCGGCGAGACGTCGGCGCGTACCGCGTCGATGCCGAGTTCGCGCGCCACCGCCTGCGCGGTGGTGGCGTTGTCGCCGGTCAGCATGACGATGCGCAGGCCGGCCTCGTGCAGGCGGCGGATCGCCTCCGGCGTGCTCGGCTTGATGCGGTCGGCGACGGCGAGCAGCGCGGCGGGCGCACCGTCGACGGTGAGGAACATCACCGTCGCGCCCTCGCCGCGCAGCGCCTCGGCGCGCTCGCGCGCGGCGGCGTCGAAGCCGATGTGCAGCTCGTCCATCAGCCGCGCGTTGCCCAGCGCGACCGCGCGGCCGTCGACGCGGCCGCGCACGCCGCGGCCGGGCAGCGCGACGAAGTCCCCGGCCTTGGGAATGGCGACGCCGCGCTCGGCGGCACCGGCGACGATCGCGCGCGCCAGCGGATGCTCGCTGGGCTGTTCCAGCGCGGCGGCCAGCGCCAGCGCGCGCGCTTCCTCGAAGCCGGCGAGCGCATGCACCGCGCGCAAGGCCGGCCGGCCTTCGGTGAGCGTGCCGGTCTTGTCCACCACCAGCGTATCGACCTCGCGCAGCGCCTCGATCGCGGCGGCGTCGCGGAACAGCACGCCGGCCTGCGCACCGCGGCCGCTGGCGACCATGATCGAGATCGGCGTGGCGAGACCGAGCGCGCACGGACAGGCGATGATCAGCACCGACACCGCGGCGATCAGCGCGTGCGCCAGCTTCGGATCGGGCCCGAGCGCCGCCCAGGCGACGAAGGCCAGCGCCGCCACCGCCACCACCGCCGGCACGAACCAGGCGGCGACGCGGTCGGCGACGCGCTGCAGCGGCGCCTTCGAGCGCTGCGCCTGCGCCACCAGCGCGACGATCTGCGCCAGCAACGTCTCGCCGCCGACCTTCTCCGCGCGCATGCTCAGCGCGCCGTCCTGGTTGACGGTGCCGCCGGCCAGCTTGTCGCCGGCCGCCTTGTCCACCGGCATCGGTTCGCCGGTCAGCATCGATTCGTCGACGTGGCTTGAGCCTTCCAGCACCACGCCGTCGGTCGGCACCTTCTCGCCGGGGCGCACCCGCAGCACGTCGCCGACGCGCACCTCGGCCAGCGGCACGTCGCGCTCGCTGCCGTCCGCGTCGATGCGGCGCGCGGTCTTCGGCGCCAGCCCCAGCAATGCCTTCAACGCCGCGCCGGTGCGGCGGCGAGCGCGTAGCTCGAGGAAATCGCCCAGCAGCACCAGGGTGACGATCACCGCGGCCGCCTCGAAGTACACCGCGACCGCGCCGTGGGCGTCGCGGAACGCCGGCGGAAACACGCCCGGCGCGGCGAACGCGACCGCGCTGTACAGCCAGGCCACGCCGGTGCCGAGCGCGATCAGCGTGTACATGTTGGGCGACCACGGCTTCAGCGACCTCCAGCCTCGCGCGAAGAACGTCGCGCCGCCCCACAGCACGACCACGCTCGCCAGCGCCGCCTCGGTCCACGCGGCGAGGCGGTCCCACGGCGCCGGCAGGTGCAGGCCGAACAGGTGCGGCCCCATCGCCACGGCCAATACCGGCAGGGTCAGCACCGCGCAGATCCACAGGCGCCGCGCCAGCGTGCGCAGGTCGCTGTCGTCTTCCTCCGCGGTCGGCAGCATCGGCTCCAGCGCCATGCCGCACTTCGGGCAATGGCCGGGGCCGATCTGCTGCACCTCGGGATGCATCGGACAGGTGTAGAGCGTGCCGGCCGGCACCGGCGCCGCGGGTTCGTCCGCATCGGCGCCGAGGTAGCGCGCAGGGTCGGCGACGAACTTCTCGCGGCAGCGCGCCGCGCAGAAGTAATAGGCCCGCCCGGCGTGCTCGGCGCGGTGCTTCGCCGTGTGCGGATCGACGCGCATGCCGCAGACGGGGTCGCTGACGCGATGCTCGCCCACCGCCGCCGAACCGTCGTGACCATGGGCGTGTCCGTGACCGGCGTGTGCGTGCGGCTCGTGTGCGTTCATGCGTGTTCCTCCTCGCCCAGCGCGCGCAGGATCGGGCAGCGCTCCAGCGCGCCGTGGCCGGGGCAGGCGCCGATCAGCAGCTTCAGCCCGCGGTGCACGCGCTGCAATTCGCGGATGCGCCGCTCGACCTCGCCGAGGCGCGCCTCGGCGCGTTGCTTGACGCCGCGCACGCCGCGCTCGCGGTCGGCCGACAGCGCCAGCAACTCGCGGATCCCGTCCAGGCTGAAGCCGAGCTCCTTGGCGCGGCGGATGAAGCGCAGGCGCTCGACCGCGGCCGCGTCGTAGTCGCGGTAGCCGGAGGCGCGCCGGCGCGGCGCCGGCAGCAGCCCCTCGCGCTCGTAGTAGCGGATGGTGTCGATGGCGACGCCGGCGCGTTGGGCGACGGCGCCGATGGTCAGGTGCGGGGCGTTGGGCGTGTTCATGGGCGGCAGCTTAAACCCTCGAGTATGGTCCAGAGTCAAGCCCGCGCGGCGCGGCGCAGGCGGCGGCGCTCCAGCAGCTTGAACGCTGCCGGCATCACCAGCATCGACAGCAGCGGCGCGGTCAGCATGCCGCCGACCATCGGTGCGGCGATGCGCTGCATCACCTCGGCGCCGGCGCCGTGGCCGAGCAGGATCGGCAGCAGGCCGGCCAGCACCACCGCCACGGTCATCGCCTTCGGCCGCACACGCTGCGCGGCGCCCTCGCGGATCGCCGCGTCGAGTGCGTCGGCGTCCGCCGAGGGATCGAGCGCGCGCGCGCGGTCCCAGGCGTGGCGCAGGTACAGCAGCATCACCACGCCGAACTCGGCGGCGACGCCGGCCAGCGCGATGAAGCCGATCATGGTCGCCACCGACACGGCGTGGCCGAGCAGCCAGACCAGCCACAGCCCGCCGACCAGCGCCAGCGGCACGCTGAGCATGATCAGCGCCGCCTCGCCGGCGCGGCGGAACACCGCGTAGATCAGCGCGAAGATGATCGCCAGCACGACCGGCACGATCAGCGCCAGCCGCGCGCTGGCGCGCGCCAGGTACTCGAACTGGCCGGACCAGCCGACGGCCACGCCGGGCGGCAGCCGCACCTTTTCGGCCACGGCGCGCTTCAGGTCCGCGACCACGGAGCCGAGGTCGCGCCCGGCGCTATCGACGTAGACGTAGGTCGCCAGGCGGCCGTCCTCGCTCTTCAGCATCGAGGGCCCGGCCTGCAGCCGCAGGTCGGCGATCTGGCCCAGCGTCAGCTGCGCACCACCGGCGGCGACGATCGGCAGTTGCCGCAAGGCGGCGAGCGAGTCGCGCTCGGCGCGCGGATAGCGCAGCACGATCGGATAGCGCTCGCGGCCCTCGACGGTCTGCCCGATCGGCTCGCCGCCGACCACGGTGGCGATCAGCGCCTGCACCTGCCGCTGGCTGAGGCCGTAGCGCGCCGCGGCGTCGCGACGGACGTCGATGTCGACATAGCGGCCGCTGGCGCTGCGCTCGGCGACGGCGGAGCGCACGCCCGGCACGCCGCGCGCCGCCGCCTCGATGCGGTCGGCGACGTCCTGCAGGGTCGTCGCGTCGGGGCCGAGCACCTTGATGCCTATCGGGCTCTTGATGCCGGTGGCGAGCATGTCGACGCGATTGCGGATCGGCGGCACGAACAGGTTGGTCAGGCCCGGCACCTTGACCGTCCGATCCGTAGCTGGCGCCCACGCGCCAATCGGGGTGCTTGCCCGCGCGCGCGACCGCCAGCGCGGCGTCCGCCTCGCGTTCGCGCGCGGACCACGGCAGCAGCGGCGCCTGGCGATCGAGCTGCGCCAGCAATTGCGCCGGCGGCGCCGGCAAGGCATCGAAGCCGGGCGCGTCCGCCAGCGGCCGCCCGGCGTCGGCGCCGAGCCAGCGCGCCGGCTCCGCATGCGCGGCGGCGATGTCGGCGTCGGCGGCGTCGATGCGGTTGTCCAGCGCGGCGAGTCCGGCGCGCGCCGCCAGCGCATCGGCCGCGCTGCCGGTGCCGCCGGCGAGGCGCGCGCGGCTGGCGCGCACCGCCGTCTGCGCTTCCTCGCGCAGCTCGGCCAGCAGTGCGCGCCTGCGCTCGACCGCCCAGCGCGCGACCCACGCGGTCGCCGCCGCGCGGCGCACGTCCTGGCCGGCGGCGACGCGCTCGGCGTCGGCGGCGGCGACGCCCGCCTGCGCCAGCGCGCGCTCGGCCGCGCGCGCCGCCCGCGACGGCAGGCGCTGGCTGACGCCGACCGTGCGCATGGTCATGCCGTCGGCGCCGACGGTGTACGCG
>JAJFUF010000032.1 GCA_021372495.1 Lysobacteraceae bacterium
CATCTCCGCCGCCGAGTCGCGGTTCATCGGCGTGTCGTACTTGCCGCCGACCGGCGAGCGCTGGCGCACGGTCTGGCGCTCCGCTTCGGTGATCGCGCCGATGCGTGAGGTCGGCGCGGTCACCAGCACCTGCTCCACCGGCGTCGGCACGCCGCCGTCGTGCAGGGTGGAGGCGAGCGCCTCGCCGACGCCGAGCTGGGTGATCGCGGTGGCCACGTCCAGCGACGGATTGGCCGCGAAGGTTTCCGCCGCCGCCTTCACCGCCTTCTGGTCGCGTGGCGTGAATGCGCGCAGCGCGTGCTGGATGCGGTTGCCGAGCTGGCCGAGGATCTCGTCCGGCACGTCGTCGGGGTTCTGCGAGCAGAAGTACACGCCGACGCCCTTGGAGCGGATCAGGCGCACCACCTGCTCGACGCGCTGGCGCAGCGCCGGCGGGCAGTCGTCGAACAGCAGGTGCGCCTCGTCGAAGAAGAACACCAGCTTCGGCTGCTCGAGGTCGCCGACCTCGGGCAGGCGCTCGAACAGTTCGGACAGCAGCCACAGCAGGAAGCTCGAGTACAGGCGCGGCTTCAGGATCAACTGGTCGGCGGCGAGCACGTTGATCACGCCGCGGCCGGACATGTCCTGGCGCATGAAGTCGGCGAGGTCGAGCGCGGGCTCGCCGAAGAACTGTTCGGCGCCGGCCTGCTCCAGCTTCAGCACGGCGCGCTGGATCGCCGCCACCGACTGCGTGCTGACCAGGCCGTAGCGCTCGGAGATTTCCTTCGCGTGCTCGGCGGCGAACTGCAGCAGCGCGCGCAGGTCGGCGAGGTCGAGCAGCAGCCAGCCGTTGTCGTCGGCCGCCTTGAACAGGACCTCCAGCACGCCCTCCTGGATTTCGTTCAGTTCCATCACCCGCGCCAGCAGGGTCGGGCCCATCTCCGAGACGGTGGTGCGCACGGGGTGGCCGAGCTTGCCGTAGATGTCCCAGAACACCACCGGATCGGCAGCCGGCGCCCAGCCGGCCAGGCCGAGCCGGTCGATGCGCGCCTTCAGCTTGTCGCCGGGCGCGCCGGCGGCCTGCGACAGGCCGGCCAGGTCGCCCTTCACGTCGGCCAGGAACACCGGCACGCCGAGCTTCGAGAAGCCTTCGGCCAGCACCATCAGCGACACCGATTTGCCGGTGCCGGTGGCGCCCGCGATCATGCCGTGGCGATTGCCGTAGCGCGCTTCCAGCACGACCGCGGCGCTGTCGTTCTTGCCGATCAGGATTTCGCTCACCGGACGCCCTCCCTGCAGGCAGGCTGGATTGTATGCCGCGTCACGGACGCTTGAGCGAACGCGGTGCGATGGTTACTTTGTCGCTTTTTGCACGTCCGGAAACCGTCGCATGCCCGCAAGCCGCCGCCTTCTTCCCGCACTCGCCGTCGCCCTCGTCACCGCGCTTGCCGGTTGCACGGCGGCCCCGGCCAGACACGACGGCGCGCCCGGCAAGGTGGACGACAAGGCGGTGGACGCGCTGTACGCCAAGCTCGACGAGGGCAGCCGCACCTACGAGGACGCGCTGCGCCTGCAGCGCGGCGGCAACGCCGGCGCCGATGCAACCATGCACAAGGCGCTCGACGAACTGCTGCGTGCCGCCGCGCAGTGCGGCACCACGGCCGGATGCGATGCGCAGCGTTTCTTCTCCACCTTCGATCGCCTGCTGCGGCTGCAGGACGGCGGCGAGCTGGCCGGAGAGCCGGTCGAGCAGACCTTGCCGGATGCCCAGGCCGACGAGAGTACCTCCGGAGAGCAGTCGCCGGTGCTGCAGGCGGTGCCGCAGGCGCAGCGCACGGTGACCCTGCTGCGCGGTCACAAGCTGTCCGACCTGATCGCGATGAACGGGCCGGTCAAGGCCGCGCTGGAGGAATGGCTGACGCAGATGCGTCCGAACCTGATGGACGCCTGGGTCAACTACCAGTACCTGCGTTACCGGATGTGGCCGGAATACCGCCAGGCGGACCTGCCGGAGGCGCTGCTGTTCGGCATCCTCGCCAAGGAGTCCGGCGGCAAGGTGCACGCGATGTCGCGCTCGGGCGCGGCCGGGCCGCTGCAGTTCATGTACACCACCGGCCTGCGCTTCGGCCTGTCCACGGTCGACGGCTTCGACCAGCGCTTCGACCCGGCCAAGGCGGCGCGCGCCAACGCGGCCTACCTGGACGAGCAGTTGAAGGCGCTGAACGACAACCTCGAACTGGTGCTGGCCGCCTACAACGGCGGCGAGGGCCGCATGCGCCGGCTGGCCGCGGCCAATCCCGACGCCAGCTTCTGGGATCCGAAGATCTACTTCACGCTGTCGCCGGAAACCCGCGAGTACGTGCCGATGGTGCTGGCCGCGGCCTGGCTGTTCCTGCACCCGGAACGCTACAACCTCGAATTCCCGCAGGTCGACGGCGCGCCCGGCCAGATCGAGCTGGCGCAGCCGGCGTCGCTGGCCGAACTGACGGTGTGCCTCGGTCAGGCCGGTGGCATGCGCGACGGCTGGTTCCGTACGCTGCGCAACCTCAATCCGCAGTTGAACCCGCAGGCGCAGCAGCCGGCCGGCACGCGCCTGCAGGTGCCGAAGGTGCTGGAAGCCGCCTATCGGCAGTCCTGCGGCGCCGGCCCCTGGCAGACGTTGGCGGCCGATCTGCACAACGCGGTGGCGCCGGCCCCGCCGCCGGAAGCCGAGCGCCCGCGCACGTATGTCGTGCGCCGCGGTGACACGCTCAGTTCGATCGTGCGCAAGCTCGGCTGCTCGAACCTGCACGCGGTGGCGGAGCTGAACCGCCTGCGCGCGCCGCTGTATTCGCTGCGGCCGGGGCAGTCGCTGCGGCTGCCGTCATGCGCGCGCGACTGAGCCGCGCGCGCCGAACCCCGGGACGATCGGGGGCGTTTCGGGTAGCCGCCGTGGCGTGCGCTGCGCGCACGCCGCGTCGCACGCGCAACTGCGCCGGCCGTCGAAACGCGAAACGCCCGGGACCGGCCGCGGGCGTTTCGTCGGGGTGCGGCGACGGCTGCGGGCGGTCAGGCGGCCGCTTCGCGCGCGGCCCATTCGGCCATCGCGGCATCGCTGCTGCCGGCCGCGCTTTCCTTCAGCGTACGCAGCACGCGCAGCAGCTGGCGGTGCAGCGCCTGCAGGTCGGCGTAGGGCGTGTCCTTGGTTTCGTGGTAAGCCACCGCCAGCCACATCGCCGCTCCGCGCAGGCGCACCTGCAGGTTCTCCGAGCGCGCGCGCTCGAAGCCGATGTCGGTGCCGGCGCCCCACGGCAGGTAGCGCTGGTCCGGCGGCGTGCCGTACAGGTGCGGGAATTCGCTCTTCGCCGCGCAGGCGAATTCCTTCATGGCCAGCAGCGCGAGCTGCTTGCGCGCCGGCACGGACAACTCGCCGATGCCGCGCTCGATGTCGCGGAACTGGCGGCCCAGCCGCACGGCGCGGCTCATGGCGATGATGCGTGTAAGAAAGCGCATGACCCTTCCTCGGACGACCGATACGGACATTGGAGTCCGCCCCTCACCGGACGGCGACTTGAGCATACCGGCAGGAACCCCCGTTTCTGCGCGCGCCGCGTCACAAATTGACGAAGCGCGTCACATTCTGGGGCAAACCCGCCGTAGCGGGAAGGGGGGCACCGCCTGGCGGTCAGAGCGTGCCCAGACGCTCGCCGACGCGCACCGGCCGTTCCGGCGCGAGGCCAGGGGCCAGCGTGCCGCCGTCGGCGGGCAGCAGCACGATCACCGTCGAGCCCATCTCGAAGCGCGCCATCTCGGCGAAGCGCTCGAGGCGCACGCCCTTGCCGCGCCAGTCCTTGCGCACGATGCGCGAGGCGTAGGGCGGGATCTCCGCGCCGCCCCACACGGTGGCCACGCCCGAGACCAGCAGCGCGCCGACCATCACCACCGCGAACGGCCCGCGCTCGCCGCGGAAGTGGCAGACCAGGCGCTCGTTGCGCGCGAACAGCCGCGGCACGCCTTCGACCGCGAACGGCGCCACGCTGAACAGGCGGCCGGGCACGTGCACGGTTTCCAGCAGTTCGCCGGCCAGCGGCATGTGCACGCGGTGGTAGTCGCGCGGCGACAGGTACACGGTGACGAAATGGCCGTCACGGAAGGGCGCGGCGGCCTCGGCGTCGGCGAGCAGTTCGGTCGCGGTGAAGCTCCGGCCCTTGGCCTGGAAGATGCGGCCGGCCTCGATGCGGCCGGCCTGGCTGATGCGGCCGTCGGCGGGGCAGAGCAGGGCCGCCGGGTCGGGCTCGGCGCGGCGCGCGCCCGGTTTCAGCGCGCGGGTGAAGAAGGCGTTGAAGTGCGGGTACGCGCGCGGCGAGGGCTCCGCGGCCTCGGCCATAGCGACGTCGAAGCGCCGCACCACGGCGCCGATCAGGAAGTCCTTCCACGGTCGCCACGTCCAGCGCGTCGCCCAGCGCACGAGCCGGGACAGCGCGCGATGCGGCAGCGCGTACTGCAACCACAGCCTGGCCGACATCTCAGCCGTTCCAGCCGAGCAGGCGTTCGAGATCGCCGGCGATGCTTTCCGCCACCAGCGGTGGGCGGAACAGGCCGAGCTCGCGGCCCTGCGGGTCGATGATCACCGCCGAGGCGCTGTGGTCCACGGTGTAGCCGCCGTGGCCGTCCGGCTCGCGTGCGTACACCAGGCCCAGTGCGCGCGAGAGCCTGGTCAACTCCGCGTCGCTGCCGGTGGCGGCGACGAAGTCGGGGCTGAAGTAGTGCACGTAGTCGCCGAGCCGCTGCGGCGTATCGCGCTGCGGGTCCACCGAGATGAAGTCGATGCGTACCTTGTCGGCGAGGCCCTTGCGCTTGAGTTCCTCGCGCGCCTGCTTGAGCACCTGCAGGGTGGTCGGACAGACGTCGGGGCAACTGGTGTAGCCGAAGAACACCACGGTGTAGCGGCCCTTCCAGTCGGCCGCGGTGAGCGTGCCGCCGTCGGCGCGGGCGAGGCTGAAGTCGGGGATCGCGCGCGGGGCGGGATACAGCACCGCCGCGGTCAGCGCCGGCGGCGTCGGCGCGGCGAAATGGCGCGCGCCCAGCCACAGGCCGAAGGCGGCGGCGAAGGCGGCGACGACGATGACGGTGGTGAGCGATGCGCGGCCGCGCGAATGGAGAGCGTTCATCCGGCGATTATAAGCGGTGCCCGCCGTTATACTGAGCGGCCCTTCGCCGCAGCGCGCCGAGCCGTGACCGCCGAACTCGCCAGCATCGTCGATTTCATCCGCTACGCCGCCAGCCGCTTCGCCGCCGCCGGCCTGACCTTCGGCCACAGCCACGACAACGCCATCGACGAGGCGGCGCACCTGGTGCTGGCGAGCCTGCACCTGCCGCCGGACCTGCCGCCCGCCTACGGCCAGGGCCGGCTGACCGCGGACGAGCGCGCGCGCGTGCTGGCGCTGGTCGAGCGCCGCATCGCCGAGCGTACGCCGGTCGCCTACCTGGTCGGCGAGGCCTGGTTCGCGGGGCTGAAGTTCAAGAGCGATCCGCGCGCGCTGGTGCCGCGTTCGCCGATCGCCGAGCTGATCGAGAGCGACTTCTCGCCCTGGCTGGACGACCGCCACGTCGAGCGCGCGCTGGACCTGTGCACCGGTTCCGGCTGCATCGGCATCGCCATGGCCGAGCGCAATCCCGACTGGCGCGTCGACCTGGTCGACCTCAGCGAGGAGGCGCTGGCGCTGGCGCGCGAGAACATCGCCTTCCAGCACGTCGGCGAGCGCGTGCGCGCGCTGCGCTCCGACCTGTTCGCCGGCATTCCCGGCGAGCGCTACGACCTGATCGTGTCCAACCCGCCGTACGTCACCGAGCAGGAATACGCCGCGATGCCGCCCGAGTACGGCCACGAGCCGCGGCTAGGCTTGACCGCGGGCGACGACGGGCTGGACATCGCGCTGCGCATCCTCGACGAAGCGGCCGAGCATCTCACCGAGGACGGCCTGCTGATCGTCGAGGTGGGCGAGAGCGAGCGCGCCCTGGTCGAGCTGCTGCCGCAGGTGCCGTTCGTGTGGATCGAGTTCAAGGTCGGGCCGATGGGCGTGTTCGCGCTGGAACGCCGCGACCTGGTCGAGCACGCGGGCGCGATCCGCGCGGCGGCGGCGGCCCGCCGCCCGGCCTGAGCGGCAGGCGCCGGTTGGAACTGCACACGCCGCGGCTGCTGATCGACGCGCTGCGCGCGGACGACGCCGAGGCGCTGTTCGGCTACCGCGCCGAGGCGGACGTGGCGCGCTACCAGGGCTGGCGGCCGGCCGACGTCGCCGAGGCGCGCGCGTTCATCCGTGCCCAGGACGGTGCGTCGCCGGCGGTGCCGGGCCGCTGGTGCCAGCGCGCGATCCGCCTGCGCGAAGACGGCCGGCTGATCGGCGACCTGGGCGTGTGCCTGCCGGATTCCGCCGAAGGCTCGGTCGAGTTCGGCATCAGCGTCGCCCCCGCCTGCCAGGGCCGCGGTTATGCCGGCGAGGCGCTGTCGGCGCTGTTCGGGCACGGTTTCGGCACGCTCGGCTGGCACCGCGTCCATGCCTCGGTCGATCCGCGCAATCGCGCCTGCATCGCCCTGCTGCACGCGCTGGGCATGCGCCAGGAAGCGCATTTCCGCGAAAGCCTGTGGCTGCACGGCGCCTGGGTCGACGACGCGGTTTTCGCCCTGTTGGCGCGGGAGTGGCGGCGTGCGCATGCGGCCGGCTGACCCGGCCGGCCGGCCGTCGCGTTAAGCTGCGGCGCTACCCGGCCGTGCAGACATCCATGTCCAGCAACTCCTTCGGCAAGCTGTTCACCGTCACCACCTTCGGCGAAAGCCACGGGCCGGCGATCGGCTGCGTGGTCGACGGCTGCCCGCCGGGCCTGGCGCTGGCGGCGGACGACTTCGCCGCCGATCTCGCGCGTCGCGCCACCGGCCGCTCGCGCTACACCTCGCAGCGCCACGAGGCCGACGCGATCGAGATCCTCTCCGGCGTGTACGCGGGGCGCACCACCGGCACGCCGATCGCGCTGCTGGTCCGCAACGTCGACGCGCGCCCGAAGGACTACGCGGCGCTGGCCGACACCTTCCGCCCCGGCCACGCCGACTACACCTACTGGCACAAGTACGGCATCCGCGATCCGCGCGGCGGCGGGCGCAGCTCCGCGCGCGAGACGACGATGCGCGTGGCCGCGGCGGCGATCGCGAAGAAATGGCTGGCCGAGCGTCATGGCGTGCGCGTGCGCGGCCACCTCGCGCAGATTGGTGAACTGCTGCCGCGCGCGTTCGATTGGGACGCAGTCGAGCGCAACCCATTCTTCTGGCCGGACGCGGCGATGGTGCCGCAACTGGAGACCTACATGGACGCGCTGCGCAAGGCCGGCGACTCGGTCGGCGCGCGCGTGACCGTGGTCGCCGACGGCGTGCCGCCCGGCTGGGGCGAGCCGGTGTACGGCAAGCTCGATGCGGAGCTGGCCGCGGCGCTGATGTCGATCAACGCGGTCAAGGGCGTCGAGATCGGCGCCGGCTTCGCCGCGGTCGCGCAGAAAGGCAGCGCGCATCGCGACGAGATCACCCCCGAGGGCTTCCTCTCCAACCACGCCGGCGGCATCCTCGGCGGCATCTCGAGCGGCCAGCCGGTGGTCGCCTCGATCGCGCTGAAGCCGACCTCCAGCATCCTCGTGCCGGGGCGCAGCGTGAACCTCGCCGGCGAGCCGGCCGAGGTGGTGACGAAAGGGCGCCACGATCCCTGCGTCGGCATCCGCGCCACGCCGATCGCCGAGGCGATGGTGGCGCTGGTGCTGATGGACCAGGCGCTGCGCCACCGCGCGCAGTGCGGCGACGTCGGGCCCGTGGCGCCGCGCGTCGCCTGAGCGGTGGGCATGCGCGGGCCTCGGGATTTTCGACACGGGCGGATGAGGATGGGCGCGGACTGGGCGACAAACACGGTTTCCGGCGCGCTGCCCGCCTCGATCGGCATGCATCCGCATCCGGACCTCTTTTCGGCAAATACTCTCCCATGACGAAGAAGACGAGCTACAAGGTAGCGATGGTCGGCGCCACCGGCGCCGTGGGCGAAGCGCTGCTGTCGATCCTGGCCGAGCGCAAGTTTCCGGTCGGCGAACTGGTGCCGCTGGCCAGCGCGCGCTCGGCCGGCGAGAAGGTGGAGTTCGGCAGCAAGCGCGTCACCGTGCGCAACCTGGCGGAGTACGACTTCGCCGGCGTCGACATCGCATTCTTCTCCGCCGGCGGCAAGGTCAGCCGCGAGCACGCGCCGCGCGCCGCCGCGGCCGGCGCGGTGGTGATCGACAACACCTCCGAGTTCCGCTACCAGGACGACATCCCGCTGGTGGTCAGCGAGGTCAATCCGCACGCGATCGCGCACCACGTGCATCGCGGCATCATCGCCAATCCGAACTGCTCGACGATGCAGATGCTGGTCGCGCTGGCGCCGATCCACCGCGCCGTCGGCATCGAGCGCATCAACGTCGCCACCTACCAGTCGGTGTCCGGCGCGGGGCGTTCCGGGCTGGAGGAACTCGGCCGGCAGACCGCGGCGCTGCTCAATTTCCAGGACGTGAAGCCGTCGAAGTTCCAGGCGCAGATCGCCTTCAACCTGATCCCGCAGATCGACGATTTCCAGGACAACGGCTACACGCGCGAGGAAATGAAGATGGTGTGGGAGACGCGCAAGATCCTCGAGGACGAGGCGATCGGCGTGAACCCGACCGCGGTGCGCGTGCCGGTGTTCTACGGCCACGCCGAGGCCGTGCACATCGAGACCCGCGACAGGATCACGGCCGGGCAGGCGCGCGCGCTGCTGGAGAAGGCTCCCGGCGTGGTCGTGGTCGACGAGCGTCGGCCGGGCGGCTATCCGACGCCGGTGTCGCACGCCGCGGGCAAGGATCCGGTCTACGTGGGGCGCATCCGCGACGACCTCTCCCACCCGCGCGGCCTCGATTTGTGGGTCGTAGCCGACAATATCCGCAAGGGGGCCGCCCTGAATGCTGTTCAGGTGGCCGAACTCTTGGTAAAAACCTTTTCGTAAACTAAAGTTGCGACACCGTCGTGAGGTCGCGTCGAGTTTCGTGGCCGGCGCGGCGGTTGCAGAAGCCTTTGGGGGGCTAGAACCATGAAGCGTTCATACAAGCTGCCGATGGCCGTCGCGTTCGCGCTGACCCTCGGCAGCACGCAGGCCCTGGCCCTCGGCCTCGGGCAAATCCAGGTCAAGTCCGCGCTGAACCAGCCGCTGGTCGCCGAGATCCCGGTGATCGTGGACAGCCCGGCCGAAGCGGAAGGCCTGCAGGTGGCGCTGGCTTCCGACGAGGATTTCAGCCGCATCGGCCTGAGCCGCGGCAACCTCAACGTGCCGATCGATTTCGCGGTGGGCACCGACGCGCAGGGCCGCGCGGTGATCCGCGTCACCAGCAAGGACGCGGTGCGCGATCCCTACCTCGACTTCCTGGTCCAGGTGAACTGGGCCAAGGGCAGGCTGCTGCGCGAATACACCGTGCTGCTCGACCCGGTCGTCGCGCCGAGCCGCGGCGTGGTCGCCGCGCCTGCGCGCAGCGCCGCTGCGGCCAGCCGCCCTGCGCCCGAAGCGGCGCCCGCGGCAGCTGCGCCCGCACCTGCACCTGCAGCCGAACGCGCCGCCGCCTCCGCTGCGCCGTCCACCGTCGGCGCGGCCTCGCCGGGCGCGGGTGCGCCGAGCGCGGCCGGCAGCGGCAGCTACGAGGTCAAGGCCGGCGACACCCTCTGGGAGATCGCCAACACGCACCGGCCGGGCAGCGGCATCGACGTCAACCAGATGATGCTGGCCCTGCTCAAGGCCAACCCGGACGCGTTCTACAAGGACAACGTCAACACGATGAAGCGGGGCGCGATCCTGCGCATCCCCGGTCGCGACCAGATCGCCGAGGCGGGTTCGGCCGAGGCCGCGGCGGCGGAGATCCACCGCCAGTTCGAGGATTGGCGCGGCAGCACGGCGCAGAAGCCCACCGTGGTCGCCGCCGAAGCCGGTACCGCGGCTTCCCGGCCGGCGCCCGCTGTCGCGAAGCCGGCTGCGGGCGACCGCCTGCGACTGGTGCCGCCGGAGGAAGGCGGCACCAGTGCGAACACCCGCGCCGGCGTCGCCGGCGGCACCGAGGCCGCGGCGGTGAACGGCCTCAGGCAGGGTCTGGCGCGCGCCAAGGAAACCCTGGCCGCGCAGCAGCAGGAAGCCGACGAGCTGAAGGCTCGGCTGAAGGAAAGCGAGGACCTCAACAGCAAGAACCAGCGCCTGCTGAGCCTCAAGGACGCCGAAATCGCCGAGCTGCAGCGCAAGCTGGCCGAGGTGCAGAAGCAGGCCGGAGCGCCGGCCGCGGCGCCCAGGCCGGTGCAGCCGGTACCTGCGCCGGTGGCCGCGGCACCCAAGCCCGCCGCCACGGTTGCGACCGCGTCCGCCGCGGCGTCCACGGCCGCCAAGCCGGCGTCCGCGAGCAGCGTCGCCGGGGCCACGCCTGCGGCCGCCGCCAGTGCGGCTGCCCGGAAGCCTGTCGAATCCGTGCCGACCCAGGCCAAGCCGGTCAGCACCACCAAGCCGCTGCCGCCGGCGGCGGCGCCCCGCACCGAGCCGCTCGGCGAGGAAATCCCGTGGTGGAACCGGCAAGACTTGCTGCTGCCGGCCGGCGGCGTGGTCGCGGTGGGCCTGGTCCTGTTCGGTCTGCTGCGCCTGCGGCGTCGTCCCAAGCCGGAGCCGGCCGCGAGCGGCATCTCCAGCCGGTTCGGCGATTCGCCGCTGGCGGACGAGCAGCCAGTCGATACCGCCTACGGCGAGGAAGAGGACTCCCTGCTCTCCCAGCTCGCAGAGCATCCGGACGACATCGGCCTGCACCTGGAGCTGGCCAGCCTGTACTACGCGCACCGCGACGTCGAGCGCTTCGAGGCCGCCGCGGAGGCGATGCACGCGCACGTCGCCGATCCCGGCCAGCCGGAATGGCAGGAAGTGCACGCGATGGGCGAGGAACTCGCACCGCAGCACCCGCTGTTCGCGCCGGCGGGCGCGCCGCATGCCGACGAGGCGCCGGCGTCCGCGCACGATGACGAGAGTGGCGCGCTGGAAAGCTTCGATCTCGGCCAGTACGCGGACGAGGCGCCGGCCGCGGCCGCGGCCGCGCGCAGCAGCGAGTACAGCTTCGATTTCGACCTGACGCCGCACGCGTCCCCGGCCGAGCCGGCGGCGCAGGCGCCGGTCGGCGGCGAGGAGGCGGACTTCGGACTGCCGGCGCTCGATCTCGGCGACGAACTGCCCGCGGCCGCGCCGCCCGCCGAGCCGTCGCACGCGGCGCCCGGCGAGTTGGAGGCGCTGCCTGCGTTCGATCTTGGCGATCTCGGCCAGGCGCCGGCGCCGCAGGGCGCGGCGGCCGCGGCGCCGTCCGCCGGGTACGGCGACGATCCGGTCGACACCAAGCTGGACCTGGCGCGCGCCTACCTCGACATGGGCGATCCGGACGGCGCCCGCGCGATGCTCGAGGAGGTGCTGGCCGAAGGCAGCGCGAAGCAGAAATCCGAGGCGCAGAAGCTGCTCGGCGAGATCGGCTGAGCCGCCGCGCGCGCGATCCGGGCCGCGGCCTGCGGGTCGCGGCCCGCGCTTTTTGCGCCGTGTCCCGCTTGGTCCCCCCGCACCGACGCGATTAGCCTTCCCGTCCCCTGTCTCCCGTCTCCCGCGCATGCGCATCGCCCTCGGCATCGAATACGACGGCACCGATTTCTTCGGCTGGCAGCGGCTGTCGCACGGGCGCAGCGTGCAGGCCGCGGTGGAAGCGGCGCTGTCGTTCGTGGCCGCGCATCCGGTCGAGGTGACCTGCGCCGGCCGCACCGACGCCGGCGTGCACGCGCGCTGCCAGGTGGTGCACTTCGACAGCGCGGCCGAACGCAGCCTGCGCGGCTGGGCGCTGGGCGCCAACTCGCGGCTGCCGCCGGCGGTCGCGGTGCGCTGGGCCTGTCCCGTGGCCGACGATTTCCACGCCCGCTACGCGGCGCGCGCGCGGCGCTATCGCTACGTGATCCTCAACCGCCAGGCGCGGCCGGCGCTGGAGGCGCGCTACGTCGCCTGGGAGCGGTTGCCGCTGGACGCGGCGGCGATGCACGCGGCGGCGCAGGCGCTGGTGGGCGAGCGCGATTTTTCGGCGTTCCGCACGGTCGCCTGCCAGGCGCGCTCGCCGATGCGCAATCTGCGCGAGATCGGCGTCGTGCGCGAGGGCGACAAGGTGATCGTCGAGGTCGAGGCCAACGCCTTCCTGCACCACATGGTGCGCAACATCGTCGGCTCGCTGCTGGTGGTCGGACGCGGCGAGCGGCCGACGCGCTGGATCGCGGAGCTGCTGGCGGGGCGCGACCGCAGCGTGGCCGGCCCGACCGCGCCCGCGGCCGGGCTGACCTTCATCGGACCGCGATATCCGGCACAATGGGGGCTTCCCGACGAGGTCAGCCGCTGAGGCCAAGGTGCGCGTACGCGTCAAATGCTGCGGAATCACGCGCGTCGAGGATGCGCTGGCGGCGGCGCACCTTGGCGCCGACGCGGTCGGCCTGGTCTTCGCGCGGCGCAGCCCGCGCCATGTCGAGCCGCGCCAGGCGGCGGCGATCCGCGCGGCGCTGCCGCCGTTCGTGACCGTGGTGGCGCTGTTCATGGACGACGACGTGGCCTGGGTGGCCCAGGTGCTGAACGCGGTCAAGCCGGACCTGCTGCAGTTCCATGGCGCGGAGCCGGCGGCGTTCTGCGGGATCTTCGGCCGGCCGTACCTGAAGGCCGTGCCGATGGCCTCGGTGACCGACGTCGAAGCCTACGCCGCGGCGCACCCGCTCGCCTGCGGCTTCCTGCTCGACGCGCACGCGGCGGGCGAGGCCGGCGGCAGCGGACGCGCGTTCGACTGGACGCGCGCGCCGCGGGATTTCGCGCGGCCGCTGGTGCTGGCCGGCGGACTGACGCCCGATAACGTCGGCGGCGCGGTGCGCACGGCGCGGCCATGGGGCGTGGACGTGTCCAGCGGCGTGGAGAGCGCGCCGGGCGTCAAGGATGCCGCGAAGCTGCGGCGCTTCATCGAAGAAGTCGAGCGAGCCGGACGTGACATCGAAGATCGCACCACCTGAGGATTTCCACGCCTATCCGGACGCGCGCGGCCGCTTCGGGCCGTACGGCGGCGTGTACGTCGCCGAAACGCTGATGGCGCCGCTGGAGGCGCTGGCGGAAACGTACCTGCGCCTGCGCGACGACCCGCAGTTTCGCGCCGAGCTCGATCGCGACCTCGCGCATTACGTCGGCCGGCCCAGTCCGATCTACCACGCCGAGCGGCTGTCCGCCGAGGTCGGCGGCGCGCAGATCCTGCTCAAGCGCGAGGACCTCAACCACACCGGCGCGCACAAGATCAACAACACGGTCGGCCAGGCGCTGGTGGCCAGGCGCATGGGCAAGACGCGCATCATCGCCGAGACCGGCGCCGGCCAGCACGGCGTGGCCAGCGCCACCGTGGCCGCGCGCCTGGGGCTGAAGTGCGTGGTGTACATGGGCGCGGTCGACATCGAGCGCCAGGCGATCAACGTCTACCGCATGAAGCTGCTCGGCGCCGAAGTGGTGCCGGTCACCTCCGGCTCGAAGACGCTGAAGGACGCGCTGAACGAGGCGCTGCGCGACTGGGTCACCAATGTCGCCGACACCTTCTACATCATCGGCACCGTCGCCGGCCCGCACCCGTACCCGATGATGGTGCGCGATTTCAACGCCATCGTCGGCCGCGAGGCGCGCGCGCAGATGCTTGCGCAGTACGGCCGCCTGCCGGATGCGATCACCGCCTGCGTCGGCGGCGGCTCCAACGCGATCGGACTGTTCCACGCCTTCCTCAACGATCGCCGCGTGCGCATCGTCGGCGCGGAAGCGGCTGGCGAGGGGCTGGCGACGGGCCGTCACGCCGCATCGCTGGCCGCGGGCCGCCCCGGCGTGCTGCACGGCAACCGCACCTACGTGATCTGCGACGACAACGGCCAGATCGGCGAGACGCACTCGATCTCGGCCGGCCTCGACTATCCCGGCGTCGGCCCCGAACACGCCTTCCTCAAGGACACCGGCCGCGCCGAGTACGTCGGCGTCAGCGACGACGAGGCGCTCGCGGCGTTCCACCGGCTGGCGCGTACCGAAGGCATCCTCGCCGCGCTGGAATCCAGCCACGCCGTCGCGCAGGCGATCAAGCTGGCGCGCGAATACCCGAAAGACGCCATCGTGCTGTGCAACCTGTCGGGGCGCGGCGACAAGGATGTGCATACGATCGCGCAGCGCGAGGGGATCACCTTGTGAAGGCCGGACTGGTTAGGGGCGGGTTCGGGACTCGGGACCCGGGACTCGGGACTCGGGAAAGAGCCCGAGCAATGGTCGGTTGTGCCCAGGCCGGGCGTTTCGACATTCGTTGGCTGCGAGAAAGCGAGAATCCTCGCGTTGCGACGTTTTGCCGAGTCCCGAGCCCCGAGTCGCGAGTCCCGCGGTCATGAACCGCATCGACCAACGTTTCGCCGAACTCAAGGCCGCCGGCCGCACCGGGCTGATCCCGTTCGTCACCGCCGGCGATCCCTCGCCCGAGGGCGTGGTGCCGCTGCTGCACGCGCTGGTCGCGGCCGGCGCCGACCTGATCGAGCTGGGCGTGCCGTTCTCCGATCCGATGGCCGACGGCCCGGTGATCCAGCATGCCGGCGAGCGCGCGCTGGCGAAGGGCGTGGGTCTGGATGCGATCCTCGCTTGGGTGCGCGCGTTCCGCGCCACGGATATGGCTACGCCCGTCGTGCTGATGGGCTATCTCAATCCCATCGAGGTCCACGGCTACGAACGCTTCGCCCGGGAGGCGGCGCAGGCGGGCGTGGACGGCGTGCTGCTGGTGGACTGCCCGCTGGAAGAGGCCGACACCGGTGCGGCGATCCGCGCCGCCGGCCTGTGCCGGATCCAGCTCGCCGCGCCGACCACTTCGGCGGCCCGGCTGGAGCGCCTGTGCGGGGCCGCGGAGGGTTTCCTGTACTATGTCTCGTTCGCCGGCATCACCGGCGCGGCGAGGCTGAGCGTGGCCGAGATCGAGTCGCGGGTGGGCGCGATCCGCGCGCGGGCACAGGCGCCCGTGGCGGTCGGCTTCGGCGTGCGCGACGCGGCCAGCGCCGCGGCGATCGCCGCGTTCGCGGACGCGGTGGTGATCGGCAGTGCGCTGGTGCAGCGCCTGGCCGGCAGCGCGGACGCCGCCGAGACGTGCGCGCGGGCGCAGGCGTTCCTGGCGCCGATCCGGGGTGCGCTCGATGCGCGCGCCGCGCATGCCGCGTGAAGGCGGCGACAAACGCGATACCGACGCGGCGCCGTCCGGGCCGCCGCGGCCGACGGGAGAGGTCAACGACGTGAGCTGGCTGCAGAAACTGGTGTCATCGCGCATCCGCACGCAGAGCAACGGCGGCAAGGGCAAGGTGCCGGAAGGCGTGTGGGAGAAGTGCGGCGGCTGCGGCACCGTGCTGTACCGGCCGGAGCTGGAGCGCAGCCTGATGGTGTGCCCGAAGTGCGGCCACCACCACGCCATCGGCGCGCGCGCGCGGTTGGCGGCATTCCTCGACGAAGGCAGCGGCGCCGAGATCGCGGCCGACCTCGCGCCGGTCGACGCGCTCAGGTTCAAGGACTCCAAGAAATACCGCGACCGCATCGCCGCCGCCGAGAAGAACACCGGCGAAAAGGACGCGCTGATCGCGATGCGCGGCACGCTCAAGCAGCGGCCGCTGGCGGCGTGCGCGTTCGAGTTCGGCTACATGGGCGGCTCGATGGGTTCGGTGGTCGGCGAGAAGTTCACCCGCGCCGCCGAACTGGCGCTGCGAGAGCGCATGCCGCTGGTGTGCTTCGCCGCCACCGGCGGCGCGCGCATGCAGGAAGGCCTGCTGTCGCTGATGCAGATGGCCAAGACCTCGGCCGCGCTGGCGCGCATGCGCGACGCCGGCGTGCCGTACGTCTCCGTGTTGACCCATCCGACCACCGGCGGCGTCTCCGCCAGCCTCGGCATGCTCGGCGACATCAACATCGGCGAGCCGAAGGCGCTGATCGGCTTCGCCGGCCCGCGCGTGATCGAGCAGACCGTGCGCGAAACCCTGCCGGCCGGCTTCCAGCGCTCGGAATTCCTGCTCGAGCACGGCGCCATCGACCTGATCGTCGACCGCCGCGAGATGCGCGACAAGCTCGCCGACCTGCTGGCGATCCTGACCCGGCAGCCGAAGGTTGCCTGACGTTCGGGGCGCGGGGATTCGCAATCCCCGCCTCGGATACTGCTCGCGAGTGTTCCTGCGGCGGGCGGCTCGGCAGGCGAGCATCGCAGCGGCCTTCGACTCTTGTCTCCCTCGCCCGCCTCCGGCGGGAGAGGGCCGGGGTGAGGGTGGCGGCGCCGCAAGGCGCCTGCTCGTGCGTGCGTCGCGACCCGCCTCGTTCCGCTCGCTGCCGCGAGCGGGTGTCTTTCTCTTGCTTGTCCAAGAGAAAGGCACCAAAGAGAAGGACACCCCGC
>JAJFUF010000009.1 GCA_021372495.1 Lysobacteraceae bacterium
ATCAATCCCGTACTTACACAGGATTCCCATGGCTCTGCAATGCGGCATCGTCGGCCTGCCCAACGTTGGCAAATCGACACTCTTCAACGCTCTGACCCGCGCCGGCATCGCCGCCGAGAACTATCCGTTCTGCACCATCGAGCCGAACGTCGGCATCGTCGAACTGCCCGACCCGCGGCTGGCCGCGCTGGCCGCGATCGTCAAGCCCGAACGGGTGCTACCGGCGGTGGTGGAGTTCGTCGACATCGCCGGGCTCGTCGCCGGCGCGTCCAAGGGCGAAGGCCTCGGCAACAAGTTCCTCGCGCACATCCGCGAGGTCGACGCGATCGCGCACGTGGTGCGCTGCTTCGAGCATCCCGACATCGTGCACGTCGCCGGCAGGATCGACCCGATCGCCGACATCGAGACGATCGACACCGAGCTGGCGCTGGCCGACCTCGAGTCGGTGGACAAGGCGCTGAACCGCGTCGAGCGCGCCGCCAAGGCCAACGACAAGGAGGCGCTGGCCAAGCGCCCCGTGCTGCAGAAACTCGCCGCCACGCTCAACGAGGGCAAGCCTGCGCGCAGCGCCGGCCTGGACGAAGAGCAGAAGGCGCTGGTGCGCGACCTGTTCCTGCTGACGCTGAAGCCGCTGATGTACATCGCCAACGTGCGCGAGGACGGCTTCGAGAACAACCCGCACCTCGACAAGGTGCGCGCACGCGCCGCCGCCGAGGGCGCCGAGGTGGTGCCGGTGTGCGCGGCGATCGAGGAGGAGCTTTCGCAGCTCGACGACGCCGACCGCGACGTGTTCCTGCGCGACATGGGGCTGGACGAGCCCGGCCTGAACCGCGTGATCCGCGCCGCGTACAGGCTGCTCGGCCTGCAGACCTACTTCACCGCCGGCGAGAAGGAAGTGCGCGCGTGGACGGTGAGGAAGGGCGCGACCGCGCCGCAGGCCGCCGCCGTGATCCACACCGATTTCGAGCGTGGCTTCATCCGCGCCGAGACCGTCGCCTTCGACGACTTCATCAAGTACAAGGGCGAAACCGGCGCCAAGGAAGCCGGGCGCCTGCGCCTGGAAGGCAAGGACTACCTGGTGCAGGAAGGCGACGTCCTGCACTTCCGCTTCAACGTGTAGGGCGGGGCCGCCCGCTCCGGGCGCCGCGACGGAGCGGCCCGGCCTCGACTGTTCGGGACGCGGGCTCCTGCCCTGGGCACGGCGACGCGCCGCGGTGGCCTCTCCCGCCATCCGCGGGGCGCCTCGGCTTTCCCGTTCTTCCGCGCACGCGCCTTGACCCGGCTTCGCGCGCGGCGGGAGACTGCGCTCGACGCAGCAGCGGGGCGGGTGATGGCAACCGGAACATCCCGGCATGCGCGGCGGGCGGTGCGAACCGGCGCGGCAGGCAAGGCCGGCGCTACGCGCGGGCCGGCACGCAACGCGAAGCGGGCGACGCGCGTCGCACAGCGGCCTGCGCGCGCTGCGAAGAAGCCGGCCAGCGCGGCGAAGCGAACGACTCGCGTCGTGAAGAAGCCGGCCCGTGCGGCAGAACGGCCCGCGCGCATCGCGGGGCGGACGCCGGCGGCCGGGCCCGTTGCCGCACGCGTGCGTTCCCGCACCGCGGTCGCCGCACCGGCCGCGCCTGCACCGCGCGTGTCCGCCGCGTCGCGGCCGCGTCGGCCCGCGCGCCGCGCCGAGCGCGCGGCCGAGTCCGCCCGGCTGGCCTTCCATCTGGACGACGAGGCCGCGCAGTTCCCCTGCGGCGATGCCGCCGTGCGCGCGGCTACCGGCCACGGCTGGGGCGAGTGGCTGCATCTGCTGGAACAGGCGGCATTCGCCGACCGGCGGCCGGCCCACGGCGAGGTCCGCGCCGCCGTGTTGCGGCAGGTGCCGTCGCTGGACGGCTGGTGGGCGCAGATGGTGAGCGTCGGCTACGAGCGCGCGCGCGGCTTGCGCGCGATGCACCAGACCTGCAGCGGCGAGTTCCAGGCCTCGGCATCGAGAACCTTCGCGGCGCCCAGCTTCGCTGCGTTTGCGGCGTGGGCGGACGAAACGTTGCGGCGGGGCTGGCTGGATGCGCCGGGGCTGGAATTCACCAGGCTCAATCCCGGCAGGAACATTCGCGCGCGCCTGCCGGACGGGGCGTTGATCGACATCCGCTTCGTCGACAAGGGGCCGGCCAGGTGCCAGGTGGTCGTCGATACCAACCGTCTGGCCGACGCCGAGGCCGTCGTCGCGACCAAGACGTTCTGGCGGATGCAGTTCGCCAGGCTCGCCGCGTTCCTCGGCGCCTGATTCCCGCTCGACAAGGAGATACCGATGCCCGGCCACCAGCGCGAGGTCGCGTTCCGTTTTCTCGCCCAGCCCACCGACGTCAACTTCGGCGGCAAGGTCCATGGCGGCATGGTGATGAAGTGGATCGACCAGGCCGGCTACGCCGGTGCGGTCGGCTGGAGCGGCGCGTACTGCGTGACCGTGGCGGTCGGCGGCATCCAGTTCGTCGAGCCGATCCTGATCGGCGACCTGGTCACGGTGAAGTGCAAGCTGATCCACACCGGCACCTCCAGCATGCACTTCGCGGTGGACGTGCTGGCGCGCGACCTGAAGACGCAGGCCGAGCGCCTCGCCACCAGTTGCGTGATCGTGTTCGTGGCGCTGGACGCGCCGGACGGCAAGCCGACGCCGGTGCCGAAGTGGGAGCCGCGCGACGCCGACGACCACAAGCTGGCGCAATACGCGCAGCGGCTGGTCGATCTGAGCAAGGCGATGGAGGCGCAGGTCGCCGATTTCCGACCGCAGCCGGCGGCCTGAGCTGCCGCTTCAGAAAATGACGGTGGCGACCAGGTTGTCGATGAAACCGCCCGGGGCGACGTCCTGGCCGGCCGGGATTTGCCCGTAGACGGTGACGTTGTGCGGCGTACCCGAGGTCAGCCCGCTGCCGCCGCAGGGGTCGCGGCGGCTGCCGCGGTAGCACAGTGTGGATGCGAGCGACCCGCCGGTGTCGTCGCCGAACACGGTCGTGTAGGCGGCGTCGAGGTAGAGGTTGTAGCGCAGCGTGTCGGTGGCGGTGCGCAGGGTGCGCGCCGCATAGCTGCCGCTGCTGCCGGTGCTCAGGGTGATGGTCGCCGAGAAGCCGTTCCGCTTCTCGTTGTTCTTTTTCGCGTTGCAGGTGACCCCGAGCGTGCCGTTGGCTGCATCGGCGGCCGGGGCGAGCGGGTCGTAGGTGCCGAAACTGAGCCCGGTGGTCTGGATGCTGCACTGGGCCGCGCGCAGCGGCGCGGCGAGGCACATGCCGCACAGCGCGACGGCCGTCAACACGGCGCAGCGCGCCATGGGCGAGGAAAGGCGACGAAGCTTGTGCCGGCTCATGGCGATCTCCTCGCTCAGAAAGTCACTGTGACGACCAGATTGTCGGCGTAGCTGCCGGAGCCGACGTCCTGGCTGCCGGGCATTTGACCGTAGACCGGGATCGTCACCGGAGAGTTGCCGCCACCGCCGACGCAGCCGTCGAAGAGGCCGGGAAAACATTCGCTCACGGCTTGCGTGCCGCCGCTTCCGTCGCCAAATACGCTCGTGTGGCTGGGGTCGACGTACAGGTTGTAGCGCAGCTGCTCGGCGCCGGCACGCAGCGTGCGGGCTAGGTAGCTGCCCGAAAGGCCCGGCGAGAGCGTGACGTTGGCAGTGAATCCGAACAGAAAATCCGCGCCACTGTAGCGGCAATTCAGCGATACCGACCCGTTGGCCGTCGAGGCTGAGCCCGTCAGTGGATCGTAGACGCCGAAGCTCAGGCCGCTGGTCGAGATGGTGCAGCGCGCAGCGCGTACCAGCGGGCTGGCCAGCAGCGCGCCCAGCGCCAGCACGGCGAGCAGCGCGACCCGGCGGGTGCGGTTCACGGTGCCGGCGTGCATGCCACGCTCCCCAGGTTGCGGATGGGCGCTTGCGACGCGGGCACCTCGAGCGCGCAACGCGCGTAGCTGCCTTCGTGGTGCAGCCGCGCGACATAGCGGCCGGCCGCGAGATCGCCGAAGTAGAAGCTGCCGTCGGCGCCGACCGGCGAGCGCAGCGTCGCTCCGGCGGCATCGAGTTCGAGCGTGCCGTAGCGCACGCCGGCGCCGTCCAGCATCAACTGGCCGCGCACGGCCTGCAGCGGATGCACGTCGAAGCGCACCACCGTGCCGCCGAAGCGCGGCACGCTGACGCTCTCGGCGGTGGCGCCGACCGCGTATTGCGCCGGCACGTCGGCCTGGTCGAGGCCGATGCGGTTGGCCTGGTAGGGCAGCAGCCCCGGCACCAGCACGTCGCCGCGCCCGTCGGTGCGGCCGACCGACTGGTTCTCGCGGGTGACGTCCACGCCTTCCATGCCCGGCACCTCGACCAGCGCGTAGCCGCCTTCCAGCGGACGCCCGGCGAACACGCGCCCGTCCAGCGCCAGCAGGCTGCCGGACACCAGCAGGTCGCCGCCGCTCTGTCCGGCGAAGCGCGTGCCGATCGCGGCGACGCGCGCGTAGGCGTTCTGGTAGTCGAGTTCGGCGCGGCCGGCGAGGCCGTCCGGGCCGTGGCTGGCATCCACCGCGTAGCCGTAGCCGGTGTCGCTGGGCAGCGAGCGCTGCGCGGACACGCCGTAGCTGGTGCCGAAATCGTCGTGCGTGGCGTTGACGCCGAAGCTGCTGCGGCCGAACGGGATCACCAGGTTGGCGAAGGCCTGGGTGTCGGTGGCTTCCTCGTTGGTGCGCGTGCGCGTCAGCGCCAGCAGCAGGGTGGCGCCGTAGCCGAGCCGCACCGAGCCGCTGAGGCCCTGGCTGCGCTGGCGCTGGCCGTCGGCGTAGGTGGCCAGGCCGAGGCTTGCCTGCAGCGTCAGCCGCTCGAACGGCGACCAGCTCGCGTTGGCGTAGCGCTGGCTGCGCACCCGCGCGAACGCAAATTCGTCGCCGAGCCGCCGGTAGTCGCGGCCGTAGAGCTGCACGCCGGTGGAGAAGCCGAAGCTGCGGCCGGTGTAGTCGTAGGCGAACGCCTGGCCCGTGGCGCTGGCGCCGTCGGCGCGGCTGGCGGCCAGCGCGGCGTGCAGGTAGCCGACCGGCAGGCGGATGTCGGCGGACGGGCCGGCGTTGACAAGGTCCTTGCCGGCTTCCACGCGGTAGCCGGCGGTCAGCCAGTCGGTGATGCCCCAGCGCTGGCGCGCCAGCAGGGCGGGGCGGTCGCCGTCGTAGCGGCCGCTGTCCTGCGACGGACGCTCGGCGCCGAGCTGGAACGCGAATTCGCTGAGGCCCGGCGCCAGCGCGGCGGTGGCGCCGTAGAAGCTCTGCTGCAGCTCGCGGGTGCCGCCGAACGGATCGTGCACGACCACGCGCACGTCGTTGCTGCCGGGGCCGAGGCCGAGGCCGGCCAGGCTGAACGGGCCGGCGCCGACCGCGCGCTGCGCAACCAGCACGCCATTCTGGTACACGTCGATGGTGCCGGGCGCCTGCAGCACGCCGGAAACGGTCGGCTGCGGGAAAGTGATCAGGTAGGGATCGAGGTCGAACGCGCGGCCGACGCCGATGCCGCCGATCAGGGCGGTGCCGCCGAGGCCGTCGCTGGAAAAGGCGAACTGGTCGCCGACCGTCCAGCGCCGCATGTGCTCGAGGTCGTCGTACTCGTAGCGGGTCAGGCCGCGGCGCCAGCCGTCGTCGCGGGTCCACGACGCGGTGCTGCGCAGCGCGCCGACGCCGCGGCTGAGGCCGCCGTCGAGGAACAGCGAGCTGCGGCCGGCGCTGCCGACGTCGGCGGCGTAGTTCACGTAGACGCTGGGTACCGCGGCCGGCGCGACGCGACGTGCGCCCGGGTTCACCGCGACCTGCTTCGCGCTCCACGCCTCCGCCGGCAGGACCAGGTCGAGGCGGGTGCCTTGGGCGTCCATGGCGGCTTTCGCGCCCGCCGCGAGCGTGGCGACGTCGATGAAACGACGGTCGGCGACGATCGACACCTGCGCGTTGGCGGTCGGCAGGTCGGCGCGCGCCAGCGCGTCGGCGTCGACCAGGTAGTGGCCGTCGCGCAGCACCACGAAGCTGGTGCCGTAGCAGCGGCCGTTGACGCACAGATCCAGCAGCATGCGCTGGTCCTGGGCGTGCGCGCGGGAGGCCACGGCCAAGGCCATGGCCAGCGCGCTCAGGACGAGGACGTGCCGGCGACGCACGAGCGTTCGTCCGCGATCGTATGTTCCACGGTGACGTCGTCGGCGCCGAGGTGCACGCGGACCGTGCGCGCTTGCCGGCAGGCTTCGGCCGGCGCCGCGAGCTGTACGGGCAGGGTGGCGCCAGCCAGCACGTAGCCGGCGCTGACGTCCTTGGCGAAGAGCTTGTGGCCGTTTGCGTCCAGCAGGGTGACGCCGGCGGTCTGCGGATCCATGCGGCGGCTGCCCGTGTTGGCGAGGTCGAGGCGCAGGCGGCCCTGTTCGAAGCGGGCGCCGGCGAGGCGCGGCGCGACCTTGGCGCCCGCCGGCTCGATGAACACCGGCAGGCTGACCCGGGTCAGCACGCGCAGGTGCACCTGGCCGTCGGCGGCGTCGTCGTCGCCGGGCAGTTCGTTGATCAACAGTCGGTAGGCGCGCTCCGTTTCGGTCACCGGCGCCAGGGTGCCCACGCGCAGCTGGGCGCTGCCGTCGACTGCGATCTCGAGCAGCAGCGGGGTGGCGATCAGTTCGTCGGTGGGTACCGTCTGCCAGGCGCCGGCGGCGTCCATGGTCCAGCGGGTGGTTTCCACCTGCAGGCGCAACGGCGACGTGCCGTCGTTGTGCAGCAGCAGCATCTCGGCCTGGTGCCGGCTGCCCAGTTCGACCCGCAGCGGGTTGATCGAGAAGTTGGCGGCGGTCGCCGTTCCGACGCCCGCGCCGAGCGCCAGTACGGCTGCGGCGCAGGTTTGCCCGATGATGCGGACGAGTCGCGAAAGCATGGTGCGGCTCCGGGCGTGCGCGGCGGCCGGCGGCCGCCGCGCCGCAAGGGCGATCAGAACGTGACCGTGACGGCCACGGTGTCGCTGTAGCTGCCCGCGGGCACGTCCTGGCCGGCCGGGATGCGGCCGTAGGTGTCCAGCGTGGCCGGCGAGGCGATGCCCGCCGAGGTGAACGAGGCCTGGTTGGTGGCGTCGCAGCCCCACGCCTGGGTACGGCTGGCGTCCTTGTAGATCGCGTAGCCGAGGCGGTTGCTGCCGCTGTCGGCCATCTGCCGCGACGGCGCGGCGCAGGTGGAGCCGGCGGCGGCGTTGTTGCCCTGGTTCAGGGTCACGGCGGCCGGGGTGTTCTTGGTGCAGCGCACGGTCACGTTGCCCGCCGCGTCGAGGGCGGTGGTGTTGTTGGCGTCGGCCGGGTCGTAGTTGCCGAACGCGATGTCGGCGGTCGAGACCACCTTGCACGAGGGCACCACGCTGGCGGTGACGTTGAAGCTGCCGGAAGCCGTGCCGGCCTGCGCCTGCATGCCGATCCCCGCCAGCGCCAGCCCGGTCGCGATGAGAGCCGTCTTGATCTTCATATGCCTCTTAACCCCTTGATATGGTTTTGAAATGACGATAACTAAAAAATTTCACCCTTCCTTCGGTCCCGGTCTCCCCCCGAGGTCCCCGAACGGGCACCGAAGGTACGGCGCAGAGGCCGTGGTGCCGGATGCGGATTGAGCAAGGGGCGTGCCAGCGCGGCGCATCATGTCAATTCGTGACGCAAATCACAAATTTGTTTACAGTTGCCGGCCGCGTAGCCCGCAATGTGAGGCACATCACACTACCGGCGGGATTCGGCACCGCCCTCCGGGGCCAGGGACAGGCGGCGGGGCGGGCGGTTGGCGCGGGCGGGAATGCGTCGCGCCGCGTCACTTGCGGGCGTGCAGCGGCAGCCGGCGCAGCCCGGCGCGACGGGGTCTGCGCTGTTGACATGCATGAACGGTGCCGCGAGAATACCGCTTCTTTGTTGGAGGGATACCCAAGCGGCCAACGGGGGCAGACTGTAAATCTGCTGGCTTACGCCTTCGGTGGTTCGAATCCACCTCCCTCCACCAGCTGTACTCCGCGTCGGGCGGGAGTAGTTCAATGGTAGAACCTCAGCCTTCCAAGCTGATGGTGCGGGTTCGATTCCCGTCTCCCGCTCCATTGAAGTTCCCGCAGTGCGGAACCGTGCTCATGTAGCTCAGTCGGTAGAGCACTTCCTTGGTAAGGAAGAGGTCGCTGGTTCGATTCCAGTCATGAGCACCACCTCCCTCGAGGTCGTGGGAACGCTGCAGCCATCCACCATCACTACCTGATCCTGTCGGGGTTTAGCACGCATGTCCAAGGAAAAGTTCGAGCGTAAGAAGCCGCATGTGAACGTGGGCACGATTGGTCACGTGGACCACGGCAAGACGACGCTGACGGCGGCGCTGACGAAGGTGGGCGCGGAGCGGTTTGGCGGCGAGTTCAAGGCGTA
>JAJFUF010000014.1 GCA_021372495.1 Lysobacteraceae bacterium
CGCGGCAGGCTGCGGCGCGGCAGGCGCTGGCGCGCCGGCCGTCCGCGGCGCCTCGGGCACCGGTTCGAACACGCCGGCCGGCGTCGGCGCCCCGGCCACTTCGGCGACGGCGGGCGACCGCGGCGCCGGTGCGGAAGCGGCCACCCGCGCGTCCGCCGGCGCGGTCAGCCGCAGCGACTCGCCGGGGCGGATCGTGTACGGCGCGGCGATGCCGTTCCAGCGCGCCAGCTCCCGGTAGTCGAGGCCGTGGCGGAAGGCGATGCTGTACAGCGTGTCGCCACCCTGCACGCGGTAGCTGCCGGATGCCGGCGCGGCCGCGGACGCGACGGCAGCTCCCGAACCGCCGATCGAGCGGTCGACCACCGGCGCCGGCGAGGTGGCGCAGCCGGCCAGGACCAAGGCCGCCGCCAACGTGCCGCAAAAGCGAAAATGTCGCAGTCGCGTCATGGCCGCAAGCATATCAATGCAGCCAGAACCACCACGCGCCGAGCAGCCCGAGCGCGCCCAGCACGGCCCAGCCCAGCCACTCGATGTGCTGGTGCAGCAGCTGCTCGGCGCGTCGGCCGCCGTAACGCAGCAGCGCCGCGAGCAGGTAGACGCGCTTGCCGCGCCCGACCGCCATGCTGGCGATGAACGGCAGCAGCGGCACGCCGACGATGCCCGAGGCCCAGGTGAAGATCTTCAGCGGCACCGGCACGAAGCCGGCCAGCACCAGGGTCAGGAACACGCCCCACGGGTGCGCGGCCGCGTCGGCGCGCAGGCGCCCGACCCAGGTCTCGATCGCCGGCAGCCAGCCGAGATCGGCGAACAGCGGCTTCACCGCGTCGAACGCGTAGTGGCCGAGCGCGTAGCCGATCAGCGCGCCAAGCAGCGAACCGGCCAGGCTGATCGTCGCGTAGCGCCAGGCGCGCAGCGGCTTGGCCAGCGTCATCGGCGCCAGCATCAGCTCCGGCGCCACCGGGAAGATGAAGGCCTCGACGAAGCTGAGCCCGCCCAGATAGGGTTCCGCGCGCGGGTGCACGGCCCAGCGCATCGCCATTTCGTACAGCGGCTTGAACAGGCGCATCAGACCTTCGTTCCGTGCGTGTGCGCCGCCGCGTGCAGGGCCATCAAGCCAGCCCCCCCAGCAGCGGCACGAAGCTGACGGGGCCCAGCACTTCCGTCTCGACGCCGTCGGCGCCGGCGCGCATGCGCACCAGTTGCTGCTGCCCGCTCGGCCCCACCGGCGCGAGCAGCACGCCGCCCGGGCGCAGTTGCGCGAACAGCTCCTGCGGCACGATCTCGCCGGCGGCGGTGAGAATGATCGCGTCGAACGGCGCCTCCGCCGACCAGCCCAGCGCGCCGTCGTCGTGGCGCGAGCGGATGTTCCCGATCTTCATCTGGCGGAAACGCCGGCGCGCCTGGCGCAGCAGTTCCTCGATGCGCTCGACGGTGAACAGCTCCGGCACCAGCGAAGCCAGCACCGCGGCCTGGTAGCCAGAACCGGTGCCGATTTCCAGCACGCGCTGCGGCACGCCGCCTTCCAGCAGCACCGCGGTCATGCGCGCGACGATCCACGGCTGCGAGATGGTCTGGCCGTGGCCGATCGGCAGCGCGGTGTCCTCGTAGGCGCGCGAGGCCAGCGCCTCGTCGACGAACAGGTGGCGCGGCAGCTTGCGCATCACGTCGAGCACGCGCAGGTCGCGGATGCCTTCCTCGCGCAGGCGCATGACCAGGCGGTCGCGCGCGCGCTGCGAGGTCATGCCCAGGCCCTGCGCATCGCCAGCGCCGCGCGTGAGGGAACCGGTCGGCTTCACGCGGCCTGCTCTTTCGCGTCCGCCATGGACAGCGCGCCGACCCAGCCGGCGATCTTCTCCAGCGCCTGGTAGCGGGTCAGGTCGACCTGGATCGGCGTGACCGAGACGAAGCCGCGGCGCACCGCGTCGAAGTCGGTGCCCGGGCCGTCGTCCTCGGCCGCGCCGGCCGGGCCGATCCACCAGATCGGCCGCCCGCGCGGGTCGGTCTGCGCGATGCACGGCGCCGAGCGGTGGCGACGGCCGAGCCGGCTGACCTCGAACCCCAGGATCTCCCCCCAGGGCCGGTCCGGCACGTTGACGTTGAGGATGGTGTCGGCCGGCAGCGGATCGACCAGCAGCCGCCGCATCACCAGCAGCACCGCCTGCGCGGCGGAATCGTAGTGGATGCCGTGATGGTTCTCGCTGGCCAGCGACACCGCGATCGCCGGAAGGCCGAGATAGCGGCCCTCCATCGCGGCCGACACGGTGCCCGAATAGATCACGTCGTCGCCCATGTTGGACGAGTTGTTGATGCCGGAGACGACGATGTCGGGCTCGTGCTCGAGCAGGCCGGACAACGCCAGGTGCACGCAGTCGGTCGGCGTGCCGGCGACGCGGTAGCGGCCGTCGTCCATGCGCAGCACGCGGATCGGCTGGTCGAGGGTGAGCGAATTGCTGGCGCCGGAGCGGTCGCGGTCGGGCGCCACCACGGTGACCTCGCCGACCGCGGCGAGGCGCTCGGCGAGCACGCGCAGGCCGGGCGCGTCGACGCCGTCGTCGTTGCTGACTAGGACACGCATGAGAATCCGTCGGAAAACCGGGGCCGCGGCGCGCCGCGGCGAGTGCGCAGTTTAGCGGATTCGCCGCGGACCCGCGCCGTGGCTACCATGGCGTCGATGAAGCCGCGCCGCCCGCCCAGCGTCAGCGACGACGACGCCCGCCTGTTCCGCGAAGCGGTGGGACCGGTGCGGCGCGCGCGCGAGGCGGCGCCACCACCGCGCGGCGAACGGCCCGCGCCGCGCCCGCACATGAGCCAGCGCGACGAAGTCGCGGTGATCGGCGATCTGCTGACCGCGCCGATCGACCCGACCGTCGTCGAGGTCGGCGAGGAGCTTGCCTACCTGCGCGACGGCTACCCGCCGCGGATGCTGAAGCGGCTCAAGCAGGGCGGCTACGCGATCCAGGACGAGATCGACCTGCACCAGATGAACGCCGCCGCGGCGCGCGCGACGATCGCGGACTTCCTCGCCGAGAACCTGCGCGCGGGCCGCGCCTGCGTGAAGATCATCCACGGCAAGGGGCTGCGTTCCAGCAGCGCCGGACCGGTGCTGAAAAAGCTGACCGACGGCCTGCTGCGCCGGCATGGCGACGTGCTGGCGTTCGCCTCCGCCCGCGCCGCGCAGGGCGGCACCGGAGCGGTGGTGGTGCTCTTGCGCCGACGCGACTGAACGACCGCCGCCCGGCTCAGCGAGCTTCGACCCCAGGCTTGCGCGGCACGTTGACCCACACGATCGTGGCGCCCTTGGTTGTCGCCCACTGATTGACGCTCGCGACCTTCTCCCAGTCGACGTCGCCGGGGTACATGCCGGAAAGGTTCTGCGGCTTGGTCGTCTCGCCGGCACAGCCGGCCAGCGCGGACAGGGCAACGAGCGTTGCGACGTACAGTGCTGCTCTCATGGTGGCCTCCTTCCGTCGCGGCGGACGGTGAAAACCTGTGAGCAAGACCACTATATGCCGCGCCTCCCGCCACGACGCAAGTGCCGGTGCGAACCGCTCAGGTTGCGGCGAGTTCGCGCACCACGCTGGTGGCGTAGGCGCCGGCCGGCAGCGCGAACGCGAGGCGCAGCGCGTCGGCGCCCGACCACGCCCAGGCGAGATCCCGGGCACGCAACCGCAGCGGCCGGCGTTCGTGTTCCAGGCCGGCCGCCTCCAGCCCGGCCACCAGGTCCGCCATCGGTGCCGCGATGCCACGCTCCAGTTCGCCGCAGGCGCCCGCCGCCGGCGTGTCGCCGCGGCCCCACTGCGGCCCCGAGGGGTGGATGTCGAACGCCGCCAGCCGCGCCGCCAGCGTCGCATCGAAGGGCGCGGGGCCGAACCACGAGCGCGATCCGTCGAGGCACCACAGCTCGCCGTCCAGCGGCGCATCCCAGGCCTGCTGCCGCACACGCTCGGCCAGCACGGCGTTGAACAGGTGCGAGCGGGCGGCGGACAGCAGCAGCCCGCGCGTCGCGCGGTCGACGCGCCGACCGGCGAACATGGCGCGCGCCTGCGCGAGGTTGTCGCCGCCGCGGCCGAAGCGCTGTTCGCCGAAGTAGTTGGGCACGCCGCGCGCCACCAGCGCCGCCAGCACGCGCTCGGCGGCGTCGCGATCGCCGGCGACTTCGCGCAGCGTGAGCACGAAACGGTTGCCGGCCAGCGCGCCGCGCTTCAGCTTGCGCCGGTGCCGCGCCGCCGCCAGCACGCGCACCTCGGCGTGCGGAAACGCCGACCAGTCCGGATCGGCGCGGCCGCCGAGCTGCACGGAAAACGCCTGGCGCGCGATCGCGTGACGGTCCTTCAGGCCGGCAAAGCCGACCGCGACCGGCGCCACGCCGGCGAAGCGCGCCAGCTCGCGCGCCACCCATTCGGTGTTGGCACCACGCTTCTCGACGGTCAGCAGTGCGTGCTCGCCGTCGCCGTCGGCGGCGTAGCCGAGGATCTCCTCGACGACGAAATCTTCCGGTGCGACGCGCAGCCGCGCGGTCAGCGGCGCTCCACCATGCGCGAACGGCAGCGGCGCGTCCATATCAGGCCGACGGCAGCAGCAGGGCGACGGCCTGCGCGGCGATGCCCTCGCCGCGACCGGTGAAGCCTAGCCGCTCGCTGGTGGTGGCTTTGATGCTGATCTGGCCGACGTCGCAGCCGAGATCGACGGCCAGATTGGCGCGCATCGCGTCCGCGTGCGGCGCGATCTTCGGCCGCTCGCAGACCACGGTGATGTCGGCGTTGCCCAGCGTGTAGCCGCGCTCGGCGAGCATGGCCGCCACCGCGCGCAGGAACAGGCGGCTGTCGGCATCGCGCCAACGCGGGTCCGACGGCGGGAAATGCCGGCCGATGTCGCCCAGCGCCAGCGCGCCCAGCAGCGCATCGCACAGCGCATGGATCACCGCGTCGCCATCGGAATGCGCGAGCACGCCCCGGTCGTGGGCGATGCGCACGCCACCGAGCACGACATGGTCGCCCGGCCCGAAGGCATGAACATCGAACCCCTGACCGATGCGCATGGACGACTCCGCGTGATGTCAGCAATCAGCAATCATGCATCGGGCGGCGACGGCGCGCATTCCGGCCGCGGGGCCCCGGCCCTGGCGCCCGCGCAGCCTCAACCGATCCGCGCCAGCAGGAATTCCGCCAGCGCGAGGTCGGCCGGCGTGGTCACCTTGAGGTTGTCCTCGGCACCTTCCACCAGCAGCGGACGGAAACCGGCGCGTTCCATCGCCATCGCCTCGTCGGTGACCGCAACGCCCTCGGCACGCGCGCGCTCCAGCGCCGCAGTCAGCTCGCCGCGACGGAAGAGTTGCGGCGTGAACGCGCGCCAGCGCGCATCGCGCGCCTCGGTGGCAAGCGCGCGGCCGCCTTCGTCGGCGCGTTTGAGCGTATCGCGCAGCGGCGCGCCGAGCAGCGCCCCGCCCGCGGGAATGCCTTCCGCGACCAGCCGGCCGATGTCCTCGTAGCGCACGCAAGGACGCGCCGCGTCGTGCACCAGCACGAAATCGTCCGCCCGCACCGATGCCGGCAGCGCGCGCAATCCGGCCAGCACCGAATCGGCGCGCTCGGCGCCGCCGACCGCCGTGCGCACCGGCTTTTCGCCGAGCGCGGCGACGCCGGTCCACCACGGATCCTGCGCGGCCAGCACCACCATCAGCCCGGCCACGCGCGGGTGCCGCGCCAGCCGTTCCAGCGTGTGCAGCAACAGCGGCCGGCCCGCCAGCGGCAGGTACTGCTTGGGCAGGTCGCCGCCGAAACGCAGGCCGCGCCCCGCCGCCGGCACCACGCACCACAGCGCGGCGGACTCACTTGCCATCGCCGTCCTTCTTCCTGGCGGCGCCGGGTTCGACCACCTGATAGAACGTCTCGCCCGGCTTGATCAGGCCGAGCTCGGTGCGCGCGCGCGCCTCGACCGCCTGCTGGCCGTGCTTGAGGTCGTCCACTTCCGCGGACAGCGCCTGGTTGCGCTGCTTGAGGCGTTCGTTCTCGTCCTGCTGCGCGGCGACGCGCGCGCGCAGCAGGCGGACTTCGCCCATGCCGCCCTCGCCCACCCACAGCTTGAGCTGCAGCGCGATCAGCAGCACCACCAGGATCAGGGCGATCCAGCGCAGCATGCGGACCGGCCCTCCGCGCCGTTCAGCCCGGCAGGCCGGGCAGGTTCGGGAACGCGCCGCGGCCGGCGTAGCGCGCGGCCGCACCCAGTTGCTCCTCGATGCGCAGCAGCTGGTTGTACTTGGCGACGCGATCGGTGCGGCACAGCGAGCCGGTCTTGATCTGCGTGGCCGTGGTGGCCACGGCGATGTCGGCGATGGTGGTGTCCTCGGTCTCGCCCGAGCGGTGCGACACCACCGCGGCGTAGTTCGCCTTCTCGGCCATCGCGATCGCTTCCAGCGTTTCCGACAGCGTGCCGATCTGGTTGACCTTGATCAGGATCGCGTTGGCGATCTTCTTCTCGATGCCCTCGCGGAAGATCGCCGGGTTGGTCACGAACAGGTCGTCGCCGACCAGTTGCACCTTGCCGCCGAGCTTGTCGGTGAGCAGCTTCCAGCCGGCCCAGTCGTTCTCGGCCATGCCGTCCTCGACGGTGACGATCGGGTACTTGGCGCACCAGCCGGCAAGGAAATCGGCGAACTGCGCCGAATCGAAGGACTTGCCCTCGCCTTCCAGGTGGTACCTGCCGTCCCTGTAGAACTCCGAGCTGGCCGCGTCGAGGCCGAGCAGGATCTGCTTGCCGACGGCGCAACCGGCCTTGTGCACCGCCTCGAGGATCGTTTCGATGGCCTCCTCGTTGGAACGCAGGTTGGGCGCGAAGCCGCCCTCGTCGCCGACCGCGGTGTTGAGGCCCTTGCCCTTCAGCACGGCCTTCAGCGCGTGGAAGATCTCCGCGCCGGCGCGCAGCGCCTCGGCGAAGCTGGACGCGCCGACCGGCAGGATCATGAACTCCTGCACGTCGACGTTGTTGTCCGCGTGCGCGCCGCCGTTGACGATGTTCATCATCGGTACCGGCAGGTGACCCGGCTTACCGGCCGCGAGGTACTGCCACAGCGCCTCGCCGCGCGCGGCGGCGACCGCGTGCGCCGCCGCCATCGACACGCCGAGCAGCGCGTTGGCGCCGAGCCGGCCCTTGTTGGGCGTGCCGTCCAGCGCGATCAGCCTGGCGTCGAGCCCCTTCTGGTCGGCCGCGTCGTGACCCTTGAGCGCCGCGGCGATCGTGGTGTTGACGTTGGCGACCGCGTTGCGCACGCCCTTGCCGAGATAGCGCGCCTTGTCGCCGTCGCGCAGCTCCACCGCTTCGCGCGTGCCGGTGGAGGCGCCGGACGGCACCGCGGCGCGGCCCATGCGGCCGTCGGCCAGGGTGACTTCCGCTTCCAGGGTGGGGTTGCCGCGCGAGTCGAGGATTTCGCGGGCGTGGATCTTCGTGATCGTGGTGGTCATCTCGGCGGTTCGCGTCAAGGTGGAATGGGTTTGGGGTGCGGTCTGGCGCCGGCCGACGCCCGGCGAGCGCCGATCCGCCGTCACCGCGCGCCGCGGCTGGACGGCGGCGGGCCGAGACCCGCCTTACGAAGCGTCAGTCTCCAGGAAACCGGCCCGCTTGACCGCGCGGTCGATCTCGCAAAGAACTTCAAGAAGCGGCTCTATCTTGTTGAGATACCAGGCATTCGGGCCGTCGGACAGCGCCTTGTCCGGATCCGGGTGGGTTTCCATGAATACACCCGACACCCCGGCCGCCACCGCCGCGCGCGCCAGTACCGGCACGAACTCGCGCTGGCCGCCGGAGCGGCCGCCCTGGCCGCCCGGCAACTGCACCGAATGGGTGGCGTCGAACACCACCGGACAGCCGGCCTCGCGCATCACCGCGAGGCTGCGCATGTCCGACACCAGGTTGTTGTAGCCGAAGCTGGCGCCGCGTTCGCACACCATGATGTCCGCATTGCCGGCCGCGCGCGCCTTCTCGACGACGTGCTTCATGTCCCAGGGCGCGAGGAACTGGCCTTTCTTGATGTTGACCGGCCTGCCCGCGCGGGCGACGTTCTGGATGAAATCGGTCTGCCGGCAGAGGAAGGCCGGCGTCTGCAGCACGTCGACCACCGCCGCGACCTCGTCCAGCGGCGTGTATTCGTGCACGTCGGTCAGCACCGGCACGCCGATCTGGCGCTTCACCTCGGCCAGCACCTTGAGGCCTTCCTCCAGGCCCGGACCGCGGAAACCGCTCACGGAAGTGCGGTTGGCCTTGTCGAAGCTGGATTTGAAGATGAAGGGAATGCCGAGCCGGCCGGCGATTTCCTTCAGCTTGCCGGCGGTGTCGAGCTGGAGCTGCATCGACTCGATCACGCAGGGGCCGGCGATCAGGAACAACGGCCGGTCGAGGCCGATCTCGAATCCGCAAAGCCTCACGCGACCGCCTCCCGCGCCAGCCGCTGGCCGTGGCGCAGCATCTTGTACTGGCGTGCGGCCTCGATGAAGCCGATGAACAGCGGGTGGCCGTCGCGCGGCGTCGAAGTGAACTCGGGGTGGAACTGGCAGGCCAGGAACCACGGATGCTGCTGCGCGGGCAGTTCGACCATCTCCACCAGCAGGTCGTCCATCGACTTGCCGGCGATCACCAGGCCGAGGTCCTCGAACTGCTGGCGGTAGCGGTTGTTGAATTCGAAACGGTGGCGGTGGCGCTCGCGGATCACGTCCTGGCCGTACAGCCGGCGCGCCAGCGAACCCGCCTTGAGCCGGCACTCCTGCGCGCCCAGGCGCATGGTGCCGCCGAGATCGGAGCCTTCGTCGCGGCGCTCGACGTCGCCGGAGGCGGTGGTCCACTCGGTGATCAGGCCGATCACCGGATTCGGCGTGTGCTTGTCGTTCTCGCTGGAGCCGGCGTCGGCGATGCCGGCGACATTGCGCGCGAAGTCAACCACCGCCGCATGCATGCCGTAGCAGATGCCGAAATAGGGGATGCCGTGCTCGCGCGCGTAACGGGCGGTCTGCACCTTGCCCTCGAAGCCACGCTTGCCGAAGCCGCCGGGTACCAGGATCGCGTCCACGTCGCCGAGCAGCGCCTGCGCGTCGCCGGACTCGACCTGCTCGGAGTCCAGCCACTTCAGGTTGACCCGCGTGGACTGCTTGATGCCGCCGTGGCGCAGCGCCTCGCCCAGCGACTTGTAGGCGTCCTTGTGCTCGACGTACTTGCCGACGATGGCGACGGTGACCTCGTCCTTCGGGTGCTCCGCGGCCGCGACCGTGCGCTCCCACTCGGACAGGTCGGCGGGCTTGGCGTCGAGGCGCAACTGCTCGACGACGATGTCGTCCAGGCCCTGCGCATGCAGCCACAGCGGCAGCTTGTAGAGGATGTCGACGTCGACCGCGCTGATCACCGACTTCTCGGGCACGTTGGTGAACAGCGCGATCTTGCGGCGCTCGCTGTCCGGCAGCGGCTGCTCGCAGCGGCACAGCAGCACGTCCGGCTGGATGCCGATCGAGCGCAGTTCCTTCACCGAATGCTGGGTCGGCTTGGTCTTCAGCTCGCCGGCGGCGGCGATGAACGGCACCAGGGTCAGGTGCATGAACATGCACTTCTGCGGGCCGTGCTCGATGCGCAGCTGGCGGATCGCCTCGAGGAACGGCAGCGACTCGATGTCGCCGACCGTGCCGCCGATCTCGACCAGCGCAACGTCGTGATCGCGCGTCGCCTCGTAGACGCAGTGCTTGATCTCGTCGGTGATGTGCGGGATCACCTGCACGGTGGCGCCGAGGTAGTCGCCGCGGCGCTCCTTGCGGATCACGGCCTCGTAGATCTTGCCGGTGGTGATCGAATGCTTGCCGGTCAGGCGGGTGCGCACGAAGCGCTCGTAGTGGCCGAGGTCGAGGTCGGTCTCGGCGCCGTCGTCGGTGACGTAGACCTCGCCGTGCTGGAACGGGCTCATGGTGCCTGGATCGACGTTGATGTACGGATCCAGCTTCATCAGGGTCACGTTCAGGCCGCGCGCCTCGAGGATGGACGCGAGCGAGGCCGAGGCGATGCCCTTCCCGAGGGAGGACACTACGCCGCCGGTGACGAAGATCAAGGGGGTCATGGACAGCAGCTCGTGCTGGTAAAGCCTCATTTTACAGACTTGGTCCGCAACCCGCGAGCGCCGGCCGGCGCGGCCGCGGCGCGCATGCCCGGCGGATCGTGTGCGATGCGTAGCAGCTGCGCCGGCGCGGCGCGGCTAGGATGGCGTCCCCTGCTAGCATCCGCCGCCATGACCCAGCCCATTCCCGAGCGCCTCGCTGCGCTGCGCGACGCGATGCGCGAACGCGACATTGCCGCCTGCGTCCTGCCGACCGCCGATCCGCATCTGTCCGAATACCTGCCCGCGCGCTGGCAGGCACGGCAGTGGTACTCCGGCTTCAGCGGCTCCGCCGGCACGCTGGTGGTCACCTCCGATCGCGCCGGGCTGTGGACCGACTCGCGCTACTTCGAGCAGGCGGAGCGCGAGCTCGACGGCAGCGGCATCGCGCTGATGCGCCTCGTCGTGCCGCACGCGCCCGAGCACGTGGACTGGCTGTGCGCGCAGATCCGTGCCGGCCAGCGCGTGGCGGTGGCGGGCGACAGCATCGCCGCCGGCGCGGCGGCGACGCTGCGCGAGGCGCTCGCCGCGCACGGTGCGAGCCTGGTCGCCGAGGATCCTGCCGGAGACGCCTGGACCGGGCGCCCGCCGCTGCCGTCGGCGCCCGCCGTCGAGCATCCGGCCGCGTTCGCGGTGCGCGCCCGCGCCGACAAGCTCGCGTCCGTGCGCGCGGCGATGCAGGCGGCCGGCGCCAGCCACCATCTCGTCAGCAGCCTGGACGACATCGCCTGGCTGACCAACCTGCGCGGCACCGACGTGCCCTACAACCCGGTATTCGTCGCCCACCTGCTGCTGACCGCGGACAAGGCGACCCTGTTCGTGCCGGCTGGCAAGATCGGCCCGGTGCTGGAAGCCGTGCTGGCCGCCGACGGCGTGCGCCTCGCGCCCTACGCCGGCATCGCCACCGCGCTCGCCGCGCTGCCGCGCGGCGCGCGCCTGCTGTTCGACCCCGAACGCGTCGCCTGGGCGACCGCCGACGCCGTGCCCGCCCACGTCGAGCGCATCGCCGCCGCCAACCCGAGCACGCTGGCGAAGGCGTGCAAGAGCGCCGCCGAGCTGGGGCACGTGCGCGAGACGATGCGCCAGGACGGCGCCGCGCTGGTGCGCTGCGCGCGCTGGCTGGACGAGGCGCTGGCGCGCGGCGAGCGGGTCAGCGAACTGGACGTCGACGCGCGCCTGCGTACGTTGCGCGCCGAGCGCGCGCACTTCGTCGGCGAGAGCTTCGCCACCATCGCCGGCTACATGGCCAACGGCGCGCTGCCGCACTACCGCGCCACGCCGGAACGCCACGCGACGGTCGCGCGCGACGGCCTGCTGCTGATCGACTCCGGCGGCCAGTACCTCGGCGGCACCACCGACATCACCCGCGTGTGGGCGTTCGGCGCCACCACCGTGGAGCAGCGCCGCGACGTCACCCTGGTGCTGAAGGGCGTGATCGCGCTCAGCCGCGCGCGCTTCCCGGCCGGCACCAGCGGCCAGCAACTGGACGCGCTGGCGCGCGCGCCGATCTGGTCGGCCGGCATCGACTACGGCCACGGCACCGGCCACGGCGTCGGCTACTTCCTCAACGTGCACGAGGGGCCGCAGTCGATCCGCCCGCCGCGCGCGGGCGCACGCTTCGAGCCGCTGCGGCCCGGCATGATCACTTCGATCGAACCCGGCATCTACAAGCCGGGACGCCACGGCGTGCGCATCGAGAACCTCGCCGCCACGGTACCCGCCGGCGACGGCGAGTTCGGCGAATTCCTCGCCTTCGAGACGCTGACGCTGTGCCCGATCGACAGCCGCGCGCTGGAGCCCGCGCTGCTGGAGCCGTCCGAGCGCGCCTGGCTGGACGCCTACCACGCCGGCGTGCTGGAAAAGCTGGCGCCGCTGCTGGACGACGCCGGCGACCGCGCCTGGCTGCAGCGTCGCTGCGCGCCGCTGCAGCCCGCGTGAAAAGAAAACGCCCCGGGCCGTTGCGCGGCCCGGGGCGAAGCGTCGAACGAAAGCGCCGGCGCGCTCAGCGCCCGGCGGGCGCGTCCTTGCCGCCGTCGTTCTTCTTCGACGGTTTGTGCGTACCGGACTCGCCGCGGCGCTGCGTATCGGCCTTGCCGTCGACCGCGGCGCTGCCGCCCGCATCGGCGTGGCCGGAGGCCTCGACGCCCGCGCCCGCGACGGACCCGCTGCCGTCCGCACCCAGTTCCGAATTGGCGGCCGCCTGGCCGCTGCCGTCGTTGACGCGGTCGAGCGCGGTCTGGCTGGCGTGCGTCGCGCCCTGCGCGGCATCGCGCGCGGTGTCGCGCACGCTGGTGCCGACCTGGCCACCGGCCGCCTGGGCATCCTGCACCGCACCGGTCACCGCGCTGCCGTGCGTGTCGGCCGCGGCCCCGGCCTGCGCGGCCGCGTCCGGCGCGGCGTGCTTCGTCTTGCGGTGCGCGCGCTCGGCGGCGCGCGTCGCCGCGGCATCGGCCGGGTCGGTCGCCCGGTTCAGATCGCCGGCGGCGCCGATGCGGCCGCCCGCCGCGCCGTTGAGCGCGCCACCGCCGACGCCCACTTGGCCACCCACCTGCCCGGCCACGCCGCCGCCGATGCGTGCCCCGCCCACCTGGGCGTACGCCGGCAGCGCCAACGCACCCGCCACCATCATCACCAGCATCGTCTTGCGCATGATTGCCTCCTCGCACTCGTGGATCGCCGCAGGGTCGGCGACGCCCACGAACCTAGGCGTCCGTGCCGATACGCATACTGAACCGGCCCGGCACCGCTTCAGCCGATGGACAGCTTGCTGAAGTGTGGCTTGACCGCGCCGCGCACGCCCGCCATCCTGCCCGGCTCCCCCGCACCACCACGCGCAAACCTGGCATGAGCAGCCGCTACAACGCCGCCGATATCGAAGTCCTCTCCGGCCTGGAACCGGTCAAACGCCGGCCCGGCATGTACACCGACACCTCGCGCCCGAACCATCTGGTGCAGGAGGTCGTGGACAATTCGGTCGACGAGGCGCTGGCCGGGCATGCGAAGAACGTCGAGGTCGTCCTGCACCCGGACGGTTCGGTGGAGGTGAGCGACGACGGTCGCGGCATGCCGGTCGACATCCACCCGGAGGAAGGCATCCCCGGCGTCGAACTGATCCTGACCCGCCTGCACGCGGGCGGAAAGTTCTCCAACAAGAACTACGCCTTCTCCGGCGGCCTGCACGGCGTCGGCGTGTCGGTGGTCAACGCGCTGTCGTCGAAGGTGGAGGTCACCATCCGCCGCGACGGCCAGGTGCACCGCATGAACTTCAGGGACGGTGACCGCGCCGGCCCGCTGGAGGCGATCGGCAGCGTGCCGAAGAGGCAGACCGGCACCACCGTGCGCTTCTGGCCGGACCCGAAATACTTCGACTCGCCGAAGATTTCGCTGCCGAAGCTCAAGCACCTGCTGCGCGCGAAGGCGGTGCTGTGCGCCGGACTGACGGTGAAGCTGACCGACGCCGCCAGCGGCGAGGTCGACAGCTGGTACTACGAGGACGGCCTCGCCGACTACCTGCGCAGCGAGCTGAAGGGCGCCGAGGCGCTGCCGGCCGAGCTGTTCGTCAGCCGATTGCAGCGCGACACGGAAGGCCTGGACGTCGCCTTCGCCTGGGTGCCCGAGGGCGAACTGGTGCAGGAGAGCTACGTCAACCTGATCCCGACCGCGCAGGGCGGCACCCACGTCAACGGCCTGCGCTCGGGCCTGACCGAGGCGCTGCGCGAGTTCTGCGACTTCCGCAACCTGCTGCCGCGCGGCGTCAAGCTGGCGCCCGAGGACGTGTGGGACCGCATCGCCTTCGTGCTGTCGCTGAAGCTGCAGGATCCGCAGTTCTCCGGCCAGACCAAGGAGCGGCTGTCCTCGCGCCAGGCCGCCGGCTTCGTCGAGGGCGCCGCGCACGACGCGTTCTCGCTGTGGCTGAACCAGAACGTGGAACTCGGCGAACGCATCGCGCAGATCGCCATCGAGCGCGCCGCGGCGCGGCTGAAGGCCGAGAAGCAGGTGGTGCGCAAGAAGGTGACGCAGGGCCCGGCCCTGCCCGGCAAGCTCGCCGACTGCGCCTCGAGCGACCTCTCGCGCACCGAGCTGTTCCTGGTCGAGGGCGATTCTGCCGGCGGCTCGGCCAAGCAGGCGCGCGACAAGGACTTCCAGGCGATCCTGCCGCTGCGCGGCAAGATCCTGAACACCTGGGAGGTCGAATCCGGCGCGGTGCTCGGCTCGCAGGAAGTGCACGATCTGGCCGTGGCGATCGGCTGCGACCCCGGCAAGGACGACCTCGCCGGGCTGCGCTACGGCAAGGTGGTGGTGCTCGCCGACGCCGACTCCGACGGCCTGCACATCGCCACCCTGCTGTCCGCGCTGTTCCTGCGCCACTTCCCGGCGCTGGTGCGCGAGGGCCACGTGTTCGTGGCGATGCCGCCGCTGTTTCGCGTCGACGTGGGCAAGCAGGTGTTCTACTGCCTCGACGAGAACGAGAAAGCCGCGATGCTGCAGCGCATCGAGCGCGAGAAGATGAAGGGCCAGGTCAGCGTGACCCGCTTCAAGGGGCTCGGCGAGATGAACCCCGCGCAGCTGCGCGAATCCACCATCCACCCCGACACGCGCCGGCTGGTGCAGCTCACCGTCGACGACGGCGACAGCACCGCGCAGTTGATGGACATGCTGCTGGCGAAGAAGCGCGCCACCGACCGCAAGGCGTGGCTGGAGGAAAAGGGCGACCTCGCCTCGCTGGAGGTCTGAGGCGGCTACGCGCTGCGCCGCCGGTGCAGGCCCGGCGTGGCCTCGGCGTGGACGGCCCACAGGCGCCTGAGCTGCCGCGCCGAAGCGAGCCCGGCCTGCGCCGCCGCGGCCTCGACGCTGTCGCCGGCGGCCAGCGCCTGCCGCGCCAGCGCCACCCGCAGCCGCGCGTGGTAGTCGTGCACCGACATCCCGGCCGCGTCGCGGAAGCGCCGCGTCAGCGTGCGCACGCTCATGTGGCCGAGTTCGGCCAGCCGTTCCAGCGGCCAGTCGCGCTGCGGCGCCCGCGCCAGCGCGTCCTGCACGCGGTGCACGCGCATGTCGAGATGGTTGCGGCCCTGCAGCCACGGCGACAGCGCGGGATCGTCGGGCGCGCGGCGCAGGTACACGACCATCTCGCGCGCGACGTCGGCCGACAGCCGCGGCGAAGCCATCTCCGCGATCAGGTGCAGGGCGAGGTCGATGCCGGCGGTGATGCCGGCGCTGGTGTAGACGCCGCCGTCCTCGACGAACACGCGGCTGTCCAGCACCTCGGCGTGCGGCGCCGCCTGGCGCAGGGCGTCGATCAGCGTGTGGTGGGTGGTGCAGCGGCGGCCGTCGAGCAGGCCGGCACGCGCAGCCATCAGCGCGCCCGAGCAGATGCAGGCCAACCGCCGCCCGGGACCGACGCGACGCAGCCAGCGCGCGATCGCGCGGCCGCCGCGCGAATCGCTGGCGCCGGCGTCGCCGGCCGCACCGCAGACGATCAACAGCGCGTCGGCGTCCGGCGCTTCCGGCGGCGGCTCGACCCCGACCAGGCCGAGGCCGAGCGAGGTCGGCACCGGCTGCCCCGGCTCGATCGCCGCGGTCACGCGCGGACGGAAACCCGCGCCGAAGTCGGCCGCGATGCGAAACGCCTCGGCCGCGCCGGCGAAGTCCAGCAGGACCACGCCGGGCGGCAGCACGAACCAGACGTCAGTCGCCGGCGAGGACGGCATCGACGCTGCGGATGCGGGCAAAACGGCCATCGAGCACCAGCTCCGTGCGCTGCTTGATCTCCTCCACATCGTAGCGGCGGCCGCTGCCGGTGTGGACCATCGGGAAGGTCAGCGTGGCCTCGGTCACGTAGTCGACCCGGAAACCGAGGTCCGAGGCGACGCGGGCGGTGGTCTCGCAGCACTGCTCGGTGCGGATGCCGGTGACGATCACGCGGCGGATGCCGCGCTCGCGCAGCCAGGCCTGCAGCCCGGTGTCGGTGAACGCGTTGTGCACGCCCTTGTGGAAGGTCACCGCGGCCTCCTGCGGCATCCACTCCAGCGGACGCACCAGCCCGGACTCGGGGGTGAAGCCCTCGTCGTTGTCCTGGTGCAGGATGCGCACCACCGGCCAGCCGCGTCCGGCGGCGCCCTGCAGCAGGCGCAGCACGGCGTCGCGGAACGCGGGCACGTCGTCCTCGCGCCAGTAAGGGGCGTGCAGGAACGACTGCTGGATGTCGATCGCGAGTACGGCGGTATCGGCGGACATGGGACACGCTCCATCGGGGAAAGGAGACGCCACTCTAGGCAGGCAGGGCGCGCCCGACGAGCACCGGCCGGGACCCGATGCGGACGGATCCGGCCACGCCCGACGGCCCGTTCGCGGCGCCCCGCGGGCTTTGCGCGCGGACGCGGCGGCGCTATCGTGGCGATCCGCCCCGACGAGATGCCCGCATGGCCCTGCCGCCGCCGATCGACTTCAAGCGCTGGATCGACGAGCACCGCCACCTGCTCGTGCCGCCGGTCGGCAACAAGTGCGTGGTCGACGGCGACTTCATCGTGATGGTGGTCGGCGGCCCCAACGCGCGCACCGACTACCACTACGACGAGGGTCCCGAGTTCTTCTACCAGCTCGAGGGCGAGATGGTGCTGCGTGTGCAGGACGACGGCCGCGCGCGCGACATCCCGCTGCGCGCCGGCGAGATCTTCTACCTGCCGCCGCGCGTGCCGCACTCGCCGCAGCGCATGCCGGGTTCGGTCGGTCTGGTGATCGAGCGCAAGCGCCTGGCCGGCGAGAAGGACGGCCTGCTGTGGTTCTGCGAGCGCTGCAACCACAAGCTGTACGAGGAGTACTTCACGCTCGGCGACATCGAGCGCGACTTCCCGCCGGTGTTCGAGCGCTATTACCGCTCGCTCGACGCGCGCACCTGCAAGGCCTGCGGCCACGTGCATCCGGCGCCGGACAAGTACCGCTGAAGGCGCCCCGGCCGCAGCCGGACGCGCGCCGGCAAGGCGCCGACAGCCGCGCGACACGGCGCCGGCGACCGCATCGGCGCGCCGACGCGCACGTCGGCATCGGCGCATTCCGCACCGGCAGCGTGATCGGCAGCACGCCGCCGCCGCGGCGATCTGCGGTTAAACTCGCTGCATGCTGAAGATCGACACCCACGCCCACATCCTGCCGCGCGACTGGCCGAACCTGGCCGAGAAGTACGGCGACGACCGCTTCGCGGTGATGACCCACACCGACGGCTGCCATCGCATCTACAAGGACGGCAGGTTCTTCCGCGAGGTCTGGGACAGCGCGTTCGATATCGAGCACCGCATCGCCGACTACGCCGGACACGGCGTCGACGTGCAGGTGGTGTCCACGGTGCCGGTGCTGTTCTCCTACTGGGCCAAGGGGCACCAGGCGCTGGAGCTGCACCGGCATCTGAACGACCACGCCGCCGGGCTGTGCCGCGCGCACCCGCGCCGCGTCGCCGGTATCGGCACCGTGCCGCTGCAGTCGCCGCAACTGGCGATCCAGGAACTGGAGCGCTGCATGGACGAGCTCGGCCTGCAGGGCGTGCAGATCGGCTCGCACTGCAACGACTGGAACCTGGATGCGCCCGAGCTGTTCCCGTTCTTCGAGGCCGCCGCCGACCTCGGCGCGGCGATCCTGGTGCATCCGTGGGACATGATGGGCCGCGAGAGCATGCCGAAGTACTGGCTGCCGTGGCTGGTCGGCATGCCCGCCGAACAGTCGCGCGCGGCCTGCTGCCTGATCTTCGGCGGCGTGCTGGAGCGCCTGCCGAAGCTGCGCGTCGCCTTCGCCCACGGCGGCGGCAGCTTCCCGTACACGATCGGCCGCATCGAGCACGGCTTCCGCATGCGCCCCGACCTGGTCGCCACCGACAACCCGCGCAACCCGCGCGAGTACTTCGACCGGCTGTACTTCGATTCCTGCGTGCACGATCCGCAGGCGCTGGCCTACCTGCTCGACGTGGTCGGCGGCGATCGCGTGATGCTCGGCACCGACTACCCGTTCCCGCTGGGCGAACAGCAGCCCGGCCGCAGCATCGAGGCGCTCGGCCTCGACGACGCCCGCCGCGCACGCCTGTTCCACGGCACCGCCCTCGAATGGCTGGGCCTGCCCCTCCACCGCTTCCAGTGACCCCGGAGCTTCCATGAACCTGCGCCACGCCCTGCCGACGCTCGTGCTCGCCCTGGCCCTGCCCGCCGCCTACGCGGGCGATTACGCGCTGGCCGACGGCGGCGTGCGCTTCAGCGCGCCGTCCGACTGGAACGCGATCATGGAGAAGACCGAAGGCGATCCGCAGTTCATTGCCTTCCAGGTGCGCGATCCTTCGCCCAGCGCGGCCGACTCGCTGGCGCGTGTGACGGTCAGCGCGCGCCGCATCGCCAACGACGACGCCTTCGCGCAATACGTCCGGGACCAGCTCGCGCACGCCAAGGGGCTGAGCGGCTACCAGCCGGCCGCGGGCGCGCCCGCGGCGAACCGCAGCGACTACAGCGCGACCGAGAGCAAGGTGCGCTACAGCTACAGCGAGCGCTACTACCACAAGGGCATGCTGGCCGTGCAGTTGCGCTGCGTGCGCCCCGCCGCCAGCCAGGCCGGCCCGGCGTGGGCGGCGGCATTCGACCGCGGCTGCGACGACGTCGCGGTCAGCCTGCAGCGCTGAGGTCGCGATGCACGCCTACGAAGCAACGGAAGCCTGGGCGCTGGCCCAGGACGCCGCCGATGCGCTGGCGCCCTTCCGCGGCGAGTTCCTGATCCCGCCGCACGGCGGCGGCGAACAGACCTACCTGTGCGGCAATTCGCTGGGCCTGCAGCCGCGCGCGACGCGCCAGGCGCTGCTCGACGAACTGGACGACTGGGCGAAGCTCGCCGTCGAGGCGCACTTCCGCGGCCGCCACCCGTGGATGCCCTACCACGCCGAGGTGCGCGAGCACCTCGCCGAGCTGGTCGGCGCGGAAGCGGCCGAAGTGGTCGCGATGAACTCGCTGACCGTCAACCTGCACCTGATGATGGTGAGCTTCTACGTGCCGACCGCGGAACGCCACGCGATCATCATCGAGCGCAGTGCGTTCCCGTCCGACCGCTACGCCGTCGAATCGCAGATCCGCTTCCACGGCCACGACCCCGCCGAGGCGCTGATCGAGCTGGAACCGGACGAACCCGGCGGCACGCTGTCGATGCAGGCGATCGAGCGCGCGCTCGACGAACACGGCCACCGCACCGCACTGGTGCTGCTGCCCGGCCTGCAATACCTCACCGGCCAGGCGTTCGACCTGCGCCTGATCAGCGAGATGGGCCACCGCAAGGGCTGCGTGGTCGGTTTCGACCTCGCCCACGCCGCCGGCAACCTGCGCGTGCCGCTGCACGACAGCCATTGCGACTTCGCGGTGTGGTGCAGCTACAAGTACCTGAACTCGGGTCCGGGCGCGGTCGCCGGCTGCTTCGTGCACGCGCGCCACGCGCAGACGCCGCGGCCGCGCTTCGCCGGCTGGTGGGGCCACGACCAGGCCACGCGCTTCAGGATGGGCCCCGAATTCGTGCCCACGCCGGGCGCCGAGGGCTGGCAGTTGTCCAATCCGCCGATCCTGGCGCTGGCGCCGCTGCGCGTGTCGCTGGAGATCTTCCACCGCGCCGGCATGCAGCGGCTGCGCGAGAAGTCGAAGCGGCTGACCGGCTATCTCGACTGGCTGGTGCGCAGCCGGTTGCAGCGCGTGCTCGAAGTCGCCACGCCGGCCGAACCGTTCCGTCGCGGCTGCCAGCTCAGCCTGCGCGTGAAGGGACCGCGCGACGCCGGCCGCGCGCTGTTCGAACACCTGTCCGCGCACGGCATCGTCGGCGACTGGCGCGAGCCCGACGTCATCCGCGTGGCGCCGACGCCGCTGTACAACCGCTACGTCGACTGCCTGCATTTCGCCGAAGCGGTCGAGGCTTGGGCCGCGGCGCGCTGAGGCGCATATCGGCGGGACGAAAAAAGGCCCCGCAAGGCGGGGCCATGATCTGCCGAATCCGTGGGGCTTCGCCGTCTCCGACCGCCGCGCTGCTGCGGCGGCCGGAGAGGCGTCGGCACACGGTTGCCGTCAGCGCGTGCGCGTGGTCTTGGTGGTGGTCTTGGTGGTGATCTTGGTATCCCACTTCCACCACCAGCGCTTGCCAGGCTTGTGCGACTTGCCGCCCGAAGCGCCGCCGGTCGTGCCGCCCGAAGTGCCACCCGAGGTGCCGTCGGTCGTGCCGCCCGTCGTGCCGCCCGAAGTGCCGCCCGAGGTGCCGTCGGTCGTGCCGCCCGTGGTGCCGCCCGTGGTGCCGCCCGTGGTGCCACCCGTGGTGCCACCCGAAGTGCCGTCGGTCGTGCCGCCCGTGGTGCCGCCCGTCGTGCCGCCCGTCGTGCCGCCCGTCGTGCCGCCCGTGGTGCCGCCCGTCGTGCCTCCGGTATCGGTACCGCCAGTCGTACCACCAGTCGTACCGCCGGTCGTACCGCCCGTGGTGCCGCCGCTGGTGGTGCCTTGATCCGGCACGGCGCCGGCCGGCAGTTGCACCATGTAGGCGTCGATATCGGTGCTGCTGCTGGTGCCCCAGTTCGAGTTGAACAGGATGCGCGTGAAGTCGCGGTTCACCGCCGCCTGCGGCTCCGCCCAGTAGCCGCCTGCGGCGTTGCTGTGGTGGAACGCGATGTTGTAGATCCGCGGGCTCGCCTTCAGCTCCAGCGCGAACAGATGGTCCATGTACCAGCGGTGCGTACCCGTGCCCGCGTAGGTGCCGATCAACGCCCAGCCCGGCTTGTTGTACGCCTTCATCGAGATGTGCATCGCCGTCGCGCTGCCGCTGATGTAGGTCGGCATCAGGTCCGTGCGCACCCCCGTGTCGATGTCGACCATGAA
>JAJFUF010000036.1 GCA_021372495.1 Lysobacteraceae bacterium
GGTGGTCGGCGACCCCCAGCTCCTCGATGCGCCAGAAGTTCACCGAACTGGTGCGCCGGTAGGTGCCGTAGACGCGGTAACCCTTGTTCAGCAGCAGGCGCGTCAGGTAGGCGCCGTCCTGGCCGGTGACGCCGGTGATCAAAGCATTTTTCATCCTTCGTCCCTACAATAGGAGCTCGATGACTCGCCGGGGCTCTTCGATTCCGCGCTATCCACGGGCACCCGACCATCTACGCGTTCCAACGTGAATCGCTCGACGCGCACGCACGCCCCCTCACCGGCCTGCACACGGGTTCGAGGGCTCGCGGCGCCATGAGGCACATCGACATAGACATCCACAAGTGGGTCGCCGCGCCGAACTTGCTGCAGCGCACCCTCAAGCACGGGCAGTCCGACGGGATCTAGCAGGAGCTCATAACGCGCCCCCCGCCCTGCGAACACGATTTCTCCATACACCCGGTAACGGTAGCGCCCTGCTTCAACCTTCACCCCGCACCGCGACAACGACACCCCCCCCTGGTCGTCGGCAACTGCAGCTCCACGCTCGAGCCGTCCCGTTTTTGGCGCCACTCGACGATCATACGAGGGGAAACAGTAGCTGGGGCGATCGACCCATGCGGTATACCAGCGCCCCCCGAGCACGACTTCCAGCAACTGCTGCGTAGCCTGGCTCCAGTTGTGCCAACGCAGGGACGTGGAACCAGGCGCCTCTCCGCGAGCACTACAAGACAGCCATGCGTCGATCGCTTCGGCCAGATCGCGCCCATCAAAGCCCGAGAAGTAGAACGCGCCATCGCCGGCGATCTCACGAAACACCGGCAGATCCCGGCAGATGATCGGCAGCCCGTGCTGGGCTCCCTCGATGAGCGGCAAGCCGAAACCTTCGCCCTCGGAGGGAACCAGCAAAGCCCTGCTTGTCGCGTAGAGGCGCGCGAGCAGTTCGTCGCTGGCAGAATCAAACCAGAACAGCCGCCTGCCGCGCTGTGGATGTGAGCGAAGGCGCTCCGTCAGCGCATCCGTCATCCAGCCCTGCTTGCCGACCATGACGAGCGCGATGTTCTCTTGCCGTCGCCACAACACCTCGAATGCATCCAATGCCTGCGCATGGCCCTTGCGCGGCTCGATGGTCCCAACCATCAGCAATGCCGCCTGGCTGGACAGCATCGCCAACGCGCGCAACTCATCTTCACGGATACCCGAACTCGGCGCACTGGAGGCGATGTCCGCGCCAAGATGGAAGTACCCGATACTGAATGGGCGATGCCGGACCGGCTTCACGGCGTCGAGGTGCAGGAGCAACTCATCGGCAACCGCCCGAGAAATGCAGACCGCGCCGTCCCCGACGGTTGCAAGCGTATCGACCCACTTGCCGAAGAGCTCGTATGCATGCGCTGGGAAGCAGTCGGCGCGGATCAAAGGCAGCAGGTCATAAACCACAAAGTAAACCGACGCCCCCTTGTCGCGCATGACGCGGAACTGCGACGCGTTCGCAGGGACCTCCTCCAAGGCCAAGTCGAGGCCGAGGAATATGTCACCCGACTCCACATCGACCAGATCATCCGGGAGACCGATGCTTTCAAGCCCCAGCAGCCGCGCAGTGAAGCCTCGTGCATAGCGATAACGTTCACCAGGTTCCGCAAACACGGGTTCGACGCGATAACCGTCCGGCGGCGAGGTGAGCAGATGGCTCAGGACGCTACGTACCACTCTCTGGATGCCACTCTTCGCGTCACGACGCGCCAGCTCCGACACGTCCACCATTAATTGCCGTGTCGCCACCCTGCGCACGGCGTTGGCCGCAATACCCGAAGCGACCCGTCGAAGGTCACCCTCACTCGGGTAAGGCACATCGTGCATCGCCGCAAGGTCAGCTGCCAGTCGACGCACTCTCTGGCGGCTTCCGGAACCGTGGAACGACTCGATCGCGTCCCGATACATCCGCGCGATGTGGATGGGGTCCAGCTCGGACTGGCAATACTTCCGCGCTCGCTCACCGAGCGCGCGTCGAGAACCCGCATCGAGAGCCAGCCTCTCCAGCGCGGCTGCCAGTTCTCGCGGAGCGACCGCGTCGGGAAGCGAAACGACGGCGTCCTGCGGCAGTTCCGCCATCGAGCCGTGTGCATTGACAATGACCGGCACAGCATGCGCCATGCAGTCGAGGACTGTTCCCGAGGTTTCCCCTCTTGATCGGCTGCGTAGCTGCACCGCTAGATCGGCCACCGCCAGGAACCGCGTATAGGCAGGACGGTCGACGTATCCGGTAATGGTGACTCGTCCAGCCAGTCCGTGGCTGTCGATGATGCCGCGCAGTTCCCGATCGTATTCAGGGTCGTGGCAACCGCCTACAAAGATGAGCCTTGCCGCCGGATCGCGTGCCAGTGCAGATGCTGCCCACGTCTCGATAATCAGGCGGCTGTGCTTCCCGGGGCCGAGGATTCCGAAACTGCATACAACCAAGTCTTCGGCATCGATCCCGAGCGCCTTGCGGGCCTCAACTCGATCCTGGCACTCGGGAAGCGCACGCAAATGCGGAATCACCTTCCAACCTAGACTGGTTCCGGCGCCATACCAGCGATCGGCGAGCGCGCAACTGTGGAGCGAATGGACGATGATGCCGTCCGCATTCTCCAGCACACCCGCATTGCACGGATACATTTCGAGGATCCGCTCGGGATCGTCGGCGGCCTGTCGATCCAGCAGAGCGCGATACCCGTGCGACTCGTAGAGGGCACGCGTCCAGAAACCGGGGGCCTTACCGGCCCACTCGAGGTGGCTGGCAATGCCACCCAAGTGGAAATCGTGCAGGACGACCGTACCGGGAATGCGCTCCAGCAATCCGAACATGTGGCCATGAAAGATGGAGTTCCCGAATTGGTATAGCACCCGATCGTAGCGACCGGCATGCGCCGAGAACCACTCGACTGAACGAGGTACGACATGCTCGCGCACCCACCCATCGGCGACGGTCTCCTGGGCAACCACCGCCTCGATCTCGTAGTGTTCAGCGAGTGCGGGCAACAGCTCCGCGCTGTAGTCGGCAATGCCTGATTTCTCCGGCGGCAGCGGCGACACGAAAGCCAGGCGCGGGCGGGCCGCCGTAGCACCACGTTCGCGGGCAGGAAGGGTCCGTGTGCGTCGTGCGTGAAGATCCCGCATCGCAGATAGAGCTGCCGCCGCACATGCTTCCCAACTGAACTGACGCGCACGCGCCAGTCCGTGCCTGCTGAGGTCTTCGCGAAATGACGCGTCAGTCATGACCTGGGCGAGCTTCGTCGCCATGGCATCTTCGCTGCGTGGATCGAACAACGCGTCTTCGCGTCCGATCACCTCAGGGATGCTCGAAGTGTTGGCGCCGATGACCGGCGCGCCGCAAGCCATGGCTTCAAGCGCCGGCAAGCCGAACCCCTCGTGCAGGGAAGGGAAAACGAATACCTCACACAGGTTGTAGAGCGCCACAAGATCAGAAGCGTCGACGAAGCCGGTGAAGATCACTTCGCCATCGCGAAGCCCAGCCCGCGCCGCGACCGACATCAACTGCAGGCGTTGTTCCGGCCGCACATCGCAAACTATGACGAGCTGGTGCCCCTCGCGTAGGCGTTCAGGCAACTTGGCATAAGCCCCGATCAGGCCAGCGATGTTCTTGCGATAGTCGATGCCTCCCGTATACATCACGAACTGCCCGCCCAAACCCAAGCGCTCCTTCAGCTCGCGCGCTCGCTGCGGAGTTGGCCGTTCCGGGCGGAATGCCGCATCGACCGCGGCTGAAATGGCGGCGACCCGTGCCGGCGCCACACCTAGTTCGAGCACCGCCTCATCGCACGAGTAGCGAGAGATGCCCATGAGCAGGTCAGCACGTTTCAATGCCTCGATCTTCTCGAAATACCAGGCGCGCGTCTGCGCATCCCTCAGGTAGACATCCTGATGAACCATGGGGATGAGGTCGTAGAGCGTTACCGCTACTGCGTAACTACGATCTGCTGGTACCGACGTTACGGTGTCATCGATGAATCCCTCGAAGAGGCTGCTGACATGCACGACATCGGGACGAAGCGAATCCAGGAAGTCCTGACGCACGCGCTCGGCGGCATACCGTCGCCATCGATTCGTGGCCGCGTCGGCACGTGTCGAACCCGTGCCATGCCACGCGATGACGCGTTCACTGGGGAGATATCCAAGCAGCTCTGCCCTTACCGCCTCTACGGAGCCATCGATTTCGCCGTTGAGCGCAACCCATATCTCGTCGTCACCGCATGCCCGTGCCATGGCCTTTGCAAGTGACAGCGAATAACGGCCAATGCCGCGATTCGCGTGCGCACGCGATTGGCATGCCTGAAGATCGATCACGATACGCATGTATCAGGGTTTCCCTCCGGGCCCGCGAGTCGACTCCAAAACGTCCTTAAGAACCATAAGCACCTTGCGCTCACGCGCAGACAGGTCCCTGCCCGCAGAGGTGTCCTCCTGCACGCGCTCAATGGCATCATCGGTAAAAACGGCGCGACCAATGAGAAAGTCACGCAATCTGCGCCGAACCGCGGGGTGGCTGGCTGTCAAGCGGCGAGCGTGCGCGCGAAGCCACGGAACAGCCGCCATTCGCAAGCCGAGACGCCTCGCCCATGCCGCTGCAAACCCCCGGGCCCTTCGCAGCCCTCGCGCCGGAATGCGAAGTAAACGCCCAACGGAGCGAAGTGGCGCGGTCAATCTCCACGACCTGCTCATCAACAGGGCGTCGATCGCAGCATCGCGGACCTGCAGCGCGTGATGCAGGTCATGCCGCTCGGTATCCAGTGCGCTTACCTGCTGTTCAAGCTCGCCAATTCGCCGCCCCCTGTTCTCAGCAGCGACGCGAACGACCTCGATTTGCGCAAGGAGCTCGTCCCGGATCCCTACGACATCCTCGAGCGCACGTTGAATCTCTGCTGCACGCGCCTCGGCAGAATCAAGTTTGCGCAAGGCATCGGCGGATACATCGCGAAAGTGCCGAAGCTCTTCCCCGATGCTTACCGACCTTGCGTGCTCGCCATCCAGTTTCGTCTTCAGCTCATCGGCGTACTTGCGCCCGAGCCATTCTCGATAGGTGATGAAATCGTCAAAGCAATTCGGCGGCACGGCGAACGCGGACCGCCTGTCCCTATGCTCTCTCGAAAGATAGAAACGATTGAGACCGTCGCCGTACGCAAATTCATAACCGCGGGAAGTGAGCAGGTTCTCCCAGCGCGCATGGGTAGCAATCTGCGTGTTCGGCTCCGTCGCTTCAGAGACGATGATCCAGGGCCTGACGCGATCGAGAGACAGGCCACGAAGAACGGCGTCTTCCGCCCCTTCGACGTCGATCTTCAGGAAATGCACCTCGACGACGCCATGAACGGCGCATACCGCGTCGAGTGTAGTGACGGGGACGCTTGACTCCACGACCTCACGCCCATCGCGCCGATGCCGATCGGCGATTTCCACCGACGTCGTCGAAAGACCGGTGCCGATCACCTCGAAGAAACTGGCCACACCTTCATGATCGGAGATGGCAACGCGAAGATTGAGATCGTCGGGTCGCTCTGACTCGAGACGTTCATGCCAATGCCCCACGGGCTCGATGTTGATACCGTGCCAACCGCGCTCATAGAAAAGGCGCGTCACAGAGTCCGTGGTGGGGTCTTGCGCGCCGACATCGATGTAGAAGCCGCGCTCAATATCACCCAGAGCGCGCAGAAGCATGACATCTTCGAAATTCTGCGCGTACGACACCCTGCTCATGCCACGATCTCGATCATCGGGGGCACCCACGCTGATCCCGCAAATGGTGTTCGGGTCATGTTAGACACGGTAAACACGAGTGCCAGATCGCGCCACTCATAGTTGTTCACCAAGTGCGTGTCAGTGCTCACAAGGGCGGTGGACACCGAGTAGCTTCCAGCCCCAAAGTTCATCGGAAACGTCGCACGGTACTCGATGACCTGCCCGGCACGCACATCGTGCAGAGCCTGCCTCGTGTGATGTGTATTCGTACCAAACATCGCTTGACCAAGGCGATCCTTGATCATGTAGCCGAACACCAGGCGCGGCACATCGGCGTGCACGGTCACCCGCACGCGCAGCGTAACAGGCTGTCCGACATCGGCGAGATCGAGCGGTGCGCCGTCGGCATCCACGAGGCAAATCGATTCGACCGTCACCTCACCAGTGCCCGATACCGTCTGTTCGCGCCCGCTCTCATGCCTGAGCGATTTCACCGTGCTGTTCTCGCGCTCCGCAATCAAAGCGTTGTAGAGGTCCATCACCTCCGCAGGATCGCCATCCTTCACCAGCGTGCCCGCATCGAGCAGCAAGGCCCGGTCGCACAGACTCTGCACGGCGCCGCTGTCGTGCGAGACGATCAGAAGCGTGGTGCCTTGTTCGCGGAATTCGCGGATCCGCTTGAAGCACTTGTGCTGGAAATAGGCGTCGCCGACGGAAAGCGCTTCATCGACGATCAGGATGTCGGGGCGGAATGCGGTGGCCACGCTGAAAGCTACGCGCATCTGCATGCCGCTCGAATAGGTGCGCACCGGCTGGTCGAAGTACTCGCCGACCTCCGCGAAAGACTCGATGTCCGGCATGGCGGAGTCGATGGCATCGCGCGGAAAGCCCATCAGGCCCGCCGCGTGAACGACGTTCTCGCGTCCGGTGAGATCGGGATCGAATCCCATGCCGAGCTCGAGGATCGCCGAGATCCTGCCCCGCACTGTCAACATGCCTTCACTGGCGCGCAGCGTTCCCGTGACCAGCTTCAACAACGTGCTCTTCCCTGCGCCGTTCTGGCCGACGATACCGATCGCCTCGCCGGGGGCAACGTCGAAGGACACGCCACGCAGCACCCAATGCTCCGCACGCAAGCGAACCGTAACGCCGAACCAGGAAGCGAAACGCTTCCACTCGCTGCCGTAATCGCGGTAGGCCTTGCCGAGATTGCGCACACTCAACAATGCGTCGCTCACAGCACGTCCACCATTTCGGGTGCTGCCTTTCTGAACAGCAGAAGTGAAATACCCAGCAGCAACACGGAGGCGCTCCCGATCACCGCGAGACCGACCACACCGGGTGCGCGGCCGTACAGGATGACGCTCTGGAAATCAGCCACGAGGTGATACAGGGGGTTGAGCACCAGCACCGATTGCAGCCGCGCGGGAATGATGGTCGGCATGTATACGATCGGCGTGAGCCAAAACAGGAGCTGGAGCACCACGTTCATCACCTGGGCAACGTCGCGTACGAACACGTTGACAACGCCAAGAATCAGCCCTACGCCGAGCGCGAAGACCAAGTTGACCGCGATCAACACGGGTAGCCAGAGCATGTTCGGCCCGGGGAAGTGCCCGACCAGCGCGAACACCCCGGCCGACGCCAGCAGGAGGAGAAAGTTGTTCACGAGCGCCGAGCCGGCCGTTATCACCGGGAGGCACACACGCGGGAAGACGATCTTCTTCATGAGATTGCCGCTCTCGACGAACATCGTCATCGAGCGAGTGAGCACCTCACTGAACAGTGCCCAGGCGATCATGCCAGCCATCAAATAGATCACGTAGGCATAGCGGTTATCGATGCCGGGCAGCTTCGCGGCCAGCACGCGCGACAGAATCAAGGCGTAGATCGCCACCTGTGCCAACGGCTGCAGGATCATCCAAATCGCGCCGAGCCGGCTGCGCGCAAAGCGCGCTCGCAAATCGTTGCGTATCGACGACAGGATGAAGTGGCGATAGCGCCAGATGGCCCGTAGCATTTCGTTCATGTGAAGGTGTCTGTGGATTGGACCTCACCGCGGCAAACGGCCGACAACGCTATATTGCTGTCTCCTGCGCCGTGTCTGTTGTACGTAGCGCCGCGATCTCCCGCAGGCGCGCGACAGCCGCTTCTGCGCAACGCGCACGCGACAGCCGTTCGCGGACACTGGCTGCAGCAGCCGCACCGAGTGCGCGAGCCTGCTCCGGATGGTCGGCCAGGCGGCGCATGTGCGCGGCGGCGGCTTCCACATCAGGCTCGGCCCATTGCTGCCCCTCGGTAAACGCGTATTCGCCTGCTTGCACGTCGACCATGTGGAAATCCACCAGGCAGCTGTTCGCCGTCGACATGAAATCGAGATTGCCGGAATAGCCGGTCGCAATCACGGGCTTACCCAGATACATCGACTCCGCCAGCCCCAGTCCTATGCCCTCCGCTCGGTGCAGAGAGACATAAGCATCGGCACACGCGAGGAATGCGAACATCTCGCCGCGATCCAGGAAGCCGTCGTGCAACATGATGCGTCGGTCGCGCGCCGTCATGCTCGCCAGCTGGGCGAGCTGGTCGGGGAAGCGCTCGCCGTTGATCGACTTGATCACCAAGCGCACGTCGCCGCGTGTCGGCGGGAACGCGGCGCAAAACGCATCGATCACCGCCATGGGATTCTTGCGGGCGAAATACGAGTGAAAATCGAAACTGAACAGGAAAGTAAAACATCCTTCTTCAAGACCCAGATCCCGACGCCCGAGCGCAAGTCCGGGGTCGACATCGATCGCCATGGGAACACACGTCACCGGCTTGCGCGTAACCTTGCGGAACGCCTGCTGCACGAACGACGTGGGCACCCAGATCTCGTCGACAAGGTCAAGCACGGGCAACCATGCTTCCGGTATGCGCTCAAGCTCCCAGAGCCAGAACCCGATCGTGTAGCGCTTCGTGAAAGCTTCACTGCCCGCATGTTCGCGCATCGCAGGAAACTGGTCCGGATTCACGAAGCACAAATTGACCGGGTGGGCCGGCGTGTCGCCAATCCATGGCGCAAGCGAATCGTCGAGCATGCGGCCGGGAATTGGGATGCCCGCATCGAGCAGTGTGGTCGGATAACCGACGCTGAGCAATGCGCGCGCGTAAAGGCGCATGTTTTCAGCGAGGCCAAATCCCCCGCGGACATAGCCGTAAAGGTTGACCCCGGCCCCGTGGTGTTGCGGGCGTGGCCTCCAATCCGCCGGAGCGATCGTCTTCGCGTCGTTCGCGCGTACCGCCACGACAGGCCTTCGCCGCATACCGCCTGCAAACCAGGTTAGCCTGCGGCGAATGCCGGCCCGCACCGGCGCCGGCACCCAAGCGTACACACGCATCAGCGGCGCATAAGCCCGCCCCCGCGCAATCCCGCGCAGCAGTAGGGCTGAGAGCCTGCGGATCATCAATGCCGGCATCAACACACCCTCAATACTCGGCAATCACCCGCACTCCAGCGGGCCTCAAGCAAGCGCTTCGCGCAACTCGGCTTTCAGATCCTCGATATCCTCCACCCCCACCGACAGCCGCACCAGCCCGTCGCTGATGCCGAGCCGCTTGCGGTTGGCCGGCGGCACCGAGGCGTGGGTCATGATCGCCGGGTGTTCGATCAGGCTCTCGACACCGCCGAGCGATTCGGCCAGCGCGAACAGCTCGCAGCGCTCCAGCATGCGCCGCGCCTTTTTCAAGCCGCCCTTGACCTCGATGGTGACGATGCCGCCGAAGCCGTGCATCTGCCGGCGCGCCAGCGCGTGCTGCGGATGCGACTTCAGGCCGGGATAGATCACGCGCCCGACGGCCGGATGCTTCTCCAGCCACTGCGCCAGCTCCAGCGCGTTGGCGCAATGCGCGCGCATGCGCAGGTGCAGGGTCTTCAGGCCGCGCATGGCGAGGAACGCGTCGAAGGGTCCGGCGACGGCGCCGACCGAGTTCTGCAGGAACGCCATCCGCTCGGCCAGCTCGGGATGGTCGCCGACGACCACGATGCCGCCGACCATGTCGGAGTGGCCGTTGATGTACTTGGTCGCCGAATGCAGCACCAGGTGCGCGCCGTGCTCCAGCGGGCGCTGCACCATCGGCGAGCTGAAGGTGTTGTCGACCACCAGGATCAGGCCATGCTTGCGTGCGAATGCGCCGAGCTTCGTCAGGTCGACCAGCTTCAGCATCGGGTTGGTCGGCGTCTCCGCCCAGATCATGCGGGTGTTGGGCTTAAGCGCGGCTTTCAGCGCCTGCAGGTCATTCAGGTCGAGGAAGCTGAAGTCGAGACCGGCGGAACGGCGGCGCACGCGCTCGAACAGGCGGTAGGTGCCGCCGTAGAGGTCGTCCATCGCGATCACGTGGCTGCCCGAATCGAGCAGGTCGAGTACGGTGGCGGCCGCGGCCAAACCGGAAGCGAAGGCGAAGCCCGCCTTGCCGCCCTCGAGGCTGGCGACGCAGCGCTCGTAGGCCATGCGCGTCGGATTCTGCGTGCGCGAATACTCGTATCCCTTGTGCTTGCCGGGGCTCGCCTGGACATAGGTCGAGGTGGCGTAGATCGGCGTCATGATCGCGCCGGTCGTGGGGTCGGGGCTCTGGCCGGCGTGGATCGCACGGGTGCCGAGGCCGAGATTCGGGGCTTTTGTCATGGAATATCTCGCTTCTGCCGGCGGTTGCGCCGGAAAGCTGCCATTGTACCGACGGCGAGGGCCCACTCGCCGTGACCGTCGGCGATTCCCGGGAACCCGACGGTTGCGGAAGCGTTCAGCCGCGACCGGTGCGCTGGTCGGGGCCGAAGCCCCTCCCACGAAAACCCGACGCCATCACCTCTGCAGGAGCGGCTTCAGCCGCGGCCCTGCGACGCGCCTACTGCACCTGCCGCCGCAGGTAGTTGAGCAGGTCGATGCGGGTGATCAGGCCGAGGAACTTGTCGCCGTCCATCACGATGGCGACGTGGCCGGCGTCGAACACCGGCAGCAGCGCCTGGATCTGCGCCTTGACGTCGAGCACGTGCAGCGCGGCGACCATCGCGGTGGAGACGGGGTCGCGGAAACGCTGCTCGTCGGCGTGCACGTGCAGCAGCAGGTCGGACTCGTCGATGATGCCGACGATGCGGTCGCCCTCCATCACCGGCAACTGCGAGACGTCGTACAGCTTCATGCGCTGGTAGGCGGTGGTCAGCGGCTCGTGCGGGCCGACCACCACGGTGTCGCGCTGCGCGTACGGGCGCAGGATCAGGTCGCGCAGGTCGCCGTACTGCGGGCGCGCGAGGAAGCCGTTGTCCAGCATCCAGTAGTCGTTGTACATCTTCGACAGGTACTTGTTGCCGGTGTCGCAGACGAGCGTGACGACGCGCTTGGGCGCGGTCTGCTCGCGGCAGTACTTCAGCGCGGCGGCGAGCAGGGTGCCGGTGGAGGAGCCGCCCAGCACGCCTTCCTTCTGCAGCAGCTCGCGCGCGGTCAGGAAGCTTTCCTTGTCGGTGATGGCGTAGGCCTTCCGGACGCGCGTGAAATCGCTGATCGTCGGCAGGAAGTCCTCGCCGATGCCCTCGACCATCCAGCTCGCCGACTTGATCGAGAGCGTGCCCTCGTTGATGTACTGGGCGAGGATCGAGCCGACCGGATCGGCCAGCACCAGCTCGGTTTGCGGCGAGACGCGCGCGAAGTAGCGCGACAGCCCGGTCATGGTGCCGGACGAGCCGCAGCCGAACACGATCGCATCGACCCTGCCGTCGAGCTGCTCGAAGATCTCCGGGCCGGTGGTTTCCTCGTGCGCGGCCGGGTTGTCCGGATTGCCGAACTGGTTGATGAAGTACGCGCCCGGCGTGTCGTCGGCGATCTTCTTCGCCAAGTCCTGGTAGTACTCGGGGTGGCCCTTGGCGACGTCCGAGCGCGTCAGCACCACCTCGGCGCCCATCGCCTTCAGGTTGAAGATCTTCTCGCGGCTCATCTTGTCGGGCACCACCAGGATCAGGCGGTAGCCCTTCTGCTGCGCGACCAGGGCGAGGCCGAGGCCGGTGTTGCCGGCGGTGCCCTCGACCAGGGTGGCGCCGGGCGCGATCTTCCCGGTACGCTCGGCGGCCTCGATCATCTTCAGGCCGATGCGATCCTTGATCGAACCGCCGGGATTGGCGTTCTCGAGTTTCAGGAACAGCTCGCAGCGGCCGGTGTCGAGGCGCTGCGTCTTCACCATCGGCGTGCGGCCGATCAGTTCGAGGACGCTGGATTGGACCTTCATGCGGGCTCCGTGCGGGCCACCGCCGCGGCGCGGCGCCGCGGCGGTCGGGATGTCGTCGGCTCAGTCTGCCCGCAGGGCGGGCAAGCACGGATGATAACCGAGCCGACGGTCGGCCCGCGATGCGGGCCGCAGGGGAAAACCGTCAGTGCGTGCGTCCTCGGTGCATGTCCCACATGCGAAGCAGGCGGTCCTTGGCCCGCAGCTTTTCACGCTTCATGGTGGTGAGCGTGGTGTCGTCCATGGGCAGCACGCCCAGTTCCGCGTCGCGAACCTTGCTGTCGAGCTCCTGGTGATGCTGATAAAGGCGGCGGAACTCGGTATTCGCCTTCATCAGCGCCTCGACATCTTCACGCTGCTGGTTTTCGAACATCGTCGAACCTCCTCTGGCGTACGACAAGGCGCGGCGCGGCCGCCCCGGGGAAGCGGCGCCGCGGTGGGGGAAGCACAAACGGGAGATGCCGATCCATCGGGCACCCGCGCGCCGCGGAAAACCGGCGCTGGCGGGTGACGGATCGACACGAGGAAGCATGCCTGGGGCCGTGCTCGCGGGAGGGCCGCACGACCCTCCATGAGCCCGACGCTACTCCTTTGCGGAGGGGGGTGCAACCGCGCCCGGCGCCCGCTTCCGGAAATGGCGACTTGTCGTGAAAATAACGCTAAATCAACGTCTTGGCGCTCATCCGCCCTGCAGGCTCACGACCACTCGACCGTCGCCGTGGCCGTTGCTGCCGGCGGTGCTGATGCGGCCGGCGTCGACGCCGGCGCCGACCAGCGCGCCGCGCACGGCATCCGCACGCTGGCGCGCCAGCGCCTTGCTGCCGCCGGTGTCGACGTGGCCTTCGATGCGGATGCGCTTGCCCGGCTCGGCCTGCACGAACTCGACCACGCGGCCGAGATGGCGTTTCGCCTCCGGCCGCAGGCTGGCCTGGCCGGCGGCGAAGATGTCGGCATCCAGGACCATCTGCCGGCCGCGCTCGCCGGGCCGCGCCTCGAGATGGTCGAGGTTGCCCTGCATCGCCGCGACTGCGGCTTCGGCCAGCGAAGCCTCCTGGCGCGCCAGCGCGGCCGCGCGCGACTGCGCCTTGGCCACCTTGTGCGCCTGCTCGGCCTCCTTGCGCGCCTGCTCGGCCTGCTGCGCCGCCTCCTCGCCCTGCGCCTGCAGCCGCGCGGTTTCCTCGGCGGCGGCCAGGTTCTGCAGGCGCTGGCGCTCCAGCTCGGCGCGGGCGGCGTCGGCATCGCGGCGGCTGGCCTCGAGCAGGATGCGGTCGTGCTCGCGCTCGAGCAGGGCCAGCTTGCGCTGGGCGTCCTCGATCTGCGCGGCGGTGGCGGCCAGGTCGACCAGCTTCTCGGCCATGTACAGCGCGTGCGGACGGCCGCGGCGATCGGCGTCGCGCAGGCGCTCCAGCGCATCGCGCGCGCGCGCCTGCTCGGCCTGCGCGTAGCCGCCCATGATCGGATCGGCGGCGAGCTGGCCGAGGCTGGCGCCCAGCCGCTGGTAGTCGAGATCCGGTTTGGCGGCGTGGGCCGCCAGGCCGGTGCAGGCGAGCAGCAGGGCGGCCAGCGTCAGCGAAACGTACTTGCGCAGCATCAGGGCCGGCCTCCGGAAGTCGTCGTGTCCTGGCCGTCGCCGGCGGGCGGCGGCGTGCTGCTGGCCGGCGCGGGTGCCAGCTCGATCTGCGGCAACTGCACGCCGCCGCTGCTGCTGGAGGGGGCCGGCGCGGCCACGGCGTGGTCGAGCACGTCGGCGCGCAGCTTTGCGTTCTGCGCGCTGCGGTCCTGCACGTCCCCGCGCAGCTTGGCCAGCCGCGCCTTGGCGCGCGCCAGCTCGCCCGCCACCCCGGCCTCGTCGGCGAGGTCGGCGGCATCGGCGTACTTCTTCGCCGCCATCGCCGCCTTGGCGGCGTCCAGCCTCTGCTCGGCGAAGCCGAGGTCGACCGGCGCGTAGTCGCGGGCCTCGGCGGCACGCGCGGACTCCACCTGCGCCTGGGCCCGCGCCAGCGCGTCGGTCGGCGGCGGGGCCGTGCTGCAGGCGGCCAGCGCCAGCAGCGCCAAAAGCGGAAGCGGGTATTGGATTTTCGGAAACATACGTGCCATAAACGAAACCCTGCGAAGCGCGGGCTATTGTGGGGAACCCGCGTCCACCATTGCAATGCAGGCGGTCACATGGATATCGGTTACTTCCTGAAGCTGATGGTCGACAAGGGCGCGTCGGACATGTTCCTGACGACGGGCGCCCCGGTGAACATCAAGGTCGAGGGCAAGCTCTACCCCCTCGGCAACACCGGCCTGCCCAGCGGCATGGTCAAGAAGATCGCCTACTCGCTGATGGACGAGGGCCAGGTGCCGCAGTTCGAGCGCGACCTCGAGCTGAACATGGCGATCGCGGTCAAGGACGCCGGCCGCTTCCGCATCAACGTGTTCAAGCAGCGCGGCGAGATCGGCATGGTGATCCGCGCGATCAAGAGCGAGATCCCGACCGTCGATCAGCTCAAGCTGCCGCAGATCTTCAAGGACATCATCATGGAGCCGCGCGGCCTGATCCTGGTGGTCGGCGCCACCGGCTCGGGCAAGTCGACCACGCTGGCGGCGATGATCGACAACCGCAACTCGAACTCCTCGGGCCACATCCTCTCCATCGAGGATCCGATCGAGTACCTGCACCGGCACAAGAAGTCGATCGTCAACCAGCGCGAGGTCGGCCTCGACACGCACAGCTACCACGAGGCGCTGAAGAACGCGATGCGCGAGGCGCCGGACGTGATCATGATCGGCGAGATCCGCGACGTCGACACGATGGAAGCGGCGATCGCGTTCTCCGAGACCGGCCACATCTGCCTCGCCACCCTGCACTCCAACAACGCCGACCAGACCATCGAACGCATCCTCAACTTCTTCCCGGAGTCGGCGCACAAGAACATCCTGATGAACCTGGCGCTGAACCTGAAGGCGGTGATCAGCCAGCGCCTGGTGGTCGGCAAGGACGGCCGCCGCGTGCCGGCGGTCGAGGTGCTGATCAACACGCCGCACATCCGCGACCTGATGCGCCGCGGCCAGATCCACGAGATCAAGGAAGCGATGGACCGCAGCCTGCAGGACGGCATGCAGACCTTCGACCAGTCGCTGTACCGGCTGTACAAGGAGGGCAAGGTCGAACTGGAAGAGGCGCTCAGCAAGGCCGATTCGCGCGACGGCCTGGCGCTGAAGATCCGCCTCGCCGAAGGCGGCAACAGCAACACGCTGGGCGAAACGGACCCCTACGACGTCAACGCGTTCTGAGGCTCGGGGCTCGGGAAAAGCGTAGCGCGCAGCGTGCGCTCCGCTTACGTCCCGGGGGCAATCCACGCAACCGCGCCATCATCCGGGCTTCGGCGCGTCCGGCTGCGCTTCCGGGCGCGCGCGCCGGAACGCCTCCAGCTCCATGCAGGCGTCGTGGATGCGGCGGATCGTCGGATACGGTTCCAGCGACAGTCCCCAGCGCTGCGCGTTGTAGACCTGCGGCACCAGGCAGAGGTCGGCATAGCCGGGCGAATCGGCCTCGCAGAAGCGCCCGGTGCAGGGACTGTCGGCAAGCAGCTTCTCCAGCGCGCCGAAGCCGGCCGCCATCCAGTGCCGCACCCAGCGTTCGCGCTCGACCTGCGGGGCATTGAACTCGTGGTCGAGGTACTGCAGCACGCGCAGGTTGCCGAGCGGATGGATGTCGCAGGCGACGATCTGCGCCAGCGCGCGCACGCGCGCACGGTCGCGCGCCGCGATCGGCAGCAGCTTCGTCTCGCCCTCGTAGGCTTCCTCGAGGTACTCGACGATCGCCAGCGACTGGCGGATCACGCGCTCGCCGTCCTTGAGCACCGGCACCAGCTCCTGCGGGTTGAGCGCGCGGTAGCCGTCGTGATGCTGCTCGCCGCCCTCGCGCACCAGGTGCACGGCATGGATCGCGTAGGGCAGTCCCTTCAGGTTCAGGGCGATGCGCACGCGGTAGGCCGCGCTGGAGCGCCAGTAGCTGTAGAGCACCAGTCCGTGCTGCATGTGCGCCCTCTGCGCGCGTGCCGGGATCGCGCAGCGTACCCCGAGCCACGTCGGCTTTGAAGGGCCGATTTGCCTGCCTGCCGGCGCCGTCGGAAAATACGCGGCCCACCTGCTGCGGCGCCTGCCGCAGGCGTCCCCCTTACGGAACCGATCCCATGGCCGTCATCCGCATGACCGACCTCGACCCGCGCGGCAAGCGCGTGCTGATCCGGGAAGGCGAGCCGGGATCCGCCGCGAACTGCTACGGATAGCAGCCCGCGCCGGCGAGCGCCCGGCCATGGATGGCCGGGCCGTGGCACCGCACCAGGGACGGCTGCTCGTACGGGCTTACGCGCTTGCATTCGACACCCCATCCAAGGAAACGACCATGTCCGTGATTCGCATGACCGACCTCGACCTGCGCGGCAAGCGCGTGCTGATCCGGGAAGACCTCAATGTGCCGATCAAGGACGGCCGCATCACCTCGACGCAGCGCCTCGACGCCGCCCTGCCCACGCTGCGCACGGCGCGCGAGGCCGGCGCGCGCGTGCTGGTGATGTCGCACCTCGGCCGACCGAAGGAAGGCGTATTCGAGGCGTCCGAGTCGCTGGCACCGGTCGCCGACTGGCTGAGCCAGGCGCTGGGCAGCCCGGTGCGCCTGGTGCGCGACTACCTCGGCGGCGTCGAGGCGGCGCCCGGCGAAATCGTGCTGCTGGAGAACTGCCGCATGAACGTCGGCGAGGGCAAGGACGACGAGGCGCTGGCGAGGAAATACGCCGCGCTGTGCGACGTGTTCGTGATGGATGCGTTCGGCACCGCGCACCGCGCGCAGGCCTCGACCCACGGCGTGGCGAAGTTCGCGCCAGTCGCCTGCGCCGGCCCGCTGCTCTCGGCCGAACTGGATGCGCTGGCCAAGGCGCTGCACGCGCCGGCGCGGCCGCTGCTGGCGATCGTCGCCGGCTCCAAGGTGTCGACCAAGCTGACGCTGCTGGAGAACCTGGTCGGCCGCGTCGACCAGTTGATCGTCGGCGGCGGTATCGCCAACACCTTCATCGCCGCGGCCGGCTACGGCATCGGCAAGTCGCTGGCCGAGCCGGACCTGCTGGACGCCGCGCGCAAGGTGATCGCCGACGCCAAGGCGCGCGGCGCCGAAGTGCCGATCCCGAGCGACGTGGTGGTGGCGCCGGAGTTCTCGGCGAGCGCGCCGGCGACGGTCAAGCCGGTCGACCGGGTCGGCGCCGACGAGATGATCCTCGACATCGGCCCCGAAACCAGCGCGCGCTACGCCGCGCTGATCGCCCAGGCCGGCACCGTGGTCTGGAATGGCCCGGTCGGCGTGTTCGAGTTCGACCAGTTCGGCCGCGGCACGGAGACGCTGGCGAAGGCGATTGCCGCGTCGCGCGCGTTCTCGATCGCCGGCGGCGGCGACACCCTCGCCGCGGTGGACAAGTACGGCGTCGAGGGCGGCATCTCCTACATCTCCACCGGCGGCGGCGCCTTCCTCGAATTCCTCGAGGGCAAGACCCTGCCGGCGGTGGCGGTGCTGGAAGCGCGGGCGCAGGGCTGAACGGGCGCTGCGGGAAATCGCCTGCGCCGGTCGCCTGCGTGCAGGCGACCGCAATTGACCCCGCATACGGGAAAGACAAGACGACAGCATGCTCTGCCTGTTCGACCTCGACGGCACCCTGATCGACTCCGAGCGGGGCATCCTTGCCTGCATGCGCCACGCCTTCGCGCGCATGGACGCCGAGGCGCCGCCGACGGAGACGCTGCGCGGCTGGATCGGTCCGCCGCTGCGGCAGACGTTCCCGAGCGTGGTCGGCGACGACCCCGCGCGCGTCGAGCAGGCGGTGCGCCATTACCGCGAGCGCTTCGACGCGCTGGGCTGGGCCGAGCACGAGATCTATGCCGGCGTGCCGGAGCTGATCGACGCGCTCGCCGGCGCCGGTCGCCGCCTCGCCATCGTCACCACCAAGGTGCGCCCGCAGGCCGAGAAGATCGTCGCGCACCTGCCGTTCGGCGCCGCTTTCGCGCGCGTGTACGGCCCGGATGCGGACGGCCGGCACTGCACCAAGGCGACGATGATCGCGCAGGCGCTCGCCGATTTCGGCGTGCGCGCCGACGACGCGACGATGGTCGGCGACCGCCACTTCGACATCGAGGGCGCGCGCGCCAACGGCGTGCGCGGCATTGGCGCGCTGTGGGGCTTCGGCAACCGCGATGAGCTGGAAGCGGCCGGCGCGGACGCGCTCGCCGACGCGCCTGCGGCGCTGCGGGCATTGCTCGCCGGGGCGTAGGCGCGCCACGGCACGCGCTCGCGGCCCCGCGCAGCGTGCGCGCCGCGGCGGCCGCGGGCCGCGCGTCAGCGCAGGGCGGCCTTCACCGCGTCGGCGACGTGGGCGACGGTGAAGCCGAAGTGCTCGAACAGCACGTTGGCCGGCGCCGAGGCGCCGAACGTGGTCATGCCGATCACCGCGCCGTCGAGGCCGACGTACTTGCGCCAGTAGTCGGCGGTGCCGGCCTCGATCGCCACGCGCGCGCGGCACCACGACGGTAGCACGCCCTCGCGGTACTCCAGCGGCTGCGCGTCGAACGCTTCCGCGCACGGCATCGACACCACGCGCACGGCGATGCCCTGCTGCGCCAGCGCGCGCATCGACTCCATCGCCAGCTCAACCTCCGAGCCGGTGGCGATCAGGATCGCCTTGAACGCCGCCTCCGGCGGGTCGGACAGCACGTAGGCGCCGCGCGCGATGTCGGCGAGCTGCGCCGCGTCGCGCTGCTGGTGGGCCAGGTTCTGCCGCGAGAACACCAGGCAGGACGGGCCGTCGCGACGCTCGATCGCCGCCTTCCACGCCGCCGCGGACTCGACCGCATCGCATGGCCGCCAGACGCGGTTGTTGGGAATGTAGCGCAGGCTGGCCAGATGCTCGACCGGCTGGTGGGTCGGGCCGTCCTCGCCGAGCCCGATGGAATCGTGCGTGTAGACGTGGATCACGTGCGCCGGGATCAGCGCGGACATGCGCACCGCGTTGCGCGCGTAGTCGGAGAACACCAGGAACGTGGCGTCGTAGGGCAGGAAGCCGCCGTGCAGGGCGAGGCCGTTGCAGATCGCGGTCATGCCGAACTCGCGCACGCCGAAGTGCACGTAGTTGGCGCTGCCGTCGCTACTGTTGACGTCCTTGGAGCCCTTCCACACGGTCAGGTTCGAGCCGGCCAGGTCGGCCGAGCCGCCGATCAGCTCGGGCAGCAGCGGGCCGTAGGCGTCCAGCGCCATCTGCGAGGCCTTGCGCGAGGCGACCACCGGGCCGTCCGCCTGCAGCTTGCGGATGCAGGCATCGGCATGCACCTGCCAGCCGGCCGGCAGCTCGCCGGCCATGCGTCGCGCGAACTCGTCGGCGAGCGCGGGGTGCGCCTGCTCGTAGCGCGCGAACAGCGCGTTCCATGCCGCTTCGCGCTCGGCGCCACGCGCCTCGGCGTTCCAGGCGTCGTAGATCGCGTCGGGGATCGCGAACGGCGGATGCGTCCAGCCGAGCTGCCGGCGCGCGGCGGCGATCTCGTCCTTGCCGAGCGGGCTGCCGTGGCTGACTTCCTTGCCCTGCTTGCTGGGCGCGCCGAAGCCGATCACGGTCTTGCAGCAGATCAGCGTCGGCTTGTTCGGATCGAGCGCGGCCGACACCAGCGCCGCCTTGACCGCTTCCGGATTGTGGCCGTCGACGTCGCGGATCACTTCCCAGCCGTAGGCCTCGAAGCGCTTCGGCGTGTCGTCGGTGAACCAGCCGTGCACCTCGCCGTCGATGGAGATGCCGTTGTCGTCGTACAGCACGACCAGCTTGCCGAGCTTCAGCGTGCCGGCCAGCGAGGCGGCCTCGTGCGAGATGCCTTCCATCATGCAGCCGTCGCCGGCGAACACGTAGGTGTAGTGGTCGACGATCGGGAAGCCGTCGCGGTTGAAGCGCGCCGCCAGCACCTTCTCGGCCAACGCCATGCCGACGGCGTTGGCGAGGCCTTGGCCGAGCGGACCGGTGGTGGTTTCCACGCCCGGAGTTTCCGCGGCCTCGGGGTGACCGGCGGTCTTCGAATGCAGTTGGCGAAAGCGCTTCAGCTCCTCGATCGGCAGGTCGTAACCGGTCAGGTGCAGCAGCGCGTACTGCAGCATCGAGCCGTGGCCGTTGGACAGCACGAAGCGGTCGCGGTTGGGCCACTTCGGGTTGCCCGGGTTGTGGCTGAGGAAGTCGTTCCAGAGCACCTCGGCGATGTCGGCCATGCCCATCGGCATGCCCGGATGGCCGGACCTGGCCGCCTCCACGGCGTCCATCGCGAGGGCGCGGATGGCGTTGGCGAGTTCGCGGCGGGTCGGCATCGAGGATCTCCGGGGATCGTGGGGCTACAAAGCCGAAATTGTCGCCGATCGGGGGCTGGCTTGTCGCGCTCAGGTTCCTGAGCAAAAACTGAACGCACTGGTATTGTAATTGCATTCAGGACGCTCCAGCTACGGTCGAAGCGTGACCCGGCCGCGCAGGCGAACAAAGGCCGGGCACCTTCACCGCGACGTCCCCCGCGCCGCGGCTTCACTACGAATATGGAGATACTCCCCATGAAGAAGTCCCTGACTGTCCTCGCCCTCGTCGCCGGTATCGCAGCCGCGCCGGCCTTCGCCCAGGACGCCGGTGCCACCAACGGCTGGTTCGTCAACGGCAACGTCGGCCAGGCCTCGGTCGACAAGGGCCCGTACAACGACAGCGACACCGCCTACGGCATCAACGGCGGCTATCGCTGGGCCGTCGCCCCGCAGACCCTGCTCGGCGTCGAGGTCGGCTACAACGACCTCGGCAACATCAAGCTGAAGAACGCCTTCAACAGCGACCCGGTGGTCGCCAACGACAAGTCCAAGCTGCACGGCTGGACCGCGGGCGTGAACGGCCACTACAACTTCACGCCGAACTGGTACGCCAGCGCGCGCGCCGGCATCTATGGCTGGACCGGCCACGGCGTCAACGACAACGGCGCCGCGCCGGTGCGGGTCAGCGCCGACAACACCGACTGGTACGGCGGCGTGGGCTTCGGCTACGACTTCAGCAACAACTTCGGCATCGGCCTGAACTACGACTACTACAAGGCCGACAACAAGGGCCTCGACCTCAGCACCGACATGTGGTCGGTGGGCGCCGAGTACCGCTTCTGATGAACGGCGCGCGGGGCGCCGGCGGCATCGGTGCCCCGCACGCTGCGTTACCCCACGGTTTTCCAGCAGCATCGCGCCGCGCGCCCGCACCGCGCGTGCTGCACACGAGTCCGAAGGCCCGACCCGGGCCTTCAGGCCGGTCCGCGCAAGCGGGCCGCGTGTGGCCAGAGCACCGACGCCTCGGGACAGGCGCCGCCCCCTTCCCCGCTCGCACCGCACTCTCCAACTTAACGGGCGCCGTACGGCGCCCGTTTTTTTTCTCGTTCCTTGATCCAACACACGATGGATCGGCACACGCGCCCCTAGAGTCGCCGCGCCGTGCCCGCGGGGGATCGAGCGCGACAGGAAGCGCTGACCGAGCATGGGCCGGCGGCGCAGAAACATCGCCAAGCCATACAGGACACCTGAAAAATGAAGAAGAGCATGCTTGCGCTCGCCCTGGTCGCGTGCGCCTTCGCTGTCCCGACCCTCAGCCAGGCCGCCGACTACAGCAGCGGCGTCTTCGTCAACGGCCAGGTCGGCCAGTCCAAGCTGAAAGGCGTCAACGCCTCCGACGACACCGACACCGGCTTCGCCATCAACGGCGGCTACCGCTGGGCGGTATCGCCGTCCGTGCTGCTCGGCGTCGAAGCCGGCTACGTCGACCTTGGCAAGTTCACCGACAAGGTTCCCGGCGCCAGCGCCGAGTTCAAGCTGAGCGGCTGGAACGTCGGCGTCAACGGCAAGTTCGCCATCGCCGAGCAGTGGTATTTCTCCGCGCGCGCCGGCTTCTTCAATGGCCACCGCAAGCTGAGCGGCACCGTCGACACCGGCGCCGGCATCATCTCGGTCAGCGAAAGCAACAACAAGAACAAGTACTACGGCGGCGTGGGCTTCGGTTACGACTTCAGCAACAACGTCAGCGTCGGGCTGAATTACGACCGCTACTGGGCGAACGACTCCGACATCGACGCCAAGGGCGACCTGCTGTCGGTCAGCGCCGAGTACCGCTTCTGATCGGACACCGCATCGCCCAGGCGATGCCGCAAACGAAAACGGGCGCCGCGAGGCGCCCGTTTTTTCGTCCGCCGACGGAACCGCTCAGGCGGCCCTGGACCACTGGCCGAGCGCGGCGAGGCCGTTTTCCTTCGCGCGCTGCGCGACGGTGTTCTGCGCGGCGGCGAAGTTGCCGGCCATGTCCTTGGCCCACAGCTTCAGCGCGGCCTGCTGCATGGCGCGGCCGTAGGAGAACGACAGCGGCCACGGGTGCGGGCCCATCTGGTTCATCGCGTTGAGGTGCGCGGTGGCCATCTCGTCGCTCTGGCCGCCGGACAGGAACACGATGCCCGGCAGCGCGGCCGGCACGGTCGTCTTCAGGCAGCGGATGGTCGCCTCGGCGACTTCCTCGATGTCCGCCTGCTCCGCGCAGTCCTTGCCGGACAGCACCATGCTGGCCTTGAGGATGGTGCCCTCGAGCATCACGCCCTGCTCGTACAGCGAGGCGAACAGGCTGCGCAGCGTGGCCTCGGTGACGTCGTAGCAGAGGTCGATGTCGTGGTCGCCGTCCATCAGCACCTCCGGCTCGACCATCGGCACCAGGCCCGCTTCCTGGCACAGCGCCGCGTAGCGCGCCAGCGCGTGGCAGTTGGCGTCGATGCAGGTGGAGCTGGGCATGTCCTCGCCGATGGCGATCACCGCGCGCCACTTGGCGAACCTGGCACCGAGGCGCGCGTACTCGTTGAGGCGCTCGCGCAGGCCGTCGAGGCCTTCCGTCACCACCTCGCCGGGAAAGCCGGCCAGCGGGTGCGGGCCCTTGTCCACCTTGATGCCCGGCAGGATGCCGTTGTCCAGCATGATCTTGGTGAACGGCACGCCGGCCTTGGTCGACTGGCGGATGGTCTCGTCGTACAGGATCGCGCCGGAGATGTGCTCGTTCAGGCCCGGCGTGGTCAGCAGCATCTCGCGGTAGGCGCGGCGATGCTCCTCGCTGTTCTCCACGCCGACGGCATCGAAGCGCTTCTTGATGGTGTTGTTCGACTCGTCGATCGCGATGATGCCCTTGCCCGGGGCGACCATCGCCTGGGCGATGCTCTCAAGCTGTTCGATGCTCATGACCACTCCGAAAAGACCGATGGCCGGACGTGACCCGGCCGTTGCGCCGCCTCCGCCGGAGTGCGGCTCCCAGGGGGAACGCGGATTATAGGCCAGCCCATGGCGCCATGCCCGGCCGGCAAGGCGCCCGCTCAGCCGGCGGGCGCGCCGAAGCCGGGCAGGCGGCAAGCCGCGCCGATGCGGTCGCGTTCGGCCTGCACCTGCGCCTGCGCCGCCGAGGAAGCGCCGGCCGGCGCCCGCGGCAGGTTGAACGGCACCACCAGGTAGGTGCGCACCGGCTCGCGCGCCAGGTTGGCCGGCGCGAACGCATAGCGCATGTTGCCCACCATGCTGAGCGCCACCTTGCCGAGATCGCCCTGCGGCACCACGCGCTCGAGCTTGAGGTCGTAGGTGGCGCCGTCGGAACCGATGGTGTAGCTGACCGCCGCGCAGCTCGGCTTGTCGAGATTCTTGCCCGAGATCGGCGCGTCGGCGGTCAGCTCGGCACGGTTGGACAGGATCCAGTAGTGCTCCAGCCGCTCCGGCGCGACGCGGCGGGTGGCGGCCTGGGCGGCCGCGCCGACGAGGATCAGCCCGATGCCGGCCAGCACCGCTGCGGTACGAGGCGTGCGCTCACAGCCCTTCATGTCCACTCTCCGCCACGCGATGGCCCAAACGGACGGTCAATCTATCAGCCCGGCGCGGGATTGACGATCCGCCGCGGCGCTGCCGGATCGCACTCTGTGCCGCACGCGGCGCACGCGATCTGCGTCAGATCAAGACTGCCGCCCGACGGTCAAGCAGCCAGGCGGACGCCGCGCGCGCGCACCTCCGCGTGCTCCGTCTCCCGATGTCCCGGCCGCCGTCACAGGTCGCGCAGGCTCTCGGCGATGCCGTCCGGCCCAACGCGCAGCAGCTTCAGGGTGTTGGTGCCGCCGAGGCGGCCGGTGCGGTCGCCGTGGGTGAGGATCACGCGGTCGCCCTCGCCGAGCGCGCCGAGCGCGAACAGGTGCTGCACGGCGCTGCGGGCGACGTGGGCCGGCTCGACGTCGCCGGCATCGAAGCGCACCGGCACCACGTCGCGCAGCAGCAGCATGCGCCTGCGCGCGGCATCGTTGCCCGCCAGCGCGTAGATCGGCACCGCGGAGCGGTAGCGCGACAGCCACTGCGCGGTGGCGCCGGATTCGGTCAGCGCGACGATCGCGCGCGCGCCGACGCGCCCGGCCAGGAACATCGCCGCCATCGCGATCGCCTGGTCGGTGCGATCGAGCTGGTGCGCGACCTGCGACAGGTCCTCGGTCGGCTCGAACTGGCGCTCGGCGCCGAGGCAGACGCGGCGCATCGCCGCCACCGCCTTGTCCGGATGCTTGCCGGCCGCGGTTTCCTGCGAAAGCATCACCGCGTCGGTGCCGTCGATCACCGCGTTGGCGACGTCCAGCACTTCGGCGCGGGTCGGGATCGGCGCCTCGACCATCGACTGCAGCATCTGCGTGGCGGTGATCACCGCGCGGTTGCGCGCCAGCGATTCGCGGATGATCTTCTTCTGCAGGCCGGGCAGCTCGGCGTCGCCGATCTCCACGCCGAGATCGCCGCGCGCGACCATCACCGCGTCCGCCGCGTCGATGATCTCGCCGAGCACGTCGATCGCCTCGGCGCGCTCGATCTTGGCGACCAGCGCGCCGTGGCCGCCGGCCGCGCGCAGCAGCGCGCGCGCTTCGGCGAGGTCGGCGGCGCTGCGCACGAACGACACCGCGAGGAAGTCCGCGTCCAGCTCGGCGGCGAGGCGGATGTCGGCGCGATCCTTGTCGGACAGCGCGGCGACGCTGAGGCCGCCGCCCTGCCGGTTCAGCCCCTTGCGGTCGGACAGGCGGCCGCCGAAACGCACCCGGCAGCGCACCTCCGGCGCGGCCACCTCGACCACGTCCAGCGCGATCAGGCCGTCGTCCAGCAGCAGCACGTCGCCGACGCGCACGTCGCCGGGCAGGCCGAGGTAGCTGACGCCGACGCGGCTGGCGTCGCCGGGCGGCGCGTCGGCGCGGCAGTCCAGCGTGAACGGCTGGCCGGCGGCCAGCTCGACCGGCCCGGCGGCGAAATGTTCGATGCGGATCTTCGGCCCCTGCAGGTCGGCCAGCACGCCGACCTCGCGGTCGATCGCGGCGGCGGCCGCGCGCACCGCCGCGGCGCGGCGCAGGTGGTCGTCGGCGTTGCCGTGCGAGAGGTTCAGGCGAACCACGTCGACGCCCTCTTCGAGCAGCCGGGCCAGCATGCCCGGCGCATCGGTGGCGGGTCCGAGGGTGGCGAGGATCTTGGTGCGGCGGATCGTGCTCATGCCGTCAAGCTAGCACAGCCCGACGGCGGCGCCGCGACCGCCGCTCCGCAATCGTTTTCAGCGCGCCAGCGCCCGGTTCAGCAGCGCGGCGAGGCGCGCGCCCGCTTCGCGCAGGCGGCGTTCGGCCAGCGGGCGTTCCGCGGCGACATAGGCCGCGTCGATGGCATGACCGCGCGGATAGACGCCGTCGTCGCGGACGATGCGGCAGGATTCCTGCGCCCACTGCGCCGGCGGATCGTCCAGCGGCGGCGAGGGCGGCGGTAGCGACACCGGGCCGTCGTCGTCCAGTGCCGCCGCGTACGCCCGCCAGCGCAGGCCGCGCGAATCCAGCAGCAGCGAGTCCCACACCGCGTGCAGGTTCGTGCCCTGCTCGCCATGGCGCACCTGGTAATCGTTGCCGCCCTTGTCGTCGCGGTAGCCGGCGTGCAGCGGCTGGTGCACGTCGGCGACGAAGTGCACGACGAACTTCAGCGCCTCGCGGCGCTCGGCGTCGGGGCGCGAACGGTCGGCGAGGATCGCGGCGTAGCGGTCGATCGCCGCGACCACGCACTGGCCGTCGCGGCAGTCGCGCGGCGGCACGTAGACGCAGTCGGCGCCGCGGAAATTGACGTAGTGCAGCCGGCGCGTGCGCTCCGCCAACGCGCGCTGCGCGGGATCGTCGCGCAGCTCGTCGGCCCAGGTGGCGACGTCGGCCAGCGTGCGCGCGTGCTCGGGCGCGAGCAGGCGCTCGACCTCGGCGCGCGCGGCCGGGGACAACTGCTGCCCGGCCAGCTCGGCAACCACGCGATGGCCCAGCGGCCCCCACGCCCGGGCGGGCGCGGCGGCGAAGGCGGCGAACAGGCATGCGATCCACAACGATCGGTGCATGGGGGGAAAGGCGGCGGGTCGTGGCGCAAAGCGTGCGAGTGTGCCACAGCCCGCGCCGGGACGGCGCAGGCGTCGCGCCCGCTAATCCGGCCCCTCGCGGTGCGCCAGCCAGGCGTAGTACAGCAGCGGGATCACCAGCAGGGTCAGCAGGGTCGAGACCAGGATGCCGAAGATCAGCGACACCGCCAGGCCCTGGAAGATCGGGTCGTCGATGATGAAGAAGCCGCCGATCATCGCCGCCAGCGCGGTCAGCGCGATCGGCTTGGCGCGCACCGCCGCGGCCTCGATCACCGCCTCGCGCAGCGGTCGCCCGGCGGCGCGCGCGTGGTTGATGAAGTCGATCAGCAGGATCGAGTTGCGCACGATGATGCCGGCCAGCGCGATCATGCCGATCATCGAGGTGGCGGTGAACTGCGCGCCCACCAGCGCATGCCCGGGCATCACGCCGATCACGGTCAACGGGATCGGCGCCATGATGATCAGCGGCACCACGTAGCTGCGGAACTGGCCGACCACCAGCAGGTAGATCAGCAGCAGGCCGACCGAATAGGCCAGGCCCATGTCGCGGAACGTCTCGTAGGTGATCTGCCATTCGCCGTCCCACTTCACCGCGTAGCGCGTGGCGTCGTCCGGCTGGGCGATGAAGCGCTGCTGCAACCGCTGCCCGGCCACGGCGTCGTGGCGCAGCTTGCCGACCATCGCGAACATGCCGTACAGCGGGCTGTCGGTGCGGCCGGCGTCGTCGCCGGTCACGTAGGCGTAGGGCAGCAGGTCCTTGTGGTAGATCGCCTTCTCCCAGTTCGCCGGGCGCACCGCGACCACTTCCGACAGCGGCACCAGCGCGCCGTCCTGCGCGCGCACGCACAGCGCCAACAATTGCGCCAGCGCCGCCTGGTCGCCCGCCGGCAGGCGCAGGCGCACCGGCACCGCGTACTTGGAGCGGCCGTCCATCAGGTAGGTGGCGTCGACGCCGGACAGCGCCGCGCGCAGCGCCTGCGCGATGGCCGCCTGGTCGAGGCCGAGCCGCGCCGCGCGCTCGCGATCGACCACCATCACCTCGCGCGGCGCGTCCGCCTCGACGCTGGTGTCGACGTCGACCAGGTCGGGGTCGGCGCGGAAATCCTTCTCGAGGCCGAGCGCGATCGCGCGCACCTTGGCGTAGTCGGGGCCGTAGATCTCGGCCACGATCGGCGCCAGCACCGGCGGGCCCGGCGGCACCTCCACCACCTTGACCGAGGCGCCGTAGCGCGTGCCGATCGCGGCCAGCGCCGGGCGCACCGCCAGCGCGATCGCATGGCTCTGGCGCTTGCGCCTGGCCTTGTCGACCAGCGTCACCTGCAGGTCGCCGACGATCGGGCCGCTGCGCAAGTAGTACTGGCGCACCAGGCCGTTGAAGGTCATCGGCGAAGCGGTGCCGGCATAGCCCTGGTAGTTCTCCACCTCGGGCACGCGGTCCAGCGCGTGCGCCAGTTCGGTCAGCAGGCGGTCGGTAGTCTCCAGCGTGCTGCCCTCGGGCATGTCGACGACCACCTGGAATTCCGACTTGTTGTCGAACGGCAGCATCTTCAGGATCACCGCCTTCACCACCACCAGGCCGGCGGCGGCGATCACCAGCGCGCCCATCGCGACGAACAGCCGGCGGCGGCGGCGCGGCGCGCGCTCGCCTTCGAGGAACGGCAGCATCGCGCGGCGGAACAGGCGCAGCAGGCGGCCGCCGCGCGTCGCTTCGCGCGCTTCCTCCGCCGGCGGCACGTGGTGGTGGCCGAGCAGCTTCAGCGCCAGCCACGGCGTCACGACCAGCGCCACCGCCAGCGACAGCAGCATGCCGGCGGAGGCGTTGATCGGGATCGGCCGCATGTACGGGCCCATCAGGCCGGAGACGAACGCCATCGGCAGCAGCGCGGCGATCACGGTGAAGGTGGCGAGGATGGTCGGCCCACCGACTTCGCTGACCGCCTCGGGAATCGCCTGGCGCAGGCTGTGCCCGCCCAGCGCCATGTGCCGGTGGATGTTCTCGACCACCACGATGGCGTCGTCGACCAGGATGCCGATCGAGAAGATCAGCGCGAACAGCGACACCCGGTTGATGGTGAAGCCCATCGCCCAGGAGGCGAACAGGGTCAGCATCAGGGTGATGATCACCGCCGAGCCGACCACGACCGCCTCGCGCCAGCCCAGCGTCATCAACACCAGCAGCACCACCGAGAAGGTGGCGAAGATCAGCTTGTGGATCAGCTTGTCAGCCTTGTCGGTGGCGGTCCGGCCGTAGTCGCGGGTCACCGCCACATGCACGCCGGCCGGGATCGACACGCCCTGCAGCGCTTCGACGCGGCGCGCGATCGCGGTGGTGATGTCGGCGGCGTTGGTGCCGGACTTCTTGGCGATGGCGACCGTCACCGCCGGCGCGATGCCGGTCGCCGGCCCGCCCTTGCCGGGCGGTGTGCCGAACCAGACGTAGCGGCTGGGCAGGTCGGCGCCCTGGCGGATCGTCGCCACGTCGGAGAGGAACACCGGCTGGCCGTGCTTGAGGCCGATCACCAGATCGGCGACCTCGTCGGCGTCGGCGAGGAAGGTGCCGGCGGTGACCGGCACGTCGCGGTCGCCGGCGACGCGCTCGCCCGCCTGGCTGACCGCATTGGCGGCGCCGAGCGCGCGCGACAAGTCGCCGATGGCGAGGCCGTAGGCGGCCATCTTCGCCGCGTCGAGCTGCACCACCACCGCGCGCTCGGGCGCGCCGATGGTGTACACGTCGCGCGTGCCGGGAACGCGCTTGAGCTCGGTCTCCAGCGTGTGCGCCACCTCGGCCAGCTCGGTGGCGCCGCGCTGCGCGTCGTCGGTCCACAGCGTCAGCGCCATCACCGGCACGTCGTCGATGCTCATCGGCCGGATCAGCGGCGGGCCGACGCCGAGGCCGGGCGGCACGAAGTCCTGGTTCTGGAACACCTGGTTGTACAGGCGCACGATCGCGGTCTGGCGCGGCACGCCGACCTGGAACTCGACGGTGATCACCGCCATGCCCGGCCGGCTGACCGAGTAGACGTGCTTGACGCCCTGGATCTCGGCGAGCTTCTGCTCCAGCGGGAACGCGACCAGGTTCTCGACGTCGTGCACGTCCGCGCCGGGGAACGGCACGAACACGTTGGCCATGGTCACGTCGATCTGCGGCTCTTCCTCGCGCGGCGTGATCAGCGCCGCGGCGAGGCCGAGCAGCAGCGCCGCCAGCGCCAGGATCGGCGTCAGCGGGTTGTCCTGGAAGGCGCGCGCGATGCGCCCGGAAAAACCGAGCCGCGGCTCGCTCATCGCGCCGGCTCCGCCGCGTGCTGCTTGGCGAGAAACAGCGCGGCCGCACCGGGATCGGCGGCGACCTTCTCGCCGGCGGCGAGGCCCGCCAGCACTTCGACCTTGTCGCCGTAGCGGTGGCCGAGGCGCACCTGGCGCAGGCTGACGGCGTTGTCCGCGCCGATCACGTACACGCCGCTGACCTCGCTGCGCTGCACCAGCGCGCTCGCCGGCAGCAGCAGGCGCCTGGCCTCGCCGACCGCGAACGCGGCCTTGACGGTCATGCCCGGGTACAGCCCGGTCTTCTGCGGCGGCAGGTCGAGGCGCACGCTGAAGGTGTGCGTGTCCGGGTCGGCGTACGGGAACACCGTCACCTTGGCCGCGGCGACGCGATGCACGCCACCGTCGAGCAGCACGTCGGCGGCGTTGAAGCGGCGGATCGCGTCGACCGCGCTCTGCGGCACCTGCACGTTGACGCGCAGTTCCTCCAGCGACACGCCGGAGATCAGCGGCTGGCCCGGCTGCACCGCCTCGCCGACCTGCACATGGCGCTTGGTAACGATGCCGGAATACGGCGCGCGCACCACGGTGTAGTCGAGCTGCTGGCCGACTTCGCGCAGCGCGGCCTGCGCCGACTGCAGCGCCGCGCGCGCGGCGTCGCGGCGCGCCAGCGCCTGGTCGAGCTGCGCCTTGGCGACCAACTTGCGCGCGTAGATCTCGGCGGTGCGCTGGTACGAGGCCTGCGCCTCGTCGTAGGTCGCCTGCGCCGCCGCCAGCGCGGCCTGCGCGCGCCGCTGCGCGGACTGCTGCTCGACGTCGGTGAAGCGCACGACCACCGCGCCGGCCGGCACGTAGTCGTTGACGTCGAACGGCAGCTCGACCACGCGGCCGGCCGTCTGCGCCGACATGGTCGCCTGGTGCACCGCCTCGACCACGCCGTCCCAGGCCTGCTCGCGGCGCGCCTGCTGCGGCTGCACGGTCAGCATCGCCAGCGGCGGCGGCGCCTGCGGCGACGGCGCCTGCTGCGCCCCGCCGCAGGCGGCGAGCAGCGCGGAAGCGGCCAGCGGCAGCAGGCGGCGCAGCGCGGCGCAGCGGGCGGCGTGGCGCATCAGCGGGCCTCGTCGATCATGTGCCGGGTCGCGTCCTCGACCTCGCGCGCGACGGCGGCCAGCGCCGGATCGTCGGACAGCATCGCCAGCATGCGCTGCGGCTCGATCATGCCGATGCGCGTGGCGCCGCCCTCGGTGTACACCGAGATGCGGCACGGCAGCGCCATGTTCAGGCGCAGGTCGGTGGCCAGCACGCTCGCCGCATGGCGCGGGCTGCATACCTCGAACACCTTGCACTCGCCGGCGAACGCCTGGCCCTTGCCGCGCAGCGTGGCGCCGATGTCGTGCACGTGCAGCACGCCGAACTGGTGGCGCCTGACGGCGGCGTCGAGGTCGTCCACCGCCTGCGCGAAGGTCTTGTCCGATTTCACGATGTAGTACACGTCCGCTCTCCGTTGGCTGCGATGCGCATGGTCGTCACGACGGGAACGCGCAGCCGGGCTTCAGGCCGAGCTTGCGCAGGATGCGCGCCAGCGGACAGAAACCGGTGAACGAGGACTGCAGCAGGTTGGCGCCGACGAACAGCGCCAGCAGCAGCCACCACGGCGAGAAGAAGTACGCAAGCGCCACGCTGAGGATCACCACGCTGCCGGCGAAGCGCATCACCATGCGGTCGATATTCATGCCTTTCTCCTGGGTCGGTCGCGAACCGGCGTCATCGCTTGCCGCCGGCGGGTTTCAGCCGCTCGATGCCGAGCGCCTTGAAGATGTATTTCTCGTAGATCGGTTCGGTGTTGCCCGAGCGCAGCTTGCCGAGGTAGTACTTCTCGAACGCCACCTTGGCCACGTGCACCCACTTGCCGATCCTGGTCCAGGTGACGTTGCGCGGCGGGATCTGCGGCAGCGCGACGAACGCGGCGCCGGTATCGCCCATGTCGGCCAGGCACACCGCGTTCCAGGTCGCCTCCGCCGTGGCCGGGCGGCCGGCCAGCTCGTCGCGCAGGTTGGTGGCGATCGCCGTCACCATCGACTCGATCATGAAGCCGGTCTTGGGCGCGCCGGTCGGCACCGGCGTCGGCTCCACCGGCGGGATCGCCACGCACACGCCGGCGGAGAAGATGTTGGGGTACTTCGGATTGCGCTGGTGCTGGTCGATCTGCACGAAGCCGCGCGGGTTGACCAGGCCCTCCACGGCGCGCACCGCGTCGACGCCGGTGAACGCCGGGATCACCATCGAGTAGGCGAACGGCAGCGCGTGCTCCTGCGCCACCTTGCCCTGCGCATCCAGTTCCTCCACGCGCATCTCGGCGAGGCGCACCTCCTTGATGCGCGCGTTGGCGATCCAGCGGATGTGGCGCTGGCGCATCTCCGCCTCCATCAGCCCCCTGGAGTCGCCCACGCCGCCGAGGCCCATGTGGCCGATGTACGGCTCGCTGGTGACGAAGGTCATCGGCACCTTGTCGCGCAACTTGCGCTTGCGCAGGTCGGCATCGAGGATCATCGCGAACTCGTAGGCCGGGCCGAAGCAGCTCGCGCCCTGCGCCGCGCCGACCACGATCGGGCCGGGCTGCTGCAGGAACGCCTGGTAGGCGGCCCAGGCGGCGCTCGCGTGCGGCGTGGTGCACACCGACTGCGTGTGGCCGTCCGGTCCGAGCCCGGGCACCTCGTCGAAGGCGAGGCGCGGGCCGGTGGTGATCACCAGGTAGTCGTACGGCACGCTGCGCCCGCCCTTGGTCAGCAGCCGGTTTTCGGCGGGACGGATCTCGGCCGCCGGGTCGTCGATGAACTCGATGCCGCGCTTGCGCAGGTGCACGGCGGCCTCGAGCTGGATCTCGTCGGGCTGGCGCCAACCCACCGCCACCCACGGGTTGGACGGCGTGAACGAGAAGCGCGGGCCGTCGCCGACCACCGTGACCGCGTGGGCGGCACCCAGCAGCGCCTTGATTTCGTAGGCGGCGCTCATCCCGCCCAAACCCGCACCGAGCACAACGATCTTGGCCATGACCGACTCTCCTCCGCATGCGCGCTCAGGCTAGGCAGCTCGCCGGCCGCGGACTTGATCCTGATCCAGCCCCGCGGATATCTTTAATAACTAATTTAGCATTAGCTTATTTAGTCGGTGCTACGATGTCAACGCTCGCCGGCCACGCACCGGCGTTTCGGTAACGCCGCCATGACCACCACCTTCCCGTTCGATCTCGAAGCCATGCAGGGCAGCGCCGACGAGGCCTCGCGCCTGCTCAAGCCGTTGGCCAACGCCCAACGCCTGCGCGTCCTCTGCCTGCTGGTGGGCCAGGAACTGTCGGTCGGCCAGATCAACGAGCGCCTCGAGGGCCTGAGCCAGTCCGCGCTCTCCCAGCATCTGGCGAAGCTGCGCAGGGAAGGTCTGGTGCAGACCCGGCGCGAATCGCAGACGATCTGGTACCGGCTCGCCGAAGGTCCGGTCGAGCGCCTGATCGCGACGCTGCACGACATCTATTGCGGCAGCGGCGCCGACGAGGCGCCGACGCGCGCCGCGCCGCGCCCGCGGCGCCGCTGCTGACCCGTCGCTTCCGTCGCGGCCAAGCCGCCGAAAGCCAGGCAGCGCGCCACTTATCGCGGCGCAACATGACACTGCGGCAAATTGTCGCTATATACCCCTAGGGGTATTTCGGGCCACCCGACTTTCCCCGCGCGCCGTCAACAGCCCTGGAGCGTTCGACATGCGACAGCGACCGATCTGGAATGCCTACCTGGCGGGTGCGGCACTCGGCCTCGTCCTGCTTCTGACTTTCGTCCTCACCGGCCACGGCCTGGGGGCTTCGGGCGCGCCCACCGCGGTCGCCGCCGCCGCGTCCGATGTCCTCGCGCCGACCGCGACCCAGGGCAACGGCTACCTCGGCCCGATGGTGGCCGAGGGCAACAACCCGCTGAACAGCTGGATCGTCTGGGAAGTGCTGGGCATGGGCATCGGCGCGTTGCTCGCCGCCTGGTGGTCGGGGCGCCTGCGCTTGCGCGTGGAAGGCGCGCCGCGCTTCGGCACGGGCGGCAGGCTTGCCCTGGCGCTGTTCGGCGGGATCGCCTCGGGTTTCGGCGCGCGCGTCTCGGCCGGCTGCACCAGCGGCCTTGGCCTGTCGGGCGCGGCCACCCTGGCGACGGCGGGGTTCGTGTTCCTGATCGGCTTCTTCGGCTTCGGCCTGCTGACCGGCCTGCTCACGCGGAGGATGTGGCAATGATCCTGTCGTTCGGATGGAACGGCCCGCTCTCGGGCCTGGTCTGCGGGGTCCTGTTCGGCTACGTGCTGCAGCGCGGCGGTCTCGGCAACGGCTGCCGGCTGTCGGCGCAGTTGCGCCTGCAGGACTGGACGGTGTTCAACGTGATGTTCACCGCGATCCTGGTGGCGGCCAGCGGCCTGTACGTGCTCGAACTGGCCGGCCTCGTGCGGCAGACCGATCTGTTCGTGCCGACGACCTACCTCTGGGCCACCCTGCTGGGCGGCGCGCTGATCGGCACCGGCATGAGCGTGGGCGGTTACTGCCCGGGCACGTCGATCGTGGGCGCGGCGGCGGGGCGACTCGACGGCATCGTGTTCTTCGTCGGCCTGATCATCGGCGTGTTCCTGTTCGCGGGCATCTACGACCGCATCGCGCCCATGCTGACGGCCGCGGCGGGTCCGGAAGCGCAGACCCTGGGCCAACTGCTCGGCCTGCCGGTATGGGCGGTGCTGGCGCTGCTGATCGGATGCGCCGTCGCCGTGAGCTGGTTCACCCGCCGCACCGGCACTTCCCCATCGATCACCTGCGCCGACTGACCCCGGCCCCCATCCCGTCGCGAGGCGGCCACCGATGAAAGCGAAGAAGCATACCCACCCGGCATCGCTCGCGGGCGCCTTGTCCGCCGTGACCCTGGCGCTCGGCGCGCTGGCGCCGCTGCCCGCGGCGCTGGCCCCGTTCGCGGGCATCCAGAACGCGCGGGCGCAGACCAACCCGTGCGTGCCGCAGAAAACGCGCAGCGCCAACCCGTGCGCACCGCAGAAAACGCGCAGCGCCAATCCGTGCGCACCGCAGAAAACGCGCAGCGCCAATCCCTGCGCGCCGAGCAAGGCCGCCAACCCATGCGCGCCGAAGGCGGGCACGAAGGCGAGCAAGCCGAAGTGCGACCAGGCCGCGCCGAAGAACCCGTGCGCGCCGAAGCCCAAGTGCACGCAGGACGACGGCAAGTGACGATGCCCGCGCCGCGCGCCGACGCCGACAGCCCGTACCTGCACTTCCCGCGGGTCCGCATCGCCAGGCGCCTGCGCATGCTCGACCGCACGCGCCGCGCGCGCGCCTACGCGGCGGCCGGCACGCTGGTCGACAGCCTGAAGGCGTTCGTCGGCGCCGGCCACGCGCCGCTGGCGGCGCTGGTCGACGACGGCGCCGCGCCGGAGGCGTGGCGGCATTACCGGTCCGCCGGCGCCGCCGGTCGACTCGAGGGCAAGCCGGGCGGACTGCACTACTACTATCACGCGCACGCGGCAGCCGGCACGCCGCGCGGAGAGCACGGGCACTTCCACCTGTTCGCGCGGCTCGATCCCGCCGCGGATGGCGCGCCGCGCTATGCGCACCTGGTCGCGATCGGCGTCGACGCTCGGGGGCTGCCGCTGCGCCTGTTCACCACCCAGCGCTGGGTCACCGACGAAACCTGGCTGCCCGCCGCGCGCGTGATCGCGCTGGCGGAACGCATCGCCGCTGCGCCGGCCGCACGAACCGATCCGGTCGAGGGCTGGCTGCGCGCGCAGCTCGGCGTGTTCGCGCCGCAGATCGCCGCGCTGCTGCGCCACCGCGACCGGCGCATCGCCGCGCGCCGGCGCGGCGGCCGTCGGCCCGGGCTGTCCGAGGACCGGCGCATGTATGTACTCAGCCAGTGCCGGGTGTCGGTCGAGGACCAGCTCGCCGCGCTCGACCGCGTTTTCCACTAGGCATCCACAGAGCCGGGGTCTCGCCATGTCCATGCGCATCACATCGGTCATCACACTCGCGTTCGCGCTGTTCGCGCCCGCGATCGTCCACGCGGTCGAACTGCCCGGTCCGCTGGTGAGCCCGCAGTGGCTCGCGCAGCACCGCGCGGAGGTCAACGTCGTCGACGTGCGCGACGACCTGGCCTCCTTCACCAAGGCGCCCGCGTTCGTCACCGAGAACGGCAAGCCGTCGCTGTCCGAACTTGGCGGACACATCCCCGGCGCGCTGCCGCTCGACTTCGCCAAGGTGCGCACGGCGCGCCAGATCGACGGCCGCGAGATCAAATGGATGCTGCCCGACCGCGACGCCTTCCAGGCGCTGATGCGCGCGACCGGCGTCCGCGCCGACCGCCCCACCGTGATCGTCGCCAACGGCGAGTCCGGCGGCGACCTCGACATGGCCGCGCGCGTGTACTGGTCGATGAAGGTGTACGGCGACGACCACCTGGCGATCCTCGACGGCGGCACCGCCGGCTGGCTGCAGCAGGGCCTGCCGTTCAGCGCCGCCGCGGCCACGCCCGGCGCCGGCAACTGGGCCGCGACCGCGGCGCGCATGCAATACGTGGCCAGCAGCGAGGACGTCGCCAAGGCGATCGGCACCGGCGTGCAGATGGTCGACGCGCGGCCGCTGGCGTTCTACGTCGGCCTGGCCAAGAAGCCGAACGTGGCGCAGGCCGGCCACATCGAGGGCGCGGTCGACTTCCCGCCGGAGCTGCGCACGGTCAAGGCCGACGGCGGCGAGCGCTTCCTCGACGCGGCCCGTTACGCGGCGGTGCTCAAACACGTGGACGTCGACCCGGGCAAGCCGAGCATCACCTACTGCAACACCGGCCACCTCGCGTCGGGCGCCTGGTTCGTGCTCAGCGAAGTGATGAAGAACCCGAGTGTGCGGCTGTACGACGGCTCGATGTACGAATGGACCACCGAGCAGCGCCCGGTGGTCGGACTGCCCTGAGGCGACCGCGCGCGGTGGCACGCGGCTGCGGCGATGAGCTCCACGGCGACGCGCGCCCCGGTCGGGCCGCGTCGGCGCAAGACGCGGAGAAACGCATGGATCGACAGGATCCGAAGCGGGGCCGACTGCTACCGGCGCCGGAAAACTTCCTCGGCGCCCCCGGGCAGGCGCGCCGGCGCGCGCTCGGCAACCTGATCGCCGGCGGCGCGGCGCTGCTCGGCGCGCGCGCGCTGCACGCCGCAGGCGCGCCGGCGGATCCCGCGCACCTGCCGCCCAACGTGCCGCCGTGGTCGCAAGTGCTCGGCCAGCCGGTCGGCGCAAACCCGTACGGCGTGCCTGCCTCCTACGAGAAGAACATCATCCGCCGGCTCAGCCCCGGCCTCACCACGACCAAGCATTCCTCGGTGGCATTCACGCCGCTGCAGAACCTGTTCGGCATCATCACCCCCAACGGCCTGCACTTCGAGCGCAACCACAACGGCCGGCCGGACATCAATCCCTACGAGCACCGGTTGATGCTGCACGGCCTGGTGCGCCAGCCGAAGATCTACACGATGGAGGACCTGCTGCGGTTCCCGTCGGTGTCGCGCATCCACTTCGTCGAATGCGGCGCCAACACGGCGATGGAATGGGGCAACCCGGCCGTGCCGACCGTGCAGTACACCCACGGCATGCTGAGCTGCTCGGAGTGGACCGGCGTGCCGCTGTCCACCCTGCTCGACGACGCCGGCTTCGACCGCGCCAAGGCGAAGTACATCCTCGCCGAGGGCGCCGACGCGGCCAGCCTGACGCGCACCATCCCGATCGAGTTCGCGCTCGACGACGTGCTCGTCGCCTACGGCCAGAACGGCGAGATGCTGCGCCCGGAGCAGGGCTACCCAGTGCGCCTGCTGGTGCCTGGCGTGCAGGGCATCTCCAACGTGAAGTGGCTGCGCCGCCTCGAGGTCGGCGACATGCCGTGGAACACCCGCGAGGAATCGCTGCAGTACAGCGACCTGATGCCCGACGGCAGCAGCCGCCAGTACACCTGGATCCAGGAGGCGAAATCCGTGATCACCTCGCCGTCCGGCGGCCAGCACCTGCTGGACAAGGGCGGCTACTACGAGATCACCGGCCTGGCCTGGTCCGGGCGCGGCCGCATCAAGCGCGTCGACGTGTCCACCGACGGCGGCAGGAACTGGCGCACGGCGACGCTGCAGGAACCGGTGCTGAGCAAGGCGCTGACCCGCTTCCGCATCGACTGGACGTGGAACGGCGACCCCGCGCTGCTGCAGAGCCGCTGCATCGACGAGACCGGCTACGTGCAGCCGAAGATGCGCCAGTTGCGCGAGGTGCGCGGCACGCACTCGATCTACCACAACAACGCCATCCAGACCTGGGCCGTCGACGCCGAGGGGAAGGTGCACAATGTCCAGGTATGACCGGTTCGCGGGCGCGGCGGCAGCGCTGGCGCTGATCGGCATCGCCCTGGCCGCGCACGCCCGGGACTACGGGCTGGGCCATCCGGCCAGCGCGCAGCAGATCGCCGGATGGGACATCGACGTGCGCCCGGACGGCACGGGCCTGCCGGACGGACAGGGCTCGGTCGCCGACGGCGAGCAGGTCTACGAGGCCAACTGCGCGGCCTGCCACGGCACCTTCGGCGACAGCAACGAGTACATCGCGCTCGCCGGCGGCGTCGGCTCGCTGGCCAGCGGCGCGCCGGTACGCACGGTCGGCAGCAAGCTCAACTACGCCACCACGCTGTTCGACTACATCAACCGCGCGATGCCTTTCCCGCACTCGAAGTCGCTGAGCGCGGACGAGGTGTACGCGGTCGCCGCCTACGTGCTCAACCTCAACGACATCGTGCCCGCCGACTTCGTGGCGAACCGGCAGACGCTGCCTGCGGTGAAGATGCCGAACCGCGACGGCTTCAAGCCGTTCCCCGGCATGATGAGCGTGCGTGGCAAACCCGACGTGCGCAACACCGCCTGCATGAAGGATTGCGAGAAGGCGGTCGCGATCACCGGCCAGCTTCCGGCCGGATTCGTCGAGGGCATGTACGGCGACATCCGCGACAACTTCCGCGGCCTGGCCACGATGAACGAGGCGCCGCCGCCGGCCGGCGCGGCGCCGGCCGGCGCACCCTCCGGACATGCCCTGACGCAGCAGTACGGCTGCGTCGCCTGCCACGGCACGGACAAAGCCATCGTCGGCCCGGCGTTCCGCGACGTCGCGCGCAAGTACCAGGGCGACGCCACGGCCACCGCGCACCTCACCCGCAAGATCCGCGAGGGCGGTTCCGGCGTCTGGGGCAGCGTGCCGATGCCGCCGCAGACCGGGCCGTCCGACGTCGAGCTGACCGCCATCATCCAGTGGGTGCTGGCCGGTGCGAAGACGCCGTGAGCGGACCACGCGATCGCGCCGCCATGCGCAGGGCCCCTGAACAGCAACCGCAACACCAAGTCGAGGAGACACCATCCATGAACCTGTCCAGACGGGCGTTCCTGCAGGCCACCGCCAGCGGCACCGCCCTGCTACTCGTCGCCGCCACGGGCCTCGCCCCGCGCCGCGCCGCAGCAGCGGTCAACCCGCTCGCGCCGAGCGACCACCGCCCGCAATTCGAGGCGACCAACCTCGACGACGTCGTCAAGCAGTTGGGCGGCGGCAAGGCGCAGCCGTCCGCCGACATCGACCTGAAGGCACCCGAGATCGCCGAGAACGGCGCCGTGGTGCCGGTGGAGATCCAGAGCAAGCTGCCGGGCACGCGCCTGATCGCCATCGTCTCGGAGAAGAACCCGCACGCGCTGTCCGCCGCCTTCCACATCCCCGACGGCACCGAGCCGTACGTGTCGACGCGCGTCAAGATCGCGGAGACGTCGAACCTGTACGCGCTGGTGCAGACCGACCAGGGTTTCTTCTACGCCAACCGCCTGGTCAAGGTGACCCTGGGCGGTTGCGGCGGTTGAGCGGTATTCCGAGGAGAGAGCAATGGCAGATCCGATGCGAATCCGCGCCACCCTGACCGGCGACACCGTCGAGGTGAAGGTCCTGATGGCGCACCCGATGGAAACCGGCCTGCGCAAGGATGCCGACGGCAAGCTGGTGCCCGCGCGCTACATCGAGACGGTGAAGGTCAACTGCAACGGCAAGGACGTCCTGACCGCCGACTGGGGCCCTGCGGTGTCCAAGAACCCGTTCCTGGCGTTCCGCTTCAAGGGCGCGGCCAAGGGCGACAAGGTCACGGTCACGTGGACCGACTCCGAGGGCGAGAGCCGCACCGACGAGGCGGCGATCGGCTGAGCGCGCCCGGGCGCGGCCAGGGCGAACGATGCGCCTGCGAGAAGACGGAGACGATGCGAACCCCGCTTTCGATCCTGCTGCCGGGCACCGCCGCGGCGTTCGCGGCGGCGACGCCCGCGCGCGCCGCCGCTGCGCAGGCCGGCGCCGCCGCGTGCACGCGGGTCGTGCCGGGGGCGATCGGCGCGGGCGCGGATTTCCTGCTCGGGGGCAGCCGGACGCCGGGCGGCTACCCGTTTGCGCCGGTGGTCGGGGAGCCGCTGCCGGACGGCGTGCAGGCCGTGCCATCCGGCACGACCGGGATCGCGCGCCTGCAGGCGCGCGAAGGCCACGCACACATCAAGCCATGAGCGCCGGGGGCGATCGGGAGAACGAAACATGAAGGCGAGTGCCAAGAAGTTCGGATTCTGGCTGGCGGCTGCGGTAACCGCCGCCTGCAGTTTCACGGCGACGCTGGTCTGGGCGCAGTCCGCCGCGAACCAGGATCCGGTGGCCGAATACCGCGCGATGTTCGGCGACGACAATCCGGCCGAACTGTGGCTGACGCGCGGCAAGGATCTGTGGACCGCGCCGCGCGGCCCGAAGCACGTCGCGCTGGCGAACACCTGCGACCTCGGCATGGGCGTCGGCGTGATCGCCGGCGCCTACGCGCACCTGCCCCGCTACTTCGTCGACAGCGGCCGCGTGCAGGATCTGGAATCGCGCCTGCTCACCTGCATGGTCGTGCAGCAGGGCTTCAAGCAGGCCGACCTGGTGGCAAACCGCTTCGGCGACGGCGACCGCAAGTCGGACCTCGAGGCGCTGGCGGCCTACCTCGTCGACGCCTCGCGCGGCGTGCCGATCAGCCTGCCGCTGGACCACCCGCAGGAAAAGCGGGCCTACGCACTGGGCGAGGCGATCTTCTATTACCGCGCCGGCACCCACGATTTCTCCTGCGCGACGTGCCACAGCCAGCCCGACAAGCGCATCCGCCTGCAGCGGCTGCCCGACCTCGCCACGCCGGAGGGCGCGCGCGAGGCCTACACCACCTGGCCCGCCTATCGCGTCTCGCAGGGCGAGGTGCGCACCATGGAGTGGCGCCTGGGCGACTGCTTCCGCCAGCAGCGCCTGCCGGAAATGACGTACGGCTCCGACGCCGCGATCGCCCTGACCATGTTCCTCGCCAAGAACGCCGAAGGCGGCGAGCTGGCAGCCCCCGGTCTCAAGCGTTGAGGACCCGACCATGCGCATCCTGATCCGCCTCATGCCCCTGCTGGCCGCCGTGCCGCTGCTGTCCGCCGCCGCCGGCCCCGACCGCAACGCGCAGGCGCGCGCCGCGATGCAGTCCTCGTTCAAGGCCCACGGCCAGGCCGGCATGGAGCGCCTGGACCAGGACGCGACCCAGGCGCTGTGCTCGCGCTACGCACCCGGCATGCCGCCCGGCGAGGACGCCGCGCGCGCGATGGCGGCCAACCGCGCGAGCATCAGGTATCCGGCCGACGGCAACTTCCTCGGCGACTGGAAGCGCGGCGAGGCGATCGCCCAGGAAGGCACCGGCAAGCAGTATTCGGACGACCCGGGCAAGCCCTCCGGCGGCAACTGCTACGCCTGCCACCGGCTGTCCGGGGACGAGGTCGCCTACGGCACGATCGGCCCGTCGCTGTACCAGTTCGGCAAGAACCGCGGGCGCTCCGAGGAGATGCTGAAACTCACCTGGAGCATGATCTACGACATGAAGGCGTTCACGCTGTGCTCGGCGATGCCGCGCTTCGGCAGCCGGGGCATCCTCGACGAACAGCAGATCAAGGACGTCATGGCGCTGCTGTTCGACCCCGATTCGCCGGTCAACCGGTAGGCGCACGGGAGTCCACGACATGAGCATGAGCCGCCGCGAGTTCGTCCGGCTGTTGGCCGCCGCCGTCGCCGCCGGACTGCCGCTGGGTTCGCGGCGCGCCTTCGCGGCCGCCGCCGGCGAGGCGCTGTACGATGCGCCGGCGTTCGGCAATGTCAGCCTGCTGCACGTCACCGACAGCCACGCGCAACTGCTGCCGATCCACTTCCGCGAGCCGTCGGCCAATATCGGCGTCGGCGCCGCGCGCGGACAGCCGCCGCACCTGGTCGGCGAGCATCTGCTGAAGCACTACGGCATCCGGCCGGGCACGCGCGAGGCGCACGCGCTGACCTGCCTCGACTTCGTCGAGGCGGCGCGCCGGTTCGGCCGGGTCGGCGGCTACGCGCACCTGGCGACGCTGATCAAGCGCTTGCGCGCCAGCCGCCCCGGCGCGCTGCTGCTCGACGGCGGCGATACCTGGCAGGGCTCCGCGACCTCGCTGTGGACGCGCGGCCAGGACATGGTCGATGCGCAGCTCGAGCTGGGCGTCGACGTGATGACCGGGCACTGGGAATTCACCTACGGCGCCGAACGCGTCAGGGAAGTCGTCGACGGGCCGTTCAAGGGCAAGGTCGATTTCGTCGCCCACAACGTGCAGACCGCCGACTTCGGCGACCCGGTATTCCCGGATTACGCGCTGCGCGAGGTCAACGGCGTCGACGTGGCGGTGATCGGCCAGGCGTTCCCGTACACGCCGATCGCCCACCCGCGCCATTTCGTCGCCGACTGGACGTTCGGCATCCAGGACGACCACCTGCAGCAGGTGATCGACAAGGCGCGCAAGGCCGGCGCCGCGATCGTCGTGCTGCTCTCGCACAACGGCATGGACTGCGACCTCAAGCTCGCCTCGCGCGTGCGCGGCCTCGACGCGATCCTCGGCGGCCACACCCACGACGGCGTGCCGCGGCCGGTGGCGGTGAAGAACGCGGGCGGCCAGACCCTGGTCACCAACGCCGGCAGCAACGGCAAGTTCGTCGGCGTGCTCGACCTCGACGTGCGCGACGGCAGGCTGCACGACTTCCGCTACCGGCTGCTGCCGGTGTTCAGCAACCTGCTCGAAGCCGACCCGGCGATGCAGGCGCTGATCGCGCGCCATCGCCAACCCCACGAGGCCCGGCTGTCCGAACGGTTCGCGGTCAGCGAGGGCCTGCTGTACCGCCGCGGCAACTTCAACGGCAGCTTCGACCAGTTGATCCTCGACGCGCTGATGGCGGTCAAGGACGCCGAGATCGCGTTCTCGCCCGGCTTCCGCTGGGGCACCACGCTGCTGCCCGGCGAGCCGATCACGCGCGAGCGGCTGATGGACCAGACCGCAATCACTTATCCGACCGTCACCGTCAACGCTTTCACCGGCGAGCGCATCAAGGCGATTCTCGAGGACGTCGGCGACAACCTGTTCAACCCCGATCCCTACTACCAGCAGGGCGGCGACATGGTGCGCGTCGGCGGGCTCAGCTACGCCTGCGACCCGGGCGCGCCCATGGGGCGGCGCATCAGCGACCTGCGCCTCGACGGCAAGCCAATCGACGCGACCCGCACCTACAAGGTCGCCGGCTGGGCCTCGGTCGCGGAGGACGCCAGCGGCGAACCGGTCTGGGACGTGGTCGCCGACTACCTCAAGGCGCACCCGGCGCTGGCTGCGCCCAGGCTCAACCTTCCGCGCCTGGTCGGCGTGCGGGACGACCCCGGCATCGCCTGACCATGCTCCGGCTCGCGCTGTCCGCACTGCTGGCGTTGATCGCCACCGCGGCACCGGCGCGCGCCGCGCCCGCGCCGCCCGCGCACGCCGCCCCCGCGGCATGGGCGGCGAGCGACATGGCGCTGCCGGTGCACCGGGTCGGAGCGCACAGCTATTACGTCGAGGGGCGGCTCGAGGAAGCCAGCCGGGCCAACGAGGGTTTCATCGCCAACGCCGGCTTCGTGATCACGGACGGCGGCGTGGTGGTGTTCGACGCGCTGGGCTCGCCGGCCCTGGCCGACCGCCTGATCGCGGCGATCCGCGCGCGCACCGACCGGCCGATCCGGCGCGTCGTCATAAGCCACTACCACGCCGACCACTTCTACGGCATCCCGGCATTCCGCCGCATCGGCGCCGAGATCTGGGCCGACGCCCGCGCCCGCGCCTACCTGAACTCTCCCGCCGCGGCCGAGCGCCTGGCCGAGCGCGAACGCATCATCGGCCGCTGGCTCGGCCCGCATTTCAGCCTGCCGTTGCCCGACCGCTGGATCGACGGCGACCAGGACTTCGTCATGGGCGGCGTGCATTTCGCGCTGCGCCGACTGGGCCCGGCGCACTCGCCCGAGGATCTGGCCATGCAGGTCGAACCCGACGGCGTGCTGTACTCGGGCGACGTGGTCTATGCCGGGCGGGTGCCCTTCATCGGCGACGCGGACACGCGCCTGTGGCTGCGCGCGATCGACCGCCTGCTGGCGATTCCGTCGCGGGTGATGGTGCCGGGGCACGGACCGGCCTCGTTCGCGCCGCGCCGCGACGCCCGCATGACCCGCGAATACCTCGACTTCCTGCGCGAGCAGATGGGCCGCGCGGTACGGAACTTCGTGCCGTTCGACGACGCATACCGGCAGGTCGACTGGAAACGCTTCCAGGCCGAGCCGACCTTCGACGTCGCCAACCGCCGCAACGCCTACAACGTCTATCTGCAGATGGAGCAGGAAATGCTCGGTGAGTAACGCCGACTCAACCGAACTTGGCCAGCAGGCGCGCCAGTTCGCCGGTCGAGGCGCGGATGTCGTCCAGGTCCGCCGAAGCCTCGACGTGACTGACCAGACTGCAGGCGAGCATGTCGTAGAAGGCCTTGTCCAGCGCGCGGCGCGCCGCCGTGAGCTGCTGGGCCACCTGCTCGCACGAGCCGTTCGCCAGGATCATCGCCTGGACGCCGCGCATTTGCCCCTCGATGCGGGCCAGGCGGGCGGCAATGCGGCGGCGATGCGCCTGCTCGGTGTCGTGCTGCTCTTTCGCGCTCATGCGGACGATTCCGTCGAAACGAACCCATCAATAATGCTGCACCGCACGACCCGACGGCAAAGGGCCGGCAGAAATTCTCGGCTGCGGGGCGAGTCGCCGCGGCAACGCATATCCCATTCGTTCAATGGTGCCACAGACGTGGCGCGGCGTTCCGGCACTGTTGCGTCCTCGCTCAATCGCGACAGCGGAAATGCTGCATCGCATTATCCCGGAGGCCGGTAACGGCGTTATTCGCGGCCGCGATGTCCACGCCTGGCAATCCTGTTTTTGCGTGCTAGGCTAGGTCCATATACCAATACCCGTATGAGTATATAGCCAACACGCAATCGGCACAGACACGCCCGATCCAGGGCAACACGTGGGAGGGGGATTCATGCAACGGCGAATCGCGGTGTTCATCGGTGCGCTCATGCTCTGCTGCGGCACGGCGTCGGCAACCGACGGTTATTTCTCGCACGGCTACGGCATGAAGGCGAAAGGCCGCGGCGGCGCGTCGGCGGCCGTGGTCGCCGACGCCTTCGGTGGCGCGAACAACCCGGCCACGATGGTGATGGCCGGCAACCAGCTCGACGTCGGCCTCGATGCGTTCAATCCCGAGCGCAGCGCCGAGCGCAGCGGCCTCGGCCCCGGGCTCGACGGCTCGGTCGACAGCGGCCGCAGCTACTTCGCGATTCCCGAGTTCGCCTACAACCGCATGCTGCGCGACAACCTCGCCCTCGGCGTGACCGTCTACGGCAACGGCGGCATGAACACCGACTATCCCGGCGGCCAGTTCAATTGCGGACAGGGCGCCGCCAACATGCTGTGCGGCTCCGGTGCGCTGGGCGTCGACCTGACGCAACTGATCGTCGCGCCGACGCTGTCGTACGCAATCACCCCGAACCAGTCGATCGGCATCGCGCCGCTGCTCACCTTCCAGCGCTTCTCGGCCAAGGGCCTGCAGGCATTCGCCGGCATCCCCGGGCTCTCCGCGCAACCCGACAAGGTGAGCAACAACGGGCACGACGATTCCCGCGGCGTCGGCGTCCGCGTCGGCTACTACGCCCGCATCAGCCCGGCCTTCGCCGTGGGCGCGGCCTACGCGGGCAAGACGCACATGAGCCGTTTCTCCGAGTACGCCGGCCTGTTCGCCGGCCGCGGCAGTTTCGACATTCCGGAGAATTACAGCCTCGGCGTGGCCTGGACGCCGAGCGCCCCGCTGACCGTCGCCCTCGACTACCAGCGCATCAATTACGGCGACGTCGCGTCGGTGGGGCAGCACAGCCTGGTGCCGGCGCAACTGGGCGCCGACAACGGCCCGGGCTTCGGCTGGAAGAACATCAACGTCTGGAAGCTCGGCCTCGAGTACGCCAGCTCGGAACGCTGGACCTGGCGCGCCGGCTTCAACCACTGCGACGAGCCGATCGGCAGCGCGGACGTGACCTTCAACATCCTCGCGCCCGGCGTGGTCACCAACCACCTCACGCTCGGCTTCACCTACACGACGCGCGCGGGAGGCGAGTGGACGGTGGCGTACATGCACGCGTTCGAGCGCTCCGTGCAGGGCGCCTCGATCCTGCCCGTGTTCATGGGCGGCGCGCCGGCCGGCAACGAGCGCATTTCCATGCACGAGAACTCGCTCGGCATCGCCTATGCCTGGAAGCTCTGAGTCGGCCACGCCCGCGCACGGCAGGTCCGCGCGCGGGCGCGCCACGGGCGAACCGGCCCCGCATCGCGCGCAAGCGGCATGAGCATGCGTGAAACCCCGATGGCGCCCTGGCCCCGATACGTCGCCGGGCCATTGCTCGGATCGGCCGCGCCGGCGGCGCCTTTCAGTCGCCGCCGCGCAGCGGAATCCTGAGATAGCGGCGGCCGTTGGCCTCGGCCGCCGGAAGAGCGCCGGCGCGGATGTTGACCTGCACCGCCGGATAAAGCAGGCGCGGAGCGGCCAGCGTCGCGTCGCGCGCGCGCCGCCGGGCGACGAACTCGTCCTCGCCGGTGGCGGCCGTGACGTGGATGTTGGCGGCCTTCTCCGCGCCGATGCTGGTCTCGCACTGCGGCGCGCGGCCCTGCGGCGGATAGTCGTGGCAGAGGAACACGCGGGTCGCGTCCGGCAACTCGTAGAGCCGGCGGATCGTGCGGTACAGCAACGCCGCGTCGCCGCCCGGGAAGTCGCAGCGCGCGGTGCCGACGTCGGGCGCGAACAAGGTGTCGCCGACGAACAGGGCGTCGTCGATCCGGTAGCACACGCTGTCGTTGGTGTGCCCCGGGCAGGCGATCACCTGCGCCTGCAGCGCGCCGATGGCGAAGCGTTCGCCGTCGTCGAACAGGCGGTCGAACTGCGAGCCGTCGGTGGCGAAATCGCCGCCGAGGTTGAAGACCTCGGCGAAGGTCGACTGCACCCGCCGGATGCCGGCGCCGATGCACACCTGCCCGCCGACCCGCGCCTTGAGGTACTGCGCGGCGCTGAGGTGGTCGGCGTGGGCGTGCGTTTCCAGTATCCACTGCACGTCGAGGCCGTCGGTGCGCACGCGCTCGACGATCGCGTCGGCGGCGCGCGTCGAGACGCGGCCGGCGGCGGCATCGTAGTCGAGCACCGGATCGACCACCGCCGCGTGCCCGGCGGGATCGGCGACCAGGTACGACCATGTCCCGCTGTCGGCGTGGAAAAACGGAACGATGCGGGGGCTCATCGAACGGACTCCATACCTGGCGGCTCGGCAGAATATGAGAAATATCTAAACAAGTCATCCATGATGCACGCATGTGCTCGCCGGTCGCCCGGCCGGAACGACCGCAGCGAACGCACCCATGCCGCCCGGCTGGCCGCCGCCGCGCCCGGCGGCGGCAACGTCGCCAGGATCCCGCCCGCTGTTTCCGGAGATGCCGCTTGAACGCATCCGCCCCGTTCGCGCCCAACCAATGTTGCCCGCACCCCGGCCTGCTCTGCGGCGGCCAACCGTCCGCCGGACAGTTGGCGGCGTTCGCCCGCGCCGGCGGCCGATGCGTGATCAACCTGCGCCCACAGGCCGAACTCGGCGACTGGGACGAGGACGCCGTGGTGCGCGCGCTGGGCCTCGCCTACGTGCATATCCCGATCGACGGCGCGGCGGCGCTGTGCCGCGAAGCCGCCCGGCGGCTCGCCGATGCGCTCGCCCGCCACGGCGCCGGGCCCGTGCTCGTCCATTGCGGCAGCGGCAACCGCGTCGGCGCGCTGGTGGCGCTGAAAGCCGCATGGGTGGACGGCCACGCGCCCGCGCAGGCCCTGGCCGCCGGCCGGCAGGCCGGCCTGACCGGCCTGGAGCCCGCGGTGCGCGCGCTGCTGGCCTCGGCCCGCTGAGGCATGCGGCCGGCGACGGCCCCGATCCGGTAAAATACCGGCCTTCCCGCCGCGCGTTCGCGTGGGCGGGTTCTCTTGCCCATCGTCTCCGGAGGACGCTGCCCCATGGCCATCAAGGTCGCCATCAACGGTTACGGTCGCATCGGCCGCAACATCCTGCGTGCGCTGTACGAAGCCAACCGCACGAACGAGATCCAGGTGGTCGCGATCAACGACCTGGGCGATGCGGAGATCAACGCGCACCTGACCCAGCACGACACCGCGCACGGCCGTTTCCCGCACGAGGTGTCGGTGGATGGGGGCGACCTGATCGTCAAGGGCGACCGCATCAAGGTGTTCGCCGAGCGCGACCCGGCCAAGCTGCCGTGGGGCCAGCTCGGCGTCGATGCGGTGCTGGAGTGCACCGGCCTGTTCACCTCCAAGGCCAAGGCCGGCGCGCACATCGCCGGCGGCGCCAGGAAGGTGATCATCTCCGCGCCCGGCGACAAGGACGTGGACGGTACCTTCGTCTACGGCGTCAACCACGAGCTGCTGAAGTCCAGCCACCAGGTCATCTCCAACGCCTCCTGCACCACCAACTGCCTGGCGCCGCTGGCCAAGGTGCTGCACGAGAAGATCGGCATCGTGCACGGCCTGATGACGACCATCCACGCCTACACCAACGACCAGGTGCTGACCGACGTCTACCACAAGGACCTGCGCCGCGCGCGCAGCGCCACGATGTCGCAGATCCCGACCAAGACCGGCGCCGCCGCCGCGGTCGGCCTGGTGCTGCCGGCGCTGAACGGCAAGCTGGACGGCTTCGCGATGCGCGTGCCGACCATCAACGTGTCGGTGGTCGACCTGTCGTTCGTCGCCTCGCGCCCGACCGACAAGGCGGAGATCGACGCCGTCGTCAACGAAGCGGCCAACGGCGCGCTGAAGGGCATCCTCGGCGTCAACACCAGGCCGCTGGTGTCGGTCGACTTCAACCACAACCCGCTGTCGTCGGTCTACGACGCCACGCTCACCAAGGTGATGGGCGGCACGCTGGTGAAGGTGCTGAGCTGGTACGACAACGAGTGGGGCTTCTCCAACCGCATGCTCGACATGACCAAGGCTCTGATGGCGGCCAAGTAAGCCGCTTTTCAGCGACCCCGGTTGTCGCTAGATTCGGCCCGTGCGCGGCGACGCGCACGGGCCGTTTCTTTTGGGGGGACAGGGATGGACACGCAACGCTCGCGCTTCGTTGGAACCGTCATCGCGCTCGCCTGCCTCGCAGGCCTGGTCTGCCACTCGGCATGGGCGGCGCCGCCGGCAGCCGCTTCGTCGGCAGCGGATTCGTATACCGGCCCCACGCTCATCAGGTCGACCGATGCGACGGCCGATACGCCGCCGGCCAAGCCGGCGAACGATTCGGATGGTAGCGGCCGTTGGCTCATGGAAATGGTCAACCCGGACACGCCGCTGGCCGAACGCCGCAAGATCTTCGCCATCTTCGAGCACGATGCCGAAATGGGCGACTACTACAAGCAGTACCTCGTCGGATCGATCTATCGGCTGGGCGAGCAAGGTGCCGTGCCGATCGTCCCGCAGGACCTGGCGAAGGCGCGCCGCTATCTCAGCAACGCGGCGGTCAACGGCTACGAGCTGGCGATGGCCAAGATGGCCGAGCTCGAACTGGCCGATCACCACCCGCTGGATGCGATGGTGTGGGCGCAGATCTACGGCTACTACACCGGAGTCTTCGACGCCAAGACGCCGAGGGGCAAGACTTCCTATTACGCCGAACTGGTGTACCGGATCTCCAAGTGGCTGCCCAAGAAGCAGATGCCAACCGTGGTCGACGACCTGAACCAGTTCATTGCCAACTACGACACGCACGTGCGCGCCTGCAGCAAAGCCATTGAGGAACATTATTCCAGGCAATCGCTCGCTCGGACATATGCGCCGTCACGCGCCGACCATGCCGACTCCTCGCTTCCATCAGGGACTGCGGATTACGTCATCGCATTCCGGCCCGACGGCACCGCCGCGCAAGCATGGCTGCTCGACGCCGTGCCGACGCCCGAGGTGGGGCACAGCATGCACGAGATTGCGATACGCAGCCGCGTTACACCTGACCCGGGCACGAAGACGCTACGCTACGCCTCCATGCCCGTAACGTTCATCAGCGGGCGATACAGAACCCCGTGAACCGTTCCTGTCATTGCCGCCCCTCTTGCTGAACAGGTTGCGCGAGCACTGCCATGGCCATCATCTTCCTCCCCGGCATCAAGGGCTCCGAGCTGGTCGACAGCTATCCGCTGGACTGGCCGGTGCGCTGGAGCCTGGAGGACATGACGGTCGGCAACGTCTTCGAGAATCCGCTCGACATGATGCTCGGCGACGGCCTGCACGACCGCAGCGACGCGCACTGGATGCGCCCGTTCCGCCTGATCCGCTTCGCCTACTCGCCGCTGCTGGCCAAGCTGCGCGCGTGGAAGGCGCCGGAGCCGGTGCACGTGTTCACCTACGACTGGCGCAAGCCGGTCGAGCTGGCGGCGGCGCGGCTGGTGCAGTTCATCGGCGAGGTCGAGGACCGCGAGCGCATGCACGGCCGCGACGCGCCGCTGTCGTTCGTCACCCACAGCATGGGCGGGCTGGTGCTGCGCTCGGCGCTCGGCCTGCGCAACGCGCGCGATCCGTTCGCCGGCATCGGCCGCGTGGTGTTCATCGCGCCGCCGTTCCGCGGCGCGATCGGCGCCGCCGAGTCGCTGGTCAAGGGCGAGCGCGACGGCATGTTCGGCACCGACGAGGACTACCGCCGGCTGGCGCGCACCTTCCCCTCGGTGTACGCGATGACGCCGTCGTTCCGCGACGCCGCGGTCGACGAGGCCGGCCAGCCGCTGGACCTGTTCGACGCCGCCAACTGGCAGGCCAACGTGCGCGACGGCGGCGAGTTCAGCGCGCGCTTCCTCGCCGACGCCGAGGCGCTGGTGCGCGCACGCGCGGCCGGCCACGGCGGCAGCAGCGCGGCGCCGCTGCTGCCGGACAACGCGCTGGCCGCGGCCGCCGACCGCGTGATGGTGCTGATCAGCGCCGGCGTCGCCACGCCGCGCACGCTGACCGTGCAGACGCGCAACACGCGCAACCCCAACTGGTTCGACTTCGCCGGCGTGCGCACGGACACGCAGGGCGACGGCCGCGTGCATTTCCTCTCCGCCGCCGTGCGCGGCGTCACCTTCGCCGCCTACACCGACACCGCGGACCACGCCCGCGTCTGCCGCAGCGCGCGCGTCGCCAACGCGGTGTCGCTGTGGTTGGAAGGCCGCAAGGCGCTGCGCATGACGCCGCGCGGGCCGCAGCATTCGGTGGCGCGTTCGGGGCGCAGCTACTTCGATCCGTGGGACGGCGACCCGGCCAGCCTGGCCGCGCACGTCGCCTGAGCAGCCCGCTCAGGGCGCGATCGACAGCCTGCGCACGGCCGCCACGAACGCGGGCTCGGGATCGCCGAGCTGCGCGCTGCGCGCGACGACGCGGCCGTCCGCGTCGAGCAGCGCGATCACCACGTTGTGGCTGAACTCGCCGTCGGCGCGGCGTCGGTAGGCGACGCCCAGCGTCGCGGCCAACGCCTCGACGTCGCCGGATTCGGGGCGCGCCAGCCGCCAGTGCGCGGGATCGACGCGATGCATGCGTGCCATCTCGGCCAGCGCGGCGACGTCGTCGTGGCCGGGATCGAAACTGACCATCAGCACCCCGGGCGCGCCGGCGCCGACCGCGCGGCGCACGCGCTCGACGGTGGCGATCGTCAGCGGGCAGGCCGAGTGGCAGGAGGCGTAGAACACGCTGACCAGCAGCGGGCGCCCGCGCAGCGCGGCGAAGTCGAAGCGCCGGCCCTGCTGGTCCTGCAGCGCCAGCGCGGTCTGGTACAGCGAATCGCCGGGCAGCGGCGCGGACGGCGCGGCGGCGGCCGCGCCGGCGACGGCAATCAACAACGCGGCGCAGCGCGCGAACAGGCGGCTCGTGGTCGTCATGGATGCTCCGCTCCCTCGATGTCCCGCACGCAGCGGAAGCCGACGTTGTCGGCGCCGTCGGCCGGCGCCAGCGCGGCCAACGCGGCCACCCGCATCAGCAGCGCGTAGTCGTCGCGGTCGGCGAAGGCCAGCGCGGCACCGCCGCACAGGCCGAGCAGCGAGGCCTCGCCGGGCTGGCGCGCGTCGGTGTTGACGAACAGCGCGGCGTAGTCGTCCACCCACTCCCACACCAGCGTGCGCATGTCGTGCAGGCCGTAGACGTTCGGCGCGTCGCGGCCCGCCTCCGCGGGCGGCGCGCCGAAGGCCGCGGTCAGCCGCGCCAGCGCCTGCGCGCGCCAGGCGGCGTCGGCGCGGGCGTCGCGGCGCTGCGCGTCGGCCGCGGCGGCGTACTCCCACTCGATCCAGCGCGGCAGGCGCGCGCCTTCCGAGGCGCAGTAGGCGCGCGCGGCGAACCAGCTCACCCGCGTCACCGGTTGGCGCGCGGGCGCGCCGGCGCCGAGCGCCAGCGGACCGCTCCAGCGCGACAGGTAGCCGGGCGTGGCGAACAGCGCGGCGACGCGGTCGCGCCGCCAGCGCGGCTGGCGCTGCACGAAGGCGAGGAACTCGGCGTTGGTCACCGGCAGCGCGCGCATGCGGAACGCGGCCACCTCGAGCGTGCGCGCGCCGCCTTCCTGGGCCAGCACGCTGCGGAACGCTCCGCCCGGCACGCGCTCGTAATCGGCCCCCGCCGCGGGCACCGCGAGCAGCGCGAACACACACGCCAGCAGCACGGAACGGATCATGCGCGTGCCCTCCCCCGCCGCCTCAGTGCGCCGCCTCGACCTTGGCGCCGCCGCGACGCGCCGCCGCGACGTCGTCGCTGTGGATGCGGCCGCCCGGGTTGCCCCAGCTGTTCAGCACATAGGTCAGCACGTGGGCGACGTCCTCGTCGCTGAGCTGCGGGCCGAACGGCGGCATCATCGAGTCGTAGTGCTGGCCGTTCACGGTGACCTTGCCGCTCAGGCCGTGCAGCACGACGTGCACCGCGCGCTTGGGATCGGCGGCCAGGTAGTCGGACTTCGCCAGCGGCGGGAACGCGCCCGGAACACCGCTGCCGGTCGGCTGGTGGCAGGCCGCGCAGGTGCTCTCGAACACTTCCTTGCCGCGCGCGATCGGGTCGATCTTCGCCACCTTGCCGGCCGGCGCGTCCGCCGCCGCGGGTGCGGCGGACGCCGCCGGCGCGGGCGCGCCGTGTTCGTGCCCGGCCGGCGCCTGTTCGGGCGCGGTTCCCGGCGACGCGGGCGTGGCGTGGTAGATCGCCGGCGCCCCGGGGCCGTCCACCTTCAGCATCGCCAGCGCGCCCTTGTTGAAGGCGCGGAAAATCGAGTGGTCGACCAGCATGTAGGTGCCCGGCACCTCGGCGCGGAACTCGACCACCTTGGCGCCGCCGGCCGGGATCAGCGTGGTCTGCACGTTCTCCTCGAAGTGGCTCGGCTTGCCGTCCCAGACCTTGTCGAAGATCGCGCCGATCACGTGGAAGCTCGACACCAGGTTGGGACCGCCGTTGCCGACATACAGGCGCACCGTCTCGCCGACCTTGGCGCGCAGCGCGCGCTCGCCGGTCAACGCGCCTTCGCGGCCGTTGAACAGCACGTAGGTCGGGCGCTCGTCGATCGCCTTGTCGATGTCGAACGCCTGCAGGCCTTGCTCGTGGTACTTGCCGGTGGTGTAGAAGTCACCCTGCATCACGTAGTACTCGTGATCGACCTTGGGCAGGCCTTCCGGCGGATCGACCTGGATCAGGCCGTACATGCCGTTGGCGATGTGCATGCCGACCGGGGTCGTCGCGCAGTGGTAGACGTACAGGCCCGACTTCAGCGCCTTGAAGGTGAACACGCGCTCGTGGCCCGGCGAGGTCAGCGTCGGCTCGGCGCCGCCGCCGGGTCCGGTGACCGCGTGCAGGTCGATGTTGTGCGGCATGTGCGAGCCGGCCGGATTCTTCAGGTGCAGCTCGACGGTGTCGCCTTCGCGCACGCGGATGAAGCTGCCCGGCACGGTGCCGCCGAAGGTCCAGAAGTCGTAGAAGACGCCGTCGGCGATCTCCTGCTTCACCTCCTTCACTTCCAGCTCGACGATCACCTTCGCCGGGTGGTTGCGCGTGATCGGCGGCGGCACGTTCGGCGGGCTGGTCAGCACGGCGTGGATCGGCTCGCCCTGCGGCGCGCCGGCGTCCGCCTGCGCCGCACCGCGATCGCGCTGGCAGCCGCCTGCCGCCAGCGCCACTCCCAACAACATGCACAGACCGATGGAACGTCTCATGACAGGCTCCTGGCCGGACCATGCGTCCGGCGATGGAGACAGCGTACGCAGCGGTACGCGCGTCACTCTGACGACTATCAGCGGCGTGCGACCGCATGCCGCAGCGTTGCGTGCGCGCGCGTCGCGACGCCGCCCGCCGCGAATCGACACGCACGCTGCGGCCCGCGCCGATGCTGGCCTGCAGCGATGCATGCGGAATCGCGCACGGCGCCGGCGCGTGCGTTTTCGTTGACGATCGTCAGCGGCATGCGACCGCGTGCCGCAGCGCGAATCGGCGGCTTCAGCCGGTCGCGTAAAACGTCGCCCAGGCGGCGACGTTCATCAGCACGATCGCCGCGACCAGCGGCAGCGCATAGCGACGCCCGCCAGCGAACACCACGCCGATCTTCAGCAGCGCGTTGCTGCCGAACGCCGCCAGCACCGCCGACGCGGCGACCGCGACGGCCAGCTCGCCGCTGGCCGCGAGCTGCGCCGCCGACACCGTCGCGGCGTGGGTGTCGGCGAAGCCGGCCAGCGCCAGCGCCGTCACCGCGCCGGCGTCGCCGAGCCTGCGGTGCACCCACGCGCCGAGCAGCAGTGCGACGGCGACGATCGCCGCGAACAGCAGCGCGTGCTCGATACGGAACGCGCGCCCGACAGGCGGCGACACGCCCGCGGCGCGCGTGCCGCGCGCGCGCCGGCCGACCGCCGCCGCCGCCAGCACCGCGACTGCGCCCGCGGCCGCCAGTGCCGGCGCGAGGCGCGCCAGCAGCGCGCGGTCCAGCACGGCGAGGATGATCGCCAGCAGCACCACGGTGGCGACGTTGGACAGCATCGCCCCGGCGACGCAGGCCGGCAGCAGCGCCGGATGCTCGCGCGCGCGCTGGCCCATGCCGGCGATGGTCGCCGCGGAGGAGACGAAGCCGCCGGCCAGCCCGGCCAGCGGCAGGCCGAGGCCCGGGCCGAATACGCGCAGCGCGGCGTAGCCGGCGGCGTTGATCGCCATCACCAGCACCGCCAGCAGCCACAGCCGGCGCGGGCTGAGCACGCCGAACGGGTCGATCGCGCGATCCGGCAGCAGCGGCAGCACGATCAGCACCGAGGCGGCCAGGATCAGCGCCTCGCGCAGCTCGCGCTCGCTCAACGCCTGGCGGACGAAGCGGTGCATGCGCTGCTTGCCGGCCAGCAGGATGGTGACCAGCACGAACAGCGCGGCCGCCGCCTGCGCTGCGTGCACCGCCAGCGCGCCGAGCAGGTAGGTCAGCAGCAGCGCGATCTCGCTGGTCAGGCCAGGGTCGTAGTCGCGCGTGCGCAGGTAGCCGATACCGACCAGCGTCAGCAGCCCGGCGCCGGCCAGCAGCAGCGCCGGGGTGCCGAGCATCGCCGCGACCGCGCCGAGCAGCGCGGCAAGCGTGTAGGTGCGCACGCCGGCGACGCCACGGGTCGGGCCGATGCCCTTGCGGCGTTCGCGCTCGACGCCGACCATCAGGCCGCCGCCCAGCGCGGCCAGCAGCCCGAACAGGTAACCGTCGTCGAAGCCCATGCGCCGATCCCGCAGCCGGTGGCGCTCAGCTTAGCAGCGCGAACACCCCGCGCGCGTCGTGCGCGATCGCCACCGAGATGATGAAGCCGAACACCGCCAGCGCGGCGACGAACGCGCCGGCGCGCACGCGCGGCGTGCGCCCGCGCTTCAGCGCGATCGTGCCGAGCACGATGTAGACCACCAGCAGCAGCAGCTTCACGGTCAGCCAGGCCTGCACGAACGGGTACTGGTGCAGGATCACCACCAGCATCAGCGCCGCGGTCAGCAGCGTGGTGTCGATCGCGTAGGACAGGTAGCGCAGCGCGGCGTGGTTGGCCAAGCCGATGCCGGCCAGGCGCAGCGAGCCGCGGAACAGGAACAGCGTGCCCGACAGGGCCACGCACCAGATGTGCAGCAGCTTGATCTGCGGGTAGAAGTAGGCGAGCGCCATGCGTCGTCCCGGGGGTGGAAAGCCCGCGCAGGTTAGCGCAGGACGCGCCCGGGCTTCAGCCGGGACGACCGTCGCGGCGCGGCGTGAGGTAGATGTACGCCGCGCGCAGCGCCCACGGCATGAACGCCAGCAGCCAGCCCGCCGCGGCCAGCGCGTAGGCGCGCGACACGTCGGCGGCGAACTCGGCGCCGATGCGCCCGAGCGCCACCGCCTGCACGGCCAGGAAGGTGAACCACGGCACCGGCCCCATCGCCAGCGGCCGGCCGGAATGGCCGTGGGTGACGCGCGTGACCATCGCCACCAGCATCGAGCCGAAGAAGCCGACCGTCAGCGCGTGCACCGGCGCGCGCCCGAACGGGCTCGACCCGCGCAGCAGCTCGCACAGGCTGTCCAGGCTGAACAGCGTGAACGCCACCGGCAGCCACGCCAGCGCCAGGTACAGCACCGCCAGCAGGCCGGGCCGGCGCGCCTTCCACGGCTGCCATGCCAGCCAGTGGCCGAGGAAGAACAGCGCCAGCGGCACGTCGGCGAGGAAGCGCCAGCGCGTCGCCTGCGCGAACTCGAAGCCCAGGTGCGCCAGCAGCAGCGCCCACAGCAGCGGCAGCGACCACGCCGGGCGCACCATGCGGTAGCCCTTGATCATGTTGCTGGTGAAGAACGGCACCATGCGGTGCGCCACCGTGAAATACACCGGCAGCAGCAGGCCGAACGTGCCGAGCTTGATCGCCGCCAGCGCCAGCCGCGCATCGGCACCGAGCATGAAGGCGAGGAACATCGCCAGCCCCAGCGCGCCGACCGACAGCGCACTGAAGCACGACAGCGCCCAGCGGTCCTTGAAGCCGTGCCGGCGCAGCACGCCGAACAGGTGCGTCAGCCCGATCAGCCAGCCGGACAGCATCAGCACCACGCCGCCGACCAGCAGCGGGCGCATGCCGAACAGGCCGACCTGCGCGATCACGTAGCCGCCGAACACGCCGCCGAACACCGGCACGTAGTGCGCGCGGCTCAGCTCAGGCTGGTTCATCCAGCGCGGGAACACGGTCAGCAGGAAGCCGAAGATGAACGGCGCGAGCATGCCGTACTGCGCGAACATCGCGTGCGCCCAGCCCGGCGGCACCGCCGGTTGCGCCAGCCAGGTCCAGCCCCAGCGGCCGGCCGCCAGCTCCAGCGCCCACCAGCCCATGCTCGCCAGCACGGCGACGGCGCCGGCGAAGAACATCATGCGGTGCGGTGCGGCGGCGAGTACGCGCGGCAGGTCGGCAAACGAGAACGCGGCGGGGCTGCGCGGCGGCGGGACGACGGACTGTTCCATGGGCGGAAGGATACGGGATAACGAGGCAGGGGGCGCTGCGGGCGAGCCGCCCGCAACCGGCGCAGCGTGCCGCAGCGCGCGCGCGCGCGCACTGACCCAAGTCAACGCGTCGGGGCGGACGGCTGGCGCCGTCCGCCCCGCAGCGCCCCGCCCGGCCCCTGCGCCGGGCGGAGAACCACGCGGCCGCCGCGCTCAGTCGGCGCGGCGCCGCAATGCCGTCAGCGGCTCGCCGCGCGGCGCGATCGCCGCCCGCGGCGCGATCCACAGGCGCAGCACGAACCAGCCCAGCAGCAGCGCACCGACGCTGAAGATCGTGTCGCCGGGCACGCGCAGCCACACCAGCAGGTGGATGATCGGCTGCTGCATGAACTGCTCGGAGCGCGCGAACCAGTAGCCGTGGCTCAGCACCGCGTCGAGCTGCAGCACGCCCATCGGCAGCAGGGTCAGCGCCGCCATCAGCGCCAGGCCGAGGTTGAGGCACCAGAACGCGCCCTTGAGCAGGCTCTCGTCCCACACCGCAGCCGGCTTCAGCAGGCGCAGGCAGAACAGCATCAGGCCGACGCCGAGCATGCCGTACACGCCGAACAGCGCGGTGTGCGCGTGCAGCGCGGTGAGGTTCAGGCCCTGCATGTAGTACAGCGACAGCGGCGGGTTGACCAGGAAACCGAACAGGCCGGCGCCGACCAGGTTCCAGAACGCGACCGCCACGAAGAAAGCCAGCGGCCAGCGCCAGCGCGCCATCCACGGCGCAGCGCGGCCGTGCTTCCAGGTTTCCCACGCCTCGACGCCGACCAGCGCCAGCGGCACCACTTCCAGCGCCGAGAACGACGCGCCCAGCGCGATCACCGCGGTCGGCGTGCCGCTGAAGTACAGATGATGGAACGTGCCGAGCACGCCGCCGGACATGAACACGAAGGTGGCGAACAGCACGCTGGTGGTGGCAGTGGCGGCGCGCACCAGGCCGAAGCGGGTGAACAGCAGCGCGATCACCGCGGTGGCGAACACCTCGAAGAAGCCCTCCACCCACAGGTGCACCACCCACCAGCGCCAGTACTCGACCATCGCGATGTGCGTGTGCCGGCCCCACATCAGCGCGGCGCCGTAGAACAGCGCGATCGCCACGGTGGACAGGAACAGCAGGCTGACGATGCTGCCGCTGCCGTCGCGCTTGCGCAGCGCCGGCCACAGCGCGCGGCCGACCAGGAACAGCCACAGCAGCAGGCCGGCAAACAGGCCGAGCTGCCAGACGCGGCCGAGGTCGGTGTACTCCCAGCCCTGGTGGCCGAGCCAGAAGTTCTCGGCCAGGCCGAGCTTCTGCATCACGCCGAACCACTGGCCGGCGAACGCGCCGACCACCACCGCCACCAGCGCGCCGAACAGCACGTTGACGCCGAGCCGCTGCAAGCGCGGCTCGCGGCCGCCGATCGCCGGCGCGATCAGCAGGCCGGTGGCCAGCCACGCGGTGGCGATCCACAGCACCGCCAGCTCGGTGTGCCAGGTGCGCGTCAGCGCGTACGGCAGCACGTCGGCCAGGCGCACGCCGTACACGACCTGGCCCTCCACCTGGTAGTGCGCGGTGGTCGCGCCGAGCAGGATCTGCGCGAGGAACATCGCCAGCACCAGCCAGAAGTATTTGGCGGTGGCGCGCATCGACGGGGTGACCGTCAGCCCGGCCAGCGGATCGGCGGACGGCACCGGCGGCAGCGGCTCGTGCTTGCGCGCGGCGTGGTGCCAGGCCAGCGCGCCGATGCCGGCGACCATGAACAGCACGCTGAACACCGACCACAGCAGCAGCGACGGTGGCGGCTCGTTGCCGAGCAGCGGGTCGTACGGCCAGTTCTGCGTGTAGCTGACGCTGGCGCCGGGGCGCTCGGTGACCGCCGCCCAGGCGCTCCAGAAGAAGAACGCGGTCAGCGCGTGCCGGTGCGCCGCGGTGTCCACCGTGGCATCGCGCATCGCGTAATCCTCGCGCAGCTTCGCCAGCCGCGGATCGCTGCCGAACAGCGCCTCGTAGTGCGCGGCGACTTCGCGCATCGCCGCGGCGCGCTCGGCGGACACGCTCAACGTGCCGGTGGCGGCGTCGTAGGTATTCGGGCGCAGCGCCGCGCGCATCTCGGCCTCGATGCCGGCCTTCTGCGCGGCGTCCAGCGCGGCGTAGTCCTGCCCGTGGCGGCGCTGCGCGATCAGGTCGAGCAGCGCCAGCGCCTCGCGGTGCAGCCAGTCCGCGCTCCAGTCGGGCGCGACGTAGGCGCCGTGGCCCCAGATCGAGCCGAGCTGCTGGCCGCCGGTGGTCTGCCAGACCTCGCGGCCGGCGCGAATGTCGTCGCGCGTGTACAGCACCGCGCCGCTCGCGCTGACCACGCGCTCGGGCACCGGCGGCGCGGCGTGGTAGATCTCGCGTCCCATCCACAGCAACACGGCGAACGAGGCCGCCAGCAGCAGCCCCAGCGCCGTCCACAGCTTGCGTGTTGCGCTCATCGAACGATCTCCGCGGACCCGTGCGGCCCGACCGCGCGCATCCTCGCGATCCGGCGAACGCGCGCCGCTGACCTCGGTCAAGCAGCGCGCGTTCGCGTCCGCGGCGGGATGTCGCACGCGCGTGATGCGCGGCGCGCGCTTCTCATGGCGATATCGCCGCACACGGCGGCGGCGGAATCCGAACAGCGGACTCCGCCCTGCGGTTTCGTCGGGGCGGGCGCGGGCGCGGCGGCCGCGCGCGGTTCAGCGGTGCAGGATGCAGCGCGCCAGTTCGCGCAGGCGGGCGTCGTCGAGGATCTCGACGTCGCGGCCGTCGACGTGGATCAGCTTCTGCTCGCGGAAGCGGCCGAGCACGCGGCTGACCGTCTCGGCGGCGAGGCGCAGGTAGTTGGCGATGTCGCCGCGCGACATGCTCAGCCGGAATTTCTGCGGCGAGAAGCCGCGCGCGGCGTAGCGGTCGGCGAGATCGACCAGGAACGCGGCCATGCGCTCGTCGGCGCTGTAGTCGCCGGCCAGCAGCGAGGCGGTGCCGACCTCCTTGCTGAGCAGGCGGAACAGGTGCGACTGCACCGCCGGCATGCGCGCGGCGAGCTGGCTCATGGCCGGGAACGAGAAGCGGCAGAAGTACGCGGTATCCAGCGCCACTGCGTCGCACGGGTAGTGCTCGGGGTAGATCGCGTTCAGGCCGACCAGCTCGCCGGGCAGGTAGAAGCCCAGCACCTGCTCGCGCCCGCTCTCGTCGACCACCGCGGTCTTGACCGTGCCGGCGCGTACCGCGAACACCGCCTTGAACGGATCGCGGGTGCGGAACACGTGCTCGCCGGCGCGGTACGGGCCGACGTGCTCGACCAGGCAGTGCAGCTCGCGCAGTTCCGGCTTGCCGTAACCGAACGCCTGGCAGGACGCGCTGAACGCGCAGGTCGTGCAGAAACGGACGTCGTCGCCGTCGTCGGCGATCGGGTTCGGGTCGGGCGGCAGCCTGCCTGCCGGGTTCGCAGCCTTCATCACGGAGCCTTGGCGTGCGTGTTCAGATCGCGCGCGAGTAGCGCGCCGTCTGCGCCTCGCGCCCAAGGTAGGCGTCGAAGCACATGGCGATGATACGCACCAACAGGCGTCCGCGCGAGGTCACCACCAGCGCATCCGGCCGGATATCCACCAGCCCGTCTGCGGCAAGCTGTCGCAGATGGTCCAGTTCGTCGGCGAAATAGACCGGAAAATCGATGCGCCAGGCCGCGCCGAAGCTGGCGAAGTCGATCCGGCCGTGGCACATCAGCTCGGCGATCAGGGCGCGCCGGATTAGGTCGTCCTGGTCCAGCGTCAGCCCGCGCATCACCGGCAGGCAGCCGGCGTCGAGCGCGGCGTAGTAGCCGACCAGGTCCTTGGCGTTCTGGCTGTAGGAATCGCCGATGCGGCTGATCGCGCTCATGCCCAGCGCGATGATGTCGCAGTCGCCGTGGGTCGAGTAGCCCTGGAAGTTGCGCTGCAGCGCGCCCTCGCGCTGCGCGCGCGAGAGCTCGTCGAACGGCAGCGCGAAGTGGTCCATGCCGATGTAGACGTAGCCGGCGGCGGTCAGCGTCTCCAGCGTTCGCGCGAACAGCGCCAGCCGGGTGGCGGCGTCGGGCAACTGCGCGGCGTCGATCTGCCGCTGCGCCTTGAACAGCTCCGGCATGTGCGCGTAGCTGTAGGCGGCGATGCGGTCGGGGCGCAGCGCGATCACCTTGTCGAGGGTGCGGGCGAAGCTGTCGACGGTCTGCAGCGGCAGGCCGTAGATCAGGTCGAGGTTGACCGAGCGGAAGTCCGCCTCGCGCGCCGCCTCGATCACCGCGCGCGTCTCCTCGACGCTCTGGATGCGATTGACCGCCGCCTGCACCGCCGGATCGAAGTCCTGGCAGCCGACCGACATGCGGTTGAAGCCGAGCGGGCCGAGCGCGCGCACGTAGTCGGCGTCGGCGAAGCGCGGGTCGATCTCGATGCCGAACTCGCGCGTCGGCGCGCGGGTCAGGCTGAAGTGCCGGCCCAGCGAATCCATCAGTTCGCTCATCTGGCCGATGTCGAGGAAGTTCGGCGTGCCGCCGCCGAAGTGCAACTGCACCATCGGGCGGTCGCGGTCGAACAGCGCCGCGGTCAGCTCGATCTCGCGGTACAGCCGCGACAGGTACACGCCGGCCTTGGACTTGTCGCGGGTGATGATGCGCGTGCAGCCACAGTAGAAGCACGGGCTCATGCAGAACGGCACGTGCACGTACAGCGACAACCGGCGCGGGATCGGATCCTCGTTGGAGGCGCGCGCGTGGGCGCGCAGCTCGGCCTCGCCGAAGCCGGGGCGGAACTGCGGCGCGGTCGGGTACGAGGTGTAACGCGGACCGAGCGTGTCGTAGCGCGCGATCAGGTCCGGGTCGAAGGTGGGGGCGGCGATGGCCGTGCTGGTGCTCATGGGCTCAGGCTAGCGGCGTACCCCGCGCGCGCATTGACCCGGGTCAAGCGCCGCGCGGCTGCGACAAGGCGTCGCAGCCGCATGCCGTTCAGCGCGCCGCCGGGGCGTGCTCGACGCTCTGCTCGATCGCGCCGAAAATGCTGCGCCCGTCGGCGTCGGTGATCTCGATACGCACGCGGTCGCCGAATTTCAGGAACGGCGTGGACGGCTTGCCGTCGCGCAGCGTCTCGACGGTGCGCTGCTCGGCGAGGCAGGACGCGCCCTTGGACGTGTCCTGGTTGGCGATCGTGCCGGAGCCGACGATCGCGCCGGCGGAAAGCGGCCGCGTCTTCGCCGCGTGCGCGACCAGCTCGGCGAAGCTGAACTGCATGTCGACGCCGCACGCGGGTTCGCCGAACCAGCGCCCGTTGATCCAGGTGCGCATCGGCAGGTGCAGCTTCTCGCCGCGCCACGCCGCGCCCAGCTCGTCGGGGGTGACGAACACCGGCGACAGCGCCGAGCGCGGCTTCGACTGCAGGAAGCCGAAGCCCTTCGCCAGCTCGGCCGGGATCAGGTTGCGCAGCGAGACGTCGTTGACCAGGCCGACCAGTTGGATATGCGCGGCGGCCTGCGCGGGCGTGACGCCCATCGGCACGTCGTCGGTGACCACCACCACCTCGGCCTCGAGGTCGATGCCCCACTCCTCGCTGCCGGCCAGGATCGGGTCGCGCGGGCCGTAGAAGCCGGCGCTGGTGGCCTGGTACATCAGCGGGTCGGTGTAGAACGTGGCCGGCACCTCGGCGCCGCGCGCGCGGCGCACGCGCTCGACGTGCGGCAGGTAGGCGGAGCCGTCGACGAACTCGTAGGCGCGCGGCAGCGGCGCGGCCAGCGCGTCCATGTCGAGCGCGAAGGCGCCCGGCGCCGTGCCCGCGTCCAGCGCCTCCGACAGCGCGTTCAGGCGCGGCGCGAGCTGCGCCCATTCGTCCAGGGCCGCCTGCAGGGTCGGCGCGATGCCGGTCGCGCGCACCGCGCGCGTCAGGTCGCGGCTGACCACCACCAGCGTGCCGTCGCGGTGGCCTTCCTTCAGTGATCCGAGTTTCATGCGATTTCCCGTCTAGCGTGCGCCGTGCGCACTTCCATCCCGGCGTACGCAGCGCACGCCGCCGTGAATCTGCGCGACGACGCGCCTGGAGCCGGGTCCCGGCGCGTCGTTGCCCGCCCCGCTCCGCCGGCCGCGTCGGGGAGATCGCCGGGCGAGGGGGAGCGACGCGACGAATTCCGGCCGGCGATCGTACACCGCAGCGCCCGCCCCCTCACCCCATCCCGCCCCATCGCCGGCGACGCGGACGAGGGAAAGACGTCGGGTGCGCCGCTCAGGAACATCCCTCGACGTAATCCACCTGCGGCGGCAAACCGATGCGCCAGGCGCTCACCGCGCCGTCGGCGCCGATCTCGAAGACCAGTCGCGCCGCGCCGCCGTACGGCGAGGCCACCACCAGCGTCTGCCCGCCTTCGACGTACCTGTGCGGCCGCGCCTCGATGCGCCCGGCGTACAGCCGGCGGATGTCCTCGACGCGCATGCCGACGCGGCCGCCGCCCGGCGCCACCTTGTCGGCGCGGCGCACGTCGACGCGCACGAAGCGGTCGCCTTCGACCATCAGCAGCAGGTCGTGGCGGCCCTGCCGCGGCGACAGGTAGTAGCAGGCCCGCGCGTCGGCCGGCGCGGCCTCGGGATACAGCGGCCGGCCCCAGGCGCGGCGCATCGACGCCGCGTCCATGTTCCAGTGCAGCGGGCCGATGCCGTTGAAATCCGGCTGCGCGTCGTCGACCGCGCGCGCCGGCATCGGCGGCTGTTCGACGGCGCGCGGCGCGGTTGCCGGCGGCGCGGCCGCGCTCGGCGACGCCGCGGCGCAGCCGGCCAGCAGCGCGGCGGCGAACGTCGCCGCGAGCGCCGCCCCGCGCATCAGCGCCGGCCCGGGTCGAAGTGCCTGGCGAGGCCCTGCCAGCAGCGCCAGTAGTCGGCCTGCAGGCCCGACGCCTCCAGCGCCTGCCGGGTCGGGCGGATCACCAGCCGCGTCTCGAACATGACCGCCATGGTGTCGACGATGTGCTGCGGCTTGCCGGTGTCGATCGCGATCGCCTTGGCGTGGCTGGCCGCGTCCGGCCCGTGCCCGCTCATGCAGTTGTGCAGCGAGGCGCCGCCCGGCAGGAAGCCGCCGTGGGCGGTGGCCTCCTTGGCGTCGTACTCGCCGTGGATCAGGCCCATGAACTCGCTGGCGACGTTGCGGTGGAACCATGGCGGCCGGAACGTGTGCTCGGCCACCAGCCAGCGCGGCGGGAAGATCGCGAAGTCCAGGTTGGCCGTGCCTGCCGTGTCGCTGGGCGAGGTCAGCACGGTGAAGATGCACGGATCGGGATGGTCGTAGCTGATCGAGCCGATCGTGTTGAAGCGCTGCAGGTCGTACTTGTACGGCGCGAGGTTGCCGTGCCAGGCGACCACGTCCAGCGGCGAGTGGCCGATCTTGGCGCTCCACAGCGCGCCCTGGAACTTGGCGAGCAGCTCGAAGTCGCCCTCGACGTCCTCGTAGGCCGCCACCGGCGCCAGGAAGTCGCGCGCGTTGGCGAGGCCGTTGGCGCCGATCGGGCCGAGCTCGGGCAGGCGCAGCATCGCGCCGAAGTTCTCGCAGACGTAGCCGCGCGCGGTGCCGTCCGGCAGCTCGACGCGGAAGCGCACGCCGCGCGGGATCACCGCGATCTCCAGCGGCGCCACGTCCAGCACGCCCAGCTCGGTGGCGATGCGCAGCCGGCCCTGCTGCGGCACGACCAGCAGCTCGCCGTCGGCGTCGTAGAAGTAGCGGCCCCGCATCGCGCGGTTGGCGGCGTAGACGTGGATGCCGATGCCGGACTGCGCCTCCGGGCCGCCGTTGCCGGCCACGGTCAGCAGGCTATCGACGAAATCGGTCGGCGCCTCGGGCAGCGGGAACGGATCCCAGCGCAGCAGGTTGGGCGTCGCCGGCGTCTCGTCGAAGCGGTTGTGGAAGCGGCCCGCCGGCAGCGCGCGGAACGGCTGATGCACCGCGCCGGGGCGGATGCGGTACAGCCAACTGCGCCGGTTCTGGTGGCGCGGCGCGGTGAACGCGGTGCCCGAAAGCTGCTCCGCATACAGCCCGTAGGGCACCTGCTGCGGCGAATTCTGCCCCTGCGGCAATGCGCCGGGCAGCGCCTCGGTGGCGAACTCATTGCCGAAGCCGGACATGTAGCCGGCGACCGTGGTGGCGGCTTCAACCTGGGGTTTGTTCATCGGTTTTACGGACATGGTCCAGATCCTTCGCTCACGCCCCTCTCCCGGCGGGAGAGGGGCTCAAGAGGGCTTACAGCACGCCGCGGCGCATCTGGTCGCGTTCGATCGACTCGAACAGCGCCTGGAAGTTGCCCTCGCCGAAGCCGAGGTTGCCCTTGCGCTGGATGATCTCGAAGAAGATCGGGCCGATGCAGTTCTGCGTGAAGATCTGCAGCAGCAGCTTCTGCTTGGTTTCCATGTCGGCGTCGATCAGGATCCTGTTCTTCGCCATGCGCGCCACGTCCTCGCCGTGGTTGGGGATGCGCAGGTCGACCACGTCGTAGTAGGTGTCCGGCGTGTCGAGGAAGTCGACGCCCGCCTTGCGCATCGCCTCGACCGTTTCGTGGATCGAATCGGTGAAGCAGGCGATGTGCTGGATGCCCTCGCCCTTGTACTCGTCGAGGTATTCGTTGATCTGGCTCTTCGGGTCGGAGGACTCGTTGAGCGGGATGCGCACCATGCCGTCCGGCGCGGTCATCGCCTTCGACACCAGGCCGGTCTTGGCGCCCTTGATGTCGAAGTAGCGGATCTCGCGGAAATTGAACAGCTTCTCGTAGTAGCTCGCCCACTTCTCCATGTTGCCGAAGTGCAGGTTGTGGGTGAGGTGGTCGATGAAGGTGAGGCCGAAACCCTTCGGATGCCGTTCGACGCCGGGCAGGTACTCGAAGGCGCCATCGTAGGTCTCGCCCTTGGCGCCGTAGCGGTCGACCAGGTAGAGCATGCAGCCGCCGATGCCGCGGATCACCGGCGCGTCGACCGCCTTGCTCGCTTCCTTGGCGCCGATCGCCTCGGCACCGTTGGCCAGCGCCTGCTCGCGCACCCAGTCGGCGGGCTTGGCGAAGCGGATGGCGAAACCGGCCGCGCAGGGGCCGTGCTGGGCGGCGAAGTCCATGGCGAACGAGCCCGGTTCCTCGTTGACGAGGAAATTGCAGTCGCCCTGGCGGTACAGGGTGATCGCCTTGCGCTTGTGCTTCGCCACGGCGACGAAGCCGAGCTTCGGGAACAGCGTGTGCAGCAGCTTCGGATCGGGGGCGGCGAATTCGACGAACTCGAAGCCGTCGACGCCCATCGGGTTCTCGAACCGCACCGGCTGCATGCCGGCGTTCGCTTGCGCGCTCATGGGTGCACCTCCGTGGTCTTGCTGCGGCGCAGGTTGCGCCAAGGAAGGAAACCTTTATAGTTTCACATGAAACCATTTGCAAGGCGCCCCGCAGCATGTCCGACCGCGCACCGCTGGAGCTGGAGCGCTTCCTGCCCTACCGGCTGTCGATCCTGACCAACAGGGTCAGCCAGGCAATCGCGCGCGAATACGAGCAGCGCTTCGCCCTCTCGGTGACCGAATGGCGGGTGATGGCGGTGCTGGCGCGCTACGACGCCGACGGCCTGTCGGCGCGCGAGGTGGCCGAGCGCACGGCGATGGACAAGGTGGCGGTCAGCCGCGCGCTGGCGCGGCTGGTCGCCGCCGGCCGCGTGGCGCGGCGCACCCACGCCGGCGACAAGCGCCGCTCGGTGCTGCGGCTCACCGCCAAAGGCTGGAAGATCCACGACGCCGTCGCGCCGCTGGCGCGCGCGCACGAGCGCGAGATGCTGGCGCGCCTCGACGCCGAGGAGCGCGACTGGCTGGCGCGCATCCTCGACAAGCTGGCGCCGGTCTGAAGGGCCGGGAGACGGGAGGTGGGAGAGCAGCAACGCCTCCCGGACACGCCGTCTCCGCCCCCTCTCCCGTCTCCCGGCCCTCAGCGCACCCCGTGCATCAGCCGGTTGATCAGCGGCGCCACCAGGAACACCACGATGCCGACGCCGAGCAGCAGCCAGAAGCTCAGCGTGAAGCCGTCCAGCGCGGAGGTCACGGTCAGGCCGCTCTCGCCGCCGCCGGCGCTGATCAGCGCCGAGAACCACCCGGCCAGCGAGTTGCCGATCGAGATGCTGAGGAACCACGCCCCCATGGTGACGCCGACCATCCGCGCGGGCGCCAGCTTGGTCACCATCGACAGGCCGATCGGCGACAGGTGCAGTTCGCCCACGGTCTGCATCACGTAGCAGGCGGCCAGCGGCCAGAACGGAATCATCTGGCGGCTGTCGACCTGGGTGGACAGCGCGTACATCAGCACCGCGAAAGCCAGCGCGTTGCCGATCAGGCCGATGCCGAACTTGCGCGGGATGCTGGGCTCGCGGTTGCGCTTGTCCAGCCAGGCCCAGGCCAGCGTCACCAGCGGCGCCAGCAGCACGATCGCGGCGGGGTTCACCGACTGGAACCAGCCGACCGGGAATTCCCAGCCGCCGAAGCCGCGATCGACCACCTTCGCGGCGAGGAAGTTGAACGAGGCGCCGGCCTGCTCGAAGAACATCCAGAACATCACGTTGGCGGTGAACAGGATCAGCAGCGCGATCACGCGGTCGCGCTGGACCGCGCCGTCCTTCACGCTGGCCAGGACCAGCGCCACGCAGCAGATCGCGAACAGCCCGGCAAGGATGTAGGTCAGCCACTCGTTGTGGTGCAGCATGAGGTACACCAGCGGGCTCAACAGCAGCCCGGCCAGCGTGACCAGCGCCAGCCTGCCGTATCCCTCCGCGCCGGCCGGCGGCCGACCCACGCCGCGCAACTGACGGCGGCCGAAGAAGAACCACAGGTAGGAAACCACCATGCCGACGCCGGCGGCGGCGAAGCCGGCGCGGAAGCCGGCCGACTGCAGGTCGGCCGTGTTGATGGTGAGGTAGCCGTAGTGCGCCGCGATCGCGCCGGTCACCAGCGGCGCGAAGAAGCCGCCGGCATTGATGCCCATGTAGAACAGGGTGAAGCCGCGGTCGCGGCGCGGGTCGCCCTGCGGATAGATCTGCCCGACCATCGAGGAGATGTTCGGCTTGAACAGGCCGTTGCCGACGATCACCAGCGACAGGCCGTACATGAACACGGTCTGCTGGGGCAGCATCAGCGTGAACAGGCCGACCGCGATGAACACCGCGCCCAGCAGCACCGCGCGCTGGAAGCCGAGGATGCGGTCGGCGACGTAGCCGCCGAGGATGGCGGTGGCGTAGACCAGCGCCAGGTAGGCGCCGTAGGTCTGGTTGGCCGAAACCTCGCCCTCGGGATTGCCCTGGAAGAACTGCGCGACGATGTACAGCGTCAGCATCCAGCGCATGCCGTAGAAGCAGAAGCGCTCCCAGAACTCGGTCATGAACAGCATCCACAGCGGCCTGGGATGCCCGAGCAACTGCGGATAGTCCGGCATCGCGCCGGCGGCGGTGTCGCGGGTGGTAGCCATGAATCCCCCGAAGAGGTACGGATGTTCCGGGCTTCGTGCCGCCCGGGCGGAATCGGCGCAGCAGCCCCCGCCGCGCGCGGGCAGGTTTACCCGGTGCGCCGCGCGCCCGTCAAACCGGGCGTACGGGTGAGGGGGGCGGCTCCAGCGCGGCGGCCGGGACGCTGCGGGTCGCGTCCGCGGCCGCTCCCGCAGGGCGGCCGCCCGCCCTGCGCACCGCCCGCCTGCGTCATGCGCTCAGCACGGTGCGCACTTCCAGCAGTTCCGGGAAGAAGGTCAGCTCCAGCGCCTGCTTGAGGAACGCCACGCCGGAGGAGCCGCCGGTGCCGCGCCGGTAGCCGATGATGCGCTCGACCGTCTTCATGTGGCGGAAGCGCCAGAGCTGGAAGCTCTCCTCGACATCGACCAGTTGCTCGCACATGTGGTACTCGGGCCAGAACTCGCCGGTGTGCTCGTAGATGCGCTTCAGCACCGGCACCAGCGCCGGCTGGCGCTGGTAGGGGTGGGAGAAATCGCGGTCGAGGCAGGCCTGCGGCACCGCGTGGCCGCGCCGCGCCAGATAGCGCAGGAATTCGTCGTACAGGCTCGGCGCTTCCAGCACGGCCTTCAGCGCCGCCTGCGCCTCGGGATCGTAGTCGAACACCTTGAGCATGTCGGCGTTCTTGTTGCCGAGCAGGAATTCGATGGTGCGGTACTGCAGCGACTGGAAGCCCGAGGACGGGCCCAGCGCGGCGCGGAACTGCAGGTACTCGGCCGGGGTCAGCGTCTCCAGCACCGCCCACTGCTCGAACAGTTGGCGCTGCACCTGCTTGACCCGCGCGAGGATCTTCAGGCAGGGATCGAGTTCGTCGCGCCGGAGGTGTTCGAGCGCCGCCTTCAGCTCGTGGATCACCAGCTTCATCCACAGCTCGGAAGTCTGGTGCTGCACGATGAACAGCATCTCGTCGTGGTGCGTGGGCTGCGACAGCGGCCGCTGCGCCGACAGCAGCCGATCCAGATGCAGATAGCCGCCGTAGGTGATGCGGCCCTTGAGGTCCAGTTCGATGCCGGCTTCGAGATCGCGCTTGTTCGGTTCGGTCATGATCGGAGTAGGAAGTTGGGAACAGGAAGTGGGGAGTGGAAGCAGGACGATGGTAGGCGCTGCACGGCGGGGATGCACGCCGCGACGGCCGCCCGGGCGCCCCCGCCTCCCGCGCGGATAGCGTGTGCTCCGCGCACGAATCCCGGCTCCGGCCGTACGCGGAGCGCGCGCTGCGCCCCTCCGCCTCCCGCTCCCTGCCCCCGGCCTTTGCTGCACCGTACCTTGCACTGCAACACGGCGCTTGTTATCAAGGGCGTTCCGTCCGCGCAGGACGACCGCGCTCGGCCCCGCTGGATGGGCCGTCGCCTCCCCTGATCCAGACCGCAACCCGCACGGGAGGGACACGTGTCCATCGCCGCCACGTTCGAAATCGAATACCTGCAGTACCTCGACGCCGAGGGCAAGCCGGTCCGCAAGGACCTGCCCGAGTTCACCCGCGACCTCGAGCACATGGTCGAGCTGTACAAGCTGATGGTGTCCACGCGCGTGTTCGACACCAAGTCGATCGCGCTGCAGCGCACCGGCAAGCTCGGCACCTACGCCTCCTGCCTCGGCCACGAGGCCGCGCACGTCGGCATCGGCAGCGCGATGCGCCGCGAGGACGTGCTGGCGCCGAGCTACCGCGAATACGGCGCGCAGCTCTACCGCGGCGTGCAGCCGCGCGAGGTGTACATGTACTGGGGCGGCGACGAGCGCGGCAGCGACTTCCAGAAGGCGCCGAAGCACGACTTCGCCTGGTCGGTGCCGATCGGCACGCAGTGCCTGCACGCGGCCGGCGCCGCGCTGGCGTTCAAGATCCGCAAGGAGCCGCGCGTGGCGGTGTGCACGATCGGCGACGGCGGCTCGTCCAAGGGCGACTTCTACGGCGCGATCAACATCGCCGGCGCGCAGAACCTGCCGCTGGTCGCGGTGATCGTCAACAACCAGTGGGCGATCTCGGTGCCGCGGCGCATCCAGTCCGGCGCCAAGACGCTGGCGCAGAAGGGCCTGGCCGCGGGCCTGTTCGCCATCCAGGTCGACGGCAACGACATCATCGCGGTGCGCAAGGCGATGGACGACGCGCTGGAGCGCGCGCGCAGCGGCCAGGGCGGCAGCGTGATCGAGGCCGTCACCTACCGCCTCGGCGACCATACCACCGCCGACGACGCGCGCCGCTACCGCGGCGAGGCCGAGGTCAAGGACGCCTGGACGCGCGATCCGGTCAAGCGCCTGCGCGCCTGGCTGGAATCGAAGAAGGCCTGGAGCGAGAAGAAGGAAGAGGCCTGGAAGACCGAGTGCGAGGCGTGGATGGACGAGGAGGTGAACGCCTACCTCAAGACCCGCACGCAACCGGTCGAAGCGATGTTCGACTACCTCTACGCCGAGCTGCCCGCGGACCTGGTCCAGCAGCGCGAACAGCTGCTCGCGCTCGAGCGCGGCCACTGAGCAGGGAGCACCGATCCATGGCACAAATCACCCTTATCGAAGCCGTGACCCAGGCGCTCGCCTACGAAATGAAGCACGACGACCGCGTCGTGGTGCTCGGCGAGGACGTCGGTGTCAACGGCGGCGTGTTCCGCGCCACCGTCGGCCTGCAGGAGAAGTTCGGCGAGCTGCGCGTGATCGACACGCCGCTGGACGAGACCACCATCGCCGGCGTCACCGTCGGCCTCGCCGCGCAGGGCATGCGCCCGGTCGCCGAGGCGCAGTTCGAAGGTTTCATCTATCCGATGATGGAACAGATCGCCTGCCACGCCGCGCGCATGCGCAACCGCACGCGCGGGCGCCTGAGCGTGCCGGCGGTGTGGCGCGCGCCGTGGGGCGGCGGCATCCACGCCCCCGAGCACCACTCGGAAGCCAACGAGCACCTGTTCACCAACATCCCCGGCCTGCGCGTGGTGCTGCCGTCCTCGCCCAGCCGCGCCTACGGCCTGCTGCTGGCGGCAATCCGCGATCCCGACCCGGTGATCTTCTTCGAGCCCAAGCGCATCTACCGCCAGTACAAGGAAGAGGTGCCGGACGACGGCGAGGCGCTGCCGCTGGACGTGTGCTTCGTGCTGCGCGACGGCGAGGACGTGACCCTGGTGACCTGGGGCGCGCAGGTGAAGGAAACGCTGGAGGCCGCCGAGGCGCTGGCCGCCGAGGGCATCAGCGCGGAGGTGATCGACGTCGCCACGCTGACCCCGCTCGACTTCGACACCATCCACGAGTCGGTGAAGAAGACCGGCCGTTGCGTGATCGTGCACGAGGCGCCGCGCACCGCGGGCTTCGGCGCCGAGATCGCCGCGCGGTTGTCCGAGCACGCGATGTACGACCTGCTCGCCCCGGTCGAGCGCGTCACCGGCTACGATACCCACATCCCGCTGTTCCGCCTGGAAATGAAGTACCTGCCCAGCGTGGAGCGCATCGTCGCCGCGGCCAAGCGCACGCTGGCGGCGAGCTGAGAAGGAACGGAATGATGAGCGACATCAAGACCTTTCTCCTGCCTGACCTCGGCGAAGGCCTGCCCGACGCCGAGATCGTCGAGTGGCACGTCAAGGAAGGCGACGTCATCCGCCTCGACGCGCCGCTGGTCTCGATGGAGACCGCCAAGGCCGTGGTCGACGTGCCCTCGCCCTACTCCGGCAAGGTCGCGCGCCTGCACGGCAAGTCCGGCGACGTGATCGCCACCGGCGCGGCGCTGGCCGAGTTCGAGATCGACCCCAGCATGCCGCAGCGCGCCGAAGCCGAAGGTACCGGCCACCACCACGCGCCGCCGCCGAAGCCGGCGGCGCCGAAACCCGCCGCGGCGGAGCCGGCCAAGGCCGCGCCCAGCGGCGACGCCGGCACCGTGGTCGGCGCGATGGAGGCCAGCGACCGCGTGGTCGGCGCGCAGTACACCAGCGTCGGCGGCGTCAAGGCGGTGCCGGCGGTGCGCGCACTGGCGAAAAAGCTGGGCGTCGACCTGGCCCGCGTGGCGCCGTCCGGCGAAGGCGGCGTGGTCACGCTGAAGGACGTCAAGGACGCCGCCGCGGCCGGCACCGCGCGCGTCGGCGCCGCGCCCGCAGCGCCCCAACCCGTCGCGGCCGCGCCGGCAACGCCGCATCTGGCGCCGCAGCGCAGCACGCTGTCCGCCGCCGGCAGGCCGATGCGCACCACGCCGCCGAACGTGGAGGCGCTGGGCCAGCCCGAGCAGTTGAAGGGCGTGCGCCGCAACATGGCGCGGGTGATGGCCGACTCGCACGCCAAGGTCGTGCCCACCTCCATCGTCGACGATGCCGACCTGCACCACTGGCAGCCGGGCAACGACATCACCGTGCGCCTGATCCGCTCGATCGTCGTCGCCTGCAAGACCGTGCCCGCGCTGAACGCCTGGTTCGACGGCGAGGCGCTGACCCGCACCCTGCACCCGCACGTCGACATCGGCCTCGCGGTCGACACCGAGGAAGGCCTGTTCGTGCCGGCGGTGCGCAACGCCGACGTGCTCGACGCCGCCGGCATCCGCGCCGCGGTCAACCGCGCGCGCGCCGCCGTGCTCGACCGCAGCATTCCCGCCGAGGAGCTGAGGGGCTACACGATCATGCTGTCGAACTTCGGCATGTTCGCCGGCCGCTACGCCTCGCCGGTGGTGGTGCCGCCGTGCGTCGCCATCATCGGCGCCGGCAAGCTGCGCCACGACCTGGTGCCGGTGATGGGCGGCATTGAAACCCACCGCGTGATCCCGCTGTCGCTGACCTTCGACCACCGCGCCGCGACCGGCGGCGAGGCGGCACGGTTCCTGAAGGCGATGCTGGACGACTTGGCGAAGCCGCTTTGAGGATCGGGATTCGGGATTAGCGTGATTCCGTAGGGTGGGCCTTGGCCCACCGTCCTCGTGGCGTGAGGCCGGCGCGGTGGGCTGAAGCCCAGCCTACGCGGTTCGGGGCCGGGCCACGGGCCCCGGAAGGCCATGGATCACGCCCCGGCTCGCCGGGGCGAGGATTGGCGGAGGATCCTTCCGCCACGAAACCACCGAGGTGTCCGCCATGCACCACAGCCGTCTTGCCGGTTTCGTAATCGACTGCCGCACCGACGATTTCGAGGCGGCGGCGCGCTTCTGGAGCGGCGCGCTCGGCCTGGCGGTCAAGCCGCCCTCCGACAGCGAGCTGCGCTACCGCGAGTTCGAAAACGCGCCGGACGGCCTCGAGCTGCTGCTGCAGCAGGTCGAGCACGACAGCCGCGCGCACCTCGACATCGCCACCGACGACCTCGAGGCCGAGGTCGAGCGCCTGGAAGCGCTGGGCGCCAAGCGCATCGAGTTCGTCAAGCGCTGGTGGGTGATGCAGGCGCCGACCGGGCATCGTTTCTGCGTGGTGCTGCGTCCGCGCGAACAGCTCGAGGGCAATGCCAACCGCTGGGAATCGGCCTGAGCACCGACGTGCGGCGACGCCGGGGTTAAACGCTGGCGGTCGTCGGCGCATCCCACCGGCGATCCCTGCCGGAGATTCGCCCATGCGCTCCTGGATGCTGCACGCCCTGGTCGTCACCCTCGCCGCCGTCGCGCTGCCCGCGCGGGCCGCGCAAGCCGACGTGGAAGTGATGATCGTCGGCACCTACCACATGGCCAATCCCGGCCGCGACCTGCACAACGCGCACGCCGACGACGTCCTCGCGCCCGGTCGCCAGCGCCAGCTTGCCGATGTCGCCGCGCACCTGGCGCGCTTCAAGCCCACGCGCATCGCGGTCGAGTGGCCGGCGGACGTCGCCAAGGCGCGCTACGCCGCCTACCTCGACGGCACGCTGGGCGATTCGCGCAACGAGGTGGCCCAGTTGGGGTTCCGCCTGGCGAAGCTCGCGGGCGCGCGCGAGGTCGACGGCATCGACGTCGACGGCGAGTTCCCCTTCGAAGCGGTGGATGCCTACGCAAAGGCGCACGGCCAGCAGGCCATCCTCGACGACGCCAACGCGCAGGTGCAGGGCTTCGTCGACGCCATGCAGGCGAAGATCGATGCCGGCACGGTCGCCGACGTGCTGCGCTTCCTCAACGATCCGGCGCGCATCGCCCACGACAACGCCTTCTACCGCGAGACGCTGCTGATCGGCGCCGGCGCGCAGCAGCCCGGCGTCGACCTCCTGACCGGCTGGTACAAGCGCAACTTCGCCATCTGCGCCAACCTGGTGCAGCGCGCGCACGCGGGCGACCGCGTGGTGGTGTTCTACGGCTCCGGCCACGCCTTCCTGCTGCGCCAGTGCGTGCAGGAGATGCCGGGCTACCGGCTGGTCGAGGCGAACGACTACCTGCCCTGAGCGGGCACGGCGCGCGCGCGGAACAGCCGTGCGCGCAGCAGCAGCGCCGCCAGCAGCACGGCGGCGAAGCCGCCGTAGGCGGCCAGCGCGGCGATCACCTGCTTCCAGATCGCGCCGGCGTCGCCGTGGTCGGCGGCGTAGGCCACGTCCGCCAGCAGCAGCGCCGCCAGCACCGCGAGCAGCAGCGCGGCCAGGTCGAACGCGCGGCGCGCCAGCGTGCGCGGCAGCGTGCGCGGGAACGCCCAGTACAGTCCGCCGAGGACCGCCAGCCACGGCGCCAGCAGCAGGATCGCGAGGAAGCGCACGTTCAGCCCTCCCCGGCCTGCTGCCAGAGCGCTTCCATCTCGGCGACCAGCTTGTCGACGGCCGCGTCGCGCGCCGCCGGTTCCGCGCGGGGGCCGCCCTCGGCGAGGCGTTCGCGGCCGTACCACAGCTCGTAGGCGTGGCCGCCGACGTGCTCGGTCTTGCGGATCTCCAGATCGCCCGGTCCCCACGCAAACGAGGCCGCGCCGCCGGATTTCTGCAGCACGCGGATCCACTCGCCGGCCGCCTGCGGATCCTCGAACGGCACCGACAGCAGCAGTTCCTCGCCGTCGGCGGCGAGGAAGCGGAAGTGGAAATGCCCGTCCTTCTCGCGGAAGCTGACGAAGCGCGCGCCCTTCGCACCCTTCTTCTTCGGCTTCTGCGCCGCCGGCGCGGCCAGTTCGCGCATCGAGCGCAGGCCGACCGCCGCGCGCAGTTCGGCGAGGAACGGCGTGGCGAGCGCGCGCGCCTTCTTCGCGCCGGCCTGCAGGATGTCCTCGATGTCGGCGGGGCGCGCGATCAGCGCCTCGTAGCGCGCGCGCATCGGCGCCAGTTCCGCGTCGATGCGCTCGAACAGGCGCTGCTTGGCCTCGCCCCAGGCCAGCCCGCCTTCCAGCTCGCGGCGGAACGCCGCGGCTTCGTCGGCGCCGGCGAAGGCGCGATAGATGGCGAACAGGTGCGAGCTCTCCGCGTCCTTCGGCTCGCCCGGCGCCTTCGAGTCGGTGACGATGCGCAGGATGCTCTCGCGCAGGCGCCCGGCGCCGCCCGCGAACAGCGGGATGGTGTTGTCGTAGCTCTTCGACATCTTGCGGCCGTCGAGGCCGGGCAGCGTCGCCACCTGCTCCTCGATCGCCGCCTCCGGCAGCGCGAAGCAATCGCGGCCGGCGCCGAACAGGTGGTTGAAGCGCGCGGCGACGTCGCGCGCCATCTCGATGTGCTGCACCTGGTCGCGGCCGACCGGCACCCGCATCGCGTCGAACCCCGATTGCTTGCGGGCGAACATCAGGATGTCGGCCGCCATCAGGATCGGATAGCTGTACAGGCCCATGGTCACGCCGGCGTCGGCGTCCTCGCCGGCGGCGAGGTTGGCGTCGACCGCGGCCTTGTAGGCGTGCGCGCGATTCATCAGTCCCTTCGCGGTGACGCAGGTCAGCAGCCAGGTCAGCTCGGGGATCTCCGGGATGTCGGACTGGCGGTAGAACGTGACCTTGTCCGGATCGAGCCCCGCGGCCAGCCACGAGGCGGCGATCTCCAGGCGCGAGCGCTGGATGCGCAGCGGATCGTCGCACTTGATCAGCGCGTGGTAGTCGGCGAGGAAGTAGAACGACGCCACCTCCGCGCGGCGGCTGGCGGCGACCGCCGGCCGGATCGCGCCGACGTAGTTGCCGAGATGCGGCGTGCCGGTGGTGGTGATGCCGGTGAGGACGCGAAGGGCCATGGGTCTGCGTCGCGGAAGCGAGACCGTCAAGTGTACGGGATGCCCGCTGCCGCGCAACGCCGCCATGCCTTTGCGCACATGCGGCCACCTGCCCGGCGCCGGTTATGCTCGCGGTCCGATTCCCGCGGAACCCAGCGATGTCGCGCACTCTCTTCGCCCTGGCCCTCGCCGCCGCCCTGCCCGCCGCACTCGGCGTGCGCGCGTCGTTCGCGCAGGAGGCAACCCCGCCGGCCAAGGAGCTGCCGCGCGTCGAGGTGCGCGATCGCCTGCGCGACGACACCCCGGCCAAGCTCGACCACCTGATGAAGGAGGTCGACGGCGCGAAGATCACCGTCACCAGGAAGACCACGGTCACCAAGCTCGACCAGCAGCCGACGGTGATCGGCAACAACCAGCGCGAACTGCTGGTGCGCTCGCCCGGCCTGCTGGTTTCCGAGCAGCAGACGCCGACGCAGTTCAACCTGAGCTACCGCGGCATCGGCAATCCGCAGGAGTCCGAGTACACGCTGGTGATGCAGGACGGCCTGCCGATCATGAGCGACTGGATCGGCTTCCCCACCCTGTACTACCTGCCGCTGCCGCAGAACGTCGAGGAAGTGCAGCTGATCCGCGGCGGCTCCAGCCTGCTGTACGGGCCGGAGCCCGCGCCGGTGGTCAACTTCGTCAGCCGCCGGCCGCAGCCGGGCGCGCCGCTGGGCGGCGTCACCGAGAACGTGGTCGGCAGCCACAACCTCGTCTCCAGCTACAACGCGCTGGAAGGCACCGCCGGGCCGTGGGAGTTCCGCGCCGACGCCGCGTACGTGCGCAGCGACGGCCCGCGCGACAACAGCGACTCGCGCGTGCGCAACGCAGACTTCTACCTCGGCTGGCGCCCGGACGAGCGCCAGCACTGGGGCCTCGACCTGCACGCCTGGCGCGCCGAGGCCGGCGATCCCGGCCGCATCGGTTTCCCGCAGTGGCAGGCGAATCCGGACCTGACAGTGACGCCGGCCAACCGCAACTGGGTCGACCGCACCACGCTGGTGCTGAGCCACGAGCGCGAGTTCGGCGATGCCTGGTACTTCGAGGGCAAGGCCTGGACCGGCTACCAGGACCTCGCCAGCCGCAGCGCCGCCGGCTTCGTCGCGCCGCAGCCGCCGCCGGCCAGCACCACGCTGCAGGACGAGCAGTTCCGCACCACCGGCACCGACCTGCGCGTGCGCCACCGCTGGGGCCGCGGCAACGCGTTCACCGCCGGCACCGTGCTCTACCACGCCGACGCGCCGTTCCGGCAGTGGACCTCGCCCGACCTCGCCGTCGACCGCTACGACCGCAGCGGCACGCCGCGCCTGCGCCAGCAGCGCAGCAGCGACTACGCGGCGGTGTTCGCCGAGAACGTGTTCCGCCTGCCGCACCGCATCCACATCGTGCCGTCGGTGCGCATCGAGCACGAGCGCGTCGCCGTCGACGAGAGCGTGCGCCCGCCGTTCCTCACCCGCCCGCTGATCGACACCGCGGTCAGCCGCACCGTGCCGTTGTTCGGGCTCGGCATCGGCAACGACTTCGGCCACCAGAACGAGACCTACTTCAACGTCTCGCAAGGTTGGCGCCCGCTGCGCTACTTCGACATCGCCTCGCCGTTCTCCAACCTGCGCCCGGGCGGCACGCTGGATCCGTCGAAGTCGCTGTCCTGGGAGGCCGGCGTGCACGGCACGCCCGTCACCGGCCTGTACTACGACGCCAGCGTGTTCTGGATCGACTTCAAGAACCGCATCGAGTCGCAGCGCATCAACGCCACCGACGTGATCAACGTCAACAGCGGCGACACCCGCCATCGCGGCTTCGAGGGCGAACTGAGCTACGACTTCCTCGCCCGCGGCGACAGCGGCCGGCACCTCGTCGCCTTCGCCAGCCTGAGCCTGCTGAACGCGCGTTTCACCGACAGCGCCAATCCGGCGCAGGTCGGCCTGGTGCCGGCGTACGCGCCGCGCTATCTCGCCAAGGCCGGCCTGACCTGGCGCACCGATGCCGGCGTCAAGCTCAGCCTGACCGGCGTGTCGGTGGCCTCGCAGTTCTGGCAGGACTCCAACCAGCCGAAGGGCACGGGCGATGCGTTCCTGCCGGCGAAGATTCCGCAGTACACCGTGTGGGATCTCGCCGCCGACTGGCAGGTGACGCCGGGGCTGCGTCTGCTCGGCGGCGTCGCCAACCTCGGCGACAAGCGCTACTACGCGCGCGTGTGGCAGACCGGCCTGGAACCGGCCGACGGGCGCACCTGGTACGCCGGCGCGGCGCTCGGCTTCTGAGCGCCGCGGCATACGGCCGCGCGGCGGCGCCGGCTGGACGGGCGCGCGCGCATTCGCTACCGTGAACGGGTTTCCCAGGGGATCTCCGAATCCATGCCGGTATCCGCGCCGCGGACACGCGGGGGCGCGCTTCCGCATCTCACGTGCCTTGCCGCGCAAGGACCCTGCCCCGGCACGGCGGGCCGCCGATACCCCGCCGTATCGGATTTGCCCGGAACTCCCCTAACGGCGCCCTAACCGGATGCCTGTTAGACGAGAGGCGGTCTCATGAGGAATCCCCGCTCCATGCGCCTGCGCGCCGTGCTGTTCGCCTGCGCCTTCTGGTCCGTCGCCGCGGCCTTCTGCGCGCACGCCGGCACGGCGACGCTGCTGAACGTGTCCTACGACCCCACGCGCGAGCTGTACCGCGACTACAACGCCGCGTTCGCCGCGCACTGGAAGCAGACCACCGGCGAGACCGTCGTCGTCCGCCAGTCGCACGGCGGCTCCGGCAAGCAGAGCCGCAGCGTGATCGACGGCCTGCAGGCCGACGTGGTCACGCTCGCGCTGGCCTACGACATCGACGCGCTGAACCGGCACGGCGGCCTGGTCCCTGCCGATTGGCAGAAGCGCCTGCCGGACAACAGCGCGCCGTACACCTCGACCGTGGTGTTCCTGGTGCGCAAGGGCAACCCCAAGCGCATCCGCGACTGGGACGATCTGGCCAGGCCGGGCGTCGGCGTGATCACGCCGAACCCCAAGACCAGCGGCGGCGCGCGCTGGAACTACCTGGCCGCATGGGGCTACGCGCGGCAGAAGTACGGCAGCGACGCCGCCGCCGAGGACTTCATGCGCCGGCTGCTGAAGAACGTGCCGGTGTTCGACTCCGGCGCGCGCGGCGCCACCGCCACCTTCGTCGAGCGCGGCCAGGGCGACGTGCTGATCGCCTGGGAGAACGAGGCGCTGCTGGCGCTGGAAAACGGCGGCCGCGACCGTTTCGAGGTGGTCACGCCCTCGCTGAGCATCCTCGCCGAGCCGCCGGTCAGCGTGGTCGACAAGGTCGTCGAGCGGCGCGGCACGCGCAGGCTCGCCACCGCCTACCTGCAGTACCTGTATTCGAAGGCGGGGCAGGAAATCGTCGCCCGCCACCACTACCGCCCGCGCGATCCCGCCGTCGCCGCCGCGCACGCGGCGGAATTCCCGAAGCTCGCGCTGTTCACCGTCGACGCCATGTTCGGCGGCTGGCAAAAGGCGCAGGCCGCGCATTTCGCGGAAGGCGGCACGTTCGACCGCATCGTCGCCACGCTGCGCTGAGCCGCCGCGCGTACCGACCCTTGACGAGGACGTTGACGATGCTTGCGCGCCGCCGCTCCCTGCCAGGCTTCGGACTGACGCTCGGGCTGACGCTCGCCTACCTCGCGGCGATCGTGCTGCTGCCGCTTGCCGCGCTGGCCTGGAAGACCGCGGGGCTCGGCTGGACGGAATTCGTCGCCGCGGCAACCGCCCCGCGCGCGCTGGCCGCCTACCGCGTCAGCTTCGGCTGCGCCGCGGTGGCCGGCGCGGTGAACCTGGTGATGGGCACGCTGCTGGCCTGGGTACTGGCGCGCTACCGCTTTCCCGGCCGGCGCCTGGTCGACGCGCTGATCGACCTGCCATTCGCGCTGCCGACCGCCGTCGCCGGCATCGTGCTGACCTCGCTGTACGCCGACACCGGGCCGCTCGGCCGGCTGTTCGCCGCCGCCGGTATCCGCATCGCCTACACGCCGTTGGGTATCACGCTGGCGCTCACCTTCGTCAGCCTGCCGTTCCTGGTGCGCAGCGTGCAGCCGGTGCTGGAGGCGCTCGAGCCCGAGCTGGAGGAAGCCGCGGCCACGCTCGGCGCCGGCCGCCTGACGACAATGCTGCGCGTGATCCTGCCGATGCTGGCGCCGGCCATCCTCGCCGGCTTCGCGCTGGCCTTCGCGCGCGCGGTCGGCGAGTACGGCTCGGTGGTGTTCATCTCCGGCAACCTGCCGTTGAAGACCGAGATCGCGCCGTTCCTGATCGTGGCGCGGCTGGAGGAATACGACTACGCCGGCGCCACCGCGATCGCAGTGGTGCTGCTGCTGGCCTCGTTCGCCGCGCTGCTGGCGATCAACCTGCTGCAACTGTGGCTGGTGCGCCGCCGCAGCGCGGAGGGCACGGCATGACGACCGTGCGCCCGCGCGCCCTGCGCGACCCGCCGTGGATGCGCCGCACGCTGGTCGCTGCCGCGCTGCTGTTCGCCGCGCTGTTCCTGCTGCTGCCGCTGGCGGCGGTGTTCGGCTACGCGCTGCGCGACGGCTATGCGGTGTACGTGCAGAGCCTGTCCGATCCGGACGCGCGCGCCGCGATCCGCCTGACCCTGCTGGTGGCCGCGATCGCGGTGCCGGCGAACACGCTGTTCGGTCTCGCCGCAGCCTGGCTGATCACCCGCTTCGCGTTCCGCGGCAAGGGCCTGCTGGTGACGCTGATCGACCTGCCGTTCGCGGTCTCGCCGGTGGTCTCCGGCCTGGTGTTCGTGCTGCTGTTCGGCGCGCAGGGGCTGCTCGGCCCGTGGCTCGCCGCGCACGACGTCGGCATCATCTTCGCCGTGCCCGGCATCGTGCTCGCCACCACCTTCGTGACCTTCCCCTACGTCGCGCGCGAACTGATCCCGCTGATGCAGGACCAGGGCAGCGAGGAGGAGCAGGCCGCGATCACGCTGGGCGCGTCCGCCGCGCGCATGTTCTGGCACGTTACCCTGCCCAAGGTACGCTGGGCGCTGCTGTACGGCGTGATCCTGTGCAACGCGCGCGCGATGGGCGAATTCGGCGCGGTCTCCGTCGTTTCCGGCCACATCCGCGGGCTCACCGCGACCATGCCACTGCAGGTGGAAATGCTCTACAACGAATTCAGTCGCTACAGCCAGACCGGCGCGTTCGCGGTGGCCTCGCTGCTGGCCCTGCTGGCGCTGGCGACGCTGGCGATCAAGCGCCTGCTCGAATGGCGCATGCGCCGCGAGCACGCGGCGCTGCGTCCGCTGGGGGAAACCGCATGAGCATCGAAGTACGCGGCATCGAGCACCGCTACACGGACGCCGCGGCGCTGGCCGGCGTCGACCTGATGATCGAATCGGGCGAGCTGCTCGCCCTGCTCGGCCCGTCCGGCTGCGGCAAGACGACGCTGCTGCGCGTGATCGCCGGGTTGGAATTCCCCGAGCGCGGCGAGGTGCGCTTCCACGGCCGCGACGTCAGCGGCGTGCCGGCGCGGCGCCGGCGCGTCGGCTTCGTGTTCCAGCACTACGCCCTGTTCCGCCACCTGACCGTGTTCGACAACGTCGCCTTCGGCCTGCGCGTGCGGCCGTGGCTGCGTCGGCCGCGGCGCGCGGAGATCGCGCGCCGGGTCGGCGAGTTGCTCGAGCTGATGCAGATCGCGGCGCTGGCGCGGCGCTATCCCGCGCAGCTCTCCGGCGGCCAGCGCCAGCGCGTGGCGCTGGCGCGCGCGATGGCGGTGGAACCGGAGATCCTGCTGCTCGACGAGCCGTTCGGCGCGCTCGACGCGCGCGTGCGCGGCGAGCTGCGCCGCTGGCTGCGCGACCTGCACGACCGCATCCACCTGACCAGCGTGTTCGTCACCCACGACCAGGAGGAAGCCTGCGAGGTTGCCGACCGCATCGCCGTGATGGATCGCGGCCGCATCGTGCAGATCGGCGACAGCGAGGCGCTGTACGCGCGCCCGGCGGCGCCGTTCGTCTGCCGCTTCCTCGGCGAGACCAACGAGCTGCCCGCCGCGCTGCACGCGCGCTGGAGCGGCCAGGCCGACGCGGACGTGCGCGTGTTCGTGCGCCCGCGCGACCTGCTGCTGCGCCATGCGCCGGCCGGCGAGGACGCGCTCGAGGTCGTCGGCGTGCGCGACCTCGGCGAGCAGGTGCGCGTGGAAGTGTCGCATCCGCTGCTCGACGCGCCGCTGGTCGCGCTGTACGGCCACGACGCCTACGCCGAGCGCCGCTATACCGCGGGCCAGCGGGTGACGCTGGACGCGCCGCGCCGCTGGACCGCCTTCCGCGGCGACACGCCGGTCGCGCACGCGCCCTAGGGATGCTCCGGTCAATTCCGCAATCCGCGCGGCGGCGCTCGCCCTGCGCGGACCTGCCGGGCGCGCGCCCCCTCAGTGCCGCGGCATGCGCGCTTCCGCGCCGCGGGCCACGGCGCGCACCTGGATCAGCGACTGGTCGGCGCGACGGATCGTCGCCTCGATCGGCTCGTCGTCCTGGCGCACCGCCCAGCCCATCGAGAGGTCCACGCTGATCTCGTTGCGCGCCACGCCCTCGCGCAGCCGCCCCGCGACCTCGCTCACGACCGCCGTGGACGCCTCCGGCAACACGATCAGGAACTCGTCGCCGCCGAGCCGCACCACCGCATCGTCGTTGCGCGAGTTGTGCTGCAGGAAGCGGGTGACGCCGAGCAGGATCTCGTCGCCCTTCTGGTGGCCGTAGGTGTCGTTGTAGTGCTTGAAGTGGTCGAGGTCGACCACGATGCAGCCCCAGCGCTGCCCGGCCTCGACGCGCGCGGCGAACTGCTCCAGATAACGGCGGTTGTAGGCGCCGGTCAGCGCGTCCTTCTGGTTCTGCTCGCGCAGGCGCAGCTCGTAGTGGTGGCGCAGGGTGATGTCCTGCGCCGAGCCGAGCACGTACGGCTGCGGATCGCCGTCCGGATAGAACACGTTGCGGTACTGCCAGACGCGGCGCTCGCCGCCGCGCGCCTGCACCTGCACCACGCCGGCGTCGCGGCGCAGGTTGCGGATGCGCATCAGGTACTCGTAGAAATCCTGCCGGCCCTCCTCGGGCACGAACTCGGCGAGGTTGCGCCCGACCAGTTCCTCCGGCGCGTGGCCCAGGGCCTGCGCCATGGCCGCGTTCGCCCTCAGCACGCGGCCGTCCAGGTCGTGCGACCAGATCATGCCGAGGCCGGACTCGACCAGGTCGCGGTGGCGGCGCTCCAGGTCGGCCTGCGCGCGCTGCAGGCGGCGCTCGGCGCCGACGTCGCGCACGATCGCGATGCGCACCGCGCGCCCGTCGCGCTCCACCCGCGTCGAGCCGACTTCGACCTCGAGCTGCGCGCCGTCCTTGCGCCGGTGCCGCCAGCCCTGCACGCAGGCGACCTGCTCGGGGCGCGGCTGGCTCATGTAGGCGCGCAGGCGCTCGGCCTCGTCGGGCGGCCGGATGTCGTAGAGGTCGAGCTGCAGGAATTCCTCGCGGGTCCAGCCGTAGAGGCGGATCGCGGCGGCGTTGACGTCGAGGATGCGCAGGTTGGCCTCGTCGTAGACCAGCACCGGCAGCGGGTTGTGCGTGAACAGCGCCAATTGCAGCGCATCGTGCCGCGCGCGCGCGGCCTGCGCCTGCAGCGCGTCGGTCACGTCGCGGCCGCAGCCGAGCGTGCCGAGCGAACGCCCGTCCGCGGCGCGCAGCGGCACCCGGCTCAGTTCGAAGGTGCGCCACCCGCGGTTCGGCAGTTCGGCGCACGCGACCGCGGCCGGCGCAGCCGCGCCGGCATGGGCGGGCAGCGCCGCGGCGGCGGCGTTGCCGAGCAGGCGGCGACCGGCCACATCCTCGGCGTACAGCGGCGTCTCGACGCGCTGCAGCACCGCGCGCAGCAGCGCCTCGGCAAGCGCCAGGCGCCTGCGGACGGCGTGCGCCGCCAGTCCGGCCGCGGCCAGCAGCAGCAGCGCGGCGAACGCCGCGGGCGCGTGCCACGCCGACGCCATGCCGGCGACGCGCAGCGCGAGGGCGAGCAGCAGCGCCGCCAGCCCGCCGGCCAGCAGCAGCGCCGATGCGCGGTGCCACGATTGCGCCACGCGCAGGAACGCGCGTCGGTCCGGGCCGTCCGCTTCGCCGGACGATGCCTGCCTTTGCATGCCGACTCCCCTCGAGTGCGGCGCGCCGGATGCGCCGGCGCCCTGCCCGAAGCAGTGCAAGACTCGTGCGCGGGGAACGCATGCGTGCGCCGGAAACGCCCGCGCGCGGCGTTCCGAAACGATTGTTGACGAGTCCGGGGTGTCGGACTGCCGCCGCGCGCGGCGGCCTCAGTCGCGCATCAGGGTGGACTTGCCGAACAGGCTCTCGACCAGGTCCACCGCCAGGATCGCGGTCTTGTTGTGCTCGTCGAAGGCGGGATTCAGCTCGACGATGTCCAGCGAGCCCAGCCGGCCGCTGTCGGCGATCATCTCCATCACCAGTTGCGCCTCGCGGTAGTTGGGGCCGCCGGGCACGGTGGTGCCGACGCCCGGCGCGATGCCGGGGTCGAGGAAATCGACGTCGAAGCTGACGTGCAGGTGGGCGTCGGCATCCAGCCCGTCGAGCGCCTCTTCCATCGCGCGCTTGACGCCGGCCTCGTCGATGTAGCGCATGTCGTAGATGTCGAGGCCGACGTCGTGCACCAGCTTCTTCTCGCCCGCGTCGACCGAGCGGATGCCGATCTGGCGCACCTGCCCGGGCAGCAGCGCGGGCGCGCCGCCGCCGAGGTCGGTCAGCGCCCGCGGCCCCAGCCCGCACAGGCAGGCCACCGGCATGCCGTGGATGTTGCCGGACGGGGTGATCTCGCTGGTGTTGAAGTCGGCGTGCGCGTCCAGCCACAGCACGCGCAGCTTCTTGCCGCGCGCGCGGCAGTGGCGCGCCACCGCGGTGATCGAGCCGATCGCCAGGCAGTGGTCGCCGCCGAGCAGGATCGGCAGGCGTCCGCCGTCCAGTTCGGCCGCCACCGCGTCCATCACCGCCCGGTTCCAGGCCACCACCTGATCGAGGTGCCGGTAGCCGTCGGTCGGCGGCAGCCACGGATTCAGCGGGCCGGCCAGGTTGCCGCAGTCGGTCACTTCCAGACCGCGCGCGGCCAGCGCCTGCGCCAGTCCGGCGACGCGCAGCGCCTCCGGGCCCATCGAGGCGCCGCGGTGGCCGGCGCCGATGTCGGTCGGCGCGCCGATCAGGGAAACGGGGGCAAACGGTCGCATGCGGCTCCTCGAACGGGTTTCAGTGCGACGGCGGCGCGGCAGGGCGCGCAGGGCGCGCCCGCTGCCGGCGCAAGGCAGTCAAGCATAGCCGGCCGCGGCGGACACCGGCCAGCACGCGCGTCAGGAGGCCCCGCCGATGGCCGCGTCGAGCGCGACGATGCAGGCAGCCAGCGCGGGCGCCAGCCGCAGCGGATCGCGACAGGGGCTGGCGCCGGACAGCAACGCGTCGAGCGCGCGCGCCGCCTCGCCCAGCGCCTCGAAGCCGTAGTTGGGCGCGGCACCGGACAGGCGGTGCACGAGCTGGCGCAGCGCCCCCCACTCCGGCGCCGCGGCGTCTGCGCGGCAGGCATGCCACAGCCGCGCCAGTTCGGCGCGCTTGTCCGGCAGCGCGCGCACGTAGTCGCGGGTCAGCGCGGCGAGGCGCGCCTCGAAATCGAAATCGTCGCCGTCCGACGGGTTCATGCGGCAGCTCCGGCCATGGCGCGCGGGCGTCGGGATGGTGCCGGCAGTCCGAATCGAACGGACGACCTACCGCTTACAAGGCGGTTGCTCTACCGACTGAGCTATGCCGGCGCCGCCGCGATTCTAGCAGGCGCCCGCGCGGCCGCCCGCTCACGCGAAGTCGGCGTCCAGCACGATGCGGTAGCGCGGCTTGCCGGCGCGCAGGTGCGCCAGCGCCGCGTTGACGCGCGCCATCGGGAAGCGCTCGACGCGCGGCGCGATGGCGTGGCGCGCGCAGAAGTCCAGCATCGCCGCCACCGTGGCCGGCCGTCCCATCGGCGAACCGGACACCTGCTTCTGTCCGCCGATCAGGCCGAACGCCGGCAGCGCCAGCGGCTCCAGCACCGCGCCGACGAAGTGCAGGCGGCCGCGCGGCGCCAGCGTGCGCAGCAGCGCGGTCCAGTCCAGCGGCACGTTGACCGTGACCAGCACGAAGTCGAAGGCGCCGGCCAGCGCCTTCAGCGCGCCGGCGTCGCGGCTGTCGACCGCGCGGTGCGCGCCCAGCGCCAGCGCCTCGGCGTGCTTGGAGGCGCTCGAGGTGAACGCGGTCACCTCGCAGCCCCAGGCGCGCAGGAAGCCGAGCGCGAGGTGGCCGAGCCCGCCGATGCCGACCACGGCGACGCGGTCGGTCGGCTTCACGCCGAACTCGACGATCGGGCTGAACACGGTGACGCCGGCGCAGAACAGCGGCCCCGCGCTGGCCGCGTCCACGCCCTCCGGCAGCGGCGTCGCCCACGCCCACTGGCAGCGCACGCGCTCGGCGAAGCCGCCGTGGCGGCCGACGATGGTTTCGCCGCCGTCCGCGCACAGGTGCGCGTCGCCGGCCACGCACTGCGCGCAGTGCGTGCAGCTCGACGCGTTCCAGCCCACGCCGACGCGCTGGCCGAGCGCGCGCGCGGCCGCCGGCACCGCGGCGCCGCGCGCCACGACGCGCCCGACGACCTCGTGGCCCGGCACCAGCGGATACGCGCTGCGCCGCCAGGCGTTGTCGAGCATCGACAGGTCGGAATGGCAGATGCCACAGGACTCGACCGCGATCTCCACCTCGTCCGCGCCGAGCGGGCCGGGATCGTATTCGAACGGCGCGAGATCGGCGCCGGCGCGCGGCGCGGCCCAGGCACGGATGCGGCTCATGGCAGGTCTTCCCTCAAGTTCGTGGGTAACGGTTGCGCGGCGACTCCGGCTTGTGCGGCCTGTTCAGAAGCAGGCCACCGGCTGCGCCTGCATGTCGGCGCGCTGCGGCAGCCAGGTACGCCAGTCGAACTGCGGCGTGTCCGGCAGCGCGAAGTCGACGAAGTAGACCGGCATCGCCTCGACGCGCTCGCGCAACTGCGGCTGGAAGCCCAGTTCGGTCACCTGCGCGCGGCGGCGCTCGGCGTTGCCGGGGTCGTGGAACAGGCCCAGCGAGATGGTGTTCTGCTGGTCGCCGGCGGTGACCACGTAGTAGTCGCGCACGCCCTTCGCCGACAGCGCGCGCGCGGTCTGCAGCGCCTGCTCGCGGGTCGCGAACGCCGGCAGGAACACCCACCAGCCGCGCGACTGGGTCGCCTGCGTCTCGCGGTACTGGATGCGCGGCACGTGCGGGGTCAGCGCGTCGATGGCGACGCGCACGTCGGCCTGGGTGGGGAACGGGCCGAGGCTCATGCACTTGTCCGCGGCCAGCGCGGCGCGCGATTCCGGCGCCGCGTCCAGCTCCGCGCTCTGCGTCTCCGGCGGACCCGGGCGTTCGGACAGCAGGCGCAGCTCGGGCACGCCGGCATCGGTGCGCGCCGGTGCCGGCGCGACCCGCGTGGCGCCGAACGCCAGCCACGCGGCGACACCGGCGTTGAGGGCGAGCAGCAGCAGGAACAGCAGTCGGAAGAACATGCGCGCGCACCAGGGGTTGCCGGCATTGTATCGGCTGCGCTCAGGCCGGGTGCGCCGCCGCCCACACGACGAGGCCGCGCAGCACCGCGTCGCGCAGCGGCTGGTGCGGCACCGCCAGCAGCGCGCCCAGCGCGTCGGCGTCGCCGCCGGCGAGCAGCACGCGTGGCGCGCCGCCCAGCGCCGCGGCCATGTGCGCGTGGAAGCGTTCGATCAGCGCCGCCGCCGCTTGCCAGCAGCCGGAGGCGAGCGCGTCCGGCGTGTTGTCGGCGGCATCGACGATGCGGCCGGGGCGCTCCACCACCACGCGCGCGGCGGCATCGCGCAGCGCCGACTGCATCAGCGCCGGCCCCGGCGCGATCAGCCCGCCGAGGTGGCGGCCGTCGCCGGCCAGCGCGTCCAGCGTCAGCGCGGTGCCGCCGCCGGCGATCACGCACGGCGCAAGCCGCTGCGCGCGCGCCGCGACCATCGCCAGGAAGCGGTCGACGCCCAGCCGTTCCGGCTCGGCGTAGGCGTTGCGCACGCCGCAGGCCGCGGCCGGCGAGCGCACGAACTCGGCTTCGACGTGGAAGCGCACGCGCACCGCCTCGGCCAGCGCCGCGTCGCGCTCGGCGCCGGCCACCGAGGCGACCAGCACGCGCGCGGGATTCGGCAGCGCCGCCCAGCGGCGCGCCAGGCCGTGCAGCATGGTTTCGTCGGCCCACGCCAGCGGCGCGCCCGGCGTCAGCGCACCGTCTTCCGCGCGCGCCCATTTCAGCCGCGTGTTGCCGAGATCGAGCAGCAGGTTCATGCCGCCTCCGGAGCCGCGCGCACGCTGACCTCGGCGCTGTCGACGCCGACCGTGCCGCCGTCCGCGCGGGTGACGCGCAGCGCGCCGCGCGCGTCGATGCCGGCGCCGACGCCGTCGAACGCACCCTGCGCGCCGCTGACGCGCAGCGCGCGACCGCGCAGCAGATCATGGCGCACGTAGTCCTCGGCGAACGCGGCGAAGCCTTCGGCGGCGAAGCGATCCAGCGCCTCGACCAGCCGCGCGACCAGCCGCGCGACGAACGCGTTGCGTCCGGGCGGCGCGCCGCCGGCCAGCGTCGCCAGGTCGGTGACCGGCTGCCCGGCCTGCGCGCGCAGCGCGGGCGGCAGGCGCAGGTTGACGCCGATGCCGATCACCGCGTGGCAGGGGCCGAGGAATTCGCCGCCGAGTTCGACCAGGATGCCGGCCAGCTTGCGGCCGTCGGCCAGCGCGTCGTTCGGCCACTTCAGGCCGACGCCGCCGATGCCGGCGTCGGCCAGCGCGCGCATCAGCGCAACACCGATCGCCAGCGACAGTCCGGACAGTGCGGCATAGCCCGCGTCGAAGCGCTTCAGGCAGGACAGATACAGGTTCAGCGCCGGCGGCGACAGCCAGGCGCGCCCGCGCCGACCGCGGCCGGCACTCTGCGTTTCGGCCAGCACGAACGAAAGATCGGGCGCGCCCCGCGCGGCGCGGCGCAGCAGTTCGCTGGAGGTGGAGTCGAGTTCCCAGTGCGCCTCCAGCGCACCCAGCCGCCACGCCGTCGCCGCCGGCAGCGCGGCGCGGATCGCCGTGGCGTCCAGCAGCTCGACCGCATGCGGCAGCGCGTAGCCGCGCCCGGCCTGCGCCTCGACCGGCAGCCCGCGCGCGCGCAGCGCCTCGATCTGCTTCCACACCGCCGCGCGGGTGACGCCGAGGCGCGCGGCCAGCGCCGCGCCCGAGACGGGCGCGCCGGCGGCGAGCAGTTCGACCAGCGCGCGCGGCTCCATCAGCCACTCCGCTTCAGCAGGCGCGGCAGCACGCGCGCGCGCTCGAAGCGGTGCTCGCGGCCGGCGCGCAGGCGCGCGAGGTTGCCGCGATGCGTCCACAGCAGCAGCAGCGCCGCGGCGACGCCGAACAGCGCGAACGCGTTGCGCAGCGGCGCCGGCGCCAGCAGCGCGGCCAGCGGCAACGCCAGGCCGGCGCAGATCGTGGCGAGCCCCACGTAACCGGTGGACAGCAACACCAGCAGCCACAGCGCCAGCAGCGGCGCCAGCGCGACCGGCAGCAGCACCGCGACGCCGCCGATCAGCGTCGCCGCGCCCTTGCCGCCGCGAAAACCGAACAACGCCGGATAGATGTGGCCGAGCGCGGCGGCGAACACGCAGGCCAGCGCCTGCACCGGCGTCGGCAGCGCGGACGCCGCGGGCCACAGCGCGAGGCCCAGCCACGCCGCCAGCGCGCCCTTGCCGACGTCGATCGCGGCCACGCCCAGCGCGAAGCGCCAGCCTTGCGTGCGCAGCGCATTGGTGCCGCCGGCGTTGCCGGAACCCTGGGTGCGGATGTCGACGCCGCGCAGGCGTCCCAGCAGCAGGCTGCCGGACAGCGAGCCGAGCAGGTAGGCGAGCAGCAGTTTGGCGAGCGTGAGCATGCGGCGAGTCTAGCCGTAATGCTTCGGGAAGTTGTTCGACGCAAGCGGGCCGCGGCCGGGCGCGCTTCGCGCCCGCGGCCGCCCCCGCTCCGCGCCGGAGGGGCAAGGGAACGCGCGCTTCGCGGGGATGCGGCCGGCCTGCGGACGGCCCCTCGCGCCACTCCTTCCCGCGGGGAGAGGGGGAGAAAAGCGGCGTGTCGGCGCCCGACGGTCAGCCTTCGCCGGCGGCGACGCCCACCACCAGCGTGCCCGGCCCGGCGTGCGCGCCGATCGCCGCGCCGACCTCGACGATCGCGGGTGTTTCCGCCAGCGCCAGCCGCTGCCGCAGCGATGCGGCGAGGCGTTCCGCCTCGGCGCGGTTGTCGCAGTGGCCGACCAGCACGCGCGGCGCGGCGCCGCGTTCGCGCTTCGCCAGCCACGCGGCGAAGCGCTCCGGCGCGCGCGCGCCGAACGCCGCGCCGGCGAAGCGCAGGCGGCCGTCGGCGCTCGCGCGCAGCAGCGGCGCCAGCTTCAGCCAGCGCGTCAGCGGCAGGCTCCAGGCCGGAAGGCGCCCGCCGCGCACGGCGTAGTCGAGCTCGCGCACCATGGCGTAGGTGCGCACGCGGCCGCGCTCGGCCTGCAGCGCGGCCAGCACCGCCGCCGCGTCCGCGCCGTCCGCCGCGCGCTCGGCCGCGAGCAGCGCGTACAGGCCCTGCCCGCACGAGGCGGTGGCCGAATCGAACAGGTGCACGCGTCCGCCGCATGCGCGCGCCGCGCTCTCCGCCGCCTGGAAGGTGCCGGACAGCGCGCGCGAAATGCCGACGTAGACCAGCTCGCGATGGTGGCTCAGCAGCACCTCGAACAGGCGCCGGAAGTCGCCCGGCGGCGGCTGCGAGGTGCGCGGCAGCTCCGGACTCGCGCGCATGCGCCGGTACAGCTCGGCGTTGCTCATCGCGACCTTGTCCAGGTAATCGCGCGCGCCCAGGCCGACCCGCACCGGCACCACGCCGATGCCGTAGCGCTCGATCGCCGCCTCGGGCAGGTCGGCGGCGGAATCGACCACCACGGCGACGCGCGCCGCCGCCGTCGCCGCGTGCTGCTGCGCGTGCATGTCGTCGGCCTTCTGCGCGCCGACCTCGCCGAACGCGGCGAGCGCGTCGTACAGCCGCTGCGGCGCATCGAGATGCATGTGCACGCGCAGCCGCGCCGGCGTGCCGGCCAGCACCAGGCTGCCGCCGTCCAGCGCGCGCAGCGCCGCCAGGATCGCCTCGCGCGGCAGCGCGTCGCCGCTGACGACGCATTCGACGCAGTAGCGGTGGCGGTCGTCGCCGGCCTCGGCGCGCGCGATCGCGCCGGCCTCGCCGACGTAGGCGGCGTCGGCGACGCGCACGCGGCGGCCCTCGCGCAGGAAGTCGGCGATGCCTTCGAGCAGCTCGACGAAGCCCTGCGCGCCGGCGTCCACCACGCCGGCGCGGCGCAGCGCCGGCAACTGCTGCGGCGTGCGCGACAGCGCCGCGCGCGCCGCTTCCAGCGCGTGGGCGAACGCCGCGCGCAGATCGTGGCGGCCGTCGGCCACGTGCTCGCGCAGCGCCTGCGCGAACGCGCCGATCACCGAAAGGATGGTGCCTTCGCGCGGCTCGGCCACGGCGCCGCGCGCCTGCTCGGCGCCCAGCGCCACCGCGCGCGCCAGCACCGGCGCGGTCAGCCGCGGCGCGTCGCCGGCGCCGGCGCCGACGCCGCACAGGAATTGCGCCAGGATCGCGCCGGAATTGCCGCGCGCACCGTCCACGGCAGCCTCGGCCGCCGCGCGCAGCAGGCCGGCCGCGCCGCGTGCGCGCCGCTGCTGCATGCCGCGCTGCACCGCGCCGAGGGTGAAGGCGAGGTTGGAGCCGGTGTCGCCGTCCGGCACCGGAAACACGTTGATGCGATCGAGGTGTTCGCGGCGCTCGATCACGCGGCGTATGCCGGCGGCGAGGGCGCGGCGCAGGCTGGCGCCGCCGCTTGCGGCAGCGGCGACGGGAGGGATCGCGGCAGCGTTCATCGCGCCAGAGTCTAACCGCGCAATGCGTCCGCGTATGTTGCGCCGCAGCGGGACGCGCTGGCACCCGCGTCCGCTTTCTGCCACCATCCGCGGACCCTCTCGCGCACGACCCCGAGGTCCGGCGCCATGAAACGCCCGCTTCTCGTCTGTCTCGCCTTCGGTGCCGGCCTGGCTGGTGCGGCCCAGGCGCGCGATTACGTCGTCGATGATCACCTGCTGGCGGCGAGCGATGCGCCGGCGCCGACGCTGCTCGGCGACCACGACCCGGGGCGCCCCTACGACAGCGGCGCGCACGTCGGCCCGCTCGGACCGGCCTCGTCCTACCGCGGCGACAGCAGCGACACCGGCAGCGGCACCGCGCAGGAAGCGGCACGCACGCCGACCACCCCGGATGCCGCGCCCGCGCAGCCCGCGCGCGAAACCGCACGCAGCCGCAGCACACCGTCCGCCGCGCCGGCGGCGCCGCGCAAGTCGCGCGGCAGCGGACCGAGCTGGCAGTCGCTGCTGCCGGGTTCGATCCAGTAGGGTGCGTCGCGGCGGCCTGCGGGTCGCCGCTCCACACACCGAGGTCCCACCTCCACATCCCCCATCCCTTGCTGCGCAAGGGATTCGCCCCCTTGACTCAAGGGGGCTGAAGAAAGGGCGCGTCACGGCGGCCTGCGGGTCGCCGCTCCACACACCGAGGTCCCACCTCCACATCCCCCATCCCTTGCTGCGCAAGGGATTCGCCCCTTTGACTCAATTCGTAGGGTGGAAGCCGCACGGCGGCTTCCACCAAGCGGGGTTGCACGGCCCGGCGGAAGCGCCGCGGTGCGGCGCTTCCGCCCTACGCAATGCGCGCGGCTTGATCGGCGCGACGCGCGCCCCGACCATCGCGGGATGACGACGCTGTTCGAACGCGTGGGCCGGCTGCTGCGGCCGGTGCCGCCGCTGCCCGACGATTTCTGGCGCGCCTGCGCGCAGGCGAATCCGCTGGCGCGACGCATGGACGCCGCGCGGCAGGCGCGCCTGCGTGCGCTGGTGGCGCAGTTCCTGGCGCGCAAGACCTTCAGCCCCGTGCGCGGCGCGCGGCTGGACGACCGCCGCTGCGCGCTGATCGCGTTGCAGGCCTGCATCCCGGTGCTGGAACTGGGCTTCGACTGGCTGGCCGGCTGGCGCGAGGCGATCGTCTATCCCGGCGAATTCAAGGTGAAGCGCACGCACGAGGACTACGCCACCGGCGTCGTCACCGAGGACGAGGACGTGCGCGTCGGCGAGGCCTGGGAGCGCGGCCCGCTGGTCCTGTCCTGGGCCGACGTGGAGCTCGACCTGGCGCAGCCCTGGGACGGCTTCAACGTGGTCGCGCACGAGATCGCGCACAAGCTGGACATGCTCGACGGCGCCGCCGACGGTGTGCCGCGGTTGCCGGCCGGCATCGCGCGGCGCGCGTGGATCGAGGCGTTCCAGCGCGGCTACGACCGGCTCGCCGCCGCGGTCGCGCGCGGCCGCCGCACCGCGATCGACCCGTACGCCGCGGAAAGCGCCGACGAATACTTCGCCGTGGTCAGCGAGCTGCACTTCTCCGATCCGGCCACGCTGCGGCGCGCCGAGCCGCAGGTCGCCGCGCTGCTGGAGGCGTTCTACGGGACGTCGCCGGCACCCGCGTAGGCGATGCACGCCGAACCGCGAGCCACCGGCGGGTAACGTGCGCTCCGCGCACGAAACGGGCGCCGAGTCGCGCTCGTGCGCATGCGACGTGCACGGAGTGCACGCTACGCGTTGCTCCCCGCGCCCCACTCCCGGCCCTCTTCATCCCTCCGGCAACCGCACGCGGAACCGCGCACCGCCCAGCTCCGGCGAGCGGTCCACGTCGAGTTCGGCGCGGTAGGCGCGCACGATGTCCTGCACGATGGCGAGGCCGATGCCGTGGCCCTGCACGCGCTCGTCGCCGCGCACGCCGCGCTGCAGCAGCAGGGCGACGCGTTCCTCGGGGATGCCGGGGCCGTCGTCCTCGACGACCAGCTCCAGGCCGGGCCGGCGCGCGCCGCGCCCGGCCTGCTGGCGCGCCGTCAGCAGCACGCGGTGGTTCGCCCACTTGAAGGCGTTCTCCAGCAGGTTGCCGATCAGTTCCAGCAGGTCGCCCTGCTCGCCGTAGAAGCGTGTGCCTTCCTCGATGTCGAACTCGCAGAGAATGTTCTTCGCCGCGTACACCTTCTCCAGGCCGCGCACCACCTCCTCGGCGTGCGGTTCCAGCGGCACCGGCGCGGCGAAGGTCTGGTGGCCGGAAGTGGCCGCGCGAGAGAGCTGGTAGGCGACGATCTCGTCCATGCGCCGCACCTGGTCGAGCACGTCCTGGCGCAGCACGGGCGTGCCGTTCTCCGACTCCAGCCGCGAGCGCACCACCGCCAGCGGCGTCTTCAGGCTGTGCGCGAGGTCGGCGAGCGTGTTGCGATAGCGCGACAGATGCTCGCGCTCGCTCTCGATGAAGTCGTTGAGGCTGCGGGTCAGCCCGGCCAGCTCGGGCGGATAGCGGCCGGACAGCCGCTCGCGCTCGCCGCGCTCGATGCGCGCGAGGTCGCCGGACACGCGCCGCAGCGGCGACAGCGACCAGCGCAGCAGCAGCAGTTGCATCAGCAGCAGCACCACGCCGAGGCCGGCCAGCCAGCCGAACAGGGTGCGCCGGTAGGCGGCGAGCTGGCGCTCGAACTGCGCCTCGTTCTCGGCGACGTGGAAGGTCAGGTTGATCTCGCCGCGGTTGGGCACCACCCAGGCGACGCCCTCGCTGAGCAGGTAGACGCGACCGACCTTGGTTTGCAGCGGACCGCGAAACTGCGTCTGGCCGGGCGCGAGGCGCGCGCCGAACGGCAGCTCGCGGCCGAGCGCGGACGGCGAATTCCAGCGCAGGCCCTCGCCGACCACCGCGGCGTACAGCCCGGAGCCGGGGCGCGAGAAGTCGGGATTGGGCAGCTTGTCGGGATCCGGCGGGATCAGCTTGCCGTAGCGGCTGACCTCGAAGCCGGCGAGGTAGGCGTAGACGTAGCCCTGCAGCCGGTCGCGCAGCACGCTGATCGCGCCCTCGTAATAGGCGCGGTCGAGCGCGAAGCCGGTGCCGCCGAGGAAGGCCGCCAGCGCGAAACCGGTGGCGAGGGTGGAGCGCGCCGCAAGCGAGAGCGGCCTTCGGCTCACTCGTCCTCGCTTTCGTCGCGCGGGATGGCGAAACGGTAGCCGCGGCCGCGCACGGTCTCGATCGGCTTCAGCTCGCCGTCGGGGTCGAGCTTGCGGCGCAGGCGCCCGATGAACACTTCGAGCACGTTGGAGTCGCGGTCGAAGTCCTGCTGGTAGATGTGCTCGGTGAGGTCGGCCTTGGAGACCAGCTCGCCGGCATGCAGCATCAGGTATTCGAGCACCTTGTACTCGTAGCTGGTCAGGTCGACCGCGCGGCCGGCCACGCCGACCGTCTGCGCGGTGGTGTCGAGGCGGATCGTCCCGCAGCGCAGCACCGGCCGCGACCAGCCGCTGGCGCGGCGCACCAGCGCGTTGATGCGCGCCAGCAGTTCCTCGACGTGGAACGGCTTGACCATGTAGTCGTCGGCGCCGTGCTTGAGGCCCTCCACCTTGTCCTGCCACGACGAGCGCGCGGTCAGGATCAGGATCGGATAGCGCCGGCCGTCGTCGCGCAGCATCTTGACCAGCTCCATGCCCGACAGCTTGGGCAGGCCGAGGTCGATGATGGCGAGATCGAACGGCACCTCGCGGCCGAGGTACAGGCCCTCCTCGCCGTCGGCGGCGGCGTCGACCGCGTAGCCGTCGCGTTTCAGCCGCGCGGCCAACGTCTCGCGCAGCGGTGCTTCGTCCTCGACCAGCAGGATGCGCATCAACGTTTCTCCTTCTCGCCCTTCTCGCTCTTTTCGTTCCTGTCGGCCTGCGCCCGCACCCGCACCACCTTCACGCGGCCTTCCGGGGTCAGCACCTTGATGCTGTACACGGTGGTGCGCCCGTAGTGCAGGGTGTCGGTCGCCAGCACGGTGCCCTTGGTTTCGCGCTGCACCTTCTCCATCGCCTGCTCGAGGGTCAGATCCTCGGCGCAGGCGGCGCCGGCGACCAGCGCCAGCGCGAGAAACAGCAGGACGTTACGGAGTTGTGGCATGCCGGGGATGGTAGCGCAAGGCCGCGGCGGACGGACGCGCCGGGATCGTCGCCGCGATGATGCCGGCAGGCATTGAATTCGCGCTGAATCGTCCGTCGCCGCGCGCCGCCCCCAACCTCCGCTTGCGCGCACCGGAAGCCCGGGGCCTCGCCGGCGCCACGCCGCCGGTCCCCGCAAGCGGGACGGCCGCCACGCCCGCCGCCTAGAACACCTCGCCGACGCAGCAGCGCAGGCTGCCGCCGGCCTTCTCCAGCTCGTCCAGCGGCGCGCTGCGCAGGGCGAAGCCCCAGTCCGCGAGCGCCGCGCGCTGCGCCGGCGCCAGCGCGTCGGCGGCGCGCTCGGACATCCACACCGTGTCGCCGGAAAGCGCGATGCCGTTGCCGCAATAGCAGCCGCACTGGCCGCCGTCCAGGCGCAGCACGCGCGGCGCATAGACGCTTGCGATCGCCTCGGCGTCGGCGGGATCGGCGAAGCCGCCCGGCGCGATCGCGCAGGCGCGGCCGGCGTACACGCTCAGCACCACGTTGGCGTGGTACTCGCCCGGCGCCAGCGCGAAGCAGTAGGTCAGGCGCAACCCGAACGCGGCGTGCATGGCGCGCGCGCCGGCCAAGTCGCAGCGCTCGGACAGGCCGCAGTAGCCGATGCCGCGGGCGCGGTCGATCACCAGCGCGCCGGTCAGCTCGGCCACGCCCTCGAGCGCGGACAGATCGACGAGGCGATAGCGCAGCACGTCGGTGAACCAGGCGCGGATGTCGGCGCGCGCGGCCTCGCGCCGGCGCACCGCGTGGCGCATGCGCCCGACCACCGCCACGCCCGGCGCGGTGCCGAACACGTTGTTGGGGAACACCGCGTCCGGCGTGGCCGCATCGCCGGGGAAGCTCGCCACCGGCAGCGTCGCCGACAGCGCGCGCGCCAGCGCGGCGTGCTGGCGCAAGGCGCGCGCCTCGTCGGCCGCCTGCGCCATCGCCATGTAGCGGTTGTCCTGTGCGGATTCGGCGGCCAGCGAAAAGCCCAGCGGCGTGACCAGGAACGCGCCGCGCGGCGTTGCCGGCGCGCGCGGCGGGTAGCGCTCGGGCGCATACGCGGCGAGGAAGTCGGCGGCGGAGGCGACGATCATGCGGCGTCGCGCGCCGGCGCCTGCACGGCGTCCAGCGCCGCTTCGACCACCTCCCAGCCGGCGTCGTCGCGGTGCGCGCGCTCGCTGAGGATGCGGCGGAACGCGCGCCCGCCCGGCTGGCCGTGATAAAGCCCGAGCAGATGCCGCGCGATGTGCTTCAGGCGCGTGCCGCGCGCCAGCTCGGCCTCGACGTAGACGCGCATCGCGCGCAGCGCCGCCTCGCGCGTCGGCGGCGTGCCGCCCCACAGCGCGGCGTCGGCTTCGGCCAGCAGATACGGATCGTGGTAGGCGGCGCGGCCCAGCATCGCGCCGTCGACGTGGGCCAGATGCCCGCGCAGCTGCGCGAGCGCGGTGATGCCGCCGTTGATCACCACCGTGAGCTGCGGGAACTCGCGCTTCAGCCGGTACACGCGCGCGTAGTCGAGCGGCGGCACCTCGCGGTTCTGCTTCGGCGACAGCCCCTGCAGCCAGGCCTTGCGCGCGTGCACCACCAGCACCTCGACGCCGGCGCCGAGCATCGCCTCGGCGAAGCGCTGCAGGTCGGCGTATTCATCCTGCTCGTCCACGCCGATGCGGCACTTCACTGTCACCGGCACCTCCACCGCCTCGCGCATCGCGCGCACGCAGTCGGCGACCAGCGCCGGCTCGCGCATCAGGCAGGCGCCGAAGCGCCCCGACTGCACGCGGTCGGACGGGCAGCCGACGTTGAGGTTGATCTCGTCGTAGCCCGCCGCGGCACCGTGACGCGCCGCCTGCGCCAGTTCGGCCGGCTCGCTGCCGCCGAGCTGCAGCGCGATCGGGTGTTCCTCGTGGCTGTGCTCGAGCAGGTGCAGGCGGTCGCCGTGCACCAATGCGGCCGAGGTCACCATCTCGGTGTACAGGCGCGCGTGCGGACTGAGCAGCCGATGGAAGTACCGGCAGTGCCGATCGGTCCAGTCCATCATCGGCGCCACGCACAGGCGCCATGCGGCGGGGTCGGGGCGGAACGTCATCCGCGCAGTGTAGCCGAGGCGCGGCGCCGCCACGCCGGAACGGGATCGACACGGATCGCCCGACCCGCCCTATGCTGGGCCCGCTGCAACACGGCCTGGAGCCGCCCGATGCGCCTTCCGCTTGAACGCTTCCTGCCGCTCGCGCTGCTCGCCGTCGCCGCGTGCGCGCACACGTCCGCCGACAGCATGCCCGGCACGCTGGAATGGGACCGCATCGCGGTGCTCGCCGAGGTGTCCGAGCCGGTGATCGCGCTGGACGTCAAGGAAGGCGACGCGGTGCGCCGGGGCCAACTGCTGCTGCGCCTCGACCCGCGCCGCACCGACGCCGAGCTGGCCGCGGCGCGGGCCGACGCGGCGCGCCTCGCCGCCAATCTCGACGAGCTGCGCCACGGCGCGCGCATCGAGACCATCGACGCCGACCGCGCGCAGCTCGCGCGCGCCGAGAGCGACGCCGCCAATGCCCAGCGCGTGCGCGACCGCGCCGCCGCGCTGCGCCAACAAGGCTTGAACGCGCAGGCCGACCTCGACAACGCCGAAACCAGCCTGCGCATGGCGCGCGCCGTGGCACGCGCGGCGCGCGCGCAGCTCGACGAGCTGCTGCACGGCACGCGTCCGGAGGACATCGCGCAGGCCGAGGCCGCGCTGGCCGCCGCGCGCGCGCAGGCCGAAGCGCTGCAGGTGAAGCGCGCGCGCCTCGACGTGCGCGCGCCGCGCAACGGCCGCGTCGACGCGCTGCCGTACCGGCTCGGCGACCAGCCGGCGACCGGCGGCACGCTGGCCAGCCTGCTCGCCGGCGACGCGCCCTACGCGCGCGTGTACGTGCCGGAGCGCCTGCGCGCCGGCGCGCAGCCGGGGCAGCATTACCGCGTGCACGTCGACGGCGTCGCGCAGCCGTTCGACGCGGTGCTGCGCAGCGTGCGCAGCGATCCGGCGTTCACGCCCTACTACGCGCTGTCCGGCGAGGACGCCGGCCGCCTGGTCTATCGCGCCGAGCTGGTGCTGCAGGGCGACGCCGCGCGCGCGTTGCCGGCCGGCCTGCCCTGCCGTGCGGAACGGGTGGGCGATGAACGCCCCTGACGAACGCCCGGCGATCCGCGCGCGCGGCCTGACGCGGCGCTTCGGCACGCTGGTGGCGGTCGATGCGCTCGACCTCGTAGTGCGCCGCGGCGAGGTCTACGGCTTCCTTGGCCCGAACGGCTCCGGCAAGTCCACCACCATCCGCATGCTGTGCGGGCTGCTGCTGCCCAGCGCCGGCGAGATCGAGGTGCTCGGCCACCGCATCCCGCAGGAGGCCGAGGCGCTGAAGCGCAGCGTCGGCTACATGACGCAGCGGTTCGCGCTGTACGACGACCTCACCGTCGGCGAGAACCTGCACTTCGTCGCCAGCGTGCACGACCTCGCCCGCGCCGCGGCGAAGGTGCGCGTCGAGGCGCTGCTGCGGCGCTACGCGCTGGCCGGCATGCGCAACCAGCTCGCCGGCACGCTCAGCGGCGGCCAGCGGCAGCGCCTGGCGCTGGCCGCGGCGGTGCTGCACGAACCGGCGCTGCTGTTCCTCGACGAGCCGACCAGCGCGGTCGACCCGCAGTCGCGGCGCGAATTCTGGGACTCGCTGTTCGAGCTGGCCGACGCCGGCACCACCCTGCTGGTCTCCACGCACTACATGGACGAGGCCGAGCGCTGCCATCGCCTGGCCATCCTCGACCGCGGCCGGCTGGCCGCCGACGGCAACCCGCGCGCGCTGATGGACGGCCTGCCCGGGCAGACCTTCCTGGTCGAATGCGCGGCGCCGCGCGCGGCGCAGCAGGCGCTGGCCGGCACACCCGGCGTGCTGGCGACCGCGCAGATCGGCGCCAGCCTGCGCGTGCTGGCGCAGGACGGCGCCGCGGAGGCGACGGCACTGCAGCGCGCGCTGGCCGCGGCCGGCATCGACGCGCGCGTGGTGCCGACGCCGCCCAACCTCGAGGACGTGTTCGTCGCCGCCACGCAGCGGCCGCGCCATGCCGACGGGGAGGCCGCATGAACGCCTTCAGCCCGCGCCGCCTGTGGGCGATCGTGGTCAAGGAGCTGCGCCAGCTGCGCCGCGACCGCCTGACCTTCGCCATGATCGTCGGCATCCCGACCATGCAGCTCTTGCTGTTCGGCTACGCCATCAACCTGGACGTGCGCCACCTCGACGCCGCCGTGCTCGACCAGGCGCACACGCGCAACGCGCGCGAGCTGGTCGCGGAGCTGGCGCAGTCGCAGGTGTTCGACTTCCGCTACCGGCTGGACTCGCCCGCGCAGATCGACGCGCTGCTGCGCGAGGGCCGCGTCAGCGCCGCGCTGGTGATCCCGCGCGATTTCGAGCGCCGCCTCGCCGACCGCGACCGCGCCGCGGTGCAGATGGTGGTCGACGGCTCCGACCAGGTGGTGCAGCAGGCGGCGCGCCAGCTCGCCGGGCTGTCGGTGACCACGCTGCTGTCGCCGCTGCACGCGGCGGTGCCGCAAGGCCAGGTCGAGATCGTCAACTGGTACAACCCGCAGCGGCGCGCGCCGCTGAACACCGTGCCCAGCCTGATCGGCGTGATCCTGACCATGACCATGGTGCTGTTCACGGCGATGGCGCTGGTGCGCGAGCGCGAACGCGGCAACCTCGAGTTCCTGATTGCCACGCCGCTGTCGCCGCTCGAGCTGACCATCGGCAAGGTGCTGCCGTTCGTCGGCATCGGCCTGGTGCAGGCCACGCTGGTGCTGCTGCTCGGTATCGCCATCTTCGGCGTGCCGGTGCGCGGCTCGCTCGTGGACCTGTACGTCGCGGCGCTGGTGTTCATCGTCGCCTGCCTGGCGCTGGGCGTGTTCCTGTCGACGCTGGCGAAGAGCCAGTTCCAGGCCATGCAGCTGGCGTTCTTCACCTTCCTGCCGCAGATCCTGCTGTCCGGCTTCATGTTCCCGTTCGGCGGCATGCCGCGCGCGGCGCAGTGGTTGGCGGAAACCTTCCCGCTGACCCACTTCATCCGCCTGGTGCGCGGCATCGTGCTGCGCGCGGCCGGCTTCGCCGACCTGTGGCGCGAATTGCTGGCGCTGCTGGCGTTCGCCGCGGTGATGCTGACGCTGGCCACGCTGCGCTTCCACAAGCGGCTCGACTAGGCGCCGCTGCCTTGGGCGCGAAGCGCGCGCCCGCTATGCTGCGCGCATGAGCGAAACGGGGGTGGTGATCGGGCTGGATGCGGTGATCGTGGCGGTCACCGGCGGTACGCCGCGCGTGCTCACCGCGCGCGGCGGCGACGCCGACGCGCTGCCGTCGGGCCTGCTCGACCTCGAACGCCACCAGACGCTGGAGCGCGGCGTGCGCGACTGGGTGGTGCGCTCGACCGGCTTCGGCCTCGGCTACGTCGAGCAGCTGTACAGCTTCGGCGACCGCTTCCGCGATCCGCGCGAGCGCGCCGGCGGCGCGCGCGTGATCTCGGTGGCCTATCTCGCGCTGGTGCGCGAGCAGGCGCTGCCGCCGACCTTCGACGCGCACTGGCGCGACGTCTACGCGTTCCTGCCGTGGGAGGACTGGCGCCACGACCGCCCCGCGCTGATCGAGCGCGACCTGGCGCCGCGCCTGTACGCCTGGGCCGGCGACGACGCGCGTCGGCGCCAGCGCATCGACCTCACCTTCGGCCTGGGCGGCGCGCCGTGGGATCCCGAGCGCACGCTTGAGCGCTACGAGCTGCTGTGGGAAGCCGGCCTGGTGGCCGAGGCGCGGCGCGACCAGGACGGCGACGCCGCGCTGCCCGCCGGCACCGGCCGCGCGCTGGCGCTCGACCACCGCCGCATCCTCGCCACCGCGCTGGGCCGGCTGCGCGGCAAGATCCGCTACCGCCCGGTGGTGTTCGAGCTGCTGCCGGACCGCTTCACGCTGTCGCAACTGCAGCACGTGGTCGAGGCGCTGGCCGGCAACCGCCTGCACACGCAGAACTTCCGCCGCCTGGTCGAGAGCGCCGGCCTGGTCGAAGGCACCGGCGAGCGCGACTGCAGCACCGGCGGCCGTCCCGCCGAGCTGTTCCGCTTCCGCAAGGACGTGTTCCGCGAGCGCCCGCAGCCGGGCGTGTACTACCCGGGCGCGTGGTGGTCGCGCTGAGGCCGGCGCGGCGGCGGACGCGCGCCGCAGCGCGGATCCGCCTCGCGGCCGCGCATCGCCCGTCGGCGGCGCACCCGTAGCGCGGGTCGCGATCCCACCGGGAAAGGCAACAAGGCGGCGCATTCGCACTAGACTCGTCGCCACGCCGCCACGGAGCCGCCGCATGCCGCGCCACGTCGCCCCGCTGATCGCCGTCGTCGCCGCGCTCGGCCGGGCCGGCTGCGAGCGCACGCCGCCGACCGCGCCGGCCGCCACGCCGGCCGCCGCGCCCGCGCCGATCGCGGCCAGCACCGTGAGCGTGCGGGACGCGCGCTACAGCATCCGCATCGCCTATCCCGAACTGCCGGCCGGCAGCGCCCCGCTGGCGGCGGCGCTGCACGCCTACGGCGATGCCGCCAAGCGCGAATTCATGCAGGCGCTGGAAGGCGGCGCGGCGCTGACGCAGGGCGCCGGTTTCCCGTGGCAGCTTACGCTCGACTTCGCCGTGGCCGCGCACACCGCCGATTTCGTCGCCGTGCGCGCGCGCGGCGGCAGCTACACCGGCGGCGCGCACGCCGCGCCGCTGGTCGCCGGCTTCAACTACGACGTGCGCCGCAGCCGCGTACTCGCGCTCGGCGACCTGTTCGCGGACCCCGCGGCCGCGCTGCGCGTCCTGGCCGACCGCGCGCGCGGCGCGCTGTCGCAGCGCGTGCTCGGCGCGGAGCCGGACGATCCCGCCGCGCCGCGCCCTGTCCGCAGCGCGGCGCAGCAGCGCGCGCTGGCCTGGATCGACGACGGCACCGCGCCGAAGCAGGCCAACTACGCCGCGTTCCTGGTCCACGCCGACGCCGCCGGCCGCGCCGACGGGCTGCTGCTGATGTTTCCGCCGTACCAGGTGGCGCCCTATGCGGAAGGCACGCTGGAAGTGCAGGTGCCGGCCGCAGCGTTCGCCGCGCTGCTCAGGCCCAGATACCGCGCCGCGTTCGCGGCGGGAACGGCGCCGTGACCGTCGCGCTGTTCGCGCTGGCCGCGCTGCTGATCCTGATCGGCCTGGCCGGCGTGATCCTGCCCGCCCTGCCGGGCGTGCCGCTGATGTTCGCCGGCATGCTGCTGGCGGCCTGGGCCGACGGCTTCCACCACGTCGGCGCGCTCACCCTGACCGTGCTCGGCCTGCTCGCCGTGCTGGCGCTGCTGGTCGACTTCGCCGCCGGCGCGCTCGGCGCGAAGCGGGTCGGCGCCAGCGGGCTGGCCTTGCTGGGCGCCGCGCTGGGCACCGTGGCCGGATTGTTCTTCGGCATCCCCGGGCTGCTGCTGGGGCCGTTCATCGGCGCACTGGCCGGCGAACTGCTGGCCGGCGGCGGCGTGGCGCGCGCCGCCAACGTCGGCGCCGGCACCTGGATCGGCCTGCTGCTGGGCACGCTGGTCAAGCTCGCGCTGTCGTTCGCGATGCTCGGCGTGTTCGCGCTGGCGCTGCTGCTGTAGCGCCGCGCATGGACGCCGCCACGCTGGACTTCCGCACCTACGCCGCCACCGCGGCCACGCACAGCCACGCGTTCCACCAGGTCGTGCTGCCGTGGCGGGGCCGGCTGGAGATCGAGATCGACGGTCGCGGCGGCCGCGTCGACCGCGACTGCGCGGCGGTGATCGGCGCCGGCGCTCGTCACGCCTTCGAGGCGCGCGGCGCCAACCGCTTCGTCGTCGCCGACCTTGCCGCGGACGGCGAGGACGGCGCGCTGCTGGCGCGCCTGGGCGAGCGCCGCTACGTGACGCTGCCGCCGGCGCTGCGGCGCCTGCTGGCGACGCTGGCGGACGTCGCGCCCGCCGACGCGGCGGCGCGCCGCGCGTTCGTGCGCGTGCTGCTGCACGCCATGGACGGCACGCGCACCGACGCCGCCGTGGACGCGCTGGCGGCGTGGCTGCGCGCGGCGCCGCCGGCCGCGGCGCCGGATGCGGCGACCCTGGCGCGGCTGGCCGGGCTCAGCCGCGCGCAGTTCTATCGCCGCTTCGGCGCGCGCGCCGGGCAGGCGCCGGGCGCGCTGCGGCGGGCGCAGCGCCTCGCCCGCGCCTGCACGCTGCTGCGCGACGGCGACGCGCCGATCGCGGACATCGCGCTCGCCTGCGGCTACGCCGAGCAGAGCGCGCTGACGCGCGCGCTGCGCCGGCACTGCGGCCTCACGCCGGGCCAGGTGCGCGCGCGGCGCTGATGCGGACATGCGCTAGGCTGGCGCCACCGCCACGACCGCCGCCGCTACGCCGCATGGACCATCCCCGCCCGCAGCCGCCCTCCGCGTTCCGCATCGCCGCCTGGCTGCTCGCGTTCGCCGCGCTGCTGCTGGTCCTGCGCCTGCACCTGCTCTCCGCCATCCTGGCCGGGCTGCTGGTGTTCCAGCTGGTGCACGTGTTGGCGCCGCTGCTGCAGCGGCGGCTGACCGGCGAGCGCGCGCGGCTGATCGCGGTGGCGCTGCTGGCCGGCGCGATCGTCGGCCTGCTGACGCTGGCGATCGTCGCCGTGAGCGCGTTCTTCCGCAGCGACACCGGCGGCCTGCAGGTGCTGTTCGGGCGCATGGTGCAGATCCTCGACCAGGTGCGCAGCGAGCTGCCGGCAAGCGTGGTCGGCTACCTGCCGGAGGACACCGACACGCTGCGGCGCGCGGTCGTCGAATGGCTGAGCACCCACGGCCAGACGCTGCAACTGGCCGGCAAGGAGGCGGTGCAGACCTTCGTGCACGTGCTCGCCGGCATGGTGCTGGGCGCGCTGATCGCGCTGCACGAGGTGCGCCCGGCGCACCGCCTGCGCCCGCTGGCGCGCGAGCTGCTGGCGCGCAGCGCGCACTTCGCCGAGGCGTTCCGCCGCATCGTCTTCGCGCAGATCAAGATCTCGTTCGTCAACACCGCGTTCACCGCGCTGTTCCTGCTGGCGATCCTGCCGCTGGCGGGGGTGTACCTGCCGCTGGCCAAGACGATGATCGCGGTGACCTTCGTGGTTGGCCTGCTGCCGGTGATCGGCAACCTGGTCTCCAACACCGTGATCGCGGTGATCGCGCTGTCGGTGTCGCCGTATGTGGCGCTGGCTGCGCTGGCGTTTCTGGTGGTGATCCACAAGCTGGAGTACTTCCTGAACGCGCGCATCGTCGGCAACGAGATCCACGCGCGCGCCTGGGAGCTGCTGCTGGCGATGCTGGTGATGGAGGCCGCGTTCGGCCTGCCGGGGCTGGTGGCGGCGCCGATCTACTACGCCTACGTCAAGCGCGAGCTGGCGGACCAGGGCTGGGTCTAGGGAACCGCGCGGCGCGGCGAGACGCGCGGTCAAGACGGCGGCGGCCCACGGCCGTAGCCTCGGCGGAAATCCAGCGGAGCACCACGCACCATGTCCGCCGTCCGCCGCGCCACCCTCGCCGGGTTCGGCGCCATCCTGCTGTGGTCGACGCTGGCCCTGCTCAGCCGCGGCGCCGGGCGCCTGCCGCCGTACCAGCTCCTGGCGTCGAGCTTCGCCGTCGGCGCGCTGGCGACGTTCGCGGCGAGCGCGCTGCGCCACGGCCCGCGCGCGGCGCTGGCGCGCTGCCGGCAGCCGTGGCCGGCGTTCGCACTCGGCTTCGGCGCGCTGTTCGGCTTCCACGCGCTGTACTTCAACGCGCTGGCGCGCGCGCCGGCGGCGCAGGCCAGCCTGATCGTCTACCTGTGGCCGCTGCTGATCGCGCTGGGCGCGGGCGCGCGCGATCCGGCGACGCGGCCGCGCCGCGCGCTGGCCGCGCTGTGCGGGCTGGCGGCGACCGCGCTGGCGATCGGCGCCGGCGCGACCGGCCCGGCGCGCGGCGCCTGGCTCGGCTACCTGCTGGCGCTGGCCTGCGCGTTCGTCTGGGCCGGCTACTCGCTGGCCAACGCGCGCTTCAGCCGCCTGCCGGCGGAGACGCTGATCCCCGCCTGCGCGGCGACCGCGCTGGCCGGCGCGGCGCTGCACCTCGGCGGCGAGGCGTGGGTGGTGCCGAGCACGCACGAATGGCTGGCGCTGCTGGCGCTCGGCGTCGGCCCGGTCGGCACCGCGTTCCTGCTGTGGGACGCGGCGACCAAGCGCGGCGACCTCGGCCTGCTCGGCGTCGCCGCCTACGCCGCGCCGGTGCTGTCGACCGCGCTGCTGGTCGCGGCGGGACTGGCGCCGGCGCGCGCGGCGCTGCTGGGCGCGGCGCTGCTGGTGGCGGCGGCGCTGGCGCGGGCCCGGCCGGCGCGGCGCACCTGACGACGCGCGACCGGCGCTCCCACCTCCGGCACATGGATCGCGGCCTGCGGCCCCGTAGGCTGGCTGCGTCCCTGAGGAGAAGGCCCATGTTGAGACACAAGCTCGCCGCGGCGCTGCTCGCCTGCGGCCTCGTCGTCACCGCGGTCCAGGCCGCCCCGCCCACCGCCGCGCCGAAACCGGCCGCGTGGGTGCAGCAGAGCAACGCCGCCGCGCAGCCGCTGCTGAAGGTGCTGGCCGACTTCCAGCCGGAGTTCGCCTCGCAGCTCGGCCTGCCCGGCTACGACAGCCGCGTCAGCGACCTCAAGCCCAACGTGGTCGAGCGCGCCAACCAGGCGCTCGCCGCCGCCAAGGCCGGCCTCGAGAGGCAGCTCGCCACCGAAAAGGATCCGCAGGTCCGCCAGGACCTCGAGATCATGATCCACTCCGCCGACCAGCAGATCGAGGGCAACACGCTCAACGCCAAGCTGCTGCTGCCCTACTACGACGTCGGCCAGACCATCTTCCAGGGCGAGTTCGTCCTGCTGCAGGACCAGGTCGACGCCAAGCGCCGCCCGGCCGCGCTGGCGCGCCTGAAGTGCTACGTCGGCATGGCCAGCGGCTGCGAGCCGATCGTCAAGCTGGCCGAGGCGCGCACCGCGGAGAAGCTCGCCGACCAGGCGCTGCTCGGCCCGTACAAGGGCGAGGTGGAGCAGAACCTGGCCAACACGCAGCGCTATGTCGACGGCATCCGCCAGCTCTATGCCAAGTACAAGATCGCCGGCGCCGAGCCGGCGCTGGACGCGCTGGCGCAGCAGTTGAAGGACTACGACGCCTGGGCGAAGGCCACCGTGCTGCCGCGCGCGCGCAGCGACTTCCGCCTGCCGCCGGAGCTGTACGCGTTCAACCTCAAGCAGGTCGGCGTCGACATCGCGCCCGAGCAGCTGATCCGCATGGCCGAGCTGGAGTTCATGGAGACCCAGGCGGCGATGCAGATGATCGCGCCCGAGGTGGCCAAGGCGAACGGCATCGACGCGCACGACTACCGCGACGTGATCAAGGCGCTGAAGAAGGACCAGCTCGACCGCAACTCGGTGGAGCCCTACTACCACGAGGTCATCGGCAAGATCGAGGACATCATCCGCCGCGAGCACATCGTCACGCTGCCGCAGCGCGCGATGCAGATGCGCCTCGCCTCGGAAGCGGAGTCCGCCGCGCAGCCGGCGCCGCACATGGATCCGCCTGCGCTGATCAACAACAAGGGCGAACGCGGCACCTTCGTGCTGACCATGGGCAACCCGTCCAGCAGCGGCGACAAGAGCCAGGCCTACGACGACTTCACGCACAAGTCGGCGGCGTGGACGCTGACCGCGCACGAGGGCCGCCCGGGCCACGAGCTGCAGTTCGCGGCGATGGTCGAGCGCGGCGTGTCGCTGGCGCGCAGTCTGTTCGCCTTCAACAGCGTCAACGTCGAAGGCTGGGCGCTGTACGCCGAGGCCGAGATGCTGCCGTACGAGCCGCCGGCCGGCCAGCTATTCGCCCTGCAGGCGCGCCTGCAGCGCGCGGCGCGCGCGTTCCTCGACCCGATGCTCAACCTCGGCCTGATCAGCCGCGAGCGCGCGCACGACATCCTCGTGCACGACGTCGGCCTGTCCGAGGCGATGACGCGCCAGGAGCTGGACCGCTACACGTTCCGCATGCCCGGCCAGGCCACCGCGTACTTCTACGGCTACACGCGCCTGCTGCAACTGCGCGCGGAGACGCAGATCGCGCTGGGCGACAGGTTCGATCGCCAGGCCTTCAACGACTTCGTGATCGGCCAGGGCCTGCTGCCGCCCGACCTGCTGGCGCAGGCGGTGAAGAGCGCTTTCGTTCCGGCGCAGCAGAAGAAGTGACGCACCCGCGTCCGTCCCTTCCGGCGATTCCGGAAGGGGCGGGCGCGTTCGCTTCACGCGGCGTCCGGCACCACGTACAGCAGGATCGCCAGGAAGTGCAGCACGCTGCCGCCAAGCACGAACAGGTGCCAGACGGCGTGGTGGTACGGCAGCTTGCGCCACAGGTAGAACGGCACGCCGAGCGTGTACACCGCACCGCCGGCGATCAGCAGCGCCAGCCCGCCGGTTTCCAGGCTGGCCTTCAGCGGCCCGAACGCGACCAGCGCCAGCCAGCCCATGCCGACGTAGATCAGCGCCATCAGCCAGCGCACGTGGCGCAGCGCGGTGAATTCGAGCACGAAGCCGACGAGCGCCAGCGTCCAGATCGCGGAGAACAATCCCCAGCCCCACGCGCCCTGCATCGCGACCAGGGTGAACGGCGTGTAGGTGCCGGCGATCAGCAGGTAGATCGCGATGTGGTCGAGATGGCGCAGCACGCGCTTGGGCGCGTGCAACGGGATCGCGTGGTACAGCGTCGAGGTCGTGTACACCAGCACCAGGGTGGCGCCGAACACCGCGCAGCTCGCCACCGCCAGCGCGCCGCCGGACAGCGCGGCGAACGCGACCAGCGTCGCCAGCCCGGCGATGCTGAGCACGATGCCGAGGCCGTGGATCAGGCTGTTGGCCACCTCTTCGCCGAATGAATAGCGCTGGGCGGCGGCGATCGCGAGCTCGGCCATGGGCGGGGATCCTTGTCGTCGGGTGGGCGCGCAGCGGCGCCGCGCATGCGGCCCGAGTGTAACGCCTGCGTCTACTTCGCCGGCGTGATCTCGAACAAGCCGAACGCGATGCCGAGATCCCAGCCGCGGCCGGTGCCGGAAATCGCCAGCGACACCGGGCCCTTGGTCAGCACCTGCGCGGTGCCGCTCCTGACCGCGCCGGCGTGCGCTTCCGCCTGCGCGTAGACGCCGGGCACCTCGCGAATGTCGTTGACGCCGGAGAACGCGCCCTTGCCGTCGTCGATCACGTACTTGCCCGCGGTCAACCCGCCGCCCTTGGCGACGATCCTCACGCGCATGCTCTGGCCGTTGTCGCAACGCACCGTGCCGGTGCCCTCGGCGCGCTTGTACAGCAGCGACCAGCCGCGCAGCGCGAAGCGCAGGTCGCAGTCGACCCCGGTCGCGCCGGCATGCGCCGCCGGCGCGAAGCCGGACAGCAGCGACGCCAGCAGCCATCCGCACACGAATCCCGCATGTCGTCGATGCATGGTCCACCTCCGCGAAGACCGCCGCCGCGCGTCCGCACTCGCGCACGCTAGCGCCATCCGCTTGCGCCGGCGTTAAGCATGGCCCGGACAGCGGCGCCGAGCGGAGACCGGGCGCCCGGTTTGCCGCCGGGCCGGCGACCGGCATTTGCCCGCAGGCGCCTTTAAGGCAGCTTTCACGCGCCGGCAACGTCGCTTGAACACTGGGGCGCGGATGCTGCTTGCGCCGGGCGTTGATCCCCATACCCTCTTACCCCCTGAACGTCCGGCATTCCCCGCCCGCCGCCCACCCCGGCGGGCTTTTTTTGGGTTCTTCCCCCTGCGGCTTCTGCCGCGAATCGCTGCCCCGCAATCGCGGCCGGAGCCGCTCCCGCCGGCGCGGGCAGCACCTTTCCTGCCCGCAAGCGTTGCGCAACCTGCGCCGCATTGGCCTGGCGCACGCGCCGCGCGCTAGGCTACGGCCGGGCCCGGGTGGAGCAGCAGGCATGCAGGAAATCCTCGTTCACGTGCGCCAGGCGGACGTGCAGGCGGCCGGCGTGCGCGTCGCGCTCGAACTGGGCGCGCGCTTCGGCGCGCGCCTGAGCGGCCTGTACGTCGTGCCGATGGTGCCGGCCGCATTCGTCGCGCCGGAGGCGGTGGCGATCCAGGGCCAGTTCATGGCGCACGAACTGGAAGAGGCGCGCGGACGCGCGGACTGGTGGCGCGAGGCGTGCGCACGGCGCGGCGTCGACGGCGAGTGGCTGGCGCTGGAAGGCGACCCCGTCGACGTGATCGCGCACTGCGCCAGCCTGGCCGACCTGGTGGTGATGGAGCGCCCGCAGAGCGACCCGTCCGCGCCGGTCGGCTTCGGCACCGTCAGCCGCTCGCTGTTCGCCGGCGCCTCGCCGATGCTGGTGGTGCCGGACGTCTGCCAGGTGCGCACGCCGGGGCGCCGCGTGATGATCGCCTGGAACGGTGCGCGCGAAGCCGCGCGCGCGGTGCGCGCCGCGCTACCGCTGCTGCAGCGTGCGGAAGCGGTGCGCGTGCTGGTGGGCGCGCGCCGCGACGAGGGCCTGCCGCTGGCGCCGCCCGCGCTGGCGCTGCGGCCGTGGCTGGAACGCCGCGGCGTCACCGCCGACTACGTCGACTTCGCGCCCGCGGGCAAGGTCGGCAGCGCGATGCTGGAAGCGGCCAGCGCGTACGAGGCGGACATGCTGGTGATGGGCGCCTGGGGCCGCTCGCGGCTGGCGGAACTGGCGCTGGGCGGCACGACCCGCTATCTTTTCCAGAACAGCGGCCTGCCCTTGCTGGTGGCGCACTGATGCCTTCGAGCTTCCACCCGCGCTCCGTCGTATCCGCCCTTGCCGCCACCACCTCCGTCGCTTCTTCCACTTTGCGCCAACGCTTCCCCGGCCTGAGCCTGATCAGCGCCGGGCAACTGCCGCTGGCGGCGCTGGCGGCGCTGTTCGAAGCCGCGTTCAGCGGCTACGTGGTGCCGGTCCGGCAGAACGCCGCGCTGCTCGCCGCGCGCGTGCGCAGCGAGCAGATCGACCTCGAACACAGCCGTATCGCCCTGCGCGACGGCGTGCCCTGCGCGCTGTGCCTGCTGGCGCGCCGCGGCGACACCATGCGCATCGCCGCGATGGGCGTCGTACCGGCCGCGCGCGGCGCCGGCCTCGGTCGCCTGCTGCTGGACGAGGCGATCGCGGTGGCGCGCGAGCAGCGCGCGGCGCGCCTGCTGCTGGAAGTGATCGCGAGCAACGGCGTCGCGCGCCGGCTGTACGAGCGCGCCGGCTTCCGCGCCCGCCGCCGCCTGTTCGGCTGGACCCGCGAACCGTTCACGCCGCAGGCGGAGGTGGCGCTGCGGCGCACCCACTGCATCGAGCTGGCGCGCGCGCTCGGCGCCGACCACACGCTGGAATGGCCATGGCAACTGGCGCCGGCCAGCGTCGCCTCCGGCTTCGCGTGGATGTCCACCTACGCGATCGACGACAAGGCCTACGCCTGGATCGACGACCGTGCGCGCGACCGGCTCTCGCTCGGCCACCTGTTCGTGGCGCCGCACGTGCGCGGCGCGGGCCACGCGCGGCGCCTGCTGGTCACGCTGCAGGCGCACTATCCGGGACGCGCGTGGACGATCCCGCCGCTGGTGCCGGAAGAGCTGGGCAGCGCGGTGCTCGGCGCGCTCGGCTTCGCGCGCGGCGCGCTCGAGCAGGTCGAGATGGAGCTTGCGCTGGCCTGAGCGTCAGCGCGTGGGCGTGGCCGTCGCGTGGCCGCTGCGCGCCAGCAGCCAGACCAGGCCGACCAGCAGCGCCAGCGGCAGCCACAGCGGCAGCGTCGCCAGCACCACCAGCGGCAGCACCGCCAGCGCCACCAGCAGGCCGATCGCGCCGCCGATCAGGCCGAGCACGCCGCCGATCAGCCCCAGGGTCAGCTTGAGGGCGAAACCTAGCAGGGAGCAGAGCGCGGCGACCACGCCCCACAGCACCAGCGCCATCATTCCGAGTGCGAACAGTTCGATCATGTGCGGATCCTCGCGGCTGCAAGGATGGGATGCGCACCGGCGCAGAAGGGTTGCCGGCGCGCACCGCCCGCGCACCTCGTGGTGCGCAGCCGCAATCTGCGCGCGCAGCGGAGCGCCGGCAAGCCGCGGAAGTCACGGCATGACTTCCGGCCGCGCGCTTGCCGCGTGCGGCGGCGACCCGGCGCGCTCAGCGCTCGATCACGAACTTGCCGAAGTCGACGCCGATGTCCCAGCCCTCGCCCTTGCCGGCCAGCGCCAGCGACACCGCGCCCTTGGTCACCACGGTGGCGCCGGCCGACCTGGCCGCACCGGCGTGCGCGTTGGCGTGCGCGTAGGCGCCATAGATGTCGCCGATGCTGCTGACCCCGGAGAATTCGCCCTTGCCGGTAATCGTCGATTTGCCGAAGGTCAGCCCGCCGCCCTTGCTGGTGATGCGCACGTTCGCGCGCTGGCCGTTGCTGCAGGTGACGTGGCCGGAGCCGGAGTAGGTCTTGTAGAACGCCGACCAGCCGGACAGGGTGAAGGTCATCTTGCAGGTGACGGTGCCGGCGCGCACGGGCGCGGACGGCAGCAGGGCGAGTCCGCAGGCCAGCAGGACGGCGGCGAGCGTGGGCATCGTGCGCATGACGGCTTTCCTCAGGGGTGGAAGCGACCGGCCAAGGATAGAGCAGGCGCCCGCCTGCGCGCTGAACGCTGCGCCGGCCGGCTGGCGCCGACGCGGGCGTAAACGATGCGGCCGTCGCGATCGACCAGGAACAGGCCCGGCGTGCCGGTCGCGCCGCGGCGGCCGGCGATCGCGTCGCCGTCGCGCACCCGGGTGAAGGTCTGGCCGCGTGCCGTCAGCCGTGGAACAGCCGCGCGCCCCAGGCGGCGAATACGCGGTCGATGTTGAAGGCGATGCAGGCCGTGGCCAGCGTGTCGTAGACCAGGTGCAGCGCGATGCCGTACCACAGCCGGTAGCCGGAAACGACATACACCAGCGCCAGCACCGATCCCATCACGCCGGTGATGATCCAGCCGCTCAGGCCCTGGTAGCCGTGCGCCAGGCCGAACACGATGCAGGAAGCGACGAACGCGACCGCGGTGGCGAGGCGCGTGCCGCCGAGCGCGGCGCGCAGGCGCCCCAGGGCGATGCCGCGGAACACGATCTCCTCGCACAGGCCGGCGGACAACCACATCGTCGGCAGCAGGCCGAGCAGCGCGCCGACGTTGCCGCGCAGCGCGTCGAACATGCGCAGGTCGCGGTGCTGGCCGGTCAGCGCCTCGACGGCCGGCGTCAGCAGGATCTTCGCCAGCAGCAGTTGCGCGACGCCCGCCAGCAGGCCGAACAGCACCACGCGGCGCCAGTCGGTGCGCTTCAGCAGCCCCAGCGGCACGTGCCAGCGGCGCGGCTCGAAGCGGGCGATCAGCAGCGCCACCGCGGCGCCGTAGATCGAACCCCAGCCCGGCGCGAACCAGGCGGTCGCCAGCACCGCGCCGATGACCGCGAATTGCCACAGCCCGGACGCGGCGCGCGCCCCGGCGGGCGCCGTTTCCACCCCCGCAAGATCCATGCTGTCTCCCCGCTCTGTGCCGAACCGCGGCGCGCGGACTCTCACACCGCGCCCGCGGGGCCGGCGCGTGCCGGTGGTCATGCCGCCCCACGCGACGATGCCCATAATCGGCAGCGACTACGCACGGATAACGCAGACATGCCCGCAGAAACGACCGACAAGCGCGTGCAGTTCGACTTCGAGATCGATTTCTCCAACGGCGGCGGCATCCAGGGCCAGGGCTTCCGCCTCGACATCGACGGCGACGACATCGCCGACACCGCGCTGGCCGACTACATCGTGCGCGACCTGCGCCTGCTGATGGTCGGCGCCGTGCGCATCCTCAACAAGACGATCATCCACGAGCGCCACAAGCGCGCGGCAGCCTCGGCGCAGGCCGCGCCGCGCGCGGCGGCGGCGGCGCGCCACATCGACCTCAGCCACGCCATCGAGGACGGCATGATCACCTACAGGGGCCTGCCGGCGCCGATCGTGTGCGACCACCTCAGCCGCGCGCAGTCGCGCGCGCACTACGCCGAAGGCACCGAGTTCCAGATCGGCAAGATCACGATGGTGGCCAACACCGGCACCTACATCGACAGCCCGTACCACCGCTACGCCGACGGCAAGGACGTGGCCGGATTCGACCTCGACGAGGTCGCCGGGCTGGACGGCGTGCTCGCCCGCGTCGCCGGCATGGCGGGCCGCGCGATCGGGCGCAGCGTCTTCCTGCCGCTCGACGTGCGCGGCAAGGCGGTGCTGGTGCACACCGGCTGGGACCGCCACTGGCGCACCGACCGCTACTTCGAGGGCCACCCGTTCCTGACCGCGGACGCGGCCGCCTATCTGCGCGACGCCGGCGCGCGCCTGGTCGGCATCGACTCGCTGAACATCGACGACACCGCCGACGGCCATCGCCCCGTGCACACCGCGCTGCTCGGCGCCGGCATCCCGATCGTCGAGCACCTGTGCGGGCTCGACCAGCTCCCGACCGCGGGCTTCCGCTTCTCCGCCGTGCCGGTGAAGGTCAAGGGCATGGGCACGTTCCCTGTGCGCGCGTACGCGACGCTCGAAGCGACCTGACGCCCGCCGGGCGCGCGTCCGTCAGCGTCCCGGCCGCAGCGGCTCCGGCACCATCGGCGACGGGCCCCACAGCTCGACCCGGAGCTGCGTCGCCATGCGCCGCAACTCGAGCTCGAGGGTCTGCCAGTCGCCCTCGTCAAACCGCGCCCAGTCGGGAGCGGACTGCCAGACGGTGGTGGTGCGCACCTGCGGCGAGCCGAGCAGGTTGCGGTGGGCGCGGAACTCCACGAAGCCGGGCTGCTTCAGCACGATGCCGAGCGCCTTCTTGACCCATGCGGCGTAGGCGCCGAGGTCGACCGTCGGCAGCAGTTCGTAGGTCTGGTTGACTTCGATCATGAGCGTCGCTCCGGGAGGGGTGCGGAGGACTGGCGCGGCGGCGCAGGACAGCATCCCGCTTCCGCAGGCCGGCCATCGTCGCCACCTTCGTCCGTGAGCGCGTGCGCCGCCGCACTTCCGCCGCAACCTTGCGGCCTCCGACGCGACGACGCACGTGCATCCGCGACGCGAGCGCCACGCGTGGCGGAGTGTCATCCCTGACCATGCACAGGTGCGGCCGACACCGGCATTCTGTGAGCCGCCCCGCGCGGACCATTGATTTGCATCAAACACCGGGCGGACACGCATAGAATGGCAGCGGCATCCTCGCCGGGAGCCGCCGCATGCGCGCCATGGTGCTGCACGCGCCGAACACCGCGCTGGTCGCGGAATCGCGGCCGGTGCCCGCGCCGGGCCCGGACCAGGTGCTGATCCGCGTGCACGCCTGCGCGGTGTGCCGCACCGACCTGCACGTGATCGACGGCGAGCTGCCGCACGCGAAACCGGATCTGGTGCCCGGTCACGAGATCGTCGGCACCGTGGTCGCGCACGGTGCGCAGGTCGAGCGCTTCCGCGAAGGCGAGCGCGTCGGCGTGCCGTGGCTGGGCTGGACCTGCGGCGCCTGCGCGTACTGCCGCAGCGGCCGCGAGAACCTGTGCGGGCGCGCACGCTTCACCGGCTACCAGCTCGACGGCGGTTACGCCGAATACACCGTCGCCGACCCACGCTACTGCTTCCGCCTTCCGGACGCCTACGGCGACGCCGAAGCCGCGCCGCTGCTGTGCGCCGGGCTGATCGGCTACCGCGCGCTGCGCCTCGCCGGCGACGCGCGCCGGCTCGGCCTGTACGGTTTCGGCGCTGCCGCGCACATCGTCGCGCAGGTGGCGCGCCACCAGGGCCGCGAGGTGTATGCGTTCACGCGCGCCGGCGACGCCGCCGCGCAACATTTTGCGCGCACGCTGGGCGTGGCGTGGGCCGGCGCCTCCGACGCCGCGCCGCCAGAACCGCTGGACGCGGCCATCGTGTTCGCACCGGTCGGCGCGCTGGTGCCGGCCGCGCTGGCGGCGACGGCGAAGGGCGGCACGGTGGTCTGCGCCGGCATCCACATGAGCGACATCCCGGCGTTTCCCTACCGCCTGCTGTGGGGCGAGCGCGTGCTGCGCTCGGTCGCCAACCTCACGCGTCGCGACGGCGAGGAATTCCTCGCGCTGGCGCCGCAGGTGCCCGTGCGCACGCACGTCGAAACCTTTCCGCTGGAGCAGGCCAACGAAGCGCTGGCCCGCCTGCGCGGCGGCGCGCTGCAGGGCGCGGCGGTGCTGCAGGTGGCGACACCCTATCCGCCCCATTCCCCTCTCATGCCGTAATCACATGGACTCGCCCTCGCACGATTGCGGTGGAAGCGACAGCTCACCACCGCTGGCGCTTCGACGCCTGGCAATGCAAGGGCGAGTCCATGTGATTACGGCGTTCGCGCTTCGCCGTTGCGGTCAGGTGCCGTCGAAGCGGACAGGGTGCACGGCGGCCACGCGCTTGCGCACGACCACCGTGTTGGCCAACCGGTCGTGCCAGCCCTGCTTGCGCGGGTCGAACGCCACCCAGACGTAGCCGAGGCACAGCACCACGGCCGAGAGGAGGTAGCCGAGATAGCGGATGACGCACTGGCCGAGCGTGGGCGGTTCGCCGGTGGCGGCGTCGACGATGCGCGCGCCGATGACCATCTTGCCCGGCGTCGCCTGCCGCGCCATCCAGAACGCGACGGTGGCGATTGCCGGAAGGATCCAGTTGATCACGGCGTCGGCCGGGCCGCGCACCAGCGCGAAGTCGTTCCAGTAGCCGGCGCCGTAGACCATGCGCATCAGCGGCACGGTGAAGAAGCTGATCAGCAGTACGTCGATCAGCGTCGCGCCGACGCGCGGCCAGAAGCCCACGTATTCCAGTTCGTTCGCGTCCATGCGGTCTCCACTGCGATTCACCGTGAGACGATGAGGCTCAAAGCGCCGCCTCGATCATGCGCACCATCTGCGCCTTCGGCACCAGGCCGATCTGCGTGGCCTGCACGCTGCCGCCCTTGTAGAGCTGCAGCGTCGGCGCGGAGCGCACGCGGCAGGCGATCGCGGTCTTCGGGTTGGCGTCCATCTCGACCTTCACCACCTTGATGCGCCCGGCGTAGTCGCGCGCCAGTTCGTCCAGCATCGGCGCCAGCGCCTTGCACGGCCCGCACCACGTCGCCCAGAAGTCCACCAGCACCGGCATGTCGGCGCGCAGCACCTGGGTGTCGAAATCGGCGTCGGTGGCGTGGGTGATGGAGTTGCTCATGGCGCCACCTTCCACGAATAACGTTGACGGGTTCCGCTTCGCACAGCCCACACCACGCACTTAGGTTGGTCTACGAGCGCATCTCGTGAGTTCATTCGATCGTTAGATCTGACTAACAATATGCTCTTGCCAGTTTGCATACGACTCGCCCGTGTCCGCATTGATCCATGCAGTACGTCCGTTGGCCGGGCGACCCGAGATGACAGCAGCGGCTGCGCTTGGACTTGAGAACGCGTAGTCAGCGGTGAAAGTGCGGACCCCTGCCATTTGTTCCGAGAGAATCCCGTCATCTACCAACTGGTCATACAGAGCTCGGTAGCCGGGATGCTCACTGGTCCATTGGGCTCGCGCCGCCGCCCCCTTGAGCACAATGAAGTCACCATCGATCTCTCGTGCGCGAGCGCTCACCCCGTGCTTGCGGATGCTCAGTTCAAAGATTGGCGAAACGCGTTGTCCACCCGAGCTGCCGACTGTACCCGGAGCAAAGGAAACATTCGGGCGGGAGCGCAGGAAATCAAACCCGAGCACCGGCAAGACAGTGCGCACCTGCTCGAGAAAGAACGCCATATCGGCGATGTCGGCCTCAGGCAATTGAGCGCCGTACACGGGGGCATTTCCGTTGACGAGGCTGGATCGAGCGGCTTCCCTAGCCAAACCAATCAGCACGCTCTCCAGATACTTTGCGTGTGCCTTGGTCAGGTTGGAATCCTTGCTGGTAACTACGCAGACCTTCTCCCAGAAATCCTTTCCACCTTGATTTTCCCCACGGTTGTGCTGCTTCAGCCGCGTCGACACATCGTCGGATTCTCCGACGTAGACCAGCGATCGCGCCGGGTTGTCCGGATCAGGGCCGACCAAGAAATACACGCCCGTGCGAGCTACCTCGGGACGTTTCAGTAACTCTGCAAGCATGCTGCGGGGTCCAGCCAATACATGGCCGGTCCAGTTCATGATTTCCGCAGTGATCAGCCCTCCGGGAGAGCCGTCCACCAGGAAGAGTCGAATCGAGCGGCCGTTACTCATGCACCGCGTATACGCCGTGGACGCGAGCGCGGCTGATAGCGACGCAACTCATCACTCGCTCACCCGCACTTCGAGTACCCGCAATTCAGGCACGTCGCGCAGCCGTCCATCATGACGACGGCGTTGGTGTTGCACTTGTGGCACATGGTGGCGCCGGGCGGGAAGGAGCCGTTGGACTGCGGCTCGGGCTTCGGCGCGACTTCGGCGGCGGCGGGGCTTACGTCAGGCTTTTTTTTTGAGCCGGCGGCCTCGTAGGCCGCGCGCTTCTCGGCGATCAGGGCGCGCTGGGCGTCGCTCATCTCGGGGTCGCGGATCAGGCCGATCATCTTCATGTGCTGCTCCACCACGCCGCCGATCTCGGCGACGATGGAGGGCATGTACACGCCGCCGGCCTTGAAGTAGCCGCCGCGCGGGTCGAACACGGCCTTCATCTCTTCGACCAGGAAGGTGACGTCGCCGCCCTTGCGGAACACGGCGGACATGATGCGGGTCAGCGCCACGATCCACTGGAAGTGGTCCATGTTCTTCGAGTTGATGAAGATCTCGAAGGGGCGGCGCATTTCGTGCGGGGTGCCGGCGTTGAGCACGATGTCGTTCAAGGTGACGTACAGCGCGTGCTCGAACAGCGGCGACTTGATCTTGTAGGTGGCGCCGACCAGGGTGTCCGGCCGCTCCACGCTCTCGTGCATCTGGATCACTTCCGCGCTGGGCGCGGCCGGCGCCTTGGCGGGCGCCGCGGCGGTCGCGGCTTCCTTGGCCTTGTCCTCCGGTTTGACGACGGCGTAGCCCTTGATCTTCTTGCCGATCTTGATCGTCATGCTGCTTCTCTGCGTTGCTGGGTGACGCGGCCGTGGACGGAACGCCGGCCCGGCCGCACGGCCGGGCCGGGGCGTAGGCTGGTTACTTCCTGCGACGGGCCGTTTTCTTCGCGGCCTTCTTGGCAACCTTGCGGGCGCCGGCCTTGCGCGCGACCTTGCGCACGGCCTTCTTCACGGCCCGCTTCTTTCCGGCCGCCTTGCGCGCGACCTTGCGGACCGCCTTCTTCGCGGCCTTTTTCGCCACGCGCTTCCTGGCGGCTTTCTTGGCGACTTTCTTCGCCGCCTTCTTGGCTACCCGCTTCTTGGCAGCCTTCTTGGCAACCTTCTTCGCGGCCTTCTTGGCGGCCCGCTTCGGCGCAGCCTTCTTGACCGCCTTCTTCACCGCCTTCTTCGCAACTTTCCTGGCAGCCTTCTTCTTCGGCGCAGCCTTCTTCGCAGCAGGCTGTGCCGGAGCAGCCGGCGCCGGTGCCGGTACAGGCACGACCGGCAGCAGCGGTTCCATCGTGGTCATGTCGCTCATCTTGGTTACCCCTCCGACTAGTCAGAACTTGCCGTAGTACCCTTCCTTCAACGCATCGAACAAGTTGGCGGCGGTGTGCACTTCGCCGTCGTACTCCACTTCCTCGTTGCCCTTCAGTTCCACAACACTACCGTCCTCCAGCTCGAAGCGGTAGAGGGTGCTCTCGAGGTCGGCTTCCTTGACCAGCACACCCTGGAATGCGGCGGGGTTGAAGCGGAACGTGGTGCAGCCCTTCAAGCCCTGCTTGTAGGCGTAGAAGTAGATGTCCTTGAAGTCTTCGTAGGGGTAGTCGGTCGGCACGTTGGCCGTCTTGGAGATGGACGAGTCGACCCACTTCTGCGCCGCCGCCTGGATGTCGACGTGCGCGGTCGGGGTGATGTCGTCGGCGGAGACGAAGTAGTCGGGCAGGCGCGCCTTGGGGTCGTCGGAGAACGGCATCGCCGCGGCGTTGATCAGGGCGCGGTAGGCGAGCAGCTCGTAGCTGTAGACCTCGACCTTCTCCTTGGTCTTGCGGCCCTCGCGGATCACGTTGCGCGAGTAGTGGTGGGCGAAGCTGGGCTCGATGCCGTTGGAGGCGTTGTTGGCGAGCGACAGCGAGATCGTGCCGGTCGGCGCGATCGAGCTGTGGTGGGTGAAGCGCGCGCCCACTTCGGCCAGTTCGGCGACCAGTTCCGGGCGCACCGAGGCGACGCGCTGCATGTAGCGCGAGTACTTCGCGTGCAGCACGCGGCCGGGGATGACGTCGCCGACCTGGTAGCCGTCGGCCGCCATCTCCGGGCGCTTGCGCAGCATCTCGCCGGTGACGGTGAAGTCCTCGGCCAGGATCGGCGCCGGGCCCTTCTCCTTCGACAGCGACAGCGCGACCTCCCAGCCGGCGATCGCCATTTCGCGGGCGACGTCCTCGGCGAACGCGCAGGCGTCGGCGTCGCCGTAGCTCATCTTCAGCATCGCCAGGGTGGAGCCCAGCCCGAGGAAGCCCATGCCGTGGCGGCGCTTGCGCAGGATCTCGTTGCGCTGCTGCTCCAGCGGCAGGCCGTTGATCTCGACCACGTTGTCGAGCATGCGCGTGAACACGCGCACCACCTCGCGGTACTCCTCCCAGTCGAAGCGCGCCTTCGGGCCGAACGGGTCGCGCACGAAGGTGGTGAGATTCACCGAGCCGAGCAGGCAGGAGCCGTACGGCGGCAGCGGCTGCTCGCCGCAGGGGTTGGTGGCGCGGATGTGCTCGCACCACCAGTTGTTGTTCATCTCGTTGACGCGGTCGATCAGGATGAAGCCCGGCTCGGCGTAGTCGTACGTCGAGACCATGATCATGTCCCACAGGTGGCGCGCGCGGATGTGGCCGTAGATCTTGCAGGCCACCAGGCCGTCGTCGCGGGCGATGTAGTTCTCGTGGGTCGGCCACTCGCGCCAGACCACCTTGGCCGGGTCGGCGAGGTCGATCTCGTCCTGTTCCTTGACGTGCACCGGGAACACCAGCGGCCAGTCGGCGTCGGCCTCGACCGCCTGCATGAACTCGTCGGTGACCAGCAGCGACAGGTTGAACTGGCGCAGGCGCCCGTCCTCGCGCTTGGCGCGGATGAACTCCTTCACGTCCGGGTGCGCGACGTCGAACGTGCCCATCTGCGCGCCGCGGCGGCCGCCGGCCGAGGACACGGTGAAGCACATCTTGTCGTAGATATCCATGAACGACAGCGGGCCGGAGGTGTAGGCGCCCGCGCCGGACACGTAGGCGCCGCGCGGGCGCAGCGTCGAGAACTCGTAGCCGATGCCGCAGCCGGCCTTCAGCGTCAGGCCGGCCTCGTGCACGCGCTCGAGGATGTTGTCCATCGAGTCGCGGATGGTGCCCGAGACGGTGCAGTTGATCGTCGAGGTGGCCGGCTTGTGCTCCAGCGCGCCGGCGTTGGAGGTGATGCGGCCGGCCGGGATCGCGCCGCGGCGCAGCGCCCACAGGAAGCGCTCGTTCCAGTACTCGCGCTTGTCCGGCGTGGCCTCGACCTCGGACAGCGCGCGCGCGACGCGCTTGTAGGTGTCGTCGACGGTGGCGTCGACCGGTTCGCCCTTCTTGGTCTTGAGCCGGTATTTCTTGTCCCAGATATCGTACGAAGCCGGCTGCAGCGGAATCTCCGCCGCGCCGCGTGCCAGGGCTTCCGCGCGCACCGTGCTCATCGTCTGCTCGACCTCCCGCTTATGTTCGTGCTGTTTTTTCTTGGCCACGGTCGTGGGGCTCGCTCGCGCTCGGGACGCCGTTGCGATCGATGGGGAAAACATCCCCCGCCGGCGCCGCCCCCGCCTTGGGCGAGATCAAGGCGCCACGCTACGGTCCGCTCCGCGCATCAGGCATTCCGGAACCTTCAACCGCCCCCGTGGTTGAGCGCTCGCGAACCCAAAGCATGGGCCCGCACCGTCTGCGCGGACACAAGATGTTGTGCTTGCGAGCGAGAAGGAACACTACGCTGGCGAATTCGGAATGTAAAGGCCCCGACGGCGCGCGCCGCGCGCGGAACCCGACGGCGCAGATACAGTCCCAGACGTGTCCGTTTTTTCGCGACAAGGAGTCGCCCGTGAACCTGCGCATTGCCCTCGGCTGGCCCGGTTTCGCCGCGCTTCCGCTGGCCGGTTTTCTCGCCGCTTTGCTGGTGCTGCCGTCGGGCGGACGCGCCGCGCCGCCCGCGCCCGCCGCGCCCGCGGTGCCCGCCGCCGCGCCGCTGCCTTCGCTGGCGCCGATGCTGACCCAGGTGACGCCGGCGGTGGTCAACATCTCGTCGAAGACGCACGTGCGCGTGCGCGATCCGTTCTTCGACGATCCGTTCTTCCGCCGTTTCTTCGGCGTGCCCGACATGCCGCGCGAGCGCGTCGAGCAGTCGCTCGGCTCCGGCGTGATCGTCGATGCGGCGAAGGGCTACGTGCTGACCAACAACCACGTGATCGCCGGCGCCGACGACATCACCGTGACCCTGCAGGACGGCCGCAACTTCAAGGCGAAGCTGACCGGCGCCGACCCCGACACCGACGTGGCGGTGGTGCAGATCCCCGCCGCAGGACTGCACGCGCTGGCGCTGGCCGACTCCGCGCGGCTGCGCGTCGGCGACTACGTGGTCGCGGTCGGCGATCCGTTCGGGCTCGGCCAGACCGTCACCTCGGGCATCGTCTCGGCGCTGGGCCGCACCGGCCTCGGCGACAACAGCTACCAGAACTTCATCCAGACCGACGCCTCGATCAACCCGGGCAACTCCGGCGGCGCGCTGGTCAACCTGCGCGGCGAGCTGGTCGGCATCAACACGATGATCTACTCGCCCTCGGGCGGCAACGTCGGCATCGGCTTCGCGATCCCGTCCAATCTCGCCGGCGAGGTGATGCAGCAGCTGATCCGCTACGGCACGGTCAGGCGCGGCAGCCTCGGCATCGACACCCAGGCGCTGACGCCGCGCATCGCGCAGGCGCTGGGCGTTGGCGCCGACGCCGGCGCGGTGGTGACGCGCGTCGATGCCGGTTCCGCCGGCGACAGCGCGGGGCTCAAGCCGGGCGACGTGATCACCGCGGTCGACGGCAACCCGGTGCGCACGCCGCAGGACCTGCGCAACGCCGAAGGTCTGGCGCCGGTCGGCAGCGCGCTGAACCTCGGCGTGCTGCGCGACGGCAAGCCGCTGGCCGTGCGCGCGCGCGTCGAGCCCGAGCGCCTCGCCAGCGCCGACGGCGCCCAGCTCGACGCGCGCCTCGCCGGCCTCACCCTCAGCGATGTCCCGCAGCGCCTGCGCCGGCAAGGGCTGTACGGCGTGCAGATCACCGCGCTCGGCGCCGGCAGCCGCGCCGCCGCGGCCGGCCTGCAGCAGGGCGACGTGGTGGTCGGCCTCAACCAGCGGCAACTGACCGACCTGCGCGCGCTGCGCGGCGCGCTGGCCCAGCGGCCGCGCCAACTGATGCTGGCGGTGGTGCGCGGCGACCAGTTGCTGTACCTGCTGGTGCCGTAGCGGAACGCGCACGGCGGAAATGCGCGCGCATGCACGTTCGCGGCGCCCGCGGCCGCCCGAACAGTGACGCAGCGCGCGTGCGGCCGCGCGCGGCGGAGCCCATAATCGCCGCCGCATCCCCTGCAGCAGAGCCGAATCACCATGGCCAGGACCCTTCTGACGCTCCTTCTCGCCGGCCTCGTCGCCGTCTCCGGCGCCGCCGTCGCCGGCAAGCACGGCGCGAGCAAGAGCAACCGCGCCGGCGTCGCCAAGAGCGCGAATGCCGACCGCACTGCGCTGACCTGGCGCGGCGACGTCGCCAGCTCGCGCGGCGTCGGCACCGACATCGCCCGCGCCTGGCAGGCCAGCGGCCACGGGCCGATCCAGGTGGTGTCGTTCAACACCATCTCCGGCATCGACGCCGTCGCCGGCGGCCAGGCCGACATGGCCGGCAGCGCGCGCCCGGCCTACGCCAAGCGCGCCGAGGAATCCGGCCTGACCTTCACCCCGGTGGCGTGGGACGGGCTGGTGATGATCGCGCACGCGCGCAACCCGGTGGCCGGCATCAGCCTGAAGCAACTGCACGACGTCTACTTCGGCAAGATCACCAACTGGAAGCAGCTCGGCGGCAACGACGCGCCGATCAACCTGTACTCGGTGGCGAGCCCGCTGGACGGCATCGAATACAGCCTGCGCGAGCTGCTGTTCAAGCGCGGCGACCAGCCGGTGGCCGCGCCGCGCCTGTACATGAACACGGCCAAGCTGGAGGAGGCGGTGACGCTGGATCCGAACGGCTTCGGCGTGACCACGCTGTCCGGCGCGCGCGAGAACGACAAGCTGCGCATGCTCCCGGTCGAGGGCGTGCGGCCGACGCCGAGCGCGGTCGCCGACGGCAGCTATCCGCTGTACACGCCGCTCTACGTGGTCTCGCGCGACGGCGGCCCGCACGCGGCCACGGTGCGCGCGTTCCTCGACTTCCTGCAGGGCGACCGCGCCAAGGCGATCCTGCGCGAGCACGGCCTGCTGCCCTACGCCGACGGCCTGGCGCTGGCGAACCAGCGCGACGACCACCTCGCCTGGGTCGACGCGCGCGTGCGCGGGGTGACGCCGATGAACGGCCCGCTGGCCGCGCCGCGCGCGACCTATTCCGCGCAGTCGTCGATCGCGCCCACCTCCGAGCGCACCACCGAGGCGCGCCAGCGCGCCGAGAAGTCGCGGCGCAAGAGCGGCGACAAGGACGACGGCAACTGACGTGCGCATCCTCGCGCTGTCGCTGGATCTCGACGATACGCTGTGGCCGATCGCGCCGGTGATCGCGCGCGCCGAGCAGCGCCTCGACGCCTGGATGCAGGCGCACTGCCCGGCGGCCGCGCGTGCGTTCCCGATTCCGGCGATGCGCGCGCTGCGCGACCGCGTCGCCGCCGAACACCCCGAGCTGGCGCACGATTTCAGCGCGCAGCGACGGCTGTCGCTGGCGCGCGCCTTCGCCGCCTGCGGGCATGACGACGCGGCGCTCGTCGACGCCGCCTACGCCGCCTATTTCGACGCGCGCAACGCGGTCGAGCCCTACCCCGACGCGTTGCCCGCGCTGGCGCGCCTGGCCGCGCTGCTGCCGCTGGCGAGCGTGTCCAACGGCAACGCCGACCTCGAACGCATCGGCCTGGCGCACCACTTCCGCGCCCGCGTCAGCGCGCGCGAGCACGGCGTCGGCAAGCCGGCCCCGTCGATCTTCCGCGCCGCCTGCGCGGCGCTGGGCGTGCCGCCGGAATGCGTGCTGCACGTCGGCGACGATCCCGCGCTGGACGTGGCCGGCGCGCGCGCGGCCGGGCTGCGCTGCGCCTGGCTGAACCGCGACGGGCGCGACTGGACCGGCGGCGGCGACGCGCCGGACATGACGATCGCCGACCTCGCCGCGCTGGCGGACTGGTGCGAACGCCACGCCGGGCGCACGATGGCCGCTTGAACCGGCGCCCCGCGCCGCAGCGGAGATCCTCGCGATGCACCCCAGTCTTGCCGAACTGCGCCGCGGCGCGCGCGCCGTGCCCGTCGAAAGCGTCGATCGCGCCCACCTCGCCGCCGCGCGCAAGCGCCTCGACGCCGCGCAGCGGCGCTGGCTCGACGCCGCCGGCTTCGACGCCGCGCCCGGCACGCTATGCCTGCTGCCGGACGCGCAGGGCCGGCGCGCGCGCGTGCTGGCCGGCGTCGATGCGGACGAGCCGCTGTGGGCGTTCGGCGCGCTCGCGCACGCGCTGCCCGAGGGCGACTACCGGCTCGCCGACGAGGGCGTGCTGGCCGAGCGCGAACTCGTCGCGCTGGGCTGGGCGCTGGGCGCCTACCGCTACGCGCGCTACCGCGCGCCCAAGCGCGCGCCGGCGCGGCTGCTGCTGCCGAAAGACATGCTGGCGACGCTGGCGCCGCAGCTCGACGCCGCGCTGCAGGTGCGCGACCTGGTCAACACGCCGACCGAGGATCTCGGCCCCGAACAGCTCGCCGAGGCGGTGGCCGCGCTGGCGAAGGCGCACGGCGCGAAGACGCGCGCCTTCGTCGGCGAGCAGTTGCTGAAGGCCGGCTTCCCGACCATCCACGCGGTCGGACGCGCCAGCCATCGCGCGCCGCGCCTGGTCGAGCTGGGCTGGGGCAACCCGCAGCATCCGCGCCTGGTGCTGGTCGGCAAGGGCGTGTGCTTCGACTCCGGCGGCCTCGACCTCAAGACCGCCGACGGCATGCGCTGGATGAAGAAGGACATGGGCGGCGCCGCGCACGCGATCGCGCTGGCCGGCCTGGTGATGCAGGCGCAGCTGCCGGTGTGCCTGACCCTGCTGGTGCCGGCCGTGGAAAATTCCGTCGCCGGCAACGCGCTGCGCCCCGGCGAAGTGATCCGCACGCGCGCCGGCCACACCGTCGAGATCGACAACACCGACGCCGAGGGCCGGCTGATCCTGTGCGACGCGCTGGCCTACGCCGCCGAGCAGCAGCCGGACCTGATCGTCGACTTCGCCACGCTGACCGGCGCCGCGCGCGTCGCGCTCGGCCCCGACCTGCCGGCGCTGTTCGCCAACCGCGACGCGCTGGCCGACGCCGTGCTCGCCGCCGCGCGCGCGGTGCGCGACCCGCTGTGGCGGCTGCCGCTGTGGCGGCCGTACCGCAAGATGCTGGAGTCCTACCTCGCCGACTTCGCCAACAGCGGCGCCTCGCGCCACGCCGGCGCGATCACCGCGGCGCTGTACCTGGAGCGCTTCGTGCCGGAGGCAACGCCGTGGCTGCACCTCGACACGTATGCGTGGAACGACACCGACCGCCCGGGCCGGCCGAAGGGCGGCGAGGCGCAGGGCCTGCGCGCGTTCTTCCGCTTCCTCGAGGAGCGCTATCCGCGCTAGGCGCAGGCGTCGCCCGCCACGGCATCCGTGGCGACGGAACGGCGGAAGCCGCACGCGGCTTCCGCCCTGCGGACTTGACGGCGCGCGATCGGAAGACGATCGCTCCTCCCCCCGCTTGCAGCGCGTAGCGTGCGCACAGCGCACGCTACGGGTGGATCAGTCGATCGGCGACTTCTGCGCCGGCAGCACGCGCGCGGCGAGGCGGGTGTCGGCGTGCACCAGGTCGACCTCGTCGGCGAGGATGTGCGCGGCTTCCTGCAACAACACGTCGCGCGCGTTCTCCGCGGCCTTCTCCTGCGCCAGCTCGCTCTTCAGGCTGCGCTCGCCCGGTTGCAGGCCGTCGTCGACGCGCAGCAGCGCGTCGCCGGTGCTGGACGCCGGCTTCGGCACCGAAGCGGCGTTCGCCGGGGCGCCCTTGCCGGCGGCGCCGGCGGAGGCCTGCAGCAGCGCCTTCTCGCGCGCCTTGAACTCGGCCTGCTGCGCTTCGATCTGCTTGCGCTCCTTCTCGCGCACGGCGTAATCGAGCGAAACCGTGGTCTGGTCGTGCGTGCGGCGCGCCGCCGCCAGCTCGTCGAGGTAGAGCTTCCACTCCGGGCTGTGCGCGACGCGCGCGTCGTGGCGCTGCTTCAGCAGCGGCAGCAGCGGCGACAGGTCGGCGACCTTGTGGTATTGCGCCGGCGCGATCTGCGTCCACGGCAGCGCGTTGTCGTAGCTGGACTCGCCGAAGTCGTCGGCGTCGACGGTCTTCGGGAAGGCGATGTCCGGGGTCACGCCGCGCAACTGGGTGGAGCCGCCGTCGATGCGGAAGAATTCCTCGGTGGTCATCTTCAGCTCGCCGTACTCCGGCTTCTCGTTGCCCATCATCTCGTCGAGGTTGGCGAGGTTCTGCACGGTGCCCTTGCCGAAGGTCGGTTCGCCGACCACCAGGCCGCGGCCGTAGTCCTGCAGCGCGGCGGTGAAGATCTCCGACGCCGAGGCCGAGCCGCGGTTGACCAGCACCGCCAGCGGGCCGCTCCAGGCCATGCCCGGCTCGTCGTCGTCGTCCATCAGGATGCGGCCGTTGGCGGCACGGCGCTGCACCACCGGACCCTTGTCGATGAACAGGCCGGTCAGGCGCGTGGCCTCGTCCAGCGAGCCGCCGCCGTTGTTGCGCAGGTCGACGACCACGCCGTCGACCCGCGCCTGCTTCAGCTCGCCGAGCAGGCGCGCGACGTCGCGCGTGGCGCTCTTGAACTCGGGATCGCCGCGGCGACGCGCGTCGAAGTCCTGGTAGAAGGTCGGCAGGTCGATCACGCCGATGCGGCGCACGGCGCCGCCGTCCTTCACCTCGATGATCGACTTCTTCGCCGCCTGCTCCTCGATGCTGACCTTCTTGCGCACCAGCGCAAGGTTGACGTGCTTGCCGTCGACGCCGGCGTCGGCCGGCAGTACTTCCAGGCGCACGGTGGTGTCCTTCGGCCCGCGGATCAGCTCGACCACGTCGTCGAGGCGCCAGCCGACCACGTCGGTGACCGGCCCCGCGGTGCCCTGGCCGACGCCGACGATGCGGTCGCCGACCTGCAGCTTGCCGGACTTCGCGGCCGGGCCGCCGGGCACGATCTCGCGGATCTGCGTGTACTCGTCGCGCCGTTCCAGCACCGCGCCGATGCCCTCCAGCGACAGCTTCATCGCGATGTCGAAGTTCTGCGAGGCGCGCGGGCCGAAGTAGTTGGTGTGCGGATCGGCCGACATCGCGTACGCGTTCATGAAGGTCTGGAACACGTCTTCGGCGTCGAGCTGCTGCACGCGGTCGAGGTAGTTGGCGTAGCGCTTGTCCAGCGTCTTGCGGATCTCGGCGTCGTCCTTGCCGGCCAGCTTCAGGCGCAGCCAGTCGTTCTTGACGCGGCGCCGCCACAGGTCGTCCAGCTCGGCGGCGTCCTTCGGCCACGCCGCCTTCTTGCGGTCGTACTCGTAGCTCTCGTCGACGCCGAGGTCGAAACCCTTGGCGAGCTGGCTGCGCGCATAGCCGAGGCGCTCGACCACGCGCTGCTCGTACAGGTTGAAGATCGCGAACGGCACGGCGAGGTCGCCGTTCCAGATCGCGTCGTCGAGCTGGGTGCGCACGGCGCCGAAGCGGTCGAGGTCGGCCTGCGTGAAGAACAGCTTCTCGCCGTCGAGCGCGTCGAAGTAGGCCTTGAAGATCTTCTGCGACATCGCGTCGTCGAGCGGCTGCGGCGCGTAGTGGAAGCGCGTCAGCGCCTGCGCCGACAGGTAGGCGGCCTTGGTCTGGGCCGCGGCGGGCTTGAGCAGCGGCGCCGGCGCGGCGCCGGCGGAGACCGCGAGGAACAGCAGGGCGACCAGCGCGATGCGCGGAGACATGGACAATCCTCAGGCGGCTCCGACGTAGCCGGCCGCGTGGGCCATCTCGTCGGCGTGGTAGGACGACCGCACCATCGGCCCGGCGGCGACGTGGGCGAAGCCCTGCGCCATGCCCAGCTCGTGCAGTTCGTTGAATTCCTCGGGCGCCCAGTAGCGGCGCACCGGATGGTGGTGCGGCGACGGCTGCAGGTACTGGCCGATGGTGATCATGTCGACGTCGTGCGCGCGCAGGTCGCGCAGCGTGCCGAGCACCTGTTCGCGGGTCTCGCCGAGGCCGAGCATGATGCCGGACTTGGTCGGCACCTCGGGGTGCTGCGCCTTGAAGCGCCTGAGCAGCTCCAGCGACCACGCGTAATCGGCGCCGGGGCGCACTTCGCGGTACAGCTCGGGCACGGTCTCGAGGTTGTGGTTGAACACGTCCGGCGGGAAATCCTTCAGCACTTCCAGCGCGCGCTCCATGCGGCCCTTGCCGCGGAAGTCGGGCGTCAGGATCTCGATGCGCGTGGCCGGGTTCTCGTAGCGCACCGCGCGGATGCACGCGGCGAAGTGCGCGGCGCCGCCGTCGCGCAGGTCGTCGCGATCGACCGAGGTGATCACCACGTAGCGCAGGCCCATGTCGCGGATGGTGCGCGCCAGGCGCGCCGGCTCCAGCGGATCGGGCGGCTGCGGGCGGCCGTGGGCGACGTCGCAGAACGAGCAGCGCCGCGTGCACACGTCGCCGAGGATCATGAACGTCGCGGTGCCCTTGCTGAAGCACTCGTGGATGTTCGGGCACGAGGCTTCCTCGCACACCGTCACCAGCGCGTTGGCGCGCAGCTTCTCCTTGAGCTTCTGCACCGCGTTGCCCTGCGGCAGGCGCACGCGGATCCACGACGGCTTGCGCAGCGCCGGCGCGTCGCTGTCGAAGCCGGCGCGGTTGCGCGCGATCTTGTCTTCGCCGACGGCCTTGGCGCCGACCACGGTGATCGGGATGGTCTTGCCGGAAATCGTGTCGCTCATGCTGATGCGGGCTTGCGCCCGCGCTCGCTGTGGGGGATGACGGGATCGGCGGCGCGCGCGTCGAAACCGAACTGGCGGCAGAACTCCCGCACCAGCGCGTCCTCGACCTCCGCCAGCCGCGACGGACCGCCCAAGTCTAGCACCTGCGTGACCCGCAAACCCTTGTAACCGCACGGATTGATGCGCAGGAACGGCTCCAGGTCCATGGCCACGTTCAGGGCCAGGCCGTGGAAGGTGCAGCCGTGGCGGACGCGCAGGCCGAGCGCGCCGACCTTGGCCCCGGCCACGTAGATGCCGGGCGCGCCCTCGCGGCGCTCGGCGCCGATGTTCCAGTCCGCCAGCGCGTCGATCATCACCTGCTCGATGCGGTGCACGAACTCGCGCACGCCGATGCCGATGCGGCGCAGGTCGAACAGCGGGTAGCCGACGATCTGGCCGGGGCCGTGGTAGGTGACCTGGCCGCCGCGGTTGGTCGGCACCACCGGGATGTCGCCCGGCGCCAGCAGGTGCTCGGGCTTGCCGGCCTGGCCGAGCGTGAACACCGGGTCGTGCTCGAGCAGCCACAGCTCGTCGACGGTGGCCTCGTCGCGCGCGTCGGTCAGCGCCTCCATCGCGTGCCAGGTGGACTCGAAGCGCTGGCGGCCGAGGCGGCGGACCAGCAGAGGGCGGGACTCGGGACTCGGGACTCGGGACTCGGCGTTCACGGTGTCGATACGAACGGTGCGATGAATGATCGGATGCGGCGGCGGGCCGTCGCTACATGCGTCCGTACGCGGACGCCCACAATACCCGGTGCATGGCAAGAAGCACCCGAGTCCCGAGTCCCGCTACAGCGTATACCGGATATCCGGTTCCGCACGCAGCGCCGCGTGCGCCGCTTCGTACTTCTCGCGCGAGGGGCAGGTGAAGCTGACGGTCACGGCGACATAGCGGCCCTCGCGCGAGGGCCGTGTGCGCAGGCTGGCCTCCAGCACGCCCAGCCCCAGCGCGGCCAGGATCGCCGGCACGCGCGCCTCGAGGTCCGCGCCGGCGTGGCCCATCGCGGTGATCTCGAAGCTGCCCGGAAACTGGAAGCCCTGGCCGGGCTGCGGGCGCAGGGCGTCGAGGTCGCGCATCAACGGGTATCCGGCTGCTGCTCGGGGGCGCTGCCCTTGCCGCCCTGGAACCACAGCAGCACGGCGTCCGACAGGCGCTTGAAGAAGCCGCCCTCGGGCGCGTCGGCCAGCGCGACCAGCGGCCGCTGCGCGACCGGCTTGCCGTCCAGGCTGACCCGCAGGCTGCCGATCGGCTGGCCCTTCTTGTACGGCGCGATCAGCGTGGCCGGCAGGTCCATGCTCGCCTTGAGGTCGCCGTAGCGGCCGCGCGGGATGGTCACCAGCACGTTCTCGGCGACGCCGACCGGCAACTGCGCCGTCTCGCCCTTCCACAGCGTCGGCGTGGCGACCGGCTTGCCGGCCTGGTACAGCACGTGGGTCTCGTAGAAGCGGAAGCCGTAGTTCAGCAACGCCTGGGCGTCGTCGGCGCGCGCCTTCTCGCTGGGCGCGCCCATCACGATCGCGATCATGCGCGCGTCGCCCTGCTTGGCCGAGGCGGCCAGGCAGAAGCCGGCACCCTTGGTGTGGCCGGTCTTGATGCCGTCCACGCTGGGGTCGCGCCACAGCAGGGTGTTGCGGTTGTGCTGCTTGATGCCGTTCCACTCGAACTCCTTGATCGCGGAGATCGCGTAGTCCTCGGGGAAGTCGTGGATCAGCGCGCGCGACAGCAGCGCCACGTCGTGCGCGGTGGTGTAGTGGTCGGCGGCCGGATAGCCGGAGGCGTTGACGTAGTGCGTGCCGGCCATGCCGAGCCGCTTGGCGTAGGCGTTCATCAGCTCGGCGAAGGTCGCCTCGGAGCCGCCGACGTGCTCGGCCAGCGCGATCGCGGCGTCGTTGCCGGACTGGATGATCATGCCGTACAGCAGATCCTTCAGCGGCACCTTGGAGTTGACCTTGAGGAAGCTGGTCGAGCCGTCGGTGCCGGCGCCGCCGGACTTCCAGGCGTTCTCGCTGATGAACACCGGGTCGTCCATGCGCACCTTGCCGGCGGCGACCTCGGCGGACACCGCGTAGTCGGTCATGACCTTGGTGATCGAGGCCGGCTCGACGCGCAGGTCGGGATCCTTGGCGGCGAGGATCTGGCCGGTGGCGTAGTCCATCAGCACCCAGCTCTTCGCGTCGATGTCCGGCGGCGGCGGCGTGGGCGCCTGCGGCAGCGACACCGCCGGCTTCGGCTGCGGCACCGGCACGGCGGCGCCGGCGGCAGCGGCCAGCGCGGTCAGGGAGAGTGCGAGCAGGATGCGGGAAAGCGGCTTCATGACGGTTCCTGTGGTGAGGCTGTTCGATACGGTGGCTCAGTCGTCCACGGTCGCCCGGACGTGCGGAATGCCTTCGCGCCCGAGGCGCTCGCTGATGCGGTCGACGGCGTCCACGTCGGGCAGCGGTCCGATGCGCACGCGCGTCACGCGCCGGCCGTTGACGCCGACTTCGCTTACGCCGACCGGCCCCACGCCCAGCGCGCGCAGCCGCGCGGCGAGCCGCGCGGCGTTGGCCGGGTCGGCGAACGAACCGGCCTGAAGATACAGCCGCGGCGCGCCGCCTGCCGCTGTGACCGCCGGCGGCGGCGGCAGTTCCGCCGGCGCGGCGGGGTCGATCGCGCGCACCTCGACCACGCCGGTGCCCTTGGGCCAGATGCCGATGCGCACCGCGGCGGCGTAGCTGAGGTCGATCAGGCGGTTCTCGGCAAACGGCCCGCGATCGTTGACGCGCACGACCACGCTCTTGCCATTGGCGAGGTTGGTCACCCGCGCGTAGCTCGGCAGCGGCAGCGTCTTGTGCGCGGCGGTGAACTGGTACATGTCGTAAGGCTCGAAGTTCGAGGTCATGTAGCCGTGGAACTTGTTGCCGTACCACGAGGCGATGCCGCGCTCGACGTAGCCCTTCGCGCTGGGCAGCACATAGTAGGTACGGCCGAGCACGGTGTACGGCGACTTGTTGCCGTAGCGCGAGCGCGGCTCGATTCTCGGCGCCGGTTCGGGCAATTTGCTGACGTCGACGGGCGGCGCGCCGGGCCCGCCGTCGCGGTCGAGGCGGTAGCGGCTCGACTGCGGCAGCGTGGTGTCGTCGGCGCCGCCCGCGGCGGGCGGCGCGCCCGGCGCCGTCGGCCGCGGCCGCTCGTGCGCGCAGCCGGCCAGCAGCAGCGCGGCGCCCGCCACGCACCCGAGCGCGAACCTCATCGGCCGAGGTCCGCCTGCGCCGCGCCGGCGGCGATCGCCTGCGCCAACTGGTACACGGCCATCGCGTACAGCGGGCTGCGGTTGTAGCGGGTGATCACCTGGAAGTTGCGGTAGATCGCCCAGTACTCGGGGCCGTTGGCGCCGTCCAGGGTCAGCAGGGTGGCCGCGCGCGCGGGGTCGACGTGCACGAACGGCGCGTAGCCCCAGGACTCCAGCCGGCCCATGGTGAACGACGGCTCGACGCCGTCCGCGGCGACCGCCTGCGCGTCCGCCGCGCGCTGCACGCGCTCGGCCACCGGCGCGCCGCGCTCCCAGCCGTGCGCGGCGAAGTAGTTGGCGACGCTGGCGACGATGTCGGGCAGCGAGTTCCACAGGTCGATGGTGCCGTCGCCGTCGTAGTCGCGCGCGTAGGCGGCGATGCTGGACGGCATGAACTGGCCCCAGCCCATCGCGCCGGCGTAGGAGCCGGTCAGCCGGTCCAGCGGCTGCGGCAACCGGTGCGGCGGCAGCGCGAACAGCTGCTCCAGCTCGCCGCGGAAGAACGCGGCGCGCGGCGGATAGTGGAAGGCCAGCGTCGCCAGCGCGTCGATCACGCGGTAGCGGCCAGTGATGCGCCCGTAACCGGTCTCGACGCCGAGGATCGCGACCACGTACTCCGGGGCCACGCCGAAGTCCTGCGCGGCGCGCTCCAGCAGCTCGCGGTGCGCGCGGTAGAACGCCACGCCGTCGGCGATGCGGCGGTCGGTCAGGAAGATCGGCCGGTAGTCCTTCCACGGCTTGGCCTCGGCTGGGCGGCTGATCGCGTCGACGATGCCCTGCTGGTACCGCGCCGCGTCCAGCGTGGCCAGGATCGACGCCTCGTCGAGGCCGCGGCGCTGCGCGACCTCGCGCGCGAACGCGCGCGCGCCGGGATGGGCTTCGGTCGGTACGCTTTCCGCGGCGGGCTCGGCGGCGGCCAGCGCGAACGCGGGGAACAGGGCCAGCAGCGGCAGGACGCGGATCAGCCAGGGCATCGGTCTACGGGAGCGGAAAGGCGCGCGGCGCGCGAGGCGGCGCCGCGGCGAGGCTAGGGTAACACGCGCCCTGGGCGCCATCAGGTCTCGATCAGCTTGCGGTGCGCATGGATCGACATCAGCACGCCGAAGCCGGTCAGCAGCGATACCGCCGAGGTGCCGCCGTAGCTGATCAGCGGCAGCGGCACGCCGACCACCGGCAGCAGGCCGGTGATCATGCCGCCGTTGACGATCACGTAGACGAAGAAGCTCATCGCGATCGCGCCGGCCAGCAGGCGCGAGTAGGTGTCGCGCGCGTTCATCGCGATCCACAGGCTGCGGCCGATGACGAACGCATACAGCGCCAGCAGCACGCACACGCCGATCAGGCCGAACTCCTCGGAGAACACCGCGAACACGAAGTCGGTGGTGTGCTCGGGCAGGAACTCCAGCCGCGACTGCGTGCCGTGATGGAAGCCCTTGCCGAGGATGCCGCCGGAGCCGACCGCGATCTTCGACTGGATGATGTGCCAGCCGTTGCCGAGCGGATCGGCCTCGGGGTCGAGGAACATGCGCACGCGGTTGCGCTGGTATTCGTGCATGAAGTGCCAGGCCACCGGCGCGGCGCCGGCCACCGCGCCGAGCAGCGCGCCGATGCGCCACCACGACAGCCCGGACAGGAACAGCGCGAACGCGCCGGAGGCCGCGACCAGCAGCGCCGTGCCGAGGTCGGGCTGCTCGGCGATCAGGCCGGCGGGAACCGCGATCAGCGCGCCGACCGCGGCCATGTGCTTCCACGACGGCGGCAGCGGGCGCGGATGCAGGTACCAGGCGACCATCATCGGCATGGTCAGCTTGAGCAGCTCGGAGGGCTGGAAGCGCACCACCTTGAGATCCAGCCAGCGGTAGGCGCCGCGGCCCTCGCCCATCACCGCCACCACCACCAGCAGCAGCACGCTGATCGCGTACAGCCACGGCGTCCAGGTGCGCAGCGTCGACGGCGGGATGCGCGAGATCAGCACCAGCAGCGCGCCGCCCAGCACGAAGCGCGCGCCCTGGTTCAGCACCAGGCCGGGGTCGAGGTCGCCGGCGCTGTACAGCGTGACCAGGCCGATCGCCGCCACCGCCGCCAGCGCGCCGACCAGCGGCAGGTCGAGGCGCGGCCGCGTCAGCAGGCGGTCGACGAAGCGGCGCGTTCGCGCATACAGCACGGCGATCATCGCCCGTCTCCCGCGGCGGCCACGACCGGCGCCGCCTGCTCGGCCGCCCAGGCGTCGAGAATCCTGCGCGCGATCGGCGCGGCGTCCTTGCCGCCCCAGGCGCCGGCTTCCAGCACCACCGCCACGGCGATGCGCGGCGCCTCGGCCGGCGTGAAGCAGATGAACAGCGCGCGATGGCGCGCGGCCAGCTCGGCGTCGCTGACGCGCGACTCGTAGGCGTCGGTGGTGCGCGAATAGCGCTCGGCGGTGCCGGTCTTGCCGGCGATCAGGTAGGGGAAACCCGCGGCGATGCCGCGCGCGGTGCCCCGGTCGCCGTTGACCGCTTCCAGCATGCCCTGCTCGACCGGCGCCCAGTCGGCGGGATTCCTGAGGGCGCCGGGCGCAGCGGGCGGCGGCGGCACCGGCACCAGCGGCGCGCCGAGGCCGTTCTGGGTCGCGCGCAGCAGGTGCGGGGTGCGGTCGACGCCGCGGTTGGCCAGCATCGCCACCGCGTGGCCGAGCTGCAGCGGCGTGATCACCCAGTAGCCTTGGCCGATGCCGGCGATCACGGTCTCGCCGAGGTACCACGGCTTGCCGAGGGCGCCGCGCTTCCACGCGCTCGAGGGCAGCACGCCGGAGCCTTCGCCGGGCAGGTCGACGCCGGTGGGTCGGCCGAAACCGAACTTGCCCATGAACGCGGCCATGCGGTCGATGCCCATGTCCAGCGCCAGCGAGTAGAAGTAGGTGTTGACCGACTGCGCGATCGCCTGCACCAGATCGACGCGGCCCTGTCCGCCGCGTATGTCGTCGCGGTAGCCGCGCGACTGCCCGGGGATGAAGAATTCGCCGGTCGACAGCACGGTGTCCTCGGGCCGGCGCAGGCCGTACTCGAGGCCGGCCAGGCCGAGGAACGGCTTGATCGTCGAACCGGGCGGGTAGTGCCCGCGCAGGGCGCGGTCCAGCAGCGGCCGGTCCGGCGCCTCCAGCAGCGCCGTGTAGTCGGCCTGGGCGATGCCGTTGACGAACAGGTTGGGATCGAAGCTCGGCACGCTGGCCATCGCCAGCACCTCGCCGTTGCGCGGGTCGATCGCCACCGCCGCGCCGGCGCGTCCGGCGAACGCCTGCTCGGCGGCGCGCTGCAGGCGCGCGTCGAGGCTGAGGTAAAGGTTGCGCCCCGGCTTCGGCGGCACCGTCTCCAGCACGCGCTGCACGCGCTGGTCGGCGTTGACCTCGACCAACTGGTAGCCGGGCTCGCCGTGCAGGATGTCCTCGTACTGGCGCTCGATGCCGTTCTTGCCGATATGGGTGGTGCCGACGTAGCGGTCGGCGTCGAGCCGGTCGAGGTCGTTGTCGTCGATGCGCGCCACGTAGCCGAGCACGTGCGCGAAGCCCTCGCCCTGCGGGTAGCGCCGGGTCAGGTACGGCACCACGCTGGCGCCGGGGAAGCGCCACTGGTTGACCGCGAAGCGGCCGATCTCGTCCTCGGTCAGTCTGAGCTTCAGCGGCACGCTCTGGAACGCGCGGTGCTGGCGCAGCTGCTGGCGGAAACGCTTGACGTCGTCGTCGCTCAGCGGCACCAGTGCGCCGAGGCGCGCGAGCATCGCGTCCATGTCCTTGACGCGGTCGGGCACCACCTCGAGGCGGAATGCCGGCACGTTGTCGGCGAGCAGCACGCCGTTGCGGTCGTAGATCAGGCCGCGCGCCGGCGGCAGGTGCACCACGTGCACGCGGTTCTGCTCGGAGCGCGTGGAGAACTCGTCGTGGTGCAGCACCTGCAGCCAGACGAAGCGCCCGGCCAGCACCAGCAGGCCGATCAGGATCAGGGCGAAGCCGGTGAGGGCGCGCCGCCGGAACAGCGCGGCCTCGCCGCGGGCGTCCTTGATCGCCGTACGCTGGCGGCGCCGCGGCCTCATGTCTCGTGCACGCGCAGGCGGGCGCGCAGGTCGTCCAGCAACAGGAACAGGAACGGCCAGACCAGCGTGCCGGAGAACGGCTCCAGCCAGTAGTTCGCCGACGGCAGCGGATCGCCGGCGAAGGCGCGCACCATCAGCAGCAGCACGCGATCGTTCAGCAGCAGCGCCAGCACCGCCAGCGCCTGCTGCCACATCGGGAAGAAACGCAGCCGCGCGCGGAAGCGCAGCGCGATGAACGTGAGCGCGGTCAGGCGCAGCGCCTGCTCGCCGAGCAGCGCGCCGTTCAGCAGGTCGGCGAACAGGCCGACCGCGAACGCCAGCCCGAGCCCGACGTGCTCCGGCGCCTCCAGCGACCAGAAGATCAGCACCAGCGCCGGCCAGTACGGCTTCAGCGGCAGCAGCGCCGCCGGCAGCGGCATCAGGGTCAGCAGCAGCGCGGCGGCGAGGCTGGACGCCAGCAACAGAAACTGGGCGCGCAGCCGGGTCATCGCGGCGCTCCCGGCGCGGCGGCCGGCGCGGCGGCCGGCGCGAGCTGCGCCGGCGGCCCCACCGGCGCCACCGGCGCGGGCGGACCGACCGGCTCGGCCAGGTCGTGCAGCAGCAGCACCTCGCCGCTGCGGTCCAGCGCCGCCGCCGGGCGCGCGATCGCGACCGCGAACATGCCGGCCTGGTCGGGGCCGATCTGCACGATCTCGCCGACCGGGAAACCCGCCGGGAAGCGCCCGCCGAGCCCGGAAGTGACCAGCCTGTCGCCGACCTGCACGCGCGCCGACAGCGGGATGTTCGGCAGCTTCAGCTGGTCGATCGCGCCGGTGCCGTAGGCGACCGTGCGCAGGCCGGTGCGCTCCACCGTCACCGGCAGCGCGTGGTTGGGATCGGTGATCAGCATCGCCACCGCCATGTGCGGCAGCACCTCGACCACCTGGCCCATCACGCCGTGCGCGTCGATCACTACCTGGCCGACGGCGACACTGTCGCGGGCGCCGGCATCGAGCACGATGCGGTGGCGGAACGGGTCGAGGTCGATGTCGAGCAGGCGCGCCAATTGCACGTTCATGCCGAGCACGTGGCGCACGTCGAGCAGTTCCTTCAGGCGCTGGTTCTGGTCGGCGATCGCGTCGAGGCGGTTCAGTCGCGCCTGCGCCAGCAGCAGCGCCTCGCGCAGGCGCCGGTTCTCGTCGGTGAGCCCGCTGCGCTCGGCCAACGCGAGGCGCGCGTCCTGCACCAGCCCGGCGGGCAGTGCGGCCAGCCGGTAGATCGGCTCGACCGCCAGCGCGCCGGCGTAGCGCAGCCGCGCCAGCCAGCCGCCGCGCTGGTCGACCACCATCAGCACGCAGGCGAGCGCGAGATAGCCGATCAGGCGCAGCGTGCCTGCGGCGGTGTCGGAAAACAGCGGTGCCGTGCCGTTGCGTGCCATCGCGATCGGGCCTGCCCGGGCGCCCGAGCGCGATTCACTCGGCCGAGAAGAAGTCGCTGCCGTGCTGGTCGATCAGCTCCAGCGCACGGCCGCCGCCCCGCGCGACGCAGGTCAGCGGATCGTCGGCGACCTGCACGTGCAGGCCGGTTTCCTCGGAGATCAGGCGGTCGAGGTCGCGCAGCAACGCGCCGCCGCCGGTCAGCACGATGCCGCGCTCGGCAACGTCGGAGCACAGCTCCGGCGGGGTCTGCTCCAGCGCCGACTTGACCGCGGCGACGATGCCGCTGAGCGGCTCGTGCAGCGCCTCCAGCACCTCGTTGGAGTTGATCGTGAACATGCGCGGCACGCCCTCGGCGAGGTTGCGGCCGGACACCTCGATCTCCTTGACCTCGCTCTGCGGGTAGGCGCAGCCGACCTCGAGCTTGATGCGCTCGGCGGTGGACTCGCCGATCAGGGTGCCGTGGTTGCGGCGCACGTAGTTCGTGATCGCCTCGTCGAAGCGGTCGCCGCCGATGCGCACCGACTGCGAGTAGACGATGCCGTTCAGCGAGATCACCGCCACCTCGGAGGTGCCGCCGCCGATGTCCAGCACCATCGAGCCGCGCGCCTCGTGCACCGGGATGCCGGCGCCGATCGCGGCCGCCATCGGCTCCTCGATCAGGAACACGTCGCGGGCGCCGGCGCCCTCGGCGGATTCCTTGATCGCGCGGCGCTCGACCTGGGTCGAGCCGCAGGGCACGCACACCAGCACGCGCGGGCTCGGCCGCAGCATGCGCGACTTGTGCACCTGGCGGATGAAGTGCTGCAGCATCGCCTCGGTCATGGTGAAGTCGGCGATCACGCCGTCCTTCATCGGCCGGATGGTGACGATCGAGCCCGGCGTGCGGCCGAGCATGCGCTTGGCGCCGCTGCCCACCGCCTCGACCTTGCGCGAGCCGCCGGGACCGCGGTCCTGGCGCAACGCCACCACCGAGGGCTCGTTGAGGACGATGCCCTGGCCGCGCACGTAGATCAGCGTATTGGCGGTGCCAAGGTCGATGGAGATGTCGTTGGAGAAGAGTCCCCGAAGCTGCTTGAACATGGCGCGCGGCGAGCTCGGCAAGAGGGGTGGGTAAAGGGCGTGAGTCTAGTCAGCGCTGTTCCGGCACGCAAGCGAGTGCGCGTTAAAAAAGCCTTGCCGCGCTTGGGGATGCGCCCCCTGCGGCAGCGGCGGAACGCCCCGGCAAGCCGCCGGCTTGCGGCGGCCGCGGCGCGGCCGGCTCGAATTGGCGTTGCCGACACGGTAGGATCGCGCGCTGCACGCGCATCCGCCCCGCGCGACCCGCCCTCGTCGCGCCGCGGTCGGGTTGCCCGCCGGCGCGTCCACCTCGATCACCGCCCCGGGAACCCGAACGGCATGTCTGCTCTGATCTGCGGCTCGCTGGCCTACGACACCATCATGGTGTTCCAGGACCAGTTCCAGAACCATATCCTGCCGGACAAGGTGCACATCCTGAACGTGTCGTTCCTGGTGCCGCGCATGCGCCGCGAGTTCGGCGGCTGCGCCGGCAACATCGCCTACAACCTCAAGCTGCTCGGCGGCGAGCCGATCCCGATGGCGACCGTGGGCCAGGATTTCGGCCCGTACCGCAGCTGGTTCGAGCAGTGCGGCATCCGCCTCGACCACGTCAAGGTGCTGAGCGACCTCTACACCGCGCAGGCGTTCGTCACCACCGACCTCGACAACAACCAGATCACCGCCTTCCATCCCGGCGCGATGATGCGCTCGTTCGAGAATCACGTGCGCGACGTGGCCGGCGTCAGCTTCGGCATCGTCGCACCGGACGGCCGCGAGGCGATGCTGCAGAACGCCAGCGAGTTCGCCGAGCTCGGCATCCCCTTCATCTTCGATCCCGGCCAGGCGATGCCGCTGTTCAGCAGCGAGGAGTTCCGCAACTTCATCGCGCAGGCCGACTACGTCGTGGTCAACGACTACGAGTCCAACCTGCTGCAGGAGCGCACCGGCTGGAACGAGCGCGAGATCGCGAGCAAGGTGCGCGCCTACATCACCACGCTGGGGCCGCGCGGCTCGGTGATCCACACCGCCGGCGCCACGCACCAGATCCCGCCGGCGCACGAGCGCCGCATCACCGACCCGACCGGCTGCGGAGACGCCTATCGCGCCGGCCTGATCTTCGGCCTGATGCGCGATTACGACCTGCCCACCTGCGGGCGCATGGCCTCGCTGATGGGTGCGCTGAAGGTCGAGCATCCCGGCACGCAGAACCAGCGCTTCACCTACGCCGAATTCGCCGACCAGTTCCGCCAGCAGTTCGGCTACGCGCTGGACTGAACCCGCGCGAGCGCGCGTTCACGCCTCGGCGTGCTCGCGCACCACGTCGACGAACGCCTGGCCGTAGCGCTCCAGCTTGCGCGCGCCGACGCCGCCGATCCCGGCCAGCGCGTCGAGGTCGCGCGGACGCCGCGCGGCGATCTCCTGCAGGGTGGCGTCGTGGAAGATCACGTAGGGCGGCACGCCCTGCGCACGCGCCAGCGCCAGGCGCTTCGCCCGCAGCGCCTCCCACAGCGCGGCATCGACCGCCGCCGCCGGGTCTGCCGCCACGCGCCCGTCGCCGCGGCGGCGGGCGCGTGGCGGCGGCGCGCTGTCGGTGCGGAAGCTGACCGGCTCCTCGCCCTTCAGCACCGGACGGCTGGCCGCGGTCAGGCGCAGCGCGCCGTAGCCTTCCAGGTCGACCGCCAGCAGCCCGCGCGCCACCAGCTGGCGCAGCGCGCTGCGCCACTGCCGCTCGTCGAGGCCGCTGCCGATGCCGAACGTGCTGAGGCGGTCGTGGCCGAACTGGCGCACCTTGTCGGTGGCGCGGCCGAGCAGCACGTCGGCGACGTGCGCCGCGCCGAAACGCTGCCCGGTGCGGTACACGCACGATAGCGCCTGCTGCGCCGCCAGCGTGCCGTCCCAGGTCTGCGGCGGCGCGATGCAGTTGTCGCAGCGGCCGCATGGGCCGCTGTAGCTCTCGCCGAAGTAGCCGAGCAGGGTTTCGCGGCGGCAGCGGATCGATTCGCAGAAGCCGAGCAGCGCTTCCAGGCGCTGACGTTCCAGCCGCTTGCGCTCCTCGCCCGCCTCGGAACCCTCGATCATTTGCCGCAGGGTGACGACGTCGCCGAGGCCGTAGGCCAGCCACGCTTCGGCGGGCAGCCCGTCGCGGCCGGCGCGGCCGGTTTCCTGATAGTAGCCTTCGATGCTGCGCGGCAGGTCGAGGTGCGCGACGAAGCGCACGTTGGGCTTGTCGATGCCCATGCCGAACGCGATCGTCGCCACCATCACCACGCCCTCCTCGCGCAGGAAGCGCGTCTGGTGGGCGGCGCGGCTGGCCGCATCCATGCCGGCGTGATACGGCAGCGCGGCGTGGCCGCGCGCCTGCAGCCAGGCGGCGGTGGCGTCCACCTTCCTGCGCGACAGGCAGTAGACGATGCCCGCCTCGCCCGGGTGCGCCTCGACCAGCGCAAGCAGGCCGCGCCGCGTGTCGCCGCCGCCCTTGGCGGCGATCGTGTAGCGGATGTTCGGACGGTCGAAGCTCGAGACGAAGCGGCGCGCACCGGCGAGGCCGAGGCAGCGCACGATCTCGTCGCGGGTTGGCGCGTCGGCGGTCGCGGTCAGGGCGATACGCGGGATGCGCGGGAAGCGCTCGCACAGCAGCGACAGCTGCCGGTACTCGGGACGGAAATCGTGGCCCCACTGCGACACACAGTGCGCCTCGTCGATCGCGAACAGGGCCAGCTCGACGCGGTCCAGCATGTCGAGGAAACGCGGCGTCAGCAGGCGCTCCGGCGCGACATAGAGCAGGTCGAGCGTGCCGGCCAGGAAGGCGCGCTCGACCTCGGCCGCCGCCGCGGCGTCGAGGCTCGAATTGAGGTAGGCCGCGTTCACGCCGGCTTCGCGCAACGCGTCGACCTGGTCCTGCATCAACGCGATCAGCGGTGAGACGACCACCGCGGTGCCGGCGCGCAGCAGCGCCGGGATCTGGTAGCACAGCGACTTGCCGCCGCCGGTCGGCATCAGCACCAGGGCGTCGCCGCCGCCGGTCACGTGTTCGACGATCGCCTGCTGCTCGCCGCGGAAATCGGCATAGCCGAACACCTGGCGCAGAACGTGTCTGGGATCTGCAGTCATGGCCTGCATGGTATGCGTTCGCGCGCATGGCGGCGCAGCGCTGAAGCTCCGTTACGCCGTCGTCCGCTGTAGGCGCAAGGCCCGCCGCGATCGGAAAAGCAAACGGCCGCCCCGTGGGGCGGCCGTTTGGGGATTGAATCCCTGGCGGTGACCTACTCTTGCATGGCTTGAGCCACACTACCATTGGCGCATGCGCGTTTCACTTCCGAGTTCGGGATGGGATCGGGTGGTACCACGCCGCTATGGCCGCCAGGGAACTGGAGCGAGTCGCGCGAATGC
>JAJFUF010000037.1 GCA_021372495.1 Lysobacteraceae bacterium
GCGGCAGCGCGTCGCGCTGCTGCGCACGCGCGTGCGGCTGCGGCTCGCCGCGGACGCCGACGCGGCGCGCGCCGAGGCGCAGCTCGCGCAGGCGCGGGCCGCGCAGGAGGAACCGCGCGCGGCGGCGACCGTCGCCGCGCAGCAGCTCGCCGTACTGCTTGGCCAGGCCGAACCCGATCCCGCCTGGCTGCAGCCGGCGCCGCCGCCACGCCTCGGCGCGGCGTCGTTCGCCGCCGCGCCGGCCGACCTGCTGCGCGCGCGCCCGGAGATCCGGCACGCCGAACAGGCGGTGCTGCAGGCGGCCGGCGCGCTGGGCGTGGCGCGCGCGGACCTGTACCCGCGCCTCAGCCTGGCCGGCGCGCTGACCCTGGCGCTGCGGCTCGGCAGCGGCGCCACCCGCGGCCTGCTCTCGGCGGGTCCGGTGATCGACATGCCGCTGTTCGACTGGGGCGCGCGCCGCGCGCGCGCGGCTGCCGGCTCCGCGCAGCTCGCCGCCGCCGAGGACGCCTACCGCGAGGCCGTGCTCGAAGGCGTTGCCGAGGTGGAATCGGCGCTGGCCGCGCTGGACGCCGCACGCGCGCAGGCGCAGCGCGGCGACGATGCGCTGGCGGCGCAGCGGCGCGCCGACGACGCCGCGGCGACGTTGCGCCGGCTCGGCCTCGCCGACGGCATCGCGCGCGCCGAAGCGCGCATCGCCGCGCTCGACGCGCAGTCCGCCGCGCTCGATGCGCACGCACGCGAGGCGGTCGCCTTCATCGCGCTGTACAAGGCGCTGGGCGGCGCGCCGCCGCCGCTCGCCGTGGCCGCGCGCTGATGGTCGCGCTGGCGCGCAAGACGCTACTGCACGAATGGCGCCGCTTCCTGCCGGCGGCGCTGGCGGTCGCGTTCGCCGGCCTGCTGCTGCTGATGCAGGCGGCGCTGCTGCTGGGCATCTTCGGCAGCGCCGCCGTCTACATCGACCAATCCGGCGGCGACCTCTGGGTCGGCTACCCCGGCACGCAGACCATCGACCTCGGCCGACCGATCCCGCCCGACACCGAGATGCGCCTGCGCATGGACCCGGAAGTCGCGCGCGTCGAGCCGTTCCGCTGGGTCGACGCCGACTGGCGCGGCCCGGCCGAGCGCGGCTCCGTGTCGGTGTTCGTGTCCGGCATCGACACGCGCGCCGACGGCATGGCGTTCGCGCGCGCGCTGCCGCCGGCGCTGCGCGCGCGGCTGGACGCGCCCGGCGCGGTGATCGTCGACCGCGCCGACCTGCCCAAGCTCGGCCTCGACGTCGGCGCCAGCGCGCGCCTCAACGGCCGGCGCGTGCGCATCGTCGGCACCGCCCGGGGTTTGCGCGCGCTCGGCGGCGTCAACATCGTTGCCTCGCTGGACACCGCGCGCACGCTCGACGCCGACGCGGGCGGCGCCGACCGCGTCGCCTACTACGTCGTCGCGCTGCGCGACCCGGCGCGCGCTGAAGTGGTGCGCGCGCGGCTGGCGCGCATCGGCGCGCACGCCGGCTTCGCCGTGTGGACACGGCAGGCGTTCGCGCGGCGCGCGGTCGCCTACTGGATGTTCGAGACCGGCGCGGGGCTGGGCTTCGTGTTCCTGACCGCGCTGGTGTTCGTGGTCGGCGCGGTGATCACCAGCCAGACGCTGATGGGCGCGGTGGCCGGCTCGGTGCGCGAATACGCGACGCTGAACGCGCTCGGCGTCGGCTTCGGCGACCTGCGCCGCGTGGTGCTGCAGCAGGCCGCCTGGGTGGGCGGCGCCGGGCTGCTGGCGGGCGGCATCGCCGCGATGGCGCTGGCGCTGCTGGCGCGCCGCGCCGACGTGCCGGTCGCGTTCGGCGCGTGGCAGGCGCTGGCCTGCGCCGCGCTGGTGATGGGCATCGCGCTGGTGTCCGGCTTGATGGCGGTGCGCGCGCTGCGCGGTGCCGATCCGGCGACGTTGCTGAGATGAGCATGGGCGAATCCGGCCGCCACGACGTGATCCTGGAAGCGCACGGCCTGGTGCGCGGCTTCGTCAGCGGGCGCGTGCGCACGCCGGTGCTGGACGGGCTCGACCTCGCCGTGCGCGCCGGCGAGCTGACCCTGATCTCCGGCCCGTCCGGCTGCGGCAAGAGCACGCTGCTGGCGATCCTGAGCGGCCTGCTGCGCCCGGAAGCCGGGCGCGTGGGCGCGTTGGGCGAGGATCTGTGGGCGCTGGACCCGCACGCGCTGGACCGCTTCCGCCTGCACCACACCGGCTTCGTGTTCCAGGGCTTCAACCTGTTCCCGGCGCTGACCGCGCTCGAGCAGGTGCAGCTTCCGCTCGGCTACCTCGGCCTCGACGCGCACGTCGCGCGCGCGCGCGCGGTCGCGGCGCTGCACGAGGTCGGCCTCGGCCACCGCCTGCGCCTGCGCCCGGCGGAGCTTTCCGGCGGCGAGAAGCAGCGCGTGGCGATCGCGCGCGCGGTGGCGAAACATCCGCGCCTGCTGTTCGCCGACGAGCCGACCAGCGCGCTGGACGGCGTCAACGGCGCCGCGGTGATCGACATCCTGCACCGCGTCGCGCGCACCCACGACGCCGCGGTGCTGTGCGTCAGCCACGACCCGCGCCTGCACGCGCACGCCGACCGCATCGTCACGATGGAGGATGGCCGCATCCTCGCCGACCTGCGCGCGCCCGCCGCGCCGCATGCCTCACGACAAGGCACGACCGCATGAATCCATATCCCCGTTTCGTTGCGCTGGCTCTCCTGCTGCCGTTCGCGCTCGCCGGCTGCGGCCGCGGCACGGACGCGCCGCCGCCCGCGCCGCGCTATGCGGCGATGGCGCGCGGCTGGGTCGACGTCGAGGGCGGCGTGCTGCGCCTGGCGGCGCGCGCCGACGGCGTGGTGGCGCGCGTGCTGGTCGAGGAAGGGCAGAGCGTGGCGAGCGGGCAGCCGCTGCTGCTGCTCGACGCCAGCGCCGCACGGGACGCCGCCGCCGAAGCCGAGGCGGCGCTGGCCGAGGCGCAAGCCAACGCGCGCATGCTCGCGGCGAAGCGCCCGCTGGCGCACGCCAGCGCGCAGCGCCTGGCCGAGGCGGCGCAGGCCGGCGCCGCCGCCGGCCAGTCCGCCGACGAGGCGCGCGCCGAGGATGCCGAACTCGCCGCGCAGCAGGCCGCCGCGGACGCCGCGGTGGCGATGGCGCGCGCGCGGCTGGCCGCGGCGCGCGCGGCACTGGCGCTGCGCACGCTGCGCGCGCCGGTCGCCGGCCGGATCGCGCGCCGCGCGGTGCAGCCGGGCGCGACGGTGTCCGCGCAATCCGCGCAGGCGCTGTTCGAGCTGCTGCCCGATCGCCCGCGCATCGTGCGCGCCGAGCTGAACGAGGCGTTCGTCGCCGCGGTGCATCCGGGCATGCGCGCCGAGGTGACCGTCGACGGCGACGATCCGCGCGCGACGGTCGTGCCGGCGCAGGTGCTGCGCGTCGGCCTGGTGTTCGGCCCGAGCCGCCTCGCCGACGACGCCGCGCAGGACAGCGACGCGCGCGCGGTCGATTGCGTGCTGGCCCTGCAGCGCGATCCCGGCTTGCGCATCGGCCAGCGCGTGCTGGTGCGCATCCTGCCCGACGCGACGCCGACGCCGCGCTGAACCGCGACCCGCGTCACCGTCGCGCGTAAGCCGGCAGAAAGGGCCGGGTGCTCTAGTGCCGCTGCGGCGCCCGGCGCCAATGCGGAGAACGGCGTGTCACCCTGGACCATCCTGTGCGACTTCGACGGCACCATCGCCGTCGAGGACATCACCGACGCCCTGCTCGAGCGCTACGCGCGCCCGGAGTGGGAGGAGCTCGAGCGCGCCTGGCGCGCCGGCCGCATCGGCTCGCGCGAGTGCATGGCCGGGCAGGTCGCCCTGCTCGACATGAGCCGCGCGGAACTCGACGCGCAGCTCGGGGAGATGCGCATCGACCCGGCGTTCCCGGCGTTCGTCGCCGCGGCAACCCGCGCGAGCCTGCCGGTGCGCGTCGTCAGCGACGGGCTCGACTACGCGATCCGCGCGATCCTCGCACGCCACGGCCTCGACGCGCTGCCGATCCAGGCCAACCGCCTGATCGCCACCGGCGCGCGCAGTTGGCGCCTCGAATTCCCCTACGCCGACGCGGACTGCCGCAAGGCCAGCGGCATGTGCAAGTGCGCCGGCGCGGTGCGCGCGCACAACACGCACCGGCGCGTGCTGCTGATCGGCGACGGCGCGTCCGACTTCTGCGCCGCCGGCGAGGCCGACCTGGTGTTCGCCAAGCACCGCCTGATCGAGCACTGCCGGCACGCCGGCATTCCGCACGTGCCGATCGTCGGCTTCGCCGACGCGCTGGAACTGCTGCCGGCGCTGGCGGCCGGCACGCTTTCCGCCGACTGCCTTCCTCCCCTTCCGCAGGACGCCGCCCACCATGCGTAATGCCACCCTTCCGGCCGCAGCGGCCGATGTCGCCTCCGCGCGCGAGGCCGAACTGCTGGCCGACGAGGCCCGCTACTGCTCGTTCGGCGACACCGTGCACTACAGCGATCCGCCGAAGATCTTCGACCGCTGCGAAGGCAGCTACATCTACGACGCGGCGGGCACGCCCTACCTCGACCTGCAGATGTGGTACTCGGCGGTCAACTTCGGCTACGCCAACCCGCGCCTGAACGCCGCGCTGAAGCGCCAGATCGACCGCCTGCCGCAGGTGGCCAGCCAGTACCTGCACGTGGAGAAGATCGAGCTGGCGCGCACCATCGCGCAGGACGCCGAGCGCAAGTTCGGCCTGCCGGGCCGCGTGCACTTCAACGTCGGCGGCGCGCAGGCGGTGGAGGATTCGCTCAAGCTGGTGCGCAATTACAAGGGCGGCAAGAGCCTGATGTTCGCCTTCGAGGGCGGCTACCACGGCCGCACGCTCGGCGCCTCGTCGATCACCTCCAGCTACCGCTACCGCCGCCGCTACGGCCACTTCGGCGACCGCGCGATGTTCCTGCCGTTCCCGTACCACTTCCGCGGCCCCAAGGGCATGAGCAAGGAGGAGTATGGCGAACAGCTGGTGCGCGAGTTCGCGCGCCTGTTCGAGACCGAGTACTACGGCATCTGGGACCCGAAGGTCGGCGAGTGCGAGTACGCCGCGTTCTACGTCGAGCCGCTGCAGGGCACCGGCGGCTACGTCGTCCCGCCGATGAACTACTTCAAGGGCCTGAAGAAGGTGCTCGATCAGTACGGCATCCTGCTGGTGGTCGACGAGATCCAGATGGGCTTCTACCGCACCGGCAAGCTGTGGGCGATCGAGCACTTCGGCGTCAACCCGGACGTGATCGTGTTCGGCAAGGCGCTGACCAACGGCCTCAACCCGCTGTCCGGCATCTGGGCGCGCGAGGAATTGATCAACCCGAAGCAGTTCCCGCCGGGCTCGACGCACTCCACCTTCAATGCCAATCCGCTCGGCACCGCGGTCGGCCTGGAAGCCATGAAGATGATGGCCGAGACCGACTACGCGGCGATGGTGACGGCCAAGGGCAAGCACTTCCTCGCCGGCCTGAAGGACCTGCAGCAGCGCCATCCGGAAATCGGCGACGTCGACGGCCTCGGCCTGGCGCTGCGCGCCGAGATCTGCGCGGCGGACGGCTTCACGCCGAACAAGAAGCTGGTCGACCGCATGGTCGACATCGGCCTCGCCGGCGAACTGGAACATCGCGGCCAGCGCATCGGCCTGGTGCTGGACATCGGCGGCTACTACAAGAACGTGATCACGTTCGCGCCGTCGCTGCACATCACGCCCGAGGAGATCGACCTCGGCATCGCCCTGCTCGACCAGTTGCTGACGCGCGCCAAGCGGTCGTTGGTGGGCTGAAGCCCACCCTGCCGACGCCTCGTGCGCGGGACGTGCAGGCGGACGCAGGGCGATGGTGCGGGGTGGGCTTCAGCCCACCGCCCTGCCACCCATCGCCCCACCGCACTCCGTCCCGCCGGCCGCGCCCTCAGGACACGCGCCTCAACGCCAGCACGGCGTTGAGGCCGCCGAACGCGAAGGAGTTCGACAGCACGGCGCGCACCGCGCGCTCGCGCGCGACGTTCGGCACGTAATCGAGGTCGCAGGCGGGATCGGGCTCGAGGAAGCTGGCGGTCGGCGGCACCACGCCTTCGCGCAGCGCGCCGATCGCGGCGACGAGTTCGATCGCGCCGGCCGCGCCCAGCGCGTGGCCGTGCATCGACTTGGTCGAGGACACCGCGAGCGCATCGGCATGCGCGCCGAACACCTGGCGGATCGCCTTGGTCTCGGTGGGATCGTTGGCCGGCGTGCCGGTACCGTGGGCGTTGATGTAGTCGACGTCCGCGGGCGCCAGTCCTGCCTCGTCCAGCGCCGTGCGCATCGCGCGCGCGGCGCCGTGCTCGGAGGGAAACACCAGGTCGCCGGCATCGGCGCTCATGCCGGCGCCGGCGAACTCGGCGAGGATCGCCGCGCCGCGGCGGCGCGCGTGCGCGTAATCCTCCAGCACGAACATGCCGGCGCCCTCGCCCAGCACCAGGCCGCGGCGCTGCCTGGAGAACGGCCGGCAGGCGTCGTCGGCGAGCACGCGCATCGCCTCCCACGCGCGCAGCGTGCCTTCGGTCAGGCAGGCCTCGCTGCCGCCGGCGACCGCGGCGTCGACCATGCCCGAGCGCACCATGTGGAACGCCTGCGCCAGCGCGTGGTTGGCCGAGGCGCAGGCGCTGGACACCGCGAACGCGGGCCCGGTGATGCCGTAGTCGATGCTGAGGTGCGAGGCCGGCGCGTTCGTCATCAGCCGCACGATCGAGAACGGATGCAGGCGCGGATTGTTCTCGGCGTACAGCCGGCGCGCTTGTTCGTCGTGGGTGCCCTCGCCGCCGACGCCGGTGCCGACCACCACGGCACTGCGTTCACCGAGGCCGTCGGCGCGGAAATCGAGCCCGGACTGCGCGATCGCCTCGCGCGCGGCGACCAAGGCGAACTGGGTGAAGCGGTCGAGCAGCGGCAGGCGTTTGGCGTTGAAGTGCGCCGCGGGATCGAAGCCGCGCACCTCGCCGGCGATCTTCGAGCGGAATGACTCGGCCGGCACCGCGGCGAGCGGGCCGATGCCGACGCGGCCTTCGCGCATCGCCTGCCAGTTCGCCGCGGCGTCGTGGCCGAGCGCGCTGATCGCGCCCATGCCGGTAATGACCACGCGCCGCACGGCAGCGTCTCCGGCGTGCGCGTCAGGCCGCGCCCGAGGCCGGTTGCACCTTCTCCGCCAGCAACCGCTCCACCGCCTCGACCAGGCCGCGCACCGATTCGGTGTCGAAGTTGGGATCGCGATCGGGCATGGTGATCTTGAAGCGGTCCTCGATCTCGAAAATGATCTGGATCGCGTCGAGCGACTGGATCTCGAGATCCTTCAGCGTGGCGTCGGGCGTGATGCGCGCGGCGTCGATCCCGCTCTCCTTCGCGATGATCTCGAAGATGGTGTCCTGCACGCTGCTCATCGAGAAACTCCGGAGTGGCTGGCGATCGGCAGCTTCACGCGCGCGCCTTTCGCGCAGGTTTCGGGGTCGGCGCGGGCGCGCGCCTATACTCGCGCCGCATCTCCACACGCCGCCACGCCATGCCCACGACCACGCTGATCCTGTGGTTCGCCAACATCGTGATCGACACCGTCGGCCAGCTCGCCTTCAAGAGCGCCGCCCGCGGGCCGGACGCCGGCGGCGGCTGGCGGGCGCACTGGCGCGCGCTGGCCGGGCGCCGCGCGCTGTGGCTCGGAATCGGCTGCTTCGTCGCGGAGTTCGTGGTCTGGCTGGCTTTCCTGTCGCTGGTGCCGCTGTCGTCCGGCGTGCTGCTCGGCTCGATCAACATCGTCGCGGTGATGCTGGCCGGGCGCCTGCTGTTCGGCGAGCGCCTCAGCGCACGCCGCGTCGCCGGCATCCTGCTGATCGCCGGCGGCGTCGCCGTGGTCGGCGCGGGAGCCTGAGCGTGCGCCGTTTCTACGTCCTCGGCTTTCTCGCCCTGATGGGCTTCGACACGCTCTCGCAGGTGTGCTTCAAGTTCGCCGCGCTGCACGCGGCGCCGCTGGCCGCCGATCCGGCCTGGCTGCTGCGCGTGCTGGGCGCGCCGTGGGTGTACGGCGCGGTCCTCGGCTACCTCGGCGCGTTCGCCACCTGGATGACCCTGCTCAGGCATGCGCCGATCGGGCCGGCGTTCGCCGCCTCGCACCTCGAGGTGATCAGCGTGATGGCGCTGTCGGTGCCGCTGTTCGGCGATCACCTGGGCGCGGCGCAACTGCTCGGCGCGGTGGCGATCGTCGCCGGCATCTTCTGCCTGGCCTCGGACCCCGCGCCGGAAGGCGCTCCGGCAATCGCGGATGAGCGCGCCTGAACCCATGCGTCGGCGCGCCGAGGTGCCGCCGACTGCCGGCCTGCCGCCGCGCCTGCGCGACCTTCTCCCGGGCGCGGGCGCGCCGCTGGATGCGCGCGCGGCCGCGTGGCTCGGCGTGGACGCAGCCCTGGTCGCCTGCTCCGGCACCGCCGCGCTGGTGATCGCGCTGCGCGCGTTGCGCCGCACGAGCGCGCGGCGCACGGTGGTGGTGCCCGCCTACACCTGCCCGCTGGTGCCGCTGGCGGTGGCGCACTGCGGCCTGGAAGTGCGCCTGTGCGATCTCGCGCCCGGCGGCTTCGACCTCGACCCCGCCGCGCTCGCCGACGCCTGCCGCACCGATACGCTCGCGGTCGTGCCGACCCATCTCGGCGGTCGCGTCGCCGACGTCGACGCCGCGCTCGCCGCCGCGCGGCGCGTCGGCGCGTTCGTGGTCGAGGACGCCGCGCAGGCGCTGGGCGCGCGCGCCGGCGGCGCTTCGGTCGGCCTGCGCGGCGACGCCGGCTTCTTCAGCCTCGCGGTCGGCAAGGGGCTGACGCTGTACGAGGGCGGCCTGCTGGTCGCGCGCGACGCCGCGATGCGGCGCGCGCTCGCCGGGGAAGCCGCGCGGCTGCCGCGGCGCTTCGGCTGGGAGCTGCGTCGTTCGCTGGAGCTGCTCGGCTACCACGCGCTATACCGGCCGCGCGTGCTGCGCTACGCCTACGGCATGCCGCTGCGCCGCGCGCTGCGCCGCGGCGATGCGATCGCCGCGGTCGGCGACGCGCTCGGCCCGCATATCCCGCTGCACCGCGTCGGCGCGTGGCGGCAGGGCGTCGGCGCGCGCGCGATCGCGCGCCTGCCGGCATTCCTCGACGCGGCCGCCGAACGCGCCGCCGCGCGCCGTGCGCGCCTCGCCGCGCTGCCGGGCGTGCGCGTGCTCGACGATGCCGGCCGCGGCGCCGGCACCTGGCCGTTCCTGATGCTGCTGATGCCCGACGCGCGCGCGCGCGATGCGGCGCTGGCGCGGCTGTGGGGCGCGGGGCTCGGCGTCAGCCAACTGTTCATCCACGCCCTGCCCGACTATCCGCGCCTCGCCGGCATCGTGCCCGCACAGGCGGTGCCGAACGCGCGCGACCTCGCCGCGCGCATGCTGACCGTGTCGAACAGCCCGTGGCTGGACGAGCCCGGTTTTGCGCGCATCTGCGCGGAACTCGAAGCGGCATTGCGTCCGTAGCGTGCGCTGCGCGCACGATGACGGCACGGACATGCGTGCAGCGCACGCCACCCGACCGCACACCATCGCCGGCACCGCACGCCCGTGCGACGCCGCGACGACGTGCGCGGAGCCGACGGCAGCGCCGCTGCGGCAGCGTCCTCTTCCGCGGGAAAGCGAAGCGCGCTACGCGAGCGCGGCCAGCAGCCGCGTGTTCAGCGCATGCTGCTGCGCCTGCCAGGCGGCGAGCTGCGCGGGGTCGATCGCGGGCTGCGCGTCCAGCGCGCTCAGCCAGCGTTTCCAGCGCGTGCGGTAGCGGTAGGCGGAAACCTCGCCGGTGATGTCGCTGCCGACGATGCGCCCGGCGAGGCCGCGCAGCGCGTCCAGGGCGTCGGCCTCGCGCAGCACGCCCTGGTCCCAGTTGGTGCGCGCGACTTCGGCGGCGAACACGTCCTTGTCGATCGACACGTACAGCGGCCCGCGGCCGCGCAGCGCGGTGCCGAACGCTTCCAGCATCGACGCCGCGTCGTCGTAGCGGCGCACCGCGCGGCCGAGGCCGAGCCGGGCCGCCCAGCGCGTGTCGGCGCCGATGCACCAGTAGGTCAGCCGGCCCGCGTACAGCGGCGCCAGCCGGTTCTGCCAGCTCTGCGCGGGGCCGACGTCGGCCGAGGTGATGCCGACCACGTGCACGTGCGCGACGTGCGCCAGGCGCGTCACCCCGCGCACCCACGAGCCGCAGTGCACGCCGAACGGGAAGCGCATGTTGTCGGGATGGTTGTCGAACACCACCACCTCGAGCGGGCCGCGCGCGGCGCAGCGCTCGATCAGCAGCAGGCTGACGTGGTGGAAATCGCCGCTGCCGAGCAGCGCGGTGCCGTGCGCGGCGGGCAGCCGTGCGGCGAGGTGCGCGCGCAGGCGCGCGAACGTGCGCCGGCCGCAGCCGTAGCGGACGGCTTCCTGCCAGTCGCCCAACGCCAGCGTCGTCGCGCCCGGCACGGGTCCGGCCGAGGCGTCGAAATCAAGGACCAGCGGCGTGCGCACCGGCGCGGCCCTCGAACCAGGCGCGGTCGCGCTCGAAGCGCCCGGCGCAGCAGCGCAGCAGCGCGCGCAGCACGCGGCTGCGCGCGTACACCGCGTGGCGGGTGAAGGTGAAGCGCGCGCCCAGCGCCGCCTTGACCTCGGGATCGGTCCAGCCGGCCACGTAGTGGCGCAGGCCGCGCGCCCGCGCGTACTCGATGTTTTGCATCCAGCTCACCGCGTACAGGTTGTGCGCGCGCGCTTGCGGGTAGGCGAAGCCGACGTACTTGTCGATCAGCATGCCGGCGTGCGCGTAGCAGAGGTTCCAGCCGATCAGTTCGCCGGCGTGCCGGTAGGCGAACACCACGCCGCCGCTGCCGGCGTCCTGCAGCACGGCCTGGAAGAACGCCGGCGTCAGCAGGTCGAAGTGCAGATCGCTCTGCCGGTACACGGCGAGGTACAGCGTGTAGTAGTGCTCCAGCACGCGCGCATCGTGGAAGCAGTCGGCGCCGGTGGGCAACGTCTCGATCTGCAGCGCCACGCGCGCGCGCAGCTTGCGGCGGATGTCGCGGCGGCGCGCGTGCGACAGGCGCGCGAGGAACGCGTCGGCATCGGCGAAGTCGATCGGCACGTAGGCCAGCGCCTGGCCCGCGACCAGCACGCAGCCGGCGTTGGCGCAGGCTTCGGCGAAGTCCGCGGCGCGGCGGTTGTCGACGGCGTCCAGCAGCGGCGAGTCCTGCGGGATGTCCTTGACGATCAGCAACGGCTGCGCCGGCGCGTGCGCCTGCAGCAGCGCGGCGACCGCGGCGGCGGCGTCGCGCCCGCGCGGCAGCGGCGCGTACTCGGAGACGGTGGTGCCGACGAAGCAGGTGCGCGGGTGCAGCGCGCCCTTCCAGCGCGCGTACAGCGGCAGGCGGCCGATCCGGCGGCGCGTAGCCGCGTCGGCGGTGGTCAGCAGGTCGAAGCGGGCGCGGAACGCCGGCGCGCCGATGCAGGTGATGAACGCGGCGAAGTCCCGCGGCGGGTGCATCAGGAATGCGCGCAGCAGTCCCGGCGGCTCCAGCACGTTGCCGAGCGGCGGCAGGCCGGCGAGGTCGGGTGGTTCGTCCTCGACCGCTGCGCCGAACGCGGCCTCGGTCAGGTTCATGTCGCCGGCGCGGTGCGCTGCGCAGCGCCGGACACGATGCGCCCGAAGAAGTCCGCCGAGCAGGCGATCACGCGGTCGCGCTGCTGGTCGACGGTGATCATGTGGTAGCTGTCGTCGAGCAGCACGGTCTCGACCGGGCCGCGCACGCCGCGCGCGACCAGGTGCGCGTTGCCGACGCTGGCGACGTCGTCCTCGGCGGCGTGCATCACCAGGCACGGCGCGCGCACGCGGCCGAGCTCGCGGCGCATGCGCGAGGCGAGCTGGTAGAACTCCGCCAGCGACGGCCACGGGTTGCCCGGCAGCCCGGCGGCGGCACTGTCGCCGGCGAGCATGCTGCCGGCGATGCGCTGGCGGATGCGCTCGTCCTTGATGCCGTAGGGGAAGCTCTCCATGAAGCGCTGGCCGCGGCCGAGGCCGAGCCGGGTCACCAGCGGCAGCAGGAACGACAGCCGCGCGATCGGCGGGATCGACCAGCCGTCGTAGCGGAAGGTGGCACCGTAGGCGGCCACGCCGTCGATCTCGTGCGGGCGGTCGGCGGCCAGCTTCAGCGCCAGCACCGCGCCCATCGACAGGCCGGCGACGAACAGGTGGTCGACCTGCTCGCGCAGGCGGTCGGCGGCCTCGCCGACGCTGCGGTACCAGTCGCGCCAGCCGGTGCGCAGCAGGTCGGCCTCGTCGCCGCAATGGCCGGCGAGCTGCATGCCGTGCACGGTGAAGCCGGCGCGGTGCAGGCCCTTGCCGACGAAGCGCATCTCCGCCGGCGTGCCGGTCAGTCCGTGCACCAGCAGCACGCCGGCGCGACTGCCGTGCAGGAAGAAGTCGGCCTGCTTGATGCGCGTATGGGTCACTGCCGGTCGCCGCTCGAAGGGGGCGCCCAGCATGCGCGACAGACCCTTTCGGGGCGCTTTCTGCCGGCGCCCGCAGCGCGGCCGGAGGTCGCGCGCCGGCCGGACGCAGCCGCGCCCGCGCTACCCGGCGCGGACGCGCCGGGCGGCGTTCAGCGGCCGGCGCCGCTCAGGAAGCCTGTTCGGCCGCCAGGCGCAGCAGGCCGTGCAGCGTGCGGCACAGCTCGTCGCGCGAGCCGCGGATGCCGAGGCGCTCGGACAGCGCGCGCACGTTGTCCGTGTCCTCGCCGCCGTCGTCGCGGTAGGCGCAGGCGGCGAGCACGTCGGCGTCGAGCAGGCCGATGCTGGAACCGTCCTCGAGGTCGATGGCGAGATCGCGCAGTCCGCGACCGCTGGCGGAGCGCCAGCGCAGCGCGCGCACGCGCGGGGCCAGATTGCGTGGATCCTGCGCGGCGATGGTGCCGTGATGGAGCGAACCCATGGCATACCCCCCTTGTCGCCCGCTTTGCGTGCGGGCCTGCCCGTGGGGGAGCAATCTTGGCGCCAGCGCGGCGTTCACGCTTGTGAACTTGCGTGGCGGGATCGACACGGCCCGCCGGCCGCCCGTCCGGGCGGCGGGCGGGCCGGCGCCCTCAGCGCCGCGGCGCGAGGATCGCCGAGAGGCGGTCCGGCGTGCCGGGGACGCGCTCGAGGTGCGGGTACTTCAGGCCGCCGTGGTAGTCCACCTCGACCGTGCGGTAGGCATCGGCGCTCTTGATCAGCAGCGCGATCGGCGCCTTGTCCGCCTTGGCGGCGGTGATCGCGTCCTGCAGGCGCTCCGGCTTGTACTCGCGGCCGTTGACCGCTACCAGCGTGGCCCCGGACGGCACGCCGGCCTTGAACGCCGGCCCGTTCCAGCGCACGTCGACCAGCCTGGCGTCCTTGCTCGCGATCACCAGGCCCAGCGAGTAGGTGAAGTCGGCGACCTTGCGCTCGGCCTCGTAACCTTTCGTCATCGCGCTGGGCGCATCGGTGTAGACCAGCTTCCAGCCGGCGCGGGCGAGGCCGTCCAGCGGCGGCGCGTGCGCGTCGAGGCGCTGGCGCAGGAACGTCGCCCAGTCGTGCGGCGCGAGCGCGTTCAGCGTGGCGACCACGTCGTCGAAGGTGTAGGTCTTCGTCGTCCAGGCGCCGTTGTCGACGCCGAAGAACGCGCGCGCGAAGTCGTCCAGCGAGCGCCTGTCGCGGGTCAGCTCGCGCAGCTCGCTGTCCACCGCCAGCCAGATCAGCTGGCCGGCGCTGTAGTAGTCCTCGCTCATCTGGTAGTTGCGGAATGGCAGCGGCCGCCGCATGGCGATGATCGGGTCGTTGGTGGTGTCCTGCACGTTGCGCCAGTCGAAGCCGGGGCGGTTGTCGGCGTAGGTGGCGGCGACGCTGGCCAGCGCGTCGCGGGTCTGCTCGGCCGTCCACAGGCCGGAGCGTGCGGCCAGCACGTAACCCCAGTACTGGGTCTGGCCCTCGTACACCCACAGCAGGCTGTCCTGCATCGGCACGTTGAAGTTGGGCGTGGTGAGGTCGGCCGGGCGGCGGAACTTGCCGTTCCAGGAGTGCGTGTACTCGTGCGCAAGCAGGTCGCGCTCCGGCGTGCTCTTCGCCCAGTCGGTGAAGTAGTCGGGGCCGACGCCGTTCTCGCTGGAGCGGTGGTGCTCGAGGCCGATGCCGCTCAGGTTGTCGGACAGCGCCAGCAGGAAGTCGTAGTGGTCGTAGTGGTGCGCGCCGTACAGCTTGTAGGCCTGCTGCACCAGCGCGCGGTGGATGGCGAGCTGGTCGGGCTTGATCGCGAGATTCTCCGGCGCGTCGGCGACGACGTTCAGATGCACCGGCACCTTGGCGCCGGGATCGAGGTCGACGCGCTTGAAGTAGCGGCCGGCGAACATCGGCGAATCGACCAGGGTGGCGAACGGCACCGGCTTGAAGCTCGTGCTGGCGCCGTCCTGCGCGGCCACTTCCAGCGCGCTGCCGAACTGCCAGCCTTGCGGCAGCGTCACGCTGGGCGCGACCGTGATCAGGCGGGCGTCGTGGCCGGCCGGATACAGCGCCACCGCATTCCACTGCAGGTTGAGCATGTCCGGGGTCATCACCACGCGGCCCTGGCCGCGCTCCTGCGGCGACAGGAACTGGAACTCGACGGTCAGCGCGGTGACGCCCTGCGGCACTTCGACGTGGAAGGCGTACACGTCGAGCGGGTCGCGCGTCCACGCCAGCGGCTTGCCGTCGGCGTTGACGGTCAGGCCGGCGAGCTTGTCCAGCGGGCCGGTCGGCGAATGGTTGCCGGGGATCCACTGCGGGTACAGCAGGGTCAGCGGGCCCGCCTGCACCGGGATCTGCTCGCGCACGCGGAAAATGCGCCGCGCGGTGTCGGTAGCGTCCACGGCCAGCTCGATCGTGCCCGGATAGGGCGTATCGGCCGGCGCCGGCACGGCGGCATGCGCGAGGGGCGCGCCGGCAGCGGCGGCGGCGAGCAGGACGGACAACAGGGCGCACGGCGACGTGGCGTTCATGGCGTTCCCGGGAGTGGCGGTCGGGTGGCGGCGCCGGATTCCCCGCGGCGCCGGGCTGGCCCGCGATGCTAGCAGCGGCGGCGGCCGCGCCGGTGCCCCAAAGGTCACGGGATGCGCCGCTCGCGCGCCCGCGCGGACGCGATCAAGATAGGCTTCACAGGCCTCCCGCAGGAGGCGCGGCGCCCCACGGAGGTGGCAATGGCCCGGATCAGGCCCGCGAGGAAGGAGCGGCCCCCGGCCGGCTCGCGTCGGGGACGCGCAGGCCGCGCCGGGGCGTGCGTGAAGGAAGGGCGGCGCGGCGTTCTGACGAGGAGCTCCGCGGCCCCGGCGGCGGCCTGCGCGACGCAAGCCTGGGCCGGCGCCGTCTCGCCGCCTGCGACGCCGGTGCTTGAACAATTGCAACGCCCCGGGCGATTGGCCCGGGTCTTGCGTGTGCTCCGCCCCGGAATAAAGCCATTGGCCTCCGCATGACCACCGAAATCCCCACGCGCCCCGCACCGGCGGAGCTGCCGCTGCTGCCGGGCTCGCATCCGAGCGAGCGGCACGCCTTCACGCACTACCTCGGCCAGCACACGGGCACGACCGTGCGCCTGCTGCTGCTGACCGGCACGGTCGCCTACTTCGCGCTGACTGCGTGCGGCGAACTGGTCGGCAGCAGCGGGGTGCCGCTGGTGCTGCGCGCGCTGCCGCTGCTGCCGCTCGCCGCGCTGGTCTGGCGGGCCTTCCTGACCTCGGATCCGCACCGGCTCTGCCTGCTCGCGCTGGCGGCCACCTTCGTGCTCGAGGTCGGCATCGGCCTGAACGGCTACCAGCATGCGCAGGGCGCGCAATGGGTGCTGCCGGCCTACGTGATCGTGCCGCTGGCGAGCAGCGTGGTGTGGCTGTGGCGCTGGGATTTCATCCTGGCGATGACGCTCTGCGCGCTCGGCCCGCTGCCGCTGCTGCTGGCGGAACCGACGCTGTCCACGCTGCCGGCCCAGTACCTGCTGTACATGAGCGTGACCCTGGTCGCCGCGGTGATCGTGCACGGCCTGATGGACGACATCCTGCACAAGCACTTCCGGCTCGAGCAGCAACTGCGCGAACGCGCCTACAGCGACGACCTGACCGGCCTGCTCGCGCGCAACCGCTTCCTCGAACTGGCCGCCGCGCGCCTCGCGCACAGCGCACGCCAGGGCGTGCCGGTGTGCGCGCTGTACCTCGACGCCGACCACTTCAAGCAGATCAACGACCGCCACGGACACGCACTGGGCGACCAGACCCTGGTCGCGCTGGCCGACGTCCTGCGTCACCATCTGCGCCCGCTGGACCTGATCGGACGCGTCGGCGGCGAGGAGTTCGCGGTGCTGCTGCCGGGCCTGGCCCAGGACGAGGCGGTCGCGGTGGCCGAACGCATCCGCCACGCGATGCACGGCATCCGCCTGCCCGACGACGTGCTCACGGTCAGCATCGGCGTGGCCGCGCAGCATCCCGAACAGACCCTGCACGAGCTGCTCGCCACGGCCGACACGGCGCTGCGCCAGGCCAAGCGCAACGGCCGCGACCGCGTCGAGACCGCCGGCGCGGAGCCCGTCCAGCCGGCGTAGCGGACCCTGCGTGAGGGGTTTCAGCCCCGCTCCCGCACCCTCCGGACGGCGGTCGCGGCCGAAGCCGCTCCCGCCCTACGCGCCTTCGCGGGCCAGCCGGCTGCGGCGGATGCCGTAGCCGAAATAGATCACCAGGCCGACCGCCATCCAGATCACGAAGCGCTCGTAGGTGATCCACGGCAAGCCGTAGATCAGCGCGATCGAGAAGCCGATGCCGAGCAGCGGCACCAGCGGCACCCACGGCGTGCGGAACGCGCGCGGCAGCTCCGGGCGGCGCCGGCGCAGCACGATGACCGAACCGCAGATCACGATGAACGCGCTCAGCGTGCCGATGTTGACCAGCTCGGCCAGTTCGCCGATCGGCAGGAAGCCGGCGGCCAGCGCGGTTGCCGCGCCGAGCAGCAGGGTCGGCCGGTACGGCGTGCCGTAGCGCGGGTGCACCTTGGCGAACCACGCCGGCAGCAGGCCGTCGCGCGCCAGCGCGAACCAGATGCGCGCCGCCGCCAGCATGAACGCGAACACCACGCTGATGATGCCGGCCACCGCCGCCGCCGCGATCGCCGCGCCGACCCAGCGCAGGCCGAGCGCCTGGAACGCATTCGCCACCGGCGCGTCGTTGTTCAGCGAGCTGTAGTGCACGATGCCGGTCAGCACCAGCGCGATCGCGATATACAGCGTCATCGACACGCCCAGCGACAGCAGCACCGCGCGCGGCAGGTCGCGCTGCGGGTTTTTCGCTTCCTCGGCCGCGGTCGTCAGCGTGTCGTAGCCGAACACCGCGAAGAACACCACGCTGGCCGCGCCCAGCACGCCCATCCAGCCGTAGTGGCCGACGCCCTGCGCGTCGACGATGCGCGCGGGCACGAACGGGTGCCAGTTCGCCGGATCGATGTAGAACACGCCGACGCCGATCACCAGCGCCACGCCGATCACCTTGATCGCCACGATCGTCGTGTTGAAGCGCGCGCCCCACTCGGTGCGCACGGTCAGCAGCACCGCCACCGCCAGCGCCACCAGCGCGGCGACCAGGTTGACCACGTGGCCTTCGCCGGTGCCCGGCGCGCCTTGCGCCCAGGCCGGCAGATGGATGCCGAACGCGCCGAGCAGGCTGATCAGGTAGCCCGCCCAGCCGCTCGCCACCGCGGCGACGATCAGCGCGTACTCCAGCAGCAGGTCCCAGCCGATCAGCCAGGCGACCAGCTCGCCGAGCACCGCGTAGCCGTAGGTGTAGGCGCTGCCGGTGACCGGGATCATGCCGGCGAACTCGGCGTAGCACAGCGCGGCCGCGGCGCCGGCGGCGCCGGCGATCAGGAAGCTCAGTACCACCGCCGGCCCGGCGTTCACCGCGGCCTGCTGCCCGGCCAGCACGAACACGCCGACGCCGATGATGCCGCCGATGCCGATCGCGGTGAGCTGCCACAGGCCGAGCACGCGGCGGAAATCCCCGCGCGCGCCGGCCTCGGACTGCAACTGCTCGACCGTCTTGTGCCGCGTGAGTTGCGCGAACAGTCCCATGAGCCCTCCCCCGGACATGAAAGCGCCGATGATAGCGGCAGGCGCGCGCGGCGCATCCCCCATCGGACAGGGGGCTTGCCGACGTTCCTCTTGCAGCGGCGCGACGCGGCCGCGATTCGTGCGCGGGGTGCACGCTGCGAAACCGGGGTCGCGCGGCGCGCGCTCCGCGCACGAACGGCGCGTCCCGAGCCGGGACGCGCGCAAAGCGCGCGCTACAAGGCTATTTTCCCGCCGCCTCGAGCAGCGCCGCGTAGCTCGGCTGATCCACCGGCACGCCGTCGGCATCGCAACTGCCGAGCCGGCACAGCGCGCCGCGGATCGCCGGATCGTGCTGCGCGATCACGTGGAAGATCGCGTTCTGCTCCAGTTCGCCGTGGAACGCCGCCGCGCCGGGGCCGCGCGCGAAGATCGCCACGTCCTCGCCGCCGTGCGTTTCCGATTGCATCGGATGGGTGGCTTCCTGCAGGTAGTCGGGATCGGCGGTGTCGACCTTGGCCAGATCCGGGCGGCCGTCGCGGATGCCCTGCGCGGTCTTGTACTCGTGCGGGAAGTGCTTGGGCCCTTCCGGCTGGCGGTCGGTGGCGCCGAGATAGCCGGGACCGGAGGCGAAGCCGAGCGTGGTGTACGGCAGGCCCATGGCGTCGCGCGTCAGGCCGGCGCCGCCTTCCTCGTCGTAGCTGTCGGTGGGGCCGCGCACCAGGCCGAGGATCGGGTTGCCGCGCGCCGGATAGCCGGCGAAGGTCATGGTGTGGCTGTGGTCGGCGGTGACGACGATCAGCGTGTCGTCGGCCGAGGTCGCCTCGACCGCCGCCTGCACCGCGTCGGCGAAGGCGACGGTCTCGTCCAGCGCGCGAAACGCATTGCCGGCGTGCAGCGCGTGGTCGATGCGCCCGCCTTCCACCATCAGGAAATAGCCGTGCGGGTTCTTCTGCAGCACGCGCAGCGCGGCGCGCGTCATCTCGGCCAGGCTGGGCTCGCCGGCGGGATCCTTGGGCCGCTCGTGCTCGTAGCGCATGTGCGAGGGCTCGAACAGGCCGAGCAGGTGGTCGACGCGCGCGTAGTCGAGCGCGGCGAGCTGCTTCGCGTTCCAGACGTAGGCGCTGGCGGGCTTCCTCGACCATTCGGCGACCAGGTCGCGCCCGTCGAGGCGCCGGCCGGCCTTGCCGGGATATTCGGGATCGCGCGCGCCCGCCGGCATGAACTCGGTGCGGCCGCCGCCCATCGCCACGTTCAGGCCGTCGCCGATCGGAAAGTCGACCAATTGCGCGGCGAAGTCCTCGCAGCCGGCGGCGCGCGCTTCCTTCGTCATCTCGGCATCGACTTCCCAGTTGCGCTCGGGCAGGTGGCCGTAGGTCGCCGCCGGCGTGGCGTGGGTGATGCGCGTGGTGGTGATCGCGCCGACCGACTGCCCGGCCAGCTTGGCCAGCTCCAGCGCCGTCACCAGCGCCTGGCCGCGCGCCGAAGCGCAGTCGTCGCGATGCGCGGCCTGGCCGACGCCGATGAAGCCGGCCTGGGTCTTCACGCCGGTCATGATCGCGGTCATGGTGCCGGCGGAGTCCGGCGTCTGCATGTTGGTCTCGTAAGTGCGGCTGAGCGCGGTGAACGGAAAACGCTCGAAGCTCAACCGATAACTTTCGCCGTCGACGCCCTTGCGCTGGCCGGCGAACACGTGCGCGGCGGCGATGGTGGGGATGCTCATGCCGTCGCCGAGGAACACGATCACGTTCTTCGCCTGCGGCTGCGCGCCGATCGCGCTGGCGGCGGCCGCCGCGGCGCCGGCGCGGAACCACCACGCGCTGCTCTCGCCGGCGGGGCGCTGGATCGCGGGCACGTCGATGGCCGCGCGCGCGGCGGACGTGGGGACGGACGGCGCGCCGGCGCAGGCGGCCAGCAGCAGGACGGCGGCGCCGGGCAGCGCGCGGCGCAGGGCGGACGGGACGCGGATCACGGCGGATCTCCCTCGAATCGACGCGGCAGGGTAGCGCGCCGTCCCCGTCGCGACGAGATGACCTCCGGCAGTCACGTCCGCGCCGGCGGATTCTGCTAGCGTGGGCCGTTCGCCGAGGAGCCGCACCATGCACGTACGCATTCCCGCCGTCGCGCTGACCGCGGCCACCCTGCTGGCCGGCTGCGCGCAGCCTGCGGCCAGGCCGCCCCGGGTACCCGACGGCACGCGCGCGGACGTGGCGATCCTCGAAACCACCGATCTGCACGCGAACGTGCGCAGCTACGACTACTACCGGCTGCAGGACGACCCCACGCTCGGCTTCGAACGCGTCGCCACGCTGATCCGCCAGGCGCGCGCGCAGTTTCCGAACACCCTGCTGTTCGACGACGGCGACACCATCCAGGGCACCGCGCTGGCCGACTACCAGGCGCTGGCGCAGCCGGTCGGCTGCGACCAGGAGCTGGCGATCTACCGCGCGATGGACGCGCTCGGCTACGACGGCGGCACGATCGGCAACCATGAGTTCAACTACGGCCTGCCGTTCCTCGCGCAGGTCACCGGCACGCCGATGGACGTGCCCGGCGTGGCGCCGCGGCGCTGCGCCGGCCCGCGCTTCCCGCTAGTGCTGTCCAACGTGTTCGGCGCGAAGGACGGCCGGCCGCTGTACGCGCCCTGGCGCGTGATCGCGAAGACCTTCACCGCCTACGCGCCGGACGGCAGCGCGATCGCGGTGCCGCTGAAGGTCGGCATCGTCGGCTTCGCGCCGCCGCCGATCATGGACTGGGACCGCCGCAACCTCGCCGGCAAGGTCACGGTGAAGGGCGTGGTCGAGGCGGCCGCGCGGTACGTGCCCGAACTGCGCGCGCAGGGCGTCGACCTGGTGGTGGCGATCTCGCACGGCGGCCTCAATCCGGCGCCGTACGTCGCCGACATGGAGAACGCCAACTGGCACCTCGCCGGCGTGCCGGGGATCGACGCGATCCTGCTCGGCCACTCGCACGACGTGTTCCCCAATCCGGACCCGCACTCGCGCTTCGCGCACATGCCCGGGGTCGACGACGCGCGCGGCTTCGTGCGCGGCGTGCCGGCGGTGATGGGCGGCTTCTTCGGCCGCGACCTCGGCGTGATCAGGCTGGCGCTGCTGCGCCGCGGCGGCCGCTGGGTGGTGGACGAGGCCGCCACGCACAGCGAAGTGCGCCCGGTCTGCCCGCAGAAGAACGCCTGCGTCGCGCCCGATCCGGAGATCGCGCCGCTGGTGGCGGCGGCGCACGCGGCCACCGTCGCCTACGTGCAGACGCCGATCGGCCGCAGCGACTTCCGCATGAGCACCTACTTCGCCGACGTCGGCGACGTCTCCGCGCTGGCCGCGGTGGCGGCGTCCGCGCGCGCCTACGTCGAGGACTGGATCGCGCGCGATCACGCCGACCTCAAGGGCATCCCGGTGCTGGCGGCGGCGTCCGCGTTCAAGGCCGGCTTCGGCGGCCCCGGCGACTACACCGACGTGGCCGCGGGCGACCTCTCGATCCGCAGCGCCGCCGACCTCTACCTCTACCCGAACACGCTGGCCGCGGTGAAGCTGGACGGCGCCGGCGTGAAGGCCTGGCTGGAGAAGTCCGCCGAGCGCTTCAACCGCATCGATCCGGCAAGGCCGGAGGCGCAGGCGCTGATCGACCCGCGCGTGCCCAGCTACAACTTCGACGTGCTGTTCGGCGAGCTCGACTATGCGATCGACGTGACGCGGCCGGCCGGGCAGCGCATCGTCGACCTGCGCTGGCGCGGCAAGCCGCTCGATCCGGCGCAGCCGTTCCTGGTGGTGACCAACAACTACCGCGCCTCCGGCGGCGGCCGCTTCCCCGGCCTGGACGGCGCGAACCTCGTGCTGAGCGCGCCGGACACCAATCGCGACGTGCTGATCGGCTGGATCCGCGCGCACGGGACCCTGCACCGCGCGGACGTGCCGGCGCGTCCGTGGCGCTTCGCGCGCGTGCACACGGCGGGACCGGTCACCTTCGTCTCCGCCGCCGGCAAGGCCGACGCCGCGCGCGCCGCGGGGCTCGACGGCGTGCGCCTGCTGCACGACAACGGCGACGGCAGCGCCACCTACGCGATCGACCTGTCGCGCTAGGCCGGCGCCTGCGCCGGACGCGCGCGGCGAGGTTCAGCCGCCGGCAACGGCGGGCGCGAGCAGCGCGCGCAGCTCGGCGGCGGGCATCGGCCGTCCGGTGAGGTAGCCCTGCACCAGGTCGCAGCCCGCGGCGCGCACCGCCGCCAGCTCCTGCTCGCGCTCGACGCCCTCCGCGATCACGATCAGGCCCAGCGACTTGGCAAGACCGACCATGGCGCGCAGCACCTTGCCGGTGCGCGGATGCTCGTCGACGCGGGCGACGAAGCTGCGGTCGATCTTGAGCGCATCGCAACGGATCTGGTTGATGTGGCTCAGCGAGGAGAAGCCGGTGCCGAAGTCGTCCAGCGCGATCTTCACCCCCCGCGCGCGCAGTTGATCCATCGCGGCCACGCAGGCGGGCATGTCGTGCATCATCACGGTTTCCGTAAGTTCGATGCGCAGGTGTTCGGCGCAGTCGCGCTCCAGCGCCGCGTCCACGCGCGCCAGCAACCCGTCCGCCGCCAGCGTCTCCGCGGTCATGTTGGCGCTCAGGGCGAATCCCCGCGGCAGCCACGGCTTCCACGCGCGCAGGATGCGGCAGGTTTCCTCGAGCACCCACTCGTCGATCGCCTGGATCAGCGGCGAACGCTCGACCGCATGCAGGAACCGCCCCGGCGTCCACAGACCGTGCTCGGGGTGCGCCCAGCGCAGCAGGATCTCCGCGCCGACCGGCCGCAGGGTGGCGACGTCGCAGATCGGCTGGAAATGCAGGACGAACTCGTTGCGCGCCAGCGCCAGCTCGAGCTCGCCGTGCAGGCGCAACGCGTCGCGCATCGACTCACGCATGCCCGGCGTGACGATGCTGAGCCGGTTGCGCGCCTGCGCCGGCACCTCGCGCGCGGCCGACAGCGCCATGCCGAGCAGGTCTGCGGCGGCGGCGTCCGGCCCGGGGCGCGCGAAGGCCAGCCCGACCGACCAGCGCCCCGTCGCGCCCGGCGAAGTCGTTCCGGCATGCAACCGCGCACCGTGCGCCAGCGGCTCGAGCTGGCCCGCGATGCGGTATTCGCCATCCGCGGCCGGCAGGATCAGCGCCAGCGTGTCGGGCGCGACCCGCGCGACCGTATCGACGTTCATGTCGCGTGCGCGCACCCGCTCCTCGAGCGCGTTCAGGCGGCGCGCGACCCCCGCCTCGCCGTCGCTGACCACCACCTGGGCGTGATCGTCCATGACCATCACCGCGAGCCCGAACCGCTGCCGCAGCGCCAGCATCTGCTGCACCCGCTCGAGCAGGACGGCTCGGTTGAACAGTCCGGTTTCCGCGTCGAAGCGCCGCAGGTAGGCGCGCTGGCTCTCGCGATAGCTGCGCTTCTCCAGCACGGAGCCGACGCGCGCGCGCAGCAGGGCGATATTGACCGGCTTGGTCAGGTAGTCCTCCGCGCCGAGCTCGATGCAGCGCACCACCACGTCCATGCCGTCGTTGGCCGACACCATGACGACGGGCAGGTCCGGGAGACGCTCCGCCTCGTACAGCGCGCGCAGCACCTCGGTGCCGTCCAGGCCCGGCATCATCGTGTCCAGCAGCACCAGGTCGGGAGCGGCGGATTCGATCCGCGCCAGCGCCTCGTAGCCGTCGCGGGCCTCGTCCAGGCGCGCGTAGCCGAGGTGGCGCAACTGCCGCAGCAGCGTGAAGCGCGCGCCGTCGTCGTCGTCGACCACCAGGATGCGCGGCGGATCGCTCATGGCGCAGGCTCGCCGACGGTCCGCCTCGCCGCGGGCAGGCCGTCGATGACGCGGCGCAAGCGCGCGAAGTCGATCGGCTTGGGCAGGAAGGCGACGGCGCCCGCCGCCAGCGCATGCTCGGCTTCGTCCTTCAGCACGTGCGCGGAAAGCACGATCACCGGCGCCACGTGCGCGCGCGGCTCGCGCCGCAGCCGTTCCAGGAACGCCCAGCCGTCCATGCCGGGCAGGTTGAGGTCGAGCAGGACGAAGTCGAATGCGCGCGCGGCGAGCGCATCCAGCCCTTCCTCGGCGCTCGCCACGCGGTACACCGCGATGCCGTCGCGGCCGAGTCGGCGCTCCAGCAGGTAGGCATGGTTGTCGTCGTCCTCGACGCAGAGCGCGGTCGCGTTCACGCGCCCTCCCCGGTCGGGCTCGCGCCCAGCGCGGCGAGGGTCGAACGCACCCGCACCAGCATGGCCTCGATGTCGCCGCCGCTCTTGCGCATCAGCTCGGTCGCGCGCCCGTCCAGCATGCGCACCACGTCCGGCGAGAGCTCGGCGGCGCTGACCAGGATCACGGGCACGTCGCGCAGGCGCGCATCGGCGTGCATCGTTTCCAGCACGGCGATGCCGTCCATGTTCGGCATCATCAGGTCGAGCAGCATCAGTTCCGCGGGGCGGTGGCGCAGCGCGGCCAGCGCCTCGACGCCGTCGCGGGCCTCGTCCACCTGCCAGCCCTCGGCGCGCAGGCGGCGGGCGATCTGGTAGCGGAAATCCGGGTCGTCGTCGGCCACGATCGCGCGCGGACCGTCCACGCGCTGCGCGAACCGCCGCGCCAGCGCCAGCAGGCGCTCGCGCTCGAACGGCTTGGTCAGGTGCTCGACCACGCCGAGCGAGACCCCGCGCTGGTCGGCGTCGGTGATCGTGCACACGATCACCGGCACGTCGCGGAATTCCGCGTCGGCGCGCAGCGCCGCCAGCACGTCCCAGCCGCTCATGTCGCCAAGCAGGATGTCCAGCACCAGCAGCGCGGGCCGGACCTCGCGCACCGCCGCCAGCGCCTCCGCGCCCGAGCGCGCCGGCTGCACGCGGAAACCCGCGCGTTCGAGGGTCGTTACCGCCAGCAGCAGCGCGTTCGGATCGTCGTCGGCGACCACGATCAGGTCGCCGGCATGCGGCGCGCGCGCAGCCGGGGCCGGCGCCGCCGCGCGCGCAGCCTGCCCGTCGACCAGCGGCAGGGTCACGGTGAACACGGAGCCGGCGCCCGGCGTGCTCGCGACCTCGATGTCGCCGCCCATCAGGCCGCACAGTTGGCGGCAGATGCTGAGGCCGAGGCCGGTGCCGCCGTAGCGCCGCGCGATCGTCTGGTCGGCCTGGCGGAATGGTTCGAAGATGCGTTCGACCTGCTCCGGCGCGATGCCGATGCCGGTGTCGGCGACGGCCACGACCAGGCGCGAGCCGTGCGTCGTCCCGCTCACGTCGACCGCGACGGAAACGTGGCCGTCGCGGGTGAACTTGCAGGCGTTGCTCAGCAGGTTGAACAGGATCTGCTTGACCCGCGTGCTGTCCAGCGACACCACGCCGGGGTCGGCGGCGAAACGCACGTCGATGCGATTGCCGTGGGCCTTGGCCAGCGGCTGCACCGTGCCGACCACGGTGTCGACGAGATCGCGCACGCGGCACGGCTCCGGGTGCAGTTCGACGCGGCCGGCCTCGATCTTCGACAGGTCGAGGATGTCGTTGATCAGCGCCAGCAGGTGGCGACCGGCGTCGACCACCCGCAGCATCGGCTCGCCGAGCTCCGCGTGGCCGCCCTCGGCGAGTTCCTCCGCCACCAGCTCGCTCAAGCCGATGATGGTGTTGAGCGGCGTGCGCAGCTCATGGCTGATGTTGGCGAGGAAGGCCGACTTGGTCAGGTTCGCCGCCTCGGCCTCGGCCTTGGCCAGGCGCAGCGCCTGCTCGAGCTGCACGTGTTCGGTGACGTCGGCGCGCACCGCGGCGACGCCGCGGATGGCGCCGTCGGCATTGCGCACCGGGAAGCGGATCGCCAGGAACGTGTGCTCGCCGTCGGGCATCGCGACGGTCTCCTCGAAGCTGGTTTCGCGCCCGCTGGCCATCACCGCGCTGTCGTGCGCCATCACGCGGGCGGCATCCTGCGGCAGCAGCAGGTCGTCCAGGCGCCTGCCGTACATCCCCTCCACCGTGCGGCCGAAGCTGGCCGCAACCGCCTCGTTGGCCTCGACGATGCGGCCCTCGCGGTCTTTCACCGTGATCAGCAGCCCGGAGTGGCGGAACAACTCGCGTTGCAGGCGGGCGCTGTCGCGCAACTGTTCGCGCGCGGCCGCGGCGCGCTGCGAGAGCAGCGTGATCCACCCGGCGAGGCCAAGCAGCGCGGCGGCGACCAGCGCGCCGGCCAGGCCGCGGCGCGGCGTCAGCAGCAGCGTCGCCAGCCCCGGCGGCCGCTGCAGCGCCACGATATGGAGCCGGCCGTCGCCTCGCGCCGCCGGGTTCGCCGCGTCGGGATCGAAGGTGGTGAAAACGGCCAGCGCATCGCCCGACCGAATCTGGCCCGCGGATTCGCCTGCCGGCGCGCGCCACCCGCCGCGGGACGCCGCGGCCAGGAGCTGCGGCGCCTGCCGCGGATCGAGGAACCCCCAGCTGCCCGCGCCGGTCGGGCCCAGCACCACGCGACCGTTCGCGTCGACCAGCCGCAGTTCGCCATGCGCCTTGGCGGCATCGTCGCGCAGACGCTCGATCAGCGCGTCGCCCTCGACGTTGATCAGCAGCGATCCCTTGCGCGCGCCGTCCGCGCCGAACACCGGCACGCCGATGCGGAACATCGGCCGGATCGGAATCTCGAGGGCGCCGTGCTCGACATTGGCGTCGAGCCCCGACACGTAGGTCGTGCCCGCCGGCAACGCGGCGAGGGCGCGCACGAAATAGCGCTCGCCCTTGTCCTGCAATTCGGCGTCGGGCACCCGCCAGACGCGGCCGTCGCGATGGTCGACGCGCAGTACTTCGCGTCCGGCGGCGTCGATCAGGCGCAGCTTGGCGTAGACACGCCGCGTGCGGGCCAGCCGCTCGAACAGCACGGCCGCGCGATCGAGCTCGGCAGGCGTGCGCGCGGCCAGCGCGGCGCCGACGTCGGCGGCGACGAAGGCGGCATCGCCGCTGGCGGTCGAGGTCGCCGTGCGCAGGGTGCGTTGCGCCAATTCGACCACGCCGCGGTCGTGCGCCATCCACTCGGCCATGTCCTGGCGCCGCGCCAGGACCAGCAGGCCGAGCGCAAGCAGCGCCGCCGGAACCAGCAGCAGCGCATAGACCACCGACAGCCACCGCGCGAACCGCCACCACCCTCTTGCCGGCATGGCCACCCTCCGTGGAGCGTGAGGCCGAAGCGACCGGCGCGGCTGCGCGCAGCCTTTATCCGGCCGGACGGCCGGACGCTACCACCATGGGCGATGTGGTGGAAGTATACAAAGCAACTGCGGACGGATGGCCGTCTACGCGAACGCGGCCTCGACCAGCGCATCCGCGTGCAGCGCGGTGGTGTCGAACAGCGGCAGGGCGACGTCGCCGGCATCGATCAGCATGCAGATCTCGGTGCAGCCGAGCAGCACGCCCTGCGCGCCGTCGGCGGCCAGCGCGTCGACGATGGCGCGGTAGCGCGCGCGCGACGCCTCGAGGATGTCGCCGCGGCACAGCTCGCCGAAGATCACGCGGTCGACCTCGGCGCGCGCCTCGGCATCCGGCACCAGCGTCTCGATGCCGTGGCGGGCGAGGCGCTCGCGGTAGAAATCCTGCTCCATGGTGAAGCGCGTGCCGAGCAGACCGGTGCGGGCGATGCCGGCCGCGCGCAGCGCCGCGCCGGCGACGTCGGCGATGTGCAGCAGCGGCACGTCCACCGCCGCCTCGACCGCACCGGCGACCTTGTGCATGGTGTTGGTGGCGATGCCGAGCACGCCGGCGCCGGCCGCCTCGAGCGCGCGTGCCGCCCCGGCCAGCACTTCGCCGGCGCGCGCCCACTCGCCGGCGCGCTGCATGGCGGCGATCTCGGCGAAGTCCAGCGAGTGGACGATGCAGCGCGCCGAATGCAGGCCGCCGAGCCGCTCGGCGACGCGCCGGTTGAGGTGGCGGTAGTAGAGCGCGGTCGATTCCCAGCTCATGCCGCCGATCAGGCCGATGGTTTTCACGCGCGTTCCTCCCGCGACAAATGGTTCCGCAGGCTCCCGACTCTAGCGGAGCCGCGCAAGCGCGCCCTGACCGCCGGCATGGCGCGCAGTGCGATTTCGTGCTTGGCCGCCGCAGGCGCGCGCCGGCTACACTTGCGCACATGGCTCCCCCCATCCGACCGCGGCGCGCGAGCGTGCGCCCGCGCGCCACGCGCCCCGAGGACAGCTCCACCCGCGCCGCGCGCGTGCTCGACGCGCTGCTGGCGCGCCTGCCGCCGCGCCTGCGCGGCAAGGCGCGCGACTACCTGGTGCTGACGCGCATGGACCGCCCGGTCGGCGCGCTGCTGCTGCTGTGGCCGACCTGGTGGGCGTTGTGGCTGGCCGCCGGCGACTTCCCGCCGTGGAAGCCGCTGCTGGTGTTCACGCTGGGCGTGTTCGTGATGCGCGCCGCCGGCTGCGCGATCAACGACTACGCCGACCGCGACCTCGATCCGCTGGTGCAGCGCACCGCCGGCCGCCCGCTGGCGAACGGCCGCGTGCAACCGCGCGAGGCGCTGACCGTGTTCGCCGCGCTGCTCGGCGTCGCCTTCCTGCTGGTGCTGCTGACCAACGCGCTGACTGTCAAGCTAGCGTTCGTCGGCGCCGCGCTGGCGGCGATCTATCCCTTCAGCAAGCGCTACACGCACCTGCCGCAGGTGGTGCTGGGCGCGGCGTTCGGCTGGTCGATCCCGATGGCGTTCGCGGCGGTGACGAACGGCCTGCCGCCGCTGGCCTGGCTGCTGTTCCTCGGCAATGTGCTGTGGTCGACGATCTACGACACCGAGTATGCGATGGTCGACCGCGAGGACGACATCAAGGCCGGCGCCAAGTCGACCGCGATCCTGTTCGGCGACGACGACCTCGTCATCGTCGGCGTGCTGATGGGCACGTTCATGCTGACGATGGCGTTCGTCGGCACGCGCGCGCAGCTCGGCTGGCCGTACTGGCTGGCGCTGGCCGCCGCCGCCGCGCTGTTCGTGCGCCAGCAGTGGACGATGCGCGACCGCGGCCGCGCGCACTGCCTCGCCGCGTTCCGCCAGAACAACGCGCTGGGCATGACGCTGTGGGCGGGCATCGCGCTGGCGCTGGCGCTGCGCTGAGCGGCGGCGCGGCGGCTCAGCCTGTCGCGTCGAACAGTCCGGTGGCGGCGACGGCGGGGTGCTGCTTGCTGGCGACGAACTCGATCACCTCGTGGCGGGCCACGCCGGCGCGCGCGAACGGATCGTCGGCGAGCAGCGCGTCCAGGCGCTCGCGCGGCATCGCCCGCACCAGGATCACGCCACCAGTGCGCGGCACCTTCGGCCCGGAGGCGAGGAAATCGCCGGCCGCATAGCGGCGGTCCAGCCAGACGCGGTGCGCCTCGACCTGCGCGTCGACTTCGGCGAGCGGACGCAGGTCGTAGTGCAGGCTGACGACGTACATGCGGATCTCCAGCGAATGAAGCGCGTTACTGTAGCGTCGGCACGCGGGCGCGATCCATCTGCCGCCAACCTGGGTCACGGCGCGGCGGCGCGCGCCAGCGTCCACACCTCGACGCGCGCGACGCCGGCGCGCTTCAGCACGCGCGCGCACTCGGCAAGGGTGGCGCCGGTGGTGGCGACGTCGTCCAGCACGGCGACGTGCGCCGGCAGCTGCGCATCCGCCGCCGCGAACGCGCCGCGCACGTTGCGCCGGCGCGCCACGGCGCCCAGCTCCGACTGCGCGCCGGTGGCGCGCACGCGGCGCAGCGCGCGCGGCGCCAGCGGCAGCCCGAGCGCGCGCGCCAGCGGCTGCGCCAGCTCCAGCGCCTGGTTGTAGCCGCGCGTGCGCAGGCGCTGCGCGTGCAGCGGTACCGGCACCAGGCAGGCCGGCAGCGGCGCCGGCGCGGCCGCCGCGGCCCACAGCATCGCCAGCGTGCGGCCGGCGGCGAGATTGCCGCCGAACTTGAAGCGGGTGACCAGATGGTCCAGCGGCCAGGCGTAGCGGAATGGCGCCCACGCCGCGTCCCACGGCGGCGGCCGCCGCTGGCAGGCGCCGCACAGCGCCGCCGGCGCCGGCAGCGGAATCGCACAACGGGCGCAGCAGGCGGCGTTGCGCGGCAACTCGGCGGCGCAGGCGGCGCACAGATCGCGGTCGGCGTCGCCGGGCGCGCCGCACAGCAGGCAGCGCGCCGGCAGCAGCATGCGGCGCAGCGGCCGCCAGACGCGCATCGGCGCGGAAACGCAGGACATGCGGGCCTCCCTGCCGCGGACGTTCGGCCACGATCCTAGCCGGGCGCGGCGGCGGCGCCTGCCGGCGGCAGGCCCGACGCGGCGTCGGCGCTCCTCCCGTCAACCGCACCGACCGGCGCGCGGTTGACAGCCTTCCGGCCCGCTGCGCACACTCCCGCCATTCCGTACCGGAGCATCCCGATGGCCGAGGCCGCGATCCGCCACGATTGGACGCGCGAGGAAGCGCTGGCGCTGCTGGCGCTGCCGTTCAACGACCTGCTGCATCGCGCGCACGACGTGCACCGCCGGCACCACGACCCCAACGCGGTGCAGGTCTCGACCCTGCTGTCGATCAAGACCGGCGGCTGCCCGGAGGACTGCGCCTACTGCCCGCAGGCGGCGCGCTACCACACCGGCGTCGAGGCGCAGAAGCTGTTGACGGTGGAAGCCGTGGTCGAGCGCGCCGCCGCCGCCAAGGCCGCCGGCGCCAGCCGCTTCTGCATGGGCGCGGCGTGGCGCGGGCCGAAGGACCGCGACATCGGCAAGGTCGCCGAGATCGTCGCCGCGGTGAAGGCGCTCGGCCTGGAAACCTGCGCCACGCTCGGCCTGCTCGGCGACGGCCACGCGGACAAGCTGAAGGCCGCCGGCCTCGACTACTACAATCACAACCTCGACACCGCGCCGGAGTACTACGGCGAGATCATCCACACGCGCGAATACCAGGACCGCCTCGACACGCTGGAACAGGTGCGCCGCGCCGGCCTGAAGACCTGCTGCGGCGGCATCGTCGGCATGGGCGAGACGCGCGAGCAGCGCGCCGGCCTGCTGCAGGCGCTGGCCAACCTGCCCGAGCACCCGCAGTCGGTGCCGATCAACCAGTTGGTGCCGGTGCCGGGCACGCCGCTGGAGGATGCGCCGAAGCTCGATCCGTTCGAGTTCGTGCGCACCATCGCCGCGGCGCGCCTGATGATGCCGGCCTCGATCGTGCGCCTGTCCGCCGGGCGCAGCGAGATGAGCGACGAGATGCAGGCGCTGGCCTTCTTCGCCGGCGCCAACTCGATCTTCTACGGCGAGAAGCTGCTGACCACCGGCAATCCCGACGTCGAGCAGGACCGCGCGCTGTTCGCGCGGCTCGGCCTGCATCCGATGGAAGTCGCGGTCGAATCCGGCACGGTGCATGCCGACCTGTTCGCCGCCGACACGGGTTGCGGCGGCGGCTGCGGGTGCAGCAGCGAGGCCGCGGTCCCGCCGCGCACGCTGCGCGGCGCTCCCGTCGTCATCGACGGCGGCTGCGGCTGTGGCGGCGGCTGTTCCACGGAAGGAAGCTGCGGTTGCGGCGGCGGCAGTTGCGGTTGCGGCAGCGCCGTCGAGGAAACCGGCTGCGGCAGCGGCTGCGGTTGCGTGGCCGCCTGACGACGAACCGGCCCCGTCCGCGCGGATCGCGCGGCGGGTCCGGAAAGGGCCAGGGTGATCCCGATGTCCCGTCCCGATCTGCTCGAACGCATCGCTGCCGCCCAGGCCGACCTGGCGCGCGATCATCTGGTGCGCCGCCTGCGCACCGTCGGCGCCGCGGACGGCCCGTGGCTGACGCTGGACGGGCGCCGCCTGCTGTCGTTCGCCAGCAACGACTACCTCGGCCTGGCGCAGCATCCCGCGCTGCGCGAGGCGCTGACGGCGGCGGCCGCGCAGTGGGGCGTCGGCGCCACCGCCGCGCACCTGCTCGGCGGCCACCGCGCGCCGCACGCCGAACTGGAAGCGGCGCTGGCCGCATGGACCGGCCGCGAGAAGGCGCTGCTGTTCTCGACCGGCTACATGGCCAACCTCGGCGTGCTCGACGCGCTGCTCGGCGAGGGCGACCTGTGCGTGCAGGACCGCCTCAACCACGCCTGCCTGATCGACGGCGCGCGCCTCGCCGGCTGCGAGCTGAAGCGCTATCCGCACGCCGACGCCGACGGCGCCGCGCGCCAGCTCGCCGGCACGGCGGACGCCGCCGCGCTGCTCGCCAGCGACGGCGTGTTCAGCATGGACGGCGACGTCGCGCCGCTGGCCGCGCTGGCCGCGCTGTGCAAGCGCGAGGGCGCAACGTTGATGGTGGACGACGCGCACGGGCTCGGCGTGCTCGGCCCCGACGGCGCCGGCAGCCTCGCCGCCGCGGGCCTGACGCAGGCCGACGCGCCGGTGCTGATGGCGACGCTGGGCAAGGCGCTCGGCGTCGCCGGCGCGTTCGTCGCCGGCCCGGCCGTGCTGATCGACGCGCTGGCGCAGTTCGCGCGCACCCACGTCTACACCACGGCGACGCCGCCGGCGCTGGCCGCGGCGACGCTGCGCGCGGTGGCGATCGCGCGCGCCGAGGGCGAGCGCCGCGAGCGCCTCATGCGGCTGATCGCTCTGTTCCGCGACGGCGCGCGCGCGCACGGCCTCGCCCTGCTCGATTCGCCGACGCCGATCCAGCCGGTGCTGGTCGGCGACAGCGGCGCGGCGCTGGCCGCCGCCGCCGCGCTGGAAGCCGCCGGCTTCTACGTGCCGGCGATCCGTCCGCCGACCGTGCCGCAAGGCAAGGCGCGCCTGCGCGTCACGCTGTCCGCCGCGCACGCGCCGAGCGACGTCGAGCGCCTGCTCGACGCGCTGGCCGCGGTGCTGAAGGCAACCTCCCTCGCCCCGGCGGGGAGAGGGTCGGGGTGAGGGGGTGCCGTCCACAGGACGGCCGCTTCATCGCGACACCAGCGCGCTGCGCGCGTCCCGCTCACCCTGCCTCTCCCCGTGGGGAGAGGGGAAAATGACTGCAACACGATTCCGCCTCCCGATCCTGCAATGCCCGAACTGTTCATCGACAAACGCGGCCGCGGCGCCGCGCAGGTGGTGCTGATCCACGGCTGGGCGATGCACGGCGGCGTGTTCGCGCCGCTGGTCGCCGCGCTGGAGGATCGCTGCACGCTGCACGTGGTCGACCTGCCCGGCCACGGTCGCTCGCGCGACTGCGGGCTGCCGCTGGAAGCCGCCGCGTGCGCGCGCGCGATCGCCGCGCGCACGCCGCCGGCGCTGTGGCTGGGCTGGTCGCTGGGCGGGCTGATCGCGCTGACCGCCGCGCTGGACATGCCGACCCAGGTGCGCGCGCTGGCGATGCTGTGCGCCTCGCCGCGCTTCACGCGCGGCGAGGACTGGCCGCACGGCGTCGAGCGCGACGTGATCGAACAGCTCGGCCGCGACCTCGACCGCGACTACCGCGCCACGCTGGAGCGCTTCCTCGCGCTGGAAACGCTGGGCAGCGAACGCGCGCGCGAAGAGCTGCGCCTGCTGCGCGCCGACCTCTACGCGCGCGGCGAGCCCGACCCACGCGTGCTACACGAGGGCCTGGCGCTGCTCGACGCCACCGACCTGCGCGCGCGCCTGCCCGAGCTGACCCGGCCCAACGCCTGGATCGCCGGCCGCCGCGACCGCCTGATCCCCTGGGCCGGCATGGCGTGGAGCGCCGAGCAGTGCGAGGGCAGCTTCGCCTGCATCGAACACGCCGGCCACGCGCCCTTCCTCGGCTACGCCGCGGAACTGGCCGCCGCACTCGAACCGCTACTGTCGGAAATCGCATGAACATCGCACCACGCGACACCGCGCGCCCACTCCTGTCGAGGAAGCGCGCATGAGCGACGCCCACCTCGACCGCCGCCAGGTGCGCCGCGCCTTCGCCCGCGCCGCGCGCAGCTACGAGCACCACGACACGCTGCAGCGCGAGGTCGGCGCGCGCCTGCGCGAGCGCCTGCCGATGCTGGAAACCGAAGTCGAGCGCGTGCTCGATATCGGCGCCGGCACCGGCGCCGGCAGCGCCGCGCTGAAGCAGGCCTGGCCGCAGGCCGAAGTGATCGCGCTCGACCTCGCCGTGCCGATGCTGCGCGGCGCCAGGGCGCACCGCACCTGGCGCCGGCCGTTCGCGCGCGTGTGCGCCGACGCGCAGGCGCTGCCGCTGCCCGACCGCTGCGTCGACCTGCTGCACTCGAATCTGTGCATCCAGTGGATCGACGATCCGGAATCGCTGTTCGCCGAATGGCTGCGCGTGCTGAAGCCGGGCGGCCTGATGCTGGTGTCGACGTTCGGCCCGGATACGCTCATCGAACTGCGCCAGGCCTGGGCCAGCGTCGACGACGCGCGCCCGCACGTCGGCCGCTTCCTCGACATGCACGACCTCGGCGACGCCGCGCTGAACGCGGGCTTCCGCGATCCGGTGCTGAACGTCGAGCGCCTGACCGTGACCTACCCCGACGCGCCGGCGCTGCTGCGCGAGCTGAAGGGCCTCGGCGCCACCAACGCCGATGCCGCGCGCGAACGCGGGCTGACCGGCAAGACGCGCTTCAAGCGCATGCTGGAAGCCTACGACGCGCTGCGCGTCGACGGCCGCATCCCGTCGACCTGGGAAGTCGTCTACCTGCACGCCTGGGGCCCGCCGGAAGGCCAGCCGCGCCGCGTGCGCGGCGCCGAGATCGCCACCTTCTCGCTGGACAAGCTGCGCGGCTCGCGACGCGGCGCATGATTCCGCGCCCGCTTGCCCCGGGGCACCTCCCCGCGGCGGCAGGGGAAGGCGCACGGGCACATCGCGCCCGCCCCCGCGCATGCGAAGGCGAGCGCCCGGCGGTCGCTCAGAAGCTGTACTTCACCGTCGCGCCGCCGCCCCAGTCCGGGCTGCCGTCGGCGAAGCCGGCCAGCACGTAGGCCTGCACGCGCCAGGCTTCGCCGATGCGGTGGTTCCAGTACGCGGTCGCCTCGCTCTGCTGGAAGCCGGCGTCGGAGATCTTCTCGCGGTAGTAGTAGTACGCGCCGACGCTGTCCGCCTCGCTCAGCTTGTAGCCGGCGCCGAGGTTGGCGTTCCAGCCGTTGTGCAGCGGAATGAAGTCGGAGCTGCCGTAGTTGGTGTAGCCGGCGCCGCCGAACACGGTCCACGCGCCGAAGCCTTTGTACAGGTCCACGTTCAGGCCGTAATCGTTCTTGCCGGTGCCGAGGCCCTTGTTCTCGTCGGCGGTGCCGAACTTGACCTTGCCGGTGACGACGACGCCGAACTGCGCGGCGTCGTCGCTGTAGAGCTGGTAGGTGGCCTGCGCGACCACGTCGCCGAGGCCGGACGCGGAGCCGGTGGTCACGGCGCTCGGCGGCGTCGGCATGCCGCCGCGGCCGCGGCCGCGGCCCTGCGGATTGGTGTTCTCCACGCGGCCCACGCCCGGGATGACGTTGTTGGCGCCGCTGATGCTGATGTACGGCACGGTCAGCTTGAACGACCACGGGCCGGTCGCGTAACCGAAGCCCAGCGGCACGTCCCAGATGTCGGTGCTGGTGTCGGTGCCGTACTTGCCGGTGGTGTAGTCGACGCCGGCGGACGCGACGAACTTGCCGTCGTCGGCCGCGTGTGCAGCGGAAGCCGCGAAGGCGAGCAGGCCGATGGCGAGCAGGCCGCGGAGATGTCGTTGGGTCATGGGGTGGGGTCCTTCTGCAGGGGCGAAAACGTGCGGCCGCCGGTTCGGGGCGGCCACACGGGAAAGCTCAGGTTGCGGTGCAGCGATCAGCCGCCAGGGCGACCGACGTGGTCGGGGCGATCCGGGCGTTGCGGACGCTCCGGACGCTCCGGGCGATCCGGACGAGCCGGATGCTCCGGACGATCGGCATTGGCGACCCGGTCGACGCCGTCCGGCTTGCCGTGATCGGCGCCTGCCTGGCTCTTGTCGGTGTGCGAGGCGCTGACGACGGCGCCGAGACTGACGCCCAGCGTCTTGGCGATCTGGCCCCAGCCTTGTCCGTCGGCGCGCAGCGTCAGCACGCCGGGCAGCGTCGTCGTGCCGCCGTCGGCGAGCGTGATGGTGCCGCCGTTCAGCGCGGCCTCGATCTGGGCGGCGGTCGGATCGGTGATGCCGAGCTTGGCCAGCTCGTCCTTGGCCAGCGCCAGCGAGATGTTGACCTCGCCGTAGCCCAGATTGCCGGTGGCCGGCTGGAACGTGGTCGCGGTGGTGCCGGTGGTGCCGTCGGGGTTGGTGACGCTGGTGTCGAGCGTTACCGACGCGCCGTCGCGCAGGCCGTTCACCAGCGCCTCGGCGTTGCTGTCGGAACCGGCGAAAGCGGCGTAGGTGGTGGCGAGCTTGTCGGCTGCGGTCGAACGGGTAGCGGTCGACGCATCCGGCGCGTCGCTGGCCCAGGCCTGCGTACCGGCGAAGACTGCGAGCAGGCTCGCGCAAAGAAGCGAGAGGACGGGACGCTGAACGCTCATACGAAACCTCCAGGGATGGTCCTGCACGGATTGCCCCCTGCGGCGAGGTACGCCGTACCGCAACCGCGTGGCGCCATGCTCTGCGCGGCGGCCGGCGCGCGCAACGTCGTCGCCGCGCGCCGTTCAACGCGCGTTTCTGCGCCGCCACGGCATCTAGCGCACGGCATCCGAGGCAACCGCCGAGTCGATCGCAAATTCCGATGCGGAAGCGCGCGGGGCAGCGATGCGCGGTGGTGCCGACCATGCCGATCACACGATGGCGCGCGCGAAAACGGCCGCGGCGAGATCAAGCTGGTCGCAAGCTACATTCAGCGAAACACGCGGAACGGAATGCGCGGCGCACGCATCGCGACCAGCCCGTCGCGCTCCGCTGCGCTCAGACCTCGTCGTGGCGGAAGCAGCTCACGAGATGGTCGTTGACCATGCCGACCGCCTGCATGAAGGCGTAGCAGATCGTGGACCCGACGAAGTGGAAACCGTGCCTGCTGAGTTCCCTGCTCATGCGGTCGGAGATCGCGGAGCGCGCGGGCACGTGGCTGGCGTGCACCCGGTAGTTGACGATCGGTACGCCGTCGACGAAACCCCACAGCCAGGCGTCCAGGCTGCCGTGCGCTTCGATCGCCGCCAGCGCGGCGCGCGCGTTGTCGCGCGTGGACACGATCTTCAGGCGGTTGCGGATCAGGCCCTCGTCCTTCAGCAGCTTCTCCAGCTCGGCCTCGCGCATGCGCGCGATGCGCTCGATGTCGTAGCCATGGAACGCCTCGCGGTAGCGTTCGCGCTTGGTCAGCACGGTGCGCCAGGACAGCCCGGCCTGCGCGCCTTCCAGCGTGAGGAACTCGAACAGCACGCGGTCGTCGTGCTGCGGCACGCCCCATTCGCGGTCGTGGTAGTCGCGCTCGAGCGCGCTGGCCTCGGCCCACGGGCAGCGCTTGCGCTGATCGGCAGACATCCCCACCCCCCTGACGAGGTCCGCGCCGCCTGCCGGCGGCGCCTGGCGCGCCTTTGTATACCTTTTGGAGCCGCGGCGCACGGCGCGATCGCCCCGCCGCGCTGGCGGCCCCCGGCCCGCTGCGGCAGACTCGGCGGATGCGCGCGCCCGCCTTGCGCGCCGTGGCGCTCGGTCTCGCCGCGGCGCTGTTCTTCACCCTGACCTACGTGCTCAACCGCGGCATCGTCGAGGGCGGCGGGCACTGGGCGTGGGCGGTGGCGCTGCGCTACCTGATCACCCTGCCGCTGCTGGCCGCGGTGCTGCCGTTCCAGGGCGGGCTGGGCGCGCTGCCGCGCGAATTGGCGCAGCACCGGCGCGCCTGGCTGCTGTGGAGCGGCGTCGGCTTCTTCGTGTTCGGCATCGGCCTGACCTGGGCCGCCGCCAGCGGCCCGGCCTGGCTGATCGCCGGCAGCTTCCAGAGCACGGTGCTGGCCGGGCCGCTGCTGGCGCCGCTGATCTACCGCGACGCGCGCGGACGCCTGGCTTGGGCGCCGCTCGCCGTCGGCGCGCTGATCGTCGCCGGCGTGCTGGCGATGCAGCTCGGCCACGCGCACGGCGCGCTCGACCGCGCCGGCTGGCTGGCGCTGGGCGCGGTGCTGGTCGCGGCGTTCGCCTACCCGCTCGGCAACCGCATGATCCTGCTGCACCTGGAGCGCAGCGGCAGCGCGCTCAATGCGACCCAGCGCGTGTTCGGCATGACCCTGGCCAGCCAGCCGTGGTGGATCGTGCTGGCGGCGTGGGCATGGTTCACGGCCGGGCCGCCGTCGCCGCGGGAGATCCTGCTGGCCGGCGGCGTGGCGCTGTCGTCGGGCGTGATCGCCACCATCCTGTTCTTTGCCGCGACCGCGCGCGTGCGCAACGACCCGACCGCACTGGCCGCGGTCGAGGCGATGCAGTCGGCCGAACTGCTGTTCTCGTGCGCGCTCGGTGCGCTGTTCCTCGGCGAGCCGTGGCCGCACGGCGCGGCGGCGCTGGGCGCGCTGGCGGTGGTTGCCGGCATCGCGCTGTTCAGCGGACTCAGCGCGCGCGGCGCGGCCGGCGACGCGCGCGCCACGCGCGCGCTGCGCACCGACCGTGGCGCCTAGGGTGCTCTGATCAATTCCGTGCAGGCGTCACCGGCGCTGCCCGCGCAGCAGCCGCCGGAGCGCGCCTACAGCATGCGCTTGAGCGTGTTGTCGCGGCTGACGAAGTGGTGCCACAGCGCGGCGAGGACGTGCAGGCCGATCACCCAGTAGAAAACCTCGCCGATGGTTTCGTGCACTTCCTCGAAGTCGTGCGCGAGCTCGTGGTTGGGCGTTGCCAGAAAGCTGGGCAGCGTCAGCCCGCCGAAGAAGTTCACGCTGTCGCCGTCGAGTTGCAGCACGATCAGGCCGAGCAACGGCTGCACCAGCAGGAACAGGTAGAGGGCGAGGTGGGTCAGGCGCCCCAGCAGCTCCATCCAGCCGGCCGGCGTCGGCGTGACCGGCGGCGTGCCGTAACGGGCGCGCGCCCACACGCGCGGCAGCAGCAGCACCAGCACGCCGATGCCGGCCCAGAAGTGGTACTGCTTGAGCGCGTCGCGCAGCGGCGTGCCCTTGGGCACGTAGCCCTTCAGCTCGATGAACAGGTAGGCCAGCGCGACCAGGATGAAGCCCAGCCAGTGCAGCCAGCGCACCGGGGCGGCGTAGCGGGGACGGGCGGCGGCGACAGTGGCCATGGGCGCTCCTCGATCATGCGGTGGGTGCGGGCAGGATTCTGCCCGCTATGCGGACTTGCCGGAATGGGCTTGCCGGACGCGGCCAGCAGGCACGCGCGCGGCCGCGCCGGCCTTGACCACGGTCAAGGCCACCCCGCGGCGCAATGCCGCGGTTCGGATCAGGCGCCGAGCTGGCGCCTCCAGTCCTCGAGGTTGCGGCACTCGCCGACCCGCGCGATGCGGCCGTCGCGGATCGCGAAGAACGCGCCGGCCGGCAGCACATAGCGCTGGCCGCGCGCCTTCGGCAGGCCGGCGGCGTCGGCGAGGTAGGTGCCGTGCACGGTGAATTCGGCGGCGGCGCGGCGGCCGTCGGCGCTGGCCATCGCCACCACGTCCTCGACGCGCTCGCGGTAGCAACGCGCCCGCTGCACGAGGAACTCGGCGAAGCGCGCGCGGCCCTGCTCGCAGCCGCCCTGGTTGATGTCGTGGACGACGCGGTCGTCGAGCAGCGCGAGCATGCCGGCCCACTCGCCGCGGTTGAAGGCGTCGTAGTAGTTCTCGATCAGGGCGATGCTCTGCGCCTGCATGGCGCGCTCCGGGACGCTGTGGCGGGTGCGTATGATACGGGCATCCGCCCGCCGTTCCGCGCGCCCCGAACCCGCCGATGCCCGAAGCCGACTCCCGCCGCGGCGCGCTGTACGCGCTGGCCGCGCTGACCCTGATCTGGAGCTACAACTGGGTCGTGATGAAGCAGGCCCTGCAATACTCGGGGCCGTTCACGTTCTCGGCGCTGCGTTACGTGTTCGGCACGCTGGTGCTGTTCGGCCTGCTGGCGCTGCGCCGCGAATCGCTGGCGCCGCCGCCGCTGGGGCCGACCCTGGCGCTCGGGCTGGCGCAGACCACCGGCTTCCAGGCGTTGGTGCAGCTCGCGCTGGTCGGCGGCGGCGCCGGCCGCACCGCGCTGCTCGCCTACACGATGCCGTTCTGGGTGGTGCTGCTGGCGTGGCTCGTGCTGCGCGAGCGGCCGAGCGCGCGCCAGTGGCTGTGCCTGGCGATCGCCGCGGCCGGCCTGGCCTGCGTGCTGGAGCCGTGGCGCGGGCTGGGCGGCATGCGCAGCACCGCGCTGGCGCTGGCCGGCGGACTTTCATGGGCGATCAGCGTGGTGCTGGCCAAGCGCATGTTCGCCGGCGGCAGGGTCGGCGCGCTGCAACTGACCGCGTGGCAGATGCTGCTCGGCACGCTGGTGCTGGTCGCGCTGGCGCTGCTGATGCCGGAACGGCCGATCGACTGGGCGCCCGGCTACGTCGCCGCGCTGGCCTACAACGCGCTGCTGCCCGCGGGCGTCGGCTGGGCGCTGTGGCTGTACATCGTGCAGCGGCTGCCGACGCACGTCGCCGGCCTGACCAGCCTCGCCGTGCCGATGACCGGCGTGCTGCTGGCCTGGGCGATCCTCGGCGAGCGCCCCGATGCCGCGGAAGCGACCGGCATCGCGCTGATCGCCGCGGCGCTGCTGACGCTCAATTTCGCGCCGCGGCGCCATTGAGCGCGCCAGCGGCTACCATGCCGCGAACGTTCGTCGACCACGCCGCATGAATCCGTTCGAATACCTCAGCGTGATGATTTCGGTGGTGCTCGGCTTGGCGCTGACCGAACTGGCCACGCTGGCCTCCGGCCTGGTGATGCACCGCGAGCGCGTGCGCTGGGACTGGATCCCGCTGGCGTGGGCGCTGCTCGTCTTCCTCGCCATCCTGCAGTGGTGGTGGCACTTTTTCCGCTGGAGCGACTACGACCGCTGGACGTTCGGCATGTACGCCGCGCTGGCCTGCCAGCCGCTGGTGATCTTCCAGGCGGTGCGCGCGCTGCTGCCGCATCCGCGCGCGGAAGGGCCGCTCGACCTGCGCGGACACTTCGAGCACAACAGTACGCTGTTCTACGCGCTCGGCCTGTGCAGCCAGACGCTGGACCTGGTGCTCATGGTCGTCGGCCGTCGCCTGCCGCTGGCGGCGGTGCTTTCCGAATGGACCTACACCGCGTTCTTCGCGATCTTCGCCGTCGGCATCTTCGCGCGCCGGCGCACCCTGCACGTCGCGCTGATCCTGCTGGCGTGGCTGGCCTACGGCTATGTGACCCTGGTCGCCGTCGCGCAGCCGCTGCTCGGCTGAGGCGCCGCGGGAACGGGGCGCTCAACGCCAGGGCAGCGCGTCGAGGTCGACATTGCCGCCGGTGAGCACCAGGCCGACACGCCGCCCGGCGAAGCGCTCGCGATGGCGCAGCAGCGCCGCCAGCACGGTCGCGGCCGACGGCTCCACCACCAGCTTGAGGCGTTCCCACAGCAGGCGCATCGCGGCGATCACTTCCGCGTCGTTGACCGGCAGCACCTCGACCGCATGCGCGCGCAGCAGCGCGAAGTTGGGTTCGCCGAGGGTGCCGCGCAGGCCGTCGCAGACCGTGTCAGGAGTGAACGCGGTCCAGCGCTCGCCGCGGCGCATCGACTCGTAGGCGTCCGGTGCGCCCTCCGGCTCGGCGGCGTAGATGCGCATCGACGGGTCCAGCCCGTGCGCGGCGATGGCGCAGCCGCCGACCAGGCCGCCGCCGCCGATCGGCGCGATCAGCGCGTCCAGCGCACCGGCCTGGTGCAGCAGCTCCAGCGCCACCGTGCCCTGCCCCGCGACCACGCGCGGATCGGTGTACGGGTGCACCAGCGTCGCGCCGGTCGCCGCCTGCACCTCGGCCGCCTTCGCCTCGCGCGCGGCCATGGTCGGCGCGCAGGCGTGCAGCGTGGCGCCGGCCGCCTCGATCGCGGCCAGCTTCGCCTTCACCGCGCCCTGCGGCACCACCACGTGCGCGGGGATGCCGCGCGTGCGCGCCGCCAGCGCCAGCGCGGCGCCGTGGTTGCCGGAGGAGTGCGTGACCACGCCGCGCCGCGCCGTGTCCTCGTCCAGCGACCACACCGCGTTGCAGGCGCCGCGGAACTTGAACGCGCCGGCGCGCTGCAGGTTCTCGCACTTGAACGCGAGCCGCGCGCCGGCGGCGGCATCGAGGCTGCGCGAATGCAGCACCGGGGTGACGTGCGCGTGCGCGGCGATGCGCGCGGCGGCGGCGCGGACGTGCTCGAGAGTAAGGTCGAAGGCGGCCATGACCGCGCAGTCTAACGCTTGCGCCGCGCTTTAACGCAGGTCATACGCGGCGCCGCGGTCGGCGTGCTAGCCTCGCGTCTTTACGCGGCATCCGCAACGCCCCGATGACCTCGCCCGAAGCCGCCGGCGCGCCCGGCACCCGCCCCGTCCTGCTCAGCGACTACCGCGCGCCCGCCTGGCGCATCGAGCACGTCGAACTCGAGTGCGATCTCGACATCGACGCCAGCGAAGTGCGCGCGCGCCTCGCGCTGCGCCGCGACCCCGCCCGCGACGAACCGCTGCGCCTCGACGGCGAGCGCCTGGCGCTGCAATCGATCCGGCTCGACGGCCGCGCGCTCGGCGCCGGCGACTACGCGCTGGATGCCGAGGGCCTGACCGTGCCGGGCGCGCGCGACGGCAGCGTGCTGGAGACCGTGGTGCGCATCGAGCCGGCGCAGAACACCGCGCTGGAGGGCCTCTACCTCAGCGGCACGCGCGCGGCCGGCTTCCTGCTGACCCAGTGCGAGGCGCAGGGCTTCCGCCGCATCACCTATTCCCTCGATCGTCCCGACGTGCTGGCGCGCTACACGGTGACGCTGCGCGCGGATCGCGCGCGCTTCCCGGTGCTGCTGGCGAACGGCAACCCGGACGGCGCCGGCGAGCTGGCCGACGGCCGCCACTGGGCGCGCTACGTCGACCCGCATCCGAAGCCGAGCTACCTGTTCGCGCTGGTCGCGGGGCGCCTGGAGCGGATCGAGCGCGACTACGTCACCGCCGAGGGCCGCGCGGTGAAGCTGCGCATCTTCGCCGAAGCCGACGCGATCGGCCGCTGCGGCTACGCGCTGGACGCGCTCGAGCGCGCGATGCGCTGGGACGAGCGCGTGTACGGCCGCTGCTACGACCTCGACGTGTTCCACATCGTCGCCACCCACGACTTCAACATGGGCGCGATGGAGAACAAGGGCCTCAACATCTTCAACGCCAAGTACCTGCTCGCCGACGCGGACAGCACCACCGACGACGAGTACCGGCAGATCGAGGCGGTGATCGCGCACGAGTACTTCCACAACTGGAGCGGCAACCGCGTCACCTGCCGCGACTGGTTCCAGTTGTCGCTGAAGGAAGGCCTGACCGTGTTCCGCGAGCAGAGCTTCGCCGCCGACATGAGCTCGCCGGCGCTGAAGCGCATCGAGGACGTGGCCACGCTGCGCCGCGCGCAGTTCCCCGAGGACGCCGGCCCGCTGGCGCATCCGGTGCGCCCGGAGCAGTACCGCGAGATCAACAATTTCTACACCGCGACCGTGTACGAGAAGGGCGCGGAACTGGTGCGCATGCTGGCCGGGCGGCTCGGCGCGGACGGCTACCGCCGCGGCACCGATCTGTACTTTGCCCGCCACGACGGCCAGGCGGCGACGGTCGAGGATTTCCTCAAGGCGCTGGGCGACGCCAACGGCGTGGACCTGGCGCCCTATCTCGCCTGGTACCGCCAGGCCGGCACGCCGCGCGTGCGCGCGCGCGGCGCCTACGACGCGGCCACGCGCAGCTACGCGCTGACGCTCGGCCAGCACACGCCGCCGACGCCCGGCCAGGCCGACAAGCGGCCGCTGCCGATCCCGCTGCGCGTCGCCCTGTTCGCGCGCGACGGCCGCCTGCTGCCGCTGCGCCTCGACGGCGAGGCCGTCGCGGCGAGCGAGGAACGCGTGCTGGAACTGGCCGCGGCGGAACAGACCTTCCGCTTCATCGACGTGCCCGAGCCGCCGCTGCCCTCGCTGCTGCGCGGCTTCTCCGCGCCGGTGATCGTCGAGGGCGACGACGCACCCGCGGACCTCGCCTTCCGGCTGCGCCACGAGTCCGACGGCTACAACCGCTGGGACGCCGGCCAGCGGCTGGCCCAGCTCGCCTTCGACGCCACGCTGCGCGGCGCCGCCGGCGGCGCGCCGGCCGCATGGTGCGAGGCGCTGGCCGCGCTGTTCGCGGAAGCGTCGCCGGACCCCGCCCTGCTGGCCGAGCTGCTGACACCGCCGCCCGCGGTCGAGCTGGGCGAGCGCTGCGCGGAACTCGATCCCGACGCCGTGCACGCCGCGCGCGAGACGCTGGAACGCATGCTGGCGGCGCGCCTCGGCGACGCCCTCGAAGCGCGCTACCGCGCGCTGCACGCGCACGCCGATGCCGCGCCCGATGCCGCCGGCGCGGCGCGGCGCCGGCTCAAGCGGCGCGTGCTGGAGCTGCTGTGCCGGCACGCTCCGGCGCGCGGCCACGCGCTGGCCGCGACGCAGTTCGCCGACGCGCGCGGCATGACCGACCGCCTCGCCGCACTGGCCGCGCTGGTGCGCAGCGGCGCGGCCGGGGCCGACGACGCGCTCGCGCGCTACCGCCAGCGTTACGAGGGCAACGCGCTGGCGCTGGACAAGTGGTTTGCGCTGCAGGCGCAGGTGCCGTCCGCGACCGCACTGGAGCGCGTGCAGGCGCTGGCGCACGACCCGGCCTTCACGCTGCGCAATCCGAACCGCGCCTACGCGCTGCTGCGCAGCTACGCGCAGGCCAACCCGGTCGGCTTCCACCGCGCCGACGGCGCCGGCTACGTCTGGCTGGCCGGCCGGCTGCGCGAGCTGGACGCGATCAACCCTTCGGTCGCCGCGCGGCTCGCCACCGCCTTCAACGGCTGGCGCCGGCTGGAACCGGGGCGGCGCCGGCACGCGCACGACGTCCTCGCCGGATTGGCCGCCGACACGGCGCGGCTGTCGCGCGATCTCGCCGATATACTTGAGCGCACCCTGGCCGGCTGAACCTGCGTTTCAGGCATGCTTATGCTTGGCCGCGACCGATGTGCGCTCGCGCGCGTCATCGGGGCATGGGCCGCGATCGGGAGGTGTGCCATGCGGTATCTGTCCCTGCTTGCCGCTGCGCTCGCCCTCGCCGGTTGCGCGGTCGAGCCGAGCTACACCCACGTGCAGGGCGCCGGCGATTACTACGTCGGCCGCTCCGCCTACGGCGACGCCGATACGGTGATCGACTACGGCCGCTCGTGGAGCCCGACCTGGTGGGGCCCCGGCTTCGTCACCAACCCGTGGTACTACGCGCCGCCGCCGGTGATCGTGGTGCCCGAGCCCACGCGCCGCCCGCCGCCGCGGCGCGACCGCAAGCTCGGCATCGAGCCCGACGAGCGCGCGCGGCCGCCGGCGGACATGGCGCGTCCAGGCCACCCGCCGGCCGCGGCGCGGGCCGCGCCTGCGCCCGCACCCCGCGCCGTGCCGGAGCGGCGTCGCCGGCACGACGACGGCGGCATGCGCCCCTGACGCGGGGTGCCGCGGGAAAGCATGCAGGCGGAATGCGCGCGGCGGCTTCCGCCGCCCGTCGCTACCGGCTACGGGGAATGCGCGCGGCGCGCGCGAGACGTCAGGCGGGCAGGCGGCTGAGCGCGGCGCAGATGCGGCTGCGGCGCTGTTCCAGCGCGGGCAGCAGGACACCCTGTTCCGCTGCGGAACGGCGGCTGCGGATGTCCTCGATCGCCATTTCCACGCGCGCCATCTCGACGATCAGATCGTGGCGCAGGAACTGCGGATCGACGTTGACGGCAGCAATGGCATTCATGGGGAGGCTCCAGGTGCGTCGCGTCACACTTGCAGTGTGATCCATGCACATGACGTGCCAGCAACCGGCATCCCGACACCGCCGTGCCGCCGGCAACGGGCCGGGCCCGGCCCTGACACGACGCGTCGCAAGCTGACGGCCGACGGCACCGCCAGATGAACCTTATTTATTGATTCCGTTCACGGTACGTTGGGGTCGGAACCGCAATGATCGGGCCGCGCAAAAAAAAGCCGCGCGGGTCGCGCGGCTCGATACGCCAGTCTTTACGGTTCTGGCGCCCGGCATATGGTCATCCTGGATTCCCCCTGTTCCTGAGACCGCCGGGCGCCAGTCCTTCTTTCCCACGCTGATCGTTCCGGGGCTGCGTGAGGTGCGTCCTCCCACCGGCGCGCAACCGGCCCCTGATTCCGGTTATCGACGTGCTCGCAAACGCCGTGCGCCGGTGGGAGTGCACGAGACGTTGAAGCAGGTTCCGTGCCAGCACGGCACCCCTCGCGGCAGCGATACAATGCGCGCCTTCGCCTGCTTGGCGGCCGCAAGCCGCATTCTCCGATGGACCTCGAACAGCACTACGACGTGATCGTGGTCGGCGGCGGGCGCGACGCGGTGGCCGCAGGCCACGCGGCCTGCCGGTGGCAGGCCGCGAGCGGCGCGCGCCCGAGGCAGGAAGCCGAGGGCGGGGTGACTTGGCGAGGCCAGGATGGCCGCGCCTAGTCACCGACGTGGCCCCCATGCACCCTGACAGTACATCTCATGGACAGCCTTACCTGCTATGACGTGATCGTGGTCGGCGGCGGCCACGCCGGCACCGAGGCCGCGCTCGCCGCGGCGCGCCTGGGCGCGCGCACGCTGCTGTTGACGCACAACCTCGAGACCATCGGCCAGATGAGCTGCAACCCGGCCATCGGCGGCATCGGCAAGGGTCACCTGGTCAAGGAGATCGACGCGCTGGGCGGCGCAATGGCGCACGCCGCCGATCGCGCCGGCATCCAGTGGCGCACGCTGAACGCCTCCAAGGGCCCGGCCGTGCGCGCCACCCGCTGCCAGGCCGACCGCGCGCTGTACAAGGCCGCGATCCGCCGCGTGGTCGAAGCCCAGCCCGGCCTGCATCTGTTCCAGCAGGGCGTGGACGACCTGCTGATCGAAGGCGAGCGCGTGACCGGCGTGGTGACGCAGATGGGCCTGACCTGCCGCGCCGCGACCGTGGTGCTGACCGCCGGCACCTTCCTCGCCGGCAAGATCCACGTCGGCTTCGCCCAGTACGCCGGCGGCCGCGCCGGCGACGCGCCGGCCATCACGCTGGCGCAGAAGCTGCGCGAGCTGCCGCTGCGCGTCGACCGCCTGAAGACCGGCACGCCGCCGCGCATCGACGGCCGCAGCATCGACTACGCCGCGCTGCAGGAGCAGCCGGGCGACGATCCGGCGCCGGTGTTCTCCTTCCTCGGCGCGCGCGCGGAGCATCCGCGCCAGGTGAGCTGCTGGATCACGCACACTTCGGCGCGCACGCACGAGCTGATCCGCGGCGCGCTGGACCGTTCGCCGCTGTACACCGGCCGCATCGAGGGCATCGGCCCGCGCTACTGTCCGTCGATCGAGGACAAGGTGGTGCGCTTCGCCGACAAGGACAGCCACCAGGTGTTCGTCGAGCCGGAAGGGCTGGACAGCGCCGAGGTCTACCCCAACGGCATCTCCACCTCGCTGCCGTACGACGTGCAGGTGGCGCTGGTGCGCTCCATCGCCGGCTTCGAGCGCGCGCACATCACCCGCCCCGGCTACGCCATCGAGTACGACTACTTCGATCCGCGCGGCCTCAAGCCGTCGCTGGAAACCAAGGCGATCGCCGGCCTGTTCTTCGCCGGCCAGATCAACGGCACCACCGGCTACGAGGAAGCCGCCGCCCAAGGCCTGATCGCCGGCCTGAACGCCGCGCGCCACGCGCTCGGCCGCGAGCCGTGGACGCCGCGCCGCGACGAGGCCTACATCGGCGTGCTGATCGACGATCTCACCAGCAACGGCACCCGCGAGCCGTACCGCATGTTCACCTCGCGCGCGGAGTACCGCCTGCATCTGCGCGAGGACAACGCCGACCTGCGCCTGACCGAGCAAGGCTATGCGCTCGGCGTGGTGCCGCCGGAGCGTTACGACGCGCTCTGCCGCAAGCGCGAGGCGGTGGAGCGCGAGCGCGCGCGCCTGCAGGCGCTGTGGGCGGCACCCGGCAACGCGCTCGGCGCGGCGATCGCGCGCGACCTCGGCGTGGCGCTGACGCGCGAGACGCCCGTGCTCGACCTGCTGCGCCGTCCCGAGCTCGACTACGCCACGCTGATGGCCGTGCCCGAACTCGGCCCCGGCCACGACGATCCCGGTGTCGTCGGGCAGCTCGACGTACAGGCCAAGTACGCCGGCTACCTCGAGCGCCAGCGCGACGAGATCGCGCGCCAGCAGCGCCAGGAAGGCACGCGCATTCCCGACGATTTCGACTACGACGCCGTGCGCGGCCTCTCCGCCGAAGTGCTGGCGAAGCTGAAACAGGTGCAGCCGCAGACCGTCGGCCAGGCGGCGCGCATCAGCGGCGTCACCCCGGCCGCGATCGCCCTGCTGCTGGTGCACCTGAAGCGCCGTGGCGGTCGTAGTGCGGCCTGAAAGGGCCGGGACGCGCCTGCTCGCGCGGCGCAGCGCAGGCGTGATGGTCGCCGTCGCCGCCTGGGCGCAGGCCGCCGCGCCTGACGTCCAGCCGCCCACGGTCACGCCCTATCGCCCTACCCTATCCGATCCTGCAGGCTTGCCGGTCCCCGGCTGGCTGGAGGGGGAGTTCGGCGGCCTTCGCGTACTGCATGAGGACGGCTCGCGTTCGGATACCGTGCCGTTCCTCCTGAAATACGCCTTCGACGAAGACCACGGGGTGCTGTTCGGCGGCGACGCCTTCGATCGCGAGGTGGATGCGGCCGGTCCTCATGGCGGCGGCATGGGCGACACCTATCTGGAGTGGAAGCAGCGTTTGCCGATGCGCGAGGGGCTCGCGTTCGGCTACGAGATCGGGCCGGTGTTACCGACGTCGGCGCAGGGTGTCGGCCTCGACAAGCCCGCGTGGCTGCTGAACGGCATCCTCAGCTCGGGCGTCGGCGCACTGCACCTCGACATCAACGTCGGCGCCACGCGTTACGCCACCCGCTCGCCCGGCGCATCCCGCTGGCAAAGCGGGTGGGCGGCGGCAATGTCGTGGCCGCTGGGCGATCGCTTCGGCGGCGCCATCGAGCTGTCCGGCAACAACCGGCGCGGCATCGGGCACGCTCACCAGATGCTCGGCACCGCCAACTTCATGGCGAGCCGCCGCCTCGTATGGGACGCGGGCCTCGCTTACGGCCTGGATCGGCGTACGCACGATCTTGGCCTGTTCGCGGGCGGGACCGTCCTGCTGGGTCGCCTGCGCTGACCTCGGCGGACACGGCGCGTCCGGAACGATCACCCGCGTTGCTAGAATCGTGCGTTTGCCGGGCCGTCGAGGCGGCTCACGACGTTTGCGTCTGCAAGGAGTCCACCGACCGCATGCCCAGCATCGAACAACGCATTGCCCAGGACATCGCCGCGCAGCCGGCGCAGGTCAAAGCCGCCGTGGATCTGCTCGACGGCGGCGCCACCGTGCCGTTCATCGCGCGCTACCGCAAGGAAGCCACCGGCGGCCTCGACGACACCCAACTGCGCCTGCTGGAAGAGCGCCTGCGCTACCTGCGCGAACTGGAAGAGCGGCGTGCCGCGATCCTGGAGAGCGTCGGCGAACAGGGCAAGCTGAGCGACGAACTGAAGGCGCAGATCCTCGAAGCCGACACCAAGGCGCGCCTCGAGGATCTCTATCTGCCGTACAAGCCGAAGCGCCGCACCAAGGCACAGATCGCGCGCGAAGCCGGGCTGGAGCCACTGGCGCTGGCGCTGCGCGAGGACCCGACGGTCGCGCCGGAGACGCGCGCCGCGGCGTTCGTCGACGAAGGCAAGGGCGTGCCCGACGTCAAGGCCGCACTGGACGGCGCGCGCGCGATCCTGATGGAGGCGATCGCCGAGGACGCCGCGCTGGTCGGCGAGCTGCGCGACTGGCTGTGGAGCAAGGGCCAGATCCGCGCCAAGGTGATCGAAGGCAAGGAGCAGGCCGGCGCCAAGTTCCGCGACTACTTTGATCACGCCGAACCGATCGCGAAGATTCCCTCGCACCGCCTGCTGGCGCTGCTGCGCGCGCGCAACGAGGGCGTGCTCGAACTCGAACTCGTGGCCGGCGCCGATGCGGAGCAGGGCCACGCCGAAGCGGAAGGCCGCGTCGCCGTGCACGCCGGCATCGCCGCGCGCGGCCGCGCCGCCGACGCCTGGCTGCTGGAGACCGTGCGCCTGGCCTGGCGCGCCAAGCTGCACCTGCACCTGACCCTCGACCTGTTCGGGCGCGCGCGCGAGGCCGCCGAGGACGCGGCGATCCGCGTGTTCGGCGACAACCTGAAGGACCTGTTGCTGGCCGCGCCGGCCGGTCCGAAGGCGGTGATGGGCCTCGATCCCGGCATCCGCACCGGCGTCAAGGTCGCGGTGGTCGACGCCACCGGCAAGCTGCTGCACGCCGGCGCGATCTATCCGCACGAGCCGCGCAACGAGTGGGACCGCTCGGTCGCCGCGCTGGCGGCCGCCTGCAAACAGTTCGACGTACGCCTGATCGCGATCGGCAACGGCACCGCCTCGCGCGAGACCGACAAGCTGGCCGGCGAGGTGATCCGCAAGCATCCGGAGCTGAAGCTGGCCAAGATCGTGGTCAGCGAGGCCGGCGCCTCGGTGTATTCCGCCTCCGAGCTGGCGGCGAAGGAATTCCCCGAGCTGGACGTGTCGCTGCGCGGCGCGGTGTCGATCGCGCGGCGCCTGCAGGACCCGCTGGCCGAGCTGGTGAAGATCGAGCCGAAGGCGATCGGCGTCGGCCAGTACCAGCACGACGTCAACCAGGCGAAGCTGGCGCGCGCGCTGGACGCGCGCGTCGAGGACTGCGTCAACGCGGTCGGCGTCGACGTCAACACGGCCTCGGCGCCGCTGCTGGCGCGCGTGGCGGGGCTCTCGCCCGGCGTCGCCGAGAACGTGGTGCGCTATCGCGACGAGCACGGCGCGTTCCGCAGCCGCCGCGCGCTGCTCAAGGTACCGCGCCTCGGCGACAAGGCGTTCGAGCAGGCCGCCGGCTTCCTGCGCATCCCGCACGGCGACGATCCGCTGGACGCCAGCGCGGTGCATCCGGAGGCCTATCCGGTAGTCGAGCGCATCCTCAAGCAGTGCGGCCGCGAGGTGAAGCAGGTGATCGGCGACGGCGCGTTCCTGCGCGCGCTGAAGCCGGAGCAGTTCACCGACGACCGCTTCGGCGTGCCGACCGTGCGCGACATCCTCAAGGAGCTGGAGAAGCCGGGCCGCGATCCGCGCCCCGAGTTCGCCGCGCCCACGTTCGCCGAAGGCGTGGAAGACCTGAAGGACCTCATGCCCGGCATGGTGCTGGAAGGCCGCGTCACCAACGTCGCCGCGTTCGGCGCGTTCGTCGACGTCGGCGTGCACCAGGACGGGCTGGTGCACGTCTCGGCGCTGTCGCACACATTCGTGAAGGATCCGCGCGACGCGGTCAAGGCCGGCGACATCGTCAAGGTCAAGGTGCTGGAGATCGACCTGGCGCGCCAGCGCATCGCGCTCAGCATGCGTCTGGACGATACCCCCGGCGAAGCGCGCAGCGGCCGCCCTGCGCGCGAGGCGCGGCCGGCCAGCCGCGACGGCGCACGCCCGGCGGGATCGCGTCCGGCCGCCAAGCCCGCCCCCGCGCCATCCAACAGCGCCCTGGCCGACGCCTTCGCCAAGGCGCTCAAGCGCTGATCGGCGCGCTTGCGCGCGCCGTTGCAGCGTCGCAGCATGCGCCCGGGTATGGTTTCGATTACCGTAGGCCGACAGCGGCCGCGTGCAGGGGGGAGCGCGCGCGTCGCGGAAACGGCCGCCGCGCGCGGCCCGTCCCCGATCGACAAGAACAGCAAGGAGTCTGCAATATGCCGCGTATCCGCATTCTCGCCGGCGCCGTCGCGCTGGCGCTGGCCGCCGGCGCCGCCCAGGCCGGCACGTTCGACAACGTGGTCGTGATCGGCGACAGCCTGAGCGACAACGGCAACATCGCTCTGGCCTCCGGTTTCCCGGAGCCGTCGCGCTTCACCACCAACCCCGGCACGGTGGCGATCGAGAACGTCGCCAGCTACTTCGGCTTCACCCTGGCGCCGTCGCTGACGGGCGGCACCGACCTCGCCTTCGGCGGCGCCGGTGTACTCAACAATTCCGTTGCCGGCCCGATCCCGACCCTGCCGCAGCAGTTCGCGCAGTACCTCGCCGCCACCGGCGGCCAGGCCGATGCGAAGACGCTGTACAGCGTGTGGGGCGGCGGCAACGACATCCTCTTCCACGCCGGTATGGTCCAGCTCGCTGCCGAAACCCCGCAGCAGGCGCAGGCCGGCGTGCTGGCGGCGGCGCAGGCCGAGGTCGGCCTGCTGAACCAGATGGCGCAGGCCGGCGCGCGCTACGTCGTGGTGTTCAACCTGCCGGACGTCGGCAGGACCCCGGCTGGGCTCGCCGGCGGCGCGGCCGCCAGCCAGAGCCTGACCGGCCTGTCGATCGGCTACAACAGCGTGCTGAACAGCGGCCTGGCGTCGCTGAGCGGCGGCGACGTCAACATCATCCCGGTCGACACCTTCCGCCTGATCAGCGAGGTGATCGCCAACCCGGGCGCGTTCGGCTTCACCAACGTCACCGCGCCGGCCTGCACCACGTCGAGTTCGCTGACCTGCACGCCGGCGACGCTGGTCTCCGCCGATGCCGCGCAGAACTACCTGTTCGCCGACGGCGTGCACCCGACCACCGCCGCGCACGCCATGCTGGGCCAGTTCGTGGTCGCCGAGATCACCGCGCCGCTGCAGATCTCGATGCTGGCGCAGGCGCCGCAGACCGCCTATCGCACGCACGCGCGCGCGATCGGCAACCAGCAGCTCGCCGACTACGACCGCCAGGGCGACGGCCTGCGCTGGTTCGCCAGCTTCGACTACGACCGCCAGCGCATCGACCAGACCGACGTCTCGCCCAAGCTCGATACCAACCAGAGCACGCTCACGGTCGGCGCCGACGCGCACGCCAGCGACAACCTCTCGGTGGGCATGGCGCTCGGCATCGCCAGCCAGAACGCCGATTTCGCCGGCGGCCTGGGCGGCTTCAAGCTGCAGGACCTGATGTTCTCCGGCTACGGCCTGTACCGCATGGGGCAGGGCTACGTCGGCGCGATCGGCACCTTCGGCAGCCTCAGCTACAACGACATCGACCGCAACATCCAGCTCGGCCAACTGCGCCGCACCGAGCACGGCGAGGCGCCGGGCTCGCAGTCGGCGTTCGAGGTCAACGGCGGCTATCGCTTCGCGTTCGGCGGGCTGCAGACCGGTCCGTTCGCGGGCATCGCCTATCAGCACGCGCGCGTCGGCACGTACACCGAACAGGCCGGCGACAGCTCGAGCATGTGGTTCGCGCGGCAGAACCGCGAGTCGCTGGTCGGCCGCCTCGGCTGGGACCTGATCGGCAGCTTCCAGGCCGGCGGCACTACCCTGCGCCCGTACGCCGCGATCGCCTACGAGCACGAGAACAACACCGACCCGTACATGGTGCGCACCGGCTCCAGCACGATGAACGGCAGCTTCAAGCTTCCGGGCTACACGCCGGACTCGAGCTGGATCAACGCCGACCTCGGCCTGTCCGCCGACTTCAGCGCGAACTTCACCGGCTACGTCAGCTACAGCGGCCGCTTCGGCGACAGCAACCAGCGCAACGACAGCCTGAACCTCGGGCTGAAGATGAGCTTCTGAGCACGACGCGCGCACCGCGGGCCGCGGTGCGCGCGCTTCTGCAGAAACGAAAAGGCCGTCCTCGCGGACGGCCTTTTCGTGGGGGGAAGCTCGAAACCGCTGCTACTTCTTGCCGACCTTGGCGAGAATCGCCGCCGCGTCGTCGTACAGGGCCTTGGCCGCATCGTCCGGCAGCGGGCCGGTCTTGCCGCCCTCGACGCGCTCCTTAAGCACCAGGTTGCCCTGTTCGTCCCAGCCGGCGCGGTCGATCGTGGAAGGCTTCTCGCCCTGGTGCGCCATCTTCTGCTGGATCACCACCCACGGCTTGCCGTCCTGATAGGCGATGTCGGTGCTGGTAGCGCCCTTGTCGAAGTAGTCGACCCGCTCGCGGATGAAGGCGACCTCGCCCTTCTCGCGGAACACCTGCCAGCCGCGCGAGGCGGACTCGCCCAGCGCGGTGCCTTGTTCGATCTTCATGCCGCCGATGCGGTTCTTGACCTGCTTGTAGCTGTCCATCAGCTTTTCGGCAGGGGTGGCCTCGGCCACCATCTTCACCGCGACCTGCGCCGGCGCGCCCTTGGTCAGCACCGGATACTGCAGCGGCGTGGTGTAGTGGCGCTCGCCGTCGACCATCTCCGCATGCAGCACGTAGAGGTCGGTCGCGACGATATCGGCGGGCTTGAAGTCGAGGCTGAACGACTGCGGCAACTGGCCAACCGGGTCGACGGTCTTCGACGCCACCGTACGCACCGGCTGCTGGGAGACGTCGACCAGCGACAGGTCCAGGCGCGCCTGCGGCGACACCTTGGCATCCGCATCGCGCAGCGACACGGTGCCGGTCACGGCGGTGATGGCCGCCTGCCCGGCGCCACTCGCTGCCTGATCCGGCGACTGGGAACCGCTGCAGCCGGCGACGAACAGGGTCGCGGCCAGCAGCGGCATAGCAATGGTACGCATGGGGGATCCTCTCAAGATACGCATGACCACGGGAAACCGTGAGCCGCCTCGAACGCGCGCAAACGCCGCCGGGGCGACTACAAACGGGGAAGGGTAGCGGCAACCGGTCCCACGCGAAAGGCGAAGATGGTAACAGGCAAGCGTGCGACTTCACATAACGTGAAGGCGGCACGATTCGTGACCTACCGTCCGCGGGCGCCCCGGGCGCCTCGCCGGATCCGGGCAACGCCAAATGCCGGTGCGGCCAAGGACCCCCGACCGCCCTCGCTCGTTCCCGGTGCGGGACCGCCCGCGCGGGCCGCGCGTCGCGAACAAATGCGACCCGGTTAACAAAAACTTATGCGGGTTGCTGCTAGGCGCGAAGTCACCTATCTTTGCGCCGTTGCGGCCGAACTCGCTCGGCCGCGACATGGGGATTGCGGGGCCGTGGTGACGTCCGGCCGCGCAGGGGGTACTTGCCGTTCCAAGTCGCACGGGACCACTGCGCCCGCAGGGTCGGGGCACGGCTTGTGCGTTCTTAAATATTTTGGGGGTTACAACATGGATCGAAAGCTTTTGACAACGGCGATCTGCGCCGCGCTGGCACTGTCGGCGTGGGGTGGTATCGCACGTGCCCAGGGCACCACCGGCACCACCGATGCCGCAACCACTCAGGACCAGGGAACCAAGAAGGAAGCCAAGGAGCTTCAGAAGATCACGGTCACCGGCTCGCTGATCCCGCAGGCGCAGATCGAGACGGCATCGCCCGTCATCACGATCACGTCGAAGGATATGGAAGCACAAGGCTTCCGCAACGTCTATGACGCGCTGCGCACGCAGACGGTCGCTACCGGCTCCGTGCAGGATTCCCAGTCGGCCACGTTCGGCAGCTTCACACCGGGCGCCTCGACGATCAGCCTGTTCGGCCTCGACCCGGCATTCACCCTGATACTGATCAACGGCCATCCGGTGGCCAATTACCCGCTGCCCTACAACGGGTCGCAGGACTTCGTCGACCTGTCCACCATCCCGATGTCGATCGTGGATCACATCGACATCCTCTCGGGCGGCCAGTCGTCCCTGTACGGCTCATCGGCGGTGGCGGGCGTCGTCAACATCGTCCTGAAGCAGAAGGTCGACGGCACCTCCGTGAGCTTCCGCATGGGCGGATACCACAACGGCGGAGGCAGCAACGAGCGGCTGCAGTTCAGCGGTGGCCATAGCTGGGGCAACCTCAACGCCACCTACGCGCTCAGCGTCGAGAATCAGAACCCGATACGCGTCAACCAGAGCTTCCAGAAGTCGCGCCTCGACAACCCGTGGGGCCCGCCCTACGTCGGCGGCCGCGACTTCCTGTTCTTCGATCCGTTCGGCGGCACCTACTTCGACCCCGGCAAGGACACCTGCTCGGGCCTGTCGAGCCTCTTCGGCGGCACGTTGCAGTACTTGAACCGCCCGGGCCGCGGCAATTTCTGCGGCAGCTACAACGACGAAGGTTACGGCACGCTGCTGAACAAGAACCTTTACGCCAGCGGCTATCTCAACCTGACGTACCGCCTCAACGACAACGCCGAGCTGTACGGCGACATCCTGTACGGCTTCTCCAAGCCCAAGTTCAACAGCGGCGCGCCGTACTGGAGCTTCTTCAACCCCAGCCTGAAGCAGTCCGCGAATCCCTACTCGGGCGTCTATTTCGACCCCAATTACGGATTCGTCAGCGTGCAGCGCTTCTTTGCGCCGGAGGAAATCGGTGGCGTGGACGCCAACGCCGGCACCATCTATACCCGCCAGTACAACGCGAATTTCGGCGTGCGCGGCAACTTCGGGGCTTCCGACTGGACCTACGACGCCTACTACAACCGCTCGCAGGTCAACACCGATGCGTCACAGCGCTGGGCGTTGACCAAGCCCTTCAACGACTACTACCTCGGCACGCAGTTGGGCACGGATCCGTACGGCTACGGCTTCCCCGTGTACGACACCAACCTCGCCAACCTGTACAAGCCGCTCACGCCCCAGCAGTACGACAGCATGACCGACTTCATCAAGAGCCGGTCGCTGTCCTGGCAGCAGAACGTCCACCTGACCGTGACCAACACCGACCTGTTCGAAATGCCGGCCGGCTCGGTGGGCTTCGCGGGCATCGTGGAAGCCGGCAATCAGGCCTTCCATAGCCCGGTGGATCCCCGCCTGGTCGCGGGCGACTTCAACAACGTCACCGGCACGCAGGGCGCTGGTTCGCGCAAGCGTTACGCGGTGGGCGGCGAAATCCGCATCCCGGTGTTCGACAAGCTGGCGGCGGACCTGTCCGCTCGTTACGACACGTATCGCTACAGCGGCCGCAACGACTCGAAGCCCACCTACAAACTGGGACTGGAATACCGGCCGGTCGACACGCTGCTGCTGCGCGCCAACTACGCCACCGCGTTCCGCGCCCCGGACATGTACTACGTCTTCCAGGGCGACAGCGGGTTCTACACCGGCGCGACGGACTACTACTACTGCCGCCTGCTCGGCTACGACCAGAACAACCTGTCCAACTGCAGCCAGGCCGGAATCACCGCCTTCGCCTTCAACCGGGGCAACAAGGACCTCAAGGACATCACCGCCAAGACCTTCGGCTACGGCTTCGTCTGGTCGCCCACGAAGAACTTCGACCTGAAGGCGGACTACACGCACGTCGCCATCAGCAACGAGGTGACGACGCAGAGCATCAGCACGTTGCTGCAGAACGAGGCCAACTGCCGCCTCGGCACCTCGTTCGGCGGTCAGCCCTACGACATCAACTCCGCGCTTTGCCAGGACGCGATTTCAAGGGTGACGCGGTTCCCGTCCAATGACCCGTTCCTGCTTGCCCAGGACAAGCTGCAGTACATCACGGTCAACCCGATCAACATCGCCAGCGAGACGCTGTCCGGCATCCAGACCGGCGCCACCTACCGCGCCGAGCTTGGCAGGTACGGCGACCTGGCCCTTTCCGGCCAGTACTACGTGGAGCTGAACCACCATTACCGGCAGAATCCGGCCGACCCGGCCATCGACCTGCTGCACAACTTCAATTCCTATGAATTCAAGACCCGCACCAGCGCCAGCGTGTCCTGGGAGAAAGGGAGTTGGACCAGCACGATCTTCGGCACCCTGTACGGCAAGTCGGTCAATTACGGGGGGACCGGCGCGTTCGGTCGCTGGGCGCAGTTCAACGGCAGCGTGAGATACAACGTTACCGACGACGCCTACATCGAACTGACCGTCAACAACATCGCAAACCGCCGGCCGCCGACGGACTGGTCCTACGCCGGCGGCAACTACTCCGCTCCGCCGTACTACAACGTCTTCTCGTATAACGGCTTCGGGCGCGCGTACTGGCTGGAATACGACATCAAATTCTGATCGTCGCGAGCGTCATCAGCCTCGTCATGCGAAAAGGGCCGGCGCAATGCCGGCCCTTCTTTTTTGCGACGCGCACGCTCCGCGTCTTCGCGCCGCTTGCTCACTCGCCGGAAGCCGCCAGCGCCTCGCTCAACCCGCGCAGTTGTGCCGAATAGCGCCGCCACGCGTCCTCGCCATGCGTGTGCACCGCTTCGCGCACCTGCGCGTAACTCAATGTCGCGACGGCCTCGCTGTCGCTCCGCGGCTCGGCGCATCCGGGCTCCCAATCCAGACCGCAGAACGCCAGCACCTCGCGCACCGTGGCGCCAGGATCGTTCACCAGGCGGCCGTAGGCGACGTCCAGCACCCGCCCCGGCATGACTTCGTGCCAGTGCTCCATGACCTGGCGGTAACCGCGGTAGTGCTGCGCCAGAGCGCCCAGCTCGTAGCTGTAGGCGTACGAATCGCCGAACAACGCCCGATAGTTGGAATAGCAGACGTCCATCGGTGCGCGCACCATGTGCAGGATGCGGGCCTGCGGCAAGGCGCGTCGGATCAATCCGGCCAGCATCCAGTTCGGCGGCAGTTTGTCGATGAAGAACGGCCTGCCGCGCGCGCGCCACTGCGTCTGCGCCAGATACCGCCGGCCAAGCTCCGCATAATCCAGAAAAGGCAGCCGCTCCAGGAGAATTTCGTCGACCTGGTGCCGGGTGCCGTGATCCGCGACCCAGCGCAACTGCCGCGCAAAGTCGCCGAGTTCCCCGGCGGGGCTCACCCGGGAGTGCCGACTCAGCATCCGTTCGAGCAGCGTCGTGCCCGAACGCGGCATGCCGATCACGAAGATCGGCTGCGGGCCGTCGTGGACCGTACCGTCCGCTTTCACGAAATCCGCGCCGCACACGCGGACGAGATCCCGCAGGATCCGCCGCTCGCCCGCCGAATCCTGCGGCAGACGCGCCGCCATCATCGCGTTGCCGCGCGCAAGCGCCTCCCATGCCTCGTCGCAGCGTCCCAGGTCGTCCAGCTCTTTGTAACACGCGAACTCGAGCCCCACGTGGTCGAGACCGCCCTTTTCGACGCATTCGATGCGCCGCGACAGCAGGCACAGGTGATTGCGCTGCGGCGTCTGCCGCCGCATCCGCGCCAGCTCGAGATAGGCCCGCCCCGGCGCCATTCCCGTGCCGACGCATCGATCGAGTTCGGCCTCGGCTTCCTGCAGATACCCGTTGAAGCCCAACTGGGTCGCAAGATGGAAACCGAACTCCGGCCCTTCGACGCCCGCCTCGCGCGCGCGCGCGAGCAGCGCCAACGCCGCCCCGTGTTCGCCGATCGCCTGGCGCTGCCCGGCCAAGCGCACGAGGACGGGGCCCGGGACGGCGCCGGCAAGCGCCGGGTGATCGAGGCAGCGGCGCGCCTGCACGATCTCGCCCACCTGCAGGAGGGCGGCGACGACATCGCAGATCGGCTCGGGATCGGCGGGCAGTCGCCGGGCCGCGTCCAACGCGTGGCTTGTCGCCGCACGCAAGCGGTCTTGCTTGTAGGCAATCCCGCCCAGCGTCAAATGCGCCTGCACATGGTCGGGATTCTTCTGCAGGAAGGCCTCGAGGGCGATGCGCGCGGCCGTGACCTGGCCGTCGCGCAGGTAGCGTTGCGCCCGCGTCCAAAGGCGATCGTCGAGTGGCTTGTGCGCCTCGTGCATGCCCCGAGCCCAAACCTCGCCGGCAGCGACCCTCGCCGTATCCGCTTCGAGGCACGTCGAATGGCGTTGCCGACAAAAAAGCCGACGGCGCCCCCGCGCCGCCGGCCGTACTCTCCCTCCCCGAAGGAACCCCGGACGCGTTTCGTCCCAGGCCCGGCCTTGCCGTGGGCGGCGGACCCCAGCGTCCGCGCCGCGATTTCAGGCATGACCGTCGCCGAACGTAATAAAACCTTAACGCCGCGTCAATCCCGGGTGGATATGTGCGCGCCGGTCACAGCCGCGCGATGTCCGCGACGGCGTTGAACAGCGCGCGGATGTGCGCCAGCAGGGCGAGGCGGTTGGCGCGCAGCGCGAGGTCCTCGGCGACTACCATCACGTCATCGAAGAAGCGGTCGATCGGCGCCTGCAGCGCGGCCAGGCGCGCCAGCGCGGCGGCGTAGTCGCGGCGCTCGTGCACGATCGCCCGGGTGTCGCCGCGCGCGGCCTCGAGCGCCGACCACAGCGCCTGCTCGGCGGGTTCGCGCAGCAGCTCCGCCGCGACCGCGGGCGGCGCGGCGCCCGGCGTGTCCTGCAGCTCCTTGCGCAGAATGTTGGCCACGCGCTTGTTGGCGGCGGCCAGGCTCGCCGCTTCGGGCAGCCGGCCGAACTCGGCGACGGCGCGCAGGCGGCGATCGAAGTCGAGCAGGCTCGGCAGCGCGAACGGCGCGTCGTCGCGCGCGGCGACCGCCTCGAACTGCTCGGCGCTGAAACCCTGTTCGAGGTAGTAGCCGCGCAGGCGATCGCGCACGAAGGCGTAGATGTCCGCGGCCAGCGCCTGCCGGCGCGCGCCGACGTCCAGCGCCGGCGCCTTGCCGTCCTTGCCGGGTTTCAGGCCGGCGGCGAACGCGGCCTCCGGGATCAGGTCCAGCGCCTCGGCGAGCTGCGCGCGCAGGTCGAGCTCGAGGCCGCCCTCGATCAGCGTACGCGCCAGACCGAGCGCGGCGCGGCGCAGCGCGAACGGGTCCTTGTTGCCGGACGGCTTCAGGCCGACCGCGAAAATGCCGGCCAGCGTGTCGAGGCGCTCGGCTACCGCCAGCGCGCGACCGACCGCGCCGGAGGCAATGCCGTCGCCGGACTGGCGCGGCATGTAGAACTCGTCCAGCGCCTGCGCCACCTCGCCCGGCTCGCCGTGTGCGGTGGCGTAGTAGCGGCCCATCACGCCCTGCAGCTCGGGGAACTCGCCGACCATGCGCGTCAGCAGGTCGCACTTCGACAGCTCGGCGGCGCGCACCGCCTGCGCCGTGTCGAGCGCGACGCCGCGCTCGCGCAGGCGGTTGGCGATGCCGCGCGCCAGCTCGGCCACGCGCATGCACTTGTCCCACACGCTGCCCAGCGCCTGCTGGTAGGTGACCGCCTGCAGCGCTTGCCGGTACCCGTCCAGCGGCGCCTTCAGGTCCTCGTCGAAGAAGAACTTCGCGTCGGCGAAGCGCGGGCGGATCACGCGCTCGTAGCCGCGGCGAATCTGCACCGGCTCCTTGCTGTCGATATTGGCGACGCCGATGAAGCGCTCGCTCAGCTTGCCGGCGGCGTCGAACAGCGGGACGAACTTCTGGTTCGTCTCCATCGTCATTACCAGCGCTTCCTGCGGCACGGCGAGGAACTCGCGCTCGAACGCGCAGCCGACCGCCACCGGCCATTCGGTGAGGTTGGCGATCTCCTCGACCAGCGCGTCCGACAGGCGCGGCGTGCCGTCCAGTTCGGCGGCGACGCGCGCGACCTCGGCACGCACGCGCTCGCGGCGCTCGAGCGGATCGGCCAGCACCTTCACGTCGCGCAGCGCCTGCAGCCAGGCGTCCGCATCGGTGATCCACAGCGGCCTGGGCGCGTGGAAACGGTGGCCGCGGCTCATGCGATCGGCCTTGAGGCCGAGCACCTCGCCTTCGACCACCCGGTCGCCGTGCAGCATCACCAGCCAGTGCGCCGGACGCACGAAGGCGAAGTCGTGCGCGCCCCAGCGCATCGGCTTGGGAATTGGCAGCGCCTTCAGCGCCTCGGCGACGATTTCCGGCAGCAGCGCCGCGGTCGGCTGGCCCGGCTTGACGCTGCGGTAGGCGAAGCGCTCGCCCTTGTCGGTCGCGATGCGCTCCAGCCGGTTCGCGTCGACGCCGTTCTTGGCCGCGAAGCCCTGCAGCGCCGGCGTGGGCTGGCCGTTCGCATCGAGCCCGACGTTCACCGTCGGGCCCAGCACCTCCACCTGCTGCGTGGGTTGCGCCGTCGCCACCCACGGCAGGTATGCCGCCAGGCGCCGCGGCGTGGAGTACGCGCGCGGCTCGCGGTCGCCGGCGCGCTGGCCGATGTCCACGCGGCGGCTTTCGAGGCCGCGCAGGATGCCGTCGGCAAACGCCCGCGCCAGCTCGTCGACGGCGTGGATCGGCAGTTCCTCGGTGCCGATCTCGATCAGCAGCGGCTTGCCGTCGGTGTCCTCGCGCTCAGCCATGGACCGCCTCCTTGCGCTGCAGGCCGGGGAAGCCGAGCTTCGCGCGTTGCGCGTGGTACGCCTCGGCCACGCTGCGCGCCAGCGTGCGCACGCGCAGGATGTAGCGCTGGCGTTCGGTGACGCTGATCGCGCGGCGCGCATCCAGCAGGTTGAACGCGTGGCTGGCCTTGCACACCTGCTCGTAGGCGGGCAACGGCAGGCCGGCCTCGACCAGCTTCAGCGCCTCGCCTTCGCAGACGTCGAACCAGCGCAGCAGCGCTTCCACGTTGGCGTGCTCGAAGTTGTAGGTGCTCTGCTCGACCTCGTTCTGGTGGAACACGTCGCCGTAGGTGACCACGCCGTGCGGCGCGTGCGTCCACACCAGGTCGAACACGTTGTCGACGTTCTGCAGGTACATGCACAGGCGCTCGAGGCCGTAGGTGATCTCGCCCGTCACCGGCCGGCACTCCAGGCCGCCGGCCTGCTGGAAGTAGGTGAACTGCGTCACCTCCATGCCGTTCAGCCACACCTCCCAGCCGAGGCCCCAGGCGCCCAGCGTGGGCGACTCCCAGTTGTCCTCGACGAAGCGCAGGTCGTGCACCAGCGGGTCGATGCCGAGCGCTTTCAGCGAGCCGAGGTAACGCTCCTGGACGTCGTCGGGGTTGGGCTTCATCACTACCTGATACTGGTAGTACTGCTGCAGACGGTTGGGGTTCTCGCCGTAGCGGCCGTCGGTCGGGCGCCGGCACGGCTGCACGTAGGCCGCGGCCCACGGTTCCGGGCCCAGCGCGCGCAGGAAGGTGGCCGGGTGGAAGGTGCCGGCGCCGACCTCGGTGTCGAACGGCTGGATCAGCACGCAGCCCTGCTCCGCCCAGTAGCGGTTCAGGGTCTGGATCAGCTCCTGGAAGGTCGGCGCGGACATGGTTCGCAGTGGGCTCGAGGCGAAGCGCGCTAGTATACCGGCAGCCCGCAGGGGGAACGCCGCGCCATGGCCGTACATCCGCATCCCGCCGCCAGCCATCCGCTCGGCCGCCGCGGCCGGCTCGAACTGGACGAGGTGCTGGCTGCGCTGATCGTCGACGGCCACCTCGATGCCGACGACGCCAAGCGCGTGCGCGTCGGCGCGCGCGCCGGCCGTTCGGCGGTCGAGCTGCACCCGCTGGTGGTGCTGGCCAACGCCAAGCTGCCCAACGCGCGCGATCCCGGCAAGCCGCTCAGCCTCGAAGTGCTGACGCAGTGGCTGGCCGACAGGGCCGAGCTGCCCTACCTCAAGATCGACCCGATGAAGATCGACGTGGCCGCCGTCACCCAGGCGGTCAGCCACGCCTACGCGCAGCGCCATCGCATCCTGCCGGTGCAGGCCGGCGGCGGCGAGGTGGTGTTCGCCACCGCCGAGCCGTTCGAGCGGCGCTGGCTGGCGGACCTGAGCCAGATGCTGCGGCGGGAGATCAAGCTGGTCGTCGCCAACCCGCTCGACGTCAACCGCTACCTGCTGGAGTTCTACGGCGTGCAGCGGTCGATCCAGCTTGCCAAGGACGCCAAGGGCGACGATGCCGCCGCGGCGATCCTCAACTTCGAGCAACTGATCGAGCTCGGCAAGACCGGCGAGCTCGGCGCCGACGACCGCCACGTCGTGCACATCGTCGACTGGCTGCTGCAGTACGCGTTCGAACAGCGCGCGTCCGACATCCACCTGGAACCGCGCCGCGAGGCCGGGCAGATGCGCTTCCGCATCGACGGCGTGATGCACAAGGTGTTCGAGCTGCCGCCGCCGGTGATGACCGCGGTGACCGCGCGCATCAAGATCCTCGGTCGCATGGACGTGGCCGAGAAGCGCCGCCCGCAGGACGGCCGCATCAAGACGCGTTCGGCCGGCGGCCGCGAGGTGGAATTGCGCCTCAGCACCATGCCCACCGCCTTCGGCGAGAAGGTGGTCATGCGCATCTTCGACCCGGACATCGTGGTCAAGCAGTTCGCCCAGCTCGGCTTCGCGCCGAACGAGGAAGCGCTGTGGCGGGCGATGGTCGAGCGGCCGCACGGCATCGTGCTGGTCACCGGCCCGACCGGCTCGGGCAAGACCACCACGCTGTATTCCACGCTGAAGCACTTGGCGCGGCCGGAGCTGAACGTGTGCACGGTCGAAGACCCGATCGAGATGGTCAGCCCCGAGTTCAACCAGATGCAGGTGCAGGCGTCGATCGACCTCGACTTCGCCACCGGCGTGCGCACCCTGCTGCGCCAGGATCCCGACATCATCATGGTCGGCGAGATCCGCGACCTCGAAACCGCGCAGATGGCGATGCAGGCCTCGCTGACCGGCCACCTGGTGCTGTCGACGCTGCACACCAACGACGCGCCCAGTGCGGTGACGCGCCTGCTCGACCTCGGCGTGCCGCACTACCTGATCCAGTCGACCCTGACCGGCGTGGTCGCGCAGCGCCTGGTGCGTACGCTCTGCCCGCACTGCAAGACCGAGGCGGATACCGACCTCGACGGCTGGCGCGTGCTGACCCACGGCTTCGACGTGCCGCCGCCGGCGCGCATGTTCGCGCCGGTCGGCTGCCTGGAGTGCCGCAACACCGGCTTCCTCGGCCGCACCGGTGTGTACGAGATGATGCCGCTGTCGCCGCGCCTGCGCGGCATGCTCGGCGCGCAGCTCGACCTCGGCGCATTCAGTACCGCCGCGCTGGCCGAGGGCATGCGTCCGCTGAAGGTGTCGGCGGCCGCGCAGGTCGCGCGCGGCGTCACCACCGTGGGCGAAGTGCTGGGCGTGTTGCCGCCAAGCGAGTGATGCGCGTTGGCGCCGGTTCACGCAAACGCCGCGAGGCGCCGTACCATGCGCGGACGATGAAACCACTCCTGATCGTACAGACCGGCTCGGCGCCCGATTCCATCCGCGCTCGCCTCGGCGACTTCCCGCACTGGTTCCGCCTTGCGCTCGGCGTGCACCCGCAGCGCCTGCGCGTGGTGCGCGTGGACCGCGACGAGGCGCTGCCGCCGCCGCGCATGTGCGCGGGCGCGGTGATCACCGGCTCCGCGGCGATGGTCACGGAGCGGGCGCCGTGGAGCGAGCGCACCGCCGGCTGGATCCGCGACGCGATGGATGCGGCGCTGCCGCTGGTCGGCGTCTGCTACGGCCACCAGTTGATGGCGCACGCGCTGGGCGGTCGTGTCGACTGGCTGCCCGGCGGGCGCGAGATCGGCACGCAGCGCGTCGAGCTGCTGGCCGCGGCGAAGACGGACCCGCTGTCGCGCGCGCTGCCGCCCGCGTTCCGCGCCCACACCACGCACGAGCAGAGCGTGCTGGAACCGCCGGCCGGCGCGCGCGTGCTGGCGCGCTCCGAACGCGATCCGCACCAGATCCTGCGCTACGGCGAACGTGCGTTCAGCACGCAATTCCACCCCGAATTCAGCACGGCGGCGATGGCCGCCTATATCCGCAGGCGGGCCGCCAAGCTGCGCGAGGAAGGGCTCGACGTGCCGCGCCTGCTGCACGAGGTAGGGCCGACGCCGCACGCGCGGCGGTTGCTGGACGCCGGCGGCCCTGCGTGGGCGGGTGCCGGCGGCTGATCCCCCCTCAGTCGTGCTTGCGCGGCGGACGCGGGGCGACCTTGACGCCGCCGCGCGCGCCCTGCAGCGGATCGGCCAGCTTGAGCCCGCTCAGGTAATGGGTGATCGCCTCGTTGGTGACGTCGTACAGCGGCCGCCCCATCATCGCGGCAGCGGCCTTGAGGCTGTCGCGTACGCGGCGCGCCACGCGCAGGCTTGCGTCGCGTGCGTCATCCGCGTCGGTGATTTTTTTCATTGTGCAGCCCCTGTTTTTTGCACCAAGTGCGCGCTTGTGCACAGCGCCAAGACTAAGCATCCGAGCTGAACAAGGGGGGCGACGCTTGTTCAGCGTATGTTCATGTACATGAACGCACCCGGGCGCCGCCTTGCGCCTTACTTGGCATGCGGCGGCAGGGGGAAAGGCGTGACCTTCTCGCCACTGACGGCGTCGCGGATGGATAGCGGCCCGCGGCGCTCGACCTCCTCGATGCGCACGATCGCCTGCATCGGCAGATGCAGCGTGCGCGTGTCCTTGAATTCCTCGCGCAGGCGCTCCTCGGTGGGATCCACCACCCGCGTCGTGCCTTCCTCGAACACCAGCCCGCCGACCTCGGTGAATCCCCACAGCGCGCTGCTGGCGACATGCCGGGCGTACAGCTCGTAGCTCTTGCCCTGGGAGAGGAAAGTGACCTTGTAGAGCTTCTTGCCTTGCATACGCACATTCTCGCGTGTCGCGCCGCGCGGCGGAAGCGCTCAGCGACGCGCCCGTCGCGCGATCGCCTCGCGCGATACCCAGGCGAACGCGATGCCGAACAGGAAGCCGGCGATGTGCGCCCACCACACCACCGCACCGAAGCTCGGGCCGATGTAGGTGAACAGCAATTGCACCAGCACCCACAAGCCGATCAGCAGCGCCGCCGGCACGCGCACGAACTCGAAGTAGAAGCCCAGCGGCAGCACCAGGCCAAGGCGCGCACGCGGAAACAGCGCGAGGTAGGCGCCGACCACTGCCGACACCGCGCCGCTGCAGCCGATGATCGGCGAGCGCGTGCTGACCAGGGTCAACGCGCCGACCAGGTTCGCCCAGACCCCGCCGAGCAGGAACAGCAGCAGGAAGCGGCGTGAGCCCAGGGCGCGCTCGGCGGAGAGGCCGAAGATCATCAGGAACAGCAGATTGCCGGCCAGGTGCAGCCAGTCGACGTGGATGAACAGGGCCGTCAGCAGGCGCAGCGCGGGCAGTTCGGTCAACTGCCGCCACAGCGGCGCGTCCGCATCGAACAGCCGTGCCGGCACCGTGCCCCAGCGCACGACGAAGCCGACGCGCGCCTCCGGCGGCGCCAGCGCCAGCCACAGGAATCCGACCACGCAGGCGGCGACCAGCAGCGGCGTCGCCCAGCGCAGGCGTGGACGGTGGCGCGAATCGACGTGTACGAACATGCGTCTCTGCCCCGCCTCAGCGCGTGTCGCGCGCGTGCGCGCTCACGGCACGTCGCGCGCGAGATGCGGGCCGTCCTCGCCCAGCGCGGCCAGCGCGAACAGGGTTTCCGGACCCACCACGCCGTCGGCGCGAATGCCGTACGCCGTCTGCAGCTTGCGCACGCGCGCCTCCAGCGCGGCGTCGAAATAGGCCGGCCCGCGCGGCGGCGACGCATCGGGCTCGAGCCGGGTCAGCTGCGCCTGCACCCATGCGACGCCGGCGCCGGCGTCGCCGCGGCGCATCACCTGGGGCACCTCCGGCGGCACCCGGAACGGGGCCTGGAAGCGTCCGTGCCAGATGCGGTCGAACGCCGCGCGCGGCAGCTGCAGCTCGCGGCTGCCGAGGCGCAGGCGCACGTCGCGACGGCCCACGCCGAGCAGCGCCGCGTAGCGTATGCCGTCGCCGGGATCCAGCTCGAGCGCCAGCGGCCGGTCGAAGCGCTGCAACTGATCGAGGCTGGCGCTGCCGCCGACGCAGTCGAAACCGGGGAAGATCACCGCCGCACATCGCGCCGCGTCCTCGATGCCGACGTCGCCGGATCCCACCTGCCAGCGCGCCAGCAGCTCGCTCCACGCCAGCAGCCGGCTGCTGCGCGCGTCGGGCCACTGGCCGCGCAGCGCGGCGAGGGCGCGATCGGCATCCGTTTCCGTCACCGCCGGTCGCGCGACCACCGGCGCCGGGGCGACCTCGGCGCGGTGCGTGCCGAGCGCCCACAGCGCGAGCAGCGGCAACAGCGCGAGCGCCGTCCAGGCGCCGTAGCGCCGCAGGACGTAGCGCAGGTGGCCGGGCAGCGATTCCTGCGCCGCGCGGCCGACCAGGCGTTCGCCGATCGTCGCGGCCCGGCTCGCCGCGCCCGCCGCGAGCGCGCGATCGGCGATCAGGTTGATCGAACGCGGCACGCCGCGGCCGTGGTGGTGCAGCGCCCGCAGGCCGAGGCGGGAGAACGGCACGCGGGTCGCGCCCGCCACGCTCATGCGATGGCGCACGTAGGCCTCGGTTTCCTGCGCGTCCAGCGGCAGCAGCTGGTAGCGCGCGGTCACGCGCTGCGCGAGCTGGCCGGCTTCGGGCTGCGCCAGCAGCCGGCGCAGGCTCGGTTGGCCCACCAGGATCACCTGCAGCAGTCGATGGGTCGGCGTCTCCAGGTTGGTCAGCAGGCGGATCTGCTCCAGCGTCGGGAACGGCAGATCCTGCGCCTCGTCGATCAGAAGCACGACGCGCTGCCCCTGCGCGTAGGCGTCCAGCAGGTGCGCGCTGAGCGCATCCAGCATCGCTTTCGGGCCGTCGCGCCCGGCCGCGTCGACGCCGAGCCTTTCGCAGATGGCTTCGACCAGCTCTTCCGGCGACAGCCGCGGGTGCAGGATGCAGGCGACGCGGACGTGCCCCGGCAGTTGCGTCAACAGCAGGCGCCACAGCAGCGTCTTGCCGGTGCCGGCCTCACCGGTCAGCTCGACCAGGTTGCCGCTGCCGTGTCCGCCGAGGCCGTGCTGCAGGTGCGCCAGCAGATCGCGCAGGCGTGGCGTCAGGTACGCGAAGCGCGGGTCGGGCGTCGGCGCGAACGGCTGCTCGCGCAGGCTGTAGTACTCGAGGTACATGCGGTTACTTTACCCGATGCGCGCCGGCGGGCTCGGCCCGCGGAGCCGCGGGGAAATCCCGGGCGCACAAAGAAAAACCCCGCCGCATGAGCGGCGGGGTTTCGGTTTTGGTCCCTGGCGGTGACCTACTCTTGCATGGCTTGAGCCACACTACCATTGGCGCATGCGCGTTTCACTTCCGAGTTCGGGATGGGATCGGGTGGTACCACGCCGCTATGGCCGCCAGGGAACTGGAGCGAGTCGCGCGAATGC
>JAJFUF010000007.1 GCA_021372495.1 Lysobacteraceae bacterium
GGCGGCCGGCACGGACGGCGTCGGCGCGCGCCGCGTCCAGCCGCGCCGCGTCGGCGGCCAGCGCCGGCGCATCGCGCACGGCGAGCGCGACGGCGGCGTCCAGCGTCAGCGGCGGGCCGCCCGCCGCGGCGCGGCCCGGCGCGAGCGCCCAGGCCAGGAGGAGCACGGTCAGCGCGGCGGCCGTGCGCCGCGCCCGGATCGGAATGGACATGGAAACTCCACGCGCAAGCGGAAACGCGCCGTCCGGCGGACGGCGGCCTCGACGGCAGCGTGGAGTTCTAGATCTGCAGCGTGCAGTACAGGATCGTCGCCGCCGGCGGCGACGGATGCGGCGCGGCGCAGTACGCCGGCGGCGGGGACATCAGCGCCAACGGCAGCAGCGCCGGCGCGGCGGGCGGCAGCGCGGGCAGCATGGCCGGCGGTACCGTCGGCGTGCGCGCGTCGGGCGCGGCCGGCGCCTGCTCCGCGCAGTGGTAGCCGCACAGGGCGGCGGCGCTGCCGGGCGACGACGACATCGGCACGCCTTCGCAGTGCGCGGCCATCGCCGTCTGCGCCGGCGCCGCATCCAGCGTGCACGCGTAGGCCGCCAGCGCCAGTTGCTGCAGCAGCAGCGCGCACGCCGCCAGCAGGGCCAGCCGCAGGCGGGTGCGTAGGGATGTGCGCCAGCGCGGAATCATGACGACACCATCGCCGGGCAGGCGGGGCGGCACTCGATCCGCGTCAAGGCCGGCGGCGTCCGCCTCAGGGCGACGCCAGCGGCGCCGCCGCCCAGTGGATCGCGGCGATCGTCCAACCGGACCCGCCCTGGCGCAGCAGCACCGTTTCGCTGCCGCGCAGCGCGATCGGCTTGCCCTGCCACTGCGCGCGCGTCTCCATTTCGCTGGCCACCCAGGCGCGGTCGCCGTCGAGCGCCGAGTGGCGGCTCAACAGCCTGACCTGCGCGGCCTGCAGGAACGCCATGTCGTCGCCGAGGTGCGCGGCGGCGTACGCCGCGCGCGAGCGCTGCAGCGATCCGCCCTCGGCGATCTGCACGTCCTCGGCCAGCCGCGCCAGCGCGGCCTCGCGGTCGCCGCGCTGCAGCGCCTCGTGGAACGCCTGCACCGCCGCCTCCGCGGCGGGCGCGCCGGCGGTGGCCGCCGGCGCGGCGTGGTCGTGGCCGGCGCCGTCGTGCGCGTCGTGGTCGTGGTCCGCCGGCGGCGCGGCCTCTTCGTGCCCGTCGTGATGCTCGTGCGCGTCACCCTCGCCCGCGTTGCCGGTGATCTGGCGATATTGCTCGGGCGTCAGGGACGGCAGCTTGCGCAGGAAGGCGACCATCGCCCAGATCTTGGCGTCGTCGTGGGTCTTGCCCCAGGCCGGCATCGCGGTCAGCTTGACGCCGTGCTTGATCGCCCAGAACGCCTCGCGCGGGTCGCCCATGCTGCCCTCGGCGAGCTTGGGCGGCTGCGGGTACAGGCCGGCGCGGATCTCGGTTTCGTCCATGCCGGGCGCGAGGTGGCAGCCGGTGCACATCGCGTCGTAGTGCTCGGCGCCTTCGGCGAGCAGCGCCGGATCGTCGAGGTTGGACGGCACCTGCACGTCCTCGGCGCGGCGCTCGATGGAGCGCTCACGCAGCGCGTCGAGCAGGCGCTCGGTAAGCGTCCAGTGCGGCGCGTCCGCGCCGATGTCGTACGCGCCCGACCACACGAACGCACCGCCGGCGAGCACCAGCACCAGCAGCACGACCAGCGTCTTCAGCAGCAGTTTCATGCGATTCTCCCTGATGGCGATCGAGCGGGCGCCGCCGCATTGCGGCACCCTACTCCCGCGCCGGCGTCAGAACCAGACGCGCACGCCGGCGACCCACTGGCGGTCCGTCGCCGGCTCGCCGGCGCTGCGCGCAAGCCCCGCGCTCGCGCCGAACCTGCGCGTCCACACGTAGCCGACGTACGGCGCGAATTCGCGGCGGATCTCGTAGCGCAGGCGCAGGCCGAATTCGCCGTCGGACAGGCCGGCGCCGATCCCGCGCGCCGGATCGGCCTTGCCGTAAGCGTCGAGTTCCGCGCGCGGCTGCAGCACCAGGCGCTGGGTCAGCAGCAGTTCGTATTCGGCCTCGAAGCGCAGCGCGGCGCGGCCCTGCGCGCCGACGTAGGCGGTGGCCTGCAGCTCGAACCAGTACGGCGCCAGGCCGGCGATGCCGAACGCGATCCAGTCACGGCCGGGGCCCGCGCCGAAGTCGCGACGCGCGCCGAGCTGCCAGTCCCACCACGTGGCGAATGCGTGGTCCCACAGCAATTCGGCGCGCGCGTCCTCGACCTGCCCGCCGCGGCGCGCGCCTTCGGTCTTGAACCACAGCTTGTCGAAGTCGCGGCCGATCCAGCCCTGCGCGTTCCACGCGGCCGCCGACGCATCGTCGCCGCGCGCGTGTTCGAACTGGTCGAGCAGCAGCCTGGCGTGCACGGCGTCGTCGCCCATCGCCATCGCCTCGACCATCTGCGCGTGCGTCATCCCGGGCAGCGGATGCGCGGGCGGCGGCGGCGCGACGTGGCGCGCAGCCGCGGCGGATGCGGCGGCCGTCGGCGCGGGCGGTGCGTGGACTGCGTGCCGCGCCTGCGCCGTCTGCGTGGCGTGCCGCGCGTGCGCGTCGGGCGCGGCCGTCGGCGCGGACGCATCGGCCGCGTCTTGCGGCATCGCCATCGCGTGCGCGGCGTGTTCCTGCGCGCACGCCGCCCCGGCCTGCGGCATCGCGGCGAACAGTGCCGCCACCAGCATGTGCCTCATGCGTCGCCGGCTCATGCCACCACCACCTCGCGGAACATGCCCGCCTCCATGTGATAGAGCAGGTGGCAGTGGTAGGCCCAGCGGCCGAGCGCGTCGGCCGTCACCCGGTAGCTCAGCTGCTGCGCCGGCTGCACGCTGATGGTGTGTTTGCGCACCTGGAACGCGCCGTCCGCCGACTCGACCTCGCTCCACATGCCGTGCAGGTGGATCGGGTGGGTCATCATGGTGTCGTTGACCAGCACGACGCGCAGGCGCTCGCCGTGGTCGAAGCGCAGCGGCGCGGCGTCGGAGAACTTGCGGCCGTCGAACGACCACACGTAGCGCCCCATGTGGCCGGTCAGGCGCAGCTCGATCTCGCGCCCGGGCTCGCGCGCGTCGAACGGGCCGCCGAGCGTGTGCAGGTCGGCGTAGCTCAGCACGCGGCGGCCGTTGTCGCGCAGGCCGACGCCGGGGTCGTCGAGGCCGGTGCGCGGCGTGGCCACGCGCATGTCGACGCCGCGGCCGGTGGCGAGCGCGGCGGCGTGCGTCATGCCCGGCATGGCCGCGTGCGCCTGCGCGGCTCCGCCCTTCGCCGTACCGTCGCCCATGTCCATCGTCGCGCCGCAGCCGCCTTCCATGCCCTTCATGCCGGGCATGCCGTGCATGTCGTGCGACATCTCGCCCATCATGTCGCGCATCGCCAGCAGCGGCCGCGGATCGAGCGGCGGCACCTCGGCCTGCATGCCCGCGCGCGGCGCCAGCGTGCCGCGCGCGTAGCCGGAGCGGTCCATCGACTGCGCGAACACGGTGTAGGCGCGGTCGCCGTCGGGCTGCACGATCACGTCCAGCGTCTCCGCCACGCCGAGGCGGAACTCGTCGACGGACACCGGCTCGACGTCCTGGCCGTCGGTCGCCACCACGGTCATCTTCAACCCCGGGATGCGCACGTCGAAGAACGTCATCGACGAGCCGTTGATGAAGCGCAGCCGCACCCTCTCGCCGCGGCGGAACAGGCCGGTCCAGTTGCCGGCCGGCGCGTGGCCGTTCATCAGGTAGGTGTAGGCGTAGCCGGAGACGTCGGCGAGGTCGGTGGGCTCCATGCGCATCCGGTTCCACATGCGCCGCTCGGCCAGCGCAGCGGCGACGCCGTCGGCGCGCGCGTCGTGCAGGAAATCGCCCAGCGTGCGCTTGCCGAAGTTGTAGTAGTCGCTCTGCTTCTTCAGCGTGGCGTAGATGCGCTCGGGGTCGGTATCGGTCCAGTCCGACAGCAGCACCGTGTAGTCGCGCTCGGCCGGGAAGCGCTCGCCGTCGCGCGGCGTCACCACGATCGGCCCGTACAGCCCGGTCTGTTCCTGGAAGCGCGAATGGCCGTGGTACCAGTAGGTGCCGGCCTGGTGGACGGTGAAGCGGTAGGCGTAGGTATCGCCGGGCGCGATGCCCATGAAGCTGATGCCGGGCACGCCGTCCATGTCGGCCGGCAGGATGATGCCGTGCCAGTGGATCGAGCTGGTCGTCGGCAGCGTGTTGCGCACGCGCAGGGTGACGGTGTCGCCCTCGCGCCAGCGCAGCAGCGGCGCCGGCAGCGCGCCGTTGACCACGGTGGCGGTGCGCGCGCGCCCGGTGAAGTTCACCGGCAGTGCGCCGATCTCGAGGTCGAATTCGGTGCCGGACAGCTCGGCGCGCGGCGCGCCGGCGGCCAGCGCCGGCAGGCGCCAGCCGGCCAGGCCGGCGGCGACGCCGCCGAACGCCAGGCCCTGCACGAAGCGGCGGCGCGCGCGGTCGACGCCGGCGCCGTCGCGCGGAAAGCGGAAAGAATGCTTCATGACGATGCTCGAATACGAACGGTGACGAAACGCCGCGGCGGCAGCGCGGCGACGACGCGGACCAGCGTACGCGGCGCGCGGCACGACGCCGCGCGGGCGCAACGCAACCAGGGCGTCAGGCGGCCGGTGGCCGCAGCGGCGGCGCGGTGGGTAGCGCCGTCGGCGCGGCGGCGTGCGCCGGCCAGCGCGCGCGCATGGCGCGCGGCGGCGCCAGCGGCGGCGGAAGCGCCAGCGCGAGAGCGACCACGGACGGCGCGCAGCCGCCCATCGACGCGCAATCGCCGCCCTGGCCATGGGCGCAGCAGCCGTGCGCGGAGCGCTCCGTGCAGTGCCCGCCCATCGCGGCGGACATCGCATGCGCGTGTGCGTCGCCGCGGTGCGCGGCGACGGGCATCGCCAACGCCGGCACGAACGCCTGCAGCAGCACGGCCAGCAGGCCGAGCAGGAACAGGCAGCGGCGGCGACGGGAGAACATGCCCGCAGCTTAGCCGCGCCGCCGGCCGTGCTCAACGCCGGAGCCGGCCCCACGCCCGACGCCGCGGCGCCAGCCGTCTGCCTTCTCGCGGTCGCGGTTTCAACCGCGACCGCGGCGCAGATGCCGCAGCCGCCCCCACGGAATCGCTCCATCCGGCCCGCTCGCACGGGGGTTGCCTATACTTGCGCGTCCGCCACCCCATCGGGACGCATGAACTACCGCCACGCCTTCCATGCCGGCAACTTCGCCGACGTGCTCAAGCACGCCGTGCTGCTGGGCCTGATCGAGGCGCTGCAGGCGAAGCCGGCGCCGTTGTGCTACCTCGACACCCATGCCGGCAGCGGCCGCTACCTGCTGGGCGGCGAGGAAGCGCGCAAGACCGGCGAAGCCGCCGGCGGCGTGCTGCGCCTCGCCGCCGCGCACGCGCTGCCGCCGCCGCTGCAGCGCTACCTCGACCAGGTGCGCGCGCTGAACGCGGGCGACGCGCTGGACGTGTATCCCGGCTCGCCGCTGCTCGCCGCGCAGGCGCTGCGCGCGGACGACCGCGCCGTGCTGTGCGAGCTGCATCCGGAGGAAGCGGCCAGCCTGCGCGCGCTGTTCCGCGACGACAAGCGCGTGCACGTGCACCAGCGCGACGGCTACGCCGCGCTGAAGGCGCTGCTGCCGCCGGCGGAGAAGCGCGGCCTGGTGCTGATCGATCCGCCGTTCGAGGCGCAGGAGGACGAATTCCGCGCCATCGAGGCGGCGCTGGCCGACGCCTGGAAGCGCTGGCCGGGCGGCGTCTACGCGGTGTGGTATCCGATCAAGCTGCGCCGCCACGTGCTGCCGTTCCACCGCTGGCTGGCGGCGAGCGGCATGAAGAACGTGTGGGTCGCCGAGCTGCTGGTGCATCCCGACAACACCGCGCTGCGCCTGAACGGCGCGGGCATGGCGATCGTCAACGCGCCATGGCAGTTCGAGCGCCGGCTCGCCGCGATCCTGCCCGCGCTGGCGCGCCTGCTGGCGCCGGACGGCGGCCAGCAGCGCCTGGAACGCCTGACCGGCGAGCGGGCGTAGGGCGGAAGCGCGAGGCATCGCCCGCGCGCCCCGCAGCCGCCCGCCCTATGGGATTCCGGATGAAGGAAGCGGAAGATAGGCGCGCGGTCCGGCCGCGCCGGATCGCCCGACACCACGAGGCCGCCACCATGCGTTCGTACGCCATGTTCCGTGCTCCGTTGCGCCTGCTCGCGCCGGCCGCCCTGCTGATGCTGGCCGCCTGCGCGCCCGCGCCGATCTACAAGGTCTCGCCGACCACGCTGACGGTGCCGCCGCAGCAGGTCGCCGATGCGCCCGAACGCTACGGCAACGCCGAGGTGGTGTGGGGCGGCCGCATCATCGCGGTCAACAACTATCCGGATCGCAGCGAGATCGAGGTGCTGGCCTACCCGCTGGACGGCTCGCAGCGCCCGCTGGGAGCGCAGCCGGCCAGCGGGCGCTTCCTCGCGGTGATGCCGGGCTACGTCGAGCGCTACGACTATCCCGAGGGGCATTTCATGACCCTGATCGGGCATCTCAACGGCACCCGCGCCGGCAAGGTCGGCGACCACGACTATGTGTTCCCGCTGGTGCAGGTCGGCCAGGCCCACCTGTGGACCCCGGACGAGCTGCAGAGCCGCAAGCCGGACGTGCACTTCGGCATCGGCATCGGCGTGATCAAGGGCTGGCGCTGACGCGCGACGCCCGGGCCCAGCGGCCGTGCGCGCAGCGCGCGCTACCCGGCCGACGCGCGCTCAATCGGCAACGTCGGGCTCGAAGAAGCTCCAGCGCACTTCCGGGAAGCGCGCCTTGAGGTCGCGCTCGACCGCGTTGATCGCCCCGACCACGCCGCGCGCGACGTGTTCGGGGGCGATCTCCGCCTTGACCGCCACCATCACGTCGGGGCCAAGCTGCAGGGTGATCAGGTTGAACACGCGGCCGATCTCCGCGCGCGCCTCGAGGAAGCCGAGGATCTCGGCCTTGCGCGCCGGCTCCACGCTCTGCCCGATCAGCAGCGCCTTGACCTCGATCGCGATGAACACCGCGATCACCACCAGCAGCACGCCGATCGCCAGCGTGCCGAGCGCGTCGTAGATCGGGTTGCCGGTAGCGACGGTCAGCAGCACCGCCAGCAGCGCGAGGCCGAGGCCGAGCAGCGCGGCGAGATCCTCGCCGAACACGACGATCAGCTCGCTGGCGCGGCTGTCGCGGAACCAGCGCCACAGACTGGCGCCGCCGCGCGACTTGTCGATCTCGCCGAGGCAGCCCCACATCGAGAAGCCTTCCGCGATCACGCCGAAGGCGAGCACGCCGACCGCCAGCCACGGCCACTTCATCGGTTCCGGCGCGGCCAGTTTGTGCAGGCCCTCGTAGATCGAGAACATGCCGCCGACGCTGAACAGCAGCAGCGCGACCAGGAACGACCAGAAGTACAGCGACTTGCCCCAGCCGAGCGGATAGTCCGGCGACGGCGGACGCCGCGCCTGGCGCAGCCCGAGCAGCAGCAGCCCCTGGTTGCCGCAATCGGCCAGCGAATGCACCGCCTCGGCCAGCATCGCGCCCGAGCCGGTCAGCAACGCGGCGGCGAGCTTTGCGAGGAAGATAGCGAAGTTCGCGCCCAGCGCGAAGAAGATCGCCTTCAGCGAATTGGCGGGTGCGGACATCGACGGGGCGGCGGCGGCGGCGGAGGCCGCGCAGTCTAGCAGCGCTGCGCCCGCATGCAGCCGCGGCCGCCTGCCCCAGGTCATGGCGACGCGACCAATTGCCGCACCCTCCCTCCCGGCATTCGGGCGCATCATTGACGTACATCAACCTGCGCAAGCTACGGCATCGGCACAATGCCGCCGCCCGGCGCTTCGGGAACCTCCCCATGCATCCCACCGAGACCTATAACGACCGGGTCGTACGCCTGTTCCTGCTCGCTGCCGCCGTCTGGGGCATCGTCGGCATGTCCATCGGCGTGTTCGCGGCCGCGCAACTGGCCTGGCCCGCGCTCAACTTCAACACCTCGTGGCTGACCTTCAGCCACATCCGCCCCGACCACACCTTCGGCGTGATCTTCGCCTTCGGCGGCTCGGCGCTGATGGGCACCTGCTACTACGTGGTGCAGCGCACCGGCCACACCCGGCTGGCGTTCGACCGGCTGGCCACGTTCACGTTCTGGGGCTGGCAACTGGTCTGCGTGCTGGCGATGGCGACGATGCCGTTCGGCATCACCCAGAGCAAGGAATACGCCGAGCCGGAGTGGTTCATCGACATCCTGATCGCGGTGGTGTGGGTGAGCTTCGGCACGGTGTTCTTCGGCAGCCTGGCGCGGCGGCGCATCCAGCACATCTACGTGGCGAACTGGTACTACGGCGCGTTCATCGTCGCGGTCGGCCTGCTGCACATCGTCAACAACCTGGCGCTGCCGGTATCGCTGACCAAGTCCTACCCGATCTACTCGGGCGTGGTCGACGCGATGGTGCAGTGGTGGTACGGCCACAACGCGGTGGCGTTCTTCCTGACCGCCGGCTTCCTCGGCATGATGTACTACTTCGTGCCGCGGCAGGCGCAACAGCCGCTGTGGAGCTACCGCTTCTCGATCGTCAATTTCTGGGCGCTGATCTCGGTGTACATGTGGGCCGGCGCGCACCACCTGATGTACACCGCGCTGCCGGACTGGGTGCAGTCGGTGGGCATGGCGTTCTCGCTGGTGCTGCTGATGCCGAGCTGGGGCTCCGCCGCCAACGGCCTGCTCACCTTCAACGGCTCCTGGCACAAGCTGAAGACCGATCCGGCAGCCAAGTTCATGGTGCTGTCGCTGGTGTTCTACGCCGCGTCGACCTTCGAGGGCTCGATGATGGCGATCAAGACCGTCAACTCGCTCTCGCACTACACCGACTGGACCATCGCCCACGTCCACTCCGGCTCGATCGGCTGGGTGGCGATGATCACGATCGGCTCGCTGTACGCGATGGCGCCGCGCGCGCTCGGCCGCCCGGCGATGCACTCGACGCGGGCGATGGAGCTGCACTTCTGGCTGCACACCTGCGGCCTGCTGCTGTACGTGATCTCGATGTGGGCCGCCGGCATCACCGAGGGCGTGATGTGGCGCTCGACGCAGCCCGACGGCGCGCTGACCTACAGCTTCCTCGACAGCCTGCGCGCCGTGCACCCGCTGTACATCACGCGCATGCTCGGCGGCGTGCTGGTGCTGTCCGGCATGCTGGTGATGGCGTGGAACCTGTGGCACACCGCGGCGCACGCGCGCAAGCGGCTGATCACGCCCATCCCGGTGCCGATTCCCGAACCGGTACCGCACCAGGTGCCGGCGCCGCTGCCGGCGGCCGGTTGAGGAGCGCGTCATGGCTGGTGGATACAAGTATTTCGAGGCGATCGAGAAGCACGCCGGCAAGCTCGGCATCCTGATCGCGATCATGGTCTCGCTCGGCGGCCTGGCCGAGATCACGCCGCTGTTCATGGAGGCGCACAAGGTGCACCCGGCCGAAGGGGTCAAGCCCTACGACCCGCTGCGCCTGGCCGGCAAGGACATCTACGTGCGCGAAGGCTGCTACCTGTGCCATTCGCAGATGATCCGCGCGCTGCGCTTCGAGACCCAGCGCTACGGCCACTACTCGGTGGCCAGCGAGTCGGTCTACGACCGCCCGTTCCAGTGGGGCAGCAAGCGCACCGGCCCGGACCTGGCGCGCGTCGGCGGCAAGTATTCCGACACCTGGCAACGCCTGCACCTGATGGATCCGCGCGCGGTCGCGCCCGACTCCAACATGCCGGCGTTCCCGTGGCTGGCCAGGGAAACCATCGACGCCGCCGACATCCAGGCGCGCATGCGCACGCTGCGCCGGCTGGGCGATCCGTACAGCGACGCCGAGATCGCCGCCGCGCCCGAGGCGCTCAAGGGCAAGACCGCGATGGACGCGCTGATCGCCTACCTGCAGGGCCTCGGCGTCGACAACGAGCCTCACGCGCCGGCCACGGCGCAGGCGGGCGCGCGATGAATCCGATCTGGGGCCACCTGGTCGGCGTGATCACCGTGCTCCTGATGCTGACCTTCATAGGCATCTGGATCTGGGCCTGGAACGCACGCCACAAGCACGCATTCGACCGCCTCGCGCGCCTGCCGCTGGAAGGCAGCGCGGACGGCAACGACGAGAAGGACGATCGGCCATGAGCATGTTCTGGTCGGCATGGGTCATGTTCCTGGTGGTGCTGAACATGGGCATCACCCTGTTCCTGTTCCTGTGGGGCACGCGGGTCAAGATCCCGACGCTGCCCGACGGCACCAGTGGCCACGTGTGGGCGCACGGCGTGCTGCGCGAGGGCGTGCGCAAGCTGCCGCGCTGGTGGTTCGTGATGTCGGCCTGCATGTTCGCCGCGGGATTCACCTACCTGGCGCTGTACCCCGGCTTCGGCCGCTTCAAGGGCCTGCTGGGCTGGACCGCGCACGGCGAGCTGGCGCGCGACACCGCCGCCAACCAGGTGCAGCTTGCCGACCTGATGCAGCGCTTCAAGCTCTACACCGTCGAGCAGCTCGCCCACGACCCGCAGGCGGTGCAGCTCGGCGGGCGCCTGTTCGAGGACAACTGCTCCGCCTGCCACGGCCGCCAGGCGCACGGCAATCCGCTGCTCGGCGCGCCCAACCTCAGCGACGCCGACTGGCTGTACGGCGGCGACGGCAACACCATCCTCGCCAGCATCCTCGACGGCCGCCACGGCACCATGCCGCCGTTCGGCGAGGCGTTCGGCGAGGCCGGCGTGGCCAACCTCGCCAACTACGTGCTGAGCCTGTCCGGCGCGCCGCACGACGCCGCCAAGGCGGCCGCCGCGCAGCCGATCTTCACCACCGTCTGCGCCGCCTGCCACGGCGCCGACGGCAAGGGCAACCAGGCGGTGGGCGCGCCCAACCTCACCGACCACATCTGGCTGTACGGCGGCGATCTCGCCACCGTCGAGGAAACCATCCGCCACGGACGCGGCGGGCAGATGCCGGCGTGGCGCGCGCGCCTCGGCGAGGACGATGCGCGCACCGTCGCCGCCTGGGTCTACGCCAACGCGCACCGCGCGCCGGCCACGAGCCAGTGACATGTCCGCCACGCCGCTGCCCTGGTACCGCACGCCGCTGCTGTGGTTCGCCGCGGCGATCGCGCTGCTGACGCTGGGCGCGTGCGTGGCGACGATCGTGATCGCCGCGCGCTATGCCGACGAGCCGCTGCCGGTCGCAGGCGCGCAGGTACTGCGGGTGCCGGTGGCGCGCACCCCGCCGGCGCCGCCGGCTTCGCAGGCCGCGCCATGAACGCGGCGGCGGTCGCCACGGCGCGACCGCACGCTGCGGCGCCGGCGCACGCCTGCTGGCACTGCGGCGAGCGACTCGACCCCGCCGCCACGCGCTACGCCGACATCGCCGGCGTGCGCCGCCCGTTCTGCTGCCCCGGCTGCAGCGCCGCCGCGGAATGGATCGACCGCCTCGGCCTCGGTGCCTACTACCGCCTGCGCGACCAACCCGCGGCGCGCGCCGCCGAGCCCTCCGCGGCGCCGTCGCCGTGGGCGCGCCCGGAGCTGGCGCGCCACGTCGTGCGCACGCGCGAGGACGGCCGCAGCGAGGTCTGCGTGCTGGTCGACGGCATGCGCTGCAGCGCCTGCGTGTGGCTGATCGAACGCGCGGTCGGCGCCCTGCCCGGCGTCGCCGCGGTGCAGGTCAACGCCGCCGCGCGGCGCGCGCGCATCGAGTGGGACGCGACGCGCACGCCGCTGCCCGCCCTGCTCGACACGCTGACCCGCGCCGGCTACGGCGCGCGCCCGCTGGACGCGCAGGCGCTGGACGACGCGCGCCGCGACGAATCGCACGCCGCGCAGAAACGCCTGCTGGTCGCCGGGCTGGGCGCGATGCAGGCGATGATGTACGCGGTCGCGCTGTACATCGGCGCGTTCGACGGCATGGACGCGGTCACCCGCGACTTCTTCCGCTGGCTCGGCTTCCTGGTGGCGACGCCGGTGGTGCTGTACGCAGCGCAGCCGTTCTTCGCCGGCGCCTGGCGCACGCTGCGCGCGCGCCGTCTCGGCATGGACGTGCCGGTGGCGCTGGCGATCGCGCTGATCTATGCCGCCAGCCTGGTCGAGGCGTTGCGCGGCGGCGCCGAGGTGTACTTCGACTCGGTCAGCATGTTCGTGTTCTTCCTGCTCGCCGGGCGCTACCTCGAAATGCGCGCGCGCCACCGCGCCGGCGACGTCACCGACGCGCTGGCGCGGCTGGCGCCGGCCTGCGCCGACCGCGTGCGCACGGATGGCGCGCTGGAGCGCGTCGGCGCGATCGAACTCGTGCCCGGCGACCGCGTGCACGTCGCCGAAGGCGCCGCGGTGCCCGCCGACGGCGTGCTGGAAAGCGACGCCTGCCGCGTCGACGAGGCGCTGCTGACCGGCGAATCCGAGCCGGTGGCGAAGCGCCGCGGCGATGCGCTGGTCGCCGGCAGCGTGGTGGTCGAGGGACCGGCGCGCGTCGCCGTCGAGCGCGTCGGCGCCGACACCGTGCTGGCCGGCATCGTCGCGCTGACCGCGCGCGCGCAGGCCGCGCGTCCGCGCCTCGCCGCCGCCGGCGAGCGCGCCGCGGCGCGCTTCGTCGCGCGCGTGCTGGCCCTGACCGCGCTGACCGCGCTGCTGTGGAGCCTGGTCGATCCGGCGCGCGCGTTCACCGCGTCGCTGGCGGTGCTGGTGGTGTCGTGCCCGTGCGCGTTCGCGCTGGCGGTGCCGGCGGCGATCACCCGCGCGCTGGCGGTGCTGGCCGGACGCGGCGTGCTGGTGGTGCGCCCGGACGCGGTCGAGGCGCTGGCCGCGGCGACCCACGTGGTGTTCGACAAGACCGGCACGCTGACCGATCCGGCGCTGGCGCTGGACCGCATCGACGCGCGCGCCGGGCTGGCGCCCGATGCCGCGCTGGCGCTGGCCGCGGCGCTGGCGCGCGGCAGCCGGCATCCGGTCGCGCAGGCGATCGCCGCGGCCGCAGCGACGCTGCCGCTGCGCCAGGCGGAAGACGCCGTCGCGCGCGCCGGCCTCGGTCTCGAAGGCGTGGTCGACGGCCGCCGGCTGCGCCTCGGCCGCCCCGACTTTGCCCTCGCCGGCGCCGCCGAAGCCGCACTCGATGCGCGCGCCGACGCGGTGGTGCTGGCCGACGCCTCCGGCGCGCTGGCGACGCTGCACTTCGCCGAGCGCCCGCGCGCCGACGCCGGCGCCGCGGTCGCGGCGCTGCGCGCGCAGGGACTGACCGTCGAGATCCTCAGCGGCGACGCGCCGGCCAAGGTCGAAGCGCTGGCCGCGACGCTCGGCATCACGCGCTGGCATGCGCGCCAGCGCCCGCAGGACAAGCTCGCGCGCCTGGAAGCGCTGCGCCGCGGCGGCGCGCGCGTGGTGATGGTCGGCGACGGCGTCAACGACGCGCCGGTGCTGGCCGGCGCCGACGTCGCGGTCAGCCTCGGCCACGGCGCCGAACTGGCGCAGGCGACCAGCGCCATCGTGCTCAGCGGCGAGCATCTGGACGCGCTGCCCGCCGCGCGCCGGCTGGCGCAGCAGACGCTGCGCGTGCTGCGCCAGAACCAGCGCTGGGCGACGGCCTACAACTTCGCCGTGGTGCCGGTCGCGGCGCTGGGCTTCGTGCCGCCGTGGCTGGCCGCGATCGGCATGTCGGCCAGCTCGCTGCTGGTGATCCTGAACGCGCTGCGCATCGGCCGCCGCCGCGACGCGCACGCCCGCGAGGCCATCGCATGAACGTGCTGGTGGTGCTGATCCCGCTGTCGATCATCCTGATGGTCGGCGCCGGCGCGGCGTTCTTCTGGGCGGTCAACCACCGCCAGTTCGACGACATGGACACGCCGCGCCTGCTGCCGCTGACCGAGGATCCGCCGCCGGAAGCCGCCACGTCGCGCGACGACGCGGCGCCGCAGGACGACGCGCCATGACCGGCACGCCGACCATCGCCGCCGCGCTGCTGCTGGGCCTGGCCGCCTCCGGCCACTGCGTGCTGATGTGCGGCGGCATCTCCGGCGCGCTGGCGCTGGCCACCAGGCGCGGCGCCAACGGTCGCCCGCGCCCGCACCTGCTGGTCGCCTACCAGTTCGGCCGCATCGGCGGCTACGCGCTGGCCGGGCTGGCGTTCGGCACGCTCGGCGCGCTGCTCTACGGCGCGCTCGACCAGACCCGCGTGCGGCTGGTCCTGCGCATCCTCGCCGCGGCGGCGTTCGTCGCCGCGGCGTTCGCCCTGTCCGGCGGCCACGGCGTCGCCGAGCGCTTCGTCGGCACGCGCCTGTGGATGCGCCTCGCGCCGCGCGCACGCGCGCTGTTCCCGGTGGATCGCGCGACCAAGGCGCTGGCGTTCGGCCTGATCTGGGGCTGGATGCCGTGCGGCTTCGTCTACACCGTGCTGCTGCTGGCCTGGTCGAGCTTCAGCCCGTGGACCAGCGCGGCGACCATGGTCGCGTTCGGCCTGGGCACGCTGCCCTCGATGCTGGCCGCGGCGTTCGGCGGCAGCCTGCTGCCGCGCCTGCTGCAGCGCACCGCGCTGCGCCGCGGCGTGGCGGCGGCGCTGCTGACCATGGCCGGCCTGACCCTGGCCGGACCGTGGCTGGCGCACCTCGGCGTGCCGGTCGCGCTGCTGCCGTTCGATTGCGCGACGGGCGCGCACTGAGCGCGCCGCGCGCGTGAAACCGCCCTGAACCGGGCGCGTCCGGGTTAGGTGGTTTGCTCCAATGTCGCAATGCAGCATACGCGCATGACTGCGAGCTCTTCCTCCATCCGCGACCATTACGGCGTGCCCGTGCCGATCCACGCCGCCGCGCTGCCGCCGCCCACCCGCACCCGCTTCCAGACGCCGCCGCCGGCCGCGGACGAGCGCGGCGAACTGGTGCGCCTCGAGGACGGCCGCCTGCTGCGCCTGCGCCAGATCCGCGCCGCCGACCGCGCGGCGCTGCAGCGCTGCTTCCAGCGGCTGTCCCCCGACGAGGTGCGCATGCGCTTCCTGCACGTGCTGACCACGCTGTCGGACAGCACCGCCGCGCGCCTGTGCGACATCGACTGGGAGCGCGAAGCCGCCTTCGTGCTCACCGAGGACGCGCCGCCGCAGCGCGCCGAGATCCACGGCGCGGCGCGCGTCTACATCGACGCCACCACCGAGAGCGCCGAGTTCGCGATCCTGGTCGAGCGCGACTGGACCGGCTGCGGCCTGGGTGCGCTGCTGATGGCGCGGCTGATCAAGGAATGCCGCCGGCGCGGCCTGGCCGAGCTGTGGGGCTACGTGCTGGCCGAGAACCACCGCATGCTGGAACTGTGCGAGGAGCTCGGCTTCCGGCGCAGCCTGGTGCCCGGCGACGCCGGCACGGTGAAGGTCGCGCTGGCGCTGTGAGCGCGGCGCGCCGTACCGCGGCTTCGCGGTAGAATTGCGCTTCTGTGCCCGCGCTGGCCGCCCGACGGCGACCGGCGCCGCACTGCGTTTGCCGTACCCATGCCCGAGCTGATCACGCCACCGCTGCCGACCGATCCGAAACAGCGCCGCTACTGGGCCGCGCCGCACGGCTCCGCGCTGGCGCTGGCGGTGGCCGGGGCGGCGCGCCGGCACGCGGGTCCGGTGGTGTTCGTCGCACGCGACACCCAGCGCGCACGCACGCTCGAGGACGAACTGGCGGTGTTCGCCGGCGCCGAGCTGCCGGTGCTGCACTTCCCGGACTGGGAAACCCTGCCCTACGACCTGTTCAGCCCACACCCCGAGATCGTCTCGCAGCGCATCGCCACGCTGTACCGGCTGCCGTCGGTGCGCCGCGGCATGCTGGTGGTGCCGGTCGCCACGCTGCTGCAGCGCCTCGCGCCGCGCAGCTTCATCGCCGGCTCCGGGCTGGCGCTGCGGCGCGGGCAGAAACTCGACCTCGCCGGCGAACAGCGCCGCCTCGAATCCAGCGGCTATCGCCACGTGCCGCAGGTCGCCGAACCCGGCGACTTCGCCGTGCGCGGCGCGCTGATCGACATCTTCCCGATGGGCGCGGCGGAGCCGTATCGCATCGAGCTGTTCGACGACGAGATCGACTCGATCCGCACCTTCGACGCCGAGACGCAGCGCTCGCAGCAGCAGGTCGAGGCGGTCGAGCTGCTGCCGGCGCGCGAGTTCCCGCTCACCGACGAGGCGGCCAAGGGCTTCCGCAACCGCCTGCGCGAGCGCTTCCTGATCGACATCCGCCGCTGTCCGCTCTACCAGGACATGAAGGAGGGCGTGACCCCCGGCGGCATCGAGTACTACCTGCCGCTGTTCTTCGAGCGCACCGAGACGCTGTTCGACTACCTCGGCGACGACGCGCTGTTCGTGCTGGGCGAGGGCGCGCTGGACGCGGCCGAGCGTTTCCGCGCGCAGGCGCAGGAGCGCTACGAGCAGCGCGCGCACGACATCGAACGGCCGATCCTGCCGGTCGACGAGCTGTACCTGCCGGTGGAGAAGCTGCGCGAGGCGCTGAACAAGCCGCTGCGCGTCGACATCGTCGGCGCCGATCACGCGCACGCGGTCGCGCTCGGCACGCAGCCCGCGCCGGAGCTGCCGATCAACCGCAAGGGCGAGGCGCCGGCCGAAGGACTGAAGCGCTTCCTCGACGCCTATCCCGGGCGCGTGCTGGTCGCCGCCGAAACCGCCGGCCGCCGCGAGGCGCTGCTGGAGCAGCTCGCCGTCGCGGACCTGCGTCCGGTCGTTGCGGAAAGCTGGAGCGGCTTCGCCGCTCCCCCCTCACCCCAGCCCTCTCCCCGCCGGGGAGAGGGAGACAAGATGGCGACCACGGGTTCGACCCTCGCTCCCCCGCCGGAGAAGACGGGCACGGGAGTCGCCGCGGATGCAATCCCCTATCCCCGCTTGGGAGAGGGGCAGGGCGAGCGGGCGAGCGCCGCGGGCGCGCCGCGCTTCGCCATCACCGTCGCGCCGCTGGAGCAGGGCTTCGCGCTGGCCGCGCCGGCGCTGACGGTGCTGACCGAGCGCGAGCTGTTCGGCGAGCGAGTGCGCCAGGAACGCCGCCGCCGCCGCACTGCCGCGCGCGATCCGGAAGCGGTGATCCGCGACCTCACCGAGCTGGCGCTGGGCGCGCCGATCGTGCACGTCGACCACGGCGTCGGCCGCTACCAGGGCCTGGTCGCGCTGGACGTCGGCGGCATGCCCGGCGAGTTCCTCGCCATCGAATACGCCAAGGGCGCCAAGCTGTACGTGCCGGTCGCGCAGTTGGCGCTGGTCAGCCGCTACACCGGCACCGCGCCGGAGCTGGCGCCGCTGCACGCGCTGGGCGGCGACGCCTGGGAACGCGCCAAGCGCAAGGCCGCGGAAAAGGTGCGCGACGTCGCCGCCGAGCTGCTGGCGATCTACGCGCAGCGCGAGGCGCGCGCGGGCACCGCGCTGGCCGTCGACCGCACGCTGTACGAGCAGTTCGCCGCGACCTTCCCGTTCGAGGAGACGCCCGACCAGCTCACCGCCATCGAGGCGGTGATCGCCGACCTCGCCGCGCCGCGGCCGATGGACCGCGTGGTCTGCGGCGACGTCGGCTTCGGCAAGACCGAGGTGGCGGTGCGCGCGGCATTCGTCGCCGCCAGCGCCGGCAAGCAGGTCGCCGTGCTGGTGCCGACCACCCTGCTCGCCCAGCAGCACTACGACAACTTCCGCGACCGCTACGCCGACTGGCCGATCCGCGTCGAGGTGATCTCGCGCTTCAAGTCGAAAAAGGAAATCGAGGCCGCGCTGGCCAGGCTCGCCGACGGCCGGATCGACGTGATGATCGGCACGCACCGGCTGCTGCAGGCGGACGTGAAGTTCAAGGACCTCGGCCTGGTGATCGTCGACGAGGAGCAGCGCTTTGGCGTGCGCCAGAAGGAGCAGTTGAAGAAGCTGCGCGCCGAGGTCGACCTGCTGACGCTGACCGCGACGCCGATCCCGCGCACGCTGAACATGGCGATGGCGGGCATGCGCGACCTGTCGATCATCGCCACGCCGCCGGCGCATCGCCTGGCGGTGAAGACCTTCATCGCCCAGCACGACCCCGCGCTGATCCGCGAGGCGTTCCAGCGCGAGCTGGCGCGCGGTGGCCAGGTGTACTTCCTGCACAACGAGGTCGACACCATCGAGAAGACCGCGCGCGAGCTGCAGGCGCTGATCCCCGACGCGCGCATCCGCATCGCGCACGGGCAGATGCCCGAGCGCGAGCTGGAACAGGTGATGCTCGACTTCCACCGCCAGCGCTTCAACGTGCTGGTGTGCACCACCATCATCGAGTCGGGCATCGACATCCCGACCGCCAACACCATCGTGATCAACCGCGCCGACCGCTTCGGCCTGGCGCAGTTGCACCAGTTGCGCGGCCGCGTCGGCCGCTCGCACCATCGCGCCTACGCCTATCTCGTCGTGCCCGACCGCCGCGCGATGACCGCCGACGCCGGCAAGCGCCTGGAGGCGCTGGCCTCGCTGGAGGAACTGGGCGCCGGCTTCACCCTGGCCACCCACGACCTCGAGATCCGCGGCGCCGGCGAACTGCTCGGCGAGGAGCAGTCCGGGCAGATCCAGGAAGTCGGCTTCTCGCTGTACACCGAACTGCTGGAGCGCGCGGTGCGCGCGTTGAAGAGCGGCAAGGTGCCGGATTTCGATCTCAGCAGCGAGCACGAAACCGAAGTCGAGCTGCACCTGCCGGCGCTGATCCCCGACGATTATCTCCCCGACGTGCACGCGCGCCTGACGCTGTACAAGCGCATCGCCAGCGCGCCCGACGCCGAGGCGCTGCGCGAGCTGCAGGTGGAGATGATCGACCGCTTCGGCCTGCTGCCGGATGCGGTCAAGCACCTGTTCGCGATCACCGAGCTGAAGCTGCGCGCCACCCCGCTCGGCATCCGCAAGCTCGACTTCGGACCCGCCGGCGGCCGCGTGACCTTCCGCGAGAAGCCGAACGTCGACCCGTTGTCGGTGATCCGCCTGATCCAGCAGCAGCCGCGCACCTACAGGCTGGATGGCCAGGACAAGCTGAAGGTCGCCATGGAGCTGCCCGGCGCCGCCGAACGCCTGCGCGCCGCGCAGCAACTGCTCGACACGCTGGGCCTGCGCAAGGCCGCCTGAGCCCGGCGCCGTCGCGCTGGCGCGGTGCGCGCGTCCGCGTTAGGGTGCCACGCACGCCACCGGGACGCCGCCATGCCGCTGCCGCCACGCATCGCCCTCGCCGCCCTCGCCACACTGGTCTTCGCCGCACCGCTGCGCGCCGCCGACACGCCGCGGTTCTACCGCGCGCCGGCCACCGCACAGCACGACCTGCCGTTCTCCGATGCGGTGCGCGCCGGCAACCTGCTGTTCCTGTCCGGCCAGATCGGCAACCTGCCGGGCACCACCACGCTGGCGCCCGGCGGCATCACGGCCGAGGCGAAGCAGGCGATGGAAAACATCCGCGCGATCCTCGCCGCCAGCGGCGCGTCGATGGACGACGTGGTGAAGTGCACGGCGTTCCTCGCCGACATCAAGGACTGGCCCGCGTTCAACGCGGTCTACCGCGGCTACTTCAAGGCCCACCTGCCGGCGCGCAGCGCGATGGCGGCCAGCGGCCTGGCGCTGGGCGCGCGCGTCGAGGTCGAGTGCATCGCCGCCACGGGCAGGTGATCCCGGATCACCCGCACCTGCCGCAGCATGCGCTCCGCGCACGTTGCCTGCTGCCGACGTGCGCGCAGCGCACGCAGCGCCCGCGCCGACCGGCGCAGTGCACCCATCGGGGATTCCGGCGCGGACGCGCCGCGATGGCGCGGTCGCGCCGCCGCTGGACGTCGCGCCGGCGCGCGCGGATGATCGGCGCATGCCCCGCAAGCCGGCGCTTCCCGCCTTCGGCGATTGCGTGCGCGTGCCCGACGGCCGCATCGGCCGCGTGCGCGCGGTCGAGGGCGCACGGGCGCGCGTGCGCCTGCGCGATCCGTGCAGCGGCCGCTATCGCTTCCTCTGGTTCGACGCCGCGGACGTGCGCAGCGTCGCCTGCCCCGCCGGCTGGATGAGCGCGGACGGCTACCGCCGCTACTACGGCGCCACGCTGGCGAAGATGGAGCAGCGCCTCGGCCGCGCGGTCAGGCGGCGCTGACCGCCGCGCGTTCGTCGTCGCGCCGCGATCGCGGCCTGCATGCCGGAACCCATCGGGGTATGCTTGCCCCACGAGGCGCCGGGCGCCTGTCCGCAGGTCTGCCGCAGCAGCGTCGACCCGGGGTGGGGCGGCGAAGCGCCTCCGAGCCCCATGGCCATGCGGAGGGGAGCATGCCCGCCATACGCCGTACCCTGGTCACCGCCGCCTGCGCGTGCGCGCTCGGCCTCGCCGCCGCAGCGTCCGCGCAGGATCCCGCCGCAACCGCCAGTACCGCCGCCGCTCCGCAGCCGGCCGGCACCGGATCCGCCACCAACGCCGCGCCGGTCGCCGCGGCCGACGGGCCGCTGCGCCCGGTTTCGATGTGCCTCGACCCAGGCCGCATCCGCCACTGGACGGCGGTCGATGCGCGCGACATCGCCGTGCAGACCGGCGACGGCTACTACCACGTCAAGCTCGACGTGGACTGCGACGGCCTCAGGGACGGCGGCATGCTGATGTTCCGCCCGACGCCATCCACCGACGGCCGCATGTGCGGCGACAGCGGCGAAACGGTGGTGCCGGAAAGCGGCATGCTGTGCCGCGTCGCCAGCGTGCGGCCGCTGGACAAGGACGGCTACAAGGCGCTGCTCAAGGGCGGCTGAAAACGCCGCGGCCCGATCGTCGCCGACCGGGCCGCGCGGGGTATCGGGGAGACGGCCTCGCGGCTCTCAGTCGCCGTCGTCGTAGTAGCGGCCGCGGCGGTCGTCGTCGCGGTAGCGGCGGTCGTAGCGATCGTCGTCGTCGCGGTAGACGCGGCGCGTCTCGTAGACGCGTTCGACCACCACCGGCTGCGCGTAGTACACCCGCCGCGGCGCGTAATAGACCGGTGCCGGCGCCACGTAGGCCGGACGGTACCAGCCGCCGCCGTAGTAGCCGCCGTAATAACCGCCGTAGTAGCCGCGCCCGCCGCAATGATGGCAGTCGGAATAGCCGATGCTGAGGCCCGGCAACGCGATGCCGACGCCCACGCTGACGTGGCCGCGCGCGAACGCCGACGGCGTCAGCGCGAACGCCGCCAGGGCAAACGCGGCCAACCCGGCCACCCGTACACGCTGCATGTTCATGCGCCACCTCCGTTTGCGAAGGATGCTTGCGCCGCAGCGCTGAATCGCCACTGAAACGCTTGTTAACCCGATCCGGAGGCGAGCGGGCGCAGCAGCCAGCAGCCGTGGATGTCGGCGCGCCGCCCGAAATCGAACGGGATGCTGGCGCGGCTCCAGTCCTCGATCACGAAGCGCGTTGCCAGCGCCTCGGCGTCCAGGCGGAAGCGGCGGAAGTTGTTCGAGAACACGATCACGCCGTCGCGTTCCAGCCGTTCCCCGCAGGCGGCCAGCAGGCGCGCGTGATCGCGCTGCACGTCGAAGTCGTCGGCGCGCTTGGAGTTGGAGAAGGTCGGCGGATCGACGTAGATCAGGCCGTAGCGGCCGCGCTCGTTGGCGAGGAAGTCCAGTGCGTCGGCCTGCACGAGACGATGCGCGTGTCCGCTGAAGCCGTTCAGGGCGAGATTGCGCGAGGCCCAGTCGAGGTAGGTCGCGGACAGGTCCACGCTGACCGTCTCGAGCGCGCCGCCGGCGGCGGCGTAGACGCTGGCCGTGCCGGTGTAGGCGAACAGGTTGAGGCAGCGCCGGCCGCGCGCCAGCTCGCGCACCCTGGCGCGCACCAGGCGGTGGTCGAGGAACAGGCCGGTGTCGAGGTAGTCGGTGAGGTTGATGCGCAAGCGCAGCCCGCCCTCCTCCACCAGCAGGAATTCGCCGCGTTCGTCGAAGCGTCCGTACTTGGCGCCGCCCTTGCCGCGCCGGCGCTGCTTCACCGCGATGCGTTCGCGCGGCACCTCCAGCGCCTCGCCCGCGGCGCGCACCAGATCGCGCAGGCGATCGCGCGCGACGTGTTCGGGCACGTCGGCCGGGGCCTGGTATTCCTGCACGTGCAGCCAGGGCAGCGGCGACGCCTGCGGCGCCGTTTCCGGTACGGCCGTATAGACGTCGATCGCCGCGGCGTATTCGGGCAGATCTTGGTCGTAGACGCGGTAGCAGGTGATGCCTTCGCGCACCAGGCGCTTGCGCAGGTGGCGCGCGTTCTTGAGGATGCGGTTCTTCGCCATCGCCGCGCCGGCCGACAGCGGCTTCGCTTCGCGCGGCGCCTCTTCGCGCGGCGTCAGGTCGAAGCACAGCAGCGCGCACTCCAGCGCGCCGTTGTACAGCGTGTAGCGCTTCTCGGCGCGCAGGCCGATCGCGTGACCCAGCTCGGCGTCGGAGGTCAGCACCGCGGCGCGCCAGCCGGGAAAGCCTTCGCGCAGGCGCTCGCCCAGCGCGCGGTACAGCGCCGGCAGCGCGCTGCGCTCGCCGAGGCGCTCGCCGTACGGCGGATTGGTGATCACAAGGCCCGGCGCGTCGAGCCCGGCGGGGCGCTCGAGATGCGCCACGTCGCGGCGCTCGAGCTTGACGAAGCCGGCGACGCCCGCGGCCTGCGCGTTGCGCTTGGCGGCGGCGATCATCGCCGCATCGGCGTCGCTGCCGAAGAAGCAGGCGCGCAGCCCGCGCAGCCCCTCCGCGGCGCGCGCCTCGGCATCGCCGCGCAGGCGCTGCCACAGCGCGGCGTCGTGGCCGCGCCAGCGAAGGAAGCCGAAGTAGTCGCGGCGCAGGCCGGGCGCGACGCCGGCCGCCATCAACGCGCCCTCGATCAGCAGCGTGCCGGAGCCGCACATCGGATCGAGCAGCGCGCCGCCGGCGGCGTGGATCGCCGGCCACTGCGCGCGCAGCAGCATCGCCGCGGCGAGGTTCTCCTTCAGCGGCGCCTCGCCCTGGCCCTGGCGCCAGCCGCGCCGATGCAGCGGCGTGCCGGCGAGATCCAGCGACAGCGTGGCGCGATCCTTCTTCAGGCGCAGGTTGAGGCGCACGTCGGGACGCTCGACGTCGATGTCCGGACGCGCGCCGAAGCGCTCGCGGAACTGGTCGACCACCGCGTCCTTGACGCGCAGCGCGACGAACTGGCTGTGCGTCAGCGCGCTCTGCGCGCACACCGCGTCGACGGCGAAGCTGCCGTCGGCGGCGAGGTGCCGTGACCAGTCGACCGCGCGCACGCCGGCGTACAGCGCGTCGGCGTCCGGCGCGTCGAACTCGGCCAGCGGCAGCAGCACGCGGCTGGCCAGGCGCGACTCCAGGCAGGCGCGGTAGGCGGTTTCCAGCGTGCCCTCGAAGCGCACGCCGGCCAGCGCCTCGTGCGCGTCGGCGCCGAGCGCGGCCAGCTCGTCGCGCAGCAGGTATTCGAGGCCCTTGGGGCAGGTCGCGAAGAACGCGGTCACGTCACGGCGACCCGAGGAACAGACGGAACTGCGCGGCGATGTCCTCGACGTGCGCGGACAGCCGATGGTCGTCGTCCAGCAGCAGCAGGTCGGCGCCGTGGCCGCGCGCGATCGCGATCGCCGCATCGACCGGGCACAACTCGTCGCGCCAGCCGTGCACCAGCATCGCGCGCACGCGCGGCGCCATCGCGAACGGCCGCGCATAGCCGGGCAGTTCGGGCGGCGTCGCCAGCAGGAACAGGCCGGCGACCGCGCGCTCGAGCGAGGCCAGCCCGGAGACGAACGCGCCGAAGCTGGAGCCGGCCAGCAGCACGCGCTCGCCGCGCGGGATCGCCGCGACCAGGCGCTCGAGGCGCGGCTGCGCCGCAGCGGCGAGGCCGCGTGCGTCGAGGTCGCGGTAGTCCGGGCGCAGCGTGCGCCAGCCGAGCGATTCGGCGACGGCGGCCAAGGCGCTGACCTTGGTCGCGTCCGGCCCGCTTTCCAGGCCGTGCGAGAGGACGACGAGGCCGCTCATGCGGCGCATCCGGCCGCGGCCGGGCGCACGCGCGGCGCCGCGCGGCGAGGACGCGAGAATGCCGCCAGCGGTCGGGCCGGCGCGGGAAGTCTTCTGGGCATGCGCGCATGCTAGCACGCGCCCGGCGCGGCCAAGCCCGGCGCCGGCGGGTCGTGGCCCGCCCTACCCGCGCGTGCGGCGCACATGCCACACTCGGCGCATGCCCGCACCCGTCATTCTGGACTGGCCGCTGCCCTACGAGACGCGGCTCGAAGCGCGCCCCGCGTCGGCGGTCGACCTCGTCGTGATCCACTGCACCGAGCTGCCCGATCTCGCCGCCGCGCGCAGCTACGGCGAGAAGGTGCTGTACGCGGACGGCACCGGCAACAGCGGCCACTACTACATCGACCGCGACGGCAACGTGTACCGCTTCGTCGCCGGCACGCGCGTCGCCCACCACACGCGCGGCTACAACCCGCGCTCGATCGGCATCGAACTGGTCAACACCGGCCGCTATCCGGACTGGCTGGATTCGCGCCGCCAGGCGATGACCGAGCCGTACACGGCGGCGCAGATCGCCAGCCTGCGCGCACTGCTCGGCCGTCTGCGCAACGAGTATCCCGACCTGCGCCTGATCGCCGGCCACGAGGACCTCGACACCGCCGAGGTGGCGGCCAGCGACGACGCGGCCAGGCGCGTCCATCGCAAGCGCGACCCCGGGCCGCTGTTCCCCTGGGCCGAGGTGCTGGCCGACAGCGGCCTCGAGCGCCTGAAGCCGTAACGATCGCCCGCTATACTGGCAGGCCGTTTTTCGCGGATCGCGCCCCATGCCCCTGCCCGTCGTCGCCGAACTGCTCGACCTGCTCGCGCTCGAGCGTCTGGAAGACAACCTGTTCCGCGGCCAGAGCCGCGACATCGGCACGCGCTACGTATTCGGCGGACAGGTGCTCGGGCAGGCGCTGTCGGCGGCGCAGCAGACCGTCAACGGCGAGCGCCAGGCGCATTCGCTGCACGGCTACTTCCTGCGTGCCGGCGACGTCGACGCGCCGATCGTCTACTCGGTGGAACGCGCGCGCGACGGCCACAGCTTTTCGGCGCGGCGCGTGGTGGCGATCCAGCACGGCCAGCCGATCCTGAATTGCGCGGTGTCGTTCCAGGTCGCCGAACCCGGCGTCGAGCACCAGCTCTCGATGCCCGCGGTGCCGATGCCGGAAGACCTGGCGCCACCGCAGCCGCTGCCGGCGGAGGAATTCGCGCACCTGCCGGTGAAGCTGCAGCGCTGGCTGGGCATGCAGGGCGGCTTCGAATTCCGCCACGTCTGGCCGCGCGACGAATTGCGGCCGGCCAAGCGGCCGCCGCTGCAGCACGTCTGGTTCCGCCTGCGCGACCGCGTCGACGATTCGCCGGTGCTGCACCGCGCGCTGCTCGCCTACGCGTCCGACTTCCACCTGATCGGCACCGCCACGCTGCCGCACGGCATCTCCTACCTCACGCCGGAACTGCAGATGGCCAGCCTCGACCACGCGATGTGGTTCCACCGCCCGTTCCGCGCCGACGAATGGCTGCTGTATTCCTGCGACAGCCCCAGCGCGTCGGGCGCGCGCGGCCTGGCGCGCGGCAGCGTCTACAGCCGCGACGGCCGCCTGGTCGCCTCGACCGCGCAGGAAGGCCTGATCCGCCTGCGAGCGACGGAGTAAAATAGCCGCATGCGTCAGATCTACACCTCGCCGCGCCCGGAGAACATCGAGCGGGTCGTGCAGCTCCTCGCCGAGCACGGCATCGAGACCACGGTGACCGACCGCCGCGTCTACGAGCGGGCCAGCTACAGCCGCTTCAGCTACTCGGCGCGCGACACCGGCGAGGGTTGGCCGAAGGTGTGGATCACCCGCGCCGAGGACCAGACCCGCGCGCGCAAGGTGTTGCGCGAGATCGGCATCGAGCCGGCCACGCGCTACGCCAACGAGCTGGCCGCGCAACGCCAACCCGGCGCGCCCGGCCCGGCGCGCCACGCCTACGTCGCCGCGCGCGTGCGCATGGCGCTGGTAGCGGCGGTGGGCGCCATGTTCCTGCTGGTGGTGCTGAAGATGATGGGCGTGTTCTGAAACCGCCGCGTCCGTCCGCGTACGTTTTCCCGCGGTAAAGCGCGTCCTTCCCGCGGGCGGCGCGCCTCGCCCACCCCGCTCCCCGTGGGGGCGCCTGGAAATCAATGCGGCGGCGGCGCTTGTCTCCCTCTCCTCAACGGGGCTGGAGGGAGGGGGACGCGCGCAGCGCGCCTTGCCGCGGACGAGGTGCGCCCCCCCCGGCGGCCTGCGCCCGCGCCGGGAAAAATGGCAGGCTCGCGGCCCTCGCTTCCGTGACGCCCGCCCGCTGCAGCCCGGCCCCGCATGTGGCTAGAATCCGCCCATGCGCTCCGACCGCGTTCGGCTGCTCCAGACCCTGCCCCACGGCTGCGGTTACTTCCGCGGCCGCACGGCGCAGAACCTGGTGCTGGATCCGTCCGCGGCCGACCTGCCCGAGCTGTACGCCACCGCGCTGGGCCGCGGCTTCCGCCGTGCCGGCGGCCACGTCTACATTCCGCACTGCCCCGGCTGTCGCGCCTGCGTGCCGTGCCGCATCCCGGTCGACGCGTTCGAGCCCGACCGCAGCCAGCGCCGCTGCCTGGCGCGCAACGCCGACCTCGAACTGGTTCCCGCCGCGCCCGGCTTCACCCCCGAGCGCCACGCGCTGTACGCGCGCTACCTGCACGGCCGCCATCGCGGCGGCGGCATGGACGACGCCAGCGACGAGGACTTCACCCGCTTCCTGACCGCGCCGTGGAGCCCGACGCTGTTCCTCGAACTGCGCAAGGACGGCCGGCTGCTGGCCGTCGCGGTCACCGACGTGTGCACGACCGGCGTCTCCGCCGTGTACACCTTCTTCGATCCCGAAGAAGCCGCGCGCGGCCTCGGCACTTACGCGGTGCTGCGCCAGATCCAGCTCGCCCGCGAGCGCGCGCTGCCGCACCTCTACCTCGGCTTCTGGATCGATCGCCATCCGAAGATGGACTACAAGCGCCGCTTCCGCCCGCTGGAAGTGCTGCGCGGCGGCGGCTGGGAGCCGCTGTAGGCAAATCGGCGCTGGCGTCGGCCGCCGCGCGCGTTCCGCCAGCCGCCCTTCTCCGTGGAGGTTCCGACGATGCCCGCAGCCATGCGCACCTTCGTCCTCGCGCTCCTGTGCGCGACCGCCCTGCCGATCGCCGCCGCGCGCGCCGCAGGCGCGACGCACGAGCGCGACGAGATCGAGCGCCTCGAACACCTCTGGCTGAGCGCCGCACAAGCGCACGACCGCGCGACGCTGGAGCGCATCCTCGCCGACGATTTCGTCGACGTGTCCGCCAACGGCACGTTCCGCAGCAAGGCCGACGCGCTGGCCGGCGGCAACACGCCGCCCGGCTCCACCCAGACGCTGCGCGAGCTGCGCGTGCGCATCTACGGCGACTGCGCGATCGCCAACGGCATCAACGTGGTCCATTCCGACATCCAAGGCTGGACCGTGGAGGTGCCGTTCACCGACGTGTTCGTGCGCCGCGCCGGCCGCTGGCGCGCGGTGTCGGCGCAGGAGACCGCGCGCCACGACGCGGCCAGCACGGCCATGCGCTGAGCGGCGCCTGCGCGGCCGAGCCGCCGCGCTCACGCTGCGTGCGTGCGCGGCGTCGGATAGGGATGCAGCGCGTCGAGGCGGCGCGACAGGCCGTCGTCGCAGACCACGCGGCAATGCGAGCGGCGCAGTTCGCGCGGCTCGGGCACGCCGCAACTGTGCGCGATCGTGCCGACCTCGTGCATCACGTTCTTCGCGTACCAGGCGACGCGCTCGGCCTTGTCCGGCACCACCAGGCCGCGCTGCAGGCGCGGGTCGTGGGTGGTGATGCCGGTCGGGCAGGTGTTGCGGTTGCACTGCAGCGACTGGATGCAGCCCAGCGCGAACATGAAGCCGCGCGCCGAGTTGACGAAGTCGGCGCCCATGCACAGCGCCCACGCCACCTCGTAGGCGGTGATGCACTTGCCCGAGCAGATCACCTTGATGCGCTCGCGCAGGCCGGCGGCGATCAGCGTATCGACCAGCATCGGCAGCGCCTCGCGCAGCGGCAGGCCGACGCCCTCCATCAGCGTCTGCGGCGCGGCGCCGGTGCCGCCCTCGGAACCGTCGACGATGATGAAGTCGGGCGCGCTCTCGACGCCGCGCTTCCCCACCTCCTCGCACAGCTCGGCGATCCAGTCGACGTCGCCCAGCACCGCCTTGAAGCCGGTCGGCTTGCCGGACACTTCGCGCACGTGCGCGACCATGTCGAGCAGCTCGCGCACGTTGCCGATCTCGGGATGGCGGTTCGGGCTCTGCGAGTCCCGGCCCGCCGGAATGCCGCGGATCGCGGCGATCTCCGGCGTCACCTTCACGCCCGGCAGCAGCCCGCCCTTGCCCGGTTTCGCGCCTTGGCCGAGCTTGAGGCTGACCATCTTCACCTGCGCGTGCGCGCACACCTCGCGCAACTTGGCGTCGTCCAGCCTGCCGTCGGGCGTGCGCACGCCGTACTTGGCGGTGCCGATCTCGAACACCAGGTCGCAGCCGCCCTCGAGGTGGTACGGCGCCAGCCCGCCCTCGCCGGTGTCCAGCCAGATGCCGGCCTTGGCCGCGCCGCGCGACAGCGCGCGCACCGCCGGCACCGACAGTGCGCCGAAGCTCATCGCCGAGATGTTGAAGAACGCGGCGTGGCTGTACGGCTGGCGCGCATACGGGCCGATCGTGATCGGGTGCGCCTCGACCGCATCCTTCTCCAGCTCCGGAAACGCGCTGTTGGCGAAGAACGGCGTGCCCTCGATGCTGAGGTCGCGCGTCGAGCCGAAGCCGCGCGTGTTGTCCTCGTTCTCCGCCGCGCGGTACACCCAGGTGCGCTCAGCGCGGTTGAACGGCAGTTCCTGGCGGTCGAAGGCGAAGAAGTACTGGCGGAAGAACTCGCCGAGGTGCTCGAACAGCGCGCGGAAGCGGCCGATCACCGGGAAGTTGCGGCGGATCGCATTGCCGGTCTGGCTGCGGTCGAGCACGTACAGCACCGCGCCGCACACCAGCAGCACGACCAGCGCCAGCAGGAACAGGCCTGCCATCAGCTCGATCGCGAACAGCACCCAGCGCGAGAGTCCGGCTTCCATCGCTCCCTCCTTCGTCGCCGACGTGCCAGCGCGGCGGCGTCGCGTTGCGCAAGGTTCGATGGTAGCGCGACGCGCGCGGCGACGCAGGTCGCCTCGGCGCCTCAGTCGACGATGAACAGCGTCGCGCCGACGTCGGTGTAAGAGCGATGCGGCTCGGCCTGGTCGGCAACCTGGTAGCTCATGCCGGGTTTCAGCGTGAAGCTGCGGCCGTCCTCGAGTTCGGTGTGCAGCTCGCCTTGCAGGCACAGCAGGATGTGGCCCTTGCAGCACCAGTGGTCGGCGAAATAGCCGGGCGTGTACTCGACCATGCGCACGCGCACGCCGCCGAACTGGCGCGTGCGCCAATAGGCCATGCCGCGCTCGCCCTTGTGCTCGGTGCGCTCGATGCCCGACCAGTCGGTGGTGCCGAACGGAATATCGGAAAGCTGCATGTCGATTCCTGCGGCGTGGGAGGTTCCATGCGCGTGGCGCGGTCAGGTGTTCGGCTGCGGCTGCACGTGGCGTTGCAACCGTTCCCGCAGGCGATCGCGCGCCGCAGGCCATTCCGTATCGAGGATGGAGAAATAGACCATGTCGCGCACGCGGCCGTTGTCGGCGATCAGGTGCTTGCGGAAGGTGCCTTCCTCGACCGCGCCCAGTGCGAGGATGGCGCGACGAGACTGCGCGTTCAGCGTCTCGGTCTTGAACACCACCTTCTGCACGCCGAGCGTCTCGAACGCATGCGCGAGCAGCAGCAGCTTGGCTTCGACGTTGGCGCCGCTGCGTTGCCAGGCCGGCGCGATCCAGGTGGCGCCGATCTCCAGGCGGCGATGCACCATGGCGATGTCCATGTAGCGCGTCGAGCCGATCACGCGTTCGTCGCCGCGATGCACGACCGAGAACGGCAGGCTGACGCCGCGCGCCTGGTCGTCCAGCGCCAGCTCGACGTAGCGGCGCATGTCGACTTCCGTTTCCACCGGCCGCGGCTGCAGCGCCCACAGCTCCGGATGCAGGCCGACCTCGGCCAGCGGCGCGGCGTGCGCGAGGGTCAGCGGGTCGAGGCGGACGATGGTACCTGCGAGCGAGACGGTCGATAGTGGAGCAGACACGATCGAAGTTCCCGGCGCGGTTCGGCGAGGCGCGCAGCATACCGCGGGATGCCTGCGCGTCGTCTGCCGATTCGGTGGCGGGACGCGGCGATGTCCGCGATGCAGGGGCGCACGCCGCCGCGACGTTGCCGCCGCGGGCGGGAAGCCGCAGCGGGTTCAGCGTGTGCGTCAGCCGGGAACGCGCGCGAACCGCCGGACGAGCGCCAGCACGCACGCGCCTGCGCCGACCACGAACGCCACCAGCCCGCCGACCAGCCACGCCGCGTCCAGCGCCGGCGGCACCGCCGCGTTCGCGCGCACGACCAGCCAGTGCACGTAGGCGAGCAGGCCGACCAGCAGATAGCCCAGGCGGAATGCGTTGCCGCGCAGGTAGGCCAGGGTTTCCTCGCGCCGTTCGGGCGCCATCCAATACCGCTTGTTCGGCAGGTTGACGGCGAAACCGACGCGCGCCAGCAGCCAGTTGGGCAGGTAGACCACCAGCACGGGCAGCAGCAGCACCAGCGCCGTCATGAAGCGCACGTAGCCCTCGCGCGGCGCGAACGCGTCCGCCTGGCCCGACGCGCCGAAATGCGACGCCACCACGGCAGGCATCGACTGCCCGGAGAGCCAGACGAAAGCGGCGGCCGCCAGCACGAATACCGGGAAAAATTTCGACAACGCATCGGATTTCACGACGTCCACCTGTCAAACGAGGGGCCAGGCGCTGCGTACCGACCAGCGATACGTCAGCGCTTCGCGCACGCCGTTGCGGCGACAAGCCTGCATCGGCGGGCCGAAGCGATTCCGATCCTTACGATCGTCACCCCGATTGACCCGGATCATCCACGTCCGCTGCGCGCGGGTCTAGCCTGTGCGGTGTCGTCCCGCGCGGCGAAACGCATCGCCCTTCGCCGCCGCGGGCGCGCGCCGGCGCACCTGCGTCCGTTCGCGCACAAGCGTGCAAGGAGAACGCGATGCTGCTGTACGACGCCGATAGCCCCGCCCCGCGCTGCCTGCGCATGTTCCTGCTGGAGAAGGGCCTGGCGCTGCCCGCCGTGACGGTGGACGTGTTCGCCGGCGACAACCGCCGGCCGCCGTTCCTGGCGATCAACCCGGCCGGGCAGACGCCGGCGCTGCAGTGCGACGACGGCACGTCGCTGGCGGAGTCCGTGGCGATCGCCGAATACCTCGAGGAACTGCACCCGACGCCCGCGCTGATCGGCAGCAGCGCCGCCGAGCGCGCGCAGACGCGGCAGTGGTGGCGCCGCGTCGAGCTCAACGTCACCGAGTTCATCCACAACGCCTACCACTACGCCGAAGGCCTGGCGCGCTTCGAAAACCGCATCCCGGTCGCGCCCGAAGCGGCCGCCGGGCTCAAGCGCATCGCGCAGGATCGCCTGGTCTGGCTCGACGGCATGCTGGGCGACGGCCCGTACCTGTGCGGCCCGCGCTTCACCGCCGCCGACATCTGGTTGTACGTGTGGCTGGATTTCGGCATGGCGGTGCGGCAGCCGTTCGACCGCCGCCTGCCGCGCATCACGCCCTGGTTCGAGCGCGTGGCGGAGCGGCCCAGCGCCGCGCAGAGCCGGCAGCCGCACGGCGCGCACTAAGGCCATCGCCTGTCGCGCGAACGCCATCGGCAACCGTTCCGATCGCCACCTCCCCTCCCCCACCACGGAGTCATCCCATGAAACACGCTTCACGCACCCTGCTCGGCCTGGCGCTGCTGTGCGCCGCCGCCATCGCCCAGGCCGCGCCCAACTGCACGATCAAGCTCGACGCCAACGACCAGATGCAGTTCGACAAGAACACTGCCACGGTCTCGGCCGCGTGCCCGACGATCACCGTCCAGCTCACGCACACGGGCAAGCTGCCGGTGGCGGTGATGGGCCACAACGTCGTCATCAGCAAGACCGCCGACATGACCGAGGTGACCACCGCCGCCGCGAAGGCCGGCGTCGCCGCCGGCTACGTGCCCCAGGGCGACGCGAAGGTGATCGCCGCGACCAAGCTGATCGGCGGCGGCGAGAGCACCACGACCAAGTTCCCGGGCAGCAAGCTCAAGCCGGGCGAGGACTACAGCTTCTTCTGCGCGGTGCCGGGCCACTGGACCGTGATGAAGGGCAAGCTGGTCGTCACCAAGTGAGCCGGCGGGCGCGGCGGCGCTGGGGGCTCCGCCGCCGCGCCCGGCCCGCGTCGTGCCCCGGGGCAGGTCCGGACGAATCGACGAGCGTCATGCCCGCGAAAGCGGGCACCTATCGAAAACAGCGGCGGGGATGACGCACGGCTCCTGCGGCGTGCCCTTCGCGCCGCCCGCGGCGTCGCCGCGGCTGCCTGCCTCGCGGTCCCGCTTTCGCGGGAATGATGGCTTGCCCGCGGGCTCCTCAGGCGGCGGCGGCACCTTCGCGCAGCGCGCGCCGCAGGATCTTGCCGATGTTGGTCTTGGGCAGCGGCTCGTTGCGGAACTCGACGATGCGCGGCACCTTGTAGGCGGTCAGGTGCTGTTTGCAGTGCGCGAGCACGTCGCCTTCGGTCAGCATCGCGTCCCTGCGCACCACCACCACCTTGACCGCCTCGCCCGAGCGCACATCGGGCACGCCGATCGCCGCGGCCTCCAGCACGCCGGGATGCAGCGCCAGCACGTCCTCGACCTCGTTGGGGAACACCTTGAAGCCGGACACCACGATCATGTCCTTCTTGCGGTCGGTGATGCGGATGTTGCCGCGCTCGTCCATCGAGCCCATGTCGCCGGTGCGCAGCCAGCCGTCGGCGGTGAATACCTCGGCGGTTTCCTCGGGCCGGTTCCAGTAGCCGCGCATCACCTGCGGGCCGCGCAGGCAGATCTCGCCCACCTCGTCCAGCGCGACAGGCGCGCCGTCATCGTCGAGGACGGCTGCCTCGGTGCTCGGGATCGGCACGCCGATCTGGCCGCTCCATTCCTCGATGGTGACCGGGTTGGCGATCGCCACCGGCGAACTCTCGGTGAGGCCGTAGCCTTCCACCAGCGGCACGCCCGTGCGCTGCTTCCAGCGTTGCGCCACCACGCGCTGCACGGCCATGCCGCCGGCCACCGCGAGCTTCAGGGAACGCAGGTCGACGTCGGCGAAGCCGGGCGCATCGAGCAGGGCGCGGAACAGCGTGTTTACGCCGATGATCGCGGTGAAACGCGCCTGCCTGAGCGTCTTGATGAACGCCGGCATGTCGCGCGGGTTGGCCACCAGCACCGTCTGCGCGCCGATGCCGAGGAAGCACAGGCAGCCCATCAGCGCGAACACGTGATAGAGCGGCAGCGGCATGACCGCCGTCTCCTCGCCGTCGCGCAGGTTGGGCGACACCCAGGCGGTCACCTGCAGCACGTTGGCCACCATGTTGCCGTGCGTAAGCATCGTGCCCTTCGCCACGCCGGTGGTGCCGCCGGTGTATTGCAGGAACGCGAGGTCGTCGTGGCCGAGCGCCACCTCGTCGAACGCCTGCGCGCGGCCGGCGGCCAGCGCGCGGTTGAAGTCCACTGCACCGGGCAGCCGCCACGGCGGCACCATCCGCTTGGCGTACTTGACCACGGCGTTCGTCAGCAGCCGCCTGAGCGGCGGCAGCAGGTCGCCCACCTGCGTCGTGACCACGATACGCACCTGCGTGGATTCGATGACCTGCGCCAGGGTGTGCGCGAAGTTCTCCAACACCACGACGACCGTGGCGCCGGAATCGTTCAACTGGTGCTCGAGCTCGCGCGGCGTGTACAGCGGGTTGACGTTGACCACCACCATGCCCGCCCGCAGCACGCCGAACAGCGCCACCGGGTACTGCAGCAGGTTGGGCATCATCAGGGCGACGCGGTCGCCGCGCTGCAGCCGGCCCACCTTCTGCAGCCAGGCGGCGAACGCGCGGCTCGCGTCGTCGAGCTGCCGGTACGTCATCGCCGTGCCCATCGAGCGATAAGCCGGCAGATCGGCGAAGCGCGCACAGGACGCGGCCAGCACGTCCTTCAGCGACGCGAACGCGTCGGGATCGATCTCCGCCGGAACGCCGGGCGGATATTGGGCGAGCCATGGCCTGGACATGGGTGCCGCGCTTCGGGAGCACGCTTGGAGCGCTTGTGTCCAGTATGCGCCCGGGGGCCGTAAACAATGCGTTGCGGCTGCGGCGACGGGCCAACGCCGCGCGCCCGCGCCCGCATCCGGCCAGGCCGCGCGGCAGCGGCGCCTGGATGCTTGGCCCGGAAAGTGCGCTGCGGCCCCGGTTTTGCGACGATATTTCGCGCAAGCCGTGCCGCTGCGTGGTGCCGGCACGCGGCCAACCGGAGGTTGCGGAGTCCCGTGGACGCATTGTCGAAAGTCCTCGCCGGCATACACCTGCAAGGCGCGGTGTATCTGGACGGCGAATTCACGGCGCCCTGGTGCGCCGAGGCGAGCTACGGCCTGCCCGATGCCAGGCAGGCCCTGGACACCTCCGAGCACTTCGCATTCTTCCATTTCCTGGTCGAGGGGAGCTGCAAGGCGCGGCTCGCGGACGGCGACGAAGTGGTGGAGCTGCACGCCGGCGACCTGGTGCTCTTCTCGGGCGATTACCCGCACCTCCTCGGTAGCGACCTCGCGTGCCCGGCCATCCGCACCGAAGGCTTGCCGCGCGATCCCACCGCCTCGCTGCCGGTGATCCGCTACGGCGGCGGCGGCGCCGTGACGCGCTTCGTCTGCGGCTATCTCGCCTTCGACCGCCGCGTGAGCCAGCCCCTGTTCAACTCTCTGCCGCGCATGTTGCGGGTGCCGGTGATGGACGATCCCAACGCCGCCTGGCTGGTGGAACTGCTGCGCGTGGGCGTCAGCGAGTCGCGCGCGCAGCGCCCCGGCGCCAGCTCGCTGCTGGCCAAGCTCTCGGAACTCATCTTCGTGGAAGCCATGCGCCACTACACCGCGACGCTCGCGCCGGGCCAGACCGGCTGGCTCGCGGCGCTGCGCGATCCGCACGTGGGCAAGGCCCTGGCGCTGCTGCACGCCGAGCCCGGCCGCGCGTGGACGGTGGACGACCTCGCGCGCGAGTCGGCGCTGTCGCGTTCCGCGCTCGGCGAGCGCTTCGCCCAGTTCATCGGCGAGCCGCCGATGCGGTACCTGACGCGCTGGCGCCTGGGGCTGGCGGCCAAGGCGCTGCGCTCGGGGCCCGAAGCGATCGGCCGCATCGCCGAGCGTTGCGGCTACGAATCGGAAGCCGCGTTCAACCGCGCGTTCAAGCGCGAGTTCGGCGTCCCGCCCGCCGCCTGGCGCCGCAACGAAAGGGCCGCGAGCCCGCACTAGCGAGCCCGCGGCCCCGGCGGTGCCCCGCCCCGCAACCAGGTTCAGGTCGCCTTGCGCCTCGGCAGCGGCAGCAGCATGGGCGTGTCGCGGCGGTAGCGCTCGTAAGCCGCGCCCAATGCCTCGCGCGTGTTGCGTTCCTCGAACCAGATGCCGATGAAGATGTAGATCGTGGCCCCCACCGCGAACAGCAGGTGGCCGTAGCTCATGTCCGGCGTCGACCAGAGGCCCAGCAGCAGTCCGAGCATGATGGGATGGCGTATCAGCTTGTACACGGCCATCTCCACGAACGGCACCGGGGTGTAGGTGCGCCGCTTCAGGCGCAGGTAGACCTGGCGCAGGCCGAACAGGTCGAAATGGTTGATCATGAAGGTGGAAAGGAGCAGCAGAACCCAGCCGAACCAGAACAGGCCCTGCAGCAGCAGCCGGGCGGCAGGCGACTCCACGCTCCAGACGGTGCCGGCGATGGGCTGCCACTGCCAGCACAGCAGGGCCGTCACCAGCGCGGTGGCCAGCACGTAGGTGCTGCGCTCGATCGACTCGGGCACGCCGCGTGTCCACCAGGCCTTGAAGCTCGGGCGAGCCATGACGCTGTGCTGCAGCCCGAACAGCGCGATCAGGGCGAGATCCACCAACACGGCCTGCGAGGGCGATCCCGTGGCCACCGAATCGATGGTCATCGGAACCCACAGGTTGCCCACGAACAGGATGAGGTACAGCAGCGCGGCCACGCCCGACAGGTAGGCGAACACGCCGTAGACGAAGACGATGAGTCCCATGGGTTGCTCCTCGGTTGGCAGAGCCGGGCATTCTCGGCGTCCTCGCGACGCCTGTATTTGCCTGCCCGCCGCGATGTTTGACCCGGACGCCGCGGCAAGGCGGCCGGCTCCGCCTCTCGCGCCGGCCCCCGGCCGGCAGGCGAAGCCGGACTGGCGAACGCGACACCCCTCCCCGGACGATGCCGCCCGCGCGGGAAAAGGTTCACGGGGCCGGCGCCGAACCGGCGCAGCGCGGTCGGGTTGGCGTGCGCGTCGATTCAGACGCCCGTGGGCAACCCGTCGCCCATCCGCAGCAGGTAGCGTTCCTCGTCGTAGAACGTGCCGTCCACGCACAGCGCGTCCGGTTCGGTGCCGTAACGCTCGAAACCCACCGCGCGGTACAGCGCGACGGCGGCGGTGTTCGCCGCGTTGACGCCGAGCTTGATGTGGCGCACGCCGTCGAGCGAGCACGCATGGGCGATGGCGGCTTCCAGCAGCGCGCGCCCCAGGCCGCGCCGGCGATGTGCCGGCGCGACGTACATGCCGGCAAATTCGACGGCGTGGCGCAGCTTCGCCCGCTGCGGGCGGATGATGGCGACGAAGCCGGCCAGCTCGTCCTGCACGAAAATGCCGAGCATGCAGACCGATCCATCCGCCGCCGGCGCGATGCGCGCCGCGACGTCGTCGAGCGCGCGCCCGGCTTCATCCTCGTAGCTGGCGCTGAACGCGGTCGGGCTCTCGCGCAGTGCGAGCAGGCGCAGGCGCTGGTAGGCCGCGGCGTCGGTGTTGTCGAGTGGCCTGATCGTCATCCAAGAAGCCCCTGGACAAGCCGTCATTCCCGCGAAAGCGGGAACCCATCCCGATGTTGGCAATGGATGCCCGCTTTCGCGGGCATGACGTCAGTCGGTTTGTTCAATCTTCCCGCAAACGCGAAGCGCCTTCTCGTAGCGCCAGACCTCAAGATCGAACACGCCCGTTGGGATCTCCAGCCTGGCGACCATGTTGCCCGCACGCCGCCAGCCGCGCTTCTCGTAGAACCGCGCCGCACGCGCGTTGCCGATCGCGCAGGCGAGCCAGCCGGTGTCGAAACCGGCGGCGACGATGCGCGCTTCGGCATCGTCGATCAGCGCCGCCGCCACGCCTTGCCCGCGCGCGCTGCGGGCGACGAAGATCTGGTCCAGCTCATCGCCCTTCACCACGCAGAAGCCGCTGGGCGCGCCGACCGGCCCGGTCACGCGCACGCGCGGCAGTCCCGCTTCCAGCCGCTGCCGGAAGTTCTCCAGCGTGCGGTGCCGCGCCAGTTCCGCCGGCACGATCTGCGCGTGCGCGTCCTGCCAGGCGTCGTACCAGAGCTGCGCCAAGGGCGCGATGTCGGCGCTCTCGGCTGCGCGTACGCTCATCACGTTCAATGACCCTCGGCGTCATTGGCCAGCAACCTGGCCATCAGCGTACCAACGACGGCTCCGGCAAGCGCGCAGCCGAGGCCGACCACCAGCGCAATGACGAGTTCGATCGGCCACAGATTGTGGGACGTGGCATCGCGCACGACATCGACCAGCACGCGAGACATGACCACCGCGCCGACCGACCCGCCGATCATGAGCGTGGCCCGCCAAAACGAAGCCAGGCGGAACATGCGCAGCAGCAGCGGGGCGGCAGCGACGAGGGCCAACCCCGGTGTCAGCAAGCCGCTCGGAAGGTTGAGCTCGTGATATGGCACCAGCCAGTACGGGATGCCGACGGCGAAAAAGCTCGCCGCCGCGGCGAGCAGCAGCCAGTACGACTTGATGGGCTTCATGCGCACCCCTTCGGAAGAACAACCTGCGTGTGGATTCGTCCGATCCGAGGCCCGTCGGGCGGTTGACCGCAGCGCAACCCGGCGCATCTCGCAAGCAGATGGATTTCGCTGTACTCAACCCATCCTACTCACTGCGCTCGACCCGTCCTACTTGTGACCGAATGCACGCACGCAACGCGAGCAGCAGCGCAGCCAGAAGAAGCGACGAGACCCCGAGTATCACTGTCAACTGCGGCTGGCGGCAGCGGAATTGCTCGGCGAACAGCGAGAACGAACCCTGGCAATCCGCAAACGCCATGCTGTACGACGAGAGCATCCAGAGTGCGGACCACGCAGCTACCAGCAGCAGCGTCAGCGCGGCGATCAGATACAGCAAGCGGCGAACGCGGGTGGACACGTGATCAACGTCCTACTTAATTGCCTCCGTCTCCGATTGCGCGATTGCGCGATTGCGCCGATTGCCGCCCACGCCGTGGGGTCGCCTACGCGCGCGTGTCCAGCCGCAGCCGGAAGCCGAACACCGGAAGCGCCTCCTGCATGAAGTCCAGGTCCGTCGCGCGCACGAAGCCCAGCTTCTCGTACATGCCCCAGGCGACCTGCATCGCCTGCGTCGTATGCAGGATCACCTGCGCGTGCCCCGCGTCTTCGGCGAGCCGGATGCAGGCACGCGTCAGCGCCTTGCCGACGCCCATGCCCCGATGCCTGGGATCGACGCCCAACAGGCGAATACCCGAGGCGTCCCGGATCGTCGTCGCGATCCCGCCCGAACCGTACTCGGCCATGTCGCCGAAATACACGACGCCGCCGACCACCTCGCGTCCGCCCAGCACCGCCACGAGCACCTTCGCGCCGCTGCGCTCGGTGAAGCGCCCGATGTCGGCCAGCATCTCGTAGTAGCGCGGCTGCTCGTCCGGCGAAGGAAAACCTTCGAGCCGCGAGTACACCTCGACCATCAACCGGCCGAGCACCCCGAACTCTTCCCGCCGGATTTCACGAATGTCCAGGCTTGCGGTCACGGCATTTCCTTCGGTCATGCTCTATGCAATCGCTTAACCCACCAACCCAGAGCGTTAATCAAGCGAAAAATAAACCTAACCCCATTTTTCTCTCCATTCCGAACGATTAGATCCCATCGACGAGGTTGGTACGTGCCCGACACCTAGCAGCACGCTTCTCCCAGTCACCCGACCATCCGGCCGCCAATGCCTCCTCACAAATTCGCACACACTCGATGTAATATCCGATGCCCTCCAGCAGCATGACGAGCCGTTTGTAGCCCGTGTGCTCTACCAGTGGTCCCGCATATTCACTTTGAAATGCGTTTGCGGCTTGCGGCGCAATCGCAATTTGCTCGCGGCACGCCGCAATGCACCTCTCGATGCCGTCTGGAGATCGAACGTCTCGATACGTTAACTCGATCTTTGTCATCATGAGAAAATGCACGTCAAGAATTTGCGTATCGCTTGTAATTAATGCTTGCGCCTTATCTATAACCCTGTAGGCAAAGTCTCGCTCGCCATCCTTGCGAAAGCAGCCTGCGACACCATTAAGGAATTGCACCGGCGACATTCCAACGAAGGAGAATCGAGTCTCCTCTAGCAATTGCTGACCACTGTTCGATGTGCCACGCTCGCTGTAGCGCTGGCAGATCAGTTCGCGTTCGTGTGGTTCCAACTCTTCCAGCCACCACGACTCCAAGCCAAAGTAGCCGATGTACCCCTGCATGTTGCACTCCGAATGCAGCTCAATATTCGAGCGCACAATCCATTTCTTCCATCGCCATCATGATCCGGTGATACCCGGTTTCCTGCTCAGCGGAACCCGACGCGCCCGCAAGAAGATGGGTTTCGCTGCGCTCAGCCCATCCTACGCGCTCAACCGACCCTACGCGCTAATGCACGAAGTCCTTGAAACTAGTGTAGGCACGACACATTCCAAGTATGAACCATCCATACGACGATAAACCTATCACAATTGCAGCGATATTGAGCCAGCGGCCGGCCCTCTCCTTCCAATCGCCATCCTCGGCGGCATAGAGCCATTGACTCAGGTACGTCACCCCAGAAGTAACCGCAATTGTGAACACGCCGATCACGAAGAAGAGGAGGCTCTCAGAAAACACTGACACCTTGCTTGGCTCATGCTCCGCCAGATGGCCGATGAATGCGAGCACAGCAACAGCGGCCCCTCCATTTAACAGAAACGAAGAGCGGATCGCATTTTGGCCGGATTCGATCACCGAGCGGAACAGCTCTAGGCTCGCCGAATGACTATTCCTGTGCCGTTCCACCCAAAGCTCTAGCTCGGCTCTGTACCTCGCCAAGTCCGGTTCCGTGATTTCAGCGGAGGGCGACTTCAACACTTCATCTAAGTATGCGATCAGGGTATCGCAACCGATAGTTAATGTCCCCTTCGCCTTGAGATCTACGACGGTATCTCTGAGCTGCGCTGCAAAGGCCCTAGCACTCATTTGGCTCTCGTCCTATCTATGTAGAACAGCAATTGAGCGAAGAACAACGACAAGAAAACGGTGGCAGATTAACTTACGAGCGTTTGAATACCCCACCGAATCCACGCCATACATCGACCGATCCTCCTGCCCCTCAAAGCTCCACCCGTAACCTCCCCGCCGCATTCCGCGCCTTCGCGCGCGCCGCATCGACATCCTCGCCGCGCGCCAGCGTCACCGCCATGCGGCGCTTGCCTTTGACTTCGGGTTTGCCGAACCAGCGCAGCATGGTGTCGGGTTCGGCCAGTGCGTCGGCGATGCCGTGGATGCGCGGGCGGTTGCCTTCGCCTTCGGCGAGCACGGCGCACGACGCCGAAGGGCCGAACTGGCGGATGACCGGGATCGGCAGGCCGAGGATGGCGCGCGCGTGCAGGGCGAATTCGGAGAGGTCCTGCGAGATCAGCGTGACCAGGCCGGTGTCGTGCGGGCGCGGGCTGACCTCGGAGAAGACCACGCGGTCGCCCTTGACGAAGAACTCGACGCCGAACACGCCGCGGCCGCCGAGGTCGTCGGTCAGCACCTTGGCCTGGCGCTGTGCCTCGGCCAGCGCCTTGGCGCTCATCGGCTGCGGCTGCCACGACTCGCGGTAGTCGCCGTGCTCCTGCAGGTGTCCGATCGGCGCGCAGAAGCTGGTGCCGTCGCGGTGGCGCACGGTGAGCAGGGTGATCTCGTAGTCGAAGTCGACGAAGCCCTCGACGATGCAGCGGCCCTTGCCGGTGCGCCCGCCGGACTGTGCGTATTCCCAGGCCGGGCCGATCTCGTCCGCGCTGCGCACGGTGCTCTGGCCCTTGCCGGACGAGCTCATCACCGGCTTGACCACGCACGGCAGGCCGAGCGCGGCGACGGCGGCGCGGTATTCGTCCTCGGTGTCGACGAAGCGGTACGGCGAGGTCGGCAGCTTCAGCGTCTCGGCGGCGAGGCGGCGGATGCCTTCGCGGTCCATGGTCAGCCACGCGGTGCGCGCAGTCGGGATCACGCGCAATCCGCCCTTCTCCAGCTCGACCAGCGTCGGCGTGTGGATCGCCTCGATCTCCGGCACCACCAGGTCGGGCTTTTCCAGCTCGATCACGCGGCGGATCTCCGCGCCGTCCAGCATGTTGATCACGTGGCTGCGGTGCGCGAGCTGCATCGCCGGCGCGTTGGGGTAGCGGTCCACCGCGATCACCTCGACCGCGAAGCGCTGCAGCTCGATCGCGACTTCCTTGCCCAGCTCGCCCGAGCCGAGCAGCATCACGCGGATCGCGGTATCGGTGTAGGGCGTGCCGAACGGCTTCATGCGGGAACTCCAGTGGGGTTGCGGCGATTCTACCCGCTGGCCCGACGCCGCCGCGCTGGCAGAATAGGCCGACTCCGGAGACCGCCATGCGCCGCCTGTTCGCCGCCCTCGCCCTGCTCGTCGCCGCCCTGCCCGCGTTCGCCGCACCGGCGAGCGACACCTGGATGACCGTGCTGCTGGAGGGCCGCAAGATCGGCCACCTGCACGAGACGCGCGCGGTCGACGGCGACCGCGTCACCACTACGCAGACACTCGACATCGTGCTCGACCGCGCCGGCACCTCGGTGGCGATGCGCAACGAGGAAGCCAGCGTGGAGACGCGCGCAGGCGCGCCGCTGGCGTTCCGCTCGCGCACGGAGCTGTCCGGCGTGGCCAGCACCGTCGAGGGCAAGCGCCTGCCGGATGGCCGCTTCGAGGTGCGCACCGAGGTCGGCGGCCAGGCGCGCACGCGCACGCTGGACTGGCCGGACGGCGCGCGGCTCGCCGAAGGCCAGCGCCTCGCCGCGCTGCGCGCCGGCAGCGCCAAGGGCGCGCACTACACGGTGCCGGCGTTCGATCCCAGCGCGGTGCAGATCGTCACGCTGAGCGGCCTGGTGCAGGGCGCGGTCGACGTGGAGTTGCCCGAAGGCCGGCGCACGCTCACCGAGGTGCGGCAGTCGCTGGAGATCGGCGGCGGCGCGACGCAAGCGACGGTGTGGACCGACGCCGCCGGCGATGCGCAGAAGATGACCTTGCCGATCGGCGGCCTGCGCCTGGACGCGCTGGCCTGCTCGCGCGCCTGCGCGCTGGCGCCCAACCAGTCCGCCGACATCCTCACCGCGACGCTGGCCGCGTCACCGCGCGCGCTGAGCGCCAACGAGCGCGCCGGCGCGCTGCGCTACACGCTCGCCACCGCCGACGGTTCCGCACTGGATCTGCCGAACACCGACGAGCAGCGCGCGGAGAAGGCGGACGGCACGCTGCGCCTGCGCATCGGCACGGCGCGCGCCGGCGCGGAAGCGCCGCCGACGCGCGCCGACACCGCCGCCAACGACTGGCTGCAATCCGACGCGCCGGCGCTGCGCGAGCTGGCCGGGCACGCCACGTTGGGCGCGGCCGACGCGGCCACGCGCATGCGCCGGCTGGAAGCCTTCGTGCACGGCTACGTGCGCAGCAAGGATCTCAGCGTCGGCTACGCCTCGGCGCTGGAAGTAATGCAGACGCGCGAGGGCGACTGCACCGAGCACGCCGTGCTGCTGGCCGCGCTGGCGCGTTCGCTGGGCATCCCGGCGCGCGTGCTGGACGGGCTGGTGTACGTGCCGCAATTCGGCGCGCAGGCGCACGTGTTCGTGCCGCACGCCTGGGTGCAGGCCTGGGTGGACGGCCGCTGGCGCAGCTACGACGCCGCGCTGGACGGCTTCGACGCCGGCCACATCGCGCTCGGCGTCGGCGACGGCGATCCGTGGCGCTTCTTTGCGGGCCTGGGCGCGCTGGGCAAGCTGCGCATCGAGCGCGTCGAGGACGTGCAGTGAGGCGCATCCTCGTCGCGCTGCTGGGCTGCGTGCTCGGCAGCGCCATCGCGCAGGCGCAGACATTCGCCGAGGCGCCATTCGGCCCGCCGCAGGTGGCCGGCACCATCGCCGACCTGCGCCTCGACGAGATCAGCGGCATCGCCGCCTCACGCCGCGCCGACGGCCGCTACTGGGTGCACGACGATTCCGGCAACGAGCCGTTCCTGTACGCGCTGGACGCGCGCGGCGCGCTGCTCGGCCAGGTGCGCGTCGACGACGCCGCCAACGTGGACTGGGAGGACATCGCCTCGTTCGTGCTGGACGGCACGCCGTACCTCATGGTCGCTGACAGCGGCGACAACGCCGCCACGCGCGGCCACTACGAACTGGTGGTGATCGCGGAGCCCGCGCTGCCGCTGCCCGTGCACGCGCGCGTCGCGCCGGCGTGGAAGCTCCGCTACCGCTTCCCCGACGGCGCGCACGACTGCGAGGCGGTGGGCGTCGACGTCACGACGCAGACGGTGATCCTGGTCACCAAGCGCACCGACCGGCCGCAGGTCTACTCGCTGCCGCTGCGCCCGCGCGGCGACGGCGAGCAGGTGGCGACGCGCATCGCCACCATCACCGCCATCCCGAAGCCGACCGCCGCCGAGCGCGCGCTGAAGCTCAACGCCGCGCGCTACGGCCACGAGCCGACCGGCCTCGACATCGACCCGCCCGGCCGCCGCGCCGCGCTGCTCACCTACCGCAACGCCTACGTGTTCACGCGCGCGGACGGCCAAAGCTGGGCGCAGGCCTTCACCGCCGCGCCCGCGCTGCTGCGCCTGCCGCTGCTGCCGCAGGCCGAGGCGATCGGCTTCGACCGCGAAGGGCGCAGCCTGCTGGTCACCGGCGAAGGCCTGCCGGTGCCGCTGCTGCGCTTCGACCCGGGCGCGCCGCCGACGCATTGAGCGGGGCGGCGATCCCGACGCGCAGCGCGAGGCGGCCCGTGCGGACACCGCGCCGCAGGTGACGCCGCGCGCGGCGCCGCCTAAGCTAGCCGCATGGAAGTCGTGACACAGCCGCAACCGCCGCCGCGCACCGAGGACTGGCGCGCGCTGCTGGAGCGCGCGCGCGCGCTGGGCGTGCCGCGCAACTACGGACGACTGCACGGGCTGCGCCCGGTGCGCGAGCCGTCGCAACTGGCCTTCATCGGCGCCGACATCCACGGCCGTCCGCAGTGGCTTGCGCCGCGCGCGGCGGCCGCGTTCGCGCGCATGCGCGGCGGCGCGAACGAGCAGGGCGTCGAGCTGCAGGTGGTGTCGGCGTTCCGCTCGGTGGCGTACCAGCTCGGCATCCTCGAACGCAAACGCGAACGCGGCCTGGATATCGCCACGATCCTGCGCGTCAGCGCCGCGCCCGGCTACAGCGAGCACCACTCGGGCCGCGCGCTGGACCTGACCGCGCCCGGCTGCACGCCGCTCGAGGAAGACTTCGAGGACTCGCCCGCCTATCGATGGCTGCACCGGCACGCGCACCGCTACGGCTTCCGGCTGTCGTTCCCGCGCGGCAATCCGCACGGCATCGCCTACGAGCCGTGGCACTGGTGCTGGCACGCGCGCTGAGCCCGCCCTTCACGCTACCAGGAGCAATGCGGGGCGACGCGGACGTGCGCGGACAGGATTCCGCGGCCCGCGTCGATCCGCGTCCATGGGATTCCTCCGCAACGTAGGGCGGAATCCGCGCAGCGGCTTCCGCCGCATGTCACGTGCAGGCGCGGGCGCCACGGCAAAAGCGCCGCTGCGCGGCGATTCCACCCTACGCGGACTTGCGCAGCAGGGCGTAGGCAAAGGATTGCGGCGCGCCCCACGGCGTCTGGTGCGGCTCGCGTTCGCCATGCAAAAGCAACGTAGGGCGGAACCCGCGCAGCGGCTTCCGCCGCATGTCACGTGCAGCCGCGGACACCACGGCGGAAGCGCCGCTGCGCGGCGATTCCACCCTACGCGGACTTGCGCAGCAAGGCGTAGGCAAAGGCTTGCGGCGCGCCCCACGGCGTGACGTGCGCCTCGCGTTCGGCGTGCAGCAGCTCGAAGCCGGCGCCGAGCAGCGCGGCGATGTCCGCCGCGTCGCGGCGCGCGACCGGCAGGCCGCTGCAGCGCTCGGGACCGTCGCCGGCAAAGCCGCCGATCACCGCGTGGCCGCCGGGCGCGAGCGCGCGGCGCACCTGCGCGACGTAGGCGGTCACGTCGGCGGGATCGACGAGGAAGTGCAGCACCGCGCGGTCGTGCCACAGGTCGTAGGCCGCAGCCGGCAACGCAACGCGGGTGACGTCGCCCGCCAGCCAGGTCACCGCCTCGGCGCGCGCGCCGAGGCGCTGCCGCGCGGCGTCGAGCGCCGACTTGGCGATGTCCAGCACGGTGACCGCAGTGAGCCCGCGCGCCAGCAGGTCGTCGACCAGGGTCGAGGCGCCGCCGCCGACGTCGATCAGCCGCGAGCCCGCGCCCAGGCCGGCGCGTTCGAGCAAACGCAGCGACGTGTCCAGATGCGGGCGGTACCAGCTCACCGCGTCGCTGCCCTTGGTGGCATAGACCTGCTGCCAGTGTTCGGTGCGTTCGTTGCTCATCGGCGTATTCGCGTGTGCTCAGCTGGCGCGCTCGTTGGGGAAGGCGTCGAGCAGCTCGGGTAGATGATCGGCCCAGGCGCGCCAGCGCCCGACCGAACTCGAGTACACCTGCTGGCGCGCCTGCCAGACGCTGGCGGTGGCGATCGCCTGCGGCCTCGCCTCCACGGGCGCGGGCGCCAATGGCGCTTCCAGCGAAAGGAAACGCAGCAGGTCGGCGACGGTCTCGTCGGGGCGCGCCACCAGCTTCTCGTAGCTGAGGTCGTACACCGGCAGCGGCAGCGTGGCGCGCCAGTGCGTCATCAGGCGGTCGTGGCCCTGGGCGAACGCGGCGATGTCCTCGAAGCGGTAGGCGTAGCCATTGTCGGCGTGCGCGAAGTGCTGGCTCCAGATCGACAGCGCGGTGTCGCGACGGTTGCGCCGGCAGTGGATCACGCGCGCGTTCGGGAACAGCGCGGCGGCCAGGCCGAGGTGGCGGAAGTTCAGCGGGTTCTTGTCGATGTAGCAGCGCGCGGAGACGTCGTCCTGGCGCAACTGCGCGGCGAACAGCGCGGCCGACTGCGCCAGCGACGCCGGCGACCAGCGCTGCCCCTCGACGTGCGCGGCCAGCGCGGCCAGCCAGTTCAGCTCGCCGCGGTTGCGCACCTGCGGATGCTTGCCGAGCAGCGTCGCCACCAGCGTGGTGCCGGTGCGCGGCAGGCCGACCACGAACACCGGCACGATGTCCGGCACCGCCACCGGCGCCAGCGGCGCGGCGCGCACCTGGCGCTCCACGAAGTTCTGCCACAGCTTCGACGACCAGCCGGCGCGCGCGGCCATCGCCGCGTTGGCCTCGCGCAGCGCGCCTGCCGCCGCGGGAACGTCGCCGAGGTCGGCGTAGGCCTTGCCCAGCGCGAAGCCGACGCAGACGCGCGCGTCCGCATTCGCCAGGCCCTGGGCGGCGGCGCGTTCGAGCAGGACGAGGTCGACGTCGTCGCGGTTGCGGAACTTGTGCGCGGCGGCGAGGCGCAGCCACGACGACGCCTGCGTCGGGTCCATCTCGACCGCGCGGCGCAACTGCACGCGCGCCTGCTCGAAGCGGCCGAGCGCCAGCGCCAGCTCGCCGGTCAGCGCGTGCAGCGCGGCGGCGTCGCCGACCTGCTTCAGCGCTTCCGTGCACACCTCCAGCGCCTCGGCGTGATGCTGGCATTCCTTCAGGAAGGTGGCCGCGCCCAGCGCCTCGTCGCGCGTGCGCGGCGCGTGCTTCCAGCGGATCTGCACCGCCGCCGCCGCGCCGTTCAGCCGCCCCTGTTCGCGCAGCAGGTGCGCCAGCGACAGTGCGGCGTCGCCGTGCTGCGGCTGCGCGGCCAGCGCGGCGCGCAGCTCGCGCTCGGCGGCGACGCGCTCGCCCTGCAGGCGCAGCGCGTTGCCGAGCAGGTAGCGCAGCCCGGCGTTGTGCGGATGGAACGCCAGTCCGCGCTCGGCCAGCGCGGTGGCCGCCACCGCGAAGCCGCCGCCGATCAGTCCGGCGACGACGCGCTCCCAGGCCGGGGCCGGCGCGCGCGCGGCTTCCAGGCGCCCGACCAGCGCGCGGAACGCGGCCGCGGCGTCGCGCGGCGCCAGCGCGTGGAAGTCGGCCAGCAGGGCGTCGGGAACCAGCGGCGCGGCGGCGTTCATGCGTTCAGTCCTGCGAGCAGCGCGTCGGCGCGGCCTGCTGCGCCGCCTCGACCACGCGCCAGAGATAGAAGCTGGCCAGCGTGCGGTACGGTCCCCAGCGCTCGCCGAACTCGGCCAGCGCCTGCGGCTTCGGCGGCGCGTCCCAGCCGTGCACGACCTGCGCGCCCTTGCGGATGCCGAGGTCGTCGACCGGCAGGATGTCCGGCCGGCCGAGCCGCGACATCAGCAGCATCTCGACGGTCCAGCGGCCGATGCCGCGCACCTGGGTCAGCTGCCCGATCGCGTCGGCGTCGGACATGCGCGCCAGTCCGCGCGCGTCCGGCACGACGCCCTGCTGCGCCTTGGCGGCGAGGTCGCGCAGCGCGGCGATCTTGTTGCGCGACACGCCGGCGCCGCGCAGCGCCTCGTCGGACTGCGCGGCGATGCCGTCGGCGTCGATGCGCCTGCGCGGCATCAGCGCCAGCACGCGGCCGACGATCGTCGCCGCCGCCTTGCCGGAAAGCTGCTGGTACAGGATCGCGTGCGCCAGCGCGTCGACCGGCTGGAACGGCTGGGCGAAGTCGCGCTCGATCGGCCCGATCCGGCGCATCCACGTCGCCAGGCGGCGATCGCGCTTCGCCAGGTGGGCCTGCGCGGCGGCGACATCGAAGCCGCGCGGAATGGGGCGGGCAGCGGGCATGGGCGACAGTTCCGTGGGCCGGCGCCCATTGTCGCGAGGCGCCGGCGCAGGCGCCAGTGGGCCGCCGGGGCGCTTGCGGGGCGGCTTCACTCCGACGGGGCGCGCGGAAACCCCGCCCCCAGCGCGTTGCCCAGCGCCAGCCAGCCGAGCACGAACGCGAGCCCGCCCAGCGGCGCGATCGCGCCGACCCAGCGCGGCGCGCCCAGCGCGAGCGCGTACAGGCTGCCGCAGAACAGCGGCAGGCCGAGGCCGAACAGCCACAGCGCCAGCCGCCACGCGCGGCGGCCTTCGCGCGCGCTCAGCACGGCGAGCGCCATGCCCAGCGCATGCCAGAAGTGGTAGCCGTTGGCGGTGTGCCACAGCGACAGTCCGCCGGCGCCGAGCACGCCGGCCAGCGCGTGCGCACCGAACGCGCCGAGCAGCACGGCGCTGGCGCCGGCCGCGCCGACCGCGATGCCGTGGCCGCGCATGCGGCTCATGCGCCGTCCGTCGACGGCGCCAGCACCAGGGCGGGCACGGGCGCCGGCGCGGCCGTCGTCGCCGGCATCGCCGGCGCAGCCGAGGCTGCCGGCGCGGGCGCCGCCGAGGCCGCGGGCGCCGGCGCGCCGGCTTCGCGCGCCGGACGCAGCAGCGAATCGAAACGCCGGTCGAACGCCGCGTAGCGATAGGCGGGCAGGCAGTAGGTCCAGCCTTGCCAGCGCGCATTCAGCCGCGCGGCTTCGTCGGCCGCGGCGCGCGTCCCGGCCGGCGAAGCCGCCTCCGCGGCGGGCTCGGCCGTAGCGCGCAGGCGCACGAAGTTCTGCCCGCCCTGCCGCCATGCGTCGGCGTCGACGGTCAGCCCGTCCCAGGTGCGGAAGCGCGCATGCGCAGGCGCGGCGCCGGCGGGCGGCGTGCGCACCGAGGCGACGTAGACGTCGTCAAGCTCGAGCCCGGCAAGCGCCGCGGCGATGTCCTCCGCCGCGTACGGCGTGGCCAGCTCGCGCCGCCGTACGATCTCGCGCGCGCTGTAGTGGCTGTCGTCGCGATGCGTCTTGTACACGGTGAACGCCGGGCCGCCGGTCGGCGCCAGCGTCACCTCGCGCACGCGCGCGGCGGGAATGTCGGCGATTTCGCGCTCGAGCCAGTGCGCGGGATCCGCATCGACGCGCAGGTCGCCCATGGCCAGCCAACTGCGCGCCTCGCCCGGACGGCGCGCGAAGGTGCCGCCGGCGCGCGGGTCGTAGCGGCCGACGATCAGCGCCAGCGGCCGCGCCAGGCCGTGCAGCGCGACCTGCACGCCGCCCGCCCGCGGTTGCGCGACGTCCTCGACGCCGAGCACCGCGTAGCGCGCCGGATCGGCGGTCTTCGGTTCGGCCAGGCGCGCCTGCGCAAGCTGCAGCAGCAGGCCGCGCAGCGCGACGACGTCGGCCGGATAGCCGTGCCGCTGGCCGACCGTCCAGCCGGACGCGCCGCGCCGCAGCGTCACGCGCACGTCGCCGCCGGCGCCGACCAGGTCGACGCGGTCGACCGCGTTGACGTTCGCGGCCAGTTCCGGCAGCAGCGGCGCCGCGTTCCCGCCGAGGTCGACGGCCGGCGCGCGCCGCCAGTTCAGCGCGATCGCCGCCGCCACCGCCAGCGCGGCGAGCACGGCCAGCAGCAGCAGCGTGCGCGCCCTCACCACGGCTCGCCTCCGGCCGCGCGGCGGCGGCGCGCGCGCCGCCACGCGTAGGCCAGCGCGACCAGCGTAAGCAGGATCGGCATCAGCGCGATGTCGAGGAACTTCAGGCGCGCGCCGAGCGCCTCGATCTCGGCGTCGAGCTGGCGCTGCACGTCGCGCAGCTCGCGGCGGATCGCCAGCTTGCGCTTGAGGAAGGCCTCCAGCTCCTGCTTCTGCGCGGGGCTGAGGATCTGCGCGTTGTCGCCGGCCTTTTCCTGCTGCAGGCCGGCCAGGCGCCGCTCGGTGTCGGCCAGCTCGCGCTCCAGCTCCGCCTGCTTGGCGCGGAAGCGCTCGTCGGCGCTGCGGCGCAACGCCTCGACGCGGGTGAACGGCCGGCGCGCGCTGGCGCGGCCGCGGATCGAGATCAGCTCGGAGGAGCCGGCCAGGTAATCGACCGCGTTGACCGCGAAATCGCCGTTGTTGGCGAACGCGTTCAGCAGGGTCTGGCCGAAGAACGGCGTCATCTGCACCCACAGGCGATCCGACAGCAGGTCGGTGTCGGCGACCAGCAGGATCTGCCCCGGCGCCCTGGCCGCGTCGAGGTGGCCCGCGCCCTTGCGCTCGGGGAAGGCGCTGCGGAAGCGGCCTTCGAGCCAGCCGGCGATCACGTAGTGCACGTTGTCCGGACGGTAACCGACCAGCAGCGCGCCGGGGTCGGGCTGCAGGCGCACGCGCGCGGCCGGCACGCGCATCGCATCGGCCGTGCTTTGCAGCAACGGCACCAGTTGCGCGGTGCTGTCCGGCGCGAGCGCGAAGCAGCCGGCGCTGGATACGTTGATGCTCTGCAGGTTGGCGGTGATCACGTCGTCGCGGTTGAGGTCCTCGGCGGTGTAGCCGAGCACGGCCGGATGGCGCACCGGCGCGGCGTCGGCGCTCATCGCGATCGACAGTGCGCGTGCGCGGTCGAGCACCACCGCGTCGGGGTCGTAGCTGACCCCCCAGGCCTTGAACAGGCGCGGCAGGTCGGAGCTGCGCGGCGCCAGCGACGCGATGCCGCCGTCGGCCGCGTCCGGCGCGACGTCGGTTTCGGCATCCGGATCGACGAACACCGCCAGCCGGCCGCCGCGCATCACGAACTGGTCGACCGCGTACAGCGCGTCGTCCGGCAACTGGCGCGGCTGCACCAGCAGCAGCACCTGCACGTCGGCGCCGATCGCCTGCGTGTGCTGCGCGTCGAGCACGCGCACGTCGAACAACTGGCGCAGTTCCTGCAGCACCGCCCACGGCGGCTGCGCGGCGCGGCTGCGCGGGTCGACGCCGCCGGCGAGCGGCAGGCGGCTGAGCACGGCGACCACCGGCTTGCGCGGCATGGTCAGGTCGTGGACCAGCTTGGCGATGTCGTACTCGAGGAACGCTTCCTTGTCCGGCTGGAAGAACGGGATCACCGCCTGGCCGTCGGTGGAGTTGGTGCCGACCAGGCCGAAGAACACCTTGGCGCCGCCGCTGCCGATCGGCGCCGCGGACAGGCCGGCGCCGGCGGCGCGGTCCTCGTCCTCGGAGAACGGCAGCGGATCGACCACTTCCAGTTGCAGCTTGCCGCGGGCGCGCTGCGCCATCTCCTCCAGCATCTCGCGCACGCGCTGCTGGTAGCTGCGCAGTTGCGGCAGGTCGCGGGTGGCGTGCTCGGAGAAGAACAGCGTCAGCCGCACCGGCTCGTCGATGCCGGCGAGGATCGCGCGGGTGCCCGGCGACAGCGTGTACAGATGGTCCTCGGTGAGGTCGATGCGCGCGCCGCGCAGGAGCTGGTTGCCGACCAGCACCAGCGCGACGAACAGCACGCCGAGCAGGGCCAGCGCGAGGACGACGGCGGATTTGCGGTGGTTGGACGTCATCGCGTCAGTCGGCCTTCTTGAGGTCGAGCAGCAGCGCGCCGGCGTACAGCCAGAACCCGATCACCAGCGCGAAGAACAGCAGGTCGCGCAGATCGAGCACGCCCTTGGCGATCGCCGCGAAGTGGGCGAGGAAGCTGAGCGAGGCGATGCCGTCCACCAGCGCCTGCGGCAGGAAGCTGCGGAAGAAGTTCAGCACCAGCGGGAAGCCGGCCAGCAGGAACAGGAAGCACGTCGTCACGGTGAGGATGAACGCCACGATCTGGCTGCGCGTCGTCGCCGATAGGCACGAGCCGATCGCCAGGAACGCGCCGGCCATCAGCAGGCTGCCGAGGTAGCCGGCCAGGATCGCGCCGTTGTCGGGCTGGCCGAGGTAGTTCGCGGTCAGCCAGATCGGGAAGGTCAGCGCCAGCGCGATCGCGACGAACGCCCACGCGGCGAGGAACTTGCCGAGCACCGCCTGCGTCATCGTCACCGGCAGCGTCAGCAGCAGCTCGATCGTGCCGCTCTTGCGCTCCTCCGCCCACAGCCGCATCGCCACCGCCGGCACCAGGAACAGGTACAGCCATGGCTGGAACTGGAAGAACGGCTGCAGGTCGGCTTGGCCGCGCTCGTAGAAATCGCCCATGTAGAAGGTGAGCGCGCCCGACAGCAGCAGGAAGATGACGATGAACACGTACGCCACCGGGGTGGCGAAGTAGCTGGCGAACTCGCGGCGGAACACGCCGAACATCGCGCTCATGCCGCGGCCTCCGCGGCCGGCCCGGTGGTGATGCGGCGGAACACCTCGTCGAGGCGGCCGCGCTCGAGCTGGATCTCGGTGATGCGGATGCCCTGCGCGGCGAGCAGCGCCTGCACATCGCCGAGGATCTGCCTGCCCTGGCGCGGGAACACGGTGATGCGGCCATCCAGCGGATCGACCTCGACGCTCTCCACCACCGGCAGGCGCTCCAGCGCCTCGCGCGCGGCGAGGCTGCTGACCGCGCTGAAAGATACCGCGCCGTGATAGCGCGAGCGCGCCTCCAGTTCGGCCGGCGTGGCGTCGGCCAGCAGGCGGCCGTGCGCGATGATCACCACCCGGTTGCACACCGCGTGCACCTCCTCCAGCAGGTGCGTGGAGATCACGATCGTGCGCTCGCGCGCCATCGCGTTGATCAGGCCGCGCACCTCGTGCTTCTGGTTCGGGTCGAGGCCGTCGGTGGGCTCGTCCAGGATCAGCACCTTCGGGTCGTGCACGATCGCCTGCGCCAGGCCGACGCGGCGCTTGAAGCCTTTCGACAGCGTGTCGATCGGCTGCTCCAGCACGCGCTCGAGCTGCAGCCGGCCGATCACCTCGTGCAGCCGGCGCCGGCGCTGCTCGGGATCGATGCGGCGCATGCGCACGATGAACTGCAGGAACTCGCGCACGCTCATCTCGCCGTAGCTGGGCGCGCCTTCGGGCAGGTAGCCGAGCGTGCGCTTGGCGGCCAGCGGCTCGGTCTCGACGTCGTGGCCGCACACCTTCGCCGAACCCGCGCTGGGCGCCAGGAAGCCGGCGAGCATCTTCATCGTGGTCGACTTGCCGGCGCCGTTGGGGCCGAGGAAGCCCAGCACCTGGCCGGGCTCGACGCGGAAGCTGATGCCGGCGACGGCGACGATGTCGCCGTAGAGCCGGGTGAGGTTGTCGGTTTCGATCATCGCGAGCCTTGCGCAGCGGATCCGTCGGCGCGCCGGCCGGCATCGCGCACGCCGCGGCGGGGCACGCGCCGGCGGATCGGACGACGGCGATTCGGCGTCGCCGCGCCCCGCGCGCCGCGGCGGCGGTCGTCGCGGCACGGGTCGACGGCGACAGGCAATGTACCGCATCGCCGCCAGGAAAGTTCCCGCGCCGCGCGCACGCGCGAGGAAAAGGGTTCCGGTGCCGTCGGCGGGCGCGGCCCCGGCCGCGATCCCGGATCGGCGGTCCCGGCGCAAGGCATCCCCTGCAGACGCTGGCGATCCGGGGCCGCAGCCCTTCCCGCGGCTACCGGCGAGGCGCGCCCGAAGCCGCGCTCCCGCGCCGGGGACGCGCCACGAAAAAGCCCTCCCCGCTCGCGCGGGGAGGGCCTCGTCAACACCCTGCCGCGGTGCGGATCAGGCGCCGGCCGCGGTGCTCGCCGGGGCGGGCGCCGGAGCGCTCGCGGCCGGCGCGGGCGCCGCCGGAAGGCGGCCGCTGGCCTGCTCGGGCGTCTGCGCCGGCGCATCGATCAGCGGCAGGTAGACCAGGAACTTCTGCGCGTCGTACGCGGTGACGTTCGGCGGCGTGATGTTCTGGTCGTAGTAGCGGTGCGTGACCTCGTCGAAGCGGTAGCCGTGGGTCAGCGCGTAGGCCTTCAGTGCCAGGCGGGTCAGCGGGATGCCGGCGGGGGTGCCGTCCCATTCGGCGATCAGCGCGTTGCCGCCAAAGGCCATGCGCGCGCGCACTTTGGCGTCGACGACCAGGTCGCCCTTGTCGTCGGTGCTGCCCGGCTTGAGGTCGGCCGGCGCCGGCGCCTGCTCGTCCTCGCCGGCGTCGGCGGCCTTGGCCGGCGGCGTGACGAGCTTGGTCAAATCGTAGCCGTTGGCACCCACGTTGATCGTCGTGGTGTTGATCGGCACGGCCACGTCGAACACGTAGTTCTCGTCGCCCCAGTCGGTGGTGAAGGTGGTGCGCGGGCCGTTGGCGCCGACACCCATCTTCTGCATCGCGGCGTTGATCTGGTCGACCGCGGTGGCGGTGGCGGCATCGACCTCTTCCAGCGAACGCGGCGCCTTGGTCGAGACGAACAGGATCGGCTGCGGCGTGGTCGGCACGATCTTGATCGCGACCTTGCTGTAGTCGACGTTCGGAATCGCCGCCAGCACGTTCTGCATGTTCTTCAGGCTGTACTGGATCAGCGAGTCGGGCTCGCCGTGCACGCTGTCCCAGGACAGGCCGGCCAGGCGCGAGATCAGGTTCCAGCCGTAATCGACGTCGTAGGACCAGGTGATCTTGACCAGCTTCTGGTTCTCGGCGCGCTTGAAGGCGATCGTGAACGTCTTGTCCTTGCCGTTCCAGTCGTTGTCCAGCGCCCAGGTCACCTTGCCGCCGGTGCCGAGCGGATCGAACTCGCTGGAAACGACCGTCAGGTTGCCGTTGCGGACGCGGCGATCGGTGCTGGTCCAGTCGATCTTCGCGCCGTCGCCGTAGGCCGGGCCTTCCAGCGTGTACTGCATCTTCGGATCGTACGCGCGCAGCACGGCGTACTCCGGGAAGCGGCGGAAATTGTTGAAGATGTCGTAAATGTGGCGGATGTCGTGGCTGACCTCGATCGAGCGCTCGGCATGGCCGTGGCTGGGCAGCGCCAGGCTGACCACCACCGCAAGCACGAGAACCATCACCACGGCAACGAGGAATTCAAGCAGGCGCGTCATTCCAAAGTTCTCCGGACGTCTTTCATCGGCACCGGAACGGCGCCGGGATACGATCGGCCAAGGCGCTCCCCAGGGGTGGGTGCGGCGGGCAGCGCACCGCCGAAGTGGACCATGTTACTTGCTCCCGGGCGCGAACGCTATCCGGCCTCCGGGCTTGCCGGAGCGATCAGACGATGCCCAGTTCCAGCGCTTTCAGCACGGCCCGCGTGCGGTCGCGCACGCCCAGCTTCGACAGGATGTTGGACACGTGGTTCTTGACCGTGCCCTCCGCCACGCCCAGCGAGTTGGCGATTTCCTTGTTGCTGTAGCCGCCGGCCATCAGGCGCAGGATCTCGGTCTCGCGCTCGGTCAGCGGGTCCGGCTGGTCGAGGCTGGAGAACTGGTTCTGGATGCGTCCCACGCCGGCGAGCAGGCGCTGCGTCACCACCGGCGCGACCAGCGAGCCGCCGGCGGCGACGGTCTTGACCGCCTCGACCAGTTGGTCCAGCGAGACGTCCTTCAGCAGGTAGCCGCGCGCGCCGGCCTTCAGCCCGGCCAGCACCAGCTGGTCGTCGTCGAAGGTGGTCAGGATGATCGTCGGCGGCAACTGGTTGCGCGCGGCCAGCGCGTTCAGCACGTCGAGGCCGCTCATGCCGGGCATGCGCAGGTCGAGCAGGACCACGTCCGGCTTGACCTGCGGGATCGTTTCGACCGCGCTCGCGCCGTCGCCGCACTCGGCGGCGACGCGGATGTCGTCGGTCAGCTCGAGCAGCGAGCGGATGCCCTGGCGCACCAGGGTCTGGTCGTCGACGAGACAGACGGAAATCATTGCAGCGGCCCCCGTTCGGTTCGCGCCCGCGCGCGCAGGGCGCTCACGTCGTGCCCCGCGTCTGCAGCGGCAGCCAGGCGTCCAGCGCAAAACCGCGCTCGTGCGCGGTGTCGATGGCGAGGCGGCCGCCGAATTCTGCCAGACGTTCGCGCATGCCGGTGAGGCCGTTGCCGGGGCGGATCTCGCCGGCGCCGCGGCCGTCGTCGCGCGCCTCCAGCTTGAGCTCGCCGTCGGCGGTGCGCTCGAAGCGCAGCGTCAGGTTGCGCGCGCCGGCGTGGCGCACGGCATTGGTGACGATCTCTTGCACGCAGCGCAGCACCACCTGCGCGCGGCGCGGATCCTCGACGCAGAAGCGCGGCGGCAGCTCCAGGCGCACGGCCAGCCCGGGCACGCCCTCGGTCAGCGAGCGCAGCGCCTGGGTCAGGTCCAGCGCGTCGTCCTGGCGCAGCTCGCTGACCACCTCGCGCACGTCGCCGAGCAGTTGCTTGGCCACCGCCTGCGCCTTGCGCACGTGCTCCCCGGCCGGCTCCGCGGCCAGGTGGCTGGCCACTTCGAGGTTGAGGCTGAGCGCGGTCAGGTGGTGGCCGACCAGATCGTGCAGCTCGCGGGCGATGCGCATGCGCTCGGTGATGCGGCTGGACTCGGCCAGCAGCGCGCGCGTCGCGCGCAGCTCGGAGTTCAGGCCGCGCAGTTGCTCGCGCTCCTCGGCCTGCTGGCGCGCCACCACCGAGGTGACGAAGGTCAGCGCGGAGAAGCCGAGGTACAGGCTGGCCTGCAGGAAGGCGTTGACCGGGTCCATGCCGAGGCTGGTGAACACCGGCACCAGCGCGAAGTTCTGCAGCATCATCCAGGCGATGCCGAGCGGCAGCGTCAGCAGCCACGGCAGCACCACCGAGACCAGCACCAGCAGCAGCGCCGACAGGCCGCTCTGGCTGTACCAGCCCACCGCCATCGCGGTGCCGGTCAGCACCAGCAGGCCGAACAGTTTGACGCCCCAGTAGCGGCGCGAGCCGAGATTGCGCGTCAGCAGCCAGTAGCTGAGCCCGAACGCGAGGTAGCACAGCACCCAGGCCAGCAGCGCGAAGCTCGGCTGGTCCAGCGCGTCGAGCCGGCCCAGCGCCCAGTCCACGCGCAGCAGCGGAATGCCCGCGCAGACGTAGGCGAACAGGCCGGCATAACGCAGCAGGCGGATGTGATTGAAGGAAACCCAGGACATCGCGGCCATCATAGGCGGCCCGTGCGGCCCCGCAAGCCAACCGACGGCACGGACGGGCCGCTTACGCGCGCTTAACGGATCGCCGCGTCATGCCCGCGCCGGGCGTCGCATGCCATAATCGGCGGGTAGATCGCGTCGGCGCAGGGGGCCGGCGACCGTACCCCGCAGCTTTCCGGAGCAAGAATGGCTCTAGCCATCCGCGACGTGCGCGAGACCGACCTCGACGCCGTCCTCGCCTTGAACAATGCCGCCGCCCCCGCGATCCTGCCGCTGGAGGGCGCGCGCCTGCGGCGCTTCCACCAGGTCGCCGACTACTTCCGCGTCGCCGAGGTCGACGGCCACCTGGCCGGCTTCCTGATCGCGCTGCGCGAAAACGCCGACTACGGCAGCCCGAACTTCCGCTGGTTCCGCAGCCGCTTCGAGCAGTTCGTCTACATCGACCGCATCGTCGTCGCCAGCGCCTACCGCGGGCACGGCCTCGGCCGCGTGTTCTACTGCGACGTGCAGAGCTACGCCGAGGTGCGCGTGCCCAAGCTGTGCTGCGAGGTGTTCCTGGAGCCGCGCGACGACGTCGCCGTGCTGTTCCACGGCACCTACGGCTTCCAGGAAGTCGGCCAGCAGCCGATGCCCGAGATCGGCCGCCGCGTCAGCCTGCTCGCCAAGGACCTGCCCAGCTTCGCGTTCGTGCGCGAACGCTACCTCGCGCACGACGGCCTGCCCGACCTGCCGTGGCTGGCCGGGCGCAAGCGCCCGCTCGCGGACCCGCGCCTGCGCGTGGCCGGCGGCTCGTGAGGGCGGCCGCATGAATGTACGCCCCGGGACGGCGGAAGCCGTCTGCGACCTGCGCTTCGGCCAGGTCGGCATCGCCTGCGTGCGGCTGCGCCGCGACGATGCCGCCGCCCTGCACGAGGAACTGGACAGGCGCGTGCGCAGCGCGCCGCAACTGTTCCAGCGCGCCGCCGTGGTGCTGGACCTCTCGCACCTGTCCGCGCTGCCCGACGACGGCGCCGTGGACGCGCTGCTCGAGGCGATCCGCGCGGCGGGCATGCTGCCGGTCGGCCTCGCCTACGGCACCGCCGACACCGAAGCGCTGGCCAGGCGCTTGGGCCTGCCGCTGATCGCCAAGTTCCGCGCCGCCTACGAGCGCGACAACGGCGAGCCGGCGGCGGCGGCCGCGCCTGCGCCGACGCGCGCCAAGCCAGCCGCCAGGGCCGTCGCCGAGGACACGGCCGTGCGCATCGCGCAGCACCACGCGCAGCCGGTGCGTTCCGGCCAGCAGGTGTACGCGCGCGGACGCGACCTGGTGGTGGCCGCGCCGGTCGCCAACGGCGCCGAGGTGATCGCCGACGGTTCGGTGCACGTCTACGGCGCGCTGCGCGGCCGCGCGCTGGCCGGCGCGCAGGGCGAGGCGCAGGCGCGCATCTACTGCACGGAATTCCGCGCCGAGCTGGTTTCGATCGCGGGCCAGTACCGCGTGTTCGAGCAGATCCCGGCCGAGCTCGACGGCCAGCCGGTGCAGATCTGGCTGGACGGGGACAAATTGCGCATCGCCCGCCTCGAGCGGTAGCGAAACACACCACGATCCGACGGAGATCGAAGCCTTGACTGAAACCATCGTCGTCACCTCCGGCAAGGGCGGGGTCGGCAAGACCACCACCAGCGCATCCATCGCCACCGGCCTTGCCCAGCGCGGCCACAAGGTGGCCGTGATCGACTTCGACGTCGGCCTGCGCAACCTCGACCTGATCATGGGCTGCGAGCGGCGCGTGGTGTACGACTTCGTCAATGTGATCCAGGGCGAGGCCGCGCTGCGCCAGGCACTGATCAAGGACAAGCGCCACGAGACGCTGTTCGTGCTCGCCGCCTCGCAGACGCGCGACAAGGACTCGCTGACCCAGGAAGGCGTCGGCAACGTGCTCGAGGCGCTGGCGCAGGACGGCTTCGACTACGTCATCTGCGACTCGCCCGCCGGCATCGAGAAAGGCGCGCACCTGGCGATGTACTACGCCGACCGCGCGCTGGTGGTGGTCAATCCCGAAGTGTCGTCGGTGCGCGACTCCGACCGCATCCTCGGCCTGCTCGCCAGCAAGACCCGGCGCGCCGAGCGCGGCGACGGCGCGGTGCAGCAGCACCTGCTGCTGACCCGCTACAACCCGGCGCGCGTCGAGGCCGGCGAGATGATGAGCGTCAAGGACGTCGAGGAAGTGCTCGGCATCCCGGTGCTCGGCGTGATCCCCGAGCACGAGAGCGTGCTGGCGGCCTCCAACCAGGGCGTGCCGGTGATCCTGGAGGAAAGCTCGCACGCCGGCCACGCCTACACCGACGCGGTGGCGCGCCTGCTCGGCGAGGAGCGGCCGATGCGCTTCCTGGACGCCCCGAAGAAGGGTTTCCTCAAGCGCGTATTCGGAGGCTGAGCGATGGGCATCCTCGATTTCCTCAAGACGCGTCCGAAGAACACCGCCAACATCGCCCGCGAGCGCCTGCGCATCATCGTCGCGCAGGAACGCTCGCAGCGCGGCGGCCCCGACTACCTGCCGCTGCTGCGCAGCGAACTGCTGGCGGTGATCAAGAAGTACGTCAACGTCGACCCCGAGGCGGTGCTGATCAACGTCGAGCGCGACAGCGGCCAGGAAGTGCTGGAGCTGTCGGTGACGCTGCCCGAGGTGAAGGCGTAGGCCGGGGCACGCCGGCGAAGCGCATCGCGGCGTAGGGCGGACCGAGGCGCGCGGCGCCGGGTCCGCCTTCGTGCGGGCGCCGCCCGCGGTTCCACGCCGCGCGCTCGAACCGCCCCGGCCGCGACGAACCGCCCGCTGCGCACGCATGCCCGCCGCCCTCGCCGCCGCCACCGACGTGCTGCGCCTCGCCGACATCGGCTTCGAGGCGCCCGCCGCGCTGCTCGCCCGTCACGGCCTGGCGCTGGTGCGCGTGCCCGACGGCGCGCCGATCCCCGGCAGCTACTGGGGCGAGTGCGAGGCCGGCGTGATCGGCGCCACCGTCCACGCGCGCGCCGACACCCCCGTGCACTCGCTGCTGCACGAGGCCTGCCACCTGATCGTGCTGCCGCCCGAGCGCCGCGCCGCCGTGCACACCGACGCCAGCGACTCGATCGAGGAAGAGGACGCGACCTGCTACCTGCAGATCGTGCTGGCCGACGCGCTGCCCGGCGTCGGCCGCGCATGCGTGATGGCCGACATGGACGCCTGGGGCTACAGCTTCCGGCTCGGCTCCGCACGCGCCTGGTTCGAGCGCGACGCTGGCGAGGCGCGCGCCTTCCTCGTCGCGCGCGGACTGCTGCCCGCTTCCGGCTGAACACCCTTGCGCGCCTGTGTGGCGCGCACTAGCCTCGCCTCTCCACTTGGGGAGGTTCCGCGATGAAACCGATGCACGCCTCGCTGGCGCTGGCCGTGGCGCTGGCGCTCGCCGCCTGCTCTTCCTCCAAGGCGCCGGAAACCTCGGCGCAGGCGCCGGCCAGGGCCGCGCCGACCGCCGCCGAGGCGCACGCGTTCGTCGCGCAGATGAACAAGGACTACAAGGCGCAATCGCTGGAACCGGCCGCCGCCGAGTGGGTCGCCGAGACCTACATCACCGGCGACACGCAGATGCTGACGGCGAAGGCGCAGGAGCGCTACCTGAAGTGGCTGTCGGACGAGATCGGGCGCGCGCGCCCCTACGAGGCCGCCGCCGGCATCGAGCCCGCGGACAAGCGCGCGCTGCAACTGCTCAAGCTGCAGACCGCGATCCCGGCGCCGAAGAACCCCGCGCACCTGACCGAGCTGACCACGCTCGCGTCCCGGCTCACCGCCGCCTACGGCGCCGGCAAGTACTGCACCGACGCCAACGACCCGAAAACCTGCAGGAACCTCGACGACGCCAGCAAGATCCTCGCCGAGGACCGCGACTGGAACGACGACCTCGCCGCCTGGCAGGGCTGGCACAGCGTCGGCCGCGGCATGCGCGGCGACTACGTGCGCTTCGTCGAGTTGCTGAACGAGGGCGCCAAGGATCTCGGCTACGACAACGTCGGCACCATGTGGCGCGCCGGCTACGACATGAGCCCGGCCGACTTCAACGCCGAGACCGACCGCCTGTGGAGCCAGGTCAAGCCGCTGTACTCGCAACTGCAGTGCTACGTGCGGCGCAGGCTGAAGGACCAGTACGGCGACCGCATGCCGGCCGACGGCACCATCCCCGCGCACGTCACCGGCAACATGTGGGCGCAGGACTGGTCGAACATCTACAGCCTCGTGCAGCCGTATCCCGGCGCCGGCAGCCTCGACGTCGACGCGCGCCTGCAGGCCGGGCGCGACGCCGAGTACCGCAAGCTGCTGGCCGCGTTCAAGGGCAAGCCGACCGCCGACGACCTCGCCGCGCTCGACCGCCAGGCCGACGCCGGCAACGCGCTGGTGATGGTCAAGCGCGCCGAGGACTTCTACACCTCGATCGGCTTCCCGGCGCTGCCGGCGTCGTTCTTCGAGAAATCGATGTTCCTGCGCCCGCGCGACCGCGACGCGCTGTGCCACGCCAGCGCATGGCCGATGAACTTCGCCACCGACGTGCGCTTCAAGATGTGCATCCGCCCGACCGCGGAAGACCAGTACACGGTCTACCACGAGATGGGGCACATCTATTACTTCCTCGCCTACAAGGACCAGCCGCCGATCTTCCAGGGCGGCGCCAACGACGGTTTCCACGAGGCGATCGGCGACACCATCCGCCTGAACCTGACGCCCGCCTACCTGCACCGCATCGGCCTGGCCGGCGCCGCCAGCGAGGACGAGAAGGCGGTGATCAACGCGCAGATGAAGCTGGCGCTGGAGAAGGTGGCGTTCCTGCCGTTCGGCCTGCTGATCGACAAGTGGCGCTGGGGCGTGTTCGACGGCTCGATCAAGCCGGCGCAGTACAACACCGCGTGGTGGGAGCTGCGCCGCAAGTACCAGGGCGTGTCCGCGCCAGTCGCGCGCGACGCCGCGGACTTCGACCCGGGCGCGAAGAACCACGTGCCGACCAACGTGCCCTACATGCGCTACTTCCTCGCCGACATCCTGCAGTTCCAGTTCCAGCGCGCGCTGTGCAAGGACGCCGGCTTCGACGGCCCGCTGTACCAGTGCTCGATCTACGGCAACAAGGACGCCGGCGCGAAGTTCTGGCGGATGCTCGGCGCCGGCGCCAGCGAACCTTGGCAGCAGACGCTGAAGACGCTGACCGGCAAGGACGACATGGACGCCAGCGCGATCATCGACTACTTCCAGCCGCTGCACGCCTGGTTGCAGGAGCAGAACAAGGGCGTCGACTGCGGCTGGACGGGCGAGGGCTGAGGCGAGGCACGGCCCCGTCCCGAAGGCCGGATCCTGCCCTCCCCGCTTACGCCGGCGGGCGAGGGGAAACGCACACCGTCCGCACATCCACACGCACAGGAATCGACCATGCAACGCTGGCTCAAGCTCCCCGACGGCCGCTTCATCGACGCCAACGCCATCGTCTACATCGGCAAGCCGGAAGGCTTTCCGCGCCTCGACGAGGACGGCAACGACCTCGGCCCCGGCGTGGCGGTGCTGCTCGGCACCGGCCTCGCGCGCGAACAGCAGCTCAGCGTGACCGGCTCGCGCGAGGAAATGATGGCGCTGCTGAAGGCGCTGATGAGCGTCGGCGCGGCGTCCGCCTGAGGTCAGGCCGCGGGCGCCGGGGCCGCCTGCGCGGCCTCGCGCCTGCACATCGCGCGGTACCAGCGCCAACTGGCGAAGCCGACCGCGGTCAGCAGCGCCGCGCCCAGCGCCAGCTTCGGCGCGCTGTCCGACAGCAGCGGCGAGATCGCGCCGGCCAGCACCGCGTTGAAGATCAGCGCCACGAAGGTCTGCATCGACGAGGCCGCGCCGCGATGCGCGGGGAAGCGGTCGAGCAGCAACAGCACCAGCGTCGGGAAACTCAGCGTGATGCCGATCGCATGCACGCCGATCGGGATCACCGACCACGGCAGGCGCGGCTGCGGCAGCCACGCGTGCAGCGCCACGTTGGCCGCGCTGGCGGCCAGCATGATCGCGTAGCCGGCGCCGACCGTCGCCGCCACCGACACCTTGCCGGCGAGCCGCCCGGACAGCCACGCGCCCGCCATCATGCCGCCGATCGCCGGCACGAACAGCCACGGGAAGCCCGCGCGCGACAGGTGCAGCAGGTCGAGCACGAACGCCGGCGCCGACACGATGTAGACGAACAGCGCGCTGAAGTTCACCGTGCTCGAGATCGCCAGCGGCCAGAACTGGCGGTCGCCGAGGATGTGCCGGCAGGTCGCCAGCAGCGGCGCCGGCGCGAACGGCTGGCGCGCCTCGCGTGCGTGCGTTTCCGGCAGGCTCAGCGCGCAGGCCGCGCCGAGCGCCAGCGCGAACGCCGCCATCGCCCAGAAGATGCCGCGCCAGCCGGCGATGCCGAGCAGCGCCGCGCCGACGACCGGCGCGATCGCCGGCGCGATGCCGAAGATCAGCGTGACCTGCGCCATCAGCCGCTGCGCCTCGGCGCCGTGGTAGCGGTCGCGCACGATCGCGCGGCCGACGATCTGGCCGGCGCCGGCGGACATGCCCTGCAGGGCGCGGCAGACCAGCAGCGCCGTCATCGAAGTCGTCAGCGCCGCCGCCGCCGCGGACAGCGCGTACACGCCCAGGCCGACGACGATCACCGGGCGACGCCCGTAGGCGTCCGACAGCGGGCCGTGGAACAGTCCCATCAGCGCGTAGGCGACCAGGTAGACGCTGAGCGTCTGCTGCATCTCCACCTTGCCCACGCCGAATTCGCGGGCGATGTCGGGAAAGCCGGGGAAGATCGTGTCGATCGAGAACGGCCCGAGCATCGACAGCAGCGCGAGCAGCACCGCCAGCATGCCGTGCGAGGTGGCGTGGAAACGGGACATGGGCGGCCGCGGCGGGATTTGCCAGAATCGTAGCGGTTAGCCACGGATGCCGCAGCATGCCGAACGCCACGCGCACGATCCGCGACATCTTTGCCAGCTTCCTGCGCCTCGGCCTGACCAGCTTCGGCGGACCGGTCGCGCACCTCGGCTATTTCCACCGCGAATTCGTCGAACGGCGGCGCTGGATCGGCGCGGCCGACTACGCGGAGGTCGTCGCGCTGTGCCAGTTCCTGCCGGGACCGGCATCCAGCCAGGTCGGCATCGCGCTGGGCCTGCGCTGGGCCGGATTCACCGGCGCGCTGGCGGCGTGGCTCGGCTTCACGCTGCCCTCGGCGCTGCTGATGCTCGGCGCCGCCTACGGCCTGCACGCGCTGCCCGCCGGCGCCGCCGGCGCGCTGGCCGGGCTCGGCCTGGTCGCGCTGGCGGTGGTGGCGCTGGCGGTGATGCAGATGGCGCGCCGGCTGCTGGCCGGGGCGCGGCGCTGGGGCGTGGCCGCGATCGCCGCGGCGCTGGTGCTCGCGCTGCCGGGCACGCGCGGACAGCTCGCCGCGCTGGCGGCGGGCGCGCTGCTCGGCATGGCGCTGCTGCACGACGCGAGCGCCGCGAACGGCGAATCGCCCGACGCGCCGCGCGCGCGCCGTCGCCACGCGCTGCTGGCGCTGGGATTGTTCTTCGCGCTGCTGCTCGGCCTGCCCTGGCTGGCCGCACTCACCGGCAACGGCGCCATCGCGCGCGCCTCCGCGTTCTATCGCGCCGGCAGCCTGGTGTTCGGCGGCGGCCACGTCGTGCTGCCGCTGCTGGAGGGCGCGACGGTGCCGCAGGGCTGGATCGGCCGCGACGCTTTCCTCGCCGGCTACGGCCTGGCGCAGGCGCTGCCCGGCCCGCTGTTCGCGTTCGCGGCCTACCTCGGCGCGGCGATTGCGACGCCGCCGAACGGCGCCGCCGGCGCGGCGCTGGCGCTGGTCGCGATCTACCTGCCGTCGTTCCTGCTGCTCGCCGGCGTGCTGCCGTTCTGGCAGCGGCTGGGCCATCTCGCCACGGCGCGGCGCGCGCTGGCGGGGCTGAACGCCGCGGTGGTCGGCCTGCTCGCGGCAACGTGGGTGTCGCCGCTGGCCACCGGCAGCCTGCGCGGCCCGCGCGACGCGCTGCTCGTGCTCGCGGCATTCGCGCTGCTCGCGGCGGCGCGGCTGCCGAGCTGGCTGGTGGTGGTACTCGGCGCGGCGGCGGGCGCGCTGTGGCTGTGACGCGGCGACATCCGGCTTGAGCGCCGGCCGGCGCGGCCGCTACCATCCGCGCCAGGGAGATGGCATGCCTCCCGCCCGCGAGGGCGAACCGCCGATGGCCCGTCCGTCCGGCTGATGATGCCTGCACCGCCGGCCCCGGCGGCGCAGGTTTTTTTCATGCCTGCGTCCGGAGCCGTTCACGCGAATTCTGGAGGCACGATGGGCGTCACCGCATTCCTCGCCGTCGGAACCGGCGCCGCGCTCGGCGCGTGGTTGCGCTGGTGGCTGGGCGTCCTGCTCAACCCGCTGTTCCCGACGCTGCCGCTGGGCACGCTGGCGGCGAACCTGCTGGGCGGCTTCGTCATGGGCCTGGCGCTGGGCGCGTTCGCGCACTACCAGGCGCTGTCGCCGGAAGCGCGGCTGTTTTTGACCACCGGCTTCCTCGGCGGCCTGACCACGTTCTCGACGTTTTCCGGCGAGGCCGCCACGCTGCTGCTGCGCCAGCAGTACGCCTGGTTCGGCGCGCACGTGCTGGTCCACGTGGCCGGTTCGCTGGCGGCGACGCTGGCCGGGCTCGCCTTGATCCGCACGCTGCTGCGCGCTTGAATGAGAGGTGACGCATGAACGCCGGCCGGGACATGACCTACCAGGGCGTCTATCTGCGCTTCTTCATGCACGCCACCGCCAGGCACGGCGGCATGCTGCTGTACGAATGGATCCTCGAGCAGGCCAAGCGCGAGGGGCTGGCCGGCGGCTCGGTGTTCCGCGCCATCGCCGGCTTCGGCCGCCACGGCGTGCTGCACGAGGAGCACTTCTTCGAACTGGCCGGCGACCTGCCGGTGAAGGTCGAGTTCATCCTGCGCGAACCCGAGGCCGAGCGCCTGCTGGAGATCGTGCGCGACTCGGGCGCCGCGCTGGTCTACGCGCGCGCGCCGACCGCGTTCGGCGTGCTGGAGCCCGCGCCCCGCTGAACCCCACTCGGCACCAAGGAGGCGGCATGACCGAGGACAGTCTGAAAGCCCGTGCCCAGGAACTGCTCGCCCACGCCGGCGTGCGCATCGACGGCGACGCGCCGCACGACGTCCGCGTGCACGAGCCGCAGCTCTACGCGCGCGTGTTCGCGCACGGCTCGCTCGGCCTCGGCGAGGCCTACATGGACGGCTGGTGGGACTGCGCCGACCTCGCCGGCTTCTTCTTCCGCGTGCTCGACGCGCACGTCGACGAGCACCTGAAGACGCTCGACACGCTGCTCGCCCACCTCAGAGCGCGCTTCGTCAACCTGCAGCGCGGCGAGCGCGCCTGGGAAATCGGCAAGGCGCACTACGACCTCGGCAACGACCTGTTCCACGCAATGCTGGGCAAGCGCCTGGTGTATTCGTGCGGCTACTGGAAGGACGCATCGGACCTCGACGCCGCGCAGGAGGCCAAGCTCGACCTGGTCTGCCGCAAGCTGCAATTGAAGCCCGGCATGCGCGTACTCGACATCGGCTGCGGCTGGGGCGAGGCGCTGAAGTTCGCCGCCGAGCGCTACGGTGCGCGCGGCGTCGGCGTGACCGTGTCGGAGCAGCAGGCCGCCTACGCGCGCGAGCTGTGTGCCGGGCTGCCGGTCGAGATCCGCCTGCAGGACTACCGCGAGCTGGACGAGCGCTTCGACGCGATCTTCTCGATCGGCATGTTCGAGCACGTCGGCTGGAAGAACTACCGCACCTATTTCGAGACGGCGCGGCGCTGCCTCGCCGGCGACGGCCCTGCGGGTGGAGGATTATTCCTGCTGCACGCGATCGGCACCAACGAGGCGCCCAGCCGCCCCGATCCGTGGATCGAGAAGTACATCTTCCCCAACTCGATGATCCCGGCGGCCAGCCAGGTGACGGCGGCGCTGGAAGGGCTGTTCGTGGTCGAGGACTGGCACAACTTCGGCGCCGACTACGAGCGCACGCTGATGGCCTGGCGCGCCAACGTCGAGGCCGCCTGGCCGCAGCTCGCCGCGCGCTACGACGAGCGCTTCCGCCGCATGTGGCGCTTCTACCTGTCGTGCTCCGCCGCGGTGTTCCGCGCCCGCCGCGACCAGCTCTGGCAGTTGACGCTCAGCCCGCGCGGCGTGCGCGGCGGCTACCGCGTGCCGCGCTGAGGCGACGCCGCGCACGCCCTCGCCGGCCGGCGCCAAGCGTGCGCGGTAGCGCAGGATGGGCTCCGGCCCACCGATCGCCACCGCCGCGTCGACGATGGGCCGGAGCCCACCCTGCCCACGCGCTGCTGACCGGAATCAACGCCGCGCACGCGCTGATGCGCTAGCCTGTCCGCCCCTGCATCCGACATTGCGCCATGCTGCCGTACGACGAACCCAACGCGACGGGCATCGCCGCCCTGGTCGACCGCTTCTACGACAAGGTGCGCGTCGATCCGCTGCTCGGCCCGGTATTCAACGCCGCGGTCCACGACTGGGCCGCGCACAAGCGCCTGCTGACCGCCTTCTGGTCGTCGGTGGTGCTGCGCAGCGGCGAATATCGCGGCAACCCGATGGCGGCGCATCTTCCGCATCCGATCCGCGGCGAGCACTTCGAGCGCTGGCTGGCGCTGTGGCGCGAAACCAGCGGCGAGGTGTTCGCCGACGCCGCCGCCGACGTGTTCCGCGACTACGCCGCGCGCATCGCCCGCGGGCTCAGCCTCGGGCTCGGCCTGAAGCCGCCCGGCGAGGCGCGCGCGCTCGGCCTTCCCGTCCGCGGCGCGTAGTCCTTCGCCGCGGTCGGCCGATTGCGGCACAATCGTCCGCTTCCCGGCGCGTCCGACGCGCCTTCCCTGACGCAAGCCGATGATCCTGCAAGCGAACTACGAACAGATCCCGCTGAAGGAGTACGCCGAGCGGGCCTATCTCGACTACTCGATGTACGTGGTGCTGGACCGCGCCCTGCCGTTCGTCGGCGACGGCCTGAAGCCGGTGCAGCGGCGCATCGTCTACGCGATGAGCGAACTCGGGCTGGCCGCCGGCGCCAAGCCGAAGAAGTCGGCGCGCACGGTCGGCGACGTGATCGGCAAGTTCCACCCGCACGGCGACAGCGCCTGCTACGAGGCGCTGGTGCTGATGGCGCAGCCGTTCTCCTACCGCTATCCGCTGATCGACGGCCAGGGCAACTTCGGCTCGCCGGACGACCCGAAGAGCTTCGCGGCGATGCGCTACACCGAGTCGAAGCTGACGCCGATCGCCGAAGTGCTGCTCGGCGAGATCGCGCAGGGCACGGTGGACTGGGTGCCGAACTTCGACGGCACGCTGGAGGAGCCGTCGTGGCTGCCGGCGCGCCTGCCGCACGTGCTGCTGAACGGCTCGACCGGCATCGCGGTCGGCATGGCCACCGACATTCCGCCGCACAACCTGCGCGAAGTCGCCAGCGCCTGCATCCGCCTGCTGGACGATCCGGACGCCAGCGTGCGCGATCTCTGCGAGCACGTGCGCGGCCCGGACTTCCCGACCGCGGCCGAAATCATCACGCCGCGCCGCGAGCTGCTGGCGATGTACGAGAGCGGCGTGGGCTCGGTGCGCGCACGCGCCGTGTACGCCGCCGAGAACGGCAACGTGGTGATCACCGCGCTGCCCTACCAGGTGTCGCCGTCGAAGATCCTCGAGCAGATCGCCGCGCAGATGCGCGCCAAGAAGCTGCCGATGCTGGAGGACCTGCGCGACGAGTCCGACCACGAGAACCCGATCCGCCTAGTGCTGGTGCCGCGTTCCAGCCGCATCGACGCGGACGAAATGATGCAGCACCTGTTCGCGACCACGGATCTCGAGAAGAGCTTCCGCGTCAACCTCAACATGATCGGCCTGGACGGCCGCCCGCAGGTGAAGGGGCTGCGCGCGATCCTCGCCGAGTGGCTGCGCTTCCGCACCGACACGGTGACGCGCCGGCTGAATCACCGCCTGGAGAAGGTCGAGCGCCGCCTGCACCTGCTGGAAGGCCTGCGCGTCGCCTACCTCAACCTCGACGAGGTGATCCGCATCATCCGCACCGAGGAGGAGCCGAAGCCGGTGCTGATGAAGCGCTTCGGCCTCAGCGAGGAGCAGACCGATTACATCCTCGAGACCCGGCTGCGCCAACTGGCGCGCCTCGAGGAGATGAAGATCAACGCCGAGCGCGACGAGCTGGAGGAGGAGCGCGCGCGCATCAGCGTGCTGCTGAAATCGCCGGCCAAGCTGAAGTCGCTGATCAAGGACGAGCTGAAGGCCGACGCGAAGAAGTACGGCGACGAGCGCCGCGCGCCGCTGGTCGAGCGCGAGGCCGCGCACGCGCTGGACGAGAGCGCGCTGGTCGCCTCCGAGCCGGTCACGGTGGTGCTGAGCGCCATGGGCTGGGTGCGCGCGGCCAAGGGCCACGACGTCGACGCGCAGGGCATGAACTACCGCGAGGGCGACGCCTACCTCGCCGTCGCGCGCGGCCGCACCACGCAGCAGGCCGCCTTCGTCGACTCCACCGGCCGCAGCTACTCGACGCTCGCGCACACGCTGCCGTCCGCGCGCGGCAACGGCGAGCCGCTGACCGGCCGCTTCAGCCCGCCGGCGGGCGCGCGCTTCGACGCGGTCGCGATCGGCGAGGCGGAGACGCGGCTGGTGCTGGCCTCCGACTTCGGCTACGGCTTCGTGACGAGGTTCGACACGCTGTGCGGCCGCAACAAGGCCGGCAAGCAGGTGATCAACATGGACGACGACGCGCGCGTGCTGGCGCCGGCCTACGTCGCCGATCCGGCGCGCGACCGCATCGTGGTCGCCACCACTGACGGCCACCTGCTGATGTTCTCGGTCGCCGAACTGCCCGAGCTGGACAAGGGCGGCAAGGGCAACAAGCTGATCGAGATCCCCAAGGCCAAGCTCGCTTCCGGCGAGGAGCGCGTCGCCGGCGTCGCCGTGGTCGCCGAAGGTTCCGGCGAGGTCACGCTGTACGCCGGCCAGCGCAAGCTGATCCTGAAGTGGGCGGACCTGGTCGAATACGGCGGCAACCGCGCCACGCGCGGCGGCCTGCTGCCGCGCGGGTTCCGGCGCGTGGAGCGGATCGAGACCAGCGCGTAGCATCCATGCCATCCCAGGGACGGCGCTTGCCCCCGCCCCGGCCCGCCGCCGGGGAAGGGAGCGGTGGATGGATGGCGCGCCGGCGGATCCGGCGCACGCGCACGTTCGCAGGTTTGGAGAGAGCAACGCGATGCACGGCGAATACAAGGTTCCCGGCGGCAAGCTGGTGGTGGTCGATGCCGAGGTGCGCGACGGCCGCCTGGCCGTGGTGCAGGTGAGCGGCGACTTCTTCCTCGAACCGCCGGAAGCGCTGGACGCGATCAACGCGGCGCTGGAAGGCCAGCCGGCCGCCGCGGGCGAGGCCGCGCTCGCCGCCGCGGTGCGCGCCGCGCTGCAGGCGGACGTGGCGATGTACGGCTTCTCGCCGGAGGCGGTCGCGGTCGCCGTGCGCAGGGCGCTGGCATGAACGCCTCGACCTGGCTCGACCACGACTGGCAGTTGCTCCACGCCGCGCCGCAGGCGCCGACGCTGCACATGGCGCTGGACGAGGTACTGACCGACGAGGTCGCCGCGGGGCGCCGGCCGCCGACGCTGCGCGTGTGGGAATGGGCCGGCCCGGCCGTGGTGATCGGCCGCTTCCAGTCGCTGCGCAACGAGGTCGACGCGCACGGCGCCGCGCGCCACGGCATCGAGGTCGTGCGCCGCATCAGCGGCGGCGGCGCGATGTTCATCGAGCCCGGCAACACCATCACCTATTCGATCTACGCGCCGCTGACGATGGTCGCCGGCATGAGCTTCCAGGACGCCTATGCGCACATGGACGCGTGGGTGATCGAGGCGCTGCACGCGCTCGGCATCGACGCGCGCTACCAGCCGCTCAACGACATCACCGCGCCGGCCGGCAAGATCGCCGGCGCCGCGCAGGCGCGCCGCGGCGGCGCGGTGCTGCACCACGTCACCATGGCCTACGACATCGACGCGGCAAAGATGATGCAGGTGCTGCGCATCGGCCGCGAGAAGCTGTCCGACAAGGGCATCGCCAGCGCCGCCAAGCGCGTCGATCCGTTGCGCAGCCAGACCGGCCTGCCGCGCGAGGCGGTGATCGCGCGCATGGTCGACACCTTCCGCCAGCGCCACGGCCTGCGCGACGACACGCTGCGCGCCGGCGAACTGGCGCGCGCCGAGGCGCTGGCGGCGTCCAAGTTCGCCGATCCGGCGTGGACGGCGGTGGTGCCGTGATGCGCTGGCTGCGCCGTGCGCTGGTCGCCGTCGCCGTGCTGGCCGCGCTGGCGGGCGGCGCCGGCTGGCTGCTGCTGGCCGGCAGCCTGCCGCAGCTCGACGGCAGCGTCGCCGCGCACGGCCTGCGCGCGCCGGTGGCGGTCAGTCGCGACGCGCGCGGCGTGGTCACCCTCGAAGCGCGGGACCGCCGCGACCTCGCCTGGGCCACCGGCTTCGTGCACGCGCAGGAGCGCTACTTCCAGATGGACCTGCTGCGCCGCGTCGCCGCCGGCGAACTGGCCGAGCTGGTCGGGCCTGCCGCGATCGAGGTCGACATCAGGCATCGCCGCCACCGCTTCCGTGCGCTGGCGGAAAAGGTCTACGCCGGACTGCCGCCCGACGAGCGCGCGCTGGCCGACGCCTACCGCGACGGCGTCAACGCCGGCCTCGCCGCGCTGGACGTGCGGCCGTGGGAATACCTGCTGCTGCGCGCGCGCCCGCAGCGCTGGCGCAGCGAGGACAGCCTGCTGGTGATCGAGGCGATGTTCCTCGACTTGAACAACGACGGCTTCGACGACCGCGACCTGAGCCTCGCGCAGATGCGCGCCGCGCTGCCGGCGCCGCTGCTGGCGCTGCTGACCGCGCGCGACGGCACCTGGGAAGCGCCGCTGCAGGGCGCGGCCAGCCCGCCGCCGGCGATCCCCGGCGCCGACGTGTTCGACCTGCGCCGCATCGCGCTGCGCGCGCCGCTCGACGCGGCGCGCATCGCCGCCGCGCTGCCGCCGCCGGCGGAGCGCCCCGGCAGCAACAACTTCGCCGTGGCCGGCGCGCTGACCGCGAGCGGCGCGGCGATCGTCGCCAACGACATGCACCTCGCGCTGCGCGTGCCGAACATCTGGTTCCGCGCGCGCCTGCGCTATCCGGATCCCGCCGCGCCCGGCGGCGTGCGCGTCCTGAATGGGCTCACCCTGCCCGGCGTGCCGGCGCTGGTCGCCGGCAGCAACGGCCAGATCGCCTGGGCGTTCACCAACAGCTACGGCGACTGGGAGGACTGGGTGCGCGTGCTGCGCGACCCGGCCGACCCGCGGCGCTACCGCGTGCCGGAAGGCTGGGCCGGCATCGAGCGCCACGACGAGACGATCCGCGTGCACGGCGAGGCGCCGCGCACGCTCGCCGTCGAGAACACCCGCTGGGGCCCGATCATGGCGCACGACGTCGACGGCACGCCGCTGGCGCTGGCCTGGACGGCGCAGTTGCCGCGTGCGCTGAACCTCGAGCTGATGCGGCTGGAGCAGGCCGCCGACGCCGGCGCCGCGCTGGCGATGGCACCGACCTTCGGCATGCCGGCGCAGAACTTCGTGGTCGGCGACGCGCACGGCCGCATCGGCTGGACGCTCACCGGCAATGCGCTGCCGCTGCGCGCCGGCTTCGATCCCAGGTTCCCGGCCGACTGGTCGGCGCCTGGCTCCGGCTGGGTCGGCTTCGCCGCGCCGGCGCAGTACCCGCGCATCGAGGATCCGGCCGACGGCCGGCTGTGGACGGCCAACAACCGCACCACCTCCGACGCCTGGCTGGCGCTGCTGGGCGACAGCGGCTACGACAACGGCGCGCGCGCGCGGCAGATCCGCGACGACCTGCGCGCGCGCACGCGATTCGCGCCCGCCGACCTGCTGGCGATCCAGCTCGACGACCGCGCGCTGTTCCTCGCCCGCTGGCAGCGCCTGCTGCAGGACACGCTGGCCGGCAACCGGGAACCTGCGCTGGTCGAGATGCGCCGGCTGAGCGCGCGCTGGAGCGGCCGCGCGGATACGGACAGCGTCGCCTACCGGCTGGTGCGCGCGTTCCGCGACGAGGTCGAGCAGCAGGCGCTGGCGCCGTTCGCGGCGCGCGTGCAGGCGCGCTTCCCCGATTTCCGCTGGCCGCAAGAACTCGACCGCGAGGCGGCGGTGTGGGCGCTGGCGACGCGGCAACCCCCGAACCTGCTCGATCCACGCTATCCGGACTGGCACGCGCTGCTGGCGAGCAGCGCGCGCGCCGTCGCCGAGCGCCTCGGCGCCGAGCCCGGCGGGCTTGCCGCGCAGTCCTGGGGCGAACACAACACCGCGGCGATCCGCCACCCGCTGTCTGCCGCGCTGCCCGGCTTGCTCGCGCGCTTCCTCGACATGCCGCGCGAGCCGCTGCCCGGCGACGCCGACATGCCGCGTGTGCAGGCACCGGCGTTCGGCGCCTCCGAGCGCTTCGGCATCATGCCGGGCCACGAGGACCACAGCTACCTGCACATGCCCGGCGGCCAGAGCGACCACCCGCTGTCGCCCTATCACGGCGCCGGGCACGAGGACTGGGTGCACGGCGCGCCGACCCCGCTGCTGCCGGGCCCGGCCCGGCACCGCCTGACGCTGCAGCCCGCGGCCGCGCGCTGACCTGCCGTCGCGCGCGCCGCGGCGGGGCTACACTGCGCCGGCGGCGGCCTGCCGCGACGAGGAGGGGACGATGAAACCGGAACTGTTCTGGCTCACGCTGAGCGCGATCGCCACCGGGCTGATGTTCCTGCCCTACATACTCGACCGCATCGCCGTGCGCGGCCTGATGGGCACGATGGCGAACCCCAGCCCTGCCGACGCGCCGCAGCACGCCTGGGCGCAACGCGCGCAGCGCGCGCACGCCAACGCGGTCGAGAACCTGGTCGTGTTCGTCGCGCTGGTCGCGGCGGCCCAGTTCGCCGGCATCAGCAGCGCACAGACCGTGCTCGGCTGCCAGCTCTACTTCTGGGCCCGGCTGGCGCACTACGTCATCTACAGCGCCGGCATCCCGGTGCTGCGCACGCTGGCCTTCGCCGTGGCGCTGGTCGGCGAGGCGCTGATCGCGCTCGCGCTGCTCCCGACGATGTAGGCGACAACCCCGCCTGCCGCGGCTGCAGCGCCGTTGCCGCCGCGGCGGGAACCTTTTCCCTTGCGGGCGCATTACGCCCTCGAGGGGGCTCGTGGCGCGCGGCGGCGCCATGCGGCCCGGGCCCCCGATTCACCACCAACACTAGGGGATTCGAGATGCTCAACTACGCGATTCTGATCTTCGCCGTCGCCGCGCTCGGCGGGCTGTTCCTCGCCGCCCACGTGCTCCGCGACAAGCTGGCCCCGTGGGCGGTTTCGATCCTCCACGCGCTGCTGGGCGCCGCTGGCCTGGTGACGCTGATCCTGATGGTGCTGCAGGGCGCCGCGCCGGCCCGCCTGACCGCCGCGCTCGGCCTGCTGGTCATCGCGGCACTGGGCGGGTTCTTCCTCGCCTCGTTCCACCTGCGCGGCAAGGTCGCACCCAAGACCGTGGTGATCGTGCACGCCGGCGTCGCCGTCGTCGGCTTCCTCACCCTGGCGAGCCTGCTGCTGGCCTGACGCGACGCGTCCCCCATCCCGGGAGTACCCACCATGCGCCATCCGCTGCATCCGGCCCTCGTCCACTTCCCCATCGCCTGCTGGTCGCTGGCCACGGCCGGGGATCTGGCCAGTCCGTTCCTGGGCGAGCCGGCATGGCGTCTCTCGGGGATGCTGCACGTGGCGGGGAGCGCGCTCGCGCTCCCCGCCATGCTTGCCGGCTTCGTCGAGCTGCTGAAAGTTGCGGAAGACAGCCCGGCGATCAAGATCGCCAACCGGCACATGGCCGTGGTCATGACCGCCTTCTGCTTCTATGCCGCCAGCCTGTTCCTGCGCCTCGACGGCACCACCCTGCAGGCGCCCGGCCCGCTCGAAACGGGCCTGGGCGTCGCCGGCTTCGCCTGCCTCGCCGCGGCCGGCTGGCTGGGCGGCAGGCTGGTGTACGAATTCGGCGTCGGCAGGAGCGAGTCCGCGGGCGCCTGAACGTCCATGCAGGCGCGCACGGCAGGAAACCCGGGCGCGGCCGTCGGGGTGCAGACGCACCGCGCCGGCCCGCCGCACACCGGAGAATCGCGATGAGACTGGCCGCACCCACCCAGGCCCCGCAACTGGCCATGACCGACATCTACGGCGAGCCCGTCGCGATCGGCAGCGGCCGCCGCAGGACGCTGCTGTGCTTCTTCCGCGACGCCGCCTGCCCGTTCTGCAACTTCAGGATCTACGAGCTGACCCAGCACCACGCCAGCCTGGCTGCGCTCGGCCTCGACATCGTCGCCGTGTTCGCCTCGTCGCCCGAGGAGGTGAAGCGCTTCGTCGCGCGCAAGCCGAGGCCGTTCCGCGTCATCGCCGATCCGGCCTCGTCCGCCTACGACGCCTACGGCATCGAGCGCTCGTTCTGGCGCAAGCTGAAAGCGATCGCAACGCGCCTGCCGACGCTGCTGCGCGGCCTGCGCATCGTCGGCCTGGCCGGTCTGGACACGAACAACATCCTGCCCGCCGACTTCCTGATCGACGAGAACGGCCGCGTCGTCGAGGCCTACTACGGCCGCGACGCCGGCGACCACATCCCGTTCGAGCGCGTGGAGCTGTTCCTGGCGCGCGGACTGATCCGACGCTCCGTCGCGTGAGCACGGCGCGGCACCGAATAGTCGCGCAAGCGCCACCTAACGCCGAAACCGACGCGATCACGCGAAGGACTCCTCGCGGCTGTCCCAGGGCGAGCCCCGGTCCACAACGCGGCGCTCGTACGCCGCGGCACGCCTGACCGGGGCCGTCCTCTCTTCTGGCTAGCGTATCTGGACGTCCTTGAGCGTATACGTCGCAGTCACGCTCGTCGTCTGATAGCCGGTCATGAATGCGACCCCGTACTTGTCGAGATATGCAAACTGCGATTTCTTCGATGCTACGCCATTGACGTTTTCGAACGTGCAGTTCAAGGATCGCGCATCTCCCTCCAGTTTCGGATGGATGCGGCTGGCTGGGAAGGGGTCACCGGCAGAGCAACGAATTGCAAGCGATTGCGGATTGGGAACCGGCCCGGAAAATCCCGTCGTATACGCGAAGCTTATGTCGCCGCTCGCGTCCAACGGATCCATGTGGACGATCGACTGCGTGGTGCGGATCAGATTCGCGTTCGCGGAGCTGTAAGTAACGGACTGCTCGCGCAACGGGAACAGGTCACGGTAGCTCAGACCGAAGAACGCGCCCGACGCCAAACCGTTCGAGGTGATCTCCGAACTCTGCTGGATCATGCCGTGCTCGAAAGCTACCAGCACCGTATGGATGGTGAACGAGCGCGTTTCCTTGCCTCCAGGGGCGCTCAGGCTACCATCGATGTCGAACGTCATCGAATGAAAATCGAAGGCCTTGCTGTCCGCTGCCTGCAACCAATGCAATACCTCCTCGGGGAGGGCGCCAGGCGTGAAATTCTTCTGCAGGTAGCCCGGCTTGTCTGCCACCACATCCTTCACCCTGACCGGCGGTGAAACGCATCCGTGCAATAACCCCGATGCAATCAACGCCAGAAACACCACCCTGAATTCGCCCCTCATTTCCTTCCTCCTGGATTGGAATTAGAGAATCATGCCGCACACCGATCTCACCCACTCCGTGTGCGCGCTCCGGCAAGTCACTCCAACAGCTGCTTTTCCGGAAGATGGGCATCATGGTGAGCCGCGCCCGAATCGGCAAGTGGCAGGGTTCGATCAGATCACCATGCCCCCCTGTCAGTCCCGCTCGGTCGCCGGCGAATATGGAGACGTGCACAACCATCAGCGCAGCAGACGCTCGGCGAGCGCGAGGTAGAGCCCCGGCAGGCGCTCGAGTTCGTCCAGCGCGACGTGCTCGTCGACCTTGTGGATACTGGCGTTGACCGGGCCGAGTTCGACCACCTCGGCGCCCAGCGGCGCGATGAAGCGGCCATCCGAGGTACCGCCGCCGGTGCTGAGCTCGGGTTCGACGCCGCAGCGCTCGCGCAGCACCTCGACCGCGGCACGGCGCAGCACGCCGTCGCGGGTCAGGAACGGTTCGCCGGAAAGGTCCCAGTCCAGCGCGTAGTCGAGTCCGTGCCGGCGCAGCGTGTCCTCGACGCGCGCACGCAGGCCGTCGGCGCTGCTGGCGGTGCCGTAGCGGAAGTTGAAGCGCGCTTCCAGCACGCCGGGGATCACGTTGTTGGCGCCGGTGCCGCTGGCGAGGTTCGACACCTGGAACGTGGTCGGCGGGAACGCCTCGTTGCCGTCGTCCCAACGCATCGCCGCCAGCTCGGCCAGCGCCGGCGCGAAGGCGTGGATCGGATTCAGCGCCTTGTCCGGATACGCCACGTGGCCCTGCACGCCGCGCACGGTGAGCGTGCCTGACAGCGAGCCGCGCCGGCCGATGCGGATCAGGTCGCCGAGCTTTTCCTTCGACGACGGCTCGCCGACCACGCACCAGTCGATGCGCTGGCCGGTCGCGCGGAAGTGCTCGGCCACGCGGCGCACGCCGTCGAGGTTGGTCGGTCCCTCCTCGTCGCTGGTCAGCAGCAGCGCGACGGTGCCGGGATGCCGCGGATACGCGGCGACGAAGGCCTCCAGCGCCAGCGTCATCGCCGCCACGCCGCCCTTCATGTCCGCGGCGCCGCGGCCGTACAGGCGGCCGTCGCGCACGCTGGGCGCGAACGGCGGCGAGGCCCACGTGTCTTCCGGACCGCTCGGCACCACGTCGGTGTGGCCGAGGAACGCCAGCACCGGCGCACCCTCGCCGTGCGTCGCCCACAGGTTGTCGACCTCGCCGTGGCGCAGGCGTTCGCAGCGGAAGCCGGCGCGCGCGAGGCGCTCGGCGAGCAGCGCCTGGCAGCCGGCGTCGTCGGGCGTGATCGACTTGCGCGCGATCAGCGCACGGGTCAATTCGAGGATTTCGCTCATCGTGCTCACGCCCTGGCCTTGCCGAACAGCCGCTCGTAACTGCCGCCGGTGAAGCCGACGGCGACGCGGCCGTCGGCCAGCACCGCCACCGGATGGCGCAGGATGCCGGGGTGCTCGCGGATCAGCAGCGTCCACTCCGGATCGCTGTCCGGATGCTTGCGCTGCGGCAGCAACCCGGCCCAGGCGCGACCGCCGCGATCGACCAGCGCGCCCCATCCGCCCAGCGCCGCCGCCCACGCCTTCAGGGCGGCGGGCTCGGGGCGTTCGCGGGCGAGGTCGACGAAGCGGTACGGCGGCCCGAAGCGGTCCAGCCAGCGGCGCGCCTTGCCGCAGGCGTCGCAGCCGTCGAGGCCGTACACGACCGCCGCCTCAGCCACCGAACAGCTCCGCGAACTTCTTCTCGGTGAAGCCGACGCCGACCGCGCCGTCCTTGACCAGCACCGGCCGCTTGACCAGCGCCGGATAGGCCTTGATCAGCGCCAGCCACTCGGCGTCGGTCGATGCGGCCTTCTGCGCGTCCGTCAGATCGCGCCAGGTGTAGCTGGCGCGGTTGACCAGCTTTTCCCAGCCGAGCGTCTTCGCCCAGGCCCTCAGCGTCGCCGGCGCGACGGGATGCTCGCGGTAGTCGGTGAAGGCGTGCCGGACCCCGTGCGCGTCCAGCCACGCTCGCGCCTTGCCGCAGGTGCCGCACTTGTGCAGGCCGTACAGTTCGACGCTCATTCGGCGCTCCGCAGCAGTTCGTTGATGCCGACCTTGGCGCGCGTCTTCGCGTCGACCTGCTTGACGATGACCGCCGCGTACAGGCCGTGCGAGCCGTCGCGCGCCGGCAGACTGCCGGCGACGACGACGCTGCCGGCCGGCACGCGCCCGTACAGCGTCTCGCCCGTCATGCGGTTGTAGATGCGCGTCGACTGGCCGAGGAACACGCCCATGCCGATCACGCTGCCGCGCTCGACCACCACGCCCTCGACCACCTCGGAGCGCGCGCCGATGAAGCAGTCGTCCTCGACGATCGTCGGATTCGCCTGCAGCGGCTCCAGCACGCCGCCGATGCCGACGCCGCCGGACAGGTGCACGTTGGCGCCGATCTGCGCGCACGAGCCGACCGTGGCCCAGGTGTCGACCATGCTGCCGGCGCCGACGAAGGCGCCGATGTTGACGTAGCTCGGCATCAGCACCGCGTCCTTGCCGACATGCGCGCCGCGGCGCACCAGCGCGCCCGGCACGATGCGCGCGCCGACCGCGCGCAGCGCGGCCTCGTCGGCGCCGGCGAAGCGCAGCGGCACCTTGTCGAACGCCGCCATCGGGCCGCCGTCCATCGCACGGTTGGCGCTGACGCGGAAGTACAGCAGCACCGCCTTCTTCAGCCACGCATGCACGCGCCAGCCGCCGGCGCCGTCCGGCTCGGCGACGCGGCGCTCGCCGCGTTCCAGCAATTCCAGCACGCGCTCCAGCGCGGGGCGCAGATGGGCGTCGATCTCGGTCTGGCCGAGCGCGGCACGGCGCTCCCAGGCGTCGTCGATCAGGCTTTCAAGTTCCTGCATGGTGCTCTTTCGGTTGGGATGCGGCTTCGCCGCCGACGCGCCGCAGCAGCGCGGCGTGCAGCGCTTCGCGCGCGGGCGCGTCCAGCGGGCGGTCGCGCGCGTCGGCGATGCGGAAGAAGTCCTCGACCCGCTCGCCGAACGTGGCGATGCGCGCATCATGCACGCGCATGCCGGCATCGCGGAAGGCCTGCGCGACCGCCGCCAGCAGGCCCGGCCGGTCGGTGCACACCAGCGCGAGCTGGGTGCCGCCGTCGACGCTGTCGCTGAACTCGATGCGCGGCGCCATCTGGAAGTGGCGCAGCCGGCGCGACAGCCCGCGCCGCGCCGGCTGCACGCGATACGGCGCCTGCGCCAGCGTGCGCTGCAGCACCTCGCGCAGCTCGGCGGCGCGCTCGGCGCCGGCCGGCGCCTGGGTGTCGGTCTCGAGCAGCAGGAAGGTGTCGAGCGCGACGCCGCGCTTCGAGGACAGCACGCGCGCCTCGACCACCGAGAAGCGCATGCGGTCGAGCGTGGCGGTGACCGCGGCGAACAGGCCGTCGCGGTCGGGCGCGTACACGAACAGCTCGGTGCAGCCGCGCACCGAGAACGGGTGCACCGCGACCAGCGGCGCGTCGGCGCGCCCCTCGCGCACGAGCGCGGCGGTCTGCCAGGCGATCTGCTCGGGGCGGTGGCGCAGGAAGCTCTCGTCGGGGAAATCCGCCCACACCCGCGCCGCGGCATCGGCATTGATGCCGTCCGCCAGCAGCAGCGCCAGCGCGCGCTCGCGGCACTCGCGCACGCGCGCCTCGGCGTGCGGCGGGCGCGCCAGGTCGCCGCGCAGCGCGTAGCGCGCGGCCACGTACAGGTCGGCCAGCAGGCGGTCCTTCCACGCGTTCCACAGTTTCGGGCTGGTACCGGCGATGTCGGCGATGGTCAGCAGGTAGAGGTGGTCGAGGCGCTCCCAGTCCTCGACCTGCGCGGCGAAGCGGTGCACCACGTCGGGATCGGTGATGTCCTGGCGCTGCGCGGTGACGCTCATCAGCAGGTGCCAGCGCACCAGCCAGGCGACCAGGTCGACGTCGGCCTCGACGAGGCCGAGCTTCGCGCAGAACGCGCGTGCCTCCTGCTCGCCGAGCTGCGAATGGTCGCCGCCGCGGCCCTTGGCGATGTCGTGGAACAGCGCGGCGAGCAACAGCAGCTCGGGCTTGGCCAGGCCCGCCCATACCTCGCAGGCGACGGGAAACTCGCGGCGCTGGGCAGGATCGGCGAAGCGCGCCACGTTGCGCAGCACGCGCAGGGTGTGCTCGTCCACGGTGTAGACGTGGAACAGGTCGTACTGCATGCGCCCGACCACGCGGCCGAACGCCGGCAGCACCGCCGCCAGCACGCCGTGCCGGTTCATGCGCGCCAGCGCCTCCACCGCCGGCGCGCCGCGCGCCAGCAGCGCGCGCAGCGCCGTCAGCACGTGGCCGTCGTCGGCCAGCGCGGTGCCGCCGCGCGCCAGCGCCTGCTGCATGCGGCGCATGGTGTCGGCGCTCAGCCCCTTCAGCCCGGGATGGTCGAGCAGCACCGCGAACGCGCCCACCAGCGCCTGCGGGCGGCGCAGGAACAGGTCGGGCGTCGCCGCTTCCAGCCGCGCGCCGAGCGCGACGAAGTCCTGGTCGATCGGCTGCGCCGGCGCGCGCGGCGGCTCCAGCAGCTCGTCGAAGCGCTCCAGCAACTGCGTGCCGAGGCGTTCCACCGTCTGCGCGGCGCGGTAGTAGGCCTGCATGCACTGCTCGACGCCGAGGTTCTGCGCGTGCTCGTCGACGTAGCCGAGGCGCGCGGCCAGCGCGCGCTGGAAGTCGAACAGCAGGCGCTCCTCGGCGCGCCCGGCTTCGAGATGCAGCGCGTAGCGGATGCGCTGCAGGGTGACCTCGGCCGCGGCCAGCGCGGCGGACTCGGCGGGGTCGAGCAGGCCGGCCGCGGCCAGCGCCTCGAAGCTGCCGGCGCCGACGATGCGCCGGCCCAGCCAGCGCATCAGGTCCAGCGTGCGCAGGCCGCCGGGGCCGTCCTTGAGGTTGGGTTCGAGGTTGTAGGCGGTGTCGTCGAAGCGCGCGTGGCGTTCGGCCTGCTCGGCACGCTTGGCGGCGAGATAGGCGGCGGGCGGCCACAGCGCGGGTTCGTCGACGATCGCCGCCAATGCGGCTTCGAGCGATGCGTCGCCGCACAGGCGGCGCGCGTCCAGCAGGCTGGTGAACACGCTGACGTCGGCGGCGGCGAGCATGCGGCATTGCGCGGGGTCGCGCACCGCGTGGCCGGGCTTCAGGCCGAGATCCCACAGGCAGGCGAACAGCGCTTCCAGCGCGCGCGCCTGCGCCGCGGCGGCGGCCGGCGTCGCCAGCACCAGCAGGTCGACGTCGGAATGCGGGAACAGCAGGCCGCGGCCGAAGCCGCCGACCGCGAACAGCGCCACGCCCTCCGGCTCGCCGAGGCAGGCGGTCCAGACGTGGCCGAGGATGCGCTCGACCGCCTCGCCGCGGCGTCGCGCCAGCGCGGCGGCCGGCGCGCCTTCCGCGAACGCGGTCGCCAGCGTGCGGTCGACGTCGCCCAGCAGTTGGCGCAGCGCGAGGCGCGCATCCGCGGACACGCCCGAGCGCGGCAGCGCGGGGGGCAGGCGCGGCAGCGGCGGCAGATCGGGGGCGCGGGCGGATGGGGTGGACACGTCGCTCCTGGGCTGGGAGTGGGGAAAGCGTAACTACCCACCGTGATGCCGGCACACGCCGGCATCACGGGAGACATTGCAGCGCCAGCGCCTCCCCAGCCCTGCCTGCGCCTTGCCCTACTCCCTGCTCCCAACCCTCACGCCGCCTGCGGCCAAGGCGTAAGGATCTCGAAACCGTCGTCGGTGACGGCGATGGTGTGCTCCCACTGCGCCGACAGCGTGTGGTCCTTGGTGACCACGGTCCAGCCGTCCGGCAACAGGCGGGTGTGCGGCTTGCCGGCGTTGACCATCGGCTCGACGGTGAAGGTCATGCCCTTCTCCAGGCGCAGCCCGGTACCCGGCCTGCCGTAGTGCAGCACCTGCGGGTCGTCGTGATAGACCGTGCCGATGCCGTGGCCGCAGTACTCGCGCACGACCGAGAAGCCCGCCGTCTCGACGTGCCTCTGGATGGCGTGGCCGACGTCGCCCAGGGTCGCGCCGGGGCGCACCGCGCCGATGCCGAGCAGCATCGCTTCCAGGGTGGTGTCCACCAGCCGCTTGGCCAGCGTGGAGGGCTGGCCGACGAAGTACATGCGGCTGGTGTCGCCGTGCCAGCCGTCCTTGATCACGGTGACGTCGATGTTGACGATGTCGCCGTCTTTCAGCACCTTGGTCGGGCTGGGAATCCCGTGGCAGATCACGTGGTTGACCGACGTGCACAGGGTCTTGGGGAAGCCGCGGTAGCCGACGTTGGCCGGCACCGCCTTCTGCACCTTGACGATGTGTTCGTAGGCGATGCGGTCGAGCTCCTCGGTGGTCACCCCGGGCTTGACGTGCCCGGCAAGCAGCTCCAGCACCTCCGCGGCCAGCCGGCCGGCGGTACGCATCTTCTCGATCTGTTCGGGGGTCTTCAGGGTCACGGGCATGATCCGTAGATGGCGCCGGTCGGGGGCGCAGGCAAGACTTGTCGCGCCGGCGGCGCACGGGCTACAATTTTAAAGATTTGCGGGACAGCCATGTAAGTGGCCGCCGCGCAAAGCAGAACGCGAGGATACCCGCCACGGCGGCTCCCCGCACGGTGCGCAAGCACCTCATTCCGCACACGCATCGGCACCGCCTTCGGGGTGCCCCGCCGGCACGGCGCTTCGCCAGCACGACTGGCACGCCGGCCCGGGGTCGAAGTCGGGGATGCGTGGAGGTCCAACCCCTGGGCGCGCCACAAGCCGCCCGAACGTCAGGAGTTTCGTCATGCCCCAGGTCACCATGCGCCAGATGCTCGAAGCCGGCGTCCACTTCGGCCACCAGACCCGCTACTGGAACCCGAGGATGGAGCCGTACATCTTCGGCGCGCGCGGCAAGATCCACATCATCAACCTCGAGAAGACGCTGCCGCTGTTCGGCGACGCCATGAACTACCTCTCCGGCCTGGCGCAGAAGCGCGGCACGGTGCTGTTCGTCGGCACCAAGCGCTCGGCGCGCGAGGCCATCCAGGAAGAAGGCACCCGCTGCGGCATGCCGTTCGTCGCCGCGCGCTGGCTGGGCGGCATGCTCACCAACTTCCGCACCGTCAAGCAGTCGGTCGCGCGCCTGAAGGAACTCGAGGCCGCCGAGACCGACGGCACCTTCGAGAAGCTGGTCAAGCACGAAGTGCTGGCGCTGCGCCGCGAGCGCGACAAGCTGGAGAAGTCGCTGGGCGGCATCAAGGACATGAACAGCCTGCCCGACGCGCTGTTCGTGATCGACATCGGCCACGAGAACATCGCCGTGCTGGAAGCCAAGAAGCTCGGCATCCCGGTGGTGGCGGTGGTCGACACCAACTACGACCCGACGCTGGTCGACTACGCGATCCCGGGCAACGACGACGCCATCCGCGCGGTGCAGTTGTACGTGCGCGCCGCCGCCGACGCCATCCTCGAGGGCAAGGCCGCGTCGCCGGCCATCGCGCAGGGCGCGGCCGACGAGTTCGTCGAGCTGGACGCCGAGGGCAACCCGATCGCCAAGGACGCCGACGCCGCGCGCCGCGAGCGCAAGCCGAGCGGCGACCGCCGCCGTCCGGGCGGCGCCAAGAAGCCGGGCGCCGGCCAGCCGCGCCGCGGCAGCGGCCGCGGCAAGAACGAAGGCGGCGCCGAGTAAGTCCACGGTTCGAGGCCACGCGCGCCGGCATGCCGGCGCGCCGCCATCCAAGAGGTTCCACGCAATGACGATCACCGCAACCATGGTCAAGGAGCTGCGCGAGCGCTCCGGGGCCGGCATGATGGAATGCAAGAAGGCACTCACCGAGAACGGCGGCAACATCGACGCCGCGATCGAGTGGCTGCGCAAGCAGGGCCTGGCCAAGGCCGACAAGAAAGCCGGCCGCGTGGCCGCCGAGGGGCGCATCGTCGCCGCGCAGGGCAGCGGCAAGGCCGTGCTGGTCGAGGTCAACTGCGAGACCGACTTCGTCGCCAAGGACGCCAGCTTCCTGAAGTTCGCCGATGCCGTGGCCGCGGTCGCGCTGGCCTCCGGCGCCGCCGACGTCGACGCGCTGAAGGCCGCGGCCTATCCGGCCGGCGGCAGCGTCGAGGAAGCCGCCAAGGCCCTGATCGCCACCATCGGCGAGAACATCCAGGTGCGCCGCATGGCGCGCGTGCAGTGCGACGGCGTGGTCAGCAGCTACGTGCACGGCGGCCGCATCGGCGTGCTGGTCGCGCTGAAGGGCGGCAGCGACGAGCTGGCCAAGGGCATCGCCATGCACGTCGCGGCGATGAACCCGACCTACGTCACTCCCGAGCAGGTGCCGGCCGAGATCGTCGCGAAGGAGAAGGAAATCGCCCTCGCGCAGATGACCGACAAGGACAGGCAGAAGCCCGCCGAGATCCAGGAAAAGATGATCCAGGGCAAGCTGCGCAAGGTTTTCGCCGAAATGTCCCTGACCGGCCAGGCCTACGTGCTGGACACCGCCAACACCGTCGCCGACGTGCTGAAGAAGGCCGGCGCCGAGGTCGTCTCGGTGGCGCGCCTCGCCGTCGGCGAAGGCATCGAGAAGAAGGAAGAGGATTTCGCCGCCGAAGTGATGAAGCAGGCCGGCCTGGCGTAAACCCTCTTCCGCGCGCAGCGCCCCCACCGGCAGGCGTACGGGGGCGCCGACGCGGACAATCCGAGCCGCTCGTGCGAGCCTGCCGGCCACGAGCGGCTTTTTTTGTGCCCGCATCCCCCAAGGAACCGACGCCATGCCCGCCGCGATCAAGTACCAGCGCATCCTGCTCAAGCTTTCCGGCGAAGCCCTGATGGGCGACGAGGACTACGGCATCGATCCCAAGGTGCTGCGACGGCTGGCGGCGGAAATCATCGAGGTCCAGCAGGCCGGCGTGCAGGTCGGCGTGGTGATCGGCGGCGGCAACATCTTCCGCGGCGCCGGCCTGGCCGCGGCCGGCATGGACCGCGTCACCGGCGACCACATGGGCATGCTGGCCACGGTGATGAACGCGCTGGCCATGCAGGACGCGCTGGAGAAGCTCGGCGCCTACGCGCGCACGATGAGCGCGATCAAGATCAACGAGGTCTGCGAGGACTACATCCGCCGCCGCGCGATCCGCCATCTGGAGAAGGGCCGCATCTGCATCTTCGCCGCCGGCACCGGCAATCCGTTCTTCACCACCGACTCGGCCGCGGCGCTGCGTGCGGTCGAGGTCGGCGCGCAGCTGCTGCTGAAGGCGACCAAGGTCGACGGCGTGTACAGCGCCGACCCGAAGAAGGTCAGCGACGCGCAGCGCTTCGAGCACCTCACCTACGACCAGGTGATCGAGCGCAAGCTGGCGGTGATGGACACCGCCGCGATCGCGCTGTGCCGCGACCACGGCATGCCGCTGCGCATCTACGACATGGGCCAGCCGGGCGGCCTGATGCGCATCATGCGCGGCGAGCCGATCGGCACCCTGGTCGACTGCGGCTGAATCCGCGCCTCGCGTAATCGAAGCCCATCGCCGCTGTACCCACGGACGCGGGCCGGACCGGCTCGCGCGCGCCGCAGGAGCACGTGCGCAACCGGACGGGTGCGATCGCAGGCACGCGCACCGCCCCCTCGCCCGCACCGGAGGTGCCGCCATGATTCCGTTCACCGAGCCGCGTTCCTGCACCGGCATCGATTTCGATGCCGCCACGCTCTCGAGCGATCCGCGCATCGGCCAGATCGCGCTGGCGCCGTCCGCGCTGCGCGAATTCAACGCGCTCGCGCACGCGCTGTACGAGCACGCCGACGACTTCGACAGCGCGCGCATCACCACCGCCGTGGCCATGGCGCTGCATGCGGCCCGCAGCGGCCGCAGCGTGCGCTTCATCCCTGCGCGCATGGCCCGCGCGCAGGCGCTGCGCGACATGGCCGCGGACGCGGACTGGTCGCTGGATGCCGCCACTCGCGCCGGCATCGACGACCTGCTCGCCTACGTCGACCGCGCCGACGACCTGATTCCCGACGGCATCCCGCTGATCGGCCTGCTCGACGACGCCATCCTGGTCGACGTGGCGCTGAACCGGCTGCGCGACGAACTCGACGACTATCTCGATTTCCGCCGCTACCGCGACGGCCGCATCGCGGCCGGTGCGCCCGCCGAGAGCCGCCGCCGCGACGACTGGCTGGCCGCGCGCGGCGAGGAGTTGCGTTACACATTGCAACGCCGCCGCGTCGATGCGCGGCATTACGCCCACTGGGAATGGTCGGGCCGCGGGTTCCGCGTGACCTGAGACACTTCCACGCCGCAGCGGCCGGGCGCAGACTGCCAGCCCGGTCACACGGAGGTCGTTGGCCTGCGGCGGGAGGATCGGACATGAGCCGATTCGAAACCACACGCTGGAGCCTCGTGCTGAGCACCCAGGGCGATCCTGCCCGGGCGCGCGCCGCGCTGGAGCGGCTGTGCCGCATCTACCGCCCGGCCGTGCTGGCCTACGTCCGTCGCCAGGGCTACACGACGGAACAGGCGGAGGACCTGACGCAAGGCTTCTTCGTCCGCTTCCTCGAGCAGGCCAGCTTCGCGCGGGCCGACCCGCAGCGCGGCCGGTTCCGCGCCTACCTGCTCACCGCCCTGCGTCGTCACCTGATCAACGCCGCCGACAGCGCGCACGCGGCGCGACGCGGCGGTGGCGCGGCGGCGGTCGCTTACGACACCGTCGAGAACACCACGGCCACGAACGACGATGACCCGCTGCGCGCCTTCGAGCGCGGCTGGGCGCTGGCCGTGCTCGGCACCGCGCTCGGCCACCTGCGCGAGGAAGCTGCCCGCGCCGGCAAGCTCGACCTGTACGAGCACTTGCAGGAATTCCTCACCGAACGCCCCGGCGAAACCGACTACGCGCGCGTGGCCGCCGCGCTCGGGCTGCGGCCCAACACGCTGGCGGTCGCCGTGCACCGCATGCGTCATCGCCTGCGCGAGCTGGTGCGCGCCGAACTGGCCGAAACCACCGGCAGCGCCGGCGATCTCGAACAGGAAATCACCGACCTGCGCGCGGCGCTCAGAGCCACGCTCCATTGAGAGGTGCCCCCGGAGCTTCCGGCTCCGCCACCGGATCCCGTACAGGTAGCGAGCATGAAGCCGGCAGCCACCGTGCCGTCGTCCGCAGACGCCGCCTTCGCGACCACCCGCTGGTCGCTGGCGTCCGCGCGCAGCGACAGCGCCCGCGAGGCGCTGAACGCGCTCTGCCTGCGTTACCGCTACCCGGTATACGCCTACCTGCGTCGCCGCGGGCAAGCGCCGAACGCGGCGCAGGACACCACGCGTGCATTCTTCGAGCAGCTCGCCCACGCGCGACCCGGCGGCGCGGAATGGGCCGCGCGGCGCTTCCGCGAATTCCTGTTCGCGCGGCTGTGCGACTTCCTCGGCGGCGGGCAGCGCGCGCCGGCCGAGGACACGCAGGCGCGCGCGCGCGGCGAAGCCTGCGCGGCCGACGATCCGGCGCGGGCCTTCGAGCGCGGCTTCGCGCTGGCGGTACTCACGCGCGGACTTCGGCACCTGCGCGACGAGGCGAGCGAATCCGGGCACCTCGAGATGTTCGACGCGCTGGAACCTTATCTTGCGCGCGAGCCCGCCGTCGGCGCCCTCGAAGCGGCCAGCGCCCGCCTCGGCGCCCGCCCGCTGGCGCTGGCATTGGCCCTGTGCCGCCTGCGCCAACGCTTTCGCGAGCTGTGCGATGCCGAGCTGGCCGACACCGTGCGCGGCGCGCCCGATCTCGCCGCCGAGCGACGCACGCTGCAGCACGCGCTGGACGCGGAGGCGCGCCATGCCGCATGAACTGCCGCGCAGCTCCACGCCGATCGTGCCGGCGTGGCCCGATGCGGCCGGTCTGAGCCGCCTGGCCGCGCTCGCGTTCGATACGTACGGCGGCGGCGCGGCCCCGTCCGGCCGCGGCGCCGGCCTGCACCTCGCCTTCCTGCACCGCGCCAGCCTTGCGCTCGACCTGGGCGATCCGGCGCAGCGCCTGTTCGGCGATTACGAGCTGATCGAACTGCTGGGCGAAGGCGGCATGGGCGTCGTCTATCGCGCGCGCCAGCGTAGCCTCGACCGCGAAGTGGCGCTGAAGCTGCTTGCCGCGGGCCCGTGGGCCTCGCGCGATTTCATCGCGCGCTTCGTGCGCGAGGCGCGCAACGCCGCGCGCATGCAGCATCCCAACATCGTGCCGATCTACGAAGTCGGCACGCGCGACGAGCTGCACTTCTTCAGCATGCGCCTGATCGTCGGCGGCAGCCTGGCGGTGCATCTGCGCGTGTACGGGCCGTTCGCGCCGCAGCGCGCCGCGCAACTGATCCGCAGCGTCGCCGAGGCGGTGGATTACGCGCACCGTCTCGGCATGCTGCATCTCGACCTCAAGCCGGGCAACGTGCTGCTCGACGAGCGCGACGAACCGCAGGTCGCCGACTTCGGCCTGGCGCGCCGCCTCGACCACGCGCTCGCCGCCGAGAACGAGGAGGTCTGCGGCACGCCGAGCTACATGGCGCCGGAGCAGGCCGAGCTGCACAGCCACAAGCTCACGCCCGCCACCGACATCTGGGGCCTGGGCGCGGTGCTGTACGAACTGCTCACCGGGCAGCCGCCGTTCCTCGCCGACACGCCGCAGGCGACCCTGCAGCAGGTGCTGCACGCGCGCGTGCGATCGCCGCGGCGGATCGTGCCGACGCTGCCGCGCGACCTGGAAGCGATCGTGCTGCGCTGCCTGCAGAAATCGCCGCAGGCGCGCTACCCCACCGCCCGCGCGCTGGCCGACGACCTCGGGCGCTTCCTCGAAGGGCGCGCGGTGCACGCGCGCCCGCTCGGCATGCCGCAGCGGCTGTGGCGCGCGGCCCGACGCGAACCCAGGCTGGCCGCGCTGACCTTCCTGCTGATCGCGGCGCTCGCGACCGGCTTCACGGCGACCTCGCTGCAGTGGCGGCGCGCGGAGATCAACGCGGCCACCTCGCGGAGCCTGCTGTGGGACAGCCGGCGCGAGGCGGCGCTGCGCCTGGAGCGCGAGGGCCACGGCTTCGAGGCCCTGCCGCGCCTGCTGCAGAACATCGCCGAGGAGGAGCGTTCGCGGCGCACCGGCATGGCGGACATGGACAGGCGCCGCGTGGGCATGCTCGTCGCGCAGGGGGCGACGCTGATCGACCGCACCGTGATCGCCGACGCCAATCCGATGGCGGTGGAGCTGAGCCCGGACGGGCGCCTGCTCGCGGTTGCGCTCAACGACCAGAGCGTGCGCTGGTACGACACCCGCACGCTGGCCGAGCGCGGCCGCGTCAGCCTGGCCGGACGGCTCAGCGCCGACGGCCAGCGGCGCATTCCGCTGCTGCTGCGGTTCGCGGGCGATCGCCGCCTGCGCGTGACCTTCGAGTGGTACAGCAACGCGGTCAGCCCCACCGACTCGGACACCTGGCTGATCGATCTCGACCGCGCCGCGCTGATCGAGCCGCCGGCGGCGTTCGGCGACTTCGCCGACGCCGCCTACAGCGCGGACGGACGCCACGCGCTGCTGCGCAACCACCGCCGGCAGAGCCAACTGTGGCAGCTCGACCCGTGGCGGCCGCTGTCCAGCCTCGGTCCCACGCCCGAGGGCCGGGACTTCATGCCGTGGAAGCTGAGCCCGGACGGGCGTTTCGCGGCGACGCTGTCCGTCGCGATGCGTACCCTGAGCCTGTACCGCCTGCCCGACCTGGCGACGCCGCGCACGGTCCGGCTGCCCGGCGGCGCCAGCATTTCCGCATGGGCCTTCAGCGGCGACGGCAACCGCATGGCGCTGGGCGATTTCGAAGGCCGCGTGTTCCTGCTCGATGCGCGCACGCTCGCGCAGCGGCAACTGGCTACGCCGGGCGGCCGCGAGGTCAGCTGGATCGCCTTCAGCGAAGACGATGCCTGGCTCGCCGCCGCGACCCGGGACGGCGCCGCCTACGCCTTCGACGTGGCCACCGGCAACCCGCTGGTGTCCGGGCAGATGCAGCACGATTTCTCGGTGCAGCGCGTCGCGGTCAGCCACCGGCAACGCCTGCTGATCGCGGCCGGCGAAGGCGAGACGGCGCTCTGGCATCTGCCGTTGCCCGGTCCGCGCTCCGTTCCGGCCACCCGCGTCGGCGCCGGCCCCTCGCGGCATGGGCTGGCCGGGCGCTACCCGATCGGCTGGTCGCTGCGGACGGGGCTGCTGGCCAGCGCCGGCATGGACGGCCAACTGCGGCTGTGGCGTCTGCCGCTCTCGCCGATGCTGGAGGCGCGCGCGGCGCGGCAGGTGCCCGAGCAGACCTGGTTCGACGGCAAGCGCCTGGTCGACGTCGCCTACGACCAACTGCGCCTCGTCTCCGTGCAGGGAACGGCGTCGACGCCCTGGCTCAAGCTGCCGCAACCGCCGGGCTTTGCCGAGCTGGTCGACCGCGGACGCAGCCTGGTCGTGACCGTCGGCCCGGCGCTGCGCGTCTACGACACGGCGGACCTGCGGCTGCGCTTCCCGCCCGTCGCGCTGCCCGACAGCCCGCAGCGCCTGCTCGCCGACCGTGCCGGCGACAACGCGGTACTCGCCTTCGGCGGCAGCGGCGCCGAAGGCTACGAGGAACGGCTCGCGGTGGTCGACCTGCAGCATGGCCGGCTCCGCCCCGGCCGCGTTGCGCTCGAAGGCCCCCTGCGCCGGCTCGCCTTCTCCGCCGACGGCGCGCGCCTGCTGGCCACCGGCCCGCCGACCGGCGCCACCACCGTGCTCGAAACCGCCAGCCTGCGGCGCGTCGGCGAGTACCCGCACGACCCCCTCGTGCCGGTGCTGTGGGCCGCCTTCGCCGCCGACGACCGGCAGGTGCTGATGGTCGCCCGCGCCGACGATCCGCGCCTTGGCGACGACGCGTTGATCGCGTGGGATCCGGCCGCCGACGCGATCCGCGCCCGGCGACCGACCGGATCCGCCCGACCGATCGCGGTGGCCGCAACCGGCGCCGGCGCGTTCGTCGCGGGCAGCAGCGAGGATCTGTTCGACACCGGCGAAGCGGCGCCCCGCATCGCCGTCCACCGCGCCGACAGCGCCGCCGTGGGCGCGGTGGCGGTGAGCGCGGACGGAAAACTGGTGGCCCACGCTTTCCGTCGCGAGGTGCAGCTCTACGATGCGACGACCGCCGCCGCGGCGGGCCCGCCCCTGCATGCCGACAGCAACGCGATGGACGCCATCGCGCAACTGGCCTTCTCGCCGGACGGCAACCGGCTGCTGGGGCGAACCGTGCAGGGCCACTGGCTGGTCTGGCCGATCGCGCCCGAGCAGCGCCCGGCCGGCGCGATGCAGAGCGAACTGGCGCGGCTCGGCGCACGCGACGAGGCTCCGCGCAGGCCGCAGCCGCCGACGGCGGCCGAGCGCGCCGCCCTGCGCGCGCGCGATCCCGGAGCGTGGCCCGCGGCCGAAATCCGGCCGCAACCGCCGCCGCGCGCCCGGTGAACGGTCCGGCAGGATCGATCAAATTGCTATACTCCCGTGATTAGCTGCGCACACCGGGGATCCCCATGCTCAACGACATCAAGAAAGATGCCCAGACCCGCATGGGCAAGAGCGTCGAGACGCTCAGGCACGACCTGCAGCGCCTGCGCACCGGCCGCGCCAGCACGGCACTGGTCGAAGGCATCAGGGTGAACTACTACGGTTCGGACGTGCCGATCAGCCAGGTCGCCGGCATCGCCGTCGCCGACGCGCGTTCGCTGACGATCACGCCGTACGAGAAGCAGATGGTGTCCGCGGTCGAGAAGGCGATCCTCGCCTCCGATCTCGGCATCACCCCGACCACCGCCGGCATGGTGATCCGCATCAACCTGCCCGCGCTGACCGAGGAGCGCCGCAAGGATCTCGCCAAGCACGTCAGCCACGAGGGCGAGAGCGCCAAGGTGGCGATCCGCAACATCCGCCGCGACGCGATACAGCACGTCAAGGACCTGCTCAAGCAGAAGCAGATCACCGAGGACGAATCCCGCCGCGCCGACGACGAGATCCAGAAGCTGACCGACAGGCACATCAAGGACGTCGACGCGGTCGTCAAGGCCAAGGAAGACGAATTGATGGCCCTTTGAATGGACGTCCGAGCGCGCGACAGCGCCCTCGCCGCGATGACGCCGGCAGCACGACTCCCGCACGGGGCTTCCCGTTCCCCTCTCCCCCGCACGGGGGAGAGGGCAAATGGTGCGGGGCGCGCGCTGCGCGCCAGGCGCGGGGACTGACGTGAACGCCACCACGCCCGAAGGCAGCGCGTCCGCCGCACGCATCCCGCGCCACCTCGCCATCGTGATGGACGGCAACGGCCGCTGGGCCGAGCAGCGCCACCGGCCGCGCAGCTTCGGCCATCGCGCCGGCCAGAAGGCGGTGCGCGAGGCGGTCGAGTTCTGCCTGCGCCAGCGCATCGAGGCGCTGACCCTGTTCGCGTTCTCCAGCGAGAACTGGCGGCGCCCGCAGGACGAGGTCGGCGCGCTGATGGAGCTGTTCCTGAAGGCGCTGGACAAGGAAACCGACGAGCTGCACGGCCACGGCGTGCGCGTGCGCTTCGTCGGCGACCTGACCGCCTTCGCCGAGCCGCTGCGCCAGCGCATGCAGGCGGCGATGGCGAAAACCGCCGGCAACACCGCGCTGGCGCTGAACGTCTGCGTCAACTACGGCGGCCGCTGGGACATCGCCCAGGCCGCGCGCCGCGCCGCCGAGGCGGTGGCGCGCGGCGAACTGACCGCCGATGCCATCGACGAGCGCACCCTGGCGCCGTATCTCAGCCTCGCCGACCTGCCGCCGCCGGACCTGTTCATCCGCACCGGCGGCGAACACCGCATCAGCAACTTCCTGCTCTGGCAGATCGCCTACGCGGAGCTGTACTTCACCGACACCCTGTGGCCGGACGTTGACCAGGCCTGCCTGCAGCGCGCGCTGGACGACTATGCCGGCCGCCAGCGCCGCTACGGCAGGACCGGCGCGCAGGTCGCCCAAGCCTCCTGACCCGGACGACCATGAAGCAGCGCACCCTCACCGCCCTGATCCTGGCCCCGCTGGCGATCGCCCTGATCCTGCTGCCGCCGACGCCGGTGTTCGCGCTGGTCGTGGCGGTCGCCTTCCTGCTGGCGCTGTGGGAATGGACCCGGCTCGCCGGCTTCCGCGATCGCCGCACGCGCGGCGCGATCATGGCCGGCTACGCCGCGCTGTTCGTGCTGCTGTGGACGCTGCGCGGAACCGTTGCGTGGCCGGCGGCCATCATGGCCGGGGTGGCATGGTGGGCGGTCGCGCTGTTGTGGCTGCGCCACTACGCCTTCGGCGCGGCGCCGACCCGCGAGAACGGCTGGCTGAAGCTCGGCGCCGGCGCGCTGGTGGTACTGCCGGCCTGGGCGGCGCTGGTGCAGGTGCACGGCAGCGAGCAGCATGGCCACCTGTGGACGCTGCTGGCGCTGATGATCGTGTGGGCGGCGGATACCGCCGCCTATCTCGCCGGCAGCCGCTACGGCCGGCGCAAGCTGGCGCCGCGCATCAGCCCGGGCAAGACGATCGCCGGCGTGTGGGGCGCGCTGGCCGGCGCCGCGCTGATCGCGTTGGTCGGCGGTCCGCTGCTGGGCGTCGGCGGCTTCGCCCTGGCCGGCCTGGTCGTGCTGGCGCTGTTCACCACCGCGATCTCCATCGTCGGCGACCTGTTCGAAAGCCTGATCAAGCGCCACGCCGACGTGAAGGACTCCGGCGCGCTGTTCCCCGGCCACGGCGGCCTGTTCGACCGCCTCGACAGCGTGTTCGCCGCGCTGCCGGTGTTCGTGGTCGGCAAGGCCATGCTCGAGGCCATGCTCGGCCTATGAAACAGGTCGCGGTCCTCGGCGCCACCGGCTCGATCGGCGCCAGCGCGCTGGACGTGATCGCGCGCCACCCCGACCGCTTCCGCGCCGGCGTGCTCAGCGCGCACCGCAACGTCGACGCGCTGGTCGAGCTGTGCGCGCGCTTCCGGCCCGAGTTGGCGATCATCGCCGATCCCGCGCTGGAGGGCGCGCTGGCGCGCAAGCTGAAGGCGGCGGGGCTGCCCACCGCGGCCGCGGCCGGCGCCGATGCGCTGACCGAAGCCGCGGCTGGCCCGCTGTGCGACACCGTACTGGCGGCGATCGTCGGCGCCGCCGGCCTGGCTTCGACGCTGGCCGCGGCGCGCGCTGGCAAGCGCCTGCTGCTGGCCAACAAGGAATCCGCGGTGATGGCCGGGCCGCTGCTGCTGGAGGCGCTGCGCGCGGGCGGCGGCGTGCTGGTTCCGGTCGATTCCGAACACAACGCGATCTTCCAGTGCCTGCCCGGCGGGCGCCCCGAACTGGACCGCGCGGGCGTGCGCCGGCTGATCCTGACCGCCTCCGGCGGGCCGTTCCGCGGCCGCACGCGCGCCGACCTGGCCGCGGTCACGCCGGACCAGGCCTGCGCGCACCCGAACTGGCGCATGGGCCGCAAGATCTCGGTGGATTCCGCCACGCTGATGAACAAGGGCCTCGAGGTGATCGAGGCGCACGTGCTGTTCGGCGCCGCGCCCGAGGCCATCGACGTGGTCGTGCATCCGCAGAGCCTGCTGCATTCGCTGGTCGAATACACCGACGGCTCGGTGCTGGCGGAGCTGGGCAACCCCGACATGCGCACCGCGCTGGCGCACGCGCTGGCCTGGCCGGAGCGGGTCGAGGCCGGCGTCGTGCCGCTGGACCTGGCCGCGCGCGCCCAACTCGGCTTCGAGCGCCCCGACACCGACACCTTCCGCTGCCTGCCGCTGGCCTACCAGGCGCTGCGCGCCGGCGGCGACGCGCCGGCGCTGCTGAACGCCGCCAACGAGATCGCGGTCGAGGCCTTCCTTGCCGGCGCCCTGCCCTTCCTCGCCATCGCCGACGTGATCGAGGCGACGCTGGCGGAACTGCCGCCGTCGCCCGTGGTCGATGCGGAAACGCTGGTTCATCGTGATTTAACCGCCCGCGATACGGCCCGCCGTATCATGCGCCGGGCCTTCTGCTGATCCTACGCATGAGCTTATTCGGCAACATCGCCGGTTCCGCCTGGTGGCTGCTGGTCACCCTCGGCCTGCTGGTGACCTTCCACGAGTTCGGCCACTACTGGGTGGCGCGGCGCTGCGGCGTCAAGGTGCTGCGCTTCTCGGTGGGTTTCGGCCGCGCGCTGTGGTCGCGGCTCGGCCGCGATGGCACCGAGTACGTGGTCGCCATGATCCCGCTGGGCGGCTACGTCAAGATGCTGGATGCGCGCGAGGGCGACGTGCCCGCCGCCGAACGCGCGCGGGAATTCACCGGCAAATCCGTCTGGAAGCGCATCGCCATCGTCGCCGCCGGCCCGCTGTTCAACCTGCTGTTCGCGGTGGCCGCGTTCTGGGCGATGTTCGTGGTCGGCAAGCCCGACTACCTGCCGCTGGTCGGGCGCGCCGAGGCGCTGGCCGCGCAGGCCGGCTTCCAGCCGGGCGACCGCGTCGATGCGGTCGACGGCGCCCGCATCGCCACCTGGACCGACCTCGGCCTCGCGCTGGCCGACGCGGCCGCCGCGCGTCGCTCCGTCGACGTGCGCGTGCAGGCGGCGGACGGCAGCGAGCGCGTGCGCACGCTGGCGCTGGACGCGCTGCCCGCGGGGCTCGACGAGCGCACGCAGGTCGCGCGCATCGGCCTGGTGCCGCAGCAGATCCTGATCCCGGCGGTGATCGGCACGGTCGAGCCCGGCAGCGCCGCGGCGGCGGCCGGGCTGCGGCCGGGCGACCGCATCCTGCGCGTCGGCGCACGCGCGCTGCAGGACTGGGGCGACCTTACCGACGCGATCCGCGCCGAGGCCGGCCCCGGCAAGACGCTGGCGATCGAGGTCGCGCGCGGCGCCGACCGCATCACCCTGCGCACTTCGCCGCGGCGGGTGACGCTGGCCGACGGCGGTTCCGGCTACCAGCTCGGCATCGGGGCCAGGCCGACCGAAGCGCACTACGACACCGTGCTGCAGCGCGGCCCGATCGCCGCGGTGCCGGCGGCGGTCGGCGAAACCTGGCAGCTTACCGGGCAGACGCTGGGCATGCTCGGCCGCATGCTCACCGGTCACGCCTCGCTGCAGAACCTGTCCGGCCCGATCACCATCGCCAAGTACGCCAGCGCCTCGGCGGAAATGGGCCTGGCCTGGTTCCTGTATTTCCTCGGCATCATCTCGCTCAGCCTGGCCATCATGAACCTGCTGCCGATCCCGATCTTGGACGGCGGACACCTGCTGTATTACCTTATCGAACTTGTTAAGGGCAGTCCGGTGAGCGAACGGGTCATGCTGGCGGGTCAATACGTCGGCATGGCGCTGCTGGCGGCGCTGATGGGGCTGGCGTTCTACAACGACATCCTGCGCCTGGCCTCGTGATCCGCGGCCTTCTGTCGCGGCCTCGTGCCGCGTCCCAAGCGTCCAACCCTTTGGATACGACGATGAAGCGAATCGCCGCCTTGATCCTGCTTGCCTGCCTGACCGCGAAAGCCCGTGCCGCCGGCTTCGAGCCGTTCGTGGTCTCGGACATCCGCATCGATGGCCTGACCCGCATTTCCGGCGGCACGGTGTTCAGCTACCTGCCGGTGGAGAAGGGCGACACGATCACCCCGCAGCGCGCCGAGGACGCCATCCGCGCGCTGTACAAGACCGGTTTCTTCAGCGACGTCGAGCTGGAGCGCCAGGGCGACATCCTGGTGATCAAGGTGCAGGAGCGCCCGTCGATCTCGCGCCTGACCCTGCACGGCAACAAGGACATCAAGGAAGACGACCTCAAGAAGGGCCTGAAGGAAATCGGCCTGTCCGAGGGCGACACCTTCGACCGCATGTCGCTCGACCACGTCAAGCAGGAGCTGATCCGCCAGTACTACAACCGCGGCAAGTACAACGTCTCGATCGAGCCGCACGTGGTGCCGCTGGACCGCAACCGCGTCGCCATCGACATCGAGATCCACGAAGGCCAGGCCTCGCGGATCAAGGAAATCAACATCGTCGGCAACCAGACGTTCACCGACAAGCAGATCCGCGACGACTTCCAGTCCGCCACCACCAACTGGACCTCGTGGTACTCGAAGGACGACCAGTACTCGCGCGAAAAACTGTCCGGCGACCTGGAAAAGCTGGCCTCGTACTACCTCGACCGCGGCTACGCCGACTTCCAGCTCGACTCGACCGAGGTCGCGATCAGCCCGGACAAGCGCAACATGTACATCAGCGCCGGCATCAAGGAAGGCGAGGTGTACACGATCAGCGACGTCAAGCTGCTCGGCAAGCTGATCCTGCCCGAGGACTCGATCCGCCGGCTGGTGCCGATCAAGGCGGGCGACACCTTCTCGCGCAAGAAGATCGAGCTCTCCACCGACGCGATCACCGCGATGCTGTCCAACATCGGCTACGCCTTCGCCAAGGTCTCGCCGGTGCCCAAGCTGGACAAGGAGAAGCGCACCGTCGACCTGACCCTGTACGTCGATCCCGGCCAGCGCGTCTACGTGCGCCGCATCAACTTCAAGGGCAACACGCGCACCGAGGACGAGGTGCTGCGCCGCGAGATGCGCCAGCTCGAGGGCGCGTGGTACTCGCAGGCGGCGATCAACCGCTCGAAGATCCGCCTGCAGCGGCTCGGCTACTTCAAGACCGTCGAGGTCGAGAACCAGCGCGTGCCCGGCAGCGAGGACCAGGTCGACCTGAACGTCAAGGTCGAGGAGCAGGCCTCGGGCAGCCTGATGTTCGGCATCGGCTACTCGCAGGTGTCCGGCGCGATCATCAGCGTGTCGGTGTCCGAGAACAACTTCCTCGGTACCGGCGACAAGGTGTCCGCCACGGTCCAGCACAGCAGCTACTACGACACCACCGCGCTGAGCTACTACAACCCCTACCTCACCGACAGCGGCATCGGCATCGGCTACAGCCTGCGCTACAGCAAGCTGGACCAATCGCAGGCCAACCTGGCCAACTACACCGAGAACAACGTCAGCGGATCGACCTTCCTGTCGATCCCGGTCAGCGAGACCGACACGATCAACGTCGGCCTCGGCCTCAGCAAGAACAGGTTGAACGTGTACCCGGGGCTGACCCCGCAGTCGTTCATCGACTACCTGATTGCGCTCGACCACTACACCATCCACACCGGCAACCTGACCGCGTCCTACGCACACGACACCCGCAACAAGTACTTCTCGCCGACCCGCGGCGGCATCTACTCGCTGTCCACCGAGATCGCGCTGCCGGGCTCGACTGTGCAGTACTACAAGGCGACCGCCCTGGCCGCGCACTACTTCCCGCTGCCGAAGGACTTCGTCTGGATGCTGTCCGGCCAGCTCGGCTACGGCGACACCTACGGCCGCGACGGCAAGCTGGCCTTCCCGTTCTGGCAGAACTTCTATGCCGGCGGCGTCAACGACGTGCGCGGCTTCCGCGACAACACGCTGGGTCCGCGCGTGCTGGTGCCGAGCTATTTCGAGGCGCAGCCGGTCGGTGGCGCGTTCAAGGTGCTGGCGACCAGCGAGCTGTATCTGCCGCTGCCGTTCCTGAAGAACACCGATACCGCGCGCGTGTCCTGGTTCGTCGACGTCGGCAACGTGTACGCCAGCTACAACGCGTTCAGCTCCAGCGAGCTGCGCGCATCGACCGGCCTGTCGCTGCAGTGGCAGGCACCGGTCGGGCCGATCCGCATCAACCTGGCGTGGCCGCTGCGCGACAAGCCGGAGGATCGGCCGTACCGCGAGCGCCTGCAGTTCACCTTCGGCTCGCAGTTCTGAGGAGTCCCGCGGCATCGCCGCGGGCGCTTGGGGACGCCATGAACCCGCGTCGCACGTACCGTCGAGAGCTTCGCGCGGTGGCCGCGTGAGCGCCGAAGCGCGCCACCGGCTGGACGCGCTCGCCGCGCGCTTCGGCCTCGAGCTGCGCGGCGACGGCGCGCGCGAGATCGCCGGCGTCGGCACGCTCGCCGAGGCCGGCCCGGCCCAGCTCGGCTTCCTCGCCAATCCGCGCTATGCGGCGCAGCTCGCGACGACGCGCGCCGGCGCCGTGGTGCTGCGCGCCGAACACGCCGCGGACTGTCCGGTGGCGGCGCTGATCGCGGCCGATCCCTACGTCGCCTACGCGAAGATCGCCGCACTGTTCGAGCGCCTGCCCGCGGCTACACCGGGGGCGCACCCCAGCGCCGTGGTCGCGGCCGGCGCGAAGATCGCGCCGACCGCAAGCGTCGGCCCGCTGTGCGTGGTCGACGCCGATGCGGTGATCGAGGACGGCGCCGTGCTCGGTCCGTACTGCATGGTCGGCCCTGGCTGCACCGTCGGCGCGCAGTCGCGCCTGATCGCGCGGGTGACGCTGGTGACGCGCGTCACGCTGGGCAAGCGCGTGCTGGTGCACCCCGGCGCGGTGCTCGGCGCCGACGGTTTCGGCCTCGCCTTCGAGCGCGACCACTGGGTCAAGGTGCCGCAACTCGGCGGCGTGCGCATCGGCGACGACTGCGAGATCGGCGCCAACACCACCATCGACCGCGGTGCACTGGACGACACCGTGCTCGAGGAAGACGTGCGCCTGGACAACCAGATCCAGATCGCGCACAACGTGAAGATCGGCGCGCACACCGCACTGGCCGGCTGCGCCGCCGTGGCCGGCAGCGCGAAGATCGGGCGCTATTGCCTGATCGGCGGCAGCGCCGGCATCCTCGGTCATCTCGAGGTGGCGGATCGGGTTACGATCACCGCCATGAGTCTGGTCACCCATTCGATCCGCGAACCCGGGGAGTATTCTTCGGGCACCCCCCTGGAGCAGAACCGCCGCTGGCGACGCAACGCGGCCCGCATCCGTCATCTCGACGAGCTGGCCCGCCGCATCGCCGCGCTGGAAAAGGACACGCATGATGAATGACCGCGCCCCTGCCGCGCCGCTGCTCGACGTCGAAAGCATCCAGCGACTGCTGCCGCACCGCTATCCGTTCCTGCTGGTCGATCGCGTGGTGGCGCTGGAGCCGAACGCGCGCATCACCGCGCTGAAGAACGTCACCGTCAACGAGCCGTTCTTCCAGGGCCACTTCCCCGGCCATCCGGTGATGCCGGGCGTGCTGATCATCGAGGCGCTGGCGCAGGCCTCCGGCCTGCTGGTGCAGCTTTCCGCCGGGCCGGACGGCAACCAGGACAACCCGCTGTTCTACCTGGTCAAGGTCGACAAGGCGCGTTTCACCGCGCCGGTGGTGCCGGGCGACCAGTTGATGCTGGAGATCACCCTGAAGCGCACGATCCGCAAGATGGGCATCTTCGAGGCGCGCGCGCTGGTCGACGGCAAGGAGGTCGCCAGTTGCGAGCTGATGTGCGCGGAGCGCAGCGACTGATCGCATCGGCCATGATCCATCCCACCGCACAGATCGACCCTTCCGCGAAATTGGCCGCCGACGTCGAGGTCGGCGCCTACTCGATCATCGGCGCCGACGTCGAGATCGGCGCCGGCACCACCATCGGCCCGCACGTCGTCGTGCAGGGCCCGACCCGCATCGGCCGCGACAACCGCGTCTGGCAGTTCGCCTCGCTGGGCGCCGATCCGCAGGACAAGAAGTTCCGCGGCGAACGCACCGAGCTGGTGATCGGCGACGGCAACCTGATCCGCGAGTTCGTCACCATCAACCGCGGCACCGGCGACGGCGGCGGCATCACCCGCATCGGCAACGACAACTGGCTGCTGGCCTACGTGCACATCGCGCACGACTGCCAGGTGGGCAACCACACGGTGTTCTCCAACTACTCGGGGCTGGCCGGCCACGTGGAGATCGGCGACTGGGTGATCGTCTCCGGCTACGCCGGCGTGCACCAGTTCTGCAAGGTCGGTGCGCACGCATTCATCGGCATGGGCTGCCTGGTCGGCGCGGACGTGCCGCCGTTCGTGATGATGGCCAACGACCAGAACGGCCGCCCGCGCGGCATCAACAGCGAAGGCCTCAAGCGCCGCGGCTTCGAAGCGCCGCGCATCTCGGCGATCAAGCGCGCCTACCGCACGCTGTACATGGCCGGCCTCAGCCAGTCCGAGGCGCGCGAACAGCTCGCGCTGCAGGCGCAGGAGAGCGAGGACGTGCGCGCCATGCTGGAGTTCCTCGACCACTGCCAGCGCGGCCTGGCGCGCTGACTCCCCGCACGATGGCGACGAACGCCGATACGTCCGACACGCTCCGCCGCGATCCGTCGCCAGTGCACGAACCGGCCGCTGCAGGTCCGCTGATCGCGCTGGTCTGCGGCGAGGATTCCGGCGACCAGTTGGGCGCGAACCTGATGACGGCACTGCGCGAGCGCTTTCCAGGCGCCCGTTTCGTCGGCATCGGCGGCACGCGCATGCAGGCGCAGGGCTTCGATTCCTGGTACGACATGGCCGAGCTGTCGCTGTTCGGCCTGGCCGAGGTGATCGGCCACCTGCCGCGCCTGCTGCGCCTGCGCCGCAATCTGCTGGCGCGGCTGGTCGCGGCGCGTCCGGCCGTGGTGATCGGCATCGATGCCCCCGACTTCAACCTGGGGCTGGAACGGCGCCTCAAGCAGGCCGGCCTGCGCACCGTGCACTACGTCAGCCCTTCGGTGTGGGCCTGGCGCGAGCGGCGCGCGGCGAAGATCGGCGCCAGCGCCGACCGCGTGCTGTGCCTGTTCCCGATGGAGCCGCCGATCTACGCCCGCTACGGCGTCGACGCGCGCTTCGTCGGCCATCCGCTGGCCGACCGCTTCCCGCTGCGCCCGGACCGCGCCGCGGCGCGCGCCGCGCTCGGCCTGCCCGCCGACGCGCCGGTGCTGGCCGTGCTGCCCGGCAGCCGCATGAGCGAGATCCATCGGCTGGCCGCGATCTTCCTCGCCGCGGCGCGGCGCGCTGCCGCCGCCGTGCCCGATCTGCGCATCGTGATCCCCACCGCCAACGCGGCCTGCCGCACCGCGATCGCGCGCGAACTCGCCGCAGCTTTCCCGCCTTCCGCCACCCGCCTCCCGTCGCCCGTGGTCCTCGACGGCCGCGCCCACGAGGTCATGATCGCCGCCGATGCGGTGCTGCTGGCCTCCGGTACCGCCGCACTGGAGGCGATGCTGGCGAAGCTGCCGATGGTGGTCGCCTACCGGGTGGCGCCGACGACCTATCGCCTGGCGCGCATGCTCCGCCTGCTGAAAACCGACGTGTTCTCCCTGCCCAACGTGCTGGCCGGGCGGCGCGTGGTGCCGGAGCTGATGCAGGACGCCTGCACGCCGGCGGCGCTGGCCGATGCCGTGCTGGCGCTGCTGCGCGATCCGGCGCAGGCCGCCGCGCAGGTCGCCGAGTTCGAGCGCCTGCACCTGCTGCTCAAGGCCGGTGCCGCCGACGGCGCCGCCGGCGCGGCGGCGGATGTGGTCGGCGAGCTGTTGCGCCCCGCCGCCGCCTGAACGATCCGCAGCCGGCCTATTGACGCTGCCGGGGCGCGGGCACAGCATCCGCGCCGCATGGAGACGACGCTTCGATCACGGGGGGAATCGCAGCAGGCGCGGCGCTGGGTGACGGCGGCGGGCGCCGCCGTGTTTCTCGTCGTGCTCGCGTTCGGGCCGCTGATCGAACACTCTGCGCTGGAACGCGCGTTCACCTCGGCGCTGTACATCGCGCTCGGGCTGTTCCTGGTCGCGCTGAGCGGGCGCTTCGCGTTCGGCCTGGCGGCGGCGGGCCTGCTGACGCTGGTGCTCGAGGCCGCCGCGCACCTCAAGTACAAATACCTCACGACGCCGCTGCTGGCGCCCGACATCGTCTACATGGTCAACGCGGATACGCTGCGCACGATGTCGCGCTATCCGCTGCTGGTCGGCGCGGCGCTGGCGGCGGTGCTGTGCGTGCCGCTGCTGCTGGGGCTGGCGTGGCGGCTCGAGCGCGCGCCTTCGTTCGCGCACCGCCGCCGGCCGTGGCTGGCGCGCGCGCTGCTCGCCGCGTTCGCGCTGCTTTCGGCCGGCGAGGCGATGAGCACCACCGGGCCGTTCGCCGAGGTGCACGCCAAGGGCATGTGGCTGGCGATGACCGACGCCAGCCTGATCACCGATTTCCTGATCTCGTTCCGCGCCACCACCGTGCAGGCGCCGGCTTACCCCACGCAGGCCGCCGACGCATTCGACTGGAAGCGCGCCGACGCCGACGCCGGCGCCGCGCTGCACCCGCGCCCCGACATCGTCGCGGTGCTGGAAGAAAGCACGTTCGATCCGCGCATCATGGCCGCCTGCACGCTTCGCCTGTGCGACCGGCGCATGTTCCACGCCGACCGCCGCACGCTGGCGCACGGCCTGCTCGACGTGCACACCTGGGGTGGCGGCACCTGGACCAGCGAGTTCTCGTTCCTGACCGGCCTCTCGCACGAGGAGTTCGGCCCGGCCGGGCTGTACGCGCCGTTCAACCTGGCGCCGCGCATCCGCTACACGCTGCCGCGCGCGCTGCGCGCCAACGGCTACCGCACGGTGGCGATCTATCCGACCGACGGCGACTTCCTCAACGGCCGCAACGCTTACGCCGACTACGGCTTCGACGCGTTCTACGGCGGCGAGCAGGTCGGCCTCGGCTGGGACTCGACCGACGCCGACCTGCTGCGCGTGTTCGAACGCGTGTACGCCGACGAGAAGGCCAAGGCCAACGGCCAGCCGGTGTTCCTGTTCATGCTGACCCTGCACCAGCACGGCCCGCACATGACGCCGTACGCGAAGCTGCGCCCGCCGTACGACCGGCCGCTGTTCACCGGCAAGATGGACGACTGGCAGAACCTCAACCTGACCAACTACCTGGAACGCCTCGACCAGTCCGATCGCGCGATCGCGCGCCTCGAGGGCCTGCTGCGCGCCGGCGGCAAGCCCGTGCTGATGGTCCACTTCGGCGACCACCAGCCGTCGTTCGACGGCGCGATCAACGGCATCGCCAAGCGCCTGCCGGCCGGCATCCCCGATCCGACCCGCGTGACCTACTACATGCTCAAGGGATACGCCACGCCGCTGCACCGCTACGACTACCCGGTGCTCGACCTCGCCTTCCTCGGCAGCCTGGTGCTGGACGCGGCGGACCTGCACAAGGACGCGTTCTTCACCGCCAACGCGCTGCTGCGCGAGCGCTGCAAGGGCCATTACCTCGACTGCGACGCGCACGCGCTGATGGACTCCTACCGCGCCGACGTGTTCGGCCAGTTGCAGGATCTCGGCGAGTGAGCGATCCCGCGATCGCCGGCGTCGACGAGGCCGGCCGCGGCCCGCTGGCCGGGCCGGTCGCGGTGGCCGCGGTGATCCTCGATCCGGCGCGGCCGATCGACGGCCTGGCCGACTCCAAGCGCCTCAGCGAAGCGCAGCGCGAAGCGCTGTACCCGCTGATCCTCGAACGCGCGCTGGCGCACGCGGTGGTGCTGGTCGAGGTCGCCGAGATCGACCGCCACAACATCTTCCGCGCGACCATGCTCGGCATGGCACGCGCCGTCGCGCAACTGCGCCGCATACCGAGCGAAGCGCTGATCGACGGCAACAAGGTGCCCGCCGGCCTGCCCTGCCCGGCGCGCGCGATCGTCGGCGGCGACGCGCGGGAACCGGCGATCAGCGCCGCCTCGATCCTGGCCAAGGTGACCCGCGACCGCCACATGTGCGCGCTGGACGCGCGCCATCCCGGCTACGGCTTCGCCCGGCACAAAGGCTACGGCACGCCGGAACACCTCGAAGCGCTGGCGCGGCTCGGTCCCTGCGCCGAGCACCGGCGCAGCTTCGCGCCGGTGCTGGCGCTGCTGGCGCCCGGACTGTTCGACGCCTGAACGCTGCCGCGCGCCGACACGGCGCACGGGTTCGCGCGACGCCATTGCCCCGCAACCCCGGCGCGCGCGAAAGCGCCTACAATGGCGCCAAGGATGTCCCGGACCGTTCCGCATGTCGGCAACAGGCTGTGCCGGGAAATTTCCTAGGGACCGAGGCCCATCGCCGCGAGGCGGCGCCCGCCGGATCCGGACGCCATCGCGGCTCACGCGCAGGAGTCCGGCCATGATCGCCCCCGCCAATACGCACACCCCCGCTTCCACCTTCACGCACGCCGGCGGCCCGTTGCGGCTGGCCGACTACGCCGCGCACCTGCACGACATGCTGGCCGATCCCGACTGGCAGTCGGCCTGTCCGGAGCCGGAACGCCTGCGCGCCCTGGTCGAGCAGCAGGACGCCATCAGCGAACAGGCGCCGCTGCCGCTGGACGTGGCCCTGCTGGCCGTCGCCTACGGCGACTTCTGCCGCTTCCGCCGCGAGCTTGCGGCCAAGCTCAACGTGCCCGACGAGCAGGCGCTGCACCCCAGCCCCGAGGACTGGCTGCAGGTGCGCCTGCGCCAGTATCGCAGCGCCGCGCCGACGACCGCCGCCGCGTACGCCGACTACCATCTCGGCGGCGACCGCTTCCGCGTGAGCTGAGCAAGCGCGCGCGCCGGCGAGCCCCGGCGCGCGCTGTCAAGCTTGCCCGCCCGGACCCCGGTGGCTAGGCTTGCCGGGCACACCCTCCGCAGGTCCCATGTCCGCCGGCTTCATCCACCTCCATCTGCACAGCGAATACTCGCTGGTGGATTCGACCATCCGCATCCCCGCGCTGGTCGACGCCTGCGTGCGCGCCGGCATGCCCGCGGTGGCGCTGACCGACGAGAGCAACCTGTTCGCGCTGGTGAAGTTCTACAAGGCGGCGAGCGCGGCCGGCCTGAAGCCGATCGTCGGCTGCGACCTGTGGCTCGCCGATGCCGCCGACGCGACGCGCCCGCAGCGCCTGACCGTGCTGTGCCGCGACCGCGACGGCTATCTCAACCTGTCGCGGCTGATATCGCGCGCCTGGCGCGAGGGGCAGCACGGCGGCCGCGCGCTGGTCGATCCGGGCTGGCTGGCCGAGGCGCAGGCCGGACTGTTCGCGCTGGCCGGACGCGACAGCCCGGTCGGCCGCGCGCTGCTGGCCGGCCAGGCCGAGGAGGCGCGCGCGCAGGCCGAGCGCCTGCGCACACTGTTCGACCAGCGCTGCTACCTCGAACTGACCCGCACCGGGCACCGCGACGAGGACGCCTTCAACGCGCATGCGCTGGAACTGGCCGCATCGCTCGACCTGCCGGTGCTGGCCAGCAACGACGTGCGCTTCCTCGCGCGCGACGACTTCGAGGCGCACGAAGCGCGCGTGTGCATCCAGCAGGGCCGCGTGCTGGCCGACCCGCGCCGGCCGCGCGACTACACCGACCAGCAGTACCTGAAAACGCCGCAGGAGATGGCGGCGCTGTTTGCCGACCTGCCCGAGGCGCTGGAGAACGGCGTCGAGCTGGCCAAGCGCTGCAACGTCGAACTGAGCTTCGGCACCTACTACCTGCCGGCGTTCCCGGTGCCCGCCGCGCACACGCTCGAATCGTTCATCCGCGCGCAGGCGCAGGCCGGCCTCGAAGCGCGCCTCGCCGGCCATGCGATCGCGCCGGGCCACCGCCGCGAGGACTACGCGCAGCGCCTGCAGACCGAGCTGGACGTCATCGTCGCGATGGGGTTCCCCGGCTACTTCCTGATCGTCGCGGACTTCATCAACTGGGCCAAGCAGAACGGCATCCCGGTCGGCCCCGGCCGCGGTTCCGGCGCCGGCTCGCTGGTCGCCTACGCGCTCGGCATCACCGACCTCGACCCGCTGCGCTTCGACCTGCTGTTCGAGCGCTTCCTCAACCCCGAACGCGTGTCCATGCCCGACTTCGACGTCGACTTCTGCATGGACCGCCGCGACGAGGTGATCGACTACGTCGCGCACAAGTACGGCCGCGACCACGTCAGCCAGATCATCACCTACGGCACGATGGCGGCGAAGGCGGTGGTGCGCGACAGCGGCCGCGTGCTCGGCATGGGCTACAACCACGTCGACGGCGTGGCCAAGCTGATCCCGAACACGCTCGGCATCTCGCTGGACGAGGCGCTGAAGGAATCGCAGGAGCTGCGCCAGCGCTACGAGGGCGAGGACGACATCCGCGAGCTGGTCGACCTGGCGCGCAAGCTCGAGGACCTCACGCGCAACGCCGGCAAGCACGCCGGCGGCGTGGTGATCGCGCCGGGGCCGCTGACCGACTACGCGCCGCTGTACAGCGAACCGGGCGGCGGCGGCGTGGTCACGCAGTTCGACAAGGACGACGTCGAGGCGGTCGGCCTGGTCAAGTTCGACTTCCTCGGCCTGCGCACGCTGACCATCATCGACTGGGCGGTGAAGGCGATCAACGCACGGCGCGCGCGCGCCGCCGAGGCGCCGCTGGACATCGCGCAACTGCCGCTCGACGACGCGGACACCTTCGCGCTGCTGAAACGCTGCGAGACCACCGCGGTGTTCCAGCTCGAATCGCGCGGCATGAAGGAACTGGTCAAGAAGCTGCAGCCGGACGTGTTCGACGACATCGTCGCGCTGGTCGCGCTGTTCCGCCCCGGCCCGCTGCAATCGGGCATGGTCGACGACTTCATCGAGCGCAAGCACGGCCACGCCGCGGTCGATTACCCGCACCCTTCGCTGGAGCCGATCCTCAAGCCGACCTACGGCGTGATCGTCTACCAGGAGCAGGTGATGCAGATCGCGCAGGTGCTGGCCGGCTACTCGCTGGGCGGCGCCGACCTGCTGCGCCGCGCGATGGGCAAGAAGAAGCCCGAGGAGATGGCCAAGCAGCGCGCCATCTTCGAGGAGGGCGCGGCGGCCAACGGCATCGACGCGCGGCTGGCGACCTCGATCTTCGACCTGATGGAGAAGTTCGCCGAGTACGGCTTCAACAAGTCGCACTCGGCCGCCTATGCGCTGGTCGCCTACCAGACCGCGTGGCTGAAGGCGCACCACCCGGCAGAATTCATGGCGGCGACCATGTCCGCGGACATGGACAACACCGACAAGGTGGTCAACTTCCTCGACGAGGCCAAGGCGATCGGCCTCGGCGTGCTGCCGCCGGACGTCAACGCCAGCGCTTTCATGTTCGAGGCACTGGACGCGAAGACGATCCAGTACGGCCTCGGCGCGATCAAGGGCGTCGGCCGCGGCGCCTGCGAGGCGATCGTCGGCGAGCGCGCCGCGCGCGGCGCCTACCGCGACCTGCTGGATTTCTGCCGCCGCGTCGACCCGACCAAGCTCAACAAGCGCGTGCTGGAGGCGCTGATCCTGTCCGGCGCGCTGGACGGCCTCGCCGCCAACCGCGCAACGCTGATGGCGCAGTTGCCGGAAGTGATGAAGGCCGCCGAGCAGCAGTTGCGCGACCGCGCCGCCGGCCAGAACGACATGTTCGGCGCGATGGGCGCGGCGCCGACGCCCATCGAATTGCCGAGCGCCGACGACTGGCCGCTCGAGCGCAAGCTGCTGGGCGAACGCGAGACGCTCGGCCACTACCTGTCCGGCCACCCGACCGACGCCTGGAAGGAAGTGCTGGCGCAGCTCGCCACCTGCCCGCTGGGCGACATCGAGCAGCGCTACCAGCCGCCGCGCCCGCGCCGCGACGACGGCGACGACGGCAACCGCTTCCGCCGCGGCCCGGAGACGCCGTGGATCGTCGCCGGCCAGGTGGTCGCCGTGCGCAAGCGCGGCGACGCGATGGCGTTCGTGCAGATCGAGGACGCCAGCGGCCGCATCGAGGCGAGCTTCTTCCGCGAGGCCTACCAGGAATACGGCCCGCTGCTGACCCGCGACGCGCTGCTGGTGGTCGAGGGCGGGCTGTCGGTCGACGACTTCGCCGGCGGCTACCAGTTGCGCGCGCGCCGCGTGTGGTCGCTGGGCGAGGCCTGCGAGCGCCACGCGCGCCTGCTGCGGGTCACCCTGAACGGCGTCGGCCCGGCCTTCGCCGAGGCGCTCAAGCAGGCGCTGGCCGGCTACCGCGGCGGGCAGACGCCGCTGCGGCTCGCCTACGCCAACGGCCACGGCCGCGCCGAATACGAGCTGGGCGACGCCTGGCGGGTGCGCGTCCAGCCGGAACTGCTGCGCGCGCTGGCCGGCCTGCCCGGCGTGCTGGGCACCGAACTCAAGCTGGCAAGGCCGAGCGCGGGCTGACCCCGTTCGCCGGTTCCGCCGGCGCGCTATACTCGCACCCTTTGTTGCGCGAACGGTCGCGAATGAACCCCAATTTCCTCGATTTCGAGCAGCCGATCGCCGAACTGGAAGCGAAGATCCAGGAGCTGCGCCACGCCAGCCACGGCCAGGCGTTCAACATCGAGGAAGAGATCGGCCGGCTGCAGGAAAAGCTGGAGGCCAGGACCGCCGATATCTTCCGCGACCTCGCGCCGTGGCAGGTGACCCAGCTCTCCCGCCACCCGGGCCGCCCCTACACCAACGACTACCTTGCCGCGATCTGCGACGAATTCCACGAGCTGGCCGGCGATCGCGCCTACGCCGACGACGCGGCCATCGTCGGCGGCCTCGGCCGCATCGACGGCAAGCCGGTGATGATCATCGGCCACCAGAAAGGCCGCGACACCAAGACCAAGGTGCGCCGCAACTTCGGCATGCCGCGCCCGGAGGGCTACCGCAAGGCGCTGCGGCTGATGAAGATGGCCGAGCGCTTCGGCCTGCCGGTGCTGACTTTCATCGACACCCCCGGCGCCTACCCCGGCGTCGGCGCCGAGGAGCGCGGCCAGAGCGAGGCGATCGCGCGCAACCTGCTGGAGATGGCCGAGCTGCGCGTGCCGGTGATCTGCACGGTGATCGGCGAAGGCGGCTCCGGCGGCGCGCTGGCGATCGGCGTCGGCGACCGCACCCTGATGCTGCAGTACTCGACCTACTCCGTGATCAGCCCCGAGGGCTGCGCCTCGATCCTGTGGAAGAGCGCCGAGAGGGCGCGCGACGCCGCCGAGGCGCTTGGCCTGACCGCGCCGCGCCTGAAGGAGCTCGGCCTGATCGACGAGATCGTGCCCGAGCCGCTGGGCGGCGCACACCGCAATCCCGAAGCGATGGCCGCCACGCTGAAGTCGATCCTGCTCGGCACCCTCGCCGAGCTGGAAGGCGTCGCCGTCCCCGACCTGCTGGAACGGCGCTACCAGCGCCTGCGCCGCTACGGCGCGTACCAGGAAGGCGGCTGAGGCCGTTCCGGGTGCCCGCCTTCGGACGGGACTTCGGTTAATCTGTCCGCATCACCGGCTTCCGCGCGCACGGACTGCGAGAGGGAACTCGATGGGCATCGGCACGAAGTACGCAGCCTTGGCCGCGGTCGTGCTCGCTTTGGCGGGATGCGAGACCATGCCCCTGAAAAAAGGGGTGGACGCGGGCGATTCCATTCCGGAGGGCATGGTCAACGCCCCCGCGCATGATCCGGACTACGACACGCCACCGCGGCTCCTGAGCGGCCACGCGCCGATCTACCCGATCAGCCAGCTCCTTTCCCACAAGGGCGGCCACTCGATGATCGAGTACACCATCGGCATCGATGGCCACACGTCGGACTTCAAGGTGCTCGAAACCGACTATCGCTACTATGCGGACCACGCAATCATCGCCGTGCAGAAGTGGCGCTACGCCCCGGCCATCAAGGACGGCCACCCGGTCGCGATCAGGGTGCGCCAGGTCTTCAACTACGGCATCAGATAGGCCTTCGCACCGCGTCGAGCGCCCCGCCCGGACGGCCATGCGGCCGAGAGCCCGCGCCGCGTTTCCGCAGCAGTGGATCCGCCACATCGTCCTTGCGGACGCACCCGTCTTGCGATGATCGCCGACGCTCTCGCCAGCACCCTGCAGGCAGCGCTGATCGGGCGTCATCCCGGCCCGCTCTGCGTCGCCTACAGCGGCGGTCCCGATTCCACCGCGCTGCTGCACGCGCTGGCGGCGCTGCCCGAGGCGCGCGCGCGCGGGCTGCGCGCGGTGCACGTCGATCACGGCCTGCACGCCGACAGCGCGCGCTGGGCGGCGCACTGTCGCGCGTTCGCGGCGCTGCTGCAGGTGCCGCTGGCGGTGATTCGCGTGGAGGTGCCGCTTGGCCGCGGCGAGGGGCTGGAGGCGGCGGCGCGCGACGCGCGCTATGCGGCGTTCGCCACCGAGCTGCGCGACGGCGAAACGCTGGTGCTGGCCCAGCACCGCGACGACCAGGCCGAAACCGTGCTGCTGAAACTGCTGCGCGGCGCCGGGCCGGAAGGCCTGGGCGGGATGCGCGCCGAGCGCGCGTTCGCGCGCGGCCGGCTGTGGCGTCCGCTGCTGGCGCTGCCGCGCGCGGCGCTGGCCGACTACGTGCGCGCGCACGCGCTGGCCTGCATCGAGGATCCCGCCAACGCCGACCCCGCGCTGGCGCGCAGCTACCTGCGTCGCGAGATCCTGCCGCGCCTCGCCCGGCACTGGCCGCAGGCGCCGCAGGCGATCGCGCACGCCGCGACGCTGTGCCGCGAGGCGGCCGCGCACATCGCGCACGAGGCGGACGCGGCGCGCGCGCGGCTGCGCGGCGCGGAGCCGGCCACGCTCGATGCCGCCGGCTGGGCCGCGCTGTCGCCGGCGCTGCGCACGCCGGTGCTGGAAGGCTGGCTGCACGGCCTCGGCCTGCCCGCGCCCACCCGCGCGCAGGCCGCCGAGCTGCTGCGCCAGGTCGAAACCAGCGCGGGCGACCGCGTCCCGCGCGTCGCCTGGCCGGGCGTCGAGATGCGCCTCTGGCGCGGCCTGCTGTACGCGATGGCGCCGTTGCCGGAAGTCCCGTCCGACTGGCGCGCGCGCTGGGACGGCACGCCGCTGGCGCTGCCGGCGCGCGGCGGCGTACTGGCGCTCGAGGTCGACGCGCCCGAACGTCTCGATGCGCCGCTGGAAGTGCGCATCGGCGTGGCCGGCGCGCGCCTGAAGCCGGCCGGCGACCGCCACACCCGCGCGCTGCGCGATCTGTACCAGCAGGCGGGCATCCCGCCCTGGCGGCGCACGCGCTGCCCGCTGATCTACACCGCCGACGGCGTACTGCTGGCGGTCGCCGACCTGTGGCGCAGCGACGCGGGCGCGGCGCTGTTCGAGCGACTGGCGGCACGGCCGCGCTGGACGCCGGCCTGCTGAGCGGCGCGAACGCGGCCGTTCAGCCGCCGTATGCTGCGCGGCGCTTAGCGTGCTCATGCGGATCGCGAACGGTTCGCCGCGCCCCGTCGCCGCGGAGGAAGACGCCATGACGCCCCGAACGCTCAACCGCACCCTTGCCGCCGCGCTGGCCCTGGCCTGCGCCCTGCCGCTGGCCGCCTGGGCCGACCCGCCGCCGTGGGCGCCCGCGCACGGCTACCGCGCCAAGCACCGCTACGTCTATTACCCGTCCGGCGAGGTCTACTACGCGCCCGACTCGCGGCTGTGGTTCTGGCTGGGCGGCAACGGCTGGAGCTTCGGCGCCAGCCTGCCGCTGGACTACCAGCCCTATGTGCGCAGCGGCGGCATCTCGCTGGAGCTGTACAGCGACCGGCCCTACGTCGATCACACCTACGTGGTCGAGCACTACGGCGGCCACCGCCCCGACTTCAGGCACCGCGACCGCGACCGTGATCGCGGCGGCGATCGCGGCGGCGATCGCGGCCATCGCGACGACGACGGTCACGGCCACGGCAATGGCCATGGCAACGGCCGCGGCAAGGGCAGGCACGACGGCGGCTGACCCGCCCACGCGGGGCGCTGCCGGCCACGCTACCGGAAACCCGCGGGTCGCCGCGTCTGCGACCCGCGCGATTGATTCCCGCCATGCGCTGCGCTAGCTTTGCGCGCCATGGCGAAGCCCGCACCCGCAGCCGACTCCCCCGCGCCGATCGCGCAGTTCGAGCACTCGCTGGACGAGCTCGAGCAACTGGTCGCGCGCATGGAGGAAGGCGAACTCAGCCTGGACGAATCGCTGCAGTCGTTCGAGCGCGGCATCGCGCTCTACCGCAACTGCCAGAACGCGCTGGAGCAGGCGGAGCTGCGCGTGAAGCTGCTGCTCGATCCGGACGCGCCCGCCGGCGCGACGCCTTTCGAGGCGCCCGAATAGGCGCACCGCGCGGCGCCTTGCGGGCGCCGGTTTCGTCGTCACACCCGCCCCGCCCGGCTGCCGCGTTCGCGCGGACGGCCGGACGGATACGCGCCAACGCACCGAGGCTCAACGTGGCTGTCAGTTCCTCCGCGCCCGCTCCGGCTCTCCAGGCGCTGATCGCGCGCGCCGACGCCGCGCTGGCGCGCGCGCTGCCGCCGGAAGGCCAACCGCCGGCCGACCTGCACCGCGCGATGCGCTACGCCGTGCTCGGCGGCGGCAAGCGCCTGCGCCCGCTGCTGGTGTACGCGGCCGGCGCCGCGCTGGACGCGGCCGACGCGGCGCTGGACGCGCCGGCCTGCGCGGTCGAGCTGATCCACGCCTACTCGCTGGTGCACGACGACCTGCCGGCGATGGACGACGACGCCCTGCGCCGCGGCCGCCCGACCTGCCATGTCGCGTTCGGCGAGGCGACGGCGATCCTGGCCGGCGACGCCCTGCAGGCGCTGGCGTTCGAGCTGCTGGCGGGCGACGCGGCATCCGGCCTGGACGCGGCCACGCGCATCGAGATGCTGCGCGTGCTGGGCGCCGCCTGTGGCGCCGAGGGCATGGCCGGCGGCCAGGCGCTGGACCTCGCCGCGGTCGGCAAGACCCTCACTCTGGCCGAACTCGAGCGCATGCACATGCACAAGACCGGCGCGCTGATCCGCGCCGCGGTGCGCCTGGGCGCGCTGGCCGGCGGCGCCGGTGCAACCACGCTCGGCGCGCTCGATCGCTACGGCCACGCCGTCGGCCTGGCCTTCCAGGTGCAGGACGACATCCTCGACGTCGAAGGCGCGACCGAGGTGCTGGGCAAGACCGCCGGCAAGGATGCCGCCGCCGCCAAGCCGACCTTCCCCTCGATCCTCGGCATGGACGCCTCGCGCCGCCGTCTCGCCGAGCTCACCGACGCGGCGCTGGACGCGCTGCGCCCGCTGGGCGCGCGCGCGGCGCTGCTGGCCGAACTGGCGCGCTACGCCGCTGCGCGCGCGCACTGATCATCACGGCGACGCAGCCGCAGGATGCGGCGAGCGTCGCGGACGCATCGGAGGCGGATGCGCTTCGCGGCGCGGTTACTTGATCAGCCGCAGCGCGTAGGGATAGCGGTAGGCCTTGCCCTCGTTGGCGCGGATCGCGGCAACGATCGTGCAGACCAGCCAGGCGATGCCGAGTACGACGAACAGCGGGATCGTGACCACCAGCCCGATGCCGATGGTGATCACCGACAGCACCACCAGGGCAAGCGCGGCGATCGCCACCGTGATGTTGAAGTTCAGCGCTTCCTTGCCCTGATCGTCCACGAACGGCATCGTGTCTTTCTTCATCAGCCAGATCACCAACGGGCCGACGAACACGGCCAGGCCGCCGAGGGTCGAACTGAGCAGGCCGCCGATCAGCGCCGAGAGGTGCGCGAACATTGCCCACTGGCGCTCTTCCGCGCTGGGTACGCCGCCTGCGGGCGGCGGGGGCGGCGTGGACACGGACTCCGGGGGCACACTCATGGCTTCGCTCCTGCCAAGCGCGACATGCGCCGTGCCACTGTCCGGAGGCGGCGCAGCGCTGTCAAGCCCGCATGTCGCCGGGCGAACGGCCTTGCGGGAGGGGCTTCGGCCCCGGCCGGAACGGCCGCGAGCGGAGCCGAAGCCCCTCCCGCGCCGCCCTTGCGGTTATTCCCCGGCCACGGTCATGCGCTCGACCAGGATCGAGCCGGTGAGGATGTGCGAACGCGGATCGACGTCGCGGCCGACCGCGACGATGCCGGCGAACATGTCGCGCAGGTTGGCGGCGATGGTGATCTCCTCCACCGGGTAGGCGATCTCGCCGTTCTCCACCCAGAAACCGGCGGCGCCGCGCGAGTAGTCGCCGGTGACGATCGACACGCCCTGTCCCATCACCTCGGTGACGACCAGGCCGGTGCCCATGCGCTGCAGCAGCGCGGCGAAGTCGTCGCTGCCGGGCGCGACCACGAGGTTGTGGATGCCGCCGGCATTGGCGGTGCTGGCAAGGCCGAGCTTGCGCGCCGAGTAGCTGCCCAGCACGTAGCGCTGCAGCACGCCGCCGGCCACCAGCGGCGATTCGCGCGTGGCCACGCCCTCGGCGTCGAACGCGGTCGAGCCGTGGCCGCGCGCCAGATGCGGGCGCTCGACGATGTCGACGAACGGAGGCAGCACCTGCCTGCCCGCGTGGTCGAGCAGGAAGCTGGCCTTGCGGTACAGCGCGCCGCCGCTGACCGCGGACACCAGGTGCCCGACCAGCGAGCGCGCCACTTCGGGCACGAACAGCACCGGGCACTGGCGCGTCGTCAGCCGTTGCGCGCCGAGGCGCGCGACGGTGCGCTCGGCGGCCTTGCGGCCGAGCTCGGCGGCGGGCATGAAATCCGCCGCCGCGCGCACGGTGTCGTACCAGTAGTCGCGCTGCATGCCGGCGTCGTCCTCGGCGATCAGCGCGCACGACAGCATGTGCCGCGTGCCGCGCTCGCGGCCGACGAAGCCGTGCGAGTTGGCGTACACCGCCAGCGTCTCGCCGGCCTGCACCGCCGCGCCTTCGGAGTTGCTGATGCGCGGGACCGCGCGGCCGGCGTCCTCGATCTCGACGCCCAGCGCGCTCGCCCGCTCGACGTCGATGTCCCACGGATGCCACAGGTCGAGTTCGGGGAATTCGCGCGCCATCAGCGCGGCGTCGGCGAGGCCGGCGGCGGGGTCTTCCTCGGTGTAGCGCGCGATCGCGCAGGCCTGGCGGATGCTGGCCTCGATCGAATCCGGCTGCAGGTCCGCGGTGCTGGCCGAGCCCTTGCGCTGGCCGAAGTACACGGTGATGCCGAAGCCGCGGTCGCGGGTGCGCTCGACCGTTTCCACCTCGCCGAGGCGCACGCTGACGCTCAGGCCGGTATCGATGCTGGCAGCGACCTCCGCCTGCGAGGCGCCCGCGGCGCGGCAGCGCCGGATCACGTCCTCGGCAAGTTCGGCCAGCCGATCGAGTTCGCCCGCGCTGCTGTCCTGCTTGGCTGTTACTGCGTTCACCGCCTATCCTTCTCGACGTGCGCGCGGCCGGGCCGCGCCAGAAATCCGATGATGCGCCATTCCGACACCGACGACGCCGCGCCATTCGAAGCGCCCAGCCGCAGCCAGCAGCGCCGCGATGCCCTGGCCGTGCTGGAGCTTGCGGAAACGCTGGTCGCGTTGCCGCCGTCCCGCCTCGACGCGCTCGGCCTGCCCGAGGACGTGCGCGCGGAAATCGCCAACGTGCGCCGCATCACCGCGCACGTCGCGCGCAAGCGCCAGCTCGCCTACCTGGCCAAGCTGATGCGCCGGCACGGCGAAGAGGCCTTTGCCGAAGCGCGCGCCGGCCTCAACCACGACCGCGACCACCAGCGTCGCGAAACCGCCACGCTGCACCGCTTCGAGGCGCTGCGCGAGCGCCTGCTCAGCGAAGGCGACGCGGCGCTGACCGAACTGTTCGCGCAGCACCCGCACGCCGACCGCCAGCACCTGCGCGCGCTGATCCGCCAGGCGCGCAGCGAGCGTGAACAGAACAAGCCGCTGCACGCCTACCGCGAACTGTTCCGCCTGCTGCGCGAGCTTTCTTCGGACGCGGATTGACGCGGACATTACCGATCCGTCCGCGTGCATCCGTTTCCATTGCATCCATTCGCCCCGCGCGCGGCATGCCGCCGACAGGGCCGTAGGGTGGGCTTCAGCCCACCATCGTTCCATTCCACGCATGCATGCGGTGGGCTGAAGCCCACCCCACTTGAGATCTCCGGACGCGTATCGACGCGGATATTTCCGCCCTGGCCGCGTTCATCCGCGCGAATCCGTGTCAAACAAGATGCCTTGCCGTGCACTCACGCGGCGGTGCCGCCGACGGTCATGCCGTCCACGCGCAGGGTCGGCTGGCCGACGCCGACCGGCACGCTCTGCCCGTCCTTGCCGCACACGCCGACGCCTTCGTCGAGCGCGAGGTCGTTGCCGACCATGCTGACCCGCGTCAGCACCTCCGGCCCCGAGCCGACCAGGGTCGCGCCCTTCACCGGCCGCGTCACCTTGCCATCCTCGATCAGGTAGGCCTCGCTGGCCGAGAACACGAACTTGCCGTTGGTGATGTCGACCTGGCCGCCGCCGAAGTTGACCGCGTACAGGCCGCGCTTGACCGAGCGCAGGATCTCCTCGGGGTCGCTCTCGCCGGCGCGCATGTAGGTGTTGGTCATGCGCGGCATCGGCAGGTGCGCGAAGGATTCGCGGCGGCCGTTGCCGGTCGGCTGCATGCCCATCAGCCGCGCGTTCATGGTGTCCTGCATGTAGCCGGCGAGCACGCCGTTCTCGATCAGCGTGGTGCACGCGCTGGGCGTGCCCTCGTCGTCGACGCTGAGCGAGCCGCGGCGGCCCGGCAGCGTGCCGTCGTCGACCACGGTGACGAGGCCGGAAGCCACGCGCTGGCCCATGCGCCCGGCGAACGCCGAGGTGCCCTTGCGGTTGAAGTCGCCCTCGAGGCCGTGGCCGATCGCCTCGTGCAGCAGCACGCCGGGCCAGCCGGGACCGAGCACCACGGTCATCGTGCCGGCTGGCGCGTCGACCGCTTCCAGGTTGACCAGCGCCTGGCGCACCGCCTCGCGCGCCCACGCCTGCGGCTTGCCGTTGGCCAGCAGTTCGCGGTAGTCGAAGCGTCCGCCGCCGCCGGCGTGGCCCTGCTCGCGACGGCCGTTGCGCTCGACGATCACCTGCACGTTGAAGCGCACCAGCGGGCGCACGTCGGCGGCCAGCGTGCCGCTGGAGGCCGCGACCAGCACGGTGTCCAGCGCGGCGGCGATGCTGACCACGACCTGCGACACGCGCGGGTCCTGCGCGCGGCAGTAGGCGTCGATCTCGCGCAGCACGGCGATCTTGTCGGCGTTGTCCAGGCTCTCGATCGGATCGACCGGCGGATACAGCGCGCGCGCGTCGCGCAGCGCCAGCGGCCGGCCGGCGCCATTGCCGCCGTGCGCGATCGCGCGCGCCGCACGCGCGGCCTCGACCAGCTGCGGCAGCACGATTTCGTCGGAATAGGCGAAGCCGGTGCGCTCGCCGGCGATCGCGCGCACGCCGACGCCCTGCTCGATCGAGTGGTGGCCTTCCTTGACGATGCCGTCCTCCAGCGCCCACGACTCCGAGCGCGAGTGCTGGAAATACAGGTCCGCCGCGTCGATCGACGGCCCCATCAACTGCGCGAACACGCGCTCGAGGTCGCCGGCGGCAAGCCCGCCCGGGCGCAGCAGCCGCTGTTCGGCCAGCGCGATCAAACCGTCCATCGTGGGGGAAGTCTCGTGCGGTTCGTGGATGGGTTGTGACATGGGGGCGCCGGCGCAGGGAGTAAAGCCCGGCGCCGCAGATGCGATCGCCGCATCAGGGCACGTTCCTGTTTTCGCTCGGCTTTTGCCCGGTCTCCGCCTCGACGCCCTTGGCGATCAGGGTGATCTGCGGCTTCTCCCAACTGCCGCCGACGTGGTAGCGGGCGGCGGCGGCCTGGTTGAGACCCTTGCCCAGCAGGCCCTGCACGGCGAGGCCGGCCGCGGCGCCGACCGGGCCGCCGGCGATCGCGCCGACCACCGGCAGGGTGCCGCCGACGTGCGGCACCACCAGCAGGGTCTGGTCGTAGTCCTTGGCCTTGAGGCCGGTGCGGCCGCTGATGGCGATGTCGGCCGCCGGCCCCTTGATCTCGAGGTTCCGCGTCCAGGCGCTGCCGTCGTCGAACGTGATCAGGCCCTCGATGGTGTTGAAGCTGAAGCCGGAGCGGAAGATGTCGCCGAAGTCGAGCGTCAACCGGCGCGGCAGCTCGCGCACGGAGAACAATCCGAACAGGCGGCCGACGCCGGGGCTCACTTCCGGAATGCGCCCGTCCTTGACCGCGACCTGCAGCGTGCCGTCCATGCGCGCCAGGTCGAACGCGGTCGGCGCGCCCGGCCAGCCCGCCACGATGTGCGCCTGCGTCTCGCCGCCGCTGAACACGCCGGCGTAGCCGAACGCGTCGAGCATCTTGCCGAGGTCGTCGGCGTAGAAGTCGAGGGTGAACTGCGAGCGGCTGCCCCTGGCGTCGCCGTTCCAGTCGCCGCTGGCGCGCAGTTGCACGCTGGACGAATGGGTTTCCATCTGCTCGACGCGCATGCCGGCCGCGGTCGGATAGCTCTCGAAGCGCGCTTCGCCGAGGTTCGACTTGCCGAGGCGCAGGTCGCCGACCCAGAAGTGCAGCGGCGGCACCGACGCGGGGGCCACGCCGGCGAGCGTGTCGGCGGAGGCGGCCTCCGGCGCGCCCGCGCTCGATGCGGCGGCCGGCGCGGGCTGCGCCGACGCGGCGGCCGCGGTCGCGGCGCCGCCGTTCTCTTCCGGCCAGTGCAGGCGTTCGAAGCGCGCGGTGACGCCGCGCCGCGCCAGATCCTGCGTCGGGATGGACAGCGTCCCCGCGGCCGCGTCGCCGGACAGGGTCAGCGTGGTCTGCGCCGGCTCGAACGCCAGCTTCACGCCGAGCTCATGGAAGCTGCGGCCGAACAGGCGCGCGTCGGCGGCGGTGAAGTCCGCGCCCCGCAGCGGATTGCCGCCGGGTCCCATGTCCTGGCCGGCCATCGCCAGCGCGGCCCAGCCGCCGAGATCGAAGCGACCGGCGCGGCCGCCGACGTACACGCCGGCGACCGGTGCGCCGGCCGGCATCGCGTCGCCCAGCGCGACGTTCGCCGCCGGCCATGCGTTCGGATCCTGCGGCATGCGCGCGCGCGCGCGCAGCACGTCGCCCAGCGCCACGGTGAACGCATTGCCGGCCACCGGCAGGTCGAGGCGCAGATCGAGCGGCAGCACGTCGTCGGCGGCTTTGTCCAGCGGCGCCGGCAGCGCGACCGCGATGCCTTCGAGGCTGGAGCGCACCTGCAGCACGGGCGTCGCCGCGGCCAGCGTCGGCGCGGTCGGGATGGTCAGGCCGATGTCGAAGTCGCTGTCGCCGCTGGCGATCTGCGGCAGCTTGGCGAGCTGGGCGTAGCCTTCGACGAGCTGCGCGACGCCGAAATGGCCGTCCATCCGCGCTTCGAGCTGATGCGCCGGATCGGCGGTGTCGGCGCCGACCGCCAGCGCCAGATTCGCGGGCGCGCCGTGGAAGCGCGCCGTCAGCGGGCTGGCGCGGAAGCCGCCGGCGTCGAACGCGAGCGGGCCGTTGATCTTGTCCAGGCGCAGGTTCCAGTCCTTCGCCGTCAGGTTGGCGTCGGCGAGCTGCACGCGTCCGTCCAGCGTGAACTGCTCGGCGTGCGCGACCGGCAGCACCAACGTGAAGCCGAGCCTGCCGCTGCCGCCGCCGAGACGCAGGCCCTTCAGCGCATTGCCGTAGCGCGCGCCGATCGGGCTGCGGCGCACGAAGTCGAGCAGGTTCGGCGCCCGGCCGCTGCCCTCGACCGCCAGCGTCAGCACCGCGTCGGCAAGATCCGGGATCACTGCCGACGCCGTGCTCGCCTGGTTGCCGAGCACCTGCGCGGCGCGCGCCTGCACGACCATGCCGGCGTTGACGAAATCGGCGCTGGCGGCGATGCCTTCGGCGCGCGGCCAGCCTTCGCCGTAGTCGAGCGTCGCGCCCTCGATCTCGCCCAGCGCCTGGAAGCGGCCGCGGTGTTCGGGGAACGGCCAGTCGTCGAGATCGCCGCGCACCAGCACGTGCGCGGAGGTCAGCCGGCCCGCGACCAATGCGCGGTCCAGCCATGCGACCGCCGATGGCGGCATCACGTTGACCGGCCAGAACAGCTTGGCCGCGGGCACGTCACCGTGGGTCGCCACGGCGTAGAGGTCGAGGAACGGGCGCGTGCCGTCGCCCTGCAGCAGCATCTCGCCGCGCGCCTCGCCGCCGTAGCCTTCGCCCTCGAAGGCCAACGCGTCGGTGCCGATGTGGGTGCCGTCCGCGTCGCTCCAGACCGCGACCGTGCCGGCGACGCGGCCCAGCGCGAACGGCTTGCGGAACACGTGCGGATAGCGGAACACGGTCGCCTGCGCCGGCAGCTCGAGGCTGAGCGCGGCGGCGTCGCCGCGCAGCGTGCCGTCGAGGCGGTCGATGCCCGGCAGCGCGCCGCTGGGCGCGAAGCCGACGCCGCCGAGCTGCGCGTCGAGCTCGAACGCCTGCGCGCCTGCCCAGCGCAGCCGCGCCTGCGCGATGCGCCCGTGCGGCGCGGCGGCGGCGAGCCAGCCGGACAGCGCCGGCGGCGCGCCCGGCAGCAGCGCGGCCAGCGGCGCCAACGCACCGATGTCCAGCGCCCGCGCGTCCAGGGCAAGGCGCCGCGGCGCGCCGTCGCCGAGCACGAGCGCGGCCACGCCGCCCTCGGCGCCGCGCGCAGCGGGCGCCGCGTAGGCGATGCGCCAGCCCTGCGCCACGCGCTCCGCGCCGACGCTGCCGCGCAGCGACGCGAGCCGCGCCTGGCGTCCTTCGGGGCCGACGAGGTCGAGTGCGGCGAGATCGAGGCGCGCGCTGGCGCGGAACACGCGGCCGTCGCGCCAGTCCGTCCAGGTTTCGAGCTGGCCGCGGCCGCTCCTGACGGCGTAGCCGCGCAGGTCGATGCCGCCCAGCAGCGCGGCGAGATCGACGTCGGTGCCGCCCGCATAGAGTTCGCCGCCGCGCATGTCCGGCCGCATGCGCGCGGCGAAGCGCAGGTTGCCGGCGGCGCCGCTGCGGTGCAGGAGGCCGGCCGCGCGCACGTCGCCGCCGGCATTGGTCAGGCGCAGCACGTCGGCCAGGAACACGTAGCGCGCGCCGGCCTTCTGGTCCGCCAGGGTCAGGCTGAGGTTGCGCACCAGCACGTCGGCCGGCAGCGCGGCCAGCGAGCTGCGCGCGCCCGGCGCTTCCTCGCCGCCGCCGAAGCCGGCCACGTGCCAGGCGCCCTGCGCGTCACGCACCAGCTCCAGGTCCAGCCCGGACAGGCGCAGCTCGATCCAGCGCTTGTGCGGCTTCAGCCAGGCGCCGAAGTCGAATTTCAGCTGCGCTTCCGGCAGGGTGATCGCGGCGCCGTCGGGGCCGGCGCCGAGGGTCAGCCGCGACACCGCGAACAGCGGCCCGGACGGCTGCCACTCGCCGCGGATGTCCTGGAACGACACCGGCCGGTGCAGTCGGCTGCTCAGCAGCGCGGCGATGCGCTGCGGATAGTGCGCGGCCAGCGGCAGCAGCAGTTGCGCCAGCCCCATCGCCACCGCCGCCGCGACCAGCGCCGCGGCGGCCAGCGCGCCGGCCACGAAGCGCACGCGGCGCCAGCGGTTCAAGCGCGTCCCCGTACCGCGACCCCGCGCCGGCGGTCAGAGCAGCACGACATCGTACTGTTCCTGCGAGTAATGCTCTTCGGCCTGGAAGCGGATGGTCTTGCCGATGAATTCCTCGAGTTCCGCGACTCCAGCGGATTCCTCCTCGAGGATGCGGTTGACCACCTTGGCACTGGCCAGCACCAGCAGCTTTTCCGCCTCGAATTGGCGCACCGCGCGGGTGATCTCGCGGAAGATCTCGTAGGTCACGGTCTCGGCGGTCTTCAGCGTGCCGCGTCCGCTGCATGCGGGGCACGGCTCGCACAGTTGGCGCTCCAGGCTCTCGGTGGTGCGCTTGCGCGTCATCTCCACCAGCCCCAGCGGCGACATCGGGTACACCGTGGTCTTGGCGTGGTCGCGCGCCAGCGCCTTCTCCAGCTGGCGCAGCACCTGCTGCTGGTGCTCGGCGTCGGTCATGTCGATGAAGTCGATGATGATGATGCCGCCGAGGTTGCGCAGCCTGAGCTGGCGCGCCGCCGCCTGCGCCGCCTCCAGGTTGGTGCGGTATACCGTTTCCTCGAGGTTGCGCGTACCGAGGAAGCCGCCGGTGTTGACGTCGATGGTGGTCATCGCTTCGGTCTGGTCGACGACCAGGTAGCCGCCCGACTTCAATGGCACTTCCTTGTTGAGCGCGCGCTGAATCTCGTCCTCGGCGCCGTACAGATCGAAGATCGGCCGCTCGCCCGGATAGTGCTCGACGCGGTCGGCGAGCTGCGGCATGAACTTGTTGACGAACTTGACGACCTTCTCCCAGGTCTCGCGCGAGTCCACGCGCACCTTCTCGACGCCCTCGTGCAGCGCGTCGCGCAGCGCGCGCAGCGGCAGCGACAGTTCCTCGTAGACGCGCTCGCCGACCCCCGTCCTGGCGATGTTCTCCTGCACCACGCGCCAGACCTTGCCGAGATAGGTCACGTCGAAGGCAAGCGCCTCCTGCGACTGCCCCTCGGCGTTGGTGCGCACGATGTAGCCGAGCGGGTTCTCGCCGGCCAGCGCGGCGACCTGCTCCTTCAGGCGCTGGCGCTCGGCCTCGTCCTCGATGCGCGCGGACACGCCAAGCATGTGCGAGTACGGCAGCAGCACCAGGTAGCGCGACGGGATCGACAGGTGCGTGGACAGCCGCGCGCCCTTGGAGCCGATCGGGTCCTTGATCACCTGCACGACGATTTCCTGGCCCTCGTGCACCAGCTCGCCGATCGGCGGCGTCGGCGCGTGGCCGTTGCTCTCGGCGCCCGCGACCGGGATCGCCGGCGCCGGGCGCACGATGTCGGAGGCGTGCAGGAACGCGGCGCGTTCCAGCCCGCATTCGACGAACGCCGCCTGCATGCCGGGCATCACGCGCTGCACGCGGCCCTTGTAGATGTTGCCGACATAGCCGCGCTTCTGCGCACGCTCGACGTGCACTTCCTGCAGCATGCCGTTCTCGATCACCGCCACGCGCGTTTCGCGCGGGGTGACGTTGATCAGGATCTCTTCGCTCACCGGGCCCGTCCCTCCACCATCCGGCTTTATAGCCGGTGCGCGTCCAGCCTGTCGATGCGTCATGTCGCGATCCGTCCGCGGGAAGTGCGGGCTGTGACCGCCGCCGCGGGCGCAGGTTCAGAATGAACCTTGCGGTACAGGAAAGGCCGCGCGACGCGCGTCAGAACGCCATGCCGAATTGGCGCAGCAGGCGCCCGGTTTCGAACAGCGGCAGTCCCATCACGCCCGAGTAGCTGCCGGCGAGGTGCGCGACGAACGCCGCGGCGCGGCCCTGGATCGCGTACGCGCCGGCCTTGCCGAACGGCTCGCCGGTGGCGACGTAGGCGGCGATCGCGGCCTCGTCCAGCGGCGCGAAGGTCACTTCCGACAGGCTGACGGCGCACGCCTCGCGCGCGCCGTCGACGACGCACACCGCGGAGATCACCCGATGCGTGCGCCCGGCCAGGCGCCGCAGCATCGCCGCCGCATCCGCCGCGTCGGCCGGCTTGCCGAACACCGCGTCGTCCAGCACCACCTCGGTGTCGGCGCCGAGCACCGCCGCCCCGCGCTGGCCGTCCACGCGTTGCAGCCCGGCCCGCGCCTTGTCGCGCGCCACGCGCTCCACGTAGGCCTGCGCCGCCTCGCCCGGCGCGCGCGCCTCGACGACGTCGACTTCGACCACTTCGAAATGCACGCCGATCTGCTCGAGCAACTGGCGACGGCGGGGGGATTGCGAGGCGAGATAGAGCATGGCGCGCATCCTAACTGTTCGCACAGCTCCGGCATCACGCCTGGGGCCGCCAGGATGGCGGCCTGACGCGTCCCCTCGGGCGCGGCGAGAGCGCGGAGGATCAGGCCCGCAGGGTGGCCCGCATGGATGCGGGCCAGTTCGCCGTCAGGGCAGGAGCCCTGTCGGCGAACCCCCGTAGCGCTCTCGCGAACCCGGAGGGCAGGATGCCCGGAGGGCGCGCCCGTGGGGTGTCCTTCTCTTTGGTGACTTTCTCTTGGACAAGCAAGAGAAAGTCACCCGCTCGCGGCAGCGAGCGGAACAAGGGGAGCTGCGACACACGTTCCATCAGGCGTCTTGCGGCGCCGCCACCCTCACCTGCCCCTTGTAAGTTAGCTCTACCCCGTCCAGACCGATTGCCCTCAGATTGCGAGATCGTGGGAGAGCCAGGGTCGGGCGGGGTTTTATTCCTCCAACAACCCGAACAGTTGCCAGGGCTCGAAGCCCGCTTCCGCAAGGCCGG
>JAJFUF010000023.1 GCA_021372495.1 Lysobacteraceae bacterium
TGGCTGTCGGTGCCGAGGATGCGCGCGCGCTTGCCGGCGAGTGCGCCGGTGACGTCGCCCACGGCGCTTTCGGGGATGGCCACTTCCACGTTGGCGATGGGTTCGAGCACGATGGGGTGGGCGCGGGTCATGGCGTCCAGGAAGGCTTTCCTGCCGGCGGCCACGAAGGCCACTTCCTTGGAATCCACCGGGTGGTATTTGCCGTCGAAGACGGTGACGCGGATGTCCTGCAACGGGTAGCCGGCCACGGCGCCGCGCGCCATCGCCTGGCGCACGCCTTTCTCGATGGCGGGCAGGAAGGTGCCGGGGATCACGCCGCCCTTCACCGCGTCGACGAATTCGAAGCCGGCGCCGCGCTGCAGCGGCTCCACGCGCAGGAACACCTCGCCGAACTGGCCGGCGCCGCCGGTCTGCTTCTTGTGCCGGTGGTGGCCCTCGGCCCTGGCGCTGACCGTCTCGCGGTAGGCGATGCGCGGCGGCCGCGTTTTCACCTCGACGCCGTAGCGCTCCTGCATGCGCTCCAGCATCAGCTTGAGGTGCAGGTCGGACAGCCCGCGCACCACCGTCTCGTTCAGTTCCTTGTTGTGCTCGACGCGGAAGCAGGGGTCTTCCTCGCCCAGCCGCGCCAGCGCGGTGGCCAGCTTCTGCTCCTGGCCCTTGTGCGCCGGCTCGACGGCGAGGCCGAACATCGGCTGCGGGAAGTCCAGCGGCGCGAGGTGGGTGCTGTCCTCGTCGTGCGAATCGTGCAGCACGGCGTCGAAGTGGATCTCCTCGACCTTGGCGACCGCGGCGATGTCGCCGGGCAGCGCCTGCTCGATCTCGATGTGCTCCTTGCCCTTCAGCCTGAACAGGTGGCCGACCTTGAACGGCTTGCGGCCGTCGTCGACGTAGAGCTGCGAGTCGCGCCGCACCGTGCCCTGGTAGATGCGGAACACGCTGAGCTTGCCGACGAAGGGATCGTTGACGATCTTGAACACGTCGGCGATCACGTGCTTGGCCGGGTCGGGCGTGGCGGCGATCGGCACGGCGTCCTTGCCGCTGCCGCGCATGAACGGCGGCGGGTTGCCCTCGCACGGATTCGGCAGCAGCCGCTCGGCCAGCCGCAGCAGCTCCTTCACGCCGGCGCCGGTGCGCGCGGAGACGAAGCAGATCGGCACCAGGTGGCCCTCGCGCAGGCACTGCTCGAAGGCCATGTGCAGATCCTCGCCGCTGAGCGCGCTTTCGCCGGCGTCGAGGTAGCGGTCCATCACCTGCTCGTTGATCTCGACCACCTGGTCGATGATGCGCTGGTGCGCGATCGCCGGCGTGGAAAAGTCGGACGTCCCGGCGGGGCTGAAGAAGCAGTCGGCCACGCCGGCGCCGCCCTGCGCCGGCAGGTTGATCGGCAGGCACTCCGCGCCGAACTCGGCGCGCAGGTCCTCGACCAGGCGCTCGAGGTCGATGCCCTCGGCGTCGATGCGGTTGATCACGAGCAGCCGCGCCAGGCGGCGCTGCTTCGCGTAGTGCATCAGCCGGCGCGTGCCGTGCTCGATGCCGGTGACGGCGTTGACCACCACCGCACAGGTTTCCACCGCCGTCAGCGCCGACAGCGTGGGGCCGCGGAATTCGGCGTAGCCGGGCGTGTCGATCAGGTTGAGGTGGCAGCCGGGCAGGTCGACCGAGGCGATGGCGGCGTCGATCGAATGGCCGCGTGCGCGTTCCAGCGGATCGAAGTCGGAAACGGTCGTGCCGCGCTCGACCGCGCCTGCCGTCTGAATGGTGCCGCCGGCATGCAGCAGGGCTTCGAACAGGGTGGTTTTGCCGGCGCCTGCGTGGCCTGCCAAGGCCACGTTGCGGATTTCCTCGGTGCGGTAGGACACGACCTGCCTCCTTTCGACGAATGCGAACGAGGTCGTCATGCACGTCCGCGCGGAAAGCGCAGACCCCTCGCGCGCTGCGCTCGGGCGGGCGGTCATGGCGGAAGGCGGCGCCGGCTACAATGGCGCCGTCGCGTCCATAGCCTTGCCCCACGGCGTCTTGCGGTCAAGCCGCCGGCGCCGCGGCCCTGCAGGCCCGCCGCATCGGCTCCGCGGCCGGGCCGCCGGCGCGGCGCCGGGCGGGTATGCTGGCCGGCGTCGCCGCGGGCGGACGCCTGCGGCCGGTGCCGGGTGCGGTGCGGCGCACGTGCGATCCGTGATCCATGCCACACGCCGCCGCCGGTGCGCGTGGCAACTTTGGCAGCCGACGCGCGGCGGCGTGGCCGTCGTGGCGATTCGCGCCGCAAACAGGGGGACTTCGATGAAACGTTGCATCATTTCGCTCGCCGTGGCCGTCGCCGCATGCGCCGCCGTTCCCGTGCTCGCCGATCCGCCGCCGTGGGCGCCGGCACACGGTCGGCGCGCCAAGCACGACCGCGGGCCGTACTACGACTACGCGCGCGTGGTTGAAGTGGTGCCGATCGGCGGCGCGCGGCGCGAGCGCTGCTACGAAGTGCCGGTGCAGGAAAAGCCGAACACCACCGCCGGCACCGTGCTGGGCGCGGTGGTCGGCGGCGTGCTCGGCAACACCGTCGGCAAGGGCGACGGGCGCAAGGCGGCGACCGTCGCCGGCGCGGTGGTCGGCGGCGTGGTCGGCCACGAGATCGCGGCCAACCAGGCGCCGCGCGAAGGCTATCGGCGCGAGTGCCGCGAGGTCGCCGGCGAAGCCAGCGCCTACGAAGTCACCTACCTCTACGAGGGCGAACAGTTCCGCCGCCGGCTCGACTACGACCCGGGCACGCGCATCCGCGTGCGCGTGGACGACGACGTAATGCCGGCCGGGCGCGATCGCGACGACTAGGACTGATACCGCGGCTGCGCCGTGCGCGATCGCGGCCGCAGCCCCTCCCGCCGGAGCGGCGGGAGCGGCTTCGGCCGCGATCGGGCCGGCCGTGCTGGGGAAGCGGCCGCGGCCGCATGCGTGATCGCCTCCGCAAACCGAGCGCCGGCGCCGAAGCTTGCGCAAACCTTAAGCACGAATTCAGCCGCGTTTACCTAGCGTGACGATCGTGGCAATCGCGCCACGAGGCCTTGTCCCGAGGTAGACCATGCACAAGTTCGCGATCCCGTTTGCCATCGCCGCCGCCGTGGTCATGGCCGCGCCCGCCTTTGCGCATGACCACGGCCGCCGCCACGGGCATGACCGCTACTACTACGACGGGCCAGCGCGCGTGTACCGCCGCGACGTCTACGTCTACGCGCCGCCGCCGCCCGTGGTGCGCCGCGAGGTGATCGTGTACGACGCGCCGCCGCCGCCGCCGCGCCGCGTCTGCTGGGACGAACCGGTCGGCGGGCGCGAAGTGGCGTATCGCGATTCCAACGCCGACGGCACGCTGCTCGGCGCGCTGATCGGCGGCGCGCTCGGCAATACCGTCGGCAAGGGCGACGGCCGCACCGCGGCCACCATCGCCGGCGCGGTGGTGGGCGGCGCGATCGGCAACGACGTCGACCGCCGTCACGTCGCCTTCGGCTACGAACCCCGCTACGCACGCCGCTGCGAATGGCGCTGACGCTTGCCGCGCAGCATTAATGTTTGTTTAGCGCCGCGGGCGTAAGCTTGCCCGCGGCGCGCCGCTGCGGGCGCGCGCATCGTCAGCGCATGCACGCGAACATCGCCCGCACTCCCGCGACCGAGCACCATCGCTGGCAGTCCCCGCCGCCGCGTCCGCACGCCGAAGCCGCCGCCTTCGACCGCTCCGGCCACGCCATGCTGCGCGAGATGCGCTGGCGGCAGCCGCCGCGCGACGGCTGGCGGTTGGGCGTCGCGCTGCTGTTCGCGCTGCTGCTGCACGCCGTGCTGCTGGTCGCCCTGCGCGTGGGCATGCGCCCGCATCCGCTGCCGCCGATCCCCGAGCGTCCACCGGTGCAGGTGATCGACGTGCGCCTGATCGAGCCGCTGCCGCCGGCGCTGCCGGCCGCGGTGCCACCGGTCGAAGTGCCGTCGCCGCCGCGCGTATTGGCGCGGCCGCCGCGCGCGACCACGCCGAAACCGCCGCCGCCGCGGCCGCCGAACACGCTCGGCGCGACGCCGCCGAAGCTGTTCGACGCCGAGGGCCGGCCGCTGGCGCCCGCCGCCGCGGCTGCGCCGGCGCCGCAGTACCAGGCGCGCACGTTCGACACGCCCGGGCTGATGCAGCACGACTCCCCGGTGAAGTACGCGCCGACCCGTTTCGAGCGGGACTGGGCGCCGCGCGACGAGAGCGCGCTCGGCGAGGCGGTGCGCAAGACCACGATGGAGAAGCGCCTGATCAAGCTGCCCGGCGGCTACGCGGTCAAGTGCGCGCTGGTGCCGCTGGCGCTGGCGGGCGGTTGCGGCATCGCGGGGCCCGAGCAACTGTCGTCATTCCAGCGCCCCGCGCAGGATCGGCAGAACCTGGCGCCGGCCCGCCCGCTGGCCGGCCCGGATCCGCAGGCGAAAGCCGACGCCAAGGCGTGCGCGGACGCGCGCGCCGCCGGCAAGCCGCTGGCCGGCTGCCCGGCGGATGCCGCGCCGCCCGCCGCCGCGGCATCGGCGCCCGCGGCGGCGCCGCCGGGCGGGCGCTGACGCGCGCCGCTACAGCAGCCGCTTCAGTTCCGCCATCAGCGGCAGCCGGCGCACGCGCACCGTGGTCGCCGCGTACACCGCGTTGGCCAGCGCCGGGGCGACCGAGGGAATGCCGATCTCGCCGGCGCCGGACGGATCCGCCTCGGACTCGACGATGTGCACCTCGACCTCGCGCGGCATGTCCGCCATGCGCGCCAGCGGGTAGTCGGGGAAGTTCTTCTGCTGCACCTGGCCATCCTTGACCGTGATCGCCAGGTTCAGCGCGGTCGACAGCCCGTCGATGGTGCCGCCCATCATCTGCGCCTCGAGGCCGAGCGGATTGATCGCGCGGCCGACGTCGACCGCGCACACCGCGCGGTGGATCAGCAGCCGCTCGTTTTCCACCGACACCTCGAACGCGTGCGCGGCATAGCCGCCGAAGGTGAAGTGGCAGGCGATGCCGAGGCCGTGGCCGTTGGTGCGGCGCTGGTCCCAGCCGATGCGCGCGGCGGCGAGCCTGAGCACGTTGGCGAGCCGGCCGGTGTCCAGCACCGGGCCGCCGTGGCTGCGGTAGGGCAGCGGACGCGGCGCGCCGAGCAGTTCGAGGCGCAGCTTCAGCGGATCGATCTTCAGCGCCACCGCGATCTCGTCGAGGAAGCTCTGCGTCGCGAACGCGTTGGAGACGTGCGCGGGCGCGCGCCAGTTGCCGCGGGTCACGCCGGAATCGAGCGCGTACCAGTCGTACTGCAGGTTGGCGACCAGGCCGGCCGGCAGGTCGTCGGGATAGATCTCCGACGTCCACTGCTGTCCGGCACCGCCGCGGCCGTTGCGCTTGGACGCGCTGGCGAGCTGGTGGCGCCAGGCGATGATGCGGCGGCGGCGATCGGTGGCCGCGCTCATGCGGTGCACGCCGCAGGGGCGGTAGACGTCGTGCGTGAAGTCGTCCTCGCGCGTCCACATCAGCTTGACCGGCTTGCCGACCGCCTTCGCCAGCAGCACCGCTTCGGCGACGTAGTCGTCCTCGAGGCGCCGGCCGAAGCCGCCGCCGATGCGCGGGAAGCGGATCTCGATCTGCGACGCCGCCAGCCCGGTCAGGCGCTGCACCACTTCGAAGGCGCGTTCGGGCGTCTGCGTCGGCGCGATCACGGTGGCGTGGTCGGCCTCGACGAGCGCCAGGCAGTTCATCGGTTCCATGGTCGCGTGCGCGACGTAGGGCACGAAGTAGTCGGCCTGGATCTTGCGGCCGAGCTTGAAGAGCTTGGCGAAATCGCCGTCGTCGCGCGCGCGCTGGGTCGGTTCGCCGGCCAGCTTGTCGAGCGCCTGCTGCTCCAGGGCGGCGGTGCTCTCGCTCGCCCGCATGCCGGGCTTCCACACCAGCTTCAGCCGGTCGCGGCCCTGCAGCGCGGCCCAGGTGTCGGTGGCCAGCACGGCGACGCCGGGCGCCAGCGGCTGCACGCCGACCGCCAGCGCCGGGTCGGGGCCGGGCAGCGGCAGCACCTTGACCACGCCCTTGACCTTCAACGCTTCGGCGTCGTCGACTTCGGCGAGGCTGCCGTCGAGATACGGGCAGCGCGCGATCACCGCGACCAGCGCCTCGGCGAACGTCTGGTCGATCGCGAACGGCAGCGCGCCGGTGACGATATCGCGCGCGTCCACGTTCCACGCCGGCTTGCCGACCAGGCGGTACTGCGCCGGCGCCTTCAGCGGCAGCGGCTGCCTGGGCAGGTCGATGCGCGCGGCGTCCGCGGCCAGTTCGCCGTAGCCGGCGCGGCGGCCGTCGGCGGCGATCACCGTGTTCGCCTCGGTGCGCAGGCTCGCGGCCGGCACGTTCCAGCGCCGCGCGGCGGCCTGCACCAGCAGCCAGCGCGCGGCGGCGCCGGCCTGGCGCAGGTCCTGCCAGGCCTGCGGGATGCTGGTGCTGCCGCCGGCGGACTGGTCGCCGTAGACGAAGCGCGGCTTGCCGCCGTCGTCCTCGACGCCCAGCGGCATGCCGAGCACGGTGACGCGCGCCCAGTCGGCGTCGAGCTCCTCGGCGATGATGCGCGGCAGGGCGGTGCGCGTGCCCTGGCCCATGTCCGGCGCGCGCGCGCCGATGATCACGCGGCCGTCCGGCTCGATGCGCACGAACGGGCCGACCTGGCTGTAGTCGTCGCCGAGCAGTTCCAGCGGCGCGCCGTCGTCCCCGGCTGCGTCGGCGCGCACGCCGACCACCAGCGCGCCGGCGGCGCCGGCCAGCACCTGCAGGAAACGCCGGCGTGACAGCCGCAGCGTCGCGCTCATGCCTTGCCCTCCTTCAACGCCGCCGCGGCGCGCTTGATCGCCTTGCGGATGCGCGGGTAGGTGCCGCAGCGGCACAGGTTGGCGATGGTGTCGATGTCGTCGTCGCTCGGGTCCGGCTTGCGCTTGAGCAGGTCCGCCGCCGCCATCAGTTGGCCGGCCTGGCAGTAGCCGCACTGCGCGACGTCCTCGTCGATCCACGCCTGCTGCAGCGCATGCAGGTTGCCCTGCGCGTCGGCGAGGCCCTCGACGGTGGTCACGTGGCGGTCCTTCAGCGCGCTCACCGGCGTCACGCAACTGCGCATCGCCTGGCCGTCGACCAGCACCGTGCAGGCGCCGCAGGCGCCGATGCCGCAGCCGTACTTGCTGCCGGTCAGGCGCAGCACGTCGCGCAGGTACCACAGCAGCGGCATCGCCGGATCGCCGTAGTGGCGGAAGCGCTCGCCGTTGATCACCACGTCGATGCCGTCGCGCTTGGGCTCCGGCCTGATCTCGCTGGGCGGCGGCGGGGCTTGCAGGGGTTGTTGTTGCATGACGGTCTCCGGCGGACCGCCGCATTGTCGCACCGCGCGCGCGGTGCGTGAACGCCGTGGCGACTGAGCGTAATAAGCAGGGCGGAACCCGCGCAGCGGTTTCCGCCGGTTCCCGTGCAACAGCGGCGGATACGCGGCTGCGCCGCGGATCCGCCCTACGCGCGCTGCGGCAACCTGCGCCAGAGGTAATAGACCGGCACGCCGGCGCCGATGATCAGCATGCACATGCCGGCGTTGGCCGGGCTGGCGATCACGGTGACGACCACCACCGCCGCGACGGTGGCGACGAACACCAGCGGCAGCAGCGGATAAAGCGGCGTGCGGTAGCTGGCCGGCTCGTCGGCACGCATGCGCCGGTACCAGAACAGCGTGGCGACTGCGGCCGCGTAGCCCAGCCAGTCGCCGACCGTGGAGTAGTCGAGCAACTGCGCGTAGGTGCCGCTAAGCGCCAGCGTCACCGCCCACGCCGCGACCACGACCAGCGCCAGGTTGGGCGTGCGCCAGCGCGGGTGCAGCTTCGCCGCGAAGCGGAAGAACAGGCCGTCCTCGCCCATCACCTGCAGCACGCGCGCGCTGCCGATCAGGGCGATGTTGCAGTAGCCGAAGGTGGAGATGGCGATGCCGACGGCGATGGCGCGCGCGCCGGCGTCGCCGAACACGCGGCTCATCACCTCCGCGGCCGGCGCCTTGCTGTGCGCCAGGCCGTCGTGGCCGAGCGCGGTGAGGTAGGCGAGGTTGGCCAGCACGTAGCAGGCCATCACCAGCAGCATGCCCAGCCCGAGCGCGCGCGGCAGCGTGCGCCGCGGGTCGCGCACCTCGCCGGCGACGGTGTTGACGTAGCTGAAGCCGCCATAGGTGAACAGCACCGGCAGCAGCGCGCCGGCGAACGCCCATGCCGGCAGGTCGCTGCGCGCCGGATCGGGCCCGAGCGCGGCGCCCACGCCGCCGCCGGCCAGCGCCACGCCGGTGACGACCAGCGCCGCCACCGCCAGCAGCTTCAGCACGGTCAGCAGGTTCTGCGCGAACGCGCCGGCGCGGATGCCGAACCAGTTGATGCCGGCCAGGAACACCATCGCGCCCACCGCCAGCGGCTTGACCAGCGTCGTCGGCAGGCCGAAGCCGGCGCAGGCGTAGGTGGCGAAGATGATCGACACCGCGGCGATGCTGCCCGAGTAGTTCACCAGCAGCATGGTCCAGCCGAACAGGAACGCGGCCAGCGAACCGAACGCTTCGCGCAGGTAGACGTAGCTGCCGCCCGCCTGCGGCCGGCGCACGCCCAGCTCGGCGTAGCACAGCGCGCCGGCCAGGGTCAGCAGGCCGCCGGCGACCCACGCCGCCAGCAGCGTCCAGCCGGAGCCGGTGCGCTGCGCGATGGTCGCCGGGTTGAGGAAGATGCCGCCGCCGATCACGCCGCCGACCACCACCATCGCCGACGACCACGCGCCGAGCCGGCGCACGTAGCCCGCGTCCTGTTCCGCCTGTGCCTGCATGGAAGTCTCGCGCCGTGGCGACGCGCGAGCATGGCCCAGGCCGATGCTCGCTGTCGAGGCTGGAAGCCCGGCGGCGCCGCCCGGCCGGCCTTCGCCGGGTGACCCCGGTCAACGAGTGGCGCTTGCGGCGGTTGCATCATTGTGCAAGAACCGAATGGTTGTCCCACGGAGGATGTGTATGCGCCGCACGCTTCGTCACGCCCTGCTCGCGCTGGTCGCGGGCGCGGCATTGCAGGCATCCCTCGCGCAAGCGGCGACGCTGCTGGTCGGCGCGCGCGTCCACACCATGGATCCGGCCAAACCTGATGCCGACGCGCTGGCCTGGGACGACGCCGGGCGCATCCTCGCCGTCGGCACGGCGCCCGCGCTGGTCAGCCGCTATCCCGACGCGCGCCGCATCGACGTGCACGGCGCCACCGTGATCCCCGGCCTGATCGACGCGCACGGCCACACGCTCGGCCTCGGCATGGCGCTGCTCGACGCCGACCTGGTCGGCGCGTCGTCCGAGGACGAGGCGATCGCGCGCCTGCGCAAGCACGCCGCGACACTGCCGCCCGGCGCCTGGTTGCGCGGCCGCGGCTGGGACCAGAACCGCTGGCCCGGCAAGCGCTTCCCCACCGCGGCCGATCTCGACGCCGCGTTCCCCGACCGCCCGGTCTATCTGGAGCGCATCGACGGCCACGCCGCCTGGGTCAACTCGGCGGCGATGAAGCGCGCGCTGAAACCGCTGGACGGCGACTGGCAGCCGGATGGCGGCCGCATCGAACGCCTCGACGGCAAGGCCACCGGCGTGCTGGTCGACCGCGCGGTCGAGCTGGTCGAGAAGGCGATCCCGCCGCTGGACGCCGCGCAGAAGCGCCACGCCTACCAGGTCGCATTCGCCACGCTGGTGTCGGTGGGCCTGACCGGCGTGCACGATCCCGGCATCAGCCTCGACGACCTGCACGTGCTGCAGGGCATGGCCGACCACGGCGAGCTGCCGCTGCGCCTGTACACGATGGCCGACGGCGACCACGCCGCGCTGGCCTGGCTGTGCGAGCACGGCGCCTACGCGCACCCCTCCGGGCGCCTGCAGATGCGCGCGCTGAAGCTGTACATGGACGGCGCGCTCGGCAGCCGCGGCGCCGCGCTGCTGGCCGACTACAGCGACGATCCGGGCAATCTCGGCATCCTCGTCACCGAACCCGAGCGCTACCGCGAAATCGTCGCCCGCGCGCACCGCTGCGGCCTGCAGGTCGCCACCCACGCGATCGGCGACCGCGGCAACCGCCTGGTGCTCGACACCTACGCCGAAGTGCTCGGCAAGGACGCGGCGACGACCGACCACCGCTGGCGCGTCGAGCATGCGCAGGTGGTCGCGCTGGAGGACATCCCGCGCTTCGCCGCGCTGCACCTGATCGCCTCGATGCAGCCCACCCACGCCACCTCCGACATGCCGTGGGCGGAAGCGCGGCTCGGCGCCGAGCGCATCCGCGGCGCCTACGCCTGGCAGCGCTTCATCCACGCCGGCGTGCACATGGCGCTCGGCTCCGACTTCCCGGTGGAGTATCCGAATCCGATGCTCGGCCTGTACGCCGCGATCACGCGCCAGGACCTCGCCGGCCAGCCGCCCGGCGGCTGGTATCCCGACCAGCGCCTGACGCGCGAGCAGGCGCTGGCCGGCTTCACCCGCGACGCCGCCTGGGCCGCCTTCATGGAAAACGAGGTCGGCATGCTGAAGGCGGGCATGCGCGCCGACTTCCTGATCCTGCCCGCCGATCCGATGACCATTGCGCCGCGTGCCATCGCCGGCCTCAAGCCGATGTCGACCTGGGTGGACGGCAAGCCGGTGTACCGCGCGCGCTGAGCGACGCAGGGACGGGCCGTCCGGAACCGTAGGGCGGATCAGGCGGCATCACCACCTGATCCGCCGCCGCGCGGCGACACACGATCCTGCAGCGCCGTGGCGCGCGCTCCGCGCACGTGTGCTGTCGGGTATTCGTGCGCGGGGCGCACGCCGCGGCTACATCGAGAGATCGCAGGCGAGCTGCGTGCCCGGACCGTCGTCCGCGGGCCCAAGCTCCGGCGTGATGTCGCCCCAGCCGTGATCGTGCGGTTCGAGCCTGACGCCGGCCTTGGCGAGCCGTGCCCGGACCTCCTGCGGCGGGAAAGGGAAGGTGACGATCACGCCCGCGATGTCCGCGTGGATGCCGCGGTAGATCGTCAGCCGCGATACCGGGATGCCGTACAGCTTCGCGTCCGCGATCGGAATGGTCAGCGTGTAGGACTCGCCGTTGTCCTGCAGCGTCGCCTTGCCGAAGAAAGGCGCCAGGCGCTGGCCGCCGGCGGGGTGCGCCAGCTTCGGCCGGGCGCCGTCCTCGTCGACGTAGGCGGTGACCACGCGGTAGTTGGTTTCCGCATCGTAGGTGCAGCCCTTCGCCATGCCGCCGTAGAAGTCGCCGAGATCGGCGGCGTGCGTCGCCGTGGAGGCAACGAAAAGGGCGGTGGCGCAGAACGCCATGGCCGGCGCTTTCGGAGTGTCGGTCATCGTTGGGCCTCTCGGGGAAAAGGTCGTCGGTTCGCGGCTGCCGCCACGCGCGCGCATCGGCCCGGCGGGCGCCGCAGGCGCAGCGGCCTGCGGCGCCGACGTTCCGCGGCCGAACGCCGTCCGTGGCCGGGCGCCTACTCGGCGGTGGTCGGATTGATCACCGACTTCACCTCCGACACCCTGTTGGCGGGGAACCCGCCCAGGCGCGCATGCTCGCGCACCATCGTCTCGTTGGGCGCGATGTAGATGCAGTAGATCTTGTCGTCGGTGACGTAGCTCTCGACCCACTGGATCTGCGGCCCCATGGCGCTGAGCACGCCGCACGACTTCTGCGAGATGCCGTGCAATTCCGCCGGCGACAACTTGCCGGCACCGGGAATCTCGCGCTCGATCACGTACTTCGGCATGACACTCTCCTGCGGAAGGAGCGCATGCGAGGCGGCTTTTCGACTCGTCGCTCGGCACGCGCCGGGTGACGTCCGACCCTGGACGGTAGCGGCCGCCGCGCGGCCGCGGCCCAGCTTACGACGCGCAGGCCCGGCGCGTAAGCCGCGCGAACGTCGATGGCAATGTGTCGGTCCCCGGGACAAGCAAGCCGATAACACTTCCGGCCGGTCGTGGCCGATCGAACGTGCGGCTACGTCCCGGCGGGTGAGCAGGGCTTTCGAGCGGCGCCAGCCGCGAGCCTGCGAACGCCCGCGCACATGCAGGCGCGCGGGCCGGAATCCTGGCCCGAGCCTGCGTGGCTCACCCCACGGTCGCATGCACGACTGCAACCGATCCGCTCTGCTGTCCGCGCATCACGCGGTCACTTGCAGGGGGAGTCCATGCATGAATAGTTAGAACCGCTCCCGAACCGCCACGCGCTCGGCGTAGTTGACAGCATCCTGAAGCCGATCGTAGCGATAGGATTGAAAGTGGAACTGACCATTTTGGTACGTGATGCCGTACTGATGCATAGTCTCAATTTCGGCGGGATCTAACCCTTGATCAAGCTCGCGGCGCCGGGTGGCTTCATCTCTTGCCTTTGCGACCGCGGCAGCACGGGACATGGCGGCCTCGATGGCTTCACTCACCTCCGAAAACGTTTGGGCAGCAGAGCCAAGCAAATGTTCATCGAGGCGGTTGAGGGTGTAGAGATAGTCATGATGCTCGACGTCTTGGAGTATTTGGCCCAAACACACCACCAGCGCGTAAGCCTCCGGGTCTTGCGGGTCGCGCCCAATCGCTGCCTTCGCGCCATGCGCCAAGGCTGAAGCTGCGACCGCGACCTTGTGCGGCAACACGCCGCGACTACCATCGTACAGATGCGGCGACTGCTGCCATGCAAGCCCGACCAGCTCGTTGGCGTATCGTGCTGCGCCGCGCCTCACGAGCCCAAACTTTTGGTCGTGTTCGAGCAGCTGCTGCACGATGGACGCGGCCTCAGCCTTTCGCCAGTTGTTTCGAATGCCATCGAAAATTGCCACGAAACTCCCCCTTGGTTCTAACGCCTGAGTTAAGCGGCGGCGAAGCCGTCCGCTTGGACGAACAGTTATGCCTTGTTGATGCTTACCCTTGAATATGACAACTGAACATCATGCTCATTACCATGCCCACGAATTCTGCCGCGGGCTTACCCCTAAGCTCAGGGGATGCCTTGACGTTTCCGTTGAGATCCGTCATTACAATTTTCTCTAGTGCAGCGTCTCGTTTGTCGTTTGGCGCGCACAAGTGCCGGTAGTTATGATCGGCCATGTTCATACCAATAGTTATACCTTCGTAAATGCCGACAATATAGAGCCTGCATGCCATTTTGGCGTTCGAATCTTGGCTGCTACAGATCTTTTGAAGGCCGCCAATCGTCATCTCTTTAGCACTAGCGGGCTGGCTGCGCACGCAGGCTAGCGCTGTGAGTGCAAGCAGGAACCACCAAACGGCTCGCCTTTCCATGATGCCTCCAGTGCTGCAAGGTATAACTACAAGTAGACCCCGCATCCGGGGTGATAGACGCCAGCGTGCGCCCGTGTCAACGAGGGTGTCAAGGCTGCTTCCGGCTGCGTTTCAATGGCTTGCGTGCTGGGGATTGCCGCTTGCGTCGATTGCAGCCTGCCGCGTTATCTGTCGATTCCGCCGTGATAAGACTTATCGCTCCGAGTTCGTCGGATAAGCGGGACGCGCGAGCCGGCGCATCGTGCGCGGGGTCGCCGGCGCCGACGACATCGCCGCGCAGCAACGCATGCGTCCTCCGCCTCCATTCCGCCACGTCCGCGCCGGCCGTCCGCCCGCTGCGTCGGCTATAGCTCTCCGTTGCGTTTTGCTGCACCGCACGCAACACTGAGCGGACTTCTGCCCGTGCCCGACACCCCCGTAGCCGCCCCCGTGAGCGTTCCCGCCTTCGCGCCGCTGCCGTCTGCAGCGCCCTGGATCGTCGTGAAGTTCGGCGGCACCAGCGTCGCCACGCGCGAGCACTGGGAAACCATCCTGCGCCTGGCCGCCTCGCGGCGCGCCGAGGGTGCGCGCGTGGTCGTCGTGGTGTCGGCGCTGTCGGGTGTCACCGATGCGCTGAAGGCGCTGTGCGCGCTGCCGCCGGCAGAGCGCGGCGTCGCCGCGCAGCGGCTTTGCGAGCGCCATCGCGCGCTGGCTGTCGACATGGGCCTCGGCCGCGTCGAGGCGATGGAGCGCTGGCTGGATTCGCTGGCGCGCGCGGCGGCCGACGGCGCCGGCGCGGACGGCGAGCTGGCCTGGCAGGCCGAGGTGCAGGCGCACGGCGAGCTGCTGTCCAGCACGCTGGGCGCGGCCTTCCTCGGCGCGCGCGGGCTGCCGACCGCATGGCTGGACGCGCGCGACTGCTTCACCGCCAGCGAATTGCCGTTCCTCAACGGACGCGCGCGGCTGCTGTCGGCGCAGGTCGAGCCGCGCCACGATCCCGCGCTGGCCGCCGAGCTCGCCGCGCGCGGCGAGGTGTTCATCACCCAGGGTTTCATCGCGCGCGACGGCGACGGCCACACCGTGCTGCTGGGGCGCGGCGGCTCCGACACCTCGGCGTCGTACTTCGGCGCGCTGCTGCGCGCGGCGCGCGTGGAGATCTGGACCGACGTCGCCGGCATGTTCAGCGCCAATCCGCGCCAGGTGCCGGCGGCGCGCCTGCTGAACCGCCTCGACTACGAGGAGGCGCAGGAGATCGCCACCACCGGCGCCAAGGTGCTGCATCCACGCTGCCTGTCGCCGCTGCGCGAGGCGCGCGTGCCGCTGCTGATCAAGGACACGCAGCGGCCCGAGCTGGCCGGCACCGAGATCGGCCCGGAGGTGCGCGAGCAGGCGCCCAGCATCAAGGCGATCAGCTCGCGGCGCGGCATCACGCTGGTGTCGATGGAGTCGGTCGGCATGTGGCAGCAGGTCGGCTTCCTCGCCGACGTGTTCGCGCATTTCAAGCGCCACGGCCTGTCGGTGGACCTGATCGGTTCGGCCGAGACCAACGTCACCGTGTCGCTGGACCCGACCGAGAACCTGCTCGATTCCGACGTGGTCGCCGCGCTCGCCGCCGACCTCGCCAAGGTGTGCCGGGTCAAGGTAATCGCGCCGTGCGCGGCGATCACCCTGGTCGGCCGCGGCATGCGCGGCATGCTGCACAAGCTGTCGGCGGTGCTGGCCGAGTTCGGCCAGTTGCGCGTGCACCTGATCTCGCAGTCGTCGAACAACCTCAACCTCACCTTCGTCGTCGACGAGGACGTGGTCGACGGCTTGCTGCCGCGCCTGCACGAACTGCTGGTGCGCGCCGGCGCGCTGCGCGCCGACGATCCGCAACTGTTCGGGCCGAGCTGGCAGGCGCTGTACGGCAGGGCCGCCGCCGCGACGCCGGCGCCGTGGTGGCGCGACGCGCGGCCGCGCCTGCTGAAGCTCGCGCAGGAGCTCAGCCCGCGCTACGTCTACCACCTGCCGACCGTGCGCGCCCGCGCCCGCGCGCTGCGCGCGGGCGGCGTGGTCGATCGCCTGTACTACGCGGTCAAGGCCAACCCGCATCCGGTGCTGCTACGCGCGCTGGCCGAGGAAGGCCTCGGCTTCGAATGCGTGTCGCCCGGCGAGCTGGCCGCGGTGGCGGCGAACGTGCCGGTGTCCGCGCCGCGCCTGTTCACGCCCAACTTCGCGCCGCGCGCCGACTACGCCGAGGCGCTGGCCGACCGCGTCCTCACCACGCTGGACGCGCTGCACCCGCTGCAGCACTGGGGCGCGCTGTTCAAGGGGCGCGAGATCGCGCTGCGCGTGGACCTCGGCCGCGGCCTCGGCCACCACGACAAGGTGCGCACCGGCGGCGCCGGCTCGAAGTTCGGCCTGCCGCTGGACCAGCTCGACGCCTTCCTCAAGCTGGCCGACGCCTGCGGCGCGCGCCTGCGCGGCCTGCACGCGCACCTCGGCTCCGGCATCCTCGACGCCGCGCACTGGGGCGAGGTCTACGCGCAGCTCGCCAGCCTGGCCGAGCGCATCGGCAGCATCGAATTCCTCAACGTCGGCGGCGGGCTCGGCGTGCCGGCGCATCCGGACGACCTGCCGCTGGACGTGCACGCGGTGATGCGCCACCTCGCCGAGGTGAAGCGCGCCTATCCGCACTACGCGCTGTGGATGGAGCCGGGCCGCTACCTCGTCGCCGAGGCCGGCGTGCTGCTGACGCGCGTCACCCAGGACAAGCGCAAGGGCGCGACGCACTACCTCGGCGCCGACACCGGCATGAACTCGCTGATCCGCCCGGCGCTGTACGACGCCTGGCACGAGATCGCCAACCTGAGCCGCCTCGACGCCGCGCCCGACACGCTGTACCAGGTGGTCGGCCCGATCTGCGAAACCGGCGACGTGCTCGGCAACGACCGCCGCCTGCCGGCCAGCGCCGAAGGCGACGTGCTGCTGATCGCCAACGCCGGCGCCTACGGCGCGGCCATGGCCTCGCGCTACAACCTGCGCGAACCGGCGGAGGAGACGGTGATCGAATGAGCGCGGTCGCGAAAGCTCGCCGGAATGCATGGCGCGCTGCGCGCGTCCCCCTCACCCCGGCCCTCTCCCCGTTGGGGAGAGGGAGACAAGCGGGGTGGGTCGATGGTGATCGGATCGGTGCGATGGCGTTGATGCACGCAATGCAGCGCGCTGCGCGCGTCCCCCTCACCCCGGCCCTTGTAAGTTAGCTCTACCCCGTCCAGACCGATTGCCCTCAGATTGCGAGATCGTGGGAGAGCCAGGGTCGGGCGGGGTTTTATTCCTCCAACAACCCGAACAGTTGCCAGGGCTCGAAGCCCGCTTCCGCAAGGCCGG
>JAJFUF010000026.1 GCA_021372495.1 Lysobacteraceae bacterium
CCAGGTCTGCCGCGAAGGTATATTCACCTGCGGGCAGGTTCAGCCGTACGCGCGTCTTGAGCACCGGCACGGCTAGCGGCGTGCGCCCGGCGGCGTCGGCGCCGAACAGGTCGCCGCCGCGCTCGGCCAGCGCGTGCGCCACCGCGAGGCCTTCGGGCGCGTCGCCCAATGCGGCCAGCGCGCGCGCCAGCAGGCCGGCGCCGGCCGGCGTGGCGCCGGCGTCGAGCAGGTCGATCACGCCTTCGGCGCTGGCCGGCAGACGTGCCAGCAGCGCGTCGAACAGGCGCGTGCCGTCGGCCAGCGCGGCCTCGGCGCCGAGGCCGTGCGCGATCAGCCAGTGGCGCGCCTCGGCATGCTCGGGGGTGGACAGTTCGAGGTACAGCGCGGCGCGCTCGTCATCGCGCCACTCGCGCACGCGCGCCGCGAAGCCGGAGACGATCGCCCAATGGCCGAAGCGCAGCGCGTCGAGCAGGTGCGCGGGCGTGTCCGCGCCCGGCTCCGGCGCGGCGCTGGCGGCCAGCGTGGCCGGCAGCGGCGTGTTCGGGTCGAGCAGCGCGACCAGGTCCCAGCGGCCGGCGGCGGCGGCGTGGTCGAGCGCGCTGCGGCCGTCCGCGCCGGCATGCTTCGGTTCCGCGCCCAGCGCCAGCAGCGCCCTGATCGTGGCCGCGTCCGCGCGCGGCGACTGGCAGGCCAGCGCCAGCGCGTCGCGGCCGTGCGCGTCGCACGGCGCGGGCGGGGCCTTGGCCTCGGCGAGGGCGGCGATCGCGCCGGCGGCGCCGGCGCGCGCGGCCTCCATCAGCGCGGTGGTGCCATGCTGGTCGGCGCGCGCGGGGTCGGCGCCGGCGGCGAGCAGCGCGCGCACGCATGCGACGTGGCCTTCCAGCGCGGCCTGCATCAGCGCGGTGCGACCGAGCGCATTGGGCGCATCGACCCGCGCCTTGTGCTTCAGCAGCAGGCGGATGCCGGCGGGGTCGTCCTCGGCGATCGCCGCCGCGGCCAGCAGCGCCGGCTCGCCGCGCGCCGGTTCGGGCTGCGCGCCGCGTTCGAGCAGGAAGCGCGCCAGCGTCCAGTTGGCCGCGCGGCAGGCCACCGCCAGCGGGCTCAGGCCGGCGCGGTTGAGCGCGTCGAGCGGCGTCTCGGCGTCCAGCAGCATCGCGGCGATGCCGGCGTCGGCGCCGAGCGCCGCGCCGTGCAGCGCGGTGTTGCCCTCGACGTCGGCGACAGCCGGATCGGCGCCGTTGGCGAGCAGGATCATCACCGCTTCGGCGCGACCGTGGTAGCTGTCGCGGGTGGCGGCCAGCAGCGCGGTGAGGCCGTCGCGCGCGCGGTTGACCTCGGCGCCTTTGGCGATCAGCGCGCGCAGCAGGCGCGTGTCCGGCAGCAGCGCGGCCAGCAGCAGCGCGGAACGGCGGTCGCGCGCGTCCGGCTCCGGCTCCGCGTTGGCGTCGGCGCCGGCTTCGAGCAGGGCCAGTGCGCGCTCGACCTGGCCGCCGCGCGCGGCATCGAGCAGCGCGGCCTCGCGCGCGCCGGGCATGGTCTCGGCGGGATTCAGCCGTACCGGCGGCGCGGGCGGCGCGGCCTGCGACGCGTCGTCGTGGCCGTGGTGCGTACGGCGACGGTCGCACAGCAGCGCGCGCAGGGTGCGGTTGGCGATCACCAGGCAGCCGAGCGGCAGCACGACGATGCCGTACAGCAGCAGCGCCGCGGTGCGCAGTTCCTGCGGCAGCACGCCGTACAGACCGGTCAGCGCGAGCGCGCCGAACGCCAGCACCAGCAGCGCGAACGCGGCCGGCAGGAAGTGGCTGAAGAAACGGTGTTCCTGGTCGGCGGCGAGATGGCGCGCGAACGCCAGGCTGCGCGCGATCGCGGTGAAGATCCACGAGCGTTCGCTGCCCTCGGGGAAGGCGTCGTCCCACAGCATCAGCAGGCCGAACACCGGCCACAGCCGCCACAGCACGGCCAGCGCGACCCCAAGCGCGGTCGACAGCAGCAGGGTGGCGCCCAGCGAAGGCGCCTGCGTCAGCGTGACCAGCGGCCAGGCCACCAGCAGCAGCACCAGCGCGACGTAGGCGGTGAACATCACAAGGTGCGCCGCGCCGCGGCGCAGCGCGGTCGCCAGGAAGCGCGGCTCGGGCGCGAAGCCGATCGCGTGGCAGACCGCCGCCAGCGCCAGCGTGTTGGCCAGCAGCAGCGGGATCAGCACCAGCGGATGCACCGCCAGCGCGGCCAGGGCGACGGCGGCCAGCGCGGGCAGGAAGTAGGGCAGGGATTTCGTGAGCGGCGGACGGCGGCGCGGCTTGGCGTTCGGCATGGAGAAGGCACGTTCGTCGGCACGAAGATGCCGCGAGTATACGAAGCGAACCCCGCCGGCGCGGTAACGCCGCGTTAACCGTCGTCGCGGTCCGGCGCCGCGCCGGGCGGCAGTTGCAGGTGCCAGCCGCGCTCGGCCAGGCTGGCGCGCACGGTCGCCGGATCCTCGCGCGCCAGCCTGCGCCCGGCGCTCAGCTCGACCTCCAGCACGAAGCGCAGCTCGCCGAGCATGCGCGCCAGCGTCGCCGGCAGCGCGCCGAAGGCGTCGCGCTCGCGCAGATACACATAGGTGTCGGCCTTGGCCAGGCTCTTGTAGACGTAGGCGTGCATGCGGCGAAGCTTAGCAGCCGTGGCGACGCCCCTGCGGATGCCGGTGGCCCGGCGGTTAATCCATGCTGCACCTGCACTTGCATCCCCGTCGCGGGCCGTCCAAAGTTCCGCCCCGCGTCCATGCTCGCCCGTATGGGCGCGCCGGCCTGCCCCGGCACCGTCACCATGCTTATCAGGGGAAAACCCAGGAGTGTCACGCATGACCAAGAACAACCGTACCCGGGCCGGCGTCGGTCCGCTCGCCGTCGCGGCGCTTGCCGCGGCCGTGCTCGGCGCGTTGGCGTTGTCCGAGCAGGCCGCAGCCGCCGGCTTCCAGCTGAAGGAGAACGACGTCAAGTCGATGGGCCGCGCCTATGCCGGCTCGCAGACCGCCGGCGGCGACCTCGCCGTGGTCGCCAACAACCCGGCCGCGATGAGCGCGCTGAAGGGCACCCAGTTCCAGGCCGACGTCACCGCGATCGACGTCAGCGCCAAGTTCAGCGGCGGCGGCACCGATGCGCTCGGCCAGCCGCTGACCGGCGGCAACGGCGGCGACGGCGGCGACCTGATCCCGGTACCCGCGTTCGCCTTCGTCACCCAGGTGGCCGACCGCTGGCACCTCGGCGCCGCCGTGCACGCGCCGTACGGCTTCAAGACCGAATACGACCGCGACTGGGTCGGCCGCTACCAGGCGGTGAAGTCCGACATCAAGGTCGTCGACATGGTGTTCTCGGCGTCCTACGACGTCACCGACAACTTCGCCCTGGGCCTGAGCGCGATCGCGCAGCGCACCAGCGCCGAGCTGACCCAGGCGATCAACTTCGGCACCATCATGGCGCTCAATCCGAATGTGCCGGCGGGCCTGTTCCTGCCGCAGTCGGCCGACGGCTACGGCCGCATCAAAGGCGACGACTGGGGCTACGGCTGGCAGGTTGGCGCGTTCTGGCGGCCGACCGCGGCCGACACGCTGGCGTTCAGCTACCGCGGCAAGATCAAGCACACCATCAGCGGCAACGCCGAGTTCACCGTGCCGGCGTCGGTGTCCGGCATCTTCGCGCTGAATCCGCTCACCTCCAGCCTGTTCACCAACACCACCGGCACGGCCGATTTCGATACGCCGGCCTACGCGGAGCTGAGCTACTGGCACATGGTCAACGACCGCCTCGGCCTCGGCGCCGACCTCGGCTGGACGCAGTGGAATTCGCTGAAGGAGCTCACGGTCAATTACGCCAACCCGGCGCAGCCGTCGAGCAGCGAGACGTTCGACTACAAGAACACCTGGTACGCGTCGTTCGGCATGGAGTACGCCTTCAGCGACCAGCTGAGCTTCCGCGCCGGCGTCGCCTACGACAAGACGCCGACCCAGGACGCGACGCGCGATCCGCGCGTGCCGGACAACACCCGCAAGTGGGTGTCGGTCGGCCTCGGCTACAAGCCGACCGACAAGGTCGAGTTCAACGTCGGCTACTCGCACCTGTTCGTCACCGACGCCAAGATCGACGACATGAGCCCCACCGGCGATCACCTGGTCGGCAAGTTCTCCGACACGGGCGACCTGTTCGGCGTCTCCGGCCGCTTCATGTTCTGAACCGGCGTCGCCCGCACGCGGGCGGCGGCTTCATCCGACCCCTCCCCGTCCGCGGGGAGGGGTTTTTCTTGGGTCGTTCCCGGTCGGAACGCCGCGCCCGGCGGGCGCGGCGCGGGATCACTCGCCCAGCGTCAGCAGCGAGGCGTTGCCGCCGGCGGCGGTGGTGTTGATACTGAGCGTGCGCTCGGTGGCGAAGCGCAGCAGGTAGTGCGGGCCGCCGGCCTTGGGACCGGTGCCGCTGAGGCCCTCGCCGCCGAACGGCTGCACGCCGACCACCGCGCCGATCTGGTTGCGGTTGACGTAGCAGTTGCCGGCGCGCACGCGCTTCTGGATGTGCTCGACGGTGGCGTCGATGCGGCTGTGGATGCCCAGCGTGAGGCCGTAGCCGGTGGCGTTGATCGCGTCGATCACGCGGTCCAGCTCGCTGGCCTTCCAGCGGATCACGTGCAGCACCGGGCCGAACACCTCGCGCTTGAGCACGTCCAGCGACGGGATCTCGTAGGCGCGCGGCGCGAAGAACGTGCCTTCGGCGCACTCCGCCGGCAGCGCGACTTCCTTGATCAGCTTCGCCTCGCCGCGCATGCGCTCGGCGTGGCCGGCGAGCACGCTGCAGGCGTCGGCGTCGATCACCGGGCCGACGTCGGTGGACAGCAGGCCCGGATCGCCGACCTGCAGCTCGTCCATCGCGCCGGCCAGCATGGCGATCACCTTGTCGGCGATGTCGTCCTGCACGAACAGCACGCGCGCGGCCGAGCAGCGCTGGCCGGCGGAGTCGAACGCCGAGGCGATCGCGTCCTTGACCAACTGCTCGGGCAGCGCGGAGGAGTCGGCGATCAGCGCGTTCTGGCCGCCGGTCTCGGCGACCAGCGCGGCGATCGGCGCGTTGCGCGCGGCCAGCGCGCGGTTGATCGCCCAGGCGGTCTCGGTGGAGCCGGTGAAGGCGACGCCGGCGACGCGCGGGTCGCGGGTCAGCGCCGCGCCGACCGTGGCGCCGTCGCCGGGCAGCAGTTGCAGCACCGCTTCCGGCACGCCGGCTTCGTGCAGCAGCCGGGTGGCCAGGTGTGCGACCAGCGTGGTCTGCTCGGCCGGCTTGGCGATCACGGCGTTGCCGGCGACCAGCGCCGCGGTGACCTGGCCCATGAAGATCGCCAGCGGGAAGTTCCACGGGCTGATGCAGACGAACACGCCGCGGCCATTGAGGAACAGCTGGTTGGACTCGCCGGTCGGGCCGGGCAGCTGCTCGGGATGCGCGAACAGCCGGCGCGCCATCGCGGCGTAGTAGCGGCAGAAGTCGGCGGCCTCGCGCACCTCGGCGATCGCCGCCGGGATGGTCTTGCCGGCCTCGCGCACGCACAGCGCGATGAACTCGCCGCGGCGCTGCTCGAGCAGGTCGGCGGCGTGCTCGAGGATCGTCGCGCGGCTGGCCGCGGGCAGACGGTCCCACTCCGGCTGCGCGGCGACCGCATTGGCCAGCGCGTGCTCGACGGTGGCGGCGTCGGCGGCCTGCCATGCGCCGACCGCGCGCGAGCGCCTGGCCGGATCGGTCACCTGCACGGTCGGGCCCGCGCCGCTCGCGCCCGGCACCAGCGGCACGGCGCGCCACGGCGCGCGCGCGGCGTTGACCGCCTCGGCGAGCGCCTTCAGTTCGTTGTCGTTGCCCAGGTTCACGCCCATGGAATTCTTCCGAAGTTCAGCGTACAGGCCCACCGGTTGCGGGATGCGCGGATGCGGTTTCGAGGCGAAGCCGCGGCTGGTCTCGCAGGGGTCGGCGACGAGGTCGCGGATCGGCACGTCCTCGTCGACCACGCGGTTGACGAACGAGGTGTTGGCGCCGTTCTCGAGCAGGCGGCGCACCAGATAGGGCAGCAGGTCCTCGTGGCTGCCGACCGGCGCGTACACGCGGCACGGCACGTTCATGCGCTCCGGCCCGACCACCTCGGCGTACAGGTCCGCGCCCATGCCGTGCAGGCGCTGGTACTCGTACGGCCGGCCCTGCGCGTAGTGGTGGATCGCGGCGATGGTGTGCGCGTTGTGGGTGGCGAAGGCCGGGTAGATCAGCTCGCCGCCGGCGTCCAGCATGCGCCGCGCGCAGGCCAGGTACGACACGTCGGTGTTCGGCTTGCGCGTATATACCGGATAGCCGGCGAGGCCGCCTTCCTGCGCGCGCTTGACCTCGGAATCCCAGTACGCGCCCTTGACCAGGCGCACGCACCAGCGGCGCCCTGCGCTGCGCGCGGTCTCGGCCAGCCAGTCGATCACGAACGGCGCGCGCTTCTGGTAGGCCTGCACGGCCAGGCCGAAGCCGTTCCAGCCTTGCAGCGAAGGGTCGGCGAACACCGCGCCGATCACTTCCAGCGACAGCTCCAGACGGTCGGATTCCTCGGCATCGACGGTCATGCCGATGCCCTGCGCCTTGGCCAGTTGCGCCAGCTCCAGCAGCGCCGGGGTCAACTCGGCCAGCACGCGCGCGCGCTTGGCCACCTCGTAGCGCGGATGCAGCGCGGACAGCTTGATCGAGATCGACGGCGCGTCGAGCACGTCCCGCCACGGCCCGCGCTTGCCCAGCGCGGCGATCGCGTCCCTGTAGGCGCGGTGGTAGCGCGCGGCGTCGGGGGCGGTCAGCGCCGCCTCGCCGAGCATGTCGTAGGAATAGCGGTAGACCGCGTTGTCCTTCTGCGCGGCGCGGTCGAGCGCCTCGTCGATGCTGCGGCCCATCACGAACTGGTGGCCCATGATGCGCATCGCCTGGCGCACGGCGAGGCGGATCACCGGCTCGCCGGCGCGCGCGACCAGGCGCTTGAGCGCGCCGGCGACGTCGCGGCGGGTTTCGTCGGCGAGCTGCACCAGCTTGCCGGTCAGCATCAGGCCCCAGGTGGAGGCGTTGACGAACAGCGAGTCGCTGCCGCCGAGGTGTTTCTTCCAGTCCGCCTCGCCGAGCTTGTCGCGGATCAGCTTGTCGGCGGTGGTCTTGTCGGGGATGCGCAGCAGCGCTTCCGCCACGCACATCAGCAGCACGCCTTCCTCGCTGGAGAGGTCGTACTGGCGCATGAAGGATTCGACCGCACTCTGGTCGGCGGCCTTGGCGCGCACGCGCGCGACCAGGTCGGCGGCGCGCGCCAACACCTGCTCGCGCTCGGCCGGCGGCAGGGTCGCCTGCGCCAGCAGTTCGTTGACCGCCTCGGTTTCGTCGCGCGACCACGCCGCGGTGATGCGCGCGCGCGCGGCATCGGCGCCGCCGGACAGTTCGGGGAAGAGGATCTCGGCGTTCACGGGCACTCGTTCGGGGGATGGCGCGGCCGCTGCCGGCGGCGGTGCGAACGCGCGATTGTAGACGCCGCTCCGGCGGGGGCCAAGTGAGCGCGGGGCCGCGCGGGCGCCGCCGCGGCAGGATGTCGCAGGCGTCGCGCGCTTGACCAAAGTCAGGGCGCACCACCGACATTCTTGCTCGCGCCCCGGCCGCGGCACTATCCTTAGCCCGTTCGAGGCACGTTGCGATTCCATGATCGTGCAGGAGCCAGGCCCCGCGGAAGCGGGGCGCGTGACGGTTTGGCTGCGGCCGAACCGTGCGCTCAGCAAGCGCCACCTGCGCTGGCTGGTGGTGGGGCTGGCGGCGGCGTCGCTTGGAACGGCGTGGTTGGGGTCGTTTCAGGGCAACGTGTACGCGCCGCTGTTCGCGCTGGTGGAAGTGCAGGCGGTGGCGTTCGCGCTGGGCCTGGCCTGGCGCGCCGGCGATCGCGGCGAACGCATCACGCTGGATGCGGATGCGTTGGAGGTATGCGCGTTCCCCGGCAGGGGGGGGCGCGACGCGCTTCCCGTCGTACTGGGTGCGCGTGCAGCTGCGGCCGGGGCGCGGGCGGCAGCGACTGCTGCTGGCCTCGCACGGACGCGAGCTTGAGGTCGGTGCGTTCCTGGCCGATGCGGAGCGTGCGGAGTTGTCGCGGCGCCTGCGGACGCTGCTGGCCGAACGCGCCGGTTGGGAACGTCGACAAACGGGTTCACCAGACTCAGGGTGCAAGACATGAAATTTGGCGGCATCTGGCGAAAGGCAGGGGCGTGGGCGGCGGCGAGCGCGCTCGCGAGCGGCGCCGCGTGGGCCAACCCGCAGCCCTGGCAGCTCAATCTCACCTCCGGCGTCACCGACACTTCACGGCAGGTCTACGGCCTGCACATGCTGGCGTTCTGGGTCTGCGTGGGCATCGGCGTCGTGGTGTTCGGCGCGATGATCGTGGCCATGGTGCGCTTCCGCAAATCGAAAGGCGCGGTGGCCGAGACGTGGAGCCACAACACCAAGCTGGAGCTGGTGTGGACGGTGATTCCGGTGCTGATCCTGATCAGCCTGGCCTGGCCGGCGACCCGGACCATGATCCGCATGACCGACACCAGCGGCGCCGACATGACGGTGAAGATCACCGCCTACCAGTGGAAGTGGCGCTACGACTACGTCGACTACCAGGGCAAGCCGGTCAACCGCGTCGGCTTCATCTCCAAGCTGGACAGCGAGAACGACCGCGTGCGCCAGCTCGGTTCCGGCCTCGATCCGTGGTCGCTGAAGAGCGCCGACGGCTTCGACGATTACCTGCTCAACGTCGACCACCCGCTGGTGCTGCCGGCCGGCGTCAAGGTGCGCTTCGTGATCACCGCCGACGACGTGATCCACGCCTGGTGGGTGCCGCAGCTCGGCTGGAAGCAGGACGCCATTCCCGGCATCGTCAACAGCCAGTGGACGCAGATCGACGAGCCCGGCATCTACCGCGGCCAGTGCGCCGAGCTGTGCGGCCAGGATCACGGCTTCATGCCGATCGTGGTCAAGGCGGTGCCGAAGGCAGAGTTCGAGCAGTGGCTGACCGCGCAGGAAGCGGCCAGCGCCGTCGACCAGGCCGCGCATACCGCGCAGACGAATGTCCCGACCCCCGCGGGCCGGGGTTGAACGAACCAGATCGCACAGAAGAGGTGCCAGTCATGGCTACGCATGCGGCCACCCACGACCACCACGACGAGAAGCCGCAGGGCTTCCTCGACCGCTGGCTGTTCACCACCAATCACAAGGACATCGGCACGCTGTATCTGGTGTTCTCCTTCACCATGGTCTGCATCGGCGCGGCCATGTCCGGCGTGATCCGCGCCGAACTGATGAAGCCCGGCCTGCAGCTGGTGCAGCCGTACTTCTTCAACGAAATGACCACCATGCACGCGCTGGTGATGATCTTCGGCGCGATCATGCCGGCGTTCGTCGGCCTGGCGAACTGGATGGTGCCGCTGATGATCGGCGCGCCCGACATGGCGCTGCCGCGCATGAACAACTGGTCGTTCTGGATCCTGCCGTTCGCGTTCGTGCTGTTGCTGTCGACGCTGTTCATGCCGGGCGGCGCGCCGGCCGGCGGCTGGACCATGTACCCGCCGCTGGTGCTGCAGGGCGGCAACGGCATCGCCTTCATGATCTTCGCGATCCACCTGATGGGCATCAGCTCGATCATGGGCGCGATCAACATCATCGCCACGATCCTGAACATGCGCGCGCCGGGCATGGACCTGCTGAAGATGCCGGTGTTCGTGTGGAGCTGGCTGATCACTGCGTTCCTGCTGATCGCGGTGCTGCCGGTGCTGGCCGGCGCGGTGACCATGCTGCTCACCGACAAGTACTTCGGCACCAGCTTCTTCAACGCCGCCGGCGGCGGTGACCCGGTGATGTACCAGCACATCTTCTGGTTCTTCGGGCACCCCGAGGTGTACATCATGATCCTGCCGGCGTTCGGCATCATCTCGGAGATCGTGCCGACCTTCGCGCGCAAGCCGTTGTTCGGCTACAAGGCGATGGTGTACGCGCTGGCCTGCATCGCGTTCCTGTCGTTCATCGTCTGGGCGCACCACATGTTCACCGTCGGCATGCCGCTCGGCGGCGAGCTGTTCTTCATGTACGCGACGATGCTGATCGCGGTGCCGACCGGCGTGAAGGTGTTCAACTGGCTGACCACGATGTGGCGCGGCTCGCTGACCTTCGAGACGCCGATGCTGTGGGCGATCGCGTTCGTGATCCTGTTCACCATCGGCGGCTTCTCCGGCGTGATGACCGCGGTGGTGCCGGCCGACTTCCAGTACCAGGACACCTACTTCGTGGTGGCGCACTTCCACTACGTGCTGGTGACCGGCGCGCTGTTCTCGATCATCGGCGCGATCTACTACTGGTGGCCGAAGTGGACCGGCCGCATGTACAACGACAAGTGGGGCAAGATCCACTTCTGGTGGAGCGTGGTGTTCGCCAACGTGCTGTTCTTCCCGCAGCACTTCCTCGGCCTGGCCGGCATGCCGCGGCGCATCCCCGACTACAACGTGGCGTTCGCCGACTTCAACTTCATCAGCTCGATCGGCGCGTTCGGCATGTTCTTCACCCCGTTCATGTTCTTCTTCATCCTGTGGCACTCGAAGAGGCATGGCGCCAAGGCCGACGCGCGCGCCTGGGATGGCGCCCGTGGGCTGGAGTGGACGGTGCCTTCGCCGGCCCCGTACCACACGTTCTCGACGCCGCCGCTGGTCGACGACAGCCTGTTGGCGCACGGCGACGTGAGCCATTGAACGGATACGAACCCGCCTTCCCGCCGTCCGCTCCCCCTGCGGGGGCGGGCGCGGGTTCCGCCGGTAAGCATCGATGAGTCCGACACCTGACAGCTACGACCCGCAAGCCCGCCGCGCCGGCGTGCGCCGCACCGCGTGGATCGCGGCCGCGGTCGCGGTCGCGCTGTTCGTGATGATCATCCTGAAGGGGGTGCTCGGATGAGCGCGGATCCGCAGGGGCGCATGCGCCGCGGCAACGCGCGCGTCATCCGCATCGCGCTGGTGGTCGGTGCGGTGATGTTCCTGTTCGGCTTCGCCTGCGTGCCGATCTACCGCATCGTGTGCACGCACGTGCTCGGCATCAAGCTCGAGGAAGGCCCGGCCAGCGCCGGCAAGGTCGATGCGTACAAGGTCGACGCCACGCGCGAGGTGACGGTGGAGTTCGTCGGCAACGTCAACAGCGCGCTGCCGTGGCAGTTTGCGCCGGAGGCGGTGCGCATGACGGTGCACCCGGGCGCGATGACGCTGGCCTGGTACGACGCGCGCAACGTCTCCGCGCGCGCGATCACCGGCCATGCGGTGCCGAGCGTCGCGCCGCAGACCGCGTCGCTGTATTTCAACAAGGTCGAGTGCTTCTGCTTCACCGACCAGACCCTGCAGGCGGGCGAATCGCGGCGGATGCCGGTGCGCTTCGTGGTCGACCCGCGCCTGCCGGCGAACGTCAAGACGCTCACGCTTTCGTACACGTTCTACGAAAACCAGCTCGCCGAACGGCGCGCCGCGCAGGCCGCGGCGCCGGCCGCACCGGCGGGCTGAACGGCAGCAAATCCATCGGGGATCCCAGCATGGCTCAGCAAGGTGCTTACTACGTCCCGCACGGCAGCAAGTGGCCGATCGTCGGTTCGGTCGGACTGTTCACCACCGTGGTCGGCGCGGCGCATTGGATCAACGGCAACGACGGTTGGCGCTGGGTGATGTTCGCCGGCCTCGCGATCCTGCTGTCGATGGTGGTCGGCTGGTTCGGCTCCGTGATCCGCGAGTCGGTCGGCGGCATGTACAACCGCCAGGTCGATTCCTCGTTCCGCATGGGCATGATCTGGTTCATCTTCTCCGAGGTCATGTTCTTCGGCGCGTTCTTCGGCGCGCTGTTCTACGCGCGCTCGCTCTCGGTGCCGTGGCTGGGCGGCGAGGGGCACGGCGCGATCACCCACGACGTGCTGTGGAGCAACTTCACGGCCACCTGGCCGACCAACGGCCCCGGCGACATCGGCGGCGCGTTCCAGACGATGGGGCCGTGGGGCATCCCGTTGCTGAACACGCTGCTGCTGCTCAGCTCCGGCGTGACCGTCACCATCGCCCATCACGCGCTGCGCGCGGGCCAGCGCCGCAAGCTGCTCGGCTTCCTCGCCGCCACCGTGCTGTTGGGCGCGGTCTTCCTGTTCTTCCAGGCGCACGAGTACATCGAGGCCTACACGCACCTCAACCTGACCCTGCAGAGCGGCATCTACGGCTCGACGTTCTTCATGCTGACCGGCTTCCACGGCCTGCACGTGACGCTCGGCGCGATCATGCTGACGGTGATCTGGTTCCGCTGCGCCAAGGGCCACTTCGACAAGGAAAACCACTTCGGCTTCGAGGCGGTGGCCTGGTACTGGCACTTCGTCGACTTCGTGTGGCTGGGGCTGTTCATGTTCGTGTACGTCCTTTGACCGGACGCGCGAACGCGACGCGACGGGCCGGCGCAAGCCGGCCCGATCGTTTCGGGACGACGAATCCGCCGCGCGCGGGCCGCGGCGCGGCGTGCGGCGGCTCAGCCGGCGAGGTCGTGCGGCTGCAGCAGGCCGGTGACGATGCCGATGATCACCAGCAGGATCAGCAGCAGCGAGAAGCCGATGCGGCGGGTCAGCGCCCAAACGGTGCGGTTGGTGCGGCCGCGGTCGGTCATCATGAAATACAGTGCCTGGCCGAGGTTGAACATCACCACCAGCAGCAGGACGATGAGCGCGTATTTGTACAGGGCCGCCATGCGATGAATCCGGCGAATGATCGAGCGCACAGTATAGCGGTGCGCGGGGCCCGGCCGGGATGATGCGCCTGCGCCGCCCGTCGTGGTTCGCGCTGGCGCTGACCCTGGTCGGCGTGGCGGTGTTCGTGCGGTTGGGCTTCTGGCAGCTGCACCGCGCCGACGAGAAGGAGGCGCTGCTGCGGCTGTTCGCCGCGGCCGCGCAGGCGCCGGTGGAGGACTTCGCCGCGGTCGCCGGCCGCGTCGCGCCCGAGCGCTATCCGCACGTGCGCGTGCCCGGCCGCTTCCTGCCGCAGCGCGATTACCTGCTCGACGACCAGGTGGTGGGCGGCCAGGTCGGCGTGCGCGTGTTCGCGCCGTTCGCGCCGGATGCGGGCGGCACGCTGCTGGTCAACCTCGGCTTCCTGCCGCGCCAGGGCGCGCAGCGGCGCCTGCCCGAGCTGCCGCCGCTGCCGGCGGGCGCGACCACGCTGACCGGCCTGTACGCGCCGCCGCCGCCGACCGGGCTGAAGCTGGGCGGCGACGCGCTGCCGCATGAGGCGCGCTGGCCGAAGCTGACCATCTACCTCGACCTCGAGGCGGTCGGCGCCGATCTCGGCCGCCGCCTGTATCCGCGCGTGCTGCTGCTGGACCGGGATCCGGCCAGCCCGTACGTGCGCCTGTGGACGCCCGACGTCATGCCGCCGGCGCGGCATCTCGGCTACGCGCTGCAGTGGTTCTCGTTCGCCATCGCCGCGGTGGTGATCTTCCTCGCGCTGCACCGCCGGCGCGAACCCGATGAGGAGCCGCAATGAATCCGCCTCGCCGCTCGCGCCTGCAGCTGTTCGCGCTGTTCGCCGTGTTCGCCGCGCCGTTCGTGGCCGCGCTGCTGTTGGCGTACGCCGGCTGGCACCCGGGCACCCGCAGCTACGGCACGCCGGTGCTGCCGCAGCAAAGCCTGCGCGACGCGCCGGTCACGCTCGCCGACGGCGGCCGCTTTGCGTGGAAGGACACGGCGCCGCGCTGGACGCTGGTGGTGCTGCCCGGCCCGGGCTGCGCGCAGGCCTGCGTGCGCGAACTCGGCCTGCTGCACGCGGCGCGCGTGCGCATCAACCGCAAGGAGTTGCTGCTGCGCCTGCTCTACGTCGGCGAACCGCCGGCGGATGCGGCCGCGCGCGCGCTGCTGGCGAGCTGGGCGGTCGGCCGCGACGACGCCGGCCGGCTGGCGGCGTTCCGCGCGACGCGCGCCGACGGCGTGGCCGCGCTGCTGGTCGAGCCCGACGGCACCGCGCTGACCGCCTACCCGGACGGCTACGACGCCAACCTGCTGCTCAAGGACCTGCAGAAGGTGGTCAAGTGACGCCGCGCCGCCCGCTGTCGCTGCCCGCCAGGCTGGCCTGGTTTGCCGCCGCGTTCGCGTTCTGCGTGATCGTGTTCGGCGCGTTCGTGCGCCTGTCCAACGCCGGCCTGTCCTGCCCGGATTGGCCGACCTGCTACGGCCAGGCGGCCTGGCCGACCCACGCACACGAGATCGCGCGCGCCAACGAGGCGTTCCCGATGCGCCCGGTCGAGGCCGGCAAGCCGTGGCGCGAACAGTTCCACCGCATGATCGCCGGCACGCTGGGCGTGCTGGTGCTGGCGCTGGCGCTGACCGCGGCGTGGAAGCGGCCGGCGGCGCGCTGGGCGCTGTTCGCCGCCGCAGCCGCGGCGGCGCTGGGCGTCGGCATGTACGTGGGCGGCGAGCACGTGTTCTCGTCGGCGCTGGCGGCGTGCGCGATTGGCCTGCCGCTCGCCGTCGCCGCGCGCCTCGGACGCGCCGCGCCCTGGCGCATCGCCGTGGTCGCGCTGGCGGTGATCATCTTCCAGGCCATGCTCGGCATGTGGACGGTGACGCTGCTGCTGAAGCCGATCGTGGTGATGGGCCACCTGCTCGGCGGGCTGACCACGTTCGCGCTGCTCGCCTACGCGGCGCTGCGGCTGTCGCGGGTCGGCGCCGACGGCGAGGAGTTCGCGCGGCTGCGCCGCTTCGCGGCCCTCGGCCTCGCGTTGCTGGCCTGCCAGATCGCGCTGGGCGGCTGGACCAGCGCCAACTACGCCGCGCTGGCCTGCGGCAGCGATTTTCCCGGGTGCCTCGGCCAGTGGTGGCCGCCGACCGATTTCCGCGAAGGCTTCGTGCTGTGGCGCGGCATCGGCGTCAACTACGAGGGCGGCATCCTCGATGCCGCCGCGCGCAGCGCGATCCAGATCGCGCACCGCCTCGGTGCGCTGGCGGTGTTCTGCTACCTCGGCTGGCTGGCGTTGCGCGCGGTGCGCGCCGGGTTGCGCGGCTACGGCATCGCCATCGGCATCGCCCTGCTCGCCCAGGTCGCGCTCGGCATCGGCAACGTCGTGCTCGGCCTGCCGCTGCCGTTGGCGACCGCGCACAATGCCGTCGCCGCGCTGCTGCTGTCCGCCATGCTGGCGCTGCTGGCGCGCACGCAGCCGCGTACCGATCCGGACTGAGTCCCGCTCATGCTTGCAGCCTCCTCGTCGAAAGCCCACCCTGGCGCGGCCATGCTCGATGTCGTGCGCCAGTACTGGATGTTGACCAAGCCGCGCATCGTCGCGCTGCTGGTGTTCTGCGCCGTGATCGGCATGTTCCTCGCCGTGCCCGGCGTGCCGCCGTGGCGCGCGCTGCTGTTCGGCACGCTCGGCATCTGGCTGGCCTCGTCCTCGGCAGCGGCGCTGAACCAGCTGGTCGACCAGCGCATCGATCGCGTGATGGCGCGCACCGCGCACCGTCCGCTCGCTACCGGCGCGCTGCAGCCGTGGCAAGTGCTGGCGTTCGCGCTGACGCTGGGCGCGGCATCGATGCTGGTGCTGGCGCTGTGGGTCAACGTGCTGACCGCGGTGCTGACCTTCGCCGGGCTGATCGGCTACGCGGTGGTCTACACGGCGTTCCTGAAGCGCGCCACGCCGCAGAACATCGTGATCGGCGGCATCGCCGGCGCGGTGCCGCCGGTGCTGGGCTGGACCGCCGTCACCGGCGCGCTGCACCCGTACGCGCTGCTGCTGTGCCTGATCATCTTCGTGTGGACGCCGCCGCATTTCTGGGCGTTGGCGATCTTCCGCCGCGACGACTACGCGCGCGCCTGCGTGCCGATGCTGCCGGTGGCTTACGGCGTCGAATACACGCGCTGGCACGTGCTGTTCTACACCGTGCTGCTGGTGCTGGTGACGCTGCTGCCGTACCTCACCGGCATGAGCGGCGTGTTCTATCTCGGCGGCGCGGCGGTGCTCGGCGGCGGCTTTCTCTACTACGCGATCCGCCTGATGAAGCCGCCCGACGAGCGCTTTGCGATGAAGGTGTTCGGCTACTCGATCGTCTACCTGATGGCGCTGTTCGCCTTCCTGCTGCTCGACCACTGGCTGGTCGCGCCGGCGCTGCAGCCGGATTTCATCTACCAGCGCATCGGCTGAGCCCGCGCTCAGTCGGCGAGATCGGCGGCTTCCTCGGTTTCGGCCGGCGTCGGCGCGCGCCGCGCCTGCGCGGCGTAGCGTTGCGCGATCGCCGCGCACACCATCAACTGCAACTGGTGGAACACCATCACCGGCAGCACGATCGCGCCGAGCCCCGCGGCCTGGCCGGCGAACAGCAGCTTCGCCATCGGCACGCCGCTGGCCAGGCTCTTCTTCGAGCCGCAGAACAGCAGGGTGATGCGGTCGGCGCGGTCGAAGCCGAGCCGACGCCCGGCGAAGGCGGTCAGGCCGAGCGCGGCCGCCAGCAGCAGCGCGGCGATGGCGAGCGTGCCGGCCAGCGCGCGCGGCGGCGTGTCGCGCCACAGGCCGCCCGCCACCGCGGCGCCGAACGCGCTGTAGACCACCAGCAGCACCGTGCCCTGGTCGGTGTAGCGCAGCAGGCGGCGATGGCGCTCGGCCCAGCCGCCCAGCCACGGCCGCAGCAGGTGGCCGGCGGCGAACGGCACCAGCAACAGCAGCACGATGTCGCGCACCGCCGTCAGCGGCGCGGCCGGCCCGCCGCGCGCCGCCAGCAGCGCGCCGGTCAGCAGCGGCGTCAGCAAGATGCCCAGCAGGTTGGACGCCGACGCCGCGCACACCGCGGCCGGCACGTTGCCGCCGGCCAGCGAGGTGAACGCGATCGAGGACTGCACCGTCGACGGCAGCGCGCACAGGAACAGCACGCCCGCGTACAGCTCCGGCGTCAGCAGCGCCCCGGCCAGCGGCCTCAGCGCAAGACCGAGCAGCGGGAACAGCAGGAAGGTGCTGGCGAGGATCGCCAGGTGCAGGCGCCAGTGCATGATGCCGGCGACGATCGCCGCGCGCGCGAGCCGCGCGCCGTGCAGGAAGAACAGCAGCGCGATCGCGGCGTCGGTGGCGCGGTCGAAGCCCGTCGCGACGGCGCCGCGCGGCGGCAGCAGCGTGGCCAGCACGACCGTCGCCAGCAGGGCGAGCGTGAACGGGTCGGGGCGGTAGCGGAGCGCGCGCATGCCAGCGGCATTCTAGCGGTGCGCCCGCGGCGCGGCCGGCGCGCTTCCCAAACGCGCGCGGCGGTGGCTAACTAGCGCGATCCGTCCCTGCCGGAGCGCGCCATGGCCAGCGTCCACGATTTCAGCGCCACCACCATCGACGGCGCCGAGCGGAAACTCGACGCCTACCGCGGCAAGACGCTGCTGATCGTCAACGTCGCCTCCAAGTGCGGCTTCACCCCGCAGTACGCCGGGCTGGAGGCGCTGTACCGGCAATACAAGGACAAGGGGCTGGTCGTGCTGGGCTTCCCCTGCGACCAGTTCGGCCACCAGGAGCCGGGCGACGAGGCCGAGATCAGGAACTTCTGCTCGCTGAACTACGACGTCAGCTTCCCGATGTTCGCCAAGATCGAGGTCAACGGCGGCGGCGCGCATCCGCTGTACCGGTTCCTGAAGAAGGAAGCGAAAGGCGTGCTCGGCAGCGAGGCGATCAAATGGAACTTCACCAAGTTCCTGGTCGACGGCGACGGCCGCGTGCTCGAGCGTTTCGCGCCCACCGACACGCCGGAGAGCATCGGCAAGCGGCTGGCGAAGATGCTCTGAGGCCGCGTTGCCGATGACCCGCGAGACCGCCGGCGCGCCGCCCGCCGAACGCCCGCTCGACCGCCGCGACCTGAAGACGCTGGCGCTGGCGTCGCTCGGCGGCGCGCTCGAGTTCTACGACTTCATCATCTTCGTCTACTTCACCGCGACGATCGGGCAACTGTTCTTTCCGCCCGACACGCCCGACTGGCTGCGCCAGCTGCAGGCGTTCGGCCTGTTCGCCGCCGGCTACCTGGCGCGGCCGCTGGGCGGCGTGGTGATGGCGCACTTCGGCGACCGCGGCGGACGCAAGCGCATGTTCACGCTGAGCGTGTTCCTGATGGCGGTGCCGACGCTGCTGATCGGCCTGCTGCCGACCTATGCCGTCGTCGGCTACGCCGCGCCGCTGGCGCTGCTCGCGCTGCGCGTCCTGCAGGGCGCGGCGGTCGGCGGCGAAGTGCCGGGCGCGTGGGTGTTCGTCGCCGAGCACGTGCCCGCGCGCCGCGTCGGCTTCGCCTGCGGCACGCTGACCGCGGGACTGACGCTCGGCATCCTGCTGGGCTCGCTGGTGGCGACTGCGGTCACCAAGGCGTATGCGCCGCACGACGTGCTGGCGTTCGCCTGGCGCATCCCGTTCCTGCTCGGCGGCGTGTTCGGCTTCTTCGCCGTGTTCCTGCGCCGCTGGCTGGCGGAGACGCCGGTGTTCGAGGTGCTGCGCGCGCGCCGGGGACTGGTGCGCGGACTGCCGCTGCGCGAGGTGCTGCGCGGCCACGGCCGGGCGGTCGCGCTGTCGATGCTGCTGACCTGGGTGCTGACCGCCGCGATCGTGGTGGTGATCCTGATGACGCCGACGCTGCTGCAGAAGCTGTACAGCTTCGCGCCGGCGCGCGCGCTGGAGGCCAACAGTCTCGCCACGCTGGCGCTGGCGCTGGGCTGCGTCGCGTTCGGCGCGCTGGCCGACCGCATGGGCGCGGCGCGCGCGCTGCGGCTCGGCTGCGCGGCGCTGCTGGTCGCGGTGTATGCGCTGTATCTCGGCCTCGGCGCGGCGCCGCAACGACTGTTCGCGCTGTACGCCGCGGCCGGCTTCTGCGTCGGCGTGGTCGGCGTGGTGCCGGTGGTGATGGTGCGCGCGTTTCCGGCCGCGGTGCGCTTCTCCGGCGTCGCCTTCGCCTACAACGTCGCCTACGCCGTGTTCGGCGGGCTGACGCCGCTGGCGGTGGCGCTGATGATCGCGCGCGTGCCGCTGGCGCCGGCGCACTACGTCGCCGCGCTGTGCGTGCTGGGGCTGGCGATCGCGCGTCACCTCGCCGCCGCGGAGCGCGCGCATCGCGATGCCGGAGCGGCGGTGAAGCGCTTCGAGCCTCGCGGCGAGCGCGTGTGAACTTGTGTTGCTGCACGAACACGTGCGCGCGGCGCGACGCGCCGGGATTTCGGTATTTCTGATGTTGGCGTTACGCCTTTCTCACGCCGCGTTTATCTTCCCGAGCGCGCGCTGAATCGTTTCCTCGATTGTGCGGCGATCGCGCGGCGCGGGCATGATCGATGCGTCGATGGCAGCGTGTTTGCGTTGGTGTAGCTTTCGGCGTGCCGCTGTGAATCCTACCGATGCGGCGTCGAAATTGCCGGAGAATCCGTCATGCCAACACAGTCCAATAATTTCGAGTTGCTGGAACCCTCCAACTGCGCTCTGCTGCTGCTCGACTACCAGGCGCAGATGCTCTTCGCGGTCAAGTCGCGCGATCGCGATGTCGTCATCAACAATGTCGTCGCGCTGACGCGGGCGGCGGAAACCTTCAATCTGCCGATCGTGGTCAGCACGCTGGCCTCGAATTCGATCAACGGTCCGCTGTTCATGGATCTGCAGGCGGTGCTGCCGTCCGACGTGCCCACGATCGACCGCACTGCGCTGGATGCGTGGCGTGACGAGAAGGTGCTCGCTGCGGTAAAGAAGACCAAGCGCAACAAGCTGCTGATCGCGGGATTGTGGTCGCATGTCGGACTGACCTACACGACGCTGTCGGCGATCGGCGACGGCTACCGGGCGTATCCGGTCACCGACACCGGCGGCGCGCCGACCAGCGAGGCCCACGAGATCGCCGTGCAGCGCATGATGCTCGCCGGCGCGATCCCGGTGACCTGGCAGCAGGTGATGTTCGAGCTGCAACGCGACTGGACGAACGCCACCACCGCGGAGCAGGTGCACGACATCACGCGCAAGCACTTCGGCGCGTTCAGCCAGGGCATCGTCTACCCGCAGATGTTCGGCGGCGGGAAGGAGCGCAAGATGGCGTCGGGCGAGTCCGCGACGCGGCGGCCCCACTGAGCCACGCGGCCGGGGCGGCCGGCACATGGCCGTCTCCGGCCTGTCTCGGCGAAGGCGCCGTCGCGCGCCTTCGCGCGGGATGGATCGAGTGCCGCGAAGCCCATCCGGCGGACTGCGGCGTGGCCGACCCTAGGTCCTGCTCTGGCGTGCGAGGTCCTGGTTCTTCTTCTTCAGCGCCAGCGCCTGGTATTCGGCCTTTTCCTCCGCGCTGAGCGCGGCCAGCCCTTCGCGGCGGATCTTGTCCTGGATGCCGAGGAGACGCTGCTGGTTGGATTCCTCGGCCAGCCGCTGCAGGCCGCCCAGGAACTCGGTGCGCAGGGCGTCGTCGCCGTCGCCGGGGAATTCGACCACCGCGAGCTTGTGCAGCGCGGGCGCTTCGGCGCGATCGGCGAAATGTTCGAGCAGCGTCGCCGTGGTCAGGCCCGGCCGCGCGCGCGCGATCTCCAGCAGTTCGATCAGCAGGCCGATGCCGGGCTTGTCCAGCGCCGCGAACGGGTAGGGCGGCGCGGCCAGCTCGGCCAGCTTCGGCTGCGCCAGCAGCAGCGTGATCACGCTGCGCACCAGGCTGCGCTTGGCGACCGCGCGCGGCGCGGCGCGCGCCGCCGGCGCGGCCGCGGCGCCGCCGACCGCGGCCGCGTGCACGCCGGTGCGCTTGCTGAGCTCCTGGACCATCAGGTCGCGGAACGCGCCGTCGGGCAGGCGCGCCAGCAGCGGCCTGGCGCGTTCGGCCAGGCGCGCGCGGCCGTCGAGGCTGGCCATGTTGACGTCGTGCGCCAGTTCCTCGAAGAAGTAGTCCGACAGCGGCATCGCTTGCTTCAGGCGCTGCTCGAAACCGTCCTTGCCTTCCTTGCGTACCAGCGTGTCCGGATCCTCGCCCTCGGGCAGGAACAGGAAGTACGCCTGGCGGCCGTCGCGCAGGCGCGGCAGCACCGATTCCAGCGCGCGCCACGCCGCCGAGCGGCCGGCGCGGTCGCCGTCGAAGCAGAAATAGACGTCCGGCGCGGCGCGGAACAGCAGCTCGGCGTGGTCGTGCGTGGTCGCGGTGCCGAGCGTCGCCACCGCGATCGGCAGGCCGGCCTGATGCAGCGCGATCACGTCCATGTAGCCTTCCACCACCAACAGCTTGTCCAGTTTGGTGTTGGCCTGCTTCACCTGCCACAGCGCGAACAGCTCGCGGCCCTTGTGGAACAGCGGCGTTTCCGGCGAGTTGAGGTATTTCGGGCCGTCGCCCTTCTTGGGGGAAGTGGCGGCGGGAGCGCCCGCTTCGTGGGCTTCGCGCGCGGGGTTGGCGCTGGGGAGGATCCTTCCGCCGAATGCGATCACGCGGCCGCGGCGGTCGAGGATCGGGAACATCAGGCGTTCGCGGAAACGGTCGTACTTGCCGCGTTCGTTGCTGGACACCATGCCGGCCTCGTCCAGCAGCTTGGCGCGCTGCGGCGTGGTGCCGAGCTTCTTCAGCACGCCGTCCCAGCCGCCCGGCGCCCAGCCGATGCGGAAGCGCTTGATCGTCTCGGCGTCGAGGCCGCGGCGCTTGCAGTAGGCCTGCGCCTCGGCGTGCTTCGGCAGCTCCGCCTCGTAGAACGCGGCGGCGGCGTCGAGCAGCGTGTAGAGGTCGGTCTTGTCCTCGCGCGGGCGCTCGGCGCCGCCTTCGTAGGGCACCTTCAGGCCGACCGACTGCGCCAGTTCCTCGACCGCGTCCTGGAATTCCAGGCGCTCGTAGTCCATCAGGAACTTGATCGCACTGCCGTGCGCGCCGCAGCCGAAGCAGTGGAAGAACTGCTTGACCGGGCTGACGTAGAACGACGGCGAGCGCTCGTCGTGGAACGGGCAGCGCGCGGTCCACTCGCGCCCCGCCTTCTTCAGCGGCACGCGCCGCTCGATCACGTCGACGATGTCGACGCGGGCGAGCAGGTCGTCGATGAACTGGTCGGGGATGCGGCCGCGCATGATCGGTCAAGCATGCCATGCCGGGGCCGGAAAAGCGCCGCGCCCGTGGCGCGGTCCGCACCGAACGAAAACGCCGCCCGCAGGCGGCGTTCGCTGCTTGCGGGGGATGCGACTCAACCCGCCAGCTTGTCCTTCACCCGCTTGGAAACCTGCCCCATGTCGGCGCGGCCGGCGGCCCTGTCCTTGACGATCGCCATCACCTTGCCCATGTCGCGGGCGGAGGCCGCGCCGGATTCGGCGATGGCGGCGTCGATCAGCCGGTCCAGCTCGGCGTCGGACAGCTTGGCCGGCAGGTAGGCCTCGATCACGCCGATCTCGAAGCTTTCCTGCGCGGCCAGGTCGCTGCGGCCGGCCTGCTCGAACTGCGCCAGCGAGTCGCGGCGCTGCTTGAGCATCTTCTCCATGACCGCCAGCACCTGGGCGTCGTCGAGCGCGATGCGCTCGTCCACCTCGCGCTGCTTGACCGCGGCGCCGATCAGGCGAATCACGCCCAGGCGCGACTTGTCGCCGGCCTTGAGGGCGGTCTTCATGTCCTCGTTGAGGCGGTCCTTCAGCGACATGGCGCGGGAATCCTCGAGACGCAAAAGCCGGCACCCGCCGGGCACCGGCCAGCGGAGAAGGCGAAACCTGGACTCAGTACAGGCGCGTGCGGCGCGCGGTTTCGCGCGACAGGCGGCGCAGGTGGCGCTTCACCGCCGCGGCGCGCTTGCGCTTGCGTTCCTGGGTCGGCTTCTCGTAGAACTCGCGCTTGCGGGTCTCGGCCAGAACGCCGGCCTTCTCGCAGGTGCGCTTGAAGCGGCGCAGGGCGATCTCGAACGGCTCGTTCTCGCGAACCTTGACGTTGGGCATGGTCTCTCCGCTGGTAAACTTGCCCCTTCCGAAGGGGCGAGCCGCAAAGTATAGCGTGAGCGACCGGACAGTTTCAAAACCCGTATTGGGCATCGAATCCTCCTGCGACGAGACCGGGGTGGCCGTCTACGCCCCCGGCCGCGGGCTGCTGGCGCACCGGCTGTACAGCCAGATCCGCCTGCATGCCGACTACGGCGGGGTGGTGCCGGAGCTGGCCAGTCGCGACCACGTGCGCAAGCTGTTGCCGCTGGTGCGCGAAACCGTGGCCGCGGCCGGCCTCGGCCTGCGCGAGCTGGGCGGGGTCGCCTACACCGCCGGCCCCGGCCTGGTCGGGGCGCTGCTGGTCGGCGCCGCCTGCGCGCGCGCCCTGGCCTGGGCGCTGGACGTGCCGGCGATCGGCGTGCACCACATGGAAGGGCACCTGCTGGCGCCGCTGCTGGAGCCGGACCCGCCGGCGCCGCCGTTCGTGGCCCTGCTGGTGTCCGGCGGCCACTCGATGCTGGTGCACGTGGCCGGGATCGGCCAGTACCGCCTGCTCGGCGACACCCTGGACGATGCCGCCGGCGAGGCTTTCGACAAGACCGCCAAGCTGATGGGCCTGCCCTATCCGGGCGGCCCGACGCTGGCCAGGCTGGCCGAGCAGGGGCGCGCCGGCGCCTACCGCTTCGCGCGGCCGATGACCGACCGGCCCGGGCTGGACTTCAGCTTCTCCGGCCTGAAGACCCAGGTGCTGCTGGCCTGGCGGGACAGCGACGGCGGCGAGCAGACCCGCGCCGACATCGCCCGCGCCTTCGAGGAGGCGATCGTCGACACGCTGACCATCAAGTGCCGGCGCGCGCTGGAGGCGACCGGCGCGCGCACCCTGGTGATCGCCGGCGGCGTCGGCGCCAATCGCCGCCTGCGCGCGCAGCTTGCCGAGGCGGGCGCGCGCGAAGGCTTCCGCGCCTGCTTCCCGCGCCTGGAGTTCTGCACCGACAACGGCGCGATGATCGCGCTGGCCGGCGCGCTGCGCCTCGCCGCGGGCCAGCACCAGGACGCCGCGATCCGCGTGTTCCCGCGCTGGGAGCTGGCGTCGCTGCCGGCGGTCGCCGCATGACATCATCGCCTCGGTCGAGGCGGCCGGCGCGTGGGCGCGGGGCGTGCGCCGCATTTTCCGGGGCTCCTTGAGTCGAGGGGGGCGGCTCGCGCCGGTTTCATCGGCGCGCGCGGGGTTGCGGAGGTGCGCCTCCCGTGGGCATGGGCGCACCCTTATCGAATACGGCGGACATCACCCCATGGACATCGTCTTCATCGAAGACCTGCGCATCGACACCGTCATCGGCATCTACGACTGGGAGCGCCGCGTGCGCCAGACCGTGGCGCTGGACATCGAGATGGCGTTCGACAACACGAAGCCGGCGGCCAGCGACCGCATCGAGGACACGCTCGACTACAAGGCGGTGTCGAAGCGCCTGATCGGCTTCGTCGAAGGTTCCAGCTTCCAGCTGGTGGAGACGCTGGCCGAGCGCTGCGCGGCGATCGTCCGCGACGAGTTCGGCGTGGCCTGGGTGCGCCTGAAGCTCTCCAAGCCAGGCGCGGTGCGCGGCGCGAAGGCGGTGGGCGTGCACATCGAGCGCGGCGTGCGCCCGGGTTAGGCGATGGCGCGCGCCTGGCTCAGCCTCGGCTCCAACCTCGAACCGCAACGCCACCTGCGCGCGGCGCTGGACGAGCTCGCCGCGCGCTTCGGCGCGCTGACCGTTTCGCCCGCGTACCGCACGCCCGCGGTCGGTTTCGAGGGCCCGGACTTCCTCAACCTCGCCGTCGGCCTCGACGCCGACCTCGACCCGCTCGCGCTGGACGCCTGGCTGCACGCGCTGGAGGACCGTCACGGCCGCCGCCGCGACGTGCCGCGCTATTCCAGCCGCACGCTCGACGTCGACATCGTGCTGTACGACGACGCGGTGCTGCGCGGCCCCGGCCATCTGGAAATCCCGCGCAGGGAGCTCGCCCACGCGTTCGTGCTGAAGCCGCTGGCCGACATCGCGCCGGAGCTGCGCCATCCCGTCAGCGGCAGGACCCTCGCCGAGCTGTGGGCGGCGTTTCCGCATGAAACGGAGCCGCTGTATCCGGCCTCGCTGGACGGTTGAACATGCGTCCGCGCCGCGCGTGGCGTGGTGCATGGATGACGCGCGCGCAGCGCACGCCACGCCCGTGCGCGGTGTTTCCGCGCGCGGGCGCGCTCACATCGCCAGCGCGCGTCCGCCGTCCACGCGCACGATCTCGCCGGTGACGTAGCTGGCGTCGCGCAGCAGCCACAGCACGGCGCCGGCGACGTCCTCAGGCGTGCCGGCGCGGCCCAGCGGCGTGCGCGCCAGCAGCGCCTCGCGTTCGGCCGTTGCCTTGCCGGCCTCCGGCCACAGCACCGCGCCGGGCGCGACGCCGTTGACGCGCACCTCGGGGCCGAGGTCGCGCGCCAGCGCCAGCGTCATCATCGCCAGCGCCGCCTTGGCCATGCAGTACACGGCGTGGTTGGCCAGCGGCCGCTCGGCGTAGATGTCGACCAGGTTGACCACCGCGCCGCGCGCCGCGCGCAGCTGCGGCAGCGCGGCCTGCACCAGGAAGAACGGCGCCTTGGCGTTGCTGGCGAACAGCTCCTGCCATTGCTGCGGCGTGACCGTGCCGGGCGGCGTCGGATAGAACGCGGAGGCGTTGTTGACCAGCCCGTCGAGACGGCCGAAGCGCGCCGCGACCGCTTCGACCAGCGCGGGCAGGCGATCGGTGTCGGCCAGCTCCGCCTGCAGGGCCAGCGTCGAACCGGCGCGCGCGGCCTCCAGTTCGGCGATCAGCGCGTCCTGCTCGTCGCGCGAGCGCCGGCAGTGCACGGCGAGGTCGTAGCCGGCCGCGTGCAGCGTGCGCGCGATGGTCGCGCCGACGCGGCGGGCGGCGCCGGTGACCAGCACGACCGGGCGCGGATGGGCAGGTTCGGGCATGGGCTTCCTCCGGCAAACGGCCTGTTATGCTTGCGGCCCTCGCGCCAAGCGCCGGTGATTGCCGCACATCGCGGCGACGAAATCCAGCCGTGTCCACCCCACTGCCCGAACCCGACGCCGACGAGCGCGCCCTGTCCCGGCGCCTGCGCGACCAGTTGCGCGAGGAGATTGCCGCGCACGGACACATCCCGTTCTCGCGCTTCATGGAGCGCTGCCTGTACGCGCCGGGGCTGGGCTACTACAGCGCCGGGCGCACCAAGTTCGGCGCCGAGGGCGACTTCGTCACCGCGCCGGAACTCGGCGAGCTGTTCGCGCGCTGCGCGGTCAACGCGGTGCTGCCGGCGCTGCGCGCGCTGGGCGCGGACGCCGATTTCCTCGAACTCGGCGGCGGCAGCGGCGCGTTCGCCGAGGCCGCGCTGCGCGCGTTCGCCGAAGCGGACACGCTGCCGCGCCGCTACCTGATCCTCGAACCCAGCGCCGACCTGCGCGAGCGCCAGCAGGCGCGGCTGCGCGCGGCGCTGCCGGCGGCGCTGGCGGCGCGCGCGGCGTGGCTGGATCGTCCGCCGGAAGACGCGTGGCGCGGCGTGCTGTTCGCCAACGAGGTGATCGACGCGCTGCCGGCCACGCGCTTCACCGTGCGTCACGGCGAGGTGCTGGAGGAATGCGTGGCGCTGGACGGCGAGGGCCGCTTCGCGCGCGTCGACCGTCCCGCCGACGCGCTGGTCGCCGGCGCGGTGCGCCACCTCGAGGCCGACCTCGGCCAAGCGTTCGCCGACGGCTACCGCTCCGAGCTGCTGCCGCAGTTGCCGTACTGGATGCAGGCGGTAGCCGGCGCGCTCGAGGCCGGCATGATGCTGTTCGTCGACTACGGCTATCCGCGCCGCGAGTACTACCTCGCCGAGCGCAGCGACGGCACGCTGGTCGCGCACTACCGGCACCGCGCGCACGCCGATCCGTACTGGATGCCGGGCCTGCAGGACCTCACCGCGTTCGTCGACTTCACCGCGCTGGCCGAGGCCGGCAACAGCGCCGGCTTCAGCGTCGGCGCCTACCTGCCGCAGGCGCAGTTCCTGATCGCCAGCGGGCTCGCCGATGCGTTCAGCGCGGCCGGCGCGGCGGCGCCGGACGAAGCCGCGCGCTACCGCCTCGCGCAGGAGGCCAAGCGCCTGACCCTGCCCGGCGAGATGGGCGAGCGCTTCCAGGTGATGCTGTTCGCGCGCGGCCTCGACATGCTGGCGCTGCCCGCCGAGGTGCTGCTGGCCGACCAGGGTCACCGGCTGTGATGCAGGCGTTTCCCGACGTGCTGCTGTCGCCGCTGGGCGCCGGCCTGCTGCTGGCGCTGCTGCTGTGGCTGGCGCGCCGGCGCCTGCCGCGCTGGGCGCTGTGGTCCGGTCTTGCGCTGGAGCTGCTGTGCTACGCGCTGATGACGCCGCTCGGCGCCAACGCGCTGGTCGGTGCGATCGAGGCGCGCGCGCCGCGGCCATCGCGGTGTCAGGCGCCGCACCCGGCCACCATCGTCGTGCTGGCCGGCGGCATGGAGCATGCCGCGCTGGGGCCGGACGACGCCAGCGTGCTGTCCACCGCCAGCGTGCGGCGCCTGCTCGCCGCGGTGGATCTGTGGCGCGCGACGCCCGGCGCCACGCTGGTGGTCAGCGGCGGTGGCCCATTCGATCTCGCCGAAGCCACGCTGCTGGCGCATTTCGCGATGAAGCTGGGTGTGCCGTCGGCGGCGATCCGCACCGAGACGCGCTCGCAGACCACCTGGGGAAACGCGCTGAACACGCGCCGCCTGGACGGCGTGCCCGCACGCATCTGGCTGGTCACTTCGGCGCTGCACATGCCGCGCGCGCTGCTGGCCTTCCGCGCCGTCGGCTTCGATGCCTGCGGCTTCCCCGCCGACTTCCGCTACCTGCCGCCGCAAGGCCTCGGCGACGCGCTGCCGCAGAGCGGCGCGCTGCAGAAATCCGAGGCGGCGCTGCACGAACTGGTCGGCATGCTGCTCTATCGCGGCATCGTGCTGAAGCACCGCATCGCCGGCGATGTGGTCGTTGTGGCGCAGCCCCGACACGCAGTGGTGCACTGGTATCGCTGAAGCAGCGGGTGAAGGTGCGTTCCACGTCAATTCGGATGATTTGGTGAAGACGACAAAGGAGGATGTCTTGAAATCGACGATAGCCGTGGCCTTATGTGCCTTGTTGACGGCCTGTGCCGTTGCCCCACGTCAGTCGCCCGATCCTTACCCTGGCTCTGGCGGCTTGTTTCTCGGGACTCCGAGCCAAGCAGAAATAGATAGCGGGCGTATCAATTTTACTCCGAAAAGATTTTCCGCATTCCGCGTGGGTGCCACCACTAAAGCCGAGGTGGTCAAGAAGCTGGGCAAGCCGGCTGGGTGGATGACCAAGTCAGATGGCACGTCAGAGCTCGAATACGACTACATGGGGGAAAGCTTGCTGCCGGGAATGCGGCGAGTCATCTATACGTTTTTTACCTTCGATTCCGACAGGATACTGAGCGAGATGCAGTATCCAGGGTACGAAGACCGCAAGAAATCAGGGCGGCAGTAGAAAATCCCGGAATGGTGATTGCGATGGGCGTCGCTGGAAGGTAGCCATGATTTGATGGATTGATCTGCGCCTTCTGCTTCTTCGCGGATTCACGGGTCGTGAACAACTACCCGGAGTTCGAACATGGGCGCGGCACGGCGACGATCGCCGCCAGCCGCGCCTTGCGCATCGCTTCGGCGATGGCGGGTCCGTTCAGGCCGTCCGCCACGAACGGCGCGGCCTTGACCGCCGCGGCGGCGGCGAAGGCGGCGCGCAGGTAGTCGGCCTGCAGGTAGGCGGCGTCGGCCAGGCCGAGGCGGCCGCGCTTGTCGGCCTCGCAGGCCTGCAGGAAGGTTTCCAGCCGCTCGCCGCGGCGGAATGCGTCGAGCTGCTCCAGCAGTTCCAGCACGGTGCCGGGCTTCAGTTCCAGCGCGCGGTGCGCGACCAGGTGATGGCGGCAGACCAGCTCGGCCAGCGCGGCGTAGTCGGCCGGTACCTTCAGGCGCGCGCACAGCGCGCGCAACGGCGCGACGCCGCGCTGCTCGTGCATCACGTGGCGCGGCAGCTCGTGCTTCGGCGTCAGCGCCTTGCCGAGGTCGTGCGCGAACGCGCAGAAGCCGACGCGTGCGTCGCCGGGCGCCAGCCGCGCGGCGGCGTCCAGCACCAGCTCCATGTGCACGCCGGTGTCGACCTCGGGGTGGAATTCCGCGCGCTGCGGCACGCCGTACAGCGCGTCGACTTCGGGGAACAGCGCGGCCAGCGCGCCGCACGCGCGCAGCGTGCGCAGGAACGCCGACGGCTGCGGCTCGGCCAGCGCCTTCTGCGTCTCCGCCCACACCCGCTCGGGCACCAGGTGATCGACCTCGCCGTCGGCGACCATGGCGCGCATCAGCGCCAGCGTTTCTTCGGCGACGCCGAAGCCGAGCGGCGCGTAGCGCGCGGCGAAGCGCGCCACGCGCAGCACGCGCACCGGGTCCTCGACGAATGCCGGCGAGACGTGACGCAGCACGCGCGCTTCGAGATCGCGCGCGCCGCCGAACGGATCGACCCGCGCGCCGTGCTCGTCCTCGGCCATGGCGTTGATGGTGAGGTCGCGGCGCTCGAGGTCCTGTTCCAGCGTCACCGACGGATCGGCGTGGAAGGCGAAGCCGTGGTAGCCGCGGCCGGTCTTGCGCTCGGTGCGCGCCAGCGCGTACTCCTCGCCGGTTTGCGGATGCAGGAACACCGGGAAGTCCTTGCCGACCGGCTTGTAGCCTTGCGCCAGCATGTCCTCGGGGCGTGCGCCGACGACGACGTAGTCGCGGTCGGTGACCGTGCGTCCCAGCAGCCTGTCGCGGACCGCGCCGCCGACCAGATAGATGCGCATGGCGCGATTGTGCCATGCGTTGATTGCTGCCCCGAAGAGATTCCTGGACGCGGATCGGCGCGGATCGGCGCGGATAAAGCCCGGTCTCCATCCGCGCTCATCCGCGTCGGTCCGCGCAGATCCGCGCCCAAGATCCTTGGCTCCACGCCGCCTGCGCCAGCGAGCGCCTGCACGAATCGACTGACGTCATGTCCGCGAAAGCGGGCATCCATTGAAGATGGCGGGATGGATGACACGCCGCTCCTGCGGCGTGCCCGTTGGGCCGCCTTCGGCGTTCGCTACGGCTTCCTGCCTGCGCAGTCCCGCTTTCGCGGGCATGGCGGCCCGGACAAAGGTCTGCTAGCTGCGCAGCGTGGCGCGTGCCGCCTCGATGCGCGCCTGCCGGCCGCGGTCGTGCAGCAGCGCCGGCAGCATCGGCGCGAAGCGGTGCGGCGCGATGCCGAGCGCGGCGAGGCCGTCGACGCTGCCGACCGAATCGGTCAGCAGCGAGCGGAAGTTGTCCAGCGAGAACGGCTTGCCCGGCAGGCATCCGGCGACCGCGGCCTGCAACCGGCCGAGCGCGTCCGGCAGCCCGAGCACCGCGCGGCGCACGCCCATCGCGTCGCGGATCAGGCGCACGATTTCGCCGAGCGTCAGCACGTCGGGCCCGTACAGCTCGAAGGTGCGCCCCGCGGTTTCGCGCGGGGCGGCCACGCAGCGCGCGATCGCCTCGACCACGTCGCCGACGTACACCGGCGCCATCTTCGCGTGCGGCCGCGCCAGCGGCAGCACCGGCGCGATGCGCAGCAGGCCGGCGAAGCGCGTCACCAGGCCGTCGCCGTGGCCGAAGATCACCGCGGACTGCAGCAGCGTCCAGGCGAGCCCGGACTGCTTCACCTCCGTTTCCGCTTCGCCGCGCGTCCGTAAGTACTTCGATTCGCCTTGGCCGGCCTTCAGCGCGCTCATCTGCACCAGCCGCGGCACGCCCATCTGCCGGCAGGCGTCGACCAGGGTATGGGTCAGCTCGACGTGGACGCGGCGGAAGCTCTGGCCGCGCGTCTCGTTGAGGATGCCGACCAGGTTCAGCGCGACGTCGGCCTTGCCGAGGTGGCGCGCCAGCGCGGCGCGGTCGTAGACGTCGGCGCTGACCACGCGCACCTGCGGCAGCACGGTCAATTCGAGGTGCTGCTCGCGGTTGCGCGAGAGCACGGTGATCGCGTGGCCGTCGGCGGCGAGGCGCGGCAGCAGGTGGCTGCCGACGAAGCCGGTGCCGCCGAGGACGAGCAGTCGTAGTGCGGGCATCTGCGTACCCCTCCGTGAATGCGCCGACGACATGGCGGATTCCGTGCCGCGCCGCGCGCAAGGCGCGCTGCGGCGCGGCAAGGATGAGCCGCGGCGGTCGCGGCGGCAAGCGCGCGCCGGCCGGCGGCGTCCGCGCGAGCCTGCCGCGAACGGCGCGCGCATTTCGCCGCGCTGCGTCAAGGAAACGGCGGATTCCGTTCCGGCGACGGCAGGGGCGGCGCGTGCGCGGTTCCGTGCGTCCGCAGCGCGGATTCGGTGCGTCCGGGACGCTAGGGCCGCTGCGTCACCGCGCTGCCCGCGCTTTCCGCCGCCGGCGGCGCCGGGCACACCACCGGCCTGCGCGCGGCGTCGGCGGTGGGTGGCGCGTAGTCCTGGCCGGATGCCGGCATGCGCGTGGACAGCGCCAGCGCCTGGCCGTGCATGCGCCAGTCGTAGATCACGCTGAAGGCGAGGATGCGCGCGACGTACTCGCGCGTCTCGCGATACGGGATGGTGGCGATGAACAGGTCCGGCGGCAGGTCGCCGCGCGTGGACAGCCAGCGGTTCAGCAGGTCGGGCCCGGCGTTGTAGGCGGCGCTGGCCAGCCACGGGTTGCCGTAGCGCTGTTCCAGCCGCGCCAGGTAGCGCGTGCCGAGCGGGATGTTCACGGCTGGATCGAACAGCGAATCGGGGCCGGCGTAGGGCAGCGTTGCGGCGTGCGCCAGCTGTTCGGCGGTCTTCGGCAGCAGTTGCATCAGGCCGCGCGCGTCGGCGCCGGAACGCGCGTCGGCGACCCATGCGCTCTCGGCGCGGATGATCGCGTAGGCCCAGGCCGGGTCGATGCCGGCCGCGCGCGATTCGCGCAGCACGCGCTGCTCGCGCGCCAGCGGGAAGCGCTGCTCGTACAGGCGCAGCGCGTCGCCGCTGCTGAACGCGAACAGGGCGCGGTCGTACCAGCCGCGCCGGTAGGCGAGGTCGGCGGCGAGGCGGCGACCGGCCGGGTCGAGCGCCTCCCACGCGCGCGCCCATTCGCGCCGCGCCTGCGGCAGCAGGTCCAGCGCATGGAACTCGAACGCGCGCCGCATGCCGGGCAGGGCGAGCACGCGCTGCGTACCGGCGTCGTCCGCGGCGAGGGTTTCGGGGCAGATCGCATAGGGTGCGCCGACGCGGTCGGCGGCGAGGAAGCCGTAGAAGTTCGCATCGCGCGCCAGCGCCTCGTACAGCGGTCGCGCTTCGTCCTTGCGGCCGAGCGCGTCGAGCACGCGCGCGCGCAGGTAGCGCCACTCGGCGTCCTGCGCCTGCGTGGGCGAGAGCGCGTCGAGTGCCGCCAGCGCGCCGCTCCAATCGCGGGCGGCCAGCGCCACGCGCACGCGCCATTCGCGGGTGGCGTCGGTCTGCGCGTCGGCCGGCAGTGCGGCCAGGCGCGCCGCCGCGTCGTCGTCGAAGTCGGTGGCGCGATACAGCGCGATCGCGGCGAGGATGCGGTCGCGCTCGGCGGCGGGGAAGGCGAAGCGCGGCGCCAGCGCATTCCAGGCGGCCTCGGCGCGGCCGCTGTCGCTGCGCGCGAGGCGCGGCATGCCCAGCGCCACCGCCATGCGGCTGCGCGGCGCGTCCGGCCAGGCCGTCGCAGCGGCCATCGCGGCGGCCGGGTCGCGCAGCGCGTCGGCGATGCGGCGCGCGGCGTCCTGCTCGTCGGCGGGCAGCCACGGCGCCAGCGCGGCGACGGTGCCCGCCGCGCCCGCGCCGGCGGCGCGTTCGATGCGCGCCCACACGCGCTCGCCGGTCAGCAGGCCGCGCTGGCGCGCCCAGTCCAGTACCGGATCGCAGGCGTCGGGCAGGCGCGGTTGCTGCCACAGCGCGGCGAGGTCGCGTTCGAAGTCCAGCGTCGCGCCCTGGGCGAGGCGCGCCTGCAGCGCGGCGCAGGCCAGCGTGTCGCCGCCGCGGCCATCGTAGAGGGCGAGAAAGTCGCCCCAGTCCCGGCGGCGCGCGAGTTCCTGCAGGAAGTCGCGGCGCAGCTCGGCGGCAGGGATCAGGTCGGGCCAGCGCGTCAGGTAGGCCTCGACCGCGGCGCGGTCGACCCGCGCGAGATCGTGTTCCAGCGCGGCGGCTTCGAGGTAGGGATAGAGCGGATAGTCCTCGAGCTGCGGCGCGTAGCGCTTCCAGCCGGGATCGCCGTCCTGCGCCAGCGCGTAGGCCTGGCGGAATACGTCGCGCTGGGCGGCGTCGTCGTCGGCCGCGGCGAACGGCGCGGCGAGGGCGAGGGCGGTGAGCAGCAGGCGCACATGGAGGCGCTGGCGGGCGGACATGGTGCGGACGGTTCTCCGGCGCGGCGCGATTCGCGCGCATTTTAGTCGCAGCGTGCCCGAGCACAGGTAAAATTCATGTCACCGTGCGCGCCGCGCCGGCCGTTCTCCCGACCCGGAATCCGCATGGCGTCCCCCATCGTTCCTGCGCGCCGCACGCTGCTGCTCGCGCTGCTTCTGCTCGCCGCCGCCGCCAACCTGTACTGGTGGCGCCTCGGCCGTCCGGTCGCGCTGGCCGACGCGCCGGACGGGCGCATCGCCTGCGTCTCCTATACGCCGTTCCACCAGCCGGGCGAATCGCCGCTGGATCCGCGCGCGGTGATCGCGCCGGGGCGCATCGAGCGCGACCTGCGCGCGCTGTCGACGCGCTTCGGCTGCGTGCGCACCTACTCGGTCGGCGGCGGCATGGATGCCGTGCCGCGCATCGCCCGGCGCTACGGCATGCAGGTGCTGCTCGGGGTGTGGCTGGCGCGCGATCCGGTCGCCAACGAGCGCGAGATCGCCGCCGGCATCGCGTTGGCGCGGCAGTACCGCGACACGGTGCGCGCGCTGGTCGTCGGCAACGAGGTGATGCTGCGCGGCGAGCTGCCGGCGGCGACGCTCGCCGACGCCATCCGCCGCGTGCGCACGGCGACCGGCCTGCCGACCACCTACGCCGACGTGTGGGAATTCTGGCTGCGCTACCCGCGGCTCGCCGACGCGGTCGATTTCATCACCATCCACGTGCTGCCGTACTGGGAAGACGATCCCGTACCGGTGCGGGACGCGGTCGCGCACGTGCGCGACATCCGCGCGCGCGTCGCCGCGGCGTTTCCCGGCAAGGCGGTGCTGATCGGCGAGACCGGCTGGCCCAGCGCCGGCCGCCAGCGTGCCGGCGCGGTGCCGAGCCTGGTGAACGAGGCGCGCTTCGTGCGCGAATTCCTCGCCTGGGCCGCGCAGGCGCGCGTGCCGTACAACCTGATCGAAGCCTTCGACCAGCCGTGGAAGCGCACTCTGGAAGGCACCGCCGGCGGTTACTGGGGCCTGTTCGACGTGCGTTACCGGCCGAAGTTTCCGCTGCAGGGGCCGGTGACCGAAGTGCCGCGCTGGTGGCTCGGCCCCGTTGCCGGCGCAGCGCTGGCGCTGCTGTTCGCGCTGCCGGCGCTGCTGCGCCGCGGCGGGCGGCGTGGCGCCGCGCCCGCCGTGCTGCTGCTGGCGGGCGACGCCGTCGGCGCCGCGCTGGCCGCGCAGTGGCGCTACATGGGCATGGCCGAGCGCGGTCCGTTCGAATGGGGCGTCGCCGCTGGGTGCACGGCGCTGATGCTGGTCACCTGTGCGCTGATCGCCCATGCGCTGGCGCGCTGGCTGCGCGACGGCGCGTCGGCGCTGGTGCTCGACAGCGGCGCGACGGCGCTGCGGCGCGATGCGCGCGGCGGGCTGGGCCGCTGGTTGGGGCTGGCGCGCTTCGGCTGGCTGTTCGGTGCCGCGCTGGTCGCGCTGCTGCTGGCCTTCGATGCGCGCTACCGCGATTTCCTGCTGCCGCTGTACGCGCCGCCGGTGGCGGGTTTCGCGCTGCTCGCGCTGAGCGGCCTCGCGGCGCGGCGGCCGCTGGCGCTGGAGGAGCGCCTGCTGGCCGTCTGGGTCGGCGCCTCGGCCGCGCTGACGGTGGCGCTGGAAGGTTGGGCCAACGCGTATGCGCTGGCGTGGGCGGCGCTGTGTCTCGCGTTCTGCGCCGCCGTGCTGCTGCCCGACCGCGGCGCACGCTTGCGTGCGCCAGCCGAGTCGCTGGGCGGGCCGTAGGGCGGGTTTCAGCCCGCCGCTTTTCCCGCCTCCGGCGGCGTGCGCGCCTGCGTGCGTGCCAGCGCCAGCGCGCCGACCAGCAGCGCCAGCGCCCCGCTCTGGAAGCAGTACAGCACCAGCGCCACCGCGCCCAGCGCGGCGGCCAGCGTCGCCGTGGCCGTGCGCCGCCGCAGCAGCGCCAGCGCGGCGGCGAGCAGGGCGGCCGTGCCGATCCAGCCGAGCGCGCTGACGCCCGGTGCGCCGCTCCACCAGGTGTCGGGGCCGCGCGTGAAGGCGAGCACTGCGGCATGGCGCAGGCTGCACCACCACGGGCCCGTGCCGGCATCGCAGCGATGCGCGACGTCGGCCGGTTCGATCAGCGCGTAGCGCAGGACCATCGCCAGCGCGGCCGGCGCGACCACCAGCAGCCAGGGCACGAGACGTCGAAAATCGCGGGTGTGCATCGGACGAACGGCAGCGGCGGAGCCGCGCAGTATGGCAGGTCCGGCTTCGCCGCATGGCCGCCACCCCGCAGCGTCCCGGAACCGCCCGTGCGGCCGGCACGGGCGTGGTGGTGTGCCCGGAACCCCCTTCGATGCCCATTTTTCGAGGCAAATCCCTTCTTTTTTTGCGCCATCGATGTGACCTGTGGCACATCTATTAAAAACTCGTTACATTCGAACGGCGCCCATGCAGGCATCGGGCGTCCGTCGACCACTTTTCCCCCGGGGGATTCCATGAGCATCAAGCTACGCCGCCGCTCGCTGGTTCTGGCATTGCATGCCACCGGCCTGCTCGCGCTTCCGCTTTTCGCCGCGCCGGCCCTGGCGCAGGACCAGCAGCAGGCCACCAAGCTCGAGGTGATCGAGGTCACCGGTTCGCGCATCAAGGGCGCCGACATGGCGACCCAGGTGCCGGTGCTGACCATCGGCGCCGATGACATCGAAAAGGCCGGCCTGACCAGCGTCGGCGACATCCTGCAGCAGCTGACCTCGTCCGGCTCGGCGCTGAACACCAAGTTCAACTCCGCCGGCAACTTCGGCTTCCCGCCGGACGGCAGCGGCGTCGGCTCCGGTTCCGCCACGCTGGACCTGCGCCACCTCGGCGCCAAGCGCGTGCTGATCCTGGTGGACGGCCTGCGCTGGGTGAACGAGAGCTCGGCCTCGGGCGTGTCCGCCGCGGTCGACCTGAACACCATCCCGGCCAGCATCATCGACCGCATCGAGATCCTGCAGGACGGCGCCTCCTCGCTGTACGGCTCCGACGCGATCGCGGGCGTGGTCAACATCATCACCAAGCGCTCGCAGAACGGCGCCGCCTTGAACATGTATGCCGGCGACTACACCAGCCTGAAGGGCGGCAAGAACATGTCCGGCGACGCCTCGTTCGGCGCCAAGGGCGACCGCTACGAGTTCTTCGTCGACTTCAGCCATGTCAAGCAGAACGAGGTCAGCGCCTCGGCGAGCAAGCAGGCCAGCGCGGAATGCGTGCCCGGCACCGGCCTCGACAACTGCAGCTCGGCGACGCCGACCGGCCGTTTCGTCTTCTTCGATCCCGCTGTCGGCGACTTCGTCAGCGTGACCCCGAACGGCGCGTTCCCGAACGGCGCCAGCTATCCGGCTGACTTCCATCCCTTCACGTCCGCGGATCGCTTCAACTTCGCGCCGTACAACCTGCTGATGACGCCGAGCGAGCGCAACGCGGTGTTCGCGCAGGCGCGCTACCACATCAACGACAACGTCACGTGGTACGTGAAGGGCCTGTACAACACGCGCAAGTCGCTGAACCAGGCTGCGCCCGAGCCGATCTTCCTCGGCCCCGGCGCCGGCACCGGCGGGCTCGCCGACACGGTTGGCGTGGACGTGACCAACCCGTACAACCCGTTCGGCTTCACCCTCGATGCCGATCCCAACACCGGCAACCTGATCCTGATCGGCCGTCGCCCGGTCGAGGGCGGCCCGCGCCAGTACCGCCAGGACGTCGACACCTACTACTTCTCCACCGGCCTGGAAGGCTCGTTCGGGCTCGCCAGCCGCGACTACTACTGGGACGTCAACTTCTTCGACAGCACCAACAAGGCGACCCAGACCGTCAACGGCACCTACAACATCGCGCACATCCAGCGCGCGCTGGGCCCGCTGGCCGACTGCACCGGCAGTTGCGTGCCGCTGAACATCTTCGGCGGCCCCGGCACGATCACGCCGGCGATGCTGCAGTACATCCAGTACATCGAGCACGACACCAGCGAGAACAAGCTGAAGGGCTGGACCGCCAACTTGTCCGGCGAGCTGTTCGACCTGCCGGCCGGCGCGTTCTCGTTCGCCACCGGCTACGAGCACCGCAAGTACGACGGCTCCTACACGCCGGACGCGGTGGTGGTGGCGGGCGAATCCAACGGCGTGCCTTCGCTGCCGACCTCGGGCAGCTACTCGATCAACGAGTACTACCTCGAGCTGAACGCACCGCTGCTGAAGGACATGCCCGGCTTCAAGGCGCTCGACCTGTCGGCGGCCACGCGCTATTCCGACTACTCGACGTTCGGCGGCACCACCAACAACAAGTTCGGCCTGCGTTGGCAGGTGTTCGACGACCTGACCCTGCGCAGCACCTGGGCGGAGGGCTTCCGTGCGCCGTCGATCGGCGAGCTGTTCGGCTCGCCGGCGCGCTTCGACGCCACCCTGCAGGATCCCTGCTCGGCGCCGATCAGCAGTGCGGCGACTGCGGCCAACTGCGCGGCGCTGGGCGTGCCGGCCAGCTACACGCAGCCCAACCCGCAGATCTCGGTGCGCACCGGCGGCAACAGCAACCTGCAGCCGGAAACCTCGAAGAGCCTGACCTGGGGCGCGGTGTACAGCCCGGGCTGGGCGGAGAACACGGCGTGGTCGCAGAAGCTGGACGTCACGCTGGGCTACTACCGCATCAACGTCAAGGACGCGATCCAGGCGCTGGATGCGCAGACGCAGCTCAACCGCTGCGTGGATAGCGGCACCGATACCTCGATCTTCTGCCAGGGCATCCACCGCAACGCCACCGGCAACATCGACGGCTTCAACAACACCCTGCTGAACCTCGGCCGCATCGACACCAACGGCTGGGACTTCGGCGCGGTGTGGAAGGGCCCGCAGTGGAACTTCGGCCAGCTCACGGCGAACTGGCAGAGCTCCTACGTGTCGCAGTACGAGGCGAAGAGCAGCGCGGGCACGACCGAGCCGCGCACGGTGGGCATCGAGGTGACCGACAGCGCGATTCCGCGCCTGACCTCGGTCCTGGGCCTGGGCTGGAACCTCAATGCCTGGAGCGTGGACTACAAGCTGCGCTACATCAGCCCGCTCAAGGAGGACTGCGCCGCCGCGGCCGGTTATCCGATCTGCACCTTCCCGGACGAGATCGCGCCGAACCGTCCGGACGGTACGCATCGCCTCGGCGCGGTGACCTACCACGACGTGCGTGCGAGCTGGAAGGTCCCGACCAGCTTCGACCTGACCGTTTCCGCCGGCATCAACAACCTGTGGGGCAAGAACCCGCCGGTGTGCGTGTCGTGCTCGCTGAACGGCTACGACGCGTCGACCTACGACCTGTACGGCCGCTTCAGCTACGTCGAAGCCAGCCTGAAGTTCTGACGCGCGGTTCCGGCGTCATCGCGACACGAAAAGGGCCGCCTTCGGGCGGCCCTTTTTTTTGGCTATTATATACTTGACAAACCCAAATCGGACGGCTAACCTAGGCTCAAGTTAGGAGCTTAGCCATGGCTGCCGATCTGTTCGCCCCGCATTTCCAAGACGCCGATAAGGCTCGCGCCTATCTGGAAGCGTTGCGCTGGCCGAACGGTCCGGTTTGTCCGCACTGCGGCTGCATCGGCGATCACTACGCCCTGAAGGGCAAGGCCCATCGTCCGGGCTTGTGGAAGTGCAAAGACTGCCGCAAGCAATTCAGCGTGACCGTGGGCACCGTGTTTGAGCGGAGCAAGATTCCGCTCAACAAGTGGCTTATGGCCGTGCATCTCATGTGTGCCAGCAAGAAAGCCATTAGCTCGCACCAGATCCATCGGATGCTGGGCGTCACCTATAAGTCCGCTTGGTTCATGACTCACCGCATCCGCGAAGCCATGAACAAAGAGCACGTTGGCCTGCTCGGCACTGGCGGCGGCACGGTTGAAGTGGACGAGACCTATTGGGGCAACAACGGGAAGCAGCGCAAAGGCGCGCGCGGCTACCAGCACAAGATGAAAGTCGTCTCACTAGTCGAGCGTGACGGCGAAAAGCGCAGCATGGTCGTCCCGGCTGTCACGGGTAAGACTCTGCGCGACGTGCTGAACAAGCATGTTTGCAAGTCGGCACACCTCATGACCGACGAGCATTCCGGCTACACCAAGGCTGGCCGCGAGTACGCTTCGCATGGCGTGACGCGGCACAGCGCCGGCCAGTACGTTGACGGCATCAATCACTCGAACACCGTCGAATCCAGTTTCAGCCTGTTGAAGCGCGGTCTCGTTGGTACGTTCCATCACGTTGGCGAGCAACACTTGCAACGGTACGTGGCGGAGTTCGATTACCGTTGGAACAATCGCAAAGTGTCAGACCGCGAGCGTTCCGATGCGCTGCTAGAGCAGGTGCATGGCAAGCGGCTCACCTACGCAAGGCCTCGCTAAGTGCAAGAAGTAAGAAGCCCGCATTAAGCGGGCTTCTTCTTGGTTGACTTTTGTGATCGCGGAGTTCGCTTGCCGTGAGGCTCTGGCGCCTTTTGCAGCATGCGCCTAAGTACCTCATCGAACTTGCTTTTCACTTCCTTGCCTCTTCGAGCACTCATGCCGCAAGCAGCTGCTTTGACAGCGCGTACTCCTCCGCGGTGGACGAGAACCAAGAGATTCCCTTGACATCGTCGCCCACTTCTTCCAGTTGCACTTGGATGGCCCAAGCAAGTTCTGCGGTCAATGTGTCCTTGATGGCAAGGAAGCCTGCGTGGTCAAGGGCACCACTACTCATCTTGGCCATGGCTTTTCTCTCCTCGGAGCCTGGACATGGTACTAGCCCGGCTGGGCTCTTAGGGTACTACCTACTTCTCAACGCGGCAAGCTTGACAAACTGACGTTTTCGTAAGTTATTGAATATAAACGCATAACTTACTTCTTTCTCACGACAATCCAGTTCCCATGAACGCCCACCTCATAGATGCCGGCAAACTTCTCATTCGCAACCAAGGCGGCTGTGACGGCGGTCAGGAACTCTTTATCTAGCGGCCAGCTCGCCCGAACCTTCAGTTCCGGACACGGGTATTCCACATACGTCATGCCGAGGCAGCCTATGATTGCCGTCGCAGCTATCCAAGCAAGATCGAAAATGTTTGGTTCACGATCCGCGGCATCAAGCGACGGACGCACAGTCACGTCCAACATCTTCAAATGCTGCCCGTTTGCATAAGTCACAACGATGAAAGCGTCTGCGTGGTCAGCGCCGTCCTTGACGACAGCACACAGCGCCCCGCCGCCGTCAGCGAACCCTTGGCCGTTCACAGCCTGCTCGCACTGCTTTAAGCGTCCCTCATAGTAGGAACTGCTTAGGTTCGCCGGGTTCGACGCAATCTCGCTGCGCCAAGCCTGAGCAGTGGCATCAAACAAGCCCTTCCCGATATTCCCGTTGAAGCTATACGGCAGCGCCATGACGTACCTCCCTGTCTAGGAATAGCGCGCCAGACTACGTGTATGAGGCTTGGTTCGTCAAGTATATAATCGCCTTTTTTTTCCGCAACGCAGGCCGCGCCATCAGCGGTGCTGGCGGTCGTGCTTCTGCCGGTAGATGCGCCGGCTGTCGCGGTTGTCGGCGTGCTGGATGCGCGCCTGCTCGCGTGCGCCGATGCGGCCGTCGGCGCCGGCACGGGCCTCGGCATGGCTGGCGTGCGCTTCGCGGCCTTCCAGGCGCGAGGTCTCGCGATTGGTCAGCGAGCCGTTGGCGAAGCCGTCATGGATGCGCCGCTGCTGGTCGAGATTGCGCTGCACGTCGGCCTGCATGCGCCGCGAGGAGGCCGAGCCCGGGTTGCCCGTCTGCGCGTCGTGTTTCTGGTCATGGATCGCCGCGCTCTCGCGGTTCTGTGCCCGCTGGACCTGCGCGCGATCCCTGGCGCTGAGCGAGCCGTCGCGCAGGTCGCGCTGCTCGACGCGGTCGACGTGAGCCTCGCCCTGTTCGAGCTTCGCGGCTTCCCGGGTGGTGAGCTGGCCGGACTGCAGGCCCCGTTCGATGCGCTGCTGCTGGTCGACGTCGCGCCGGGTTTCGCTGCCGGCGGTCTGCGCCTGTGCGGCGAGGACGAAGCCGAGGCCGGCGACGGCGAGTCCGAGCGCGCCGGCGTTGCGGGCAATGCGGTTCATGCTGCGTCTCCCTGGTGTGTGCACGCCGCGACATGCGGCGCTCGCCCCCGCCACAACGCGGGGGCGGCACGCGGGTTGACGTCGCCGTGGGGACGGTTCAGGCGCGGGACAGCGCGACCGGCACGCGCACCTCGGCGGCCAGCGGCAGGTGGTCGGAGAACGCGTCGGGCAGGGTCCACAGCCGCTCCACGCGCAGCGATTTCGAAACCAGGATGTGGTCGATCGCGCGGCGCGGGCGCCAGCTCGGGAAGGTCGGCGGGATCTCGGTCGGCGGCTCCAGCGCAGTGCGGCGGAACAGTTGGCGCATCTCGGCGCTGTCCGGGTCGCAGTTGAGGTCGCCCATCAGCAGCGCGTGCGGGCAGCCGTCCAGCAGTTCGGCGATGAAGCCGAGCTGGCGCGCGCGCGCCTGCGGCCCCAGCGACAGGTGCGCGATCACCACGGTCAGCGCGTCGAGGCCGTGGCCGAAGCGCGCCAGCAGCGCGCCGCGGCCGGGGATGCGGCCGGGCAGCGGATGGTCGAACACCTCGAGCGGCTCGAGCCGGCTGATCAGCCCGTTGGCGGAGTGCGCGAGGCGCACCATCGGCCGGTTCGGCTGGTGGCTCCAGTACGGCATGCCGGCGGTTTCGGCGAGATAGCGCGTCTGGTTGAGGAAGCCCGAGCGCAGGCTGCCGGCATCGGCTTCCTGCAGGCCGACCACGTCGAAGCCGGCGATCACGTCGGCGAGGCGGTCGAGGTTGTCGCGCTTGCCGCGCGCGGGCAGCACCTGCGCCCAGCTGCGGGTGAGGTAGTGGTGATAACCGTGCACGCTGGCCCCGGCCAGGATGTTGCAGCTGAGCACGCGCAGCGAGGTCGCCGCGCTGCGGCCGGAACGGGCGGAGTTCATGCGCTCAGGGTAGGGGCGGGATCGTCCCCGGACAAGGCCGGGAAGGTCAGCCGCCGCGTTTTTTGCTGGCCAGTTCGCGCTGCACGAGCCACTGCGTGAGCTCGACCAGCTTGTCGAAGCTGTTGCCGGCGCTGCCGGCGTCGGCGCGGTACTTGCCGGCGACGATGATGGTCGGCGTGCCGCCGATGCCCCAAGTCTGTTCCAGCTTGACGTCGTGGGCCAGCCGCGCGTCGGTCTGCGGCGACTGCGCGAGCTCGAGGAAGCGCTGCGGCGCGACCATGTAGCGGCCGGCGTAGAAGCCGGCGAAATCCTGCAGGGTCGCGCCCTGCGGCGGGATGCTCTGCGCCTGCCAGATGGCCTGGAACACGGCGTCGTGGCTGGCCTGCGCGAGGCCGAGCGCGTCGGCGGCGTAGAACGCGCGCGTGTACGGCTCCCACATCGGCGAGAACGTCGCCGGCATCATGCGGAACGCCACGCCCGGCGGCAGTGCGGCGACCAGGCGGTCGACGTACGGCGCGAAATGCGCGCAGTGCGGGCAGGCGTAGGAGAACACCTCCACCACCTCGACCTTGCCGTCGCTGCCGGCCGGTTGCGCCGGATCGATGCGGAAGTAGTGCGTGCCTTCCACCCACGGCGCCGGCGCGGCGGCGGGCGCGTCGCCGCCCGCGCTGCAGGCGGTGGTCAGCAGCAGGCTGGCGAGCAGCAGGGCGAGACGCTTGGCCATCGCGGGCTCCCGGGCGAGGTTACGGCTGCGCGCTTTCGCGCGCGACCAGCCACCGGACCAGATCGACGGCCTGGCTGTAGCCGCCGGCGCTGTTGACGTCGAGCCGCCATTTGCCGTTGACGATGATGGTCGGCGTGCCCTCGACGCCGTACGCCTTGACCAGCGCGTCGGCGCGCTTGACCTTGGCGTTCACCGCGAACGAGTTGGCGGTGGCGATGAAGTCTTCCGGCTTGACGCCGTACCTGGCGTAGAACTTGGCGATCTCGTCGAGGCCCGGCTTCAGCGGGCGATTGGTCGTCGGATCGAAGGTGGCCAGGCTGCGGTCCTTCCACACCGCGTCGTAGATCGCGTCGTGGGTCTTCTCGACGACGCCGAGCGCCTGCGCGGCGTAGAACGCGCGCTGGAACACCGGCCAGTCCTCGTCGGGGCGGAAGCCGGCCGGAACGTAGGCCATCTCCGCGTTGGCGGGCAGGCTGGCCTTGAGCTTGTCGACGATCGGGTTGAAGCGGTAGCAGGCCGGGCAGGCGTAGGAGAACACCTCGACCACCTCGACCTTGCCGGGCGTGCTGGTCGGCTGCGCCGGATCGATGCGGAAGTAATTCTTGCCTTCGGCCCAGTTCGGCGCCTGCGCGGCGGCGGCGCCGGCACAGGCGAGCAGGGCGATCAGCAGCAGTGCGCGCTTCAGCATCGCGAATCTCCGTGGGGCGGTCGGCGGCAAGTCTGGCGTGCGGCGGCTGAACCGCGGCCGCCGCACGCAGCGCTTACCTGGCGGCGGCCGGTGCGGCGCCGTCGACGGCGGCGTGCAGGCCCTCGACGTAGGTGGCCAGCGCGGCGATGTCGGCGTCGGTCAGGCGCTTGGCGATCGTCGGCATGATCTGCGCGTGATCGTCGCTGCCCCAGGTGGTGCCGTCGTGCCACACCTTCAGCGTGCGCTGCACGTAGTCGGCCCACTGGCCGGCCAGTTGCGGATAGGCGGCGCCCGGATTGCCGCGTCCGTCCGGCCCGTGGCAGGCCATGCACGCGGGGATGCCGCGCGCGGCGTCGCCCTGGCGGTACAGCGTCTCGCCGGTCTTGACCAGCTTGTCGTCGGCCACGCCGGGCAGCGACTGCTTGCTGGCGAAATAGGCGCCGACGTCGTGCATGTCCTGCTCCGACAGCGCGCTGGCCATGCCGAGCATGATCGGATTCATGCGCGCGCTGCTCTTGAAGCTGCCGAGCTGGCGGGCGATGTACTGCTCGTTCTGGCCGGCCAGCTTGGGATACTGCGCGTCGCTGGAATTGCCGTCCATGCCGTGGCAGGCGCCGCACACGGCGGCCTTGCCCTGGCCGGCGGCGGCATCGCCCGGCTTCAGCGGCGCGGCGGCGACGGCAGCAGCAGCGGCCGGTGCGGCGGCGCTGGCGGCCGGCGCGGGCGCCGCGGTCGGCTGCGCCGCGCCTTGCGCGGCGGCGGCCGCGCTGAAGGCGAGCGTGACGGCGAAGGCAACGGTGCGCCGAAAACTCATACACTTCTCTCCCGAAAACGCGCTCGTATCCTGAAGGTTCCCGCAGGCGCGGGCAGAAACCGTTGAATTATCCCCGTGCCCCCGAGGCCGGTCAAACCTTGAAGTGCCGGCGCGGCTACGCGGATCGGCCCGGAGCGTCCCGATGCCACCGAATCCCCTGCAGGGCGCGCGCTTCGTGCTCGCCGCCCACACCCCCGAGCAACTGCCGCCCGATGCGGGCGCCGAGGTCGCCTTCGCCGGCCGTTCCAACGCCGGCAAGTCGAGCGCGCTGAACGCGCTGACCGGCCAGCGCGCGCTGGCGCGCACCTCGAAGACGCCCGGACGCACCCAGCAGATGGTGGTGTTCGAGCTCGATCCCGGGCGCCGCCTGGTCGACCTGCCCGGCTACGGCTACGCCAAGGTGCCGCAAGCGCTGCGCGAGCACTGGCGCCAGGCGATCGACGCCTACCTGCACCACCGCCGCGCGCTGCGCGGCCTGGTGCTGATCATCGACATCCGCCATCCGCTCAAGGACTTCGACCGGCAGATGCTGGCGTTCTGCGCGGAAACCGGGCTCGCCTGCCATTGCCTGCTGACCAAGGCCGACAAGCTCTCGCGCGCGCAGGTGCAGGCCGCGCTGCGCGCGTTCGAGAAGACGGTCGCGGCGGAAGGCTGGGACGCCGCCGCGCAGGCGTTCTCCGCGCACGACGCCACCGGCGTCGAGGCCGCGCGCGCGGCCGTGATGCGCCTGTTCGAGACGGAGCGCGACCGGCGTTGAGCGGCGCGCCCCGCGCGCGCCCCCCCCTTTCAAACCGCCGGCGTGCCCCCATGTTCGCGCGGCTCCCATCGAAGGATCGTCCACGTGTCCAGCCCCAGCGCCGTCAGCACCACGCCGGTCCACGACCGGCGCCAGTTGGTCGAGTACATGGCCGAGGGCGGCAAGCCGCCCGAGGCGTGGCGCATCGGCACCGAGCACGAGAAGTTCGGTTTCCGCTTCGACGACCTGCGCCCGCTCGAATACGACGGTCCGCGCGGCATCCGCGCGATGCTCGAAGGGCTGACGCGGTTCGGCTGGGAGCGCGTCGAGGAGGACGGCCACCTGATCGCGCTGACCCGCGGCAACGCCTCGGTGACGCTGGAACCCGCCGGCCAGCTCGAACTGTCGGGCGCGCCGCTGGAAACCATCCACGACACCTGTTGCGAGGTCGGCAGCCACCTGCACGAGGTGAAGACGGTCGCCGACGAGCTCGGCGTCGGCTTCCTCGGCATGGGCTTCCAGCCGAAGTGGAAGCGCGAGGAGATGCCGTGGATGCCGAAGGGCCGCTACGCGATCATGCGCCGCTACATGCCGACGCGCGGCAACCTCGGCCTGGACATGATGACGCGCACCTGCACGGTGCAGGTCAACCTCGACTTCGCCGACGAAGCCGACATGGTGAAGAAATTCCGCGTCGGCCTGGCGCTGCAGCCGATCGCCACCGCGCTGTTCGCCGACTCGCCGTTCACCGAAGGCAAGCCGAACGGTTACCTGTCCTACCGCTCGCACGTCTGGACCGACACCGACCCCGACCGCACCGGCATGCTCGATTTCGTGTTCGAGGACGGCTTCGGCTTCGAGCGCTACGTCGACTACCTGCTCGACGTGCCGATGTACTTCAGCTACCGCGACGGCCGCTACATCGACCTCGCCGGCAAGTCGTTCCGCGACTTCCTCGCCGGCAAGCTGGATGCGCTGCCCGGCGCGGTGCCGACCCTGCGCGACTGGTCCGACCACATGACCACCGCGTTCCCCGAGGTGCGCCTGAAGCGCTATCTGGAGATGCGCGGCGCCGACGGCGGCCCGTGGAACCGCCTGTGCGCGCTGCCCGCGTTCTGGGTCGGCCTGCTGTACGACGGCGCCGCGCTGGATGCCGCCTGGGACCTGGTCAAGGACTTCTCGATGGCGGAGCGCCACGCGCTGCGCGACGGCGTGCCGAAGCACGCGCTGAAGCTGCCGTTCCGCGGCGGCACGGTGCGCGACCTGGCGCAGGAAGCGCTGAAGATCGCCGCGCACGGCCTCAAGCGCCGCGCGCGGCTCAGCCCCGGCGGCGCCGACGAGAGCCACTTCATCGACCCGCTGATCGAGTACGCCAAGGCCAACCAGACCCCCGCCGAGCGCAAGCTCGAACTGTTCCACGGCCGCTGGAACGGCAGCGTCGATCCGGCGTTCTGCGAGTTCGCCTACTGAGTTTCCCGCCGCATGCGGCGGGGCGCGTCGGGTCGACGCATGCGCATCCGCCCGCGGCGGCTCAGCGATGCCTCACCGCATCCCGCACCGTTTCACGGCCGTCGGGAGCGCAACAAGCCGGATCCGGTGAACGCAGCGAACCGCATGCTGCGGTTGCGTCCGCGCGCGCCATGACGACCGGGCCCGCGTTGCGCGGGCCCGGTGGCGAGGCTTACTTGGTGGTTTCGGGTTTCAGCCCGCGCTGCTCCAGCAGCGGCTCGACGCTGGGGTCGCGGCCGCGGAAGGCGCGGTACATCGCCGCCATGTCCTCGGTGCTGCCGCGCGACAGCACCATGTCGCGGAAGCGCTGGCCGTTCTCGCGGGTCATGCCGCCGTGTTCGCGGAACCAGTAGTAGGCGTCGTGGTCCAGCACTTCGCTCCACAGGTAGGCGTAGTAGCCGGCCGAGTAGCCGCCGCCCCAGATGTGCGCGAAGTAGCTGGAGCGGTAGCGCGGCGGCACGTCCGGCATGGCGACGCCGAAGCGCTTCAGCGCATCGGCCTCGAACCGGTCGGCGTCCTGCAGGGGCGCGTCCGCCGGCAGCGTGTGCCAGGCCATGTCGAGCAGCGCCGCCTCGAGGTATTCGAGCGTGGCGAAGCCCTGGTTGAAGGTGCGCGACTTCTTGATCTTGTCGACCAGCGCCTGCGGCATCGGCGCGCCGGTCTGGTAGTGCTTGGCGTAGTTGGCGAACACGCTGGGCTCGGTCGCCCAGTGCTCGTTGAACTGCGAGGGGAACTCGACGAAGTCGCGCGGCACGTTGGTGCCGGCCAGCGTCGGGTACTGCACGTTCGAGAACATGCCGTGCAGCGCATGGCCGAACTCGTGGAACATGGTGGTGACGTCGTCGAAGCTGAGCAGCGCCGGCTGGCCCGGCGCCGGCTTGGTGAAGTTGCAGACGTTGAACACCACCGGCCTGGTGGCGAACAGCCCGGACTGGTCGACGAAGCTGTCCATCCACGCGCCGCCCGACTTGTTGTCGCGCTTGAAGTAGTCGGCGTAGAACAGCGCCAGCGGCTTGCCGTCCTTGTCGTAGACCTGGAACACGCGCACGTCCGGCTGGTACACCGGGATGTCGTGGCGCTCCTTGAAGGTCAGCCCGTACATCTTGTTGGCGGCGAAGAACACGCCGTCCTTGAGCACGCGGTCGAGCTCGAAGTACGGCTTGATCTGCGATTCGTCGAGCGCGTACTCGGCCTTGCGCACCTGCTCGGCGTAGTACTGCCAGTCCCACGGCGCCAGCTTGAAGCCGCCCTGCTGCTGGTCGATCAGCGCCTGCATACGGTCCGCCTCGCCCTGCGCCTTGGCCATCACCGCCGGGACCATGTCGGTCATCAGCTTCTCGGCGTTCTGCGGCGTCTTCGCCATCTGCGTGTCGAGCGCGTAGGCGGCGTAGGTGGGGAAGCCGATCAGCTTCGCCTTCTCCGCGCGCAGTTGCGCGAGGCGCTGGATGATCGCGCGGGTGTCGTTGGCGTCGCCGTGCTCGGCGCGTTCGGTGGAAGCCTTGAACAGGCGCTCGCGCACCGCGCGGTCCTGCAGCTCGACCTGCGCCGGCTGCTGGGTGGTGTTCTGCAGCGGCAGCACCCACTTGCCGTCAAGCTTGCGCGCCTTGGCCGCCTCGGCGGCGGCGGCGATCTCGCCGTCGGACAGGCCGGCCAGTTCGGCCTTGTCGCTCACGACCAGCGCGCCGGCCTTGGCCGCGGCCAGCAGGCGGTTCTGGAACTCGGTGCTGAGCTTGGACTCTTCCTGGTTCAGCGCGCGCAGCTTCTGCTTGTCGGCTTCCGACAGCTTGGCGCCGGCGTGCACGAAGTCGCGCTCGTAGCGTTCGACCAGGAACTTCTGGTCGGGCTTCAGGCCGTCGCGGTGGTCGTAGATCGCCTGCACGCGCGCGAACAGCTTGGGGTTGAGGTAGATCGCGTCCTGGTGCGCGGCGAGCTTGGGCGCCTCGGCTTCCTCGACCTTCTGCAGGGTGTCGTTGGTGTTGGCCTGGGTGATCGCGAAGAACACCTTGGCGACGCGGGTCAGCAGCGTGCCGGAGCGCTCCATCGCCAGGACGGTGTTGTCGAACGTCGCCGGCGCGCGGTTGTTGGCGATCTTCCCGATCTCCGCGAGGTGCCGCTTCATGCCTTCCTCCAGCGCGGGCTGGTAGTCGGCGTCCTTGATCTTGTCGAACGGCGGCGCCTGGAACGGCAGCGTGCTCCTGGCGAAGAACGGGTTGGCCGCCGGCGCGGCGGCGGCGGATGCCACGGCCGCACCGAGCGCGACGGCGGTGGCGGTGGCGAGAAGGCGGATCGAAGGCATCGCTGCGGTTCCTGTGCAGTGGGCGGTCGGGCCGCCGGAAGACACACAGCCGCATCTTAGCGACTGCGCGCGCGGCGGCCATAGGCCATTCCGGCCAGACGGCGCGCGCGCGGCTGCACGCGCATGGACGTCGCGCCGTTTTCCGTCTCCCCGCCGGGGAGCGGGTCGGGGCGAGGGCGTCCGCGGGACGGCCGGCTCCGCGAGCGCTGCGCGCGCCGCGACGACCTCAGCGAAACCTCACGGCCCGGTGCGCGGCGCAGGGGCGGTCGCGTCCGCGGTGATGCCGCGTTGCGCCGCCAGCAGGCGTTCGCGCAGGTCGGCGGCGTCGCGGTGGCTGAGCGAGCGGCGCCGGGCCAGGCGGGCCAGCGCGCGCGCGATCGGGCGTCGACGCAGCAGGCGCAGCAGCAGCGGGCTGACCGGCGCGTCGGCCAGCACGTGCACCATGCGGCCGTCGCTGGCGAGATGGCGGTCCAGCCGCCGCGCCAGCGCCGCCAGGCTGGCCGGCGTGAAGAAGCCGATGTGCTGGCCGCACTCGGGCGCGAAGTAGTACCACTCGCCGGGCCGGTTGCGCTTCGCCGGCAGCAGTTCGGTGGAGAACACCACCACCGGCGCGCGCGCGGTGAGCCGCTCGAACACCGCCAGCGGATCGACCAGGTGCTCGATCACCTCGAAGCAGGTGATCAGGTCGAAGCGCGCGTCCGCGTCGGCCTCGAAGCCGCGTGCGAACAGGTTGTCGCAATGCGCGTCCTGCCAGCGGAAGTCGTGGCCGCGGTCGCGCATCAGGCGCACCAGCAGGCCGCTGCCGCCGCCGTAGTCGAGGCAGCGGCGGGCGTGGCGGAAGCGCGTGCCGAGCAGCGCGCCCAGCACGTCGGCGAGGTACAGGTTGCGCACCACGATGCCGGTGTCGAGCGCCGCGATCGCGCTGCTGGCGTAGGCTTCCTCCAGCCAGTGCGGCGCGTCGACGTAGACGTGGCCGCACGCGGTGCAGCGGCGATAGCGGGCCTGGTGCCGGCCCAGCACCCGGTGTTCGGCGAACGGCTCGCTGGGTGCGGCGCAGATGGGGCAGGTCATGCGCGGGTCCGTGCGGGGCGATGCGTGTTCAGGCGCCGCGCACGTCGCGCAGCGTCCAGTGCTGGCCGATCAGCAGCGCCAGGCGGTGCTTCAGCACGGCGTGCGGCAGGCCGGTGACGACTTCGACGTCGGTGTGCAGGTCGGCCTGCGTCGCGCGCACCGCGGCGGCGGGATCGCACGCGCCGAGGCTGTCGTCGATCGCGTCCGGGTCGGGCTGCGCGGCCTTCCAGCGCAGGAACAGCGAGGGCTCGCGCAGCGCCCGCTGCAGCGCATCGGCGAACGCCTCGGGGCTCTTGCCGGCGAACGCGAACGCGGGGTCGCTGCCGCGCGCATGGGCAATGTCGTCGATGCCGAGGTAGTAGCGCTGCTTCACGCGGATCGGACTCCGGCCGGCGGCGGATTGCGCCGCCGCCGAATCTAGCACGCGCGGCGTCAGCGGCTGCGTGCGCCGCGCGCGCGCAGCGCCGCGACGGCGCGCGCCAGCGCCGGCGCCTGTGTGGCGGGATCGCCGTCCGGCGCGTAGTCCAGCACGCCGAGACAGGGCGCCGGCAGCAGGCGGCACAGCGTGTCGAGGTTGTCGTCGAGGCGCGCCATCGTCGGGTCGATCGCGTTGCCGATCCAGCCGAGCAGCGCGCAGCCGTCGGCGAGGATCGCGCGCGCGCTCAACTGCGCGTGGTTGAGGCAGCCGAGGCGCAGGCCGACCACCAGGATCACCGGCAGGCCAAGCCCGGTCGGCAGCGCCGAGGCCGGCAGCGTGTCCGACAGCGGCGCCAGCCAGCCGCCGACGCCCTCGACCACCACCGCGTCGCGGCCGGCGCCGAGCGATGCGTAGGCGGCACGCAGCGGCGCCAGCGTGATTTCGACGCCGGCCGCGCGCGCGGCGAGGTGCGGCGACACCGGCTCGGCCAACGCGACCGGGTTGAGCGCCGCGTAATCCGGCTGCGGCGGCGCGCTGGCCGCCTGCAGCGCCAGCGCGTCGGCGTTGCGCAGGCCCTGCGGCGTGGCCTCGCTGCCGCTCGCCACCGGCTTCATGCCGACCGCGTCCAGGCCGGCGTCGCGCAGCGCGTGCAGCAGCGCGCAGCTCGCCCAGGTCTTGCCGATGCCGGTGTCGGTGCCGGCGACGAACACGCCGAGTGCGCTCATGCGCGGAAGCCTGCCGCGAACGCCGGTGCGGCCGTCGCGCCGCGTATCGCGTCGATCCAGGCCAGGCCGCGGATGCGCCGGGCGGGTGCGTCGTGCGGGGCGTCGTCGTGCATGCGGGTTCGGTTCACCGCGCGCAGTATGCCAGCACGCGCGCCGGCGGGCTTACAATCGCACTCCCCTCTTTGCCGCAGGTGCGCCGATGTTCACCGCCGCCCCGATCCTCGCCGGGAGCAAGCCCGAGCTGTATGCCGAGCTGGCGCAGCAGGCGCGCGGCCTGCTGCACGACGAGCGCGACCTGATCGCCAACGCCGCCAACTTCGCCGCGCTGGTGTTTCACGCGCTGCCCGACCTCAACTGGTGCGGCTTCTACCTCTACGACGGCACCGAGCTGGTGGTCGGACCGTTCCAGGGACGCCCGGCGTGCGTGCGCATCGCGCTGGGCAAGGGCGTGTGCGGCACCGCCGCGGCGACGCGCACGACGCAACTGGTGCGCGACGTCAACGCCTTCCCCGGCCACATCGCCTGCGACGCGGCCTCGCGCTCGGAGATCGTGGTGCCGCTGGTCAGGGCGGACGGCAGCCTGCTCGGCGTATGGGACGTGGACAGCCCCACGCCGGCGCGCTTCGACGCCGACGACCGCGCGGGCATGGAGGCGCTGTGCGCGGCCTTCATGGCATCGCTGGCCTGAACCGTCCGGGCGGCGGGGCGGCGCGATGAGCGACGCGGCGAAAATCCGCAACATCGGGCCGAAGTCGGCCGCCTGGCTGCGCCAGGTCGGCGTGCACACGCAGGCGGACCTCGAACGGCTCGGCGCGGTCGAGGCCTACATGCGCGTCAAGCGCGCGGGCTTCCGCGCCAGCCTCAACCTGCTGTACGCGCTGGAAGGCGCGCTGGCCGGCTGCCACTGGGCGGAGCTGCCCGCGGCGCGGCGCGGCGAGCTGCTGCTCGCGGTGGACGCCGCCGAGGCGCTGCTGCCGGCGCGCACGCGCTGGCGGCCGGCGGCATCGGTCGGACGCCCGCATGGCGGCGAGGAGACGGCGGCGCCCGCCGACGGCGGCGACGAGCCAGCCGCCGATGCCGACGACGGTGTCGCTGCCGATGAGTGACGCGTCGCGCCGCACCTGGCCGTAGGGTGGGCTTCAGCCCACCGCTGTACGGCGGCCGCCTCCCGTAGCGCTACCGCACCACCGCGAACTCGCGCGCGTTGTCGTGCCAGCGCGGCGTGGCCTGGATCGCCGGCAGCACGTCCTCGACGTGCTCGACCATCTGCCACATGCCGGCGTGCTCGGGATTCATGAAGCGCTCGTCGATCGCCGTGCGCAGGAACGCGTCCAGCGGCGCGTAGAAGCCGCGCGTGTTGAGCAGCACGATCGGGTTGAAGTACAGGCCGAGGCGCTTCAACGTGATCGCCTCGAACAGCTCCTCCAGCGTGCCGCAGCCGCCGGGCAGCGCGATCACCGCATCGGAACCGGCCAGCAGCTTGTGCTTGCGCTCGCGCATGTCCTCGACCAATTCGAGGCGGGTCAGGCCGGGATGGCCCCATTCGAGGTCGGCCATGAAGCGCGGCAGGATGCCGATCACTTCGCCGCCGCGCGCCAGCGCGCCGTCGGCGACCGCGCCCATCGAGCCCGCCGAGCCGCCGCCGTAGACCACCGTGCAGCCGGCCTCGGCGAGCAGCTCGCCGAGCCGGTAGGCGCTGGCGCGGTACTCGGCGTGCGCGTGCTGGCTGGAGGCGCAGTAGACGCAGATGCGCATCGGGGCTTCCTCGCGAAAGCGTTCAGTGTAGGGCGCGCGTCGCGGCGGCTCCAGCGCCGCCGCCGCGCCTCAGTGCAGGCCGCCCGGCGCGTCCAGCAGCAGCGCGCGCGGGAAGTCGCGCGCGGCGCCGGCCGGGTCGGCGCGGCCGAGCGCGTGCGCGGCGAGCGCGTCGGGACCGCGCCATTCGCCCGACCAGCGGCGCAGCTCGATCAGCGCGCGCACCAGCCGCGCGAACGCCTCGGCGAGGTGGCGATACAGCGCGGCCAGCGCGCTGCGCGGCTGCTCGGCCTCGGCCGCGTAGGCGGCGCTGCCCAGGTCGAGGAAATAGGACAGGCTGACGCGCCGGCGCTCGGCCTGCTCGGGGTACAGGCCGGCGATCAGCAGGCAGCGGTCGCCGGTGTCGCGCAGCGCCTGTTCGCGCAGCGCGCCGTGGCGGGCGAGCGCGTCGAGGTAGTCCAGCGCCAGCGCGCGCGCGTTCAGCTCGGCGTCGCCGAGATGCCGCATCAGCACGAACACGAGGTAGCTTTCCAGCTCCTCGTCCAGGCGCGCATCGGCACGCGCTTGCGCCTCGTGCACGAGGCCCTGCCAGAGGGCGGTCGCGGTGCGACCGTGCAGGATGTTCGTCATGGCTGCGCTCCGGGCCTGCGCTCGGCCTGTTGCCAGTTATATCGGCAGCCGCAGGCGAAGCAAGAGGGGCCGGCGCCTTTTGTGAATTCAGGCGGCGCGCTCTTCCAGCAGGCAGTAGCCGAGTCCGCGCACGGTGCGGATGCTGGCGGCGTCGCCCAGCTTGGCGCGCAGCCGCGACATGTGCACCTCGATCGCGTTGGCGGTGATGTCCTCGTCCCAACTGGTGATCGCCTGCATCAGGCGCTCCTTGCTGACCACGCGCCCGGCGTGCAGGGCCAGGCATTCCAGCACCGACCACTCGCGCTGGGTCAGCTCCAGCGCGGTGCCGGCGACGCACGCGCGGCGGCCGCCGAGGTCGAGCTGCAGCCGGCCGATGGCGAGCTGCGCGGTCGTCGCCGCGGCGACACGGCGGATCAGCGCGCGGCAGCGCGCGGCCAGCTCGGGCAGGGCGAACGGCTTGACCAGGTAGTCGTCGGCGCCGAGGTCGAGCGCGTTGACACGGTCGGTCAGCGCGTCGCGCGCGGTGACCACCAGCAGCGGCAGCGTCGCGCCGCCGCGGCGCACGCGCCGCAGCAGGGCGAAGCCGTCGTCGCCCGGCAGGCCGAGGTCGACGATGGCGAGGTCGAAGTGCTCGTTCGCCAGCGCCGCGTAGGCGCGTTCGGCCGACTCCACGCGGTCCACCGCGTAGCCTTCGGTGGACAACCCCCGCCGCATCGCGTCGGCCACCGCGGCGTCGTCTTCGACGACCAGGATGCGCATGCCTGCTTCACCGTCCGGGACTGCGCGCAGGCTAGGCGGGCAGGGTTTCGCCCGGCTTTCGCGGCGGCGGGCACGAAAAAGCCGGCTTGCGCCGGCTTTTCGCGGAAGCGCGCGTGCTCAGCCGCGCTTCATCGAGTTGAAGAACTCCTCGTTGGTCTTGGTGTTCTTCATCTTGTCGAGCATGAACTCCATCGCCGCGAGCTCGTCCATCGGATGCAGCAGCTTGCGCAGGATCCACACCTTCTGCAGCATGTCGGGCTCGATCAGCAGCTCCTCGCGGCGCGTGCCGGAGCGGTTGATGTTGATCGCCGGGTACACGCGCTTCTCGCCGATGCGGCGGTCCAGGTGCACCTCCATGTTGCCGGTGCCCTTGAACTCCTCGTAGATCACCTCGTCCATCTTCGAGCCGGTGTCGATCAGCGCGGTGGCGAGGATGGTCAGCGAACCGCCCTCCTCGACGTTGCGCGCGGCGCCGAAGAAGCGCTTCGGGCGCTGCAGCGCGTTGGCGTCGACGCCGCCGGTCAGCACCTTGCCGGAGGACGGCACCACGGTGTTGTAGGCGCGCGCCAGGCGGGTGATCGAATCCAGCAGGATGATCACGTCGCGCTTGTGCTCGACCAGGCGCTTGGCGCGCTCGATCACCATCTCGGCGACCTGCACGTGGCGCACCGCCGGCTCGTCGAAGGTGGAGCTGACCACCTCGGCGCGCACCGAGCGCTGCATTTCGGTCACTTCCTCCGGACGCTCGTCGATCAGCAGGATGATCAGGTGCGCGTCGGGGTGGTTGTGCACGATCGCCTGGGCGACGTTCTGCAGCATCATCGTCTTGCCGGCCTTGGGCGGCGAGACGATCAGGCCGCGCTGGCCCTTGCCGACCGGCGCGATCATGTCGAGGATGCGGCCGGTGATGTCCTCGCTGGAGCCGTTGCCGCGCTCGAGGTGGAACGCCTTGCGCGGGAACAGCGGCGTCAGGTTCTCGAACAGGATCTTGTTCTTCGACGCCTCCGGCGGCTCGCCGTTGATGTCGTCGACCTTGAGCATCGCGAAATAGCGCTCGCCGTCCTTCGGCGGGCGCACGCGGCCGGTGATGTAGTCGCCGGTGCGCAGGTTGAAGCGGCGGATCTGCGACGGCGACACGTAGATGTCGTCGGGGCCGGCCAGGTAGGACTCGTCGGCCGAGCGCAGGAAGCCGAAGCCGTCCTGCAGGATCTCCAGCACGCCCTCGCCCCAGATGCCGCCGCCGGTGCGGGCGTGCGCCTTGAGGATGTTGAAGATGACGTCCTGCTTGCGCGCGCGCGCGACGCCTTCCTGGATGCCCAGCGATTCGGCGAGGTCGAGCAACTGCAGCGCGTTCTTGCGCTTGAGCTCGGTCAGGTTGATCAGGCGGTTCGGATCGCCGCCGTCGCCCTCGTCCTCGCCGTTGCCGTTCTGCATCTGCGGCTGCTGCGGGCGCGGGCCGCGGTCGTGGCGGCCGCGGCGGCGGTTGCGGCCTTCGCGCTCGCGGCGCGGCTGCTGCGACGGCTCGCCGCCTTCGCGCGGGGCGTCGCCGCCCTCGGCGTGCTCGCCGGCATCGGGTTTGCGGGCCTCGATCGGCGCGTCGGCCGGACGCGACGCTTCGGCGTTGTCTTTGCTTTCGATATCGGACACGGACGGACCTCGCGGGCGCCGTTGAAGGGTGGGAACGGAGGGGATGCTTTCGAGGCGGGCGGGCGCGGACTGCGCTCCGGCGGATGGGTCAGCCTAGCATCGCGCGCCGCGCGGCGTCCAGCGCGGCGCGCGGCGTGTTCAGACGACGCGGTCCAGCATCTGGGCGATCTGGCCCTTGGGCACGGCGCCGAGCTGCTGCGCCTCGACCTTGCCGCTCTTGAACACCATCAGCGTCGGGATCGAGCGGATGCTGTAGGCGATCGCCGTCTTCTGGTTCTGGTCGACGTCCACCTTCACCACCTTCAGGCGGCCCTGGTAGTCCTTGGCGATGTCCTCGAGCACCGGCGCGATCGCCTTGCAGGGGCCGCACCAGGTGGCCCAGAAGTCGACCAGGACCGGGGTGTCCGACTGCAGCACCTGGCTGTCGAAGTCGCTGTCGCTGATGTGGGTGATCATCTCGCTCACCGGGGATCTCCGTTATGCGGGGAAAGGCGGCGCAAAGGCCGCGATAGAGCCGGCACGCTCGGCATCGGCTAAACTGGTGCGCCCGCACGAGGCGGGCGAGACTGGAAACCGGGAGGCTGCCGTTGCGGCGCCCACCCATTCCAGCGCAACTCAGGGCGCGATTCAAGGGCGCCACCAGCGGCCTTGTCCCGCCTTACCGTCATCCTTCCCATGTCCCAGACCGTACTCACCGATACCTTCTTCGAGCAATTCGACCTTCATCCGCTGCTGCAGCAAGGCCTTGCCGACTGCGGCTTCACCCGCTGCACGCCGATCCAGGCGCTGACCCTGCCGGTCGCGCTGACCGGGCGCGACGTCGCCGGCCAGGCGCAGACCGGCACCGGCAAGACCTGCGCCTTCCTGGTCGCGCTGATGAACCGCCTGCTGACGCTGCCGGCGACGCCGGAGCGCCGCGACAGCGATCCGCGCGCGCTGGTGATCGCGCCGACCCGCGAGCTGGCGATCCAGATCGAAAAGGACGCGCGCGCGATCGGCCGCCACACCGGCCTGCGCTTCGCCCTGATCTATGGGGGCGTCGACTACGACAAGCAACGCCAGCTGCTGAAAGACGGCTGCGACGTGATCATCGCCACCCCCGGCCGCCTGCTCGATTACTACAAGCAGCACGTGTTCGGCCTGAACGGCGTCGAGGTGATGGTGATCGACGAGGCCGACCGCATGTTCGACCTCGGCTTCATCAAGGACGTGCGCTTCATCTTCCGCCGCCTGCCGGCGCGCGAGCAGCGCCAGGTGCTGCTGTTCTCGGCGACGCTGAGCTACCGCGTGCTGGAGCTCGCCTACGAGCACATGCACAACCCGGAAAAGCTGGTGGTGGAGACCGAGCACGTCACCGCCGACCGCGTGCGCCAGGTGGTGTACTTCCCGGCCAAGGAAGAGAAGATCCCGCTGCTGCTGAACCTGCTCGAACGCAGCGATCCGCACCGCAGCATCGTGTTCGTCAACACCAAGGCCGCCGCCGAGCGCGTTTCCGAGCGCCTGCAGCGGCAGGGCTTCCGCGTCGGCGCGCTGTCCGGCGACGTGCCGCAGAAGAAGCGGCAGAAGCTGCTGGAGCGCTTCCAGGGCGGCCAGATCGACATGATCGTGGCCACCGACGTGGCCGCGCGCGGCCTGCACATCCCCGACGTCAGCCACGTCTTCAACTACGACCTGCCGCAGGACCCGGAAGACTACGTGCACCGCATCGGCCGCACCGCGCGGCTCGGCGCGGAGGGCGATGCGATCAGCTTCGCCTGCGACCTCTACGCGATGGGCCTGCCCGACATCGAGAACTACATCGGCCAGAAGATCCCGGTCGAGGCGGTCGGCGCCGATCTGCTGGCGATGCCGAAGCCGCGCGCGCGCTTCGTGCCGCCGCCCGACGAGGACGAAGACGGCGAGGGCGTCGAGGCGACCGCCGCTGTCGACGCCACCGCCGCGTCGCCCGCGCCGGGCAGGCGCCGGCGCGGGCGCGGGCGCGGCGAGCGCGGCGAAGGCGCGCCCGCCGCTGCTGCGCCGAAGGCCGTGCCGCCGCCGTCCGCGCCGCCTGCCGAGCAGGCGCGCGCCGACGCCGAAGCGTCGGCCGAGAGTACGGCCGCGCCGCGCAAGCG
>JAJFUF010000046.1 GCA_021372495.1 Lysobacteraceae bacterium
GCGGATGCCGTTCAGGTTCAGCGTGACGACCCGTATCATTGCGTCCGTCGAATCCGTTCGTTGCGGGGTGATTCCTTGGCAGACGACCTGCGCGCGCAGTTTATCCGGTTCGCCGTGAACAACGGCATCCTGCGTTTCGGCGAGTTCCGCACCAAGGCCGGGCGGCTCTCTCCGTACTTCTTCAACGCCGGGCTGTTCAACGACGGCGCCTCGCTGGGCCGGCTCGCGCAGTTCTACGCGCAGACGCTGCTCGCCGCCGAGCGCGCGGGGCGCGTGCGGTTCGACATGCTGTTCGTCCCGGCCTACAAGGGCATCACGCTGGCCAGCGCCACCGCGGTCGCGCTGGCCCACGACGGGCGCAACGTCGCCTTCGCGTTCAACCGCAAGGAGGCCAAGGACCACGGCGAAGGCGGCCTGCTGGTCGGCGCGCCGCTCGCGGGCCGCGTGCTGATCGTCGACGACGTGATCACCGCCGGCACCGCGGTGCGCGAGTCGCTGGCGCTGATCCGCGCCGCGGGCGCCGAACCGGCCGGCGTGCTGATCGCGCTGGACCGCCAGGAGCGCGGTCAGGGCGAGCGCTCGGCGGCGCAGGAGGTGGCGGCGGACTACGGCATCCCGGTGCTGGCGATCGCGCGCCTCGCCGACATCCTGGCGTATGCCGCGCTGCGTCCGGAACTGACCGCGCAGCGGCCGCGCCTCGTCAGCTACCGCGAGCGCTACGGCGTCGCCGACGAGGCGTGATCCGGCGCGCATCTTGCTAGGAATCGGCTGGCCTATACTCGCCCCGACCCGAGGTGTCCCCATGCCGAAGTTCCCGCTCGCCGCCGCGCTCGCGCTCGTCGTCAGCTTTGCCGCCGTAGCCGAGCAATCCACGCAGCATCCGACCCAGCACTTCCGCTGGCGCGACGCGCAAGGCGAGCTGCACTACGCCGACCTGCTGCCGGCGGACGCGCTGAAGAGCGGCTACGACGTGGTCGACGACCGCGGCCTGCTGATCCGCCGCGTCGAAGGCACGCGCACGCCGGAGCAGCTCAAGGCGGCGCAGGAGGCTGCCGAACAGGCCGCCAGCGCCAAGCGCGCCGCCAACGAGCAGGCGCGCCGCGACCGTCAGCTGCTGGCCGCTTATCCGAGCGAGGACGAACTGCAGATCGCGCACCGCGAACAGCTCGCGTCGCTCGACCAGAACATCCACACCGACGAGCTGAACCTGAAGAACCAAGAGCGCGCGCTGTCCGACCTGCTCGCGCACGCCGCCGACATCGAGCACGGCGGCAAGCCGGTGCCGAAGTTCATCGCCGACAAGATCGCCGAGCAGCGCCAGGCGGTCGCCGACCAGCGCAACACGCTCGACCAGCACCGCGCCGAGCGCGCCGAGACGGCCATGCGCCTCGACCAGGAACTGGCGCACTACCGCGCCCTGCGCGCCCAGCGCGAAGCCGAGTACGGCGGCAGCTAGACGGGCGCCGCCGCGCCGACGGCGCCCGTGCGCGGTCCGGCCCCGCTCAGAACGGCAGCTTCAGCGACGCATCGACCGCCAGCAGCTGCGTGCGGAACACCTGCTGGATGCGCGTGAGCGCATCCGCGCTGTCCGCATCGAAACGCAGCACCAGCACCGGCGTGGTGTTGGACGGGCGCACCAAGCCCCAGCCGTCCGGCCAGTCGGCGCGCACGCCGTCGATGGTGGTGATGCGTGCGCCGTCGAACTTCGCCTGCGCGCGGAAGCGTTCCATGAAGCGGTAGTGCTCGCCCTCCTGCATGGCGATCTTCAGCTCCGGCGTGGACACGCCCTTCGGCAGGGTGGCGAAGATCTCCGCCGGGCTGCGCCCGTCGAGGTCGCCGGCGACGATCTCCATCAGCCGCGCCGCGGCGTAGATGCCGTCGTCGAAGCCGTACCAGCGCTCGCGGAAGAAGAAGTGCCCGCTCATCTCGCCGGCCAGCGCCGCCTCGGTCTCCTTCATCTTCGCCTTGATCAGCGAATGGCCGGTGCGCCACATCACCGGGCTGCCGCCGTGCTTGAGCACCACCGACTGCAGGTGGCCGGTGCACTTCACGTCGTAGATGATCGTCGCGCCCGGGTTGCGCGTCAGCACGTCGATCGCGAACAGCATCAGCAGGCGGTCCGGGTAAATGATCTCGCCGTCCCTGGTGACCACGCCGAGGCGGTCGCCGTCGCCGTCGAAGGCGAGGCCGAGATCGGCGCCCATGCGCTGCACGGCCATGATCAGGTCGGCCAGGTTGTGCGGATCGGACGGGTCCGGATGGTGGTTGGGGAAGGTGCCGTCGACCTCGCAGTACAGCGGGATCACCTCGCAGCCGATGCCCTGCAGCACCTGCGGCGCGATCGCGCCGGGGATGCCGTTGCCGCAGTCGACCACCACCTTCAGGCGGCGCTCGGTCTGGATGTCGGAGGCGATGCGGTCGATGTAGTCGTGGGTGACGTTGAGCGAGCGCGCGCTGCCCTGGCCGTCGCGCAGGCGGTGCTCGGCGATGCGCGCGTACAGCCCCTGGATGGCGTCCTCGGCCAGCGTCTCGCCGCCGAGCACGATCTTGAAGCCGTTGTAGTCGGGCGGGTTGTGGCTGCCGGTGACGGCGACGCCGGAGCCGACGTTCAGCGCGTAGGCGGCGAAGTACACCACCGGCGTCGGCACCGCGCCGACGTCGATCACGTGCATGCCGGCCGCGCGCAGGCCCTCGATCAGCGCGCCGGCCATGTCCGGGCCGGACAGGCGGCCGTCGCGGCCGACCACGATTTCCTCGAGGCCGCGATCGCGCGCCTCGCTGCCGATCGCCTGGCCGATCAGGCGCGCCACGTCCGCGCTCAGCGACTGCCCGACCACGCCGCGGATGTCGTAGGCGCGGAAGATGCTGCGGTCCACCGCGACCGGCGCCGCGGGCGCGGCGGCAGCGGCGGGCGCCGCGGAACGCGCGGCCGGCTTGGGGGTTTCACGGATCACATCGGCCAACGTCGGTTCCTCCATCGAGACGATTCCCTTGACGCGCGCGCGCAGGATCGCCGCGCCGCGCATCCACAACAGCGTCACGCCGACCAGCAGGCACAGCGCGGCCAGTACCAGCGCGAGCGCCAGCGAATGCGGCAGCACGATGAACAGCGCCGGCGCGGCGACCGCCACGCGCAGCGCGCTGCCGGGCACCGGCACGCCGGCATCCTCGGCCAGATCGGCGCGGTCGCCGCCGCGCGTCAGCAGCAGCATGTCGCCGCGACCGTCGCCCTGGCGCAGCTCCAGGCGTCCGTCGTCGGCCGGCAGCGAGCGGAAACGGTTCTGCAGCGGCGCAAACGGCAGCTCCACCCAGGCGTAGGCGACGCGCTGCGCATCGACCACCACCGGCAGCGCCCAGGTCAACCGGCGCTCCCCGCCGACGCCGCGCGTCTGCATCGGCGCGGGCGCGCCGCTGCTCAGCGCGGCGGTCAACTGCGCGGCCTTGGCGTAGCCGAAGCGACCGAAATCGACGTGCAGGACCTCGCCGAGGTCGGCGCTGAAGAACTGCACCGCGGCGCCGGGCAGCAACGCCTGCGCGCGCTGCGCCGCGACGGCACGGCCGTCGGCGTCGCCCAGGCGCAGCGCCGCGAGCAGCTCCGGATCGGCCAGCACGCGGGTGACGCGCGCGCGCTCGTCGGAAACCGCCGAGGTCAGCGCCTGCACCGCCGTCTGCCGCACCCGCTCCAGCCCCGCGCGCGCGGCGGCGTCGCGCTGGATCAGCCAGGCCTGCCAGGCGGCGAACGCCGCCAGCGCCAGCAGCAGGGTGGCGCCGGCCAGCGGCAGCAGGCGCCGGAGCGCCTGCACGAGCTGCGCGGGGCACACGCGTGGGGAGCGAGGGCGCGGCGCCTTGACCGGTGCGTTCATGCGTTGCCTCCGCGTGGTTCAGCCGACGCCGGTGGAACCGAATCCGCCTTCGCCGCGTGCGCTCGGCGCGAACTCGTCCACCCTCCGCAACTGCGCGCGCCCGACCGGCACGAACATCAGCTGCGCGATGCGATCCCCCGGCGCGATGGTAAAAGCCGCGTCGCCGCGGTTCCAGCAGGAAATCATCAGCGGACCCTGGTAGTCGGCGTCGATCAGGCCGACCAGGTTGCCGAGCACGATGCCGTGCTTATGCCCGAGCCCGGAGCGCGGCAGGATCAGCGCGCACCAGCGCGGGTCGCCGAGGTGGACGGCGATGCCGGTCGGGATCAGCGCGCTGGCGCCGGGCGCGAGCGTCAGCGGCGCCGGCGGCGCGGCGCGCAGGTCCATCGCGGCGGCGCCGTCGGTGGCGTAAGCCGGCAGGGGAATCTCCGTACCGAGGCGCGGGTCCAGCACCTTCAGCTCGACGTCGATCATGGGCGCTCCGTGCGCGTGCTGCGATAGCGTTCGACGATGCGGGCGAGCAGCGCGTCCGCCAGCACGCGCTTGGGCGCCTCGGCCAGGGCCGCGTCGCCGCCCGGCCAGTAGAGGTGCAGCGCGTTGCGCTCGCTCTCGAAGCCCGCGCCGGCGCCGACGCGGTTGGCGGCGATCATGTCGAGGCCCTTGCCGGCCAGCTTGGCGCGCGCGTAGGCCTCGACGTCGCGGGTCTCGGCGGCGAAGCCGACCAGGAACGGCCGCCGCGGCAGCGCCGCGATCTCGGCGAGGATGTCCGGGTTCTGCACCAGATCCAGCGCCAGCCCGGCGGCGCCGGCCTTCTTCAGCTTGTGCGCGCTGACCTCGGCGGGGCGGTAGTCGCCGACCGCCGCGGCCGACACGAAGATGTCGCTGCGCGCGGCCGCCGCCTGCACCGCATCGCGCATCTCGCGCGCGCTGCGCACGTCGATGCGCTCGGCCACGCCCGGCGGCGTCGGCAGGTGCACCGGGCCGGCGACCAGCGTGACCGCGGCGCCCTGCGCCGCCGCCGCCTCGGCGACGGCGAAGCCCATGCGCCCGGAGCTGCGATTGCCGATGAAACGCACCGGGTCGATGTCCTCGTAGGTCGGGCCGGCGCTGACCAGCACGGACAGGCCGGCCAGCGCGCCGCCGCCGTCGAGGCGCGCCAGCGCGGCGACGATCGCGTCCGGCTCCAGCAGCCGGCCAGGCCCGGACTCGCCTTCCGCCAGCGGACCCTCGGCGGGGCCGAACACCGTCGCACCGCGCGCGCGCAGCGTCGCCATGTTGGCCTGCGTGGCCGCGTGCAGCCACATGCGGTGGTTCATCGCCGGCGCCAGCGCCAGCGGCGCGGTGCTGGCCAGGCACAGCGTGGTCAACAGGTCGTCGGCGAGGCCGTGGGCGAGGCGCGCGATCACGTCGGCCGAGGCGGGCGCGATCACGATGCGCTCGGCCCAGCGCGCCAGCTCGAGGTGGCCCATCGCCGCCTCCGCCTGCGCGTCCCACAGGCCGCTGCGCACCGGCTGTCCGGACAGCGCCTGGAAGGTCTGCGCGGTGACGAAGCGCTCCGCGTTCGCGGTCAGCACCACGCGCACCTCGGCGCCGGCGTCGCGCAGGCGGCGCACCAGCTCGCAGGCCTTGTAGGCGGCGATGCCGCCGGACACCCCGAGCAGGATGCGGCGCTTGGCGAGGACGGGCACGCTCATGTAGGACGGTTCCGACGCGAGGGAACCGCGCTAGCTTACCGGATTCGACCCCAACGCCCGCTGTCGCGCACCGCGCCGCGCGCCGAGACTGCACGCCTCCACCCGCACGCGAGGCGCCGCACCGATGAGCATCCGCGACTGGCCCGCCGACGAACGTCCGCGCGAGAGGCTGCTGGCGCACGGCCCCGCGACGCTGGCCGACGCCGAGCTGCTGGCGGTGCTGCTGGGCAGCGGCATCCGCGGCAAGAGCGCGGTGGCGCTGGGCCGCGAACTGCTCGCCGAAGCCGGCGGCCTGGGCGCGCTGCTGGCTGCGGACGGCGTCGGCAACGCGCGCGGGCTCGGCCCGGCCAAACGCGCGCGGCTGGCCTCGGCGCTGGAGCTGGCGCGCCGCTGCCTCGCCGACGAGCTGCAGCGCGGGCCGCCGCTGACCAGCCCCGGCGACAGCGCCGCCTACCTGAAGGCGCGCCTCGCGCACCTGCCGTACGAGGTGTTCGTGTGCCTGTTCCTCGACAACCGCCACCGCGTACTCGCCTGCGACGAGCTGTTCCGCGGCACGATCGACGGTGCCGCCGTGCATCCGCGCGAAGTGGTGCGCGCCTGCCTGAAGCGCAACGCCGCGGCGGTGATCTTCGCCCACAACCATCCGTCCGGCGTCGCCGAACCCAGCGCCGCCGACCGCGCGATCACCCGCGAGCTGCGCGATGCGCTCGGCCTGGTCGGCGTGCGCGTGCTCGATCACCTGGTGGTCGGCGCCGGCACGCCGGTGTCGATGGCCTCGCTGGGCCTGCTCTAGATGCCGCGAAAAAGTTCTTCCCCGAAGCAGGGCGCGGTGCCGGGGCCGCAGCCGCTCCCGCCGCCGGCGAGTACGGCCAAAAAAAAAAGACGGCGCGGGTGTCACCGCCGCGCCGTCGCCATCTACCACTGCGTTGGAGTCGGGGCGGGGAGCCCCCTGCCCTGACGGAGGGGTGCCGTCGAGCCCGCCCATCCTGGGCAAATGCTGTGACAGCGCGGTGACCGCCCGGGTTCACGGCGACTTATGCACAATCCGCCCGCTCATGCGTTTGGATCGCACGGTTGTAGTCGTTTATCGCCATTCAACTGCAACATATTGATTTTTAGATATTTTGATTGAAGGCAGTCACGCCGAAGGCCGCCGAAACCGTTTCGCGGCGCGGAACGGCCAGCTTCATCCACAAACTTATCCACAGCTTTCGCCCTCCATCCACCCCTTGACGAAACGGCATATCGGCGCCGCGCTCGGCGCCGCGCGGCCTGCGGCGGACGCCAGCCTTCCCGCGGCCCGTCGCGGCTTCTGCGCGCAAGGCGGCTGCGCTAGCATGCGCGGTCCAACCCCCGCATGCCCGACCCGTGAAAGACCAGCTGCGTGATCTCGTGCTGCAGGCGCTCGCCGCACTGCAGCAGAACGGCACCCTGCCCGCCATCGAACCGCCCGCCTTCGTGATCGAGCGCGCGCGCAGCAAGGAGCACGGCGACTTCGCCACCAACCTCGCCCTGCTGCTGGCCAAGCCGGCCGGCCGCAAGCCGCGCGACGTGGCGGAGGCGATCCGCGCGGCGCTGCGGGCGACGCCCGGCCTCGCCAAGGTCGAGATCGCCGGCCCCGGCTTCATCAACTTCTTCCTCGGCGCCGAGGCCTACCACGACGAGGTGCGCGCGATCCTCGCGCGCGGCGCCGCCTACGGGCGCGGCGCGACCGGCCACGGCCACCGCGTCGGCGTGGAGTTCGTCTCGGCGAACCCGACCGGCCCGCTGCACGTCGGCCACGGCCGCGCGGCGGCGATCGGCGACAGCCTGGCGCGCCTGCTCGAGGCGACCGGCTGGGCGGTGACGCGCGAGTTCTACTACAACGACGCCGGCGCGCAGATCCACAATCTCGCGCTGTCGGTGCAGGCGCGCTGCAAGGGCGTCGCGCCGGACGACGCGGGCTGGCCCGAGGACGGCTACCGCGGCGAGTACATCCGGGACGTCGCGCGCGCCTACCTCGACCGCGAGTCGGTGCACGCCGACGGCCAGGACGTGGCCGGCAAGGGCGACCCCGACGATCTCGAGGCGATCCGCCGCTTCGCCGTCGCCTACCTGCGCCGCGAGCAGGATCTCGACCTGAAGGCGTTCGGCGTGCGCTTCGACGTCTACTACCTCGAGTCCTCGCTGTACGGCGAGGGCAAGGTCGAGGAAACCGTGCGTCGCCTGGTGGCGATGGGCCACACCTACGAGGAAGGCGGCGCGCTGTGGCTGAAGACCACCGACTTCGGCGACGACAAGGATCGCGTCATGCGCAAGTCGGACGGCAGCTACACCTACTTCCTGCCCGACGTCGCCTACCACCTGAGCAAATGGCAGCGCGGCTACGAGCGCGCGATCACCGAACTCGGCGCCGACCACCACGGCTCGCTGGCGCGCGTGCGCGCCGGCCTGCAGGCACTGGACGCGGGCATCCCCAAAGGCTGGCCCGAGTACGTGCTGCACCAGATGGTCACGGTGATGCGCGGCGGCGAGGAGGTGAAGCTCTCCAAGCGCGCCGGCAGCTACGTCACCCTGCGCGACCTGATCGACGAGGCCGGCCGCGACGCCACGCGCTACTTCCTGATCGCGCGCAAGTCGGACTCGCAGCTCACCTTCGACATCGACCTGGCGCGCGCGCAGACCAACGACAACCCGGTCTACTACATCCAGTACGCGCACGCACGCGTGTGCAGCGTGCAGCGCCAGCTCGGCGAGAAGGGCCTGGCCTGGAACCGCGGCAACGGCCTGGCGAAACTCGGCCTGCTGGCCACGGAACACGAGAACGCGCTGATGGTCGAACTGTCGCGCTATCCCGAGATCGTGGAGGCGGCGGCGGCCAACCTCGAGCCGCACCTGGTCGCGCAGTACCTGCGCGAACTCGCCTACGCCTTCCACACCTACTACAACGCGCACCAGTTCATCGTCGACGACGCCGACCTGCGCGACGCGCGCCTGACGCTGGCGCTGGCGGCGAAACAGGTGCTGGCGAACGGACTGAACCTGCTGGGCGTCGGCGCCCCGGAGAGCATGTGATGGCGGCAAAACGCGGCAAGCAGGCGGTGCGCAGCGGCAACGGCGGCTGGCCGGCCTGGGTCTGGCTGTGCCTCGGCGTGCTGCTCGGCCTGGTGCTCTCGGCGGTGGTGCTGGTCAAGGACTGGGCGCCGGCGCTGCGCCGCCACGATGGCCCCGCGCCCAACCCCGAGGCCAGCGCGCCCAAGGCCAGCGAGCCCGGCGTCGCCGACCAGGCGCAGGCCGATGCGGCGAAGAAGCGTCCGACCTACGACTTCTACTCGGTGCTGCCGGAGAAGGAAGTGGTGATCCCGGATGCCGAAATCTCCGCCAAGGCGCGCGCCGAAGCGCAGGCGCGCCAGCAGCAGGCGGGCGCGGCGGCGCCGCCGGCCGCGGGCAGCGGCTACCTGCTGCAGGTCGGCTCCTTCCCCAACGCCACCGACGCCGACGGCATGAAGGCCAAGCTGGCGCTGCAGGGTTTCGTCGCCAGCGTGCAGCCGGTCACCATCAACGGCCAGACCTGGCACCGCGTGCGCCTGGGCCCGTTCCGTTCGGCCGGCGAGCTGGAATCGACCAAGCAGAAGCTCGCCGGTGCCGGCATCCACGCGATCGCGCTGAAGGAAAGCGACTGAGGGGCCGGGACTCGGGAAGAGCGTAGCGTGCAGGGTGGGCTTCGGCCCACCATCGCGTCCATCGCAATGGGACGAAGGTGGGCTGAAAGCCCACCCTGCAGCCCGCGCCACAATGGATGGCGGCCGGCGCGCGGCGCGCGTCAGGCGCGCTTGCGCTTGAGGCGGATCAGCGCCGAGATGTCCTCGTCGCCGTGGCCGCGCGCCATCAGCTCGGCGTAATCGGCCAGCGACTTCTCGATCACGCTGCGGTCGATGCCGGCGCCTTCGGCGATGCCGCGCACGATCGAGAGATCCTTGTGCAGCAGGCCGAGTTTGAAGCCGACCGCGAACTCGTCGCGCAGCATCGTCGCGCCGCGCTTCTCCAGGAACCAGTTGCCGGCCGCGCCGGCGCCCAGCGTCGGCAGCAGGCGCTCGGGTTCGAGCCCCAGCGCCTCGCCCAGCGCCAGCCCTTCGCAGACCGCCTGCGCGATGCCGGCGACCAGCACCTGGTTGATCGCCTTGGTCGCCTGGCCGGCGCCGCTCGGGCCCATGTGCGTGATGCGCAGCGCGTAGGTTTCCAGCACCGGTCGCGCGCGCTCCAGCGCCGCGGCCTCGCCGCCCACCATCACCGACAGCCGGCCGTTCCTCGCGCCCTCGACGCCGCCGGAGACCGGCGCGTCGAGAAAATGCGCGCCGGCCGCGGCCAGCATCGCCGCCGCCTGTTTCGCGGTGTCCGGCGCGACCGTGGAGTGGTCGATCACGACCGTGCCCGGCTTTGCCTGCGGCGCCAGCGCGGCGACCGTCGCCAGCACGTCGGCGTCGGCGGTGACGCACAGCGCGATCACGTCGCACTGCGCCGCCAGCGCCGCCGTCGTCGCCGGCGCGGCGACGCCGAGCTCGCGCGCCAGCGCCTCCGCCCTGGCCTGCGTGCGGTTGCCCACCGCGGCCAGCAGGCCGCGCGCGTGCAGGAGGCGCGCCATGGGGTCGCCCATGGCTCCGAGACCCACGAATCCCGCCTTCAGCGTCATCTCTCGTATTCCCGAATCAGTAACGTTCTTCAAGGTAGGTATAGCCGGTCAGGCCGGCCTCCAATGCAGCCTGCAATTTGGCCGCCTCGTCCGCGCCAAGGCCGGCGGCGGCGAGCTTGTCGCGATAGGCGGCGCGCAGCGCGTCGATGCCGTAGCCGACGTAGTCGAGCAGCATGTCGACGCGGTCGCCGCGGCGGAAGTCGCCGAGCACGAAGCGGCCGTCGCCGTCGAGCCGCACGTTCACCGCGTCGGTGTCGCCGAACAGGTTGTGAATGTCGCCCAGCGTTTCCTGGTAGGCGCCGACCATGAAGATGCCGAGGCGGTACGGTTCGCCGACGCGCGGCGCGTGCAGCGGCAGGCTGACGTCGACGCCGGCGGCATCGACGTACTGGTCGATGCGGCCATCGGAATCGCAGGTGAGGTCGGCCAGCACGCCGCGGCGTTCCGGGCGCTCGTCGAGACGCGCCAGCGGCACGATCGGAAACACCTGGTCGATCGCCCACACGTCCGGCACCGACTCGAACACCGAGAAGTTGACGAAGTACTTGTCGACCAGCTTGGCGTCCAGCTCGTCCAGCGCCTCGCGGTGCGCGCGCTCGGCCGGCGACAGCCGCGCGCGCACGCCATGCGCGATGGCGAAATACAGATCGTCCAGGCGCGCCCGCGCGGCCAGGTCGAGCTGGCCCAGCGCGTACAGCGCCTGGCCTTCGGCGAGGTGGTGCTGCGCTTCCTGGTACAGCTCCAGCGGCGGACGCACGTCCAGCGCGGCGTGGATGCCGCGCAGGTGGCGCAGCACGGCCGGCTCGCCGGGGCGCGCCGGCGCGATCGCGCCTTCGGGCGCAGGCTCGACTTCGCTGACGTTGACCACCAGCACGGCGTGGTGCGCGGTCATCGCACGACCGGCCTCGGTGATCACGCGCGGCGGCGCCAGCCCTTCGGCGGCGCAGGCCTCGGCCAGCGGCTGCACGATGGTGGAGGCGTACTGCTCGAGCCCGTAGTTGACCGAGCAGAAGCCGCGCGAGCGCGTGCCCTCGTAGTCGACGCCGAGGCCGCCGCCGACGTCGACGTAGCGCAGGCCGATGCCGAGCCGGGTCAACTCGACGAAATGACGCACCGCCTCGCGCATGCCGGCGGCGACGTCGCGCACGTTGGAGAGCTGCGAGCCCATGTGGAAGTGCAGCAGCTTCAGCGCCGGCGCGAGGCCGGCCGCCTGCAGGCGCCCGACCAGCTCCAGCACCTGGTTCGGATTGAGACCGAACTTGGCCTTGTCGCCGCCGGTGTTCTGCCACTTGCCGGCGCCGATGGTGGCGAGGCGCACGCGCACGCCGAGCAGCGGCGCGACGCCGAGCGCATGCGCCTCCTCGATCACGTGCTCGAGTTCGGACAGTTTCTCGATGACGATGAACACGTCGAGGCCGAGCTTGCGCCCGATCAGCGCGAGGCGCACGTACTCGCGGTCCTTGTAGCCGTTGCAGACGACCACGCTGCCCGGCCTGGCCAGGCCGAGCACGGCCATCAGCTCCGGCTTGGAGCCGGCCTCGAGGCCGAAGCCGGCGTCGCCGGCGGCGGCCAGCGCGCCGGCCACCGCGCGCTGCTGGTTGACCTTGATCGGATACACCGCGGTGTAGCCGCCGGCGTAGCCGTGCGCGTCCATCGCCCGCGCGAACGCCTGCTGCAGGCGCGCCAGGCGGTCGCCGAGGATGTCCGGGAAGCGCAGCAGCAGCGGCAGGCGCAGGCCGGCGGCGCGCGCCTGCTCGACGGCGTCGGCCAGCGCCAGCGCGGGGCCGTCCGGCCCGCGCGGTCGCGCGGTCGCGCGGCCCTGCGCGTCGATGTCGAAATAGCCGTCACTCCAGTGCGGCACGGCGTAGGTGCGGCGCGCCTCGTCGATCGTCCAGGGGGTCGCCATCGTGGGAGTCTCCCGTACTTGGTTCCGCGGAGCCCGTCCGTCGCGTCGCCGCGCGATGGGCGCGGCGGCGGCGTGCGGGTCCGGGTCGAGTGGACGTCGCAGCGGCGGGCCTTGACGGGATCGCGCCCGCATATCCTGCGGGAGCGCTGGCGGCCGGGAGCCTCGTACGCCGCGGGGCCGCCAGGGCTGCGTAGTGTAGCGGCCGCGCGCGCTGATGTGTGTGCGCCCGCCCGGACCCGCTACAATCGCGCGCTGCGCACCGCCCCTTCACCGGAATTCCGCCCCATGTCGCAGCCCAACTGGTTCACCGAGGCCCACCCCGGCTCGGGCTCGTCCATCGGCTACCGCGTCGAACGCCTGCTGCACGCCGAGAAGACGCCGTTCCAGACCATCGAGATCTACCAGACCACCGACTGGGGCAACCTGATGGTGATCGACGGCTGCATCATGCTGACCAGCCGCGACAACTTCCTCTACCACGAGATGATGACGCACCCGGCGCTGTTCACCCACGCGCGCGCCAAGCGCGTGGTGATCATCGGCGGCGGCGACTGCGGCACGCTGCGCGAGGTGCTGAAGCACGAGGAAGTCGAGCATGCCGCGCAGGTCGAGATCGACGAGCGCGTCACCCGCCTCGCCGAGCAGTATTTCCCCGAGCTGTGCGCGTCCAACGCCGATCCGCGCGCCGAGCTGCTGTTCATCGACGGCATCAAGTACATGGCCGAATGCGAGCCGGACTCGCTGGACCTGATCATCGTCGATTCGACCGATCCGGTCGGCCCGGCGGAAGGGCTGTTCAACGCCGCGTTCTACGCGTCCTGCCACAAGGCGCTGCGCCAGGGCGGCATCCTCGTGCAGCAGTCGGAGTCGCCGCTGGCGCACCTCGAGCTGATCAAGTCGATGCGCGCGGCGATGCGCACGGCCGGCTTCCAGGCGCTGCGCACGCTGCCGTTCCCGCAGCCGTGCTACCCGACCGGCTGGTGGAGCTGCACGATGGCGCGCAAGGGCGCCGACCTCGCCGGCTTCCGCGAGCGCGGCGCCGCCAGCAAGCAGTTCGCCACGCGTTACTACAACGCCGACACGCACAAGGCCGCGCTGGCGCAGCCGGAGTTCATGCGCGAGGCGCTGGTCGACTGAGCGCCGCGCCGCGTTCAGAACAGCCGCGCGCGCGGCTTCGGCAGCAGCACCAGCGCCAGCGTCGCGAACGGGCCGAGCGGCAGCGACAGCAGGAACCAGAGCAGGCCGCCGCGGCCCTTGCCCTGCGCGAGGCCGGCGTTGATCAGGGCAAGCGTGCCCCAGCCGACGAAGTACGGGGCGCGCTCGGACGCGAACAGCGCGAGATGTTCCATCGCCTTCCTCCGGAGGTATCGCCAGGCATGCGCATCCGCCCGTTCCTTCCCGCCGCGCCTTGCCGCCGCTCCGTGGCGCACGCGGGCTGCGTGCGCTGGCCGAGCGGCCGATTCTAGGCCAGCCGCCCGAACCGCGCGCGACATGGCCGCCCGCATCGTTCCCGCGTTCGCCTTCATCATCGCGCTGATCGCGCTCGGCCACCTGCTCGGCCGCCGCCGCGTGCTGCCGGAACGCGCCGCCGACACGCTCAACCTGATCGTGCTGTACGTCAACCTGCCGGCGGCGGTGCTGCTGTATGCCTCGAAGCTGACCTGGTCGCCGCAACTGCTCGGCCTGGTCGCGGTGCCGTGGCTGCTGCTGGCCGCCAGCGCGCTGGCGGTGCTGGCGCTGGCGCGGCTGGCGCGCTGGCCGCGCGAGGTCACCGCGGTGCTGCTGCTGACGGTGCCGCTCGGCAACACCTCCTACCTCGGCTACCCGCTGACCGAGGCGCTGCTGGGCCCGGCGGCGCTGCCCTACGCGGTGGTCTACGACCAGTTCGGCTCGTTCGTGATCCTGTCCACCTACGGCCTCACCGTGCTGGCGCTGCACGGCCGCGGCGCGCGGCCGCGCGTCGGCGAGATCGCGCGCCGCATCCTCGCCTTCCCCGCATTCATCGCGCTGGTGCTGGCGCTGACCGTGGTGCCGGCGGAGCTGCCCGCGCCGCTGGCGACGATGCTGAAGCGCCTCGCCGACATGCTGATGCCGATGGTCGCGCTGGCGATCGGCCTGCAGCTCAAGCTGAAGCCGGAGCGCGCGCACCTGGCGCCGCTGGGCGTCGGCCTCGCGCTGAAGCTGCTCGCCCTGCCGGCGCTGGCGCTGGGCCTGTGCGCGCTGTTCGGCCTGCACGGGGAGCTGCGCGCCGCCGCGGTGCTGGAATCGGCGATGGCCTCGATGATCACCGCCGCCGCGCTGGCCTCGATGGCCGGGCTGGTGCCCGAACTGGCCGCGGCGATGGTCGGCTACGGCATCGTGCTGATGGCGGCGACGCTGCCGCTGTGGCTGGCGTTTTTACGCTGAGCCGCGCCGCGCCGTGGCACACTCGCGCCCTTCCATTCCCTGCCCGGAACGCGCCCGCATGCCGAAGACCGCGCTGCTGCTCTGCCTCATCTTCGCCGCCGCCGCGCATGCGCAGGACGCGCCGCAACCGCTCGCCCACATCGGCGACGCGACCGAGCGCACGGGCGCCGCGCCGGATGCGGCCGCGCTGCAGGCCTGGCGCGCCGATGCCGCCAAGGCGCTGGCCGCACGCGACGACGCCGGCGCGCTGGTCGCCGCCTCGATGCTGGCGGCAGGCGCCCGCGACGCCGCCACCGCGACGCGCGCCCTGCAACGTGCGGTCGAGCTGGCGCCCCGGGATCCCGACATCGCCTGGATCGCCGTGTGGCGCTGCGCGGACGTCGCCTCCTGCGCGCATGCGCGCGAGAACCTGCACACGCTCGAAGCCGACAACGCGGCGGTATGGCTGCCCGACCTGTATGCCGCCGCGCAGGCCGACGACGCCGCGCGCATCGTGCAGGCGCTGCAGGGCATGGCCGCGGCGAAGCGCTACGACGACCATCAGATGCACCTGCTGCCGCGCGTGCTCGACGCGCTGGGCCTGGTGCCGCCGCCGGCCGGCATGCAGGAAGGCGCCGACGCCGGCGCGCTGCGCGCCGGCGAGGCGATGGCGTTGACCAGCGTCGCCGCGATCCCGCCGCTGGCGCCGCTCGGCGCGGCCTGCGGCGCGGCGCAGGACGCCGCGCGCCAGGCGCTGTGCCTGCGCGTGGCCGAACGCATGCAGCAGGGCACCTCGCTGATGGCGCAGATGGTCGGCGAGGGCCTGGCGCGGCGCCTGCTGCGCGCGCCGCAGCCGCTGGCCGAGCTCGCCGCACGCCAGCGCGTGCGCGCCTGGCGCATGCAGAAGATGGCCGGGCTGATGCGCGAACTGGCCCGCGATCCCGCGCTGGCGCAGGCGTGGACCGTGGCGATGCGCGGCCACGCGCGCGAGGACGACGCCGTCGCCGCGCTGCTCGCCGCGCGCGGCATCCCGGTCGAGCCGCCGGCCGGCTGGCAGCCCGCCGTCGCCGCGCAGCGCGATCCGTAGCCGCGCCGCCGCACCGATGCGTCCGCTGCGTTTCCTCGGCCTGATCGCCGCGCTCGCCTGCGGCGCCGTGCACGCCGCGCCAACCGCCGAGGCTGCGCGCGCGGACGCGCTGGCGCAGTTCCGCAAGGACCTGGTCGGCGCGCTCGCGCCGCGCGCCGATGCCGAGCACCTGCTGGGCGCGGCGCTGCTGGCGCGCACGCTGCAGGCGCAGCCGCAACCGCTGACCTTTCACGACCTGCTGGCGCGCGCCGCCGCCGCCGCGGACGCCGGCCCGGCGGTGGCCTGGGCGCAGCTCGGCGACTGCGCCGACGCCACCTGCCCGCAGCCGCAGGCGCTGGCGAAGCTGCGGCAGCAGGCACCCGGCAACGCGGCCGTCTGGCTGCTGGCGCTGAATGCGGCCGCCGCCGCGAAAGACGCCGCGGCGGCGCGCGCCGCGCTCGCCGAGGCCGCCGCGCGCGACCGCTACGACGGCTATTCGGGCCCGCTGCTGCGGGCTGCCGCCGCGGCCAGCCTGGCCCTGCCGATGGATCCCGAGGTTGCGCGCGCACTGACCGGCAGCGCCGAAGCCACGGCGCCGGCGCAGTGGCTCGTCGTCGCCGGCAGCGTGGCCGCGCTGCCGCGGCCGGCGTTCTTCGCCGCCGCCGACCTCTGCCTCAGGCCGGCCGCGCCCGACGACGCGCTGCGCGCCGACTGCCTGGGGCTGGGCCATGCACTGGAAGGGAGCGACGGCTTCCTCGCCCGCCGCTTCGGCCTGCAGCTTCGCGCGCGGCTGGCGACCGACCCCGCGCGGCAGGCCGACGCGCAGCGCGAGATCCGCGACCTCACCTGGCAGTTCGAGCAGTACAGCCGGCTCGGCGTGCGCGCGCTGCGCGAAGCGGACGTCGCGCGCGCGCTGCTGACGCTCGCGCTGCGCGGCGACGGCGAGCTCGACGCCTGCCGCGCGCTGCTGCGCCGGTTCGGCGTGCCGCTGCAGGCGCCACCCGCCTGGCGGCCGCCGTCCGAGCGCCGGCCCTTGCCCGCCACGACCGCGCTGCCCTGAGTCCGCGCCGCACCGCGCCGGCGCAGTTTTGCGCCGCCGCCGCGGGCATGTACCCTTGGATCCGGGTCCAGGGGAGGAACGCGCATGCAGACCGTGCTGGTGGCAAGCAGCAAGGGCGGGTGCGGCAAGACCACGCTGACGACCAACCTGGCCGCGCATTACGCGCAGGACGGCAAGGCCGCCGTGGTGGTCGACGCCGATCGCCAGGCCTCCAGTTTCCGCTGGTGCGCGCGCCGCCCCGACGCCGTGCCCGGCGTGCTCGCGCTGGACGGCACGCGCCGCGCCGCGCTGGAGCGCGTGCCGCCCGATGCCGAGCGCGTGCTGATCGACTCCGCCGCCGGCAGCACGCCGGCCGATCTCGAACCCTGGCTCGAACAGGCCGATGCGGTGGTGGTGCCGGTCCTGCCCTCGCCGATCGACCTCGAAGCGACCGCGCCGTTCCTGCATGCGCTGGCCGCGGTCGGCCGCATCAAGCGCGGCAAGCTGCCGGTGGCGCTGGTCGCCAACCGCCTGAAGCCATGGACGCGCGCCAGCCAGGAAGCGCTGGACCTGCTCGCCGGCTTCCCGTTCCCGGTGGTCGCCGAGCTGCGCGACAGCCAGGCTTACGTGGTGCTGAGCGGACTCGGCAAGGGCATCTTCGACTACGGCTCCGAACAGGTGCGCAGCCACCAGGACGACTGGGGCCGGCTGCTGCGCTGGCTGAAGAAGCACGGCTGAGCGCGCCCGCGCGGCGCGCAGCGAGGTGGGCGATGAACGATCCGCGTCCTGCGCACGCCAACGTGCGCTTTCCGCCGCCGCTGGTCTACCTGCTGGCGCTGCTGCTCGGCTGGGCGCTGCAGCGCGCCTGGCCGCTGCCGCTGGGCCCGGCCGCGTGGGGGCCGGTGCTGCGCGCCGTCGGCGTGCTGCTGATCGCCGCCGGGCTGGGCCTGGCGCTGTGGGCGAACCTGCGCTTCCGCGCCGCCGGCACCTCGCCGGTGCCGGTGCGGCCGAGCGCCGCGCTGGTCGAGGCGGGGCCGTACCGCTGGACGCGCAACCCGATGTACCTCGGCCTCGCCCTGGCCAGCGCCGGCATCGCGCTGCTCGCGCATTCCGGCTGGATGCTGCTGGGCGCGCTCGCCGCCGCGCTCGTGATCGACCGCTACGCGATCGCGCGCGAGGAGCGCTACCTGCTGGCCGCCTTCGGCCAGGCCTACGCCGACTACTGCGCGCGCGTGCGGCGCTGGCTGTAGCGCGGCCTCACGCCGCGGCGTCGGCCTCGCGGTGGTAGCGCACCGCGGCCTCGACCTCCCGCTTCGAGCCGAGGAACACCGGCACGCGCTGGTGCAGGCCGGTCGGCTGCACCTCCAGCAGACGCCCGCGCCCGGTGCTGGCGGCGCCGCCGGCCTGCTCGACGATCAGCGCCATCGGGTTGGCCTCGTACATCAGGCGCAGGCGGCCGCCCTTGGCCTTGCACTTGGCGTCCAGCGGATAGGTGAAGATGCCGCCGCGGGTGATGATGCGGTGCACGTCGGCCACCATCGACGCCACCCAGCGCATGTTGAAGTCGCGCCCGCGCGGGCCCTCCTTGCCGGCCAGCAGGTCGCCGACGTAGCGCTGCATCGGCGCTTCCCAGTGGCGCTGGTTGGAGGCGTTGACGGCGAACTCCGAGGTCTCCTCGGGAATCTGCACGTCGCGGCGGGTGAGGATGAAGGTGCCGACCTCGCGGTCGAGCGTGAACACGTGCGTGCCGTGGCCGACGGTCAGCACCAGCAGCGTGCTCGGGCCGTACACGCAGTAGCCGGCGGCGACCTGCGCGGTACCCGGCTGCAGGAAGTGCACGGCGACCGGCTGGGTCACGCCGTCCGGGCAGCGCAGCACCGAGAAGATGGTGCCGACCGACACGTTGACGTCGATGTTTGAGCTGCCGTCCAGCGGGTCGAACAGCAGCAGGTAGTTGCCCTTCGGATAGGCGTCGGGGATCGGCTGCGGATCCTCCATCTCCTCCGAGGCGCAGGCGGCGAGGTGGCCGCCCCAGGCGTTCGCTTCCAGCAGGATCTCGTTGGACAGCACGTCCAGCTTCTTCTGCGCCTCGCCCTGCACGTTGCCGGTGCCGGCGTCGCCCAGCACGCCGCCCAGCGCGCCCTTGCCGATCGCGATCGAGATGCGCTTGCAGGCGCGCGCGACCACCTCGACCAGCAGGCGCAGCTCGGGGTTGATGCGCCCGGCGCGCTTCTCCTCGATCAGGAACTGGGTCAGCGAAATCGACGTCATGGCTCCGTCCGGCGTGGGCAAAGCGCGCATTGTCGCGGCTCGCCGCGGCCCGCGCCAGCCGCGCGCGCGGCGCGGTTCAGCGCGCGGTCGGATGGCTGCTGCCAGCACGCTGACAGCAGGGGGCAGGCACGCTGCCCGTCCCCTGCCGATGGAGTGAAGCCATGCGCGACACCGTCTATTTCCTCGCCTTCGACGGCTACGCCGACTGGGAGGCGGCGCTGGCCCTGTGCGAGATCCGCCGCCCCGGCACGTTCCGCGTACGGATCGCCGCGCCGTCGATGCGGCCGGTGGAGTCGATGGGCGGCCTGCGCGTGCAGCCGGACCTGACGCCGGCGGAGATCGATGCCGCGCGCGCGGCGCTGTTGATCCTGCCCGGCGGCACCGCCTGGGAGCGCGGCCTGGACGGCGGCGCGACCGACGCCGCGCGGCGCCTGCACGCCGCGGGCGCCTTCGTCGCCGGCATCTGCGCCGGCGCCCTGCCGCTGGCGCGCGCCGGCCTGCTCGATACGCGCTGGCACACCGGCAGCCTGCCCGGCTACCTCGAGGGCCTCGTGCCGGCCTATGCGGGTGCTGCGCTGTACGACGCCAGCCTGCTGGCGATCGAGGACGACCGCGTGATCACCGCCAGCAGCGCCGGCGGCGTCGAGTTCGCGCGCGCGGTGATCCGCGCACTGGCGCTGTACGACGAGGTCGACACCGCGCACTGGTACGCCCTGTACAAGCACGCCGTGCTGCCGCCGTGGTTCGCCGCGGAAGCCGGCGCCGCGCTGACGGAGGCCGCATGAGCGCGGCCCTGGTTCGTCGGCTGCGGCGCCTCGTGCGCTGGATCGCGCGCGCCTATGCGCCGCTGGCCGCGCGCGGCGCGCTGTTCGATGGCCGCGCCGACGCGGGCGCACGCGAGGCGGCCGTACCGGTCCCGCGCGCGCCGCCGGATCGGCCGCGGCCGTCCGTCCGGCGCGACGCCGCGACGCCGCGCCGCATCGCGGCCTGAGCGCGTCGCATGCGCGGAGACCGGGCGATGGCATCATGCGCGGATGCGCCGCGCCGACCGCCTGTTCCTGATCATCCACGCCCTGCGCGGCCGTCGTACCGCGTTGCCGGCGCGCCAGCTCGCCGAGACGCTCGGCGTGTCGCTGCGCACGGTCTATCGCGACATCGCCGACCTGCAGCTGTCCGGCGTGCCGATCGAGGGCGAAGCCGGCGTCGGCTACATGCTGCGCCGCGGCGCCGACATCCCGCCGCTGATGTTCACCGCCGAGGAACTGGAGGCGCTGGTGGTCGGCACGCGCTTCGTCAAGGCGTTCGCCGGCGCGCGCCTCGCCGGCAACGCGCAGGCGGCGCTGCTGAAGATCGAGGCGGTGCTGCCGCCGCAGCTGCGCGAGAGCGCGCTGCGCTCGCGCGTGTTCGCGCCGGGCCGGCGCTGGCGCGAGATCACCTCGGGGCTGATCGACCAGCTGCACGAGGCGATCGCGCAGCGCCGCGTGCTGCGCCTCGACTACCGCGACGAGGCCGGCCAGGCCAGCGAACGCGAGGTCGAGCCGCTGTGCCTCGCGTTCTGGGGCGGGGCCTGGACGCTGGGCGCCTGGTGCCGGCTGCGCCGGGACTTCCGCAACTTCCGTCCCGACCGCATCGCCGCGCTAACCGCGACCGGCGAGCGCTGCCCGGAAACGCCCGAGCGCAGCCTCGCCGCCTATCTGCGCGCGGTCGGCGCCGACGGCGCCGCCTGAGCGCACGCGGCGTCAACGCCGCAGCGCGCGGGACTGGCCGGGCGTGAGCCCGGTCAGCGCCTTGGCCTCCTGCGCGGCCAGCGCGCCCTTGCCGGGACGCAGGAACTGCGGGAACAGTACCAACGCCATGTCGAGGCCGGGCAGCGCGATCACGCCGAACACCAGCGAGGCGAACAGCCCCAGCGAGGCCGCGTCGCTCACGGCGTGGCGACGCCGTCCAGCCAGCGCAGGCGCGAGCGCGGCGTCGGATCCATCAGCACGCGCTCGGGCGCACCGCGCAGCAGGCCGCTCGCGGCCAGCGACTGCTCGACCGTATCCATCGCCGCGGCGAAGCCGCCGTGCAGCATCGCCCGGTCGCGCACCACGCCCAGCCAGACCAGCCACGGGCCGTCCTCGCGGATCGGCAACTGCGGGAAGTTGTTCGGCACGTCCAGCGTCACCAGCACGCCGGCCGGGCGCACGCCGGTGCCGCGGTAGCGGGCGAACGCCGCCCCGGCGCGCTGCGCGAACGCGTCCTCGCTGCCCTTCTTCACCGCGAAGACCTGCGCGACGACGATGCCGCGCGCGCCGTCGGGCTCGTCGACCGGGTCCACCGCCGGCAGCACGCTGATGCCGTGCTCGGCATGCAGCGGCCGCAGCAGCATCACGTCGTCGCTGTCCGGCAGGATCGCGTTGACCTTGGCGCGGTGCTCCCGCCACAGCGGCCCGTAGTAGAACGCGGCGTTGACGATCGGCCGCGCCTGGATGTCCTTGAAACCGCGCAACCAGGTGAAGTGGTCCGGGTTGCCGCGCTCGGTGAACTGGCCGAACACCATCGCGCCGAGTTGCTCGAAAGCTTCGGGAAAGTAGCTGTCGAAGTACTGCACGAAACGCGCGCGCTCGCCGTGCCTGACCGTGTAGCGGCGGAATTCGACGACCTGGTAATCCTTGAGATGCTGGACGCTGTTCATGGCGGTGACTCCGGCGGAAGGGGGGTGCTGTGCCCACGCCGTCGGTGCGCACGCGAGTACCAGCAGGCCGCCGGCGAGCAGGCGTTGCGGGGGCTTCATGGCGCTCCCTTGGGGGGAGTAGTCGCCGCAGGCTACGGTTAAAACAGGTCAATCCACGCCCTGATTCGGCGCTACCATCGCGGCATGGCCTTGCCGACGACGCGCGTGCTGGCGGTGCTGGACCTGCTGCAGGGTCACGGACGCATGAGCGGACCGGAACTGGCGCGCCGCGTCGGCGTCGACGTGCGCACGCTGCGCCGCTACATCGTGACGCTGGAGGAGCTCGGCATCCCGATCACCACCGAGCGCGGCCGCTACGGCGCCTACCTGCTGGTCGCCGGCTTCAAGCTGCCGCCGATGATGTTCACCAACGACGAGGCGGTGGCGCTGTCGGTGGGCATGCTGGCGGCGCGCGGCCTCGGCCTCGCCGCCGCGGCGCCGGCGGTGGCCAGCGTGCAGGCCAAGCTCGCGCGCGTGATGCCCGGCGGGCTGCAGCGCCGCGTGCACGCAATCGCGGAGACGGTCAAGGTCGACCTGCGGCACACGCCGCGCGCACCGGACAGCAACGCGGCGCTGATCGCGCTGACCGCGGCGGCGCAGGCACAGCAGCGCGTGCACCTGCGCTACGTCTCCGCCGAGGGCGCGGCCAGCGAGCGCGACTTCGATCCCTACGGCCTGGCCTACCACGCCGGCGCCTGGTACGCGCTCGGCATGTGCCACCTGCGCCGCGGCCTGCGCTCGTTCCGGCTCGACCGCGTACAGGGCGTCGCCGCGCTCGGTCGGCATTTCCGCCGTCCGGGCGATTTCGATGCGCTGGACCAGTTGCTGCGCAGCATCGCCAGCGCGCCGCGCGCCCACGCGATCGAGGTGCTGCTGCACACCGATCTCGAACGCGCGCGCCACGCGTTCTCGCTCGGCTTCGGCCTGCTGGAACCGGCAGCGGGCGGCGTGCTGTTGCGCAGCAGCGCCGACGACCTCGCCTGGTTCGCGCGCCAGCTCGCCGCGCTGCCGTTCGACTTCGCGGTGCAGCGCCCGGCGCGGTTGCGCCAGGAGTTGCGGAAGCGCGCGCAGCGGCTGCAGGCGCTGGCCGCGGCATCGCCGCGGCGCTGACACGCGGCGCCGAAAGCGGCGCGGGCGGCGAGCCGGAAGGCAGTGCCGGCCTGCTCCTGCGCGGCCCGTTCCCGGCGCGCCGCCCGGGCCGCGCCGGACTATTCGCCGGGCCTCCGGCACGATCGCGCACGGGTGCGGATCGCACGTCCCGCTTGGAGCGGCGGCGCGATTGCTCTAGATTGCGCCTGCCTAGGGGTTTCCGGGCACTCCATCCATTCAATCCGAGCACACCAGGACATTTATGGCGAAGACGAAGAAGGCAGCACCCAAGAAGATGGCCGCCAAGCCGGCCGCGCCGAAGCCGATCAAGGAAGCCCTGAGCAAGTCCGGGCTGGTGGCGCACCTCGCCGAGGCGAGCGGCGTGATCGCCCGCGACGTGCGCGCGGTGCTGGCCGCGCTGGAAGGCGCCGTTGCCGGCTCGGTCAGCAAGAAGGGCGCCGGCGCGTTCACCCTGCCGGGCCTGCTGAAGATCACCGCGATCAACGTGCCGGCCAAGCCCAAGCGCAAGGGCATCAACCCCTTCACCAAGCAGGAGCAGTGGTTCGCCGCCAAGCCTGCCACGGTCAAGATCAAGGTCCGCGCGCTGAAGAAGCTCAAGGACGCCGCGGCCTGATCGCCGCCCGGGATGCGGCGCGCCGCGGCCGCCGCATCCCCTCCCGCAGCGGCGCGGCGCGGCTGCGAGGATTCCGCACCGCCGGCACGGCGAAGCGGCGATGCCACCGCGCTCCAAGCCTCCCGACGGACCGCGCGCGCAGGCCCGCCGTCACCGTTCCGCTGCCGGATCCGCCCGCATGAACTCCCCCACCCGCCCGCTCGCGGGACCGCGCGAACGCATCGACGACATCGACCGCCAGCTGCTCGATCTGCTGGCGCAGCGCAACCGCATCGTCAACGAGGTGATCACCACCAAGGTCGCGCAGGGGTTGCCGATCTTCGACGCGGCGCGCGAGGACGACAAGATCGAACGCTTCCGCCGCGAAGCCGAGGCCAGCGGCGTCGACGCCGACTGGGCGGAAGATTTCCTGCGCATGATCATGAGCAGCTCGCGCGCGCGGCAATCGCGCGGCGGCCTGCCGCGTGCCACCGCGCAGCCGATGACCGTGCTGCTGGTCGGCGGCGCCGGCGGCATGGGCCGGCTGTATGCGCGCTACCTCGAGCGCAGCGGACACGCGGTGCGCGTGCTCGAGCGCGGCGACTGGCCGCGCGTCGCCGAGCTGTGCGCCGGCGTCGACCTGGCGCTGGTGGCCGTGCCGATCGACGCCACCGTCGAGGTGATCGAGCGCCTCGCGCCGCACCTCGCCGCCGACGCCACGCTGGCCGACTTCACCTCGAACAAGGCGGCGCCGATGGCGGCGATGCTGCGCGCACACCCCGGCCCGGTGCTGGGCCTGCACCCGATGCACGGCCCGGACGTCAACAACCTGTCCCGCCAGCTGATGCTGGTCTGCCCCGGGCGTGCGGCCGAACGCGGCCACTGGCTGCTCGTGCAGTGCGCGCTGTGGGGCATGCGCCGGCAGACGCTGGACGCGGCGCGCCACGACCGCGCCATGCACGTCATCCAGGGCCTGCGCCATTTCGCCACGTTCCTGCACGGCTCGTTCCTGCGCCGCTGCAACCTGCACCCGGACGACATCCTCGAGTTCTCCAGCCCGATCTACCGCATGGAGCTGATGATGACCGCGCGCATGTTTGCGCAGGATCCGCAGCTCTACGCCGACATCGTGTTCGCCGACCGCGAGCGCCGCGACGTGCTGCTCGACCTGCTCGAGCACCACCGCGGGCTATCGGCACTGGTCGAGCGCGCCGACCGCGCGGCCTTCATCGCCGAGTTCGAGGCGATCCGCGCCTTCTTCGCCGACTTCGCCGAGCGCGCGCGGCGCGAGAGCGGCTACCTGATCTCGCGCCTGTCGGAGCGCTTCTCCTGAGCGCCGCAGCGGCCGGCATGACCGTTGGCGCATGCCGCGGCCACGGCCGGCGGCGAGAATCCGCCCGTTTCCCACCCGTCGGAGCCTCACCATGACCCGCTTCCGCTGGATCCTTCCGGCCGCCGTCCTGGCCTGCGCATCGGCCTGGGCCGCTGCGCCGGCGACGCCGGCCGCGCACGCGCCCGCCGCCGCGGCGACGATCGGCATCGACCGCTCGGCCAAGCCGGGCGACGACTTCGACGCCTACGCCAACGGTATCTGGCGCGAGCACGCGGAGATTCCCGCCGACCGCTCCAGCACCGGCGTGTTCTACGAGGTGTTCAAGAAGGCCGAGCAGCGCACCGCCGACCTGATCCGCGACGCCGGCAAGGAGCAGCCGGCGCCGGGCAGCGATGCGCGCAGGATCGCCGACTACTACGCCGCCTTCATGGACGAGGCGACGATCGAGAAGCGCGGCCTCGCCCCGCTCAAGCCGCAGCTCGCGGCCATCGAGGCGATCCGCACGCGCAGCGACCTCGCCCGCGTGCTCGGCGCCGGCATGCGCGCCGACGTCGATCCGATCAACGCCACCAACCTGCACACCGAGCGCCTGTTCGGGCTGTTCGTCGCGCAGGGCCTGGAAGATCCCTCGCACAACGTCGGCTACCTGCTGCAGGGCGGCCTCGGCATGCCGGACCGCGATTACTACCTCGCCTCCGACGCCGAGATGGCCGGCTTCCGCGCCAAGTACCGCGCCTACATCGCCGCGCTGCTGCAGCAGGCCGGCATCGCCGACAGCGAGGCCAAGGCGCAGGCGATCTTCGACCTGGAGATGAAGATCGCCCAGGCGCACGCCAGCATCGTCGACACCCAGGACATCCACAAGGCGAACAACCCGTGGCCGCTCGCCGCGTTCGCGAAGAACGCGCCGGGGCTGGACTGGGCGGCGTATTTCCGCGCCGCCGGGCTGGCCGGCCAGAAGACCGTCGTGGTCTGGCAGCCGTCGGCGGTGCGCGCGCTGGCCGCGCTCACCGCCAGCGAGCCGCTGGCGAGCTGGAAGGACTACCTCGCCTTCCACGCCATCAACCACGACGCCTCGCTGCTGCCGAAGGCGTTCGCCGACCTCAGCTTCGAGTTCTACGGCCACACCCTGCAGGGCACGCCGAAGCAGCGCGAGCGCTGGAAGCGCGCGGTGGCGCTGACCAACAGCGACCTCGGCGACGCGGTCGGCAAGCTGTACGTGCAGCGCTACTTCCCGGCCTCCTCCAAGGCCGAGGTCGAGGCGATGGTGAAGAACATCCTGGCCGCCTTCGACGAGCGCGTCGACACGCTGGACTGGATGACGCCGGCGACCAAGCAGAAGGCCAAGGCGAAGATCGCCACGCTGCGCGTCGCCGTCGGCTACCCCGACAGCTGGCGCGACTACGCCGCGCTGGACGTGCGCGCCGACGACGCGCTCGGCAACCGCCAGCGCGCCGAGCTGTTCGAGTACCGCCACCAGTTGGCCAAGCTGCACCAGCCGGTCGACCGCGGCGAGTGGTGGATGACGCCGCAGACGGTGAACGCGGTGAACCTGCCGCTGCAGAACGCGCTGAACTTCCCGGCGGCGATCCTCGAGGCGCCGTTCTTCGATCCGCACGCCGACGCCGCCGCCAACTACGGCGCGATCGGCGCGGTGATCGGCCACGAGATCAGCCACAGCTTCGACAACCTCGGCGCCGAGTTCGACGCCCAGGGCCGCCTCGCCAACTGGTGGACGCCGGAAGACCTGGCGCACTTCAAGGCCGCCGGCCAGCGCCTGGTCGCGCAGTTCGATGCCTACGAGGCGCTGCCCGGCCTGCACGTCAACGGCCAGCAGACGCTGGGCGAGAACATCGCCGACGTGTCCGGCCTGACCGCCGCCTACATCGCCTACCACAAGTCTCTGGGCGGCAAGCCGGCGCCGGTGATCGACGGCCTGACCGGCGACCAGCGCTTCTTCCTCGCCTACGGCCAAGCCTGGCGCAGCAAGATGCGCGACGCCGCGCTGCGCCAGCGCGTCACCACCGACGTGCACGCGCCGCCGCAGTTCCGCGCCGAGACCGTGCGCAACCTCGACGCCTGGTACGCCGCCTTCGGCGTCCAGCCCGGCGAGAAGCTCTATCTCGCGCCGAAGGACCGCGTGCGCATCTGGTGAGGCCGGTGTGCGGGCGGCGGCCATGCGCGCCGCCGCCCGCGCGTCATCCCTTGGGAGGATCGCGATGAAACGTCTGCTCGCCTGCGCCGCGCTCGCGGCACTCGTCTTTGCCGCGGCGGCGCCGGCCGCCGACACCGGCAGCACCGACGCCGACGCGCGCTTCCACGCGCTGTACCAGAAGGAATGGGACTGGCGCCTGCAGCAGTTCCCGACGCTGGCCGACAGCATCGGCGACCACCGCTACGCCGACCGCCTGCCCGACGAGAGCGCGAAGAACCAGCAGGCGCGCCTCGCCTACTGGGACGACGTGCTGCGCCAGCTGCGCGCGCTCGATCCGAAGACGCTGTCCGCCGACGAGCAGGTCAACTACGCGGTGTACCGCGCGCAGATCGAGAACCTCGATGCCGACCAGCGCTTCCGCCAGTACGAGATGCCGTTCAACAGCGACAGCGCGTTCTGGTCCGACCTCGGCTTCATGCCGCGCGACCAGAAGCTGGAGGATGCCGCCGACTACCGCGCCTACATCGCCCGCCTGCGCGCGGTGCCGAAGTACTTCGACGAGGCGACCGCCAACATGCGCGCCGGCCTGGCGCGCGGCTTCACGGTGCCGCGCGCGGTGCTGGACGGGCGCGACGTCTCGATCGCCAACGTCGCCGAGCTGAAGCAGCTGGAAGACAGCACCTTCTACGCGCCGTTCAAGAAGATGCCGGCGCGCATCCCCGCCGCCGAGCAGGCCGCGCTGCGCGCGGAGGGCGCGCAGGCGATCCGCGAGGCGGTGATCCCGGCCTACGCGAAACTGCTGCGCTTCTTCCGCGAGGACTATGTGCCGCACGCGCGCAAGACCCTCGCCGCCGAAGCGCTGCCCGACGGCAAGGCCTACTACCGCCAGCAGATCCGCGAGTACACCACGCTGGACCTGAGCCCCGACGCCATCCACAGGATCGGCCTCGACGAGGTGGCGCGCATCCACGCGGAGATGCTGCGGACGATGCGCGAGGCCGGCTTCACGGGCACGTTCCCGGAGTTCCTCGCCTTCCTGCGCAGCGACCCGCAGTTCTACGCCAAAACCCCTGACGAGCTGCTGATGCGCGCGGCGTGGATCGCCAAGCGCGTCGACGGCCAGCTCGGCAAGTTCTTCGGCCTGCTGCCGCGGCGGCGCTTCGACATCGAGCCGGTACCGGCCGACATCGCGCCGTTCTGGACCTCCGGCCGCGGCGGCCCCGACACCTACTGGGTCAACACCTACGACCTGAAGTCGCGGCCGCTGTACAACCTGCCGGCGCTGACCCTGCACGAATCCGCGCCCGGCCATTCGCTGCAGATCGCGCTGGCCGAGGAGCAGCGCGAGCAGCCGGCGTTCCGCCGCTACGGCTACATCTCCGCGTTCGGCGAAGGCTGGGCGCTGTACTCGGAGGATCTCGGCAACGAGATGGGCATCTACACCACGCCCTACGAGCGCTTCGGCTACCTCACCTACGCGATGTGGCGCGCCTGCCGGCTGGTGGTCGACACCGGCGTGCACCACCTCGGCTGGACGCGCGAGCGGGCGATCGCCTTCCTGCGCGACAACACCGCGCTCAGCCAGCACGAGATCGAGACCGAGGTCGACCGCTACATCAGCTGGCCCGGCCAGGCGCTGAGCTACAAGCTCGGCGAGCTGAAGATCGTCGAGCTGCGCAAGAAGGCGGAGGCCGCGCTGGGGCCGAAGTTCGACCTGCGCGCCTTCCACGACACCGTGCTGTCGATGGGCTCGGTTCCGCTGCCGCTGCTGGAGCAGCGCATCGACCGCTTCATCGCCGACGGCGGCAAGCCGCCGGCGCGGCCGTGCGATTGCGCGCACTGACGAACCGCGTCGCACGCCGTCGGCCCCTGCGGCCGCCGCGTGCGGGCCACCTCCCACCCGATGCGCGGGTTCAGCGCGGTGCGCGTTGGGCCGGCGCGACGGGCAGCATCCGCTGCACGCGCCGCTCGGCGCGGAACGCGGCGTTGTAGGCGGCCACCTCGCGGCGCAGGCGTGCGCTGGGCCGCGTGCCGAAGCGGCCGGCGTCGAGCGCGGCTTCCATGCGTCGCATCAGGTCGTAGTCGTGGTAGTCGCGGTACGGCTTCAGGTCGAGGTCGGCCGGCACCTTCCGCAGGCGCTCGTCGCCGATGTGCTTGACGTAGCGCTGCATGAAACGGTCGTAGGCGCGCCAGGAGACGCGGTCGGCGCGCACCGCGGCTTCCTCCGCGCGCGTGGCGATCTGGTGCGCGTGCAGGTAGTGCAGGCCGAGCTGGTCGATCAGCGTCTTCTCGACCTCCTCGTGCAGGATCAGGTAGCGCGCCACCTCGACGCTGCGCCCGCGCCAGGTGAAGTGCGTCGGCAAGTGGCGGTCGATGTAGATGGTCTTGCCGTCCTGGCTGTAGCCGGCGAGATAGGGCACGTCGTGGCGGCGGTCGAGCTTCTTCACGCGGCGCAGGATCGCGTCAAGCGCGCGGTCCAGCATCAGGCTGGAGACGTACCAGTCGGGGATGCGCAGCTTCTCGTGGGGCGCGTGCGGGTGGCAGCCGGCGGCGGGCATGGCGGGGCTCCTTGCGGCGGTTCGAGCGGACTCGGAATGGCGTCGCGGCGAGACGACGCGGCCGATCGTAACCGCGCGCAACCGTCGCCCCGCTTGCGATGCAGCGCCCGGCGCGCGCCACACGCGTACGCTCCGCATCGTGTGTGCAGCGCACGCATCGACGCACTGATCGACGAACGGCACCCCTGCCCGCGTCGAGGCGGCCCAGGCGCGGTAGCGTGCGCCGTGCGCACGCCAGGCAAAGGAAGGGGCGGCGTAGCCGAACCTTCGCGTGCGGACGGCGTCGCTCAGACGTCGCCGCTGCGCACCCAGCCTTCACCGCTGCCGCGCTGGTAGACCTTGTCGGTCGGCAGCACTTCGCCGGCGGGATAGGCGGACAGCGGCTTGAGCTTCGCGTACAGCGGCGCGAAGTCCGGCCGGGTGGCCTCGAACAACTGCTCGAAGCCGTCGATCACGAAGTAGGTCTGCTGGTAGGTGTCGATCTTGTAGCGCGTGCGCATCACGCGCTCGAGGTCGAAGCCGAGCCGGTTGGGCGCGGCGGATTCGAGGCTGTGGATCGACTCGCCCTTGGAGCTGACGATGCCGGCGCCGTAGATGCGCAGGCCCTCGTCGGTGCGGATCAGGCCGAACTCGACCGTGTACCAGTACAGGCGCGTCAGGTTCATCAGCGCGTCGGCGCCGATGCCGTGCGCCTTCATGCCGCCGCGACCGTAGGCCTGCATGTAGTCGGCGAACACCGGGTTCATCAGCAGCGGCGCGTGGCCGAACAGGTCGTGGAACAGGTCCGGCTCGGCGATGTAGTCGAGCTGCTCGGGCTTGCGGATCCACCAGGTCACCGGGAAGCGGCGATGCGCCAGGTGGTCGAAGAACACGTGGTCGGGCAGCAGGCCCTCCACGCCGACCAGCTCCCAGCCGGTCGCCTGGCGCAGCACGCGGTTGAGGTCGTCGAACTTCGGGATGGCGTCGGCGCTCATGCCGATGCGCTCGACGTTCTCCATGAACTCGCGGCAGGCGCGACCGGGCAGGATGGCGCGCTGGCGGCGGAACAGTTGCGCCCACACGGCGTGGTCGGTGGCGGAATAGTCCGACCACGGCTGCTCGACCACGCCGGTGGCGTAGACCGGGATGTAGCCGCGGTCGGTCTGCTGGTGTTCCACGCGGCGCGGCGTGTCCATGGAAGCCTCCCGCCCTCGCGGGCGCTGTGTCGGTGCTCGACGAGAGTCTAGCCGCGCCACGGCGCAACTTGCTTGCTTTCATGCCCGGTACGGCGTGAAATGCGCACGAATATTGCGCACGCCAGCGCACCCGGGGCTCGACATGGCCGATATCCCCCTCGACCGCACCGACCTGCGCATGCTCGACGTGCTGCAGCGCGAGGGCCGCATCACCAACGCCGAGCTGGCCGCGCGGGTGAACCTGTCGCCCTCGCCGTGCCTGCGCCGGCTGCAGCGGCTGGAGGCGGCCGGGGTGATCGCCGGCTACGCCGCGCAGGTCGATCCCAAGGCGGTCGGCCTCGGCCTGCAGGCGTTCGTGCGCGTGCAGTTGCAGAAACATGACAGCGCCACCGTCGAGACGTTCGTGCAGCAGGTGAACGCCTGGGGCGAGGTGGTGGACTGCTACGCCCTGACCGGCGACATGGACTACCTGCTGCACGTGGTGGTGGCCGACCTCGATCACTTCTCGCGTTTCCTGCTCGACAAGCTGCTGAACGCGGCCGGGGTCGCCGACGTCAACTCGAGCTTCGTGCTGCGCACGGTCAAGCACGCCGGCGCGCTGCCGCTGGCGCAACTGGCCGGCGGATGAGGCTGGCGACGCCCTCGCCGCCCGGCTAAAGTGCGTGCCCCCATGGACGTTTCCGCTCCCGCCCAGCCCCGCGACCGGCGCCGCCCGCTGCGCTATGCCGTGCGCGTGCCGCTGCTGGCGCTGCACATCGTGGCCGCGATCCCGCTGGCGCTGACCGTCGCGCTGCTGCCGTCGCGCCCGGCGACGGCCGTGCGCGAGCCGTTCGCCCATCGCCTGGTGCGCTGGTGGTCGACCGCGCTGCTGCGCATCTTCGGCTTCCGCGCGCGCCGCCGCGGCGAGGCGCTGGCCGATCCGGTGCTGTTCGTCGCCAACCACGTCTCGTGGCTGGACATCACCCTGCTGCACAGCCAGCGCGCGGCGTGCTTCGTCGCCAAGGCGGAGATCGCCGGCTGGCCGCTGGTCGGCTGGCTGGCCGCGCGCGCCGGCACCATCTACCACCACCGCGGCAGCCCGCATTCGCTGACGGCGGTGATGCAGACGATGGTCGAGCGCCTGCACGCGCGGCGTTCGGTGGCGGTGTTCCCGGAAGGCGGCATCGACCACACCGGCTCGGTGCTGCACGTGCGCACCTTCCACGCGCGCATCCTGCAGGCCGCGCTGGACGCCGAAACGGCGGTGCAGCCGGTGGCGCTGCGCTATAGCCGCGACGGCCACGCCTGGCAGGGCGTGACGTTCCAGCCCGGCGAGAGCTTCCTCGCCAACTTCTTCCGCCTGCTCGGCGAGCCGTCGCTGGACGCCGAAGTGCACTTCCTCGCCCCGGTGGCGTACGGCGGCGACGGCCGCAGGCGCATGGCGGAGGCGGCGCGCGAGGCCATCATCGCCGCGCTGCGGCAGGCGGGGTGAAGCCATGCGCGCCGCGGACTTCGCGCCGCATCCGCTGCTGCGCAACGCGCACGTGCAGTCGGTGCTGGCCTCGAGCCCGCTGCGCCTCGGCCTGAAGCTGTACCACGCGCGGCGACTGGAGCGGCACACGCAGGCGGTGATCCTCGACGCCGGCGCCGGCGTGCGCCTGGCCGGCTACCGCACCACGCAGGACGCGCTGCCGCGGGCGCGCGGGCTGGCCGTGCTGCTGCACGGCTGGGAAGGCAGCGCGCGCTCGAACTACATCCTGCAGACCGGGGCGCGCCTGCTGGCGGAAGGCTGGGACGTGTTCCGCCTCAATTTCCGCGACCACGGCGACACCCACCACCTCAACCGCGAGCTGTTCCATTCCTGCCGCATCGACGAGGTGGTCGGCGCGGTGGCGGAGCTGGCGCGGCGCTTTCCGTCGCCGGCGCTGGTGCTGGCCGGCTTCTCGCTGGGCGGCAATTTCGCGCTGCGCGTGGCGCTGCGCGCGCCCGCCGCCGGCATCCCGCTGCGCTGCGCGGTGGCGGTGTGCCCGGTGGTCGACCCGCACGCCGGGCTGGCCGCGCTGGAGCGCGGGCCGCGCTTCTACCACGACTACTTCATGCTGAAGTGGCGGCAGTCGCTGAGGCGCAAGCAGGCGCTGTTCCCGCAGCAGCGCTACTTCGAGCCGCGCGAACTCGGCCAGGACATGCGCGGGCTGACCCGCACGCTGGTCGAGCGGCACACCGCGTTCGGCAGCCTGGAACACTACCTGGACGGCTATTCGATCGCCGGCGACCGCCTCGCCGCGCTGGCCGTGCCGGTCTCGATCCTGACCGCGCAGGATGACCCGGTGATCCCGGTCGCCGATTTCCGCCGGCTGTCGCTGCCGGACACGGCCGAGCTGGACATCGCGCCGCGCGGCGGCCACTGCGGCTTCCTGCGCGACCTGCGCCTGACCAGCTACGCCGAGGACTACGTCGCCGCACGCCTGGCGCGCGCGGCCGAAGCCTGAAGAAGCCGCGCGGCGGCTGTGGCATCATCGCGCTTTTGCGAGCGCCCGCGTCATGTTCGAAGACATCCTGCAACCGCTGCACGCCGGCCGCCTGGACGAGGCGGAAGCGCGCTGCCGCGAGCGCCTGGCCGCCAACGCCGACGACGCCGAGGTGCTGCACCTGCTGGCGATCGTGCGCCGCCAGCAGGGCGACGCCGTCGAGGCGCACGCGCTGCTCGAGCGCGCGCTGGCGCTGGCGCCGGACAACGCGCTCTACCACCTCACCCTGGGCCGCCTCGCCGCCGCCGGCGGCGCGCTGGGCGCCGCCGCGCAGAGCTTCGAGCGCGCGCGCGAACTGAACCCCAACCTGGCCGGCGCGCACAGCGGGCTGGGCAAGCTCGCCCTGCTGCAGGGCGACCACGCCGCGGCCGAGGCGCACTTCTGGACCGCACACCGCGCCAACGACGGCGACGACGAGGCGCTGGCCGGCCTCGGCCACCTGCACGCCGAGCGCGGCGACTTCGCGATGGCGGTGCGCTTCCTCACCCGCGCCGCCGAGCGGCGTCCCGAGGATGCGCTGCTGCAGATGAACCTCGGCCGCGCCTTGAGCGCGCAGGGCGTCGACGACTTCGCCGTGCAGGCATTCGCCAACGCGCTGCGCCTCAAGCCCGACTACGCGCCCGCCGGCATGATGCTGGGCGCGGTCGAGCTGCGGCGCAAGCGCTTCGACAACGCCGAGGCCGCCTATCGCGGCGTGCTGGCGCACGCACCGGACCACGCCGCCGCGCACGCCGGCCTCGGCGACGTCGCGCGCGCGCGCGGTCGCCACGACCTGGCGATTCCCGCCTACGAACGCGCGCTGGCGCTGGATCCTGCGTTCGACAACGCCGCCGCGGCGTACGTCTGGTGCCTGGCCAACGTCAGCGGCCGCGCGCGCGCCTACGCCGCCGCGCAGGACTGGCTGGCGCAGCGCCCCGATGCGCACATCGTGCGCCGCACCTGGGCCGAGCTGCTGGAAGCGGAAGGCAAGCGCGAGGCGTCGCAGGCGCTGTGGAGCGCGCGGCTCACGCAGGCCCCCGACGACGCACGCGCGCGCGCCGCGCTGGCGCTGCTGATGGAGCGCGCCGGCACGGCCGACGAAGCGGCGGCGCAAGCCGAAAGCGCCGCGCAGGACGTGCAATCCGGCGAACTCGACCTGGTGCGCGCGCGCGCCGCGCTGCGCGGCGGCGACGCCGAGCGCGCGCTGGCGCTGGCGCGCGGCGCCGACGTCGGCGCGCTGACCGCGACGCAGCGCCGCCAGCGCCTGCAACTGATCGGCCTCGCCCACGACCGCGCCGGGCGCGCGGCGGAGGCGGTGCTGGCGTTCCGCGAGGCGCAGGCGGACGCGGCGGCGCCGCTGCCCGCCCTGATCGCGCGCGCCGAACTGGAACCCGCGCTGGCGCCGCTGCTCGCGCTGCCGCCGCTGTCGACGCCGCGCGAGGCCGCGCCGGTGCTGCTGGTCGGCCTGCCCGGCTCCGGCGTCGAGCGCGTCGCCGCGCTGCTCGCCGACCAGCCGGGCGTGCGCCTGCGCCGCGACCGTTTCGAGCGCCATCCCGACTTCTTCGCCGAAGCCGGCGAGGCGCGCCTGCTGGTACCGCTCTCCGAAGGCGAGCTGGCGGTGCTGGCGCGCCGCTACGCGCGCGCGCTGGCGCGCCGCCCGGGTACCGGCGTGCTGGTCGACTGGCTGCCGCACCTCGACGCGCGCCTGCTGCCGGCGATCAAGCGCGCGCTGCCCGGCACGCGCCTGCTGGTGGTCGAGCGCGCCGCCGAGGACGCGCTGCTGAACTGGCTGGCGTTCGGTTGGTCGGCCGGCTACGCGGCCGCGGACGCGGAGGCCAGCGCGGCCTGGCTGAAGCGCGCCGGCGAACAGATCGCGCTGGCCGCCGCCGTGCTGCCGACGCTGCGCGTGGACGCCGATGCGCTGCTGGCCGCGCCGGCCGAGGCGGGTGCCGCGCTGGTGGACTTCCTCGGCCTCGACGCGCTGGTGCCGGGGGCGCAGTTCGCGCAGAGCGCGCGCAGCACGCTGGGCGGGCTGCCGACCGCGTTCCCGTCCGGCCACGCCGCGCGCTACCGCGAGGTGCTGGCGCCGGCCTTCGCCGCGCTGCGCTGAGCGGTCGCGGCGGCCTGCGCCGCGCATCGCCGCGGTGTAGGCTTCGGCTTCCCGCCGCGCGGAGAGCCTCGCCATGCGCCGCCTGCCGACGTTCGTGCCGTGCCTGCTGCTGGCCGCGCTGGCGCTGCCGGCGCGCGCCGCCGTGGTGCCGGAGGCGCTGCGCGTGCCGCCCGGTTTCCGCGTCGAGGTGTTCAGCGCCGACGTGCCGAGCGCGCGCGAGATCGCGCTGGGCGCGCGCGGCACCGTGTTCGTCGGCTCGATGGCCGCGGGCAAGGTGTACGCGCTGACCGACGCCGACGGCGACGGCCGCGCCGAGCGCGTGCGCGTGGTCGCCAGCGGCCTGCAGATGCCGGTCGGCGTCGCCTTCCGCGACGGCGACCTCTACGTGTCCGCGGTCAGCCGCATCCTGCGCCTGCGCGCGATCGGGGACCACCTGGACGACCCGCCGGCGCCCGAGGTCGTCACCGACAAGCTGCCGCGCGAGACCCACCACGGCTGGCGCTATCTCGCGTTCGGCCCGGACGGCAAGCTGTACGTGCCGATCGGCGCGCCGTGCAACGTCTGCGACCGCGCCGGCTACGCCAAGCTGACGCGCATGGACGCCGACGGCACGCACTGGCAGGACGTCGCCTACGGCATCCGCAACACGGTCGGCTTCACCTGGCAGCCGGGCAGCGGCACGCTGTGGTTCACCGACAACGGCCGCGACTGGATGGGCGACGACATGCCGTCGGACGAGCTGAACCGCCTCGACCGCGTCGGCGAGCACTTCGGCTTCCCATACTGCCACCAGGGCGACACCCTCGACCCCGAGTTCGGCCGCGGCAAGTCGTGCAAGGACTACGCGCCGCCGGCGCACCGACTGGGCGCGCACGTCGCCGCGCTGGGCCTGGCGTTCTACGACGGCACGCAGTTCCCGGCGCGCTGGCGCGGCGCGCTGTTCATCGCCGAGCACGGCTCGTGGAACCGCTCGGTCAAGTCCGGCTACCGCGTGGTCGCCGTGCATGTCGACGCGCGCGGCCGCGTGCGCGGCGAGGAAACCTTCCTCGACGGCTTCCTGCAGGGCGACAGCGCGCGCGGCCGGCCGGTCGACGTCAAGGTGGCGCCGGACGGCGCACTGCTGGTGTCCGACGACCTGGCCGGCGCGGTCTATCGCATCACCTACGGCGCTGCGCCGACGTCGCGGCGCTGACGCATCCACCCGATCTTCGCAAGGAGCAACGACCATGAAGCTGAGCAGCCGCAGTTTCGCCGACGGCCAGCGCATCCCCGCCGAGTTCGCCTTCGGCAAGCCGGGGCCGGACAGCCCGTGCATCCTCTCCGACAACCGCAACCCGCAGCTCGCTTGGTCCGGCGCGCCCGACGGCACGCGCTCGTTCGTGCTGATGTGCATCGACACCGACGTGCCGACGCGCGGCGACGACGTCAACCAGGCCGGGCGCACGGTGCCCCACGACCTGCCGCGCACCGACTTCGTGCACTGGCTGATGATCGACATCCCGCGCGAATGCGGCGAGCTGGCCGCCGGCAGTTGCAGCGACGGCATCGTCGCGCGCGGCAAGCGCGATCCGTCCGGCCCGCCCGGCAGCCGCCAGGGCGTCAACGACTACACCGGCTGGTTCGCCGGCGACGCCGAGATGGCCGGCGACTATCTCGGCTACGACGGTCCCTGCCCGCCGTGGAACGACGAGCGCCTGCACCACTACCGCTTCCGCCTGTACGCGCTGGACGTGCCGAGCCTGCAGCTGCACGGCCGCTTCGGCCTCGCCGAGGCGCAGCGCGCGATGCAGGGCCACGTGCTGGCCGAGGCCGAGCTGACCGGCATCTACAGCCTCAACCCGAAGGCGCGCGGCTGAGTGCAGCCGGCGCCCCCAGCGCAGGGCGCGGCAAGCGAAGCGCATCGAATCCGCGCGGGCCGCCGACCGCATGCGGTTCGCACCGCCCACCGCCTCCTGCGCACTTCGGCCGCGGTTTCGCCAGCGGATCGGAGCCGGAGCGCCTCCCACCAGCGCCATCCGTTTGCGCCAACGCAAGGTTCGGCGCCGGCGCGGCCCTAGGCTGGAGAACGTGCGGGCGCCGCCGCGCCGCGCACGACGATCGCGCGCGCCGTCCGGCCGCGCGCCAGACGGAGAGCACACATGACCAATTCGACCGAACCCGTCCGCCCTGGCCTGGACGAGCGCATCGACCAGCGCGCGGAGCGCGTCAAACACGCCACCTCGGCCGCGGTCGAGCGGACCAAGGAAGCGATCGAACGCGCCGCCGAGGCCTTCGAGGAGAAGGCCCACGCCGGCACCGACGCCACCGCGCGCGTCAGCAAACGCGTGGCGGCGCAGGCCGGCGCCGCGCGCGAGCGCGGCAGCGAGGCGCTGGACGAGGCGGTGGCAAAAGCGCAGGGCGCGCTCGATCACGTGCGCGGCTACGTGCGCGAGAAGCCGATGCAGTCGCTGGCGATCGCGGTCGCCGGCGGCTGGCTGGTCGGCCAACTGCTGCGTCGCCGCGCGAAGCCGTGAACGCGACCGCCGCGGATGCGTCCGCGGCGCCGGACGCGGACGCATCGCCGCCCGCACCCGCTGCCGCGGCGTGGGAACAGGCGCTCGACGCGGCGCGCACGCTGCTGGACGCGGCGCGCGGCTTCGCCGGCGCGCTGGCGGCGCTGGTCGCCAGCGAGCTGCGCCTCGCGCGCGCGACGCTGCCGCTGTTCATCGCCGGCTGCGTGCTGCTGCTGGTGTTGGCGCTGTCGGCGTGGGTCTCGCTGGTGGCGCTGCTCGGCTACGCGTTCTATGCGCTGACCGCCTCGCTCGGCGCCGCGCTGCTGCTGCTGACGGCGAGCCACGCGCTGCTGCTGGCGCTGTGCATCGGCCTGCTGCGGCGCGGGCTGCGCCTGCTGACCCTGCCCGGCACGCGCGCCGAGCTGGGTGCGCTGCTGCGCGCGCCGCCGCGGCGCGCCGACAGGGGCGCATCATGAGCCCGCGCGGCTGGCTGCGGCGCCGTCGCGAGCGCGTCGGCCTGCGCCGCGCGCTGCGCGAACGGCGCGCGGCGCAGGCGCGGCTGGCCGTCGAGCGCGGCCGCATCGACGACGTGCTCGCGCGCGGCGCCGCGCTGTATCGCCGCCATCCGCTGCCGGCGCTGGCCGCGGCCGGCGCGCTGGGGGTGGCGCTGGGCCGCTACGGACACGGCGCGGCGCTCGCCGCGCGCGGCTTGCGCAGCGCCGTCGCCCTCGCCTACGGCGTCGCCCGCGCCTGGTTGTGAGAGACGCAGTCGAGCGCCGACGCCATGGCGGTGGTAGTGTCGGCGGCCGCGACCACGCCGACTCGTCCGACCCGCATGACCCAGAGCCCCGCCTCCGCCGCGTCCCTCGCCGACACGCTCGCCCTCGCCCGCCGCGCCCGCGAGCAGGGGCGTCCGCAGGAAGCCGCCGCCGCCTACGCGCGCATCGCCGACGCCGATCCCGCACACGTCGAAGCGCTGAGTTTCCTCGGCATGCGCGCACTGGCCGAGAATCGTGCCGAGCAGGCCGTGGCCCTGTACGAGCGCGTGCACGCGCTGCTGCCGGACGACGCGTCCGCGCTGCTGCAACTGGGCACCGCGCTGGCCGCTGCGGACCGGCTCGAGGAGGCGCAGCGTGTGCTGCAGGATGCAATCGCGCGGACGCCGGAACTGTTCGTCGCACGCCTGCGGCTCGGCCAGGTGCTGGAGCGCCGCGGCGACGCGCACGGCGCGCTGGTGCAGTACTACCGCGCCATCATCGACGCGCAGAACCAGGGCCGCTGGCTGAACGACGCGACGACGCACCCGAACGCACGCGCGGCAGTCCAGCGCGCGATGACTTTCGTCGACGTCGAGCGACTGCGCCTGTTCGACGACGTCATCGCGCCGATCCGCGAGCGCTACGGACGCGACGAGCTCGGTCGCGTCGAACGCTGCCTCAGCGTCTATCTGCACCTCGAACCGCCCGAGTACGCCGATCCGCGCCAGCAGCCGAAATTCCTGTACTTCCCCGGCCTGCCCACTCACCCTTTCTTCCCGACGGAGCTGTTCCCGTGGGTGGAGGCCTTCGAGGCCGAGACCGCGGCCATCCGCACCGAGATGCTGGCCGCGCTCGCCACCGACAGCGGCTTCGAACCGTTCCTGGGCCATCACAAGCCCGAGGACCTGCGCGGCCTCCTGCACAACGAGCGCGGCGCGCCGGCGTGGAACGCGTTCTTCTTCTACCGCCACGGCCAGCCGTTCGAGGAAAACCGGCAACGCTGTCCGCACACCGCCGCCGTGCTCGACAGCCTGCCGCTGGCGCGCATCCGCGACCACGCGCCGGAAATCTGCTTCTCGGTGCTGACCGCCGGCTCGCACATCCTGCCGCACCGCGGCGTGACCAACACGCGCGCGGTGGTGCACCTGCCGCTGGTGGTGCCGGGTTCGAACCAGTGCGCGCTGGTCGCCGGCGGCGAACCGCACTACTGGCAGGAAGGTCGCGCGATGGCGTTCGACGACACCTTCGAGCACGAGGCTTGGAACCGCGGCGACTCGACGCGCGTGATCGTGCTGATGGACGCCTGGAACCCGTATCTGACCGAGGCCGAGCGCACCGCGCTGACCGAACTGATCGCGGCAATTGGCGACTTCAACCGCGAAACCGAGCAGCCCCCGCTGACCGAGTAGGCCGTCGTCCGCTCACGCCCCGGCCGGCAACCCCAGCAGCAGCGCCGCGCCCAGCGCGATGCGGTACCACGCGAACGCGGTGAAGCGGTGGCTGCGGATGTAGCCGAGCAGCCACTTCACGGCGACGAACGCGGTCAGCGTCGACACGACGAACGCCACGCCCAGCGCGGCCCAGTCCTCGTGCGCGGCGCCGGCCTTGCAGGTCTTCAGCAACTCGTAGCCGCTGGCCGCGTACATGGTCGGGATGCCGACCAGGAAGGCGAATTCGGTGGCCGCCGCGCGGTCGCGCGTGCCGGCCAGCATCGCGATGAAGATCGTCGCCGCCGAGCGCGAGGTGCCGGGAAACACCGCCGCCACCACCTGCGCCAGGCCGACCAGCACGGCGACCGTCCAGGTGATGCGCGTGCTTTCCGGCCGCCGTTCCGCCAGCCGTTCGGCGGCGAACATCCACACGCCGCCGATCACCAGCGCCCAGGCGATCGGCGTCACCGTCTCCGGCAGCTTGTAGCCGAGTCGCGTCACGGCGAAGCCGAGCCCCGCGGTGATCAGGAACGCGACGACCAGCTTGGCCGCGTAGTCGCGGTTCTCCGCGCGGCCGAACCCGATCAGCAGGCCCCACAGCCGCCGCCAGTAGATCAGCGTCACCGCCAGGATCGCGCCGGCCTGGATCACCACGTTGAACATGTCCGAGCGCGCGCCCAGCCAGTGCTCCGCGATCAGCAGATGCCCCGTGCTGGAAATCGGCAGGAACTCGGTGATGCCCTCGATGATGCCCAGCAGGATGGCGGTGATCAGGTCGTTCATGCGTGCGCGGCTCCGGTCAAAACGCGCCAAGTGTACGGGTAACGGCTGGCGCGGGGCTGGCTTGGGTGAACGGCGGGCATGCCGGGAATAAGGAATGCGCGCCGTCTTCGCGTTGCGAAGCGACCTCGAGCCGTGGATCCGGCGAAGCTCCGCCGCCGCTCGGGTTACGCGGCGGTGTCAGGTTGCGGGATCAGGCCGTGCATCGGGATGGAAGTGGTTGATTGGCGGCGTAACCCAACACCGGCGCAGCGAGAGGTGGCAGGTTTAGGCTGCGGGTTTACACTCCGCATCACCATCGAATTGTAGTTAGCCGCAAGGGGGAAGATATGGCACTTGTTTCGTGTCCAGAGTGTAAAGCGTCTGTATCAGATCAAGCATCGAACTGCCCACACTGCGGGTTCCCGATCAGGGAGGTCACCGTTACGGAAAACTTGCAGGGCTCGCCCAGCGTTTCATCCGGTAGTGCTCGCAAGGGTGGAGGGCACGTGTGGGCCTGGGTCCTAGGCATCATTGTCGCTATCCCCATCGTTCTCATCGGGGGTATCTATGTGCACAATAAAACCATCGGGCCAGTCGGTTGGGCACGAGGCAACACCGCTAAATCGCTCAGGGAGCAAATGAAAGACCCGGATTCTATGGTTATACGTTCTTCGTACGTGGTGCAAAAAACGGACGACAAGGGCAATCAGTTCATTTACATCTGCGGCATCGTTGATGGCAAGAACAGCTTTGGCGGATACGCCGGTGGGACGCGCTTCGCGTCCAAGAGCGAATATTCAAAGTCATTGGACACATTCGACACGTGGTCGGTTCAAATGGACGATCCAGAGCAGGAGCGAACAGCAAAAAGCGTAGGCATGCTGTCAAGCTTCGACAGTGTGTACTGGAACGATTGGTGCGTGGATGCGAACCATCCAGCCATTGTCGCGAGCAAGAGCGGCTAATATCTCGATCAACCGGCCGCTGCGCGGCACGGCTTAACTCAGGCGTTAGCTGCCTATGGAAGATCACATGCAACCTGACTGGGGCGCCATCTACGCTGACGTGGAGGACTTCCTCATCCCCGGGCTTGGCCTCAGTGCATATGATCGGTCGCTGTACTATCACCTCTTGCGTCATACAAGACTAAAGGGACAGGAGTCGGCAATGTTTGCTATTGGCCCACTGTCAAAGGCCACCGGCGTTAGTGATTTCAAAGTTCGTGAGGTAGTTCGCGATCTCCATCAAAAGGGCTGTCTTCGCATCGAAGACCGTACCCGACTCGGGCACAAAATAACCGTGCTTCTCCCCACGGAGATTCCCGCACTCGCGAGGCCAAGCACACAAACCGAGCCCATTGATTTGTTGGCCATAGACTTCTTCTCTAATCGCCAGTACTTGGGTGCCATTCTGGCGCGGGAGAGTGGCGCTTGCTTCTACTGTCTCAAAAAGCTGACCCATGAGACCTGCGAGCTGGACCATGTGTCGCCGCAGAAAGATGGGCTGGACAATTCCTACAAAAATATTGCTGCCTCCTGCCACGGCTGCAATAAGGCAAAAGGTGACCGCCCTGCTGAGGACTTTATTCGCTCTTTGTATCGCTCCGGCGCACTCAATGAGAAAGAGCTGCAACTTCGGCTCGCTGCCATCGAGTCCCTTCGAGTAGGCCATATTGTTCCAGAGCTGGCCGCGTCGTACGGCAGCTAACAATTCATGTAAGGACTCCCCGATAGTTCCTACGGTTTAGTGGACACCCTGACCTAACGTTTCAGGAGTGCCCCATGCCCAAGCCAGGTCCGAGGACGACCACTCGGTACAGCGCCGACTTCAAGGCCACCGCCGTACGCCTGAGCCAACTACCCGGCGTG
>JAJFUF010000047.1 GCA_021372495.1 Lysobacteraceae bacterium
TTCGCCTTGGCCGCGCGCTCGGCGCGGTTCAGCGCCTTGTCCACGTACTCCAGGTCGGCCAGCGCCAGCTCGGTGTCGATCGTGTCGATGTCGGAGATCGGATCGACCTTGCCGGCGACATGGATCACGTCGCCCTCGAAGCAGCGCACCACGTGGGCGATCGCGTCCACTTCGCGGATGTGCGCCAGGAACTTGTTGCCGAGGCCCTCGCCCTTCGACGCGCCGGCGACCAGGCCGGCGATGTCGACGAACTCGACCGCGGTCGGCACCACCTTCTGCGGCTTGACGATCTCGGCGAGCTGGCCCAGCCGCGGATCGGGGACCGGCACCACGCCGACGTTCGGGTCGATCGTGCAGAACGGGAAGTTGGCCGCGGCGATGCCGGCCTTGGTCAGCGCGTTGAACAGGGTCGATTTGCCGACGTTCGGCAGGCCGACGATGCCGCATTTGATGCCCATGGATGAACCTGGAAGTGGGAAATAGGAGGTAGGAAGTGGGGTCGGGATGGAAAGTCGGAGTTCCGGGAACAGGGCCGAGAGAGCTGAAACCAGGATCCCCCATTCGCTATTCCCTACTCTCTACTCCCCACTTCCTACTGCCCACCCCCCGTATTCACCGTATGCAACCGCTTCATCGCCTCGTTGAAGTCGCCCGCCACGACCAGCGGCAGCACGTTCAGGCTGCGCGTGACCGCGTCGAGCAGCGCGTCCTCGTCCATCGCGGACGGCCGGCCCAGCACCCACGGCGTGACGCGGTCCTTGTGGCCGGGGTGGCCGATGCCGAGGCGCAGGCGGTGGAACTCGCCGTGGCCGAGGTGCGCGATGATGTCGCGCAAACCGTTCTGCCCGCCGTGGCCGCCGTCGAACTTGAGGCGTGCGGTGCCGGGCGGCAGGTCGAGGTCGTCGTGCGCGATCAGGCACGCCTCGGGCTCGATCTTGTAATAGCGCAGCGCGGACGCCACCGCGATGCCGCTCTTGTTCATGAAGGTGGTCGGCTTCAGCAGCCACACCGGCTCGCCGCCGATGCGCACCTTGCAGGTTTCGGCGTGCAGCTTCGACTCATGCCCCCAGCGCGCGCCTTCGCCGCTCGCCAGCGCATCGACGAACCAGAACCCGGCGTTGTGCCGGGTCCGCAGGTGTTCGGCACCCGGGTTGCCGAGGCCGACGATCAGCCGTATGCCTGCCATAGCGCTCCGCAAACGCGAAGCCGGTGGCGCGCGCCGCAGCCGCGACGCGCGCCACCGGCCCGCGCGGGATTACTTCTTCTCTTCCTTGGCCGGAGCGGCCTTGGCCGGCGCGGCTGCAGCCGCGGCCGCGGCCGCGGCCTCGCCCTCGGCGGGCGCCGGCGCTTCCTCGACCTCTTCCTTCATCGTGTGCGCGGTGACCACCGGGTGGTCGTGTTCCTTGCCGAACTTCAGCTCGGGAATCTCGACGCCCATGGGCAACTGCAGCTCGGACAGGTGGATGATGTCGCCTTCTTTCAGCTCGGCCAGGTCGACGCCGATGAACTCCGGCAGGTTCTTCGGCAAGCAGGCGACCTCCACTTCCGTGATGTTGTGCGAGATCACCACGCCGGAGGTCTTGGCGGCCGGCGACTTCTCCTTGTTGAGGAAGTGCAGCGGCACGCGGATGCGGATCACCGCGTTCTCGTCGATGCGCTGGAAGTCGATGTGCAGCACCTGCAGCTTGAACGGGTGCTTCTGCAGGTCGCGCACCAGCACCTTCTGCTTCTTGCCGTCGACGGAAAGGTCGAGGACCGAGGAGAAGAACCACTCGTGCCGCGCCGCCACCAGCACGCTGTTGTGCTCGAGCTGGATACTCTGCGGCGCGACGTCGGCGCCGTACACCACTGCCGGCACCTGACCCGCACGACGCAGGCGGCGGCTCGCACCTTTCCCCTCGTCCTTGCGGCTCTGGGCCGTGATTTCGCGATTGGTAGCCATTTCAGTACTGCCTCTTTGCATGGAGCCGCCTCGCGGCGACCTGAACACTCCCCCGCGACCAGGGGAGCGGTGATTCGGAAACCTGTGAGTCGAAGATCAAAAGTCAAAGGCCAATAAAAGCCGGCACCCCGCAACGCTCCCTCTTTGACCTTTGACCTTCGATCTTTGACGCTTTTGCCCGTCAATCCACGTACAGCGAACTCACCGACTCGCCGAAGGCGATGCGGCGGATCGTCTCCGCCAGCAGCTCGGCAACCGAGAGCTGGCGGATCTTGGCGCAACCCTGCGCCTCGGCGCGCAGCGGGATGGTATCGGTGACGACCAGCTCATCCAGCTGCGAGCCGTTGATGTTCTGGATCGCCGGTCCGGACAGCACCGGATGCGTGCAGTAGGCGACCACCTTGCGCGCACCGCGCCTCTTCAGCGCCGCCGCCGCCGCGCACAGCGTGCCGGCGGTATCGACGATGTCGTCGACCAGCACGCAGGTCTTGCCCTCGACCTCGCCGATGATGTTCATCACCGTGGCCTCGTTCGGCCGCGGGCGGCGCTTGTCGATGATCGCCAGGTCGGCGTCGTCGAGGCGCTTGGCGATCGCGCGTGCGCGCACCACGCCGCCGACGTCCGGGCTGACCACGATCAGGTTGTTCATGCCCTGGGTGCGCCAGATGTCGGCCAGCAGCACCGGCGAGGCGTACACATTGTCCACCGGCACGTCGAAGAAGCCCTGGATCTGGTCGGCGTGGATGTCCAGTGTCAGCACGCGGTCGGTGCCGGCGGTGCCGATCATGTCGGCCACCACCTTGGCGGTGATCGGCACGCGCGCCGAGCGCGGGCGGCGGTCCTGGCGCGCGTAGCCGAAGTACGGCAGCACCGCGGTCACCGTGGCGGCCGAGGCGCGCTTGAGCGCGTCCACCAGCACCAGCAGCTCCATCAGGTTGTCGGCGGTCGGCGCGCAGGTCGGCTGGATCACGAACACTTCCTGCCGGCGCACGTTCTCCTCGATCTCGACCTGCACCTCGCCGTCCGAGAAGCGCCCGACCAGCGCCTTGCCCAACGGCATGCCGAGGCGGTGCGCGACCTGCTCCGCCAGCTTGCGATTCGCATTGCCGGTGAACAGCATCAGACCTGCCGTATTCACGCGCGCCCCCTCGTCGTGTCGACCGCGAAAACCACCGAAACCACCCTGCCTTGCAACGATCTTGCTTGTTCTTTCAGCCCCCTTGAGTCAAGGGGGCGCCGTGGCCCGCCATGCGGGGCCGCGGCGGGAATGTGGAGGCATGCCCACGTGTGTCATGCCACCACCCCGCGAAAGTTCCGCGACCTTACCTATGGCTGGGGCGGCAGGACTCGAACCTGCGAATGCGGGAATCAAAATCCCGTGCCTTACCAGCTTGGCGACGCCCCAACGCGAAACGCAGCGACCGCGGCGACCAGCGGCGAGACGTCCACGCCGCCGGCCACGTGGGCCGCGAATTCCGGGGGGCAGCGCCGCGCCACGTCCTCGGCCCCGGCGCGCGTGTCGGTCTCGAGAAAGACGCAACCGCCGCTGCCTGAAAGCCGCGCCGTGCCGAAGCCGGCGAGCCAGTCCAGCGCCGCCGCCACCCTGGGATAGCGCGCACGCACGACCGGCTCGAAGGCGTTCTCCGTCGCCGTCCCGCAGAGAAAGTGTGAAATTGTCGCCCGCGCGGCATTGCGTGTCAATTCAGGCGCTTGGAACAGCGGCCCGGTGGGCACGCGGACGCCGGGGTCGAGCACGACGTAGCAGCGCGGCGGCAGCGCGAGCGGCGTGAGGCGCTCGCCGACCCCTTCGGCCCAGGCGGAGCGGCCGCGCACGAACACCGGCACGTCGGCGCCGAGGCGCAGGCCCAGCTCCGCCAGCGCGTCCGCGTCGAGGCCACAGCCCCAGAGTTCGTTCAGCGCGACCAGCACGGTCGCCGCGTCCGAGCTGCCGCCGCCGAGGCCGCCGCCCATCGGGATGCGCTTGTCCAGCGCGATGTCGGCGCCCAGCGCGGTGCCGGTGCGCTCTTGCAGCAACCGTGCGGCGCGCATGCACAGGTCGGCGTCGACGGGCACGCCCGGCAGCTCCACCGCGCGCTCGATGCGTCCGTCGGCACGCACGCGCAGGCGCAGCGTGTCGCCGCGGTCGAGCAGGCGGAACACCGTCTGCAGCTCGTGATAGCCGTCGGCGCGGCGACCGAGGATGCGCAGGAACAGGTTGAGCTTGGCCGGCGCCGGCCACGCGCTCCACGCGTTCATTGCAGCTGCCAGCGCTCGATCGACAGGCGCACGCGGTACGGCGGGCGTTCCGCGAACACCTTCTGCGGCAGCGGCGGATCGCGGTCGGCGTACCAGTCGCGGTATTCGATCCGCCAACCGTCCTGGGCCAGCGCGCTGGGCAGGCCGTCGGTGCCGAAGCTCAGCTCGGCGGGGCCCTCGGCGCGCAGGCCGCGGACCCACGCGGCGAGGTCCGCCAGCGGCACGTGCCAGCCCAGCTCGCGCGCCAGCAGCGTCTCGGCGCTGGCGTCGCGCAGCGGCCGCGCATCGAGGCCCTCCAGCACCGCGCCGTCGGGGCCGCCGCGCAGGCGGAAGCTCTTGCCGGTGACCGGTGCGCGCACCACGAAGGTGTATTCCGCGCCGTCCTGCGTCCATTCGAGCGTGCCGCTGCCGCCGTCCTTGCCGTTGGAGACGGCGATGCGCGCGGTCAGCGACCAGCGATCCTGCGGCACCAGCGCGCGCTCGCGCGCGGCCTGCGCGGCGAGCAGCGCGCGCTCCTCGCCGCCGCGGCGCACCGGCGCGGGCGCGCAGGCGGCGAGCGCCAGCGCGGCCAACGCCACGAGCGGGCGCAGCGGTCGGTGCATCGCCCGGCTCACGGGCGCAACCGCTGCAGGGTGGCGTTCAGCGCGCGGTTCTTCGGGTCCAGCTTGTGCGCCTCGTCGAACACCTTGCGCGCCGCGTCGCGATTGCCGCTCACCCACAGCACCTCGCCGTAGTGCGCGCCGACCTCGGGATCCTTGTGCGCGTCCCAGGCGCGCGCGAGGTACTGCGCGGCCTGGTCGAGGTGGCCAAGGCGATATTGCAGCCAGCCCCAGGAATCGATCAGCGCGGGCTCGTCGGGCTTCTTCGCCAGCGCCTGCCTGAGCAGGGTTTCGGCCTCGCCGAGCTGCTGGTTGCTGTCGGCCAGGGTGTAGCCGAGCGCGTTCATCGCGTCGACATCGTCCGGCTTGAGCTCCAGCACGCGGCGCAGGTCGCGCACCGCGTCGGCGGTGCGCCCGGTTTCGGCCCAGGCCAGCGCGCGGCCGTACAGCAGGTCGGTATCGTCCGGGAACAGGCCGAGCGCGCGGGTGTACACCGCGGCCGCCTGGTCCATGGCGTCGGCGCGCCCATAGAGTTCGGCGTCCAGCGCGTAGGCCTGGCGCTGCCGGGCGGGGTCGCCGACATAGTCCTGCTGCAGCTCGCGCGCCAGCGCGTGGGCGTCGTCGCCGCGCCCCATCTTGTCCAGCAGCACGGCGCTGCGCTGGACGGCGTCGAAGGCGTGCTCGTCGTCGTGCGGCACCTGCTCGTACCACTTCAACGCCTCGGCGCTGCGGCCGAGCAGCTCGGCAACCTGGCCAAGCAGGTACTGGCTGGCGTCGCGAACGCCGGCGCCGGCTCCCTTCAGTTCGGCATACAGGCGCGCCAGCGCGCGCTTGTCGTCGGCGCGCGCGGCGAAGGCGGCGCGCGCGGCGTAGGTGGTGGCATCCTGCGGGCCGACGGCCAGCACGCGCGCGGCCTCGGCGTTCTCGCCCAGCTCGCCGAGCAGGCTGGCGTAGCCGAGCCGCAGGCGTGCGTCCCTGGGCGACTTCGCCAGCGCCTTGCCCCACAGCGCCTTGGCGCCGGCCTTGTCGCCGGCCTGCAGCTTGAGCTGCGCGGCCCAGGCGTAGCTGGCCGTGCCACCGAAACGCTGCAGCGCGGCGTCGGCGATACGCTGCGCGTAGGCGTGCCGCCCCAGCTTCGCGCCGAGCTGGCTCATCGCCACCCACAGACTCTCGTTCTTCGGCGGCATCCGCGCGGGCGTGGCCACCGCTTCCAGCAGCGCGCCGGCCAGCGCGGCGTCGCGCGCGCCGCTGAGAACGCGCCCACAGGCGCGCCAGCCGGCGTCGCCGGTCGCCGTCAGCGCCATCAGCTGGCGCTGCGCCTCGTCGCGGTCGCCATGGCTGAGCGCGAGCTGGGCGCGCGCCTGCGCCAAACCCGCGGCGTCGGCGCCGAGCGCAGTCCAGCGCGCGATGCCGCGGGCGGCCAGGTCGGCGTCGTTGACCGCAATCGCCAGGCCGACCGCGCGCTCGGCCACGCGCGGGTCGGCCGACAGCGCCGCCGCCTTGGCGTAGGCCTGCGCCGAAGCCTTCAGATCGTTCTGCGCCAGCGCGAATTCGCCGGCCATGAGCTGCGCGGCGAGATCCTGCTCGACCGGCATCGCCGGCAATTGCAGCCGCGCCAACGGCTGCGCGGCGGCGGCATGGGCCTGCGCGGTCGGGCGCTGCGGCGCCTGCGCGCAGCCGGCAAGCGCGCCGAGCGCCAGCGCGCCGACCGCTGCAAACTGCCGCAGTTGCTTGATATTGCGACGCCCGCTCCGCACAATTCGCCTCCGTCATCACCATGCCGGCGCGCCTTTCGCCGCGCGCCACGCCGCTGGCCCGCAGCGCTGTCGCGCGCAGGCCAAGCTTAGCCGATTGTCGCACCCACACCGCGCGCCATGCCGCTGATCGCCCTAGGGCTCAACCATCTCACCGCGCCGGTCGCCCTGCGCGAACAGGTGGCGTTCGCCCCGGAGGAGACTTCCGCCGCGCTGACCGACCTGGCCGGCCAGCCGGGCGTGGAGGAAGCGCTGATCCTGTCCACCTGCAACCGCACCGAGCTGTACTGCAGCGTGGCGCCCGGCACGGAGGCGACGCCGCTGGAATGGTTGCGCCGCCACCATCGCTTGACCGCGGGGCGGTTCGACGAGTTCCTTTACCGCCACGACGAAGGCGCGGCCGTGCGCCACATGTTCCGCGTCGCCACCGGGCTGGAGTCGATGGTGCTCGGCGAACCGCAGATCCTCGGCCAGGTCAAGGACGCCTATCAGTTCGCGCGTGCCGCGCACACCCTGCACGCGCCGATGGACCGCCTGCTGCAGCACACCTTCGCGGTGGCCAAGCGCGTGCGCACCGACACGCACATCGGCGCGCACACGGTTTCCGTCGCGTTCACCGCGGTGCGCCTCGCCGAGCAGATGTTCACCGACCTCGGCGAAGCCTGCGTGCTGCTGATCGGCGCCGGCGAGACCATCGAGCTGGCCGCGCGCCACCTGGTCGACCGCCGCGTGCGCCGCCTGATCGTCGCCAATCGCACGCCGGAAAACGCGCAGGCGCTGGCCACGCGCGTCGGCGGCTACGCGGTCGCGCTGGCCGACCTGCCGCAGCACCTCGCCGAAGCCGACATCGTGATCGCCTCCACCGCCAGCCGCGAGCCCGTGCTGAGCCGCGCGACCGTCGAGCAGGCGATCCGCCGGCGCCGCCACCGGCCGATGTTCCTGGTCGACATCGCGGTGCCGCGCGACATCGAGCAGAGCGTCGCCGAGCTGGACGACGTGTTCCTGTACACGATCGACGACCTGCGCCAGGTGGTCGACGAGAACAAGCGCTCGCGCGAAGCGGCCGCGCGCGAGGCCGAAACCATCATCGACCTGCAGGTCGAGCGCTACATGGCCTGGCGCCGCGCGCTGACGGTGAGGAATCCGCTGCTGGCGCTGCGCGGCAACGCCGAGGCGCAGCGCGACGAGGTGCTGGCGCGCGCGCGCGCGATGCTCGAGCACGGACGCGCGCCGGAAGAGGCGCTGGCCTTCCTCGCCAACACGCTGACCAACAAGCTGCTGCATGCGCCCAGCGCGCGCCTGCGCGAGGCGGCGCAGGCCGGCGACCTCGACCTGCTGCATGCCGCCGAGCGGCTGTACGGCCTGGACGACGCAGGCTCGTCCGAGCCGTGACGCCCCCCGCATGACGCCCTCGATCCGCCGCAAGCTCGAACAGCTCGCCGAGCGCCACCAGGAACTCGGCCTGCTGTTGGCGCAGCCCGACGCGCACGCCGACGGCGCGCGCTTCCGCGCGCTGTCGCGCGAGTACGCGCAGCTCGGCCCGGTCGCCGCGGCGCTGGCCGGATACGACGCCGCCGTGCGCGATCTCGCCGACACCCGCGAGATGCTGAAGGATCCCGACTTCCGCGAGCTGGCGCAGGAGGACGTCGCGCGACTGGAAGCACGCCTCGCCGGGCTCGAGCGCGAGCTGCAACTGCTGCTGCTCCCGAAGGATCCGCGCGACGAGGCCAACCTCTACCTCGAAGTGCGCGCCGGCACCGGCGGCGACGAGGCCGCGCTGTTCGCCGGCGACCTGTTCCGCATGTACGCGCGCTATGCCGAGCGCAAGCGCTGGCGCGTCGAGATCCTGTCCGCGCACGAGGGCGAGCACGGCGGCTACAAGGAAGTGATCGCGCGCGTCGAGGGCAAGGGCGCCTATTCGCGCCTGAAGTTCGAGTCCGGCACGCACCGCGTGCAGCGCGTGCCGGCGACCGAGTCGCAGGGGCGCATCCACACCTCGGCGGCGACGGTGGCGATCCTGCCCGAGCTGGACGAGGTGGAGGACGTCGAGGTGAAGGAGTCGGAGCTGAAGATCGACACCTACCGCGCCTCCGGCGCCGGCGGCCAGCACGTCAACAAGACCGAGTCGGCCATCCGCATCACCCACCTGCCGACCGGCATCGTGGTCGAGTGCCAGGACGAGCGCAGCCAGCACAAGAACCGCGCGCGCGCGCTGGCGCTGCTGAAGGCGCGCCTGCTCGACGCGCAGCGCTCCAGGCAGGCCGCCGAGCAGACCGAGTCGCGACGCCTGCAGGTCGGCTCCGGCGACCGCAGCCAGCGCATCCGCACCTACAACTTCCCGCAGGGCCGCGTCACCGACCACCGCATCAACCTGACCCTGTACCGCCTACCCGAGGTCGTCGACGGCGACCTCGACGAGCTGGTCGACGCGCTCGCGAGCGAGCACCAGGCCGACCTGCTGCAAGCGCTCACGGAGCACGCATGAGCCTCGCCATCGCCCGCGCCAGCCTCGCCGACCTCGACGACCTCGCCGCGCTGTTCGACGGCTACCGCCAGTTCTACGGCCAGCCCGCCGACCGCGCGCGCGCGGCCGCGTTCCTGCGCGCACGCCTGCAGGCGGACGAGTCGGTGGTCTTCCTCGCCCGCGACGGCGGTGCCGCGGTCGGCTTCACCCAGCTCTATCCGCTGTGGAGCTCCGTGCAGACCGGCCGCGCGTGGCTGCTCAACGATCTCTTCGTCGCGCCGCATTCGCGCGGCCGCGGCGTCGCCCGCGCCCTGCTCGACGCCGCGCGCGAGCACGGCCGCGCCACCGGCGCGCGCTACCTGCAGCTCGAAACCGCCCGCGACAACGCCGAGGCGCAGCGCCTGTACGAAGCCCACGGCTGGACGCGCGACGAGGCGATGCACACCTACCACCTGGCGCTGTGATCCCGCTGGCGCGCGCGCGCCGCCTGCGCTAGCGTCCGGGTTCCGCCATCACCGCCGCCGAGGCGCATGGATCTCGCCGCCAGCCTGGACCGCGTCGTCGCGTTGCTCGAACAGGGCCGCAGCGCCGACGCCGAACACGCCGCGCGCATCGCGCGCATGCAGTTTCCCGCCGCCGCCGAGGCCGCGCGCCTGCACGGCGCGGCGCTGCTGCGGCTGGAACGACCGGCGGAAGCACGCAGCGCCTTCGATGCGGCGATCGCGCTGGCGCCGGGCGCATTCGAGGCGCACACCAACCTTGCCAGCGCCCTGCTCGCCTGCGACGACGCCGAAGGCGCCGAGCGCGCGCTGGCGCGCGCACTGGCGCTGGCGCCCGGCCATCCCGCCGTGCTGAACGGCCTCGGCAACGCGCGCCGCGCGCGCGGCGACCTCGCCGGCGCGCGCGAAGCCTATGCCGCCGTGACCCGCGCCGCGCCGCATTACGCACCCGCCTGGCTCAACCTCGCCGGCGTCGAGCTGGAGGCCGGCGAAGCCGAAACCGCCGAGGCGCACGTGCGCCGCGCGCAGACGCTGGCGCCAAGCGCGGACGCCGCGTTGCTGCTCGGTCATGCGCTGGCCGCGCGGCGCCGCTTCGAGGACGCCGAGGAGGCCTACGCCGCCGGCGCCGCGCTGGCGCCGCAGGACGCGCGCCTCGCCTACCAGGTCGGCCTGATGGCCGAGGAGCGCGGCGATTTCGCGCGCGCCGCGGCGGCCTACGAACGCACGCTGCGGCTCGATCCCGCGCACGGCCACGCGCTGGGCCAGCTCGCCTTCGTCAAACGCTCGCGCTGCGACTGGGACGGCCTCGACGCGCTGTCGGCGCGGATGCGCGCGCATGTCGCCGCCGGCAAGTCCGGCGTCGCGCCGTTCGCGTTCCTCGCCGAGGACAGTACGCCGGCCGAACAGCTCGCCTGCGCGCGCCTGCACGCGCAGCGCATCGAGCGCGCCGCCACGGCGCAACGCACACGGCTCGCCTTCGCGCATCCGCGCCGCGCGCCCGGCGCGCCGCTGCGCGTCGGCTTCCTCGCCAACGGCTTCGGCGAGCACGCCACCGCGCTGCTCACCGCGGCGTTCTTCGAGCGATTGCGCGAAACCGATGTCGCGTTCCAGTTGTTCGCCAGCAGCCGCGACGACGGCGGCCCGCTGCGTGCGCGGCTGCGCGCCGCCGCGCACGCGCTGCACGACGTCGCCGGCCTGCCGGCGTTCGAGGTCGCGCGGCGGGTGCACGCCAGCGGCGTCGAAGTGCTGCTCGACCTCGACGGCTACTGCGGCGGCGGCACGCCCGAGGTGTTCGCGCTGCGCCCTGCGCCGCTGCAGGTGAACTGGCTGGCCTACCCAGGCACGATGGGCGCGGCCTTCATGGACTACGCGATCGCCGACCGCTGCGTGCTGCCGGCTGCGCTGCGCCCGCACTTTTCCGAAGCCATCGCCTACCTGCCGCGCTGCTACCAACCCTCCGATCCGACCCGCGCGCTGCGCGAGCCGCCGTCGCGCGCGGACCTCGGCCTGCCGGAAACCGGCGCCGTGTACGTCTGCTTCAACAACGGCTTCAAGCTCAACCCGCGCAGCTTCGCGCGCATGTGCGCGGTGCTGCGCGCGGTGCCGGGCGCCGCGCTGTGGCTGCTGAGCGGCGCCGACGGCGCCGACGAGCGCCTGCGCGAGGCGGCACGCGCGCACGGCGTCGATCCGGCACGACTGGCGTTCGCCGCCAAACGCCCGCACCTCGATTACCTCGCGCTGTACCGCCACGCCGACCTGTTCCTCGACACCGAAACCTACAACGCGCACACCACCGCCTCCGACGCGATCTGGGCCGGCTGCCCGGTGCTGACGCGGCCGGGCGAGGCCTTCGCCGCGCGCGTCGCCGCCAGTCTCAACCACCACCTCGGCACGGACGCGCTGAACGTCGCCGGCGACGAGGCCTTCGTCGACGCCGCGGTGCGCCTCGGCCGCGATGCCGGCGCACGCGCCGCGCTGCGCGCCGAACTGGCGGAGCGCAAGCGCGACAGCGGCCTGTTCGACATGACCGCCTACGCGCGCGATTTCGCCGCGCTGCTGCGCGCCATGGCCGAACGCCACCGCGCCGGCCTGCCGCCCGCCGACCTCGGCTGAGCGCCAGGATCAGCCGCGCAGCCGCATGGCCCCGTAGGGTGGATCGCCGCGCCGGCGGCGATCCACCAAGCGACCGCCACACGCACGCCCGCCGCAATCGCCCCGCAGCCGACGGGCGCACCCGGCGGCTCCGCGCAAGGCGCGGAACCGCCCTACGTTGCTGCGCGGGCCTGCCCGCGACGCATCTCGTCGCCCTCTCCCGCTGGCGGCAGAGGGTCGGGGCGAGGGTGGTCCGCGGGTCGCGACCCGCTTCCACCCCCGCCCGCGGCACGCTAGGCTGCCGCGCATGAGCGCCCAGGCCGACTTCGTTCCACTGAATCTTTGCGTGCTGACCGTCTCGGACACGCGCACGCCCGACACCGACGCCTCGGGCGATTTCCTCGTGCTGGCGCTGGGCGAAGCCGGCCACGCGCTGCACGACCGCGAAATCGTCAGGGACGACATCTACACGATCCGCGCGATCGTCTCGCGCTGGATCGCCGACGCGGCCGTGCACGGCGTCCTCGTCACCGGCGGCACCGGCTTCACCGGGCGCGACTCCACGCCCGAGGCGATCCGCCCGCTGCTCGACAAGGAAATGCCCGGCTTCGGCGAGACGTTCCGCGCGCTGTCGTACGAGGAGATCGGCACCTCGACCATGCAGTCGCGCGCATTCGCCGGCCTCGCCAACGGCACCTTCGTGTTCTGCCTGCCGGGCTCGACCTCGGCCTGCCGCACCGCCTGGGACAAGCTGCTGAAGGCGCAGCTCGACGCGCGCACCAAGCCGTGCAACCTCGCCGGCCTGATGCCGCGGCTGGGCGAGCGCTGAGGCCGCGGAACGAAACGGCGCCGCCGTATCCGCGGCCGTCGCATAAGCTTTCGGCGGAAGCCGCTGCGCGGATGCCGCCCTGTGCCGGGGCCGCCATGAAACGCGACGATTACCAGGATGTGCTGAAGGAGTTGCAGCGCGAACTGGTGGCCATGCAGAACGCGCTGGTGCGCGACGGCCGCCGCCTGCTGGTCGTGTTCGAGGGCCGCGACGCCGCCGGCAAGGGCGGCGCAATCAAGGCGATCACCGAGAAGCTCAACACGCGCGGCTACCGCATCGCCGCATTGCCGAAACCCGACGAGCGCGAACGCACGCAGTGGTATTTCCAGCGCTACGTCGCGCACCTGCCCGCCGCTGGCGAGATCGTGCTGTTCGACCGCAGTTGGTACAACCGCGCCGGCGTCGAGCGCGTAATGGGCTACTGCAGCGACGCCGAATACCGCCGCTTCCTGCGCGAATGCCCGAAGTTCGAGCGCATGCTGGTCGACGACGGCATCCAGCTCATGAAGTACTGGCTGGCGGTCGACCAGGCCGAGCAGGAACAGCGCTTCGCCGAGCGCGCCGCCGATCCCGCCAAACGCTGGAAGCTGTCGCCGATCGACCTCGCCGCCCGCGAGAAATACGCCGACTACGGCCGCGCCCGCGACCGCATGTTCGAGGCCACCCACACCGACTGTGCGCCGTGGCACGTGGTCGACTTCAACGACCAGAAGCGCGGCCGCCTCAACCTGATCCGCCACCTGCTCGACCAGGTGCCCCACGACGGCGCGACCCAACCCGCCGTGAAACTGCCGCCGCTGAAAGGAAAGCCGAAGCGCGAGAAACTCAAGGACGAGGCGCTGTGGGTGCGCGAGGTGTACTGAGCGCGGGCGTGCCCGTCGAGGCCACGGCTTTCCATCGGGCAAAAGTGACCACACGCCATTGCACCCCGGTCCGATCTGCCGCTTTATCACCCCGAATGCGGGCTGATAACACTTATCACGGCGGAATCGCCGGATAACGCGACCGCATCAGAACGGCGCAAGCGCCCCACCTCTCACGCAAGCGATTGAAACGCCCAGGGAACCTTCCTTGACACCCCCGACGGCCCGGGCGCAGCCTTGCGTTTATCACCCCGGATGCGGGGTCTACTTGTAGTTAGCGCCCACAGAGAGACTTTCGCAAATGGATAAACCACTGAGCGTCTGGTACTGCGACACCTGCGGCGAGAAGATCGATGATGTCGGTAAGGGCTACGTCATTTGGCGGAGCGAGGGCCATCCCCATGATTTCAAGGTCATCCATCAGCGCGACTGCGATCAAAAAGACCATACCTCGTCGGCCGCGCTTAAGGATTTCCTTGGGCCGCAGGGGCTTTCCTATTGCATGACATTCCTCAGCGCAGGACCGATCATCCACAATCTCAGCGGGTCGAGTGACCAGCCCCAGCCAAACCTCAGCGAGTTCGCGGACTTCGTACGTCGGGTTCAAGTCCCATACTATGAGCAGGCCCGGCGCAGCTTTGCCAATCCAGAGCTACTGTCGGACTTCTCGGACTGGAACGAGTTTGGACCGTACATTCCAGACGAGCTTGAGCGCATCGCCCGTGACTACACGGGTGGGCGCTAACAATTCGTTCAAGCCGATGCGCACGCCGCTGAATTCAAGCGTTAGCTTGAAAGGGGATCTACGTGACTCGTATCGAACCAACGATTGGCACCACTCCGGCACCAAGTGACCTGCCACCAGAACTTCCACCCGTAAGGAAGCAAGCTTCGAAAAAGCCTAGCGTTCGTCGATCCAATCAGTTCAAGATGATTGTTTCCGCTGCAACGCTTTATGCAATCGTGGTTGGCGTCGTCGCCATGCTTTTGCAACCTCAGCCCACAGTAAATGCCGGTGGTTTGGCCTACAGGCTTGGCGAGGTGGCATCATATTTCCTTATCGCAATGATCATAGGTCTTGGCTGCACACTTGTAAGTAAGAAGCCATGGACTTGGGGCTTCGCTGTTTTCGTGCTCATCGTATTCCTCGTCCCGATTTGGTTTGCGGGCACGCACAGCTAACTACTCGTTCAAGGCGGACGGCTGCGCCGCCGCTTAACTCCAGCGTTAGAACTCAGGGGGAGTTTTTCGCAATGCTGACCTTCAAAACACAGTTCCCGATCGCCTCATCCACGACAATGGCTGAGTTCATGGACTGCTGCCGCACTTGGATCATAAAGAGCCCACACACAAAGCTTGCCGCGGAAATCCCAAGCGATGTGCGTGAAGGGAAGTTTGGAGATGAACACGAATCAGCCAATTTCGGGTTCTATGAGTCAGAGACAGACTCATCCGGAGGAGTTCGTTATGAAAAAACAGACAATGACGAAGTTCGCTGGGTAACGGAGGTTATCGGCCACAAATCTAGCGGAAACTTTTTGGCAAGCATTCAACTCAGTGTTGATTCTGAGCTCCCGGTTGAACGTCTCGAGCAAGGGAAGCGCCCCTACATCGCTAAACTTCTGATGGAAAAATTCTCAGGCGGCTATGACGGGAGCCTTCCTGTCACAGATGACCCAATCTTCCTGTCAGAGACGGACACCGATCTTGCAGAGAAGATCATATGCGCTGACACCGGAAGCGTTATGCCTGTCGTTTATGCGAGCCGTAACACGACGGAAGCTCTCATCTTGGAGCCACATGTACTGTCTAAGTGGCTTTCTGGAATGGCTCACGTTGTAGTTGAGCCGAGCAGAAAATTCTCATCTCAAATCATGCGCCAAGTTTATGGTGAAAATGTATATGGTGGCGCAGTAGCTATTTACTGGCCTGATGGAGTCGGAAAATGGATCTACCTACCCAGCAAATGGAACGTACCGAGCTCGCTACAATCCGCGATTGCTAAAAAAATTAGGCTTTCGTTGCTCTATCAGCGCCTGCGACGCGAATGCACTTGGTCATACCTGCAAGAAATGACTTCTCGCCAAAAGCTTGATGCCCTTCGTGCATCTGGCTCTGGCAATATTGACGAATACATAGAGCATTTTGACAAGGAAATATCGGCCAAAGACGAAGAAATACAGCGCCTCGAAGCAGAACTCATTAGGGCCCGCTACAACAAGCGTGAATCTCGCTCCACATCCGAAGATGGCGAGACCTCCATACATCTCGAGACAAGCGAGTCCGATCTATACCAAGGCGAGCAACTTGGCCTTATTACAGACGCTCTCAAGATTGCTGCAGATTCTTCCGAGCAACACTCTCGTAGACGCCACGTTCTTGAAACTCTAATTGAAAGCAATGAGAACCCTGGTGATCGTGAAGAAATCTTGGATCGCCTTAAAGAAGCATTGCGCCAGTACACATCGCTAACCGCATCCGTCCGTGCGGAGCTCGAGGATATTGGATTCGTCATCTACGAAGACGGGAAGCATTACAAGCTTCTTTTCCAAGATGACTCGCGCTACCCGTTCATACTCCCAAAGACCGGAAGTGATTGGCGAGGCGGATTGAATGCATTTTCAGATCTCAAGAAAAGACTGTTCTAGGGCTGAGTTATAACAATTCATTCAAGCCGACGCGATAGTTCCTACGGTTTAGTGGACACCCTGACCTAACGTTTCAGGAGTGCCCCATGCCCAAGCCAGGTCCGAGGACGACCACTCGGTACAGCGCCGACTTCAAGGCCACCGCCGTACGCCTGAGCCAACTACCCGGCGTG
>JAJFUF010000011.1 GCA_021372495.1 Lysobacteraceae bacterium
GTCGCACTTGGGGACAAAGGAATTAGCGTATCAACGGTATGCAAAAAGAGCAAGCCATAGAGGTCGAGGGTACGGTGACGGAGACGTTGCCGAATGCCATGTTCCGCGTAGTCCTGAAAACGGGGCAAGTCGTTCTGGCCCACATCTCCGGCAAGATGCGGATGAACTTCATCCGCATCCTTCCCGGCGACCGGGTAAAACTGGAAATGTCGCCGTACGACTTGACGCGCGGCCGGATCACCTACCGCTACAAATAGGGCAGGGGGTACCGGCGCCGGGGCGGAAACGGGCGCGGCAGAAAACGCGGGCGCGTTGCGCTCGCACGGAGCGAACCATGAAGGTACGTAGTTCGGTAAAGAAGATTTGCGAGAAGTGCAAAATCATCCGGCGCCACGGTCGCGTTCGGGTGATTTGCGAGAATCCGCGGCATAAGCAGCGCCAGGGTTAAGACTGAGGAGACGGTTCAATGGCACGTATAGTCGGCATCGACTTGCCCCGCGAGAAGCGCGTGGAAGCGGGCCTGCAGTACATTTTCGGCATCGGCCTCACCCGCGCCAGGCAAGTCCTGACCGAGACCGGTATCAGCCCCGACATTCGCGTGCGCGACCTCACCGACGAAGAGGTCAGCAGGCTGTCCGCCGCGATCCAGAACAATTTCAAGGTGGAAGGCGACCTGCGGCGCGAAGTCACGGGCAACATCAAGAGACTCATGGATATTAATTGCTATCGCGGCCAACGCCACAAACGCAGTTTGCCGGTTCGCGGGCAGCGCACACATACCAATGCGCGCACCCGCAAGGGACCCCGTGGCGCGACCGTGAAGAAAAAGTAGAGCAGCAGGAGGATTCCTCAGGTGGCCAAAGAGAAAAAGAAAGTCAGGGCGAAGAAGCGTCGCACATCGCTGAACGTGACTTCGGGAGTCGCGCATATCCAGGCGACGTTCAACAACACGATCGTCACCATCACCGACCCCCAAGGCAACACGATCTCGTGGGCGAGCGCCGGCGGCGTTGGCTTCTCCGGCTCCCGCAAGAGCACGGCTTTCGCCGCGCAGGTGGCCGCCGAGAAGGCCGGCCGCGCCGCGCAGGAGTACGGCCTGAAGACGCTGGAAGTGCGCATCAAGGGCCCCGGTCCCGGCCGCGAGTCGGCCGTGCGCTCGCTGAACGCGCTGGGCTACAAGGTCACCAACATCATCGACGTGACGCCAATCCCGCACAACGGTTGCCGTCCGCCCAAGAAGCGTCGCGTCTGAGGGATTAATTTTGCGATCGTCTCCGATCGCGTGAACCAAAAACCGGCCATTCTTGGCCGGACTATTGGAAAAAGATATGGCACGGTATCGTGGTCCCACCTGCAAGCTCGCCCGTCGCGAGGGCGCGGATCTGAGCCTGAAGAGCCCGGCGCGTGCGCTGGACTCGAAGTGCAAGCTGGAGCAGAAGCCCGGCCAGCACGGCGCCGGCAAGAAGGCGCGTCTGTCCGACTATGCCGTCCAGTTGCGCGAGAAGCAGAAGGTCAAGCGCATCTACGGCCTGCTCGAGCGCCAGTTCCGCAACTACTACCAGAAGGCGACCTCGCTGAAGGGCAACACCGGCGAGAACCTGCTGCGCATGCTGGAAGCGCGTCTCGACAACGTCGTCTACCGCATGGGCTTCGCGGTGACCCGCGCGCAGGCGCGCCAGCTGGTCGCGCACAAGGCGGTGATGGTCAACGGCCGCAAGGTCAACATCCCGTCGTACCAGGTCAAGCCCGGCGACGAGGTCGCGCTGACCGAGCGCGCCCGTGCGCAGCTTCGCGTGCAGGAAGCCTCGACGCTTGCCGACGGCATGGACCTGCGTCCCGGCTGGGTCGAGGTGGACAGCAAGAAGTTCAGCGGCGTGTTCAAGTCGATGCCGGATCGTGCGGATCTGCCGTCCGACATCAACGAGAACCTGATCGTCGAGCTCTACTCGAAGTAATCACCGGGAGCGTGGTACATGGCAGTCTCGTCTACTAGCGTGCTGCGGCCGCGCGGCCTCAGCGTCGAGCAGCTCGGACCCAACCGCGCCAAGGTAGTGGTGGAGCCGCTCGAGCGCGGTTTCGGCCACACCCTTGGCAACGCGCTGCGCCGCGTGATGCTGTCGTCGATTCCCGGCTGCGCGATCGTCGAGGTGGAGATCGACGGCGTGCTGCACGAATACACGACGCTCGAAGGCCTGCAGGAAGACGTCATCGAGGTGCTGCTGAACCTCAAGGACGTGGCCATCATGATGCACGGCCCGGACGAAGCCACCCTGACCCTGTCCAAGAAGGGCAAGGGCGTGGTCAAGGCCGGCGACATCACGGTCGACCACTCGGTGGAGATCGTGAATCCCGAGCAGGTGCTGTGCCACCTGACCAAGGATATCGGGCTGAACATGCGCCTGAGGGTGCGTCGCGGCCTCGGCTACCAGCCGGCCAGCACGCGGCAGTTGCCGGAGGAAGAGTCGCGTCCGATCGGTCGCCTGCAGCTGGATGCGTCGTTCTGCCCGGTGCGCCGCGTGGCCTACGAGGTCGAGAGCGCGCGCGTCGAGCAGCGCACCAACCTGGACAAGCTGATCCTCGACATCGAGACCAACGGCACGATCGGCGCCGAGGAAGCGGTGCGCAAGTCGGCCGAGATCCTGATGGACCAGCTCGGCGTGTTCGGCGATTTCAGCCGCCGCGAGCACGAGGGCGCCAAGGCCGAGAAGGCCGGCTTCGATCCGGTGCTGCTGCGTCCGATCGACGACCTCGAGCTGACCGTGCGTTCGGCCAACTGCCTGAAGGCCGAGAGCATCTACTACATCGGCGATCTGGTGCAGAAGACCGAGGTCGAACTGCTGAAGACGCCCAACCTCGGCAAGAAGTCGCTCACCGAGATCAAGGACGTGCTGGGTGCCCGCGGCCTGTCGCTGGGCATGAAGCTCGAGAGCTGGCCGCCGCCGGGCCTCGCCCACGGCATGCAGCTGGGGTGACATTGCGTGCCGGGTCCGGGGCATCTCCGGGCTCGGCTTCGCGGATCGCGGGATGATCCGCGGCGAACCTTTCCGGGTTCGCGGTTGCACTGACATGCGGTGCGTTTTGCTCCGCTAACACACGGAATTTAAGACCATGCGCCACCAGAAATCCGGACGCAAACTCAACCGCACCAGCAGCCACCGCACGGCCATGTTCCGCAACATGGCGGCCTCGCTGTTCAAGGAAGAGCTGATCCGCACCACGCTGCCCAAGGCCAAGGAGCTGCGTCGCGTCGCCGAGCCGCTGATCACGCTGGCGAAGAGCGACGGCGTCGCCAACCGCCGCCTCGCGTTCGCGCGCCTGCGCGACAAGCAGGCGGTCGGCAAGCTGTTCGTCGAGCTTGGCCCGCGCTATCGCGAGCGCAAGGGCGGCTACCTGCGCATCCTGAAGTGCGGCTTCCGCGACGGCGACAATGCGCCGATGGCCTACGTCGAGCTGGTCGATCGTCCGGCGGCGCCCGCAGCGGCCGAGTAAGCCGGCACGACAAGCGTCGTCCCGAAGCCCCGGCCGGTTCACCGGCCGGGGCTTTCGTTTGCGCACGCGTCGCTTGCGCACGCCGGCGCACGCGGTAAAGTGCGGCCTTTCCGTCACCGCCCGTCGTCATGCTCAATCCGCTGCGCTGGTCGTTCCGGGTTTCCTTCCTCGCCGGCTTCGTCGCCTGCGTCGCCCTGCTGGGCTATGCGCTGTACGTGCAGTTCGACCTCGGCGTCGAGCCGTGCCCGCTGTGCATCTTCCAGCGCGTCGCGTTCGCGTTCATGGCGCTGTGGTTCCTGGTCGGCGGGCTGCATGCGCCGCGCGGCGGCGGGCGCCGGGCCTACGTCGTGCTGGTGCTGCTGGGCGCACTGGCCGGCGTGGTGATCGCGGGGCGCCATCTCTGGCTGCAGTCGCTGCCGCCCGACCAGGTGCCGTCCTGCGGCCCCGGACTGGCCTACATGCTCGATGCGTTCCCGCTGGCCAAGACGGTGAAGATGGTGTTCACCGGCTCGGGCGAATGCGCCGCCGTCAATTGGCGCTTCCTCGGCCTGACCATGCCGTTCTGGACCCTGGTCTGGTACGTGCTGCTCGGCGCCTGGGCGCCGCTGGCCGCGCGCCGCCGCTGATGCGGGCGTGACCGCCGCTGTGGCATAGTGGCCCATCCGCTTCGGCTCGACCCATGAACAGCTCCAAGCCCAAGCTGCGCGCCGTGCACGGCGCCGGGGACTGGTTGCCGGACTCCTGGCAGCGACGTCCCGCCGCGCAGCAGCCGACCTACGACGACCCCGCCGAGCTCGCCGACGCGCTCGCGCGCCTGCGCGGGCTGCCGCCGCTGGTGACCTCGTGGGAGGTGCTCGGGCTGAAGCGCCTGCTCGCCGAGGCACAAGAGGGCAGGCGCTTCCTGCTGCAGGGCGGCGACTGCGCGGAGAGCTTCGCCGACTGCACCTCCGAGGTGATCGCCAACCGGCTCAAGGTGTTGCTGCAGATGAGCCTGGTGCTGATCCACGGCCTGCGCGTGCCGGTGGTGCGGGTCGGCCGTTTCGCCGGGCAGTACGCCAAGCCGCGCTCGGCCGACAGCGAAACGCGCGACGGCGTGAGCCTGCCGAGCTACCGCGGCGACCTGATCAACGGACCGGCGTTCGATGCCGCCGCGCGCCGCGCCGACCCGCAGCGCCTGCTCGAAGCCCACGCGCGCTCGGCGATGACGATGAACTTCGTGCGTGCGCTGGGCGAAGGCGGCTTCGCCGATCTGCGCCATCCCGAATACTGGGATCTCACCTGGGTCGAGCATTCGCCGCTGGCGGCCGAATACCGGCGCATGGTCGCCTCGATCGGCGGCGCGGTGCGCTTCATGGAGACGCTCGCCGGCGAGGCGATCGCGAGCTTCTCGCGCGCCGAATTCTTCACCTCGCACGAAGCGCTGCTGCTGCACTACGAGGAAGCGCAGACGCGGCGCGTGCCGCGCCAGTGGGGCTGGTTCAACCTGTCCACGCACTTCCCGTGGATCGGCATGCGCACCGCCGGCGTCGACGGCGCGCACGTCGAGTACTGCCGCGGCATCCGCAACCCGGTAGCGGTGAAAATCGGGCCGTCGATGGGGGACGCGCAGCTGCAGCGCCTGGTGGAGATGCTCAACCCGGACAACGAGCCGGGCCGGCTGACCCTGATCCACCGCATGGGTGCGCGCAAGGTCGCCGAACACCTGCCGCGCATGCTCGCCGCGGTGCAGGCCACCGGCCTGCGCGTGCTGTGGTGCTGCGATCCGATGCACGGCAACACCGAGACGGTCGGCAACGGCGTCAAGACGCGCCGCTTCGCCAACATCCGCAGCGAGCTCGAGCTAGCGTTCGACATCCACGCCGCCGCCGGCACGCGCCTCGGCGGCGTGCATCTGGAGCTGACCGGCGAGGACGTCACCGAGTGCATGGGCGGCGCGCGCGGCCTCGGCGAGGGCGATCTCTCGCGCGCCTACAAGTCCAGCGTCGATCCGCGCCTCAACTACGAGCAGGCGCTGGAGCTGGCCATGCTGATCGTGCGCAAGTCAGGCGGCATCGCCGCGGCATGACTTTCGTTGGGTTGCGGCAGACTGCCCGGCCTATATCCTGACCGCGATCCACTGGGGAACCCCTCATGCCTTCGATCCGCTCCCGTTCGCGGCGGCGCACGCTGCGCTCGTGCCTGGCCGCCCTCGTGCTCACCCTGCTGGCCGGCGCGCCGCTGCACGCGCAGGTGGACACGCGCCCGGTCGAGGGCATCGCCGACCGCACCCCGCAACTCACCGCGTTCGTGCATGCGCGCCTGCTGGTCAAACCGGGCGAGGTGATCGAGGACGGCACGCTGGTGGTGCGCGACGGCGTGATCGTCGCCGCCGGCCGCGGCGCGAAGGTGCCGGCCGGCGCCGCCCGCATCGACCTCGGCGGCAAGACCGTGTTCGCCGGCTTCATCGACCCGTTGTCGGCGTACGCGCAGCCGGCGACGGCCGAGGCGGCGCCGGCCGCGACCGGCCGCCGCGGCGCCAGTCCGTCGACGCCGCAGCCGCAGGCGGGTGCGGCGTACTGGAATCCGCGCGTGCATCCGCAGGACGACGTCGCCGCGACCGCCAAGCCGGATCCGCAGGCGGCGGAGAAGCTGCGCGCGCTCGGCTTCACCGACGCGCTGAGCGTGCCGCAGCGCGGCATCTTCCGCGGCCAGAGCGCGCTGTACGCGCTGTCCGACGCGGCGCACGGCAACGATGCGCTGATCCGCGCGCGCGTCGCCCAGCATCTCGCCTTCGAGACCAGCGGCTGGGGTTCGGACGAGTATCCCGGCTCGCTGATGGGCGCGATCGCGCTGGTGCGCCAGACCCTCTACGACGCGCGCTGGCAGCAGCAGCGCCTCGCCTGGCAGGCGAAGCGGCCCGAGGCCGAGCGCACCGCGCCGAACGATGCGCTGGCCGCGTTGGCGCCGCTGGCCGCCGGCCGGCAGCCGGCGATCTTCGCCACCGACGACGAGCTCGACTACGACCGCGCGCTGGCGATCGCGCGCGAGTTCGGCCTGAAGCTGGTGCTGGCCGGCAACGGCCACGAGTACCGCATGGCGCCCAGGCTTGCCGCCGCCGGCGTGCCGGTGATCGTGCCGCTGACCTATCCCGAGGCGCCGGCGGTCGAGGATCCGGACGCCGCGCTGGACGTCGAGCTCGCCGCGTTGGAGCACTGGCGCTGGGCGCCGTACAACGCGCGCGTGCTGGCCGAGGCCGGCGTGCCGTTCGCGTTCACCGCGGCGGGCCTGAAGAAGCCGGAGAGCGAATTCTGGAAGCGCGTGCGCAAGGCCGTCGCCGACGGTCTCGACGAGCGCACCGCGCTGGCCGCGCTGACCACGCAGCCGGCGGCGATGCTGGGCGTGGCCGACAAGCTCGGCACGCTCGAGCCGGGGCGGTTGGCGCACTTCGTCGTCGCCGACGCCGACCTGCTGCGCGGCGACGACGCGCGCATCTACGAGACCTGGATCGACGGCAAGCGCTATCGCCAAGCCGACCCGGCCGCGCCGGACCCGCGCGGCGCGTGGAACCTTGCCTGGAGCGGCGGCAGCGGCCCGGCGTCGCTCGAGTTCCGCGGCAAGGACGGCGAGTTCGGCGCCAAGGCCGGCGGCGAGAGCTTCCCGGCGACGCAGGACGGCGCACGCCTGCTGCTATACATGCCCGGCAAGCTGCTCGGCAGCGCGCGCGAGCGCGTGGTCGTGGTCGCGCAGCTCGACGACGGCGCGCTGGACGGCCGCGCCGAGCTCGAGGACGGCCATCGCCTGCGCGTGCACGGCACGCTGGCGAAGCCGGCGCCGCGCGCGCTGGCCACGCTGCCGGCGAAGCCGCCGCTGCCATCCGAGCCGCTGCGCTTCCCGGCCGGCGCGTACGGACGCAACGGTCTGCCGCAGCAGCCCGCGGCGGTGGTCGTGCGCCACGCCACGCTGTGGACGCAGGGTCCGCAGGGCGTGCTCGAGGACGCCGACCTGCTGGTGGAAAAGGGCAGGATCGCGGCGCTCGGCAGGAACCTGAAGGCGCCGTCCGGCGCGCTCGAGATCGACGGCCGCGGCAAGTACGTCAGCCCCGGCATCATCGACCCGCACTCGCACATCGCGGTCAGTCGCGGCGTCAACGAGGGCACGCACGCGGTCACCAGCGAAGTGCGCATCGGCGACGTGCTCGACCCGACCGACATGATCATCTACCGCCAGCTCGCCGGCGGCACGACTTCCGCGCTGGTGCTGCACGGCTCGGCCAATCCGATCGGCGGGCAGTCGCAGATCATCAAGCTGCGCTGGGGCGCCGACGCCGAGGGGCTGAAGTTCAAGCGCGCGCCGGAGACGATCAAGTTCGCGCTGGGCGAGAACGTCAAGCAGTCGAACTGGGGCGACAACTTCACCACGCGCTATCCGCAGACGCGCATGGGCGTGGAACAGATCGACCTCGACAGCCTGCTCGCCGCGCAGGCCTACGGCGCCGCGCTGAAGGCCGGCCATGCCGCCGACGGCGGCCCGCTGCGCCGCGACCTGCGCCTGCAGGCGCTGTGGGAAGTGCTGCAGGGCGAGCGCCTGGTGCAGATCCACAGCTACCGCCAGGACGAGATCCTCGGCTTCATCCGCCTCGCCCAGCAGTTCCACATCGTGCCGACCTTCCAGCACGTGCTGGAGGGCTACAAGGTGGCCGACGCGATCGCCAAGCTCGGCGCCGGCGCGTCCACCTTCAGCGACTGGTGGGCGTACAAGTTCGAGGTGCGCGACGCGATTCCCTACAACGGCGCGCTGATGACGCGCCAGGGCGTCACCGTCTCGTTCAACTCCGACGACGACGAGATGGGCCGCCGCCTCAACACCGAGGCCGCCAAGTCGGTGAAGTACGGTGGACTGAGCGACGCCGAGGCGCTGGCGCTGGTCACGGTCAATCCGGCCAGGCAGCTGCACATCGACAAATACGTGGGCTCGCTGGAGCCGGGCAAGGACGCCGACTTCGTGATCTGGAACGCGCCGCCGCTGTCGACGCTGGCGGTGCCGCAGCAGACCTGGGTCGACGGCCGCAAGTACTTCGACCGCGCCGACGACCTCGCCGAGCGCGCGCGCATCGAAAGCGAACGCGCCGAGCTGATCGCCGCGGCGCTGCCCGAGCGCGTCAAGGCGCTGGCGCACGACGCCGGCAAGAAGGACGCCGACAAGCCCGGTGGAGCGCCCGAAGCCGCGCCGTCGCTGCTGCAGGGCGACGAGCTGCTGCGCCGCTACGCCGCGCGCCGCCCGATCTACCACGACGACGAGCCGGTGAACGGCTGCACCGACGCGGAGAGCCACTGATGAAGACCTCACTCTCCCTGCTGTTTGCCGCGCTGCTCGCCGCCGGCGCCGTCCATGCCGAAGCGCCGCGCGCCGACGGCACCGTGCTGCTGACCGGCGCCGACCTGGTCACCGTCAGCCACGGCACCATCAAGGGCGGCGAACTGCTGATCCGCGACGGCAGGATCGCCGCGCTCGGCGCCAAGGTCGACGCGCCCGCCGACGCCGAGCGCATCGACCTCGCCGGCAAGCGCGTGTATCCCGGCTACATCGCCGCCAACAGCGTGCTCGGCCTGACCGAGATCGAGGCGGTGCGCGCCACCAACGACATGGCCGAGGTCGGCGCGATCAATCCGAACACGCGCGCGCAGGTGGCGATCAACCCGGACAGCGAACTGCTGCCGGTCGCGCGCGCCAACGGCGTGCTGACCGCCAACGTGGTGCCGCAGCCGGGCAAGTCGGGCGTGATCGCCGGCCAGTCCGCGCTGGTCAAGCTGGACGGCTGGACCTACGAGGACATGACCCTGGCCACGCCGTCCGGCATGCACCTGTTCTGGCCGGAAGCGCGGCTGCCGGCGTGGCTGCCCGAGGACTTCCGCAAGCGCGCCAAGGAGGCCGCCGGGAAAAAGCTCGCGGCGCTCGACCTGGCGATGCGCGACGCCCGCGCCTACCAGGCCGCGAAGCGCGCGGGCACGGTGAAGACCGAAGACCTGCGCTGGGAGGCCATGCTGCCGGTGCTGGACGGCAAGGAGGCGCTGTTCGTCCATGCCGAGTCCAGCGCCGACATCCGCGATGCGCTGGCGTTCGCGCAGCGCGAGAAGATCGCGCGGCTGGTGCTGGTCGGCGGGCAGGACGCATGGCGCCTCGCCGACGAGCTGGCCGCGCGCAAGATCCCGGTGATCCTCGGCACCTCGCAGCGCCTGCCGCTACGCCGCTGGGAGGCCTACGACACCGCCTACGCCAACGCCGCGAAACTGGTGCAGGCCGGCGTGACCGTGGCGATCGCCAACCAGGGCGAATCGCAGGCGGCCTCGAACGAACGCAACCTGCCTTACCAAGCCGCCAGCTATGCGGCCTACGGCATGGGCGAGGACGCCGCGCTGCGCGCGATCACGCTGACGCCGGCGGAGATCCTCGGCGTGGCCGATCGCCTGGGCTCGCTCGACGTCGGCAAGGACGCCACCCTGTTCGTCGCCGACGGCGACGCGCTGGATGCGCGCACGCGCGTGCAGCGCGCGTGGATCCGGGGCCACGAGCTGGACATGGCCAATCGCCAGACGCGGCTGTACGAGAAGTACAAGTCGAAGTACGAGGGCAAGCCGCGGCCCTGACGGTCGCGGCGCCGCCGGCGCGGCTCAGGGCGTGCCGGCGGCGGGATCGCCCTCGACGTGGGCGGCGAGGGTCGGCGCGCGCCGCGCGCGTGTCGCCTGCTCGAAGGCGTAGGCGATGCCGAGCAGCCTCGGCTCGCTCCATTTGCCGGCGAAGAAGCTGATCCCCACCGGCAGGCCGTGCACGAGGCCGGCCGGCACGGTGATGTCCGGATAGCCGGCCACCGCGGCCGGCGTGGAGCTGCCGCCGTCGACGTGGTCGCCGTTGACCAAGTCGGTCGTCCAGGCCGGCCCGACCGTCGGCGCCATCAGCGCGTCCAGCCTGTGCGCCGCCAGCGCCGCATCGATGCCCTCCGGCCCCGCCATGCGCCTGGCCTTTTCCAGCGCATCGCGGTAGGCGGGATCGGCCAGCGAGCCACGCTTCAATGCGTCCTCCAGCCGATCCTGGCCGAACCACTGCAGCTCGCGGTCGGCGTGCGCGCGGTTCCACTCGACCAGATCGGCGATCGAGCGCACCGGCACGCCGCGGCGCGTGGCGAGGTAGGCGCCAAGGTCGGCCTTGAACTCGTAGCGCAGCAGGGTCATCTCGGCCTTGCCGAGCGCGTCGAGGTGCGGCAGCTCGACGTCGTCCACGACCTCGGCACCGGCGGCGCGCAACGCGGCGATGCTGCGCTCCAGCACCTCGCCGACACGCGGGTCGGCGCCGGCCAGTGCGCGCACCACGCCGATGCGCTTGCCGCGCAGCGCTCCGGCATCGAGGAAGCGGGTGTAGTCGGTGGCGTGCGCATCGGCCTCGGCGGTGGAGGGATCGCGCGGATCGCTGCCGGCGATGGCGCTCAGCAGCAGCGCGGCTTCCTGCACGCTGCGCGCCATCGCTCCGGCGGTGTCCTGGCTGCGGCTGATCGGCACGATGCCGGCGCGGCTGACCAGGCCCACCGTCGGCTTGATGCCGACGATGCCGTTGACGGCGGCGGGGCAGACGATCGAGCCGTCGGTCTCGGTGCCGACCGCGGCCGGCACGTAGCCCGCAGCCACCGCCACCGCCGAACCGGAGCTGGAGCCGCAGGCGTTGCGGTCCAGCGCGTACGGGTTGCGCGTCAGGCCGCCGCGGCCGCTCCAGCCGCTGGTCGAGCGGTCGGAGCGGAAGTTCGACCACTCGCTGAGATTGGTCTTGCCGAGGATCACCGCGCCGGCCGCGCGCAGCCGCGCCGCCACGCCGGCGTCGCGCGGCGCCGGCGCGCCGACCAGCGCCAGCGAGCCGGCCGTGGTCTGCATGCGGTCGCCGGTGTCGATGTTGTCCTTCAGCAGTACCGGAATGCCGTGCAGCGGACCGCGCAGACGGCCGTGCCGGCGTTCGGCGTCGAGCCGCGCGGCGATCGCGTCCGCGTCGGGGTTCAGTTCGATCACCGCATGCAGCGCGGGGCCGGACCGGTCCAGCGCGTCGATGCGCGCCCGCGCCTCGCGCGTCAGCGCACGCGCGTCCAGCGCACCGGCAGCCATCTGCTGCTGCAGCGTCTCGATCCCGGGCGGATCCTGCGGCGGCGCGGCGACGGCGCAGGCGCACGCGATCGCGCAGGAGACGGCGAAGGCGACATGCGGACGATTGCCGACCATGGGTTACCCTGCAGGCAGACGGGCCACGCGATCATGCCAGCGATCATGCCGGCCCGCGACCACACCGGCGCGGAAGTACAATGATGGACTTTCCTGCATTCGGGAGGCGATCGATGCGACCCAGGACACGCTACGTCCCGCGAACCGCGCTGGCGGCGCTGGCGCTCGGTGCGGCCTGTGCCGTCGCGGCGGCGCCCGCACTGGATTCGCTGGAACGGCGCATCGCCGCCTGCACCGGCTGCCACGGCGAGCGCGGGCAGGGCGGCCGCAACGACTACAATCCGCGCCTCGAAGGCCAGCCGGAAGGCTACATGTACGCGCAGCTCAAGCACTACCAGGCCGGCGCGCGCGCGTATCCGCGCATGGAGGCGATGGTGCAGTTCCTGCCCGACGCCTACCTGCACGAGATCGCGCAGTACTTCGCCGCGCTGCCGCCTTCGGGCCAGGCCGCCGGCGGCGTGGGCGCGGCGCCCGCCGTGCTCGAGCGCGGCCGCACGCTGGCCCTGCGCGGCGACGCCGCGCGCAAGCTGGATGCCTGCGCGTCCTGCCACGGCAGCGAACTCTCCGGCGTGCTGCCGACTTCGCCCGGCATCGCCGGCCAGCCGTACGCCTATCTCAGCGCGCAGCTCGGCGCCTGGCAGTCGGGCACGCGCCGCGCGGCGCATCCGGACTGCATGGCTGCAGTCGCGCACCGCCTCGGCGGCCGCGACATGCAGGCGGTGGCGGCGTGGCTGTCCACGCAGCCGGCGCGCGCGCCGCAGGCGATGGACGCGGCGACGCGCGAGGCGCTGTCGCGTTGCGGCAACGGGGGTGCGCCATGAGCCCGCGCTGGCTTCGCGGCATCTTCGCGCTGCTGCTCGTCGCGGCACTCGCCCCAGTGCACGCGGCCGACGACGCGGCGCTGGTGGCCAAGGGCGAATACCTCGCGCGCATCGGCGACTGCGTGTCCTGCCATACCGCGCGGGGCGGCGAGCCGTTCGCCGGCGGCCGCGGCATCCCGACGCCGTTCGGCACGGTATACGCGCCGAACATCACCCCGGATCGCACGCACGGCATCGGCGCGTGGAGCGCCGACGACTTCTGGCGCGCGCTGCACGAGGGCGTGGCGCCGGGCGGCGTGCTGCTGTATCCGGCGTTCCCGTACACCTCCTACACCTACGTGACGCGCGAAGATGCCGACGCGATCTACGCCTACCTGCGCACGGTGCAGCCGGCGTCGCACAAGAACCGCGAGAACGACCTGCGCTTTCCCTACAGCGTGCGCGCGCTGCTGCTCGGCTGGCAGGGGCTGTACTTCAAGCCGGCGACCTTCGCGCCCGATCCGCGGCGCTCGCCCGCGTGGAACCGCGGCGCCTACCTGGTGCAGGGCCTCGGCCACTGCGCCGCCTGCCACAGCCCGCGCAACGCGATGGGTGCCACCGATGCCGAGAACCGCTACGCGGGCGGCCTGATCCCCGAGCAGGACTGGTACGCGCCCAGCCTCAATTCGGCCGAGGCCGGGCTCGGCACCTGGAGCGAGGACGAGATCGCCGCGCTGCTGAAGACCGGGCGCTCGGCGCGCGGCGCCACCTTCGGGCCGATGAGCGAGGTGGTGTTCCACAGCCTGCAATACCTCACCGACGCCGACGCGCACGCGATCGCGACCTACCTGAAGTCGCTGCCGCAGCAGCCGGAGCCGCGCTCGGCGCGCGACGTCTACGTGTCGCGCTCGCTGGCCGCGCGGCTGACGACGCGCGGCGCGGAGATCTACCGCAAGGAATGCGCCGGCTGCCACGGCGACCGCGGCGAGGGTGTCGCCGGCATCTATCCGCCGCTGGCGAACAACCAGGCGGTGACCGCGCGCGTGCCGGCCAACCCGATCCGCATCGTGATGCAGGGCGGCTTCCAGGTGGCGACCGCGGCGAACCCGCGGCCGTACTCGATGCCGTCGTTCGCCGACCGCATGAGCGACGACGACGTCGCCGCGGTGGTCACCTACATCCGCGCCAGTTGGGGCAACAAGGGCCGCGCCGTGCTGCCGGACGAGATCAAGCTGTACCGCTCCGGCGAGTGAGCGCTCAGGCGCCGAGCGTGCCCTCGGCGTCGAGGTAGCGCACGCGCTTGGCGTCGCGGCGCGCCTCGACCAGCGTGCGCAGCGTCTCGCGCACGCTCGCCGCGTCGCGGATGTAGCGCAGGCGGATCACCGGCGTGGTTTCGTCGGTAGTGTAGACGGTGACTTCGCCGAGGCCGAACAGCCGTTCGAACAGCGACTGCTGGAAGCGGCTGTCGCGCACGCGGTACAGCTCGAGGTCGTCGGTGGTCTTGTTGAGCACGCCGCGCTTGAAAATAAGCCGCTGGTCGGTCAGCTCGTAGACGGTGCAGCGCGTCTGCAGCCAGCGCCACAGCGCGACAAAGACCGGCACGATCAGCCAGCACAGCAGCGTGCACAGCACGTACAGGCCGAGGTTGGAAAGCTGCGACGGTCCGCCCGTCCACGCGACTTTTTCATCCGGGGCCATGCGGGTCTCCTGGCGAGCGCCGCGCCGGTGCGGCGCGAGCGGATTCTAGCGCCGCCGCCAGCGCCCGCCACGGCGCCGGATCCCAGAAGCGGCGCGCCTGCCCGGAAGGCGAGGGCAGCACGAACACCGCGGTGGCGGCGATGCGCCAGTCTTGCGCGCCGTAGCGCACGGCGTGGCCGCAGTACGCCTGCGCGGCGTTCTTGCTGGTGAAGGCGACGTAGCGCGGCGCGTGACGCGCGATCTTGCGGCGCAACGCGAGCACGTCGAACGCGCCGTCGGGCAGCTCGTCGTCGTTGCCGTAATGGCGCTTGGCGAGATCGGTCAGGCCGATGCCGTAGTCGAGCAGGCTCGGGAACTCCTGCGGCGCGAGCCGGCGCGAGGTCAGCCCGACCGCGTGCAGCGTGCGCCAGAAGAAGTTGCCGGGATGCGCATAGTAGGCGCCGGCCTCCGCGGAGGCGCGGCCGGCCGCGGTGCCGCAGAACACCAGCTCCAGGCCGGGTTGCAGCAGGTCCGGCAGCACGTGGCGCGGAGTTCTAGCCGCCATCGGGATGCATGAAGAACAGGCCGAGGATGCCGAGCGCGTACAGCACGACGACGACAAACGAATCCAGCCCCATGCGCAGCAACTGGCGCTGCGGGCGGATCACCAGGCCGGCGATGTAGATCACGGTCAGCAGGATGCCGAGGCCGGTCAGGTAGAGATCGGTGGGGCGCGCATCCGGCAGCACGGCCTTGCCGGACAGCAGCGTCGCCATCAGGAACAGCACCGGCAGGAACGCGTTGCCGCCGAAGATGTCGCTGACCGCCATGCGGTAGTCCCCGAGGCGCATCGATTCGAGACCCGTCGAGACTTCCGGCAGCGCGGTCGCCGCGGCCAGCACGGTGGCGCCGAACAGCGCGCCCTGCATGCCGATCTTCGCCGCGATGTGCTCGCCGCTGATTTCCAGCGCGACGCCCGCGGCCAGCGTGACCAGCGCGCCGACGGCGAACACCAACGCGTGACGCGCCGTGCTGCGGCCGTTCGGCCGCGGCTTGCCGCCGCCGTCCGCGTCGCCGAAGCGCTTGCGCGTCTCGCCGATCACGAACAGCCCGGCGACCCAGAACAGCGCGATCAGCAGCGCGGCGGGCGTCATCCGCGCCACGATCAATCCGGCCGGCATGTGGTGGCCGATGATGGTCAGCGCCAGCACCGCGACCACCAGCGAGCCCTCGAGCACCAGCGTCGGCGACTCGGCGCGGTAGGTCAGCGCGGCGCTGCGGCCGAGCCCGAACAGATCGAGCGCCGCCAGCACCACCGTCTGGATGGCGATGCCGCCGAGGATGTTGCCGATCGCCACCTCCATCGCGCCGCGCGCCGCCGCGCTGCCGACGATGGCGATCTCCGGCAGGTTGGTGACGATCGCCAGCAGGATCATGCCGCCCAGCGCCTCGCCCAGGCCGAAGCGCGCGGCCAGCGCGTCGGTCGCATCCGACACGCGCGCGCCGGCGAACCACACCGCGGCGGCGGCCACGGCGAAGATGCCCAGCAGGGCGGACAGCGGCAGTGAGTCAGGCATGCGCTGCGTGCTCCGTTGCGCGTGATCATCGCATGCGGGGACGCGCCGATGCCGCAAGCGGCGCCATTCGAAGCGAGAAGCGGCCGTCCTGCGGACGGCCCCCTCACCCCGACCCTCTCCCCGCCGGGGAGAGGGAGACAAGACGGCTCGCGGGGGGGAGTGCGCGCAGACTCCCATCGCTTGATCCACGTGGCGAGGGCGTGGTGGGAGCAGGATGATGCGGCGTTACTCTTCCCCTCTCCCCGGCGGGGAGAGGGCAGGGGGAGGGGGACGCGCGCGCAGCGCGCGTTGCATGCGGACGAAGCCCAAGAGCGGCCGTCCTGCGGACAGCCCCCCTCACCCCAACCCTCTCCCCGCTGGGGAGAGGGAGACAAGACGGCGCACCGAGGGAGAGGGAGACAAGGCGGCGGCTCGCAGCGAAAGTGGCGTGACGAACGCTGGGGGCTCACTTCGTTCGACGCCGCCCATGCGCCGCCATGATGCACCGCCGCAAGCGCCATCGCGCCGTTCGTCCCTGTTGCGAGCCGCGGCTCGGGAGTATGGTCGGGCGATTGCCACGTCCCGATGGAGCCGTCCATGCGTCCGAATGCCCTTCGCCTCGCCCTGCTTTGCGCCGGCCTCGGCCTCGGTGCCGCTGTCGCGCCGGCGTACGCCGCGCCCGTGCCACAGTCGATGGTGGCCGGCCTGCAATGGCGTCTGGTCGGCCCGTTCCGCGCCGGCTGGAGCACGATGGCGGCGGGCGTGCCGTCGCAGCTCAACACCTACTATTTCGGTGCCGCCGGCGGCGGCGTGTGGAAGACCGAGGACGCCGGCCGCACCTGGCAGCCGCTGACCGACCACCTGCCCGCGGCGTCGATCGGCGCGATCGCCGTCGCGCCGTCCAACCCGGATGTGATCTACATCGGCAGCGGCCAGCCCGAGCCGCGCTACGACATCGCCGCCGGCAACGGCGTCTACAAGTCCACCGACGGCGGCAAGAGCTGGCAGCACCTCGGCCTCGACGCCACGCGCTACATCGGCGACATCGTGGTCGATCCGTCCGACGCGAACATCGTCACCGTCGCCGCGCTGGGCCACCTATTCGGCGACAACCCCGAGCGCGGCATCTACCGCAGCGAGGACGGCGGCAAGACCTGGAAGCACGTGCTGGCGATCGACGACGCCACCGGCGTGGTCGACCTCGCCGCCGATCCCGCGCATCCGCAGACGCTGTACGCCGCCGCCTGGCAGGCGCGCAACTTCCCGTGGCTGAGCTACTTCACGCCGATCGTCGGCAAGGGCAGCGGCATCTACCGCAGCGACGACGGCGGCAAATCGTGGGCGCGCGTCGGCGGCGAAGGCTGGCCCAGCGATCCGCTCGGCCGCATCGGCCTCGCCGTTACCGACACCGCGCAGGGCGCGCGCGTCTACGCCACCGTCGATTCCGAAAAGAGCGGCGGCGTGTACCGCTCCGACGACGGCGGCAAGCGCTGGCAGCGCGTCAACGACGACGCCGACACCTTCGGCAACTGGTACTTCAGCCGCCTCATCGTCGATCCGCGCAATCCCGACATCGTGTACGCCACCGGCCAGTCGATCCGCCGCTCCACCGATGCCGGCAAGACCTGGACCGAGTTCAAGGGCGCGCCCGGCGGCGACGACTACCACTACCTCTGGATCAACCCACAGCGGCCCGACCACATGATCGCCACCAGCGACCAGGGCACGGTGATCACCGTCGACGGCGGCAAGACCTGGTCGAGCTGGTACAACCAGCCGACCGGTCAGTTCTACCACCTCGCCACCGACAACCGCTTCCCGTACTGGATCTACTCCGGCCAGCAGGATTCCGGCACCGTCGGCATCGCCAGCCGCAGCGACTACGGCTCGATCACCTTCCGCGACTGGCATCCGGTCGGCGGCGACGAGCGCGATTACGACATCCCCGATCCCGCCGATCCGCTGATCGTCTACGGCTCCGGCCTCGGCGGCCGCGTGTCGCGCTACGACGCGCGCACCGGCCAGGTGGAGAACGTCTCGCCGTGGCCGGTGTCGAGCTACGGCGCGCGGCCCACCTCGGTGAAGTACCGCTACACCTGGATCGCGCCGCTGGTCGCCTCGCACAAGGCGCCCTATGCGCTGTACGCCGGCGCGCAGGTGCTGTTCCGCTCGACGGACCAGGGCCGCCACTGGGACATCATCAGCCCCGACCTCACCGGCAAGGTGGACGGCGCGCCGCGCTGCACGGGCGACGTCGCCGTCGCCGACGCGCGCGCCTGCGGCTACGGCGTGATCTACAGCATCGCGCCGTCGCCGCAGTCCAACGAGGAGATCTGGATCGGCACCGACGACGGCCTGGTCCAGCTCACCCGCGACGGCGGCAAGCACTGGAGCAACGTCACGCCGAAGCAGGTGCCGGCGTGGGCGCGCATCGACAGCGTCGACGTTTCCGCGCTCGACCCCGCCACCGCCTACGTCGCCGTCGACAACCACCGCCAGGACGACTTCCGCCCGCACGTGCTGCGCACGCACGACTACGGCAAGACCTGGCAGCAAGCGGACGCCGGTCTGCCGCCGGGCAACTTCGTCAGTGTGGTGCGCGCCGATCCGGTCAAGTCCGGCCTGCTCTATGCCGGCACCGACGCCGGCGCGTTCGTCAGCTTCGACGACGGCGGCCACTGGCGGCCGCTGCAACGGAACCTGCCCACCGCCTGGGTGCGCGACCTGCTGGTGCACGGCAACGACCTGATCGCCGCGACGCAGGGCCGCGCGATCTGGATCCTCGACGACGTCACGCCGCTGCGGCAGCTGGACGCGAAGCTGGCGAAGGCGCCGGCGCACCTGTTCGCGCCGGCCGACGCGGTGCGCGTGCGCCCGGACAACAACCACGACACGCCGCTGCCGCCGGAAACGCCGGTCGGCAGGAACCCGCCCGCGGGCGTCGCCATCGACTACTGGCTGGGCGCGCGCACCAAGGGCGCGGTCACGCTGGAAATCCTCGACGCGAACGGCAAGTTGGTGCGCCGCTTCGACAGCGAGGCCAAGCCGGAGACGGTGAACGCCAAGCGCTATTTCGCCGAGGATTGGCTGAAGCCGGCCGCGCCGCTGTCCGCCGCGCCGGGCATGCACCGCTTCTACTGGAACCTGCGCTACGCGCGCGCGCAGGCCATCCACTACGAATACAGCATCGCCGCCGTGTTCGGCGAGGACACGCCGGCCACGCCGCAGGGACCGTACGTGCTGCCCGGCAAATACACCGTGGTGCTGAAGGCCGGCGGCCGCGAATACCGCCAGCCGCTGACGGTGACGATGGACCCGCGCATCGACACGCCGCTCGCCGACCTGCGCGCCTCGCTGGACTTCTCCAACGCCATCGCCGCCGCGCTGGCCGACGCCTGGCGCGGCTACGGCGAGCAGCAGGCTGTGCACAAGCAGCTCGATGCGCTGGGCGACAAGCTGAAGCACGACGACGCCCACGCCGCGCTGCGCGACGAGGTCGCCGCCTTCGCCGCCAAGCTGTCGCCGAAGAACGACGACGCAGCCGCCGCCAGCCTCACCGATATCAGCGAAACCCTCGGCGCCATCGAAAGCGACGTCGAATCCGCCGACGTCGCGCCCACCGACGCCCAGCGCCAAGTCGTCGCCGCAGAGCAGGACAAGCTGAAGCGCGCGCTGGCGCAGTGGCAGACGCTGCGCGACGGCGACCTCGCCAAATTGAACGCCGACCTGCGCAATGCCGGCATGGCGGCGATCGGCGTGCCGGCGGTCGACAAGCTGGAGGTCGAATCGGTGGGGGAGGGGAAGGATTTGCCGTGAGGGGGCGATTTGCGAGCTCAACGGCAGAAATGGCTTCAAACAGACATCAGTGAACGTTGCGCTGTTTCCTGTGCCATCTTTGTGTTTAGCGCCGGGCGAGGAGTGTTGGACATGAAACGCGATATGGAACTCGTTCGCAAAATATTGCTTGCGCTCGAATCGGGCCAGGCAAACTTACCGATCGATGGATACGACGACGACATCATCAGGTATCACAAGGCCCTCGTCATCGAGGCAGGGCTCGCTGACGGATCGACGCTTAAGACCGGGGTCGGCTCCCGAGAAGTGCCCGCCGATGTAATGCTCACGAAGCTAACGTGGGCAGGGCATGAGTTTCTTGATACCGTCAGAAGCGACTCCGTATGGGCAAAGACGAAGCAGACGTTTGCTTCAAAGGGGCTAGACATGACGCTCGACTTGGTTAAGTCCGTTGCATCAAGTATAGCGACCGGCTTGATCCGCGGTGCGGCTGGCATCTAACAAGTGAAGAGCCAGAATGGTGTCCAGTACACATCTCTCTCGCTCGATAACACTGAGTCTGAAGCCACTCGTTTGTCTGGTCGGGCAAGTGAGGGTCTACATGCACAACCAATGAGAGACTGCTCAGTCAGGGGGGTAAGATATGGAGATTGATAACAACGGTGAGCCGTTGATCATTCGCAACGAGGTAGATGCGTGGGCAGCTCTTGAGGCCGCCGTTTCGGGGGGGCTGCGCTTTGATGTCACAAGAGTTCGGTTCGAAGGGTGGCCAACGTGGTCGCTGGACGCACAAGGGCGCGACTGGTACAGCACGGTGCCCACGCGCATCATGCCTCCACTGCTGGATGTGCAGAAGGACATTAACCGTGCTTTCGCGAGTGTGCAGTACGGCGACCCCAACTTGCGCAGGTTGCGCGAAGATGACCGCGAATCCCTTGAGGTCGTTGTCAAGGTCGAGAAGGGTTCGTCGATCTTCACCGCTGATCTATCTGGTCAACTTAACAAGATCGTGCAGGCGGCGCTTGAACGCATGAACGGGACGGAAGCTGTAATTACAGCGTTGGGTATAGGCCTGATGATCACCGCTGCGGTGACGTACAAGGCGTGGTTGGCGAACCGGCTGAAGGAGAAAGAGCTTCAGAGCCACACGGAACTGGAAAGCAAGAACATTGAATCGCGGATCCATTTGTCCCAAGAAGAAACGCGGCGGTTGGCCATCATGCGGGATGCCATGGTCCGGGAGCCGACATTGCAGACCGTCAATGAAGATACTCAGGCAACTACGAACAGGTTGCTCAAGGTGACGCGTCCAGGCGACACCATTGCGATGCGCGGCGTACCGATGACAGCGGAGGAAGCACACGAGATCGCGCAGCCTGAGCGGGAGCAGGCGAAAGAGCTGGAGATGCAAGGCGACTTCCGAATCATCGGCAATCGCACGGATAAGGGAGCTGGATTCCGCATCACGGTCCAGCGGGCATCTGATGGGTTGCAATTCGCAGCTGACGTTCTTGCCGAGTTGGCGTGGGGCGATAAGCAAGCTATTCAGAGAGCGGAATGGTCGAAGTCGTTGGTGATGCTGACGATTGAGGCCGAGATGCTGCGTGACAGGATTACGCGTGCGGTGGTAATCAGCGCGAAACCGGTAGAAGTGACGCAAGGTGATCACTAGCCCGCGTAGGGCGGGAGTATCCCGCCTGTCGGGATGAGGTAACGGCATGCCTCGCTATGTGCGCGCATTCATTCCCGGCGGCACGTTCTTCTTCACGGTGGCGCTGCTCGAGCGTCGGCGTCGGCTGCTCACCGAGCACATCGACCTGCTGCGGCAGGCACTCGCCGACGTGCGGCGCGCCAGGCCATTTCGACTGGATGCGATCGCGGTGATGCCGGACCACCTGCACTGCATTTGGACGCTGCCGCCGGACGGCGCGGATTTTTCTTCGCGCTGGCACGCGATCAAGGCCGGCTTCTCGCGCGGAATCCCGGCGGGCGAACGCCTTTCGGAGAGAAGGCGGAAGAAGGGGGAACGCGGCATCTGGCAGCGCCGGTTCTGGGAACACGCCGTCCGCGACGAGCGGGATTTCGAGCGGCACGCGGACTACATTCACTGCAATCCGGTCAAGCACGGCCACGTCTCGCGCGCGGCGGATTGGCAATTCTCGAGCTTTCGCCGGTTTGTCGAGCGCGGCATCTATGCTACGGATTGGGGCGCCTCGGATGATGTTCGCGGCCTGGATATGGAGTGAACGCGACAGGCGGGATACTCCCGCCCTACGCGGGCTTCGCTATTCCATCCTGACCGTCGTGATGGGCTGAGCCTGCGAAGTTCGGCGTGCTCCGGCCGATCCCGGATGGATTTGGCCAGGTTTTCGGAGCTACACCTGCAACCGATCGCCCGGTTTCGCCACCAGTGCGTACAGCGCCGGCATCAGGAAAACGCTGATCGCCAGGCGCGAAAGCATGCCGGCCACGATCACCAGCGCGAACGGCCGCTGCGAATCGGTGCCCACGCCCGTGGCGAGCGCTGCGGGCAGCAATCCCAATGCGGCGACCAGCGCGGTCATCATGATCGGGCGCAGGCGCAGCAGGGCCGCTTCTTGGATCGCCTTGTCGATCGGCATGCCTTGCAAGCGCAGCTCGTTGACGCAGGAGATATAGACCACGCCGGTCAGCACCGACACGCCGAACAGCACGATGAACCCGATTCCGGACGAAACCGAGAACGGCGTGCCGGTCAGCCACAGCGCGATCAGCGCGCCGAACGGCGCCGATAGCAGCACGCCGGCGACGGTGATGAAGGGGAACTTGAAATTGCCGTACAGCACGAACAGCAGGCCGAAGATCACCACCAGCGTCAGCGGCAGGATCACGTTCATCTGCGCGCGCGACGCGGTGTATTCCTTGTACTCGCCGCCCCAGTCCAGCCGGTAGCCACGCGGCAGCGTGACGGCCTTGTTCACCTGCTGCATCGCGTCGTTTACCGCGCCGGCGAGGTCGCGGCCCTCCACCGAGAACTGCACGCCGATGTAGCGCGAATCGCTCTCGCGATAGATGAAGGAGGCGCCGTCGGTCTCGCCGATCGTCGCCAGTTCCTTCAGCGGAATCTGCTGGCCGCCCGGTGTGGCGACCGGAATGTTGCCGATCTCCTGCGGGTTGTCGCGGAAGCGCTGCGCCAGCCGCACCACCAGATCGAATTCGCGCTCGCCCTGCACGACCTGCGTGGCGGTGTTGCCGCCGATCGCGGTTTCGATCAGCGCGTTGACGTCGGAAACGTTCAGGCCGTAGCGCGCAATTTTGGCGCGGTCGATGCGGATGGTGAGGCTGGGCTGCCCGAGTTCGTGCACCAGCGTCACGTCGGTGATGCCGCGCACGTGCTGCAACACCTGCTTGATCGCCTTCCCCTTGTCCTGCAGCGTCTGCAGGTCGCGGCCGAACACCTTCACCGCCAAGGCACTCTTCAGCCCCGTCTCGGCTTCGTCCACCGCGTCCTCGGCCGGTTGCGTGTAGTTGAACTGGATGCCGGGAAGCGCCTGCAGCTTGCCGTCGATGGCGCGGATCAGCGCGGCCTTGTCGCGGTAGGCACCGTGCCATTGCGAATAGGGTTTCAGGCCGACGAAGAACTCGGCATTGAAGAAGCCCGTCGCGTCGGTGCCGTCGTCGGGACGGCCCAGCTCCGAAGCGACGGTAGTGACCACCGGAAACGAGCGCAGCACGTCGCGGATCTGCGGCGTGATCTTTGCCGCCTCGTCGAACGAGATGGTGTACGGCATCGTCGCGCGCACCCACAGCGAGCCTTCGTCCAGATGCGGCATGAACTCCGCGCCGATCGCGGGGACGAGCAGCAGCGACAGGCCCAGCAGGATCGCAGGGATGATCGTCGCAGGCCATGGCCTGGCGAGGCTCTTCCCCAGCCACTTCGCGTAGAACGTGCGCGTTTTCTCGAAGATCGCGTTGCGCCGCTCGCGCACGCCCTTGCGCATGAACAGCGCGCACAGCACCGGCAACAGCGTCAGCGTCACGATCAGGGAGCCGACCAAGGCGAAGATCATGGTGTCGGCCATCGGCTTGAACAGCGTGCCCGACGGTCCCGTCAGCACGTAGATCGGCAGGAAGCTCGCCACGATCACCGCGACCGCGTACACCAGCGGGCGATCCACTTCCGATGCGGCCTGGATGATGATCGCGCGCACGTCCATCGGCGCGTCGGTGGCCTTTTGCGCGGCGATCTCGCGGAAGATGTTCTCGACCATGAAGATCGCGCCGTCGACCAGGATTCCGAAGTCCACCGCGCCGATCGAGAGCAGGTTGGCCGAGGCGTTGCGCAGATCGAGGCACACGAACGCGAACAGCAGCGCCAGCGGGATGGTCACCGCGACGATCAGGCCCGCGCGCAGGTCGTAGAGGAAGAACACCAGCACCGCCGCAACCAGCAGCACGCCGGCCAGGAGGTTGCGCTCGACCACCCGGGTGGTTTCGTCGATCAGGTGGCTCAAGTCGTAGAACGGGTGGATCTTGACGTCGCGCGGCAGGACGTCCTGGTTGAATTCGCGCGTCTTGGCCTCGATCGCCCGCAGCACGTCCTGCGTCTTCTCGCCGGTGCGCAGCAGGATCACGCCTTCCACCGCGTCGTCCTGGCCCATGTAGCCGAATTCGCCGAGCCGCGGCGCGATGCCGAGCGTCACCGTGCCGACGTCTTTCACCAGCACCGGGGTGCCGTTGTGCACGGCCACCACCACATTGCCGATGTCTTCGAGCGTTTGCAGCCGACCCATACCGCGGACGTAATAGAACTGTCCGCCCTGCGAATAGAAACCGCCGCCAGCGTTGTCGTTGTTGGCGGCAAGCGAGGCTTCGACCTGCGGCACCGACAAACCGACCGCCGCGATCTTGCCCGGGTCGAGCAGCACCTGGTATTGCATGTCGCCGCCGCCGAAGGCGGAATCGTCGGCCACGCCCGGCACCGCGCGGTACTGAGGAGCGATCACCCAGTCCTGCAGCGTCTTCAGTTCGGTCGGCGAGCGATCGGGGCTTTGCAGCACGTAGCGGTAGATCAGGCCGGAAGGCGACGATAGCGGCGAGATGTCGGGCGCAACGCCGTCCGGCAGCCCGATGCCGCTCAGCCGATTGAACACGCGCTGGCGCGCGAAGTAGTTGTCGGTGCCGTCGCGGAAGGTCAGCGTGACATCCGACAGCCCGTACAGCGACACCGAACGCTTCATCACCATGTCCGGCACGTCGCTCATCGCGCGTTCCACCGGCACGGAAATCAGGCGCTCCACTTCCTCCGCCGAGTGCCCCGGCCACTGCGTGACGATGTCCACCATCGGCGGCGCAAGGTCGGGATACGCATCCATCGGCAGGCGCTCGAGCGCCCACCAGCCCGCGGCGAGCAACGCGGCGGAGAGCAGGATGATCAACAGCCGCTGCGCCAGCGCGAACGCGACGATGCGGTTGATGATCGACGCGTTGCGCGTCGCGGCTTCCGGCGGGGTGCTCATTGGCTCTGGATGAAGCTCAGGAACAACCCGCCGTCGCTGACGATGCGTTCGCCCGCGCGCAAGCCGGATGGAATCAGATAGCGGTCGCCGACGCGCTCGCCCAGCGTGACGTGACGGCGCGCATAGCTGTTGTCCTGCTGCGCCACGTACACGAACGGCAGATTGTCATCGTCGCGCAGGACCGCCGATACCGGAACCAGCAGGCCGTCGCGTGCTTCGTGCGATTCGATCCGCACGCGCACGTACATCTGCTTCTTCAGCGCGCCGCCCGGATTCGCCGCCTCGACGCGCGCCACCACCGCGCGCGTGTCGGGATCGACTTCCGCAGCCACGTTCGTCACCTTGCCGGGCAACGGCTTCGCGCTCTCGCCGAAGGCAATCGAGGCCGGATCGCCCGCATGCACCGATTCGACATCGTTGCCGAACACGTTCGCCTTCACCCACACGCGCGACAGGTCGGCGATGGTGAAGCAGGGCGTGCTGCCGGCCTGCAACAACTGCCCGGGCGAGATGTTCTTTTCCACCACCGTGCCCGCGATCGGCGCGCGGATCACGCCTTCCACGCGGTTCACGTCCTTGCCGGCGCGCAATGCGGAAAGCGCCTGTGGATCGATGTCCAGCGCGGTCAGCGCCTGCAATGCGGCGGCTCGATCGGCCTCCGCAGCGACGGCATCGGTCTGCGCCTGTTCGGCTTCGCGCTGCGAAATCGCGTGGTGCTCCTGCATGTCGGCGTCGTAATCCGCAATGCGGCGCGCGTTCGTTGCCGTCACCACGGCCTTGCGGTACGCGCCGAGCGCCGCGGCGAAATCCGGTGAGGTGACGGTGGCCAGCGGCTGCCCGCGTTTGACCCGGTCGCCTTGCGCCACCAGCAGCTTCGCCACCGGGCCGGAAAACGGCGCCAGCACCTGCGTGGCGCGATCCTGGTCGAAATCCACCACGCCGGTGGTATCGACGCTCGAATGGAAACGGGAGGGCGTTACGGTGTAGAGCGTGATGTGCTGGCGCTGCGTGGCGGTCAACGTGACGTTGCTGGCGGTATTGGCGCTTGTCTGCGCGACGTCTGCGCCTTTGGACGAACAGCCGGCCAGCAACATGAGGAGCACGATGAGCGCACCTGTCCAATACGTTCGCGTCCGGCTCCTCGACTGGCCCGGGACAAGCTGCGTCCGCGTGAACGAACGAAGTCGCGGCACGTCGCCGTTCGACTTCGGCCCCGACTTCGATTGAAGCCGGGGCTCGCGCTCGGGGCGAGCCGCGATGGGCGTCGCGCCATGTCTGGCCTTACTTCCGATCATCATGGGTCTCCGCCAATTCCGCGCGATGCCACCAGCCGCCACCCAGCGCCTGGAACAGCGCGGCGGTGTCGGCGTAACGGCTGGCCTGCGCCTGCACCAGCGCGATACGCGCCTGGCTGTAGGCCTGTTCGGCGCTGAGCAGCGCGAGCTGGTCGATGTAGCCGTCGCGCAACTGTCGCCGAGAAAGATCGAGCGTGGTGTGTGCAGCCCGCTCTGCTATCGCGGCGGCTTGCAGGGTTTCCGCATCGTGCTGCAAGGCCGTCAGCGTATCGGCCACGTTCTGGAACGCCGTCAGCACCGTGCTGCGGTACTGCTCGGCTGCCTGCGTGTACGCGGCTTCCGCCGCGCGCTGCTGATGCAGCAACTGGCCGCCCTGGAAAATCGGCGCCAGCACGTCCGCGCCCAGCGTCCAGAAGCCCGTGCCTGTCTTGAACACCTGGCCGATCGCGAGTGCGGAGCTGCCGGCGTCCCCGCTCAGCGTGATGTTGGGAAAGCGCTGCGCGATCGCCACGCCGACCTGGGCGCTGGCCGCATGCCAGTTGGCCTGGGCCTGGCGAACATCGGGCCGCTGCTCGACCAGTTTCGACGGCAGGCTCAGCGGCAGGTCCGCCGGCAGTTGCAGGTCGGCGAGATCGAAGTCCGCGATGGACGCCTGCGCCGGTAACTTGCCGGTCAGCACCGCCAGCAGATGCCGCTGCTGATCGCGCTGCTGGAGCAACGACGGCAGCGATCCCTGCGTCTGGGCGAGCTGCGTTTCCTGCGCGGACACGTCCAGTTGGCTGGCGTCGCCCTTCCGGTAGCGATAGCGCATCAGCTCGACCGACTGCGTTTCGATCCTGATTTGTTCGCGCGTCGCGTCGATTTGCGCCTTCAGCGAAGCATCGGTGATCGCCGCCACCGCGACATTCGACGTCAGCGTGTTCCACGCGGCGATCATCTGGAAGCGCGTGCTCTGCGCCTGGGCTTGCAACGATTCGACGCTGCGGCGATTCAGACCGAACACATCCGGCGTGTACGACACGCTGACCTGCGGCGTGAACAGGTTGTACAGAAGCGCGTTGTTGCTGGGCACAGGCGCCAGCGAAGCGGGTTGCTTGTATCGCGTCGCATTGAACTCGGCGTCCACTTGCGGGAGATACGCGCCGCGCTGCGCCAGCACGGCTTCGTGCGCGGCGGTCAATGCGGCCTGCGCGGCCTTGAGGTCGGGATTGTCGGCAAGCGCGGCTTCGATCAGCGCGTTCAACTGCTTCGAGTGGAACAGCGTCCACCAATCGCCGGCGATGTCGGCGCCGGTGTCAAAGCGCTGCGCGTTGCCTCCGGCGATGTCCGGCGTCGCCACGGTCGCCACCGATGGCTGCGCCGTGTAGCGATCCGTGTCCGGCGGCGCCGGTTTCCGGAAATCCGGCCCGACCGCGCAACCTGCGAGCGCCAGCGCGCATGTGACGGTGCACACCCGCGCGCCGACGCGTCTCGCGAGCGTTTGCGTCCACGTTTCGTGCATACATGCCGTTTCCGCAGGACGTCAAAGCGTGCAACGATATAACGTTTCAATTGCCCACGGTAGGCCTGCCGGAAGTCACGGCCGTTGGCGCACGAAAATGCCTGCTTCAGGATCATCCTCGGGGACAAGATCCCGAAGGACGACCAGAAATGGCGGGTCCAGCGGCGCGAGGACGGCCTGCTGACGCTGGGCCCGCGGCATGCGCCCGCCTCCGTTCTCGACGTGTACGGCGCCTCGACCGCCGACGGCAGCCTGTTCAAGCTTTACCACTACTGCCGCAGCGGCCCCCGGAGCGTTCGGGGATTCCGGTGTGGCCGCCGCCTCAACGCACTTGCAGCCAGTGCACGTACACGCCGCGCGCGCGATCCTCGTCGCGGTGGCCTTCGCGGGTGTCGACGACGATGCCCCAGGCGGTGCGCAGGTTCTCGCCGAAGTGGCGCACCACCCGCACGTGCTCGTCGCGCCGCAGCGGGAACAGCGTTTCCAGCACCATCACCTTGTCGCGCTCCCACACCAGCACGGCCGGCTGTCCGGCGGTGCCGCGCCAGCCGATGAAGACCTCCACGTGCTGCGGCTCGTGGTTGCTGCGGTTGTCCAGTTTCCAGCCTTCCGTCTTGCGCAGCAGCGATTCGAGGTCGGGAGCACTCCAGTCGATTTGATGGGCCGTCGGCTTGTGATAGGTCATGCAGGTAGCCTTCCCGTAAGGCGGGGCGGCCGGTTCCGCAACCGGCGCGCGTGCCGGGCGTGCCCGAATGCCGCGGGACCGTGCGATACCCTCGCGACAGGCATGACGATCGCCGCAGCGAAGGACGGCCGGCATGCGCGGTTCGCGGATGCCCGGCCGTTCGGCTCGCCTTGTTCCGGTTATCGGCAGCGTGCAGGATTCCTTGAGGGCGGCATGGTGCGGCGCCGCTTGTCCGGCCCCGGACGCCGCGCTCCGGCGCGGAGCGTGCGCTCCGCGCACGAGCCGCCGCCCGGTGGTCGTGCTGTGGCAAGATGTTTCGTGTGCGGAGCGCACGCTACGCCCGGAGTGGCGTAGGGATCGGGTCAGGTCGCTGCACGGGGTGCTGAAGTGGTGCTGGAAACCGAACGGCTGACGCTGCGGCGCTTCGCCTACGAGGACGCCGCGTTCATCGTCGAACTGCTGAACGATCCTTCGTTCATCGAGAACATCGCCGACAAGGGCGTGCGCACGCTGGACGACGCGCGCCGCTACCTCGACGACGGTCCGCTCGCCAGCTACGCGGCGCACGGCTTCGGGCTGTGGCGGGTCGGCCTGAAGGCGGACGACACGCCGATCGGCATGTGCGGCCTGCTGAAGCGCGACGCGCTGGACGATCCCGACATCGGTTACGCCTTCCTGCCGCGCTACGCCGGTCGCGGCTACGCCCACGAGGCCGCGGCGGCGACGCTGGCCTGTGCGCGCGACGCGTTCGGCCTGCGCCGCGTGGTCGCCATCGTCAGCGCCGGCAACGCGCGCTCGATCGGGCTGCTCGGCAAGCTCGGCTTCGCCTACGAGCGCGAGGTGCTGCTGCCGCACCACGCTGCGCCGATTCCGCTGTACGGCTGGCGGGCGGAGGCGGTGGTCGGCGCGGCGTAGAGGGGGCGGACCATGCAGATCGCGACCCTGTTCCAGAGCGAAACGCTGCGCGTGGTCGATTTCCGCTGCGATGCCGGGCCGGATACGCGGCCGTATCCGGAACAGCACGCGGACTTCTCGATGTCCTACGTGCGCCGCGGCAGCTTCGGCTACCAAAGCCGCGGGCGCGCCTGCGAACTGGTGGCGGGGGCGGTGCTGGTCGCCCACCGCGGCGACGAGTTCACCTGCACGCACGACCATCACCTGTGCGGCGACGAGTGCCTGTCGTTCCGCTTCGCGCCGGCCGCGGTCGAGGCGATCGGCGGCCGCGGCGCGATCTGGCGCACCGGCGGCGTGCCGCCGCTGCCCGAACTGATGGTGCTGGGCGAGCTGGCGCAGTCCGTGGTCGGGGGCGGCAGCGACGTCGGCCTGGACGAGGTCGGGCTGGCGCTGGCGGCGCGGTTGACCGATGCGGTATCCGGCAGGCCGCGCGCGCCGGTCGCGGTGTCGGCGCGCGATCGCCGCCGCGCGGTGCGCGCGGCGCTGTGGATCGACGTGCACGCACGGCAGCCGATCGGCCTCGAGGACGCGGCGCACGAGGCCGGGCTGAGCGCGTACCACTTCCTGCGCGTGTTCGCCAACGTGGTCGGCGCGACGCCGCACCAGTACCTCGTGCGGTCGCGCCTGCGCCACGCGGCGCGCCTGCTGTCCGACGACGCGCGCCCGATCACCGACGTGGCCTACGACGTCGGCTTCGGCGACGTCTCCAACTTCGTGCGCACCTTCCGTCGCGCGGCAGGCGTTTCGCCGCGGCGCTTCCGCCAGGCGGCGCGCGGCGAGCGCAAGTTTTTCCAAGAGCGCCTGGCCGCGCCGCGCCTAGGATGACCTCCCGTTCACGGAGGTCATCATGTACGACCATATCGGCCTGAAAGTTAAGGATCTGGCCGCCAGCGTGCACTTCTACACCGCCGCGCTGGCTGGCCTCGGCTTCGGGCTGTGCACGCAGGGCGACGGCTACGCCGGTTTCGGTCCGCCGGGCGAGCCGGCGCTGTGGCTGTACGCCGCCAAGGCGGCGAAGGGCAGCGGCATGCACGTCGCCTTCCGCGCATCGAGCCGCGAAGCGGTCGACCGCTTCCATGCCGCCGGCCTGGAAGCGGGCGGCGGCGACAACGGCGCGCCCGGCGTGCGCAGCGACTACAGCCCGACGTACTACGCCGCGTTCCTGCTCGACCCCGACGGCCACAACGTCGAGGCGGTGTGCATGCGCTGAGCGCACGATGGTCGCCTGTAGGCAGGCTCCTGCCTGATGGCGCGGTGCCGCGGGTCGCCTGTGCGCAGGCTCCTGCCCGATGGCGCGGAGTCGTGGGGCGCCTGCACGCAGGTTCGTGGCCAGCGCACCGCTTGTAGGAGCCTGCGTGCAGGCGACCGCACGGTTCGCCCGCTCATCGCGAGGAGGCAAGGCGTGGCGACGCGCCGCTTTCGTTCACGCGAGCATGAAATCGGTGTACTGGAAGCGGCCTTCGCGCAGCACGGATTCGCCGCGTTCCAGGCGCGGCGGTGCGCGGAACAGCGGGCCGTCGTAGCTGAGCGTGTGGAATTCGCCGCGCTCGCCGCACGGGTCCACGCCGGCAGGCAGTTCGTCCAGCAGCGCGGCGTCGTAGTCGCGGCCGCAGAACGACGCATCGAGCTGGGTGGTGTCGACGCAGGTCAGCACCGCGCGGTGGCCGCGCGCGATGAAGTGCCTGGCCAGCTTGGCGGTGTCCTCGCCCCACAGCGGATAGACGCCCTGCCAGCCCAGGCGGTGCAGCAATGTCTCTCGCCAGGCGCGCACGTCGTCGAGGAACAGGTCGCCGAAGGCGATGTGGTGCAGCGCCGGCGTGCCGATGTGCGCCTCGGCGAGCGCCCTGGCGAAAGCGGTTTCGTAGGCCCCGTTGGATGACGGCCAGTCGAGCTCCGCCTCGATCAGCGGCAGGCCCAGCGCGTCGGTCTGCGCGCGCAGCACTTCGCGGCGGATGCCGTGCATCGCCACGCGGTCGTAGGTGCGGGTGACGGTGGTGACCAGGCCGGCGACCCGCCAGCGCGGATCCTCCCGCAGGCGCTCCAGCGCCATCAGGCAGTCCTTGCCGCCGCTCCATGCGATCAGGATCGGGGTTTCCATGGGCCGATTGTACGCGCGAGCGAGCGCGGGGGGCCGCTCGGCGCCAGTGGCCGCGTCAGGCGCGCAGCGCGTCCAGCGTGCGGCGCACCGCGGCGTGGGCGATGGCGATGTTCGGGTCGCGCTGCAGCGCGTCGCGGTAGCTGCGCGCGAAGCCTTCCGTGTCGACGTTGCCCGCGATCATGCCGGCGATGCGACGGCGCAGAGCGGCGAGCGTTTCCGCGTCCGGCGCGGTGTCGGCCTCGAGCAGCTCGTCCATCTCCACGATCAGCCCGGTCAGCGGGCGCAGCCACGCGAACCAGGGATCGGCCGTGACCAGGTCCAGCAGCGCGCTGGTCGAGGGGATCGGGCCGAACAGGCGCTCGTAGCCGGCGCGCGTTTCCGCCAGCAGCGCCTTGTGCAGGTCGAGCAGGGCCTTGCGCAGCGCGGCCAGCGGTTCGCGCGCGAATGGCGGAGGCGAGGCGGAAGCGTTCATCGCGTGCACCGTGCGCCAGGGAGCGCCTCGAATCTAGCACGCAGGCGACGGCGCCGCGGTCCGCAAACGCATCGGGCCGCGCGAGGCGGCCCGATGTTCCTGCAACTGCCGGCAGCCTGGGCTCAGGCGGCCTGGCGCGAGGCGCGCTTGCGGTCGTTCTCGGTGAGGTGCCGCTTGCGCAGGCGGATCGCCTTCGGCGTGACTTCGACCAGCTCGTCGTCCTCGATGAACTCCAGCGCCTGCTCCAGCGACATCTTCACCGGCGGCGTCAGCAGCACGTTGTCGTCCTTGCCGGCGGCGCGGATGTTGGTGAGCTGCTTCTCGCGCAGGGCGTTGACGGTGAGGTCGTTGTCCTTGGCGTGGATGCCGACCAGCTGGCCCTCGTAGATGTCCTCGCCGGCGTTGATCAGCAGGCGGCCGCGTTCCTGCAGGCCCATCAGCGCGTACGGCGGCGCCTTGCCGGTGCCGTTGGAGATCATCACGCCGTTGGGGCGCTTGGCGATCGCGCCCTCGGAGCGCGGGCCGTAGTGATCGAACACGTGGAACAGCAGGCCGGTGCCGGCGGTGAGCGTGCGGAACTCGGTCTGGAAACCGATCAGTCCGCGCGCCGGGATCATGTACTCGAGGCGCACGCGGCCGCGGCCGTCCGGCTCCATGTTCTTCAACTGGCCGCGGCGCATGCCGAGGCGTTCCATCACGCCGCCCTGGAACTGCTCCTCCAGGTCGACGACGAGCTGCTCGTAGGGCTCCTGCAGGACGCCGTCGATTTCCTTGACGATCACCTCGGGGCGCGACACCGCCAGCTCGTAGCTCTCGCGGCGCATGGTCTCGATCAGCACCGACAGGTGCAGCTCGCCGCGGCCGGACACCTTGAACTTGTCCGGATCCTCGGTTTCCTCCACGCGCAGCGCGACGTTGTGCAGCGTTTCGCGCAGCAGGCGGTCGCGCAGCTGGCGGCTGGTCAGGAACTTGCCGCCGCTGTAGTCCTTGCTGCCGGCGAACGGCGAGTTGTTGACCTGGAAGGTCATGCTGATGGTGGGTTCGTCGACGGTCAGCGCCGGCAGCGCCTCGGGCGCGGCGGGGTCGCACACCGTGTCGGAGATGCCGAGGCCCTCGACGCCGGAGATCGCGACGATGTCGCCGGCCTGCGCCTCGGGCACCTCGCGGCGCTCCAGGCCCATGAAGCCGAGCACCTGCAGCACCTTGCCGTTGCGCTTCTTGCCTTCGCGGTCGATCACCGCGACCGGCATGTTGGTGCGCACCGTGCCGCGCTGGATGCGGCCGATGCCGATCAGGCCGACGTAGCTGTTGTAGTCGAGCTGGCTGATGCGCATCTGGAACGCGCCGGCCGGGTCGACCTGCGGCGGCGCCACGTGCTTCATGATCGCCTCGAACAGCGGCGTCATGTCGCCTTCGCGCGCTTCCGGATCGAGGCTGGCGTAGCCGTGCAGGGCCGAGGCATAGACCACCGGGAAGTCGAGCTGCTCGTTGGTCGCGCCGAGGCGGTCGAACAGGTCGAAGGTGGCGTTCAGCACCCAGTCCGGGCGCGCGCCGGGGCGGTCGATCTTGTTGATCACCACGATCGGCTTGAAGCCCATCTGGAAGGCTTTCTGCGTGACGAAGCGCGTCTGCGGCATCGGGCCGTCCATCGCGTCGACCAGCAGCAGCACGGAGTCGACCATCGACAGCACGCGCTCGACCTCGCCGCCGAAGTCGGCGTGGCCCGGGGTGTCGACGATGTTGATGCGGTTCTCGCGCCAGGTGATCGCGGTGTTCTTGGCGAGGATGGTGATGCCGCGCTCGCGCTCCTGGTCGTTCGAGTCCATCACGCGATCGGGCACCACGGCGCGTTCGGAGAGCGTGCCGGACTGCTTCAGCAGCTGGTCGACCAGTGTGGTCTTGCCGTGGTCGACGTGGGCGACGATGGCGATGTTGCGGAGGTTTTCGATGGACATGCGTTTGGGCGGACGGCGCGGTGGCCGACTCGAATGGGCCGAATGGCAAACGCGCCAGTATAGCGTTTTTCGCGCCCGCCCGCCGCAGCGGCGGCGCGCCGGCAAGGCGCTGTTAAGCTAGCCGGCCACTGCCCAGGAATGAGCCCATGACCGACGCCCTCATCGCCCGTTTCCAGACCAGCCGCGGCCCGATCCGCGTGCAACTTTACGCCGACAAGACCCCGCTGACCGTGGCCAATTTCGTCAACCTGGCGCGGCGCGGCTTCTACGACGGCCTGAGCTTCCACCGCGTGATCCCCGATTTCATGGTCCAGGGCGGCTGCCCGAACGGCGACGGCCGCGGCAATCCCGGCTACCGCTTCGAGGACGAGTGCCGCGCGGACCTGCGCCACGACCGTCCGGGCGTGCTGTCGATGGCCAACGCCGGCCCCGGCACCAACGGCAGCCAGTTCTTCATCACCCACGTCGCCACGCCGTGGCTGGACGGCAAGCACACCGTGTTCGGCGCGGTGCTGGATGCCGAGGACCAGAAGGTGGTGGACGCGATCCGCCAGGGCGACGCCATCGAGTCGGTGACGATCGAGGGCGATGCCGACGCGGTGCTGGCGCAGATGGCCGAGCGGGTCGGCCAGTGGAACGCGGTGCTGGACGCGCGCGGCTGAGGCCGGTGCGGCGGGCGCGGACGGCAGGTGCCGCCCGCGCCTTCGCCTCATGGCGCCTTCGGCTTGAACAGCAGCCGGTACAGGAACAGCAGGACGATCGCGCCGATCACCGACATGATGAAGCCGGCCGGCTGGCCCGCCTGGTACCAGCCGAGCGTCTGGCCGAGCCAGCCGGCGAGCAGCGAGCCGGCGATGCCGAGCAGGCCGGTGACGATGAATCCGCCGGGATCCTTGCCGGGCATCAGGAACTTGGCCACGACGCCGATCACCAGGCCGATGACGAACATCCAGATCCAGTGCAGCATGCGCCTTCTCCTTTGCGGATGAGTCTCCACGCCTGCCCGCCGGGCCCGGCGGGCAGGCCGATCATGCGCGCTCCGGCATGACTTTGCGCCGCTGCTGGGTGCGCGGCCCGCTGTGTTAAAATCCCGCTTTCCCTCCTCGCGAGTGACTCCCATGCTGAAGCTTGCGAAGCGCATGGGCCGCGCCAAGCCGAGTGCGATCATGGTGATCGCCGACAAGGCGAAGCGGCTCAAGGCCGAAGGCCGCAACGTCGTCAATTTCTCGATCGGCGTGCCGAACTTCCTGCCGGGCGAACACGTCTACGACGCGGTGCGCGCGGCGCTGGCGAAGGACTCGGGCCAGTACGGCTCCAACCGCGGCCGCGAGGACCTGCTCGATGCGTTCCTGAAGCACCTGGAGCAGGGCGGCTTCAAAGGCTACGAGCGCAAGCACTGCGCGACCGCGATCGGCGCCAAGCACATCCTGTACAACCTGGCCGAGGCGCTGCTCGACGAGGGCGACGAGATCGTCTTCCCGACGCCGTACTGGACCAGCTATCTCGACATCGCCGAGATCCTGGGCGCGAAGGTCACGCAACTGCCGTGCCCGCCCGAGCAGAACTACAAGCTGACGCCGGCGCAGCTCGACAAGGCGCTGGCCAGCAAGCCCAAGGTGTTCCTGTTCAACAACCCGTCCAACCCGACGGGCATGGTGTACACGCGCGAGGAGATCGTCGCGCTGGCCGAGGTGGTGGCGAAGCACCCGGACACCTGGGTGATCACCGACGACATCTACAACCGCATGGTGTTCGACGGCGTCGGCTACCACAACTTCGTGCACGTCAGGCCGGAGCTGCGCGATCGCGTGATCGTGGTCGACTCGATCTCCAAGACCTACGGCATGCCCGGCTGGCGCTGCGGCTTCATGGCCGGGCCGGAGAGCGTCGCGCAGGCGGTGGTGACGCTGAATTCCAACCACATCACCAACGTGCCGGAGATTGTCACCGTGGCCGCGCTGGCCGCGCTCAGCGGCCCGCAGGACGTGCCCGCGCGCAAGTGCGCCGAGTTCGCCGCGCGCCGCGACGAGGTGCTGGCCGCGCTGAGCGCGATCCCCGGCGTGAAGTGCCCGCGGCCGCAGGGCGCGTTCTACGTGTTCCCCGACATCTCCTGCGCGTTCGGCAAGTCGCATGACGGCAGGAAGATCGCCAACGACGTGGATCTGTGCGCCGCGCTGCTCGATGCGAAGAGCGTCGCCTGCGTGCCCGGTTCCGCGTTCGGAGAGCCGCGCGCGCTGCGCATCTCCTACACCTGCCCGCAGGCGCAACTGACCGACGGGCTGAAGCGCATCCGCGAGTTCTTCGCCGAACTCGCCTGAAACGCATCGGCAGGGTGGGCCTCGGCCCACCGTGTTTCGCGTCGGTGGGCCAAGGCTCACCCTACGACAAGCAAAGGAGTTTCGTGATGAAAGCCCCCGTCCGCGTTGCCGTGACCGGCGCCGCCGGCCAGATCGGCTACGCCCTGCTGTTCCGCATTGCCGCCGGCGACATGCTCGGCAAGGACCAGCCGGTGATCCTGCACCTGCTCGAGATCACCCCGGCGCTGCCCGCGCTGAACGGCCTGGCGATGGAGCTGAACGACTGCGCGTTCCCGCTGCTCGCCGGCATCGTCGCCACCGACGACGCCAACGTCGCGTTCAAGGACGCCGATTACGCGCTGCTGGTCGGCGCGCGTCCGCGCGGCCCGGGCATGGAGCGCAAGGACCTGCTGGAAGCCAACGGCGCGATCTTCGCACCGCAGGGCAAGGCGCTGAACGGGCACGCCAGGCGCGACGTCAAGGTGCTGGTGGTCGGCAACCCGGCCAACACCAATGCGCTGATCGCGCAACAGAACGCGCCGGACCTCGATCCGCGCTGCTTCACCGCGATGGTGCGCCTCGACCACAACCGCGCGCTGTCGCAGCTCGCCGAGAAGACCGGCGCGCACACCACCGACATCCGCAGGATGATCATCTGGGGCAACCACAGCTCGACCCAGTACCCGGACATCCACCACGCCACGGTGAAGGGCAAGGCCGCGACCGGCCTGGTCGACCAGGCCTGGTACAGGGACACCTTCATCCCGACCGTGCAGCAGCGCGGTGCGGCGGTGATCAAGGCGCGCGGCTCCTCGTCGGCCGCCTCGGCGGCGTCCGCCGCGATCGACCACATGCGCTCCTGGGCGCTCGGCACCGAGGCCGGCGACTGGGTGTCGATGGCGATCCCGACCGACGGCTCCTACGGCATCGCTCCGGGCGTGATCTACGGCTACCCGGTGACCTGCGCGAACGGCAAGTACGAGATCGTGCAGGGCCTGGAGATCGACGCCTTCTCGCGCGAGCGCATGGACGCGACCAGCAAGGAGCTGCGCGAGGAGCGCGCCGGCGTCGAACACCTGTTCGCCAAGAAGTAAGCGGCGGCTTCGCGCATGCGCGACGAAGGGCGGCCACTGGCCGCCCTTCGCATGTGTGGCGAACGACGACTGCGCATATTCGCAACGGCCTACGACCTTGGTCGGGACGCCGGCGCCGCAGGCTTGCACTAGGCTAGCGCCGTCACCCGCGACGGGGGCGGCCATGCGCTACGAAGACGCCTATCGGCGCTCGATCGTGGAGCCGGAAGCGTTCTGGGCCGAGGAGGCGCGGGCCATCTATTGGCACACGCCGCCGCAGCGCATCCTCGATTACGCGAACCCGCCGTTCCGCAGGTGGTTTGTCGGCGGCACCACCAACCTCTGCTACAACGCGGTCGACCGCCACCTGGAGGCGCGGCCGGACCAGCTCGCGCTGGTGGCGATGTCGACGGAGACCGGCATCACCCGTCGCATCACCTACCGCGAGCTGCACCGCGAGGTGAACGCGTTCGCCGCAGTGCTGCAGGAACTCGGCGTTGGCCGCGGCGATCGCGTGGTGATCTACATGCCGAACTTCGCCGAGGCGGTGTTCGCGATCCTCGCCTGCGCGCGCATCGGCGCGATCCATTCGGTGGTGTTCGGCGGCTTCGCCGCGCACAACCTCGCGCTGCGCATCGACGATGCGAAGCCGAAGCTGCTGATCTGCGCCGATGCCGGCATGCGCGCCGGCAAGGTGGTGCGCTACAAGCCGCTGGTGGACGAGGCCTGCGCGGCGGCGCAGTCGCCGCCGCCGGCGGTGCTGGTGGTGCGGCGCGGGCTCGATCCCGACCTCGCCATGCAGCCGGCGCGCGATCTCGAATACGCGCCGCTGCGCGCCAAGCACGCCAACGCACGCGTGCCGGTGGCCTGGCTGGAATCGAACGAGCCGAGCTACCTGCTGTACACCTCGGGCACCACCGGCAAGCCGAAGGGCGTGCAGCGCGACGTCGGTGGCTATGCGGTGGCAATGGCGCTGTCGATGCGCACGGTGTTCGACGTCGGCGCTGGCCAGGTGATGTTCTCCACTTCCGACATCGGTTGGGCGGTGGGGCACTCCTACAACGTATACGGTCCGTTGATCGTCGGCGCCACCTCGCTGCTGTACGAGGGCCTGCCGACGCATCCCGACCCCGGCATCTGGTGGCAGCTGTGCGCGGAATACGGCGTGCGCAGCATGTTCTCCTCGCCGACGGCGATCCGCGTGCTGAAGAAGCAGGATCCGGCCTGGCTGAAGAAGCACGATCTGTCCACGCTGAAATGGCTGTTCCTCGCCGGCGAACCGCTGGACGAGCCGACCGCGAAGTGGATCAGCGAAGGCATCGGCAAACCGGTGATCGACAACTACTGGCAGACCGAGACCGGCTGGCCGGTGCTGACCCTGCTGCCGGGCCTGGATTTGAAGCCGCAGAAGTTCGGCTCGCCCGGCCTGCCCAACCTCGGCTACCGCATGCGCGTGATCGACGAGGTCACCGGCGCAGATGCCGCCGCCGACGAGAAGGGCGTACTGACCATCGTGCCGCCGCTGCCGCCGGGCTGCCTCAGCACGATCTGGGGCGACGACGCGCGGTTCCTGAAGGGCTACTTTGGCCACTTCAAGGAACTGCTGTACAGCTCGCTGGACTGGGCGATCCGCGACGCCGATGGCTACTACTTCATCCTCGGCCGCACCGACGACGTGATCAACGTCGCCGGCCATCGGCTGGGCACGCGCGAGATCGAGGAGGCGGTGGCGACCCACGCCGCCGTCGCCGAGGCCGCGGTGATCGGCGTTGCCGACGAACTGAAGGGACAGGTGCCGGTGGTGTTCGCCACGCTGAAGGACGCCGCCGCGGACGCCGCCGCGCGGGCTGCCGCCGCCGAGGGCATGCTGGAGCGCGTCGCCGCGATGCTGGGCGCGGTGGCCAGGCCAGCGCGCATCTACATCGTCAATGCCTTGCCGAAGACGCGCTCCGGCAAGCTGCTGCGCCGCTCGCTGGCGGCACTGGCGCAGCGCACCGATCCCGGCGACCTGTCCACCCTGGACGACCCGAACGCGCTGGAGGAGATCAAGCGCGCGCTGGCGCGCGGACCGGAGTGGGGCGGCTAGGGCGGGAGCTATCGGGGACGGGCCCGGCGGCGGGACGCGCGGATCGGCTAAAATGTCGTTTTTGCGCGGAGGTCCCATGAGCCAGCCTGCCTCTCCAGGCGCGCGTTTCCGCGCCGCCGTCGCCGCCGAGAAGCCGCTGCAGATCGTCGGCGCGATCAACGCCTACGCCGGCATCCTGGCCGCGTCGGCCGGCTTCAAGGCGCTGTACGTCTCGGGCGGCGGCGTGGCGGCATCCAGCCGCGGCATTCCCGACCTCGGCATCACCACGCTGGAGGACGTCGCCATCGACGTCGAGCGCCTGACCAGCGTGGTCGACCTGCCGGTGCTGGTCGACATCGACACCGGCTGGGGCAGCGCCTTCAACATCGCGCGCGCGATCAAGACGATGATCCGCGTCGGTGCGGGCGCCGTGCACATCGAGGACCAGGTGCAGGCCAAGCGCTGCGGCCATCGTCCCGGCAAGGAGCTGGTGCCGAAGGAGGACATGGCCGACCGCATCAAGGCCGCCGCCGACGCGCGCAGCGACGACCAGTTCACGATCATCGCGCGCACCGACGCGATCGCGGTGGAAGGCCTGGACGCGGCGATCGAGCGCGCACGGCTGTGCGTCGAGGCCGGCGCCGACATGATCTTCGCCGAGGCCGTCACCGAGCTGCCGATGTACCGCACCTTCAAGGACGCGGTGGGCGTGCCCGTGCTGGCCAACATCACCGAATTCGGCAAGACGCCGCTGTGGAGCAGCGAAGAGCTGGCCGCGGTCGGCGTCGACATGGTGCTGTACCCGTTGTCCGCCTTCCGCGCCATGGCCAAGGCCGCGCTCGGGGTGTACGAGGCGATCCGCCGCGACGGCCACCAGCGTGCCGTGGTCGACGCCATGCAGACCCGCACCGAGCTGTACGACAAGCTCGGCTACTGGGACTACGAGCGCAAGCTCGACGAACTGTTCGGCAGCCGCAAGGAAGACTGAAGTGGCCGCGCCGACGCCGCCCGCCGAGCCCGCTGCGCCGCGCGCCCGCGAGGGCCGGCGCAACTGGGACGCGCTGGCCGCGGTGGTCGCTGCGCTGATCGGCTTCCTCGCGCTGGTGGTGTCCGGCTACACGGCGTACATCCAGCGCCAGCAGGTGCGCGCCCAGGTCTGGCCGTTCCTGGTGGTCGGCAACGACGACCTGGCGCAGTCGGTGCTCGTCTACAACAAGGGCGTCGGGCCGGCGATCGTGCGCACCGCGCAGATCTGGATCGACGGCAAGCCGCGGCCGGACTGGCAGCACGTGCTCGACGCGCTCGGCGTCGCCGAACCGCGCCGCTTCATCCAGTCCACCCTCAATCCCAATGTGCTGACGCCGGGCTCGGAGCTGCAGATGATCCGCTTTCCCGACAAGGAGGTCTGGCAGCACTTCCGCACGCAGGCGCTGCACCGCATGAGCATGGCGGTGTGCTTCTGTTCGACGCTGGACGAATGCTGGATGTACAGCGACCGCCACCCGGTCGGCTACAAGGCGCCCACGCTGCTGGTGCAGCCGGTCGACCGTTGCCCGCGGCTGCCCGTGGCCGAGATTTTCAACAACTGAGACGACGACACGAGCAAAGCGTCGCCCCGCCGCGTACCGGTTGCGGTGCCGGCCCGATTCGGAGAGAACCATGAGCGAGAACGCCCAGCAAGTCCTTCCCAAGGCCAAGAAGTCGGTCGCGCTGTCCGGCGTCGCCGCCGGCAACACCGCGATCTGCACGGTCGGCCGCAGCGGCAACGATCTGCACTACCGCGGCTACGACATCCACGACCTCGCCACCAAGGCGAGCTTCGAGGAAGTGGCGCACCTGCTCGTGTACGGCGTGCTGCCGACCTGGTCGGAGCTGAACGCCTACCGCGCCAAGCTGAAGCGGCTGCGCGGCCTGCCGGCGCCGGTGAAGGGCGCGCTGGAGCTGCTGCCGGCGTCCACCCACCCGATGGACGTGCTGCGCACCGGTGCCTCGGTGCTGGGCACCGTGCTGCCGGAGAAGGACGACCACAACCTCGCCGGCGCGCGCGACATCGCCGACCGCCTGATGGCGAGCTTCGGCTCGATGCTGCTGTACTGGTACCACTGGAGCCACAACGGCAAGCGCATCGAAACCGAGACCGACGACGATTCGATCGCCGGCCACTTCCTGCAACTGCTGCACGGGCGCAAGCCCAGCGAGCTGTGCGCGCAGGCGCTGGACAAGTCGCTGGTGCTGTACGCCGAGCACGAGTTCAACGCCAGCACCTTCACCGCGCGCGTGATCGCCGGCACCGGCTCCGACATCTACTCCTGCATCACCGGCGCGATCGGCGCGCTGCGCGGCCCGAAGCACGGCGGCGCCAACGAGGTGGCGATGGACATCATCGCCCGCTACCGCAGCGCCGACGAGGCCGAGGCCGACATCCGCGCGCGCGTCGAGCGCAAGGAGATCGTGATCGGCTTCGGCCATCCGGTCTACACGATCGGCGATCCGCGCAATCCGATCATCAAGGAGATCAGCCGCAAGCTGTGCCAGGAAGGCGGCAACGTGCGCCTGTTCGAGATCTCCGAGCGCATCGAGACGCTGATGTGGGATCTCAAGAAGATGTTCCCCAACCTCGACTGGTACTCGGCCAGCGCCTACCACATGATGGGCGTGCCGACGCTGATGTTCACGCCGCTGTTCGTGATCGCGCGCACCTCCGGCTGGAGCGCGCACGTGATCGAGCAGCGTGCCGACGGCAAGATCATCCGCCCGAGCGCGAACTACACCGGGCCGGAAGACCGCGCCTACGCGCCGATCGAGAAGCGCTGACTCCGACGGTAGCGCGGTGCACGCGAAAGGGAGCCTGCGGGCTCCCTTTCCGTTTTCCGGGTCGCGCGGCTTCGGTGTTCACGGTATAAGCCGGGTGGGTGCGGCGGGCATGGCCGCGACGGCAAGAGGGCGCTATGCGCGGGAGAACGCGGGCGGTGCGATGGGCGTGCGGCTGCGGCCTGATTCTCGCCGCCGGCCTTGCGCAGGCTGCGCCGTCGATGGCCTTGGACCGGTTTGGCGCGTGGCTCGGCGGCTACCAGCCGGACATGCGGATCCGGCTCGGCGTCGACGCCAGCGGCGGCCCGCAGGGCACCACGATAGACGCCGAAAGGGATTTCGGGCTGGATCGCCGTCATCCGATCGGCCGCGCGCGCGTGGATTTCCTGCTCGGCGACCATCAGGGTTTCGGCCTCGACGCTTATCGCTACGACGACCGCGGCGCGCGCACGCTGGATCGGCGCGTGATCTACGACGGCAACGCCTACGACATCGACGCCGCGATCCGCAGCAGATTCGGCATGGATTTCGTCAGCGCCGCCTGGCACTGGTGGCTGGATGCCGGCGAGCACGATGTGGTCGGCGTGGGCATCGGCGCGGCGTACTACCGGCTTGCCCTCGACGTGGTGGGCGAGGTGACGGTCGACGGCCCCGTCGGCGGCAGCGCCGCCGCGACCAGCCACCACAGCGAGGCGGCATGGGCGCCGGTGTTGACGCTGGGCTGGCGACACGCGTTCACGCGCGACGTCCGCGTCTACGTCGATCTTTCCGGGGTGCGCAAGAATGCCGGGTCGCTGCAGGGGCACATCTTTTCCGGTGCGCTGGGCGTCGAGTACTTCCCGTGGGAGCACGTGGGCCTCGGCGTCGAGTACGCGGCCAACCGCATCCATCTCGACAAGGACGGCCGCGACTACGCGGCGCGATTGCGGTTGCGTCTGCAGGGGCCGGCGGCGTTCATGCGCGTGCGCTTCTGAACGGTGCGCCTGCGGCGCCCGGCCCGACACGCGGATCGGGGCCGCGGGCGTTCCGGTCAGGCCAGCCCTTCTTCCTTCAGCACGCGCTGCACGGCCGCGTCGGCCTGCATGCGCTGGAAGAAGCGCTCCAGGTGGCGCAGTCCGGACAGGTCCACGCCCTGGCCCGGGGCCCAGCGCATCACCACGTACAGGTAGGGATCGGCGATCGAGCGCGTGCCGGCCAGCCAGTCGCGGTCCGCGAGCTGCGCGTCGGCGCGCTCGAAGTAGCCGCGCAACTGGGCGCGCGCGGCGACCTTGCTCTTCTCGATCGCGCCCTCGTCGCCGAGGTAGGCGGTGGCGCCGAACAGCGGCTTGAAGGCCGGGTGCAGGTCGGAGTTGAGGAAGGCCAGCCAGCGGTTGACTTCGGCGCGTCCGCGCGGCGTGCCGTCGCCGCCGAGCCCGGCCTGCGGATGCGTGTCGGCGAGGTAGTTGAGGATGGCGACGTTCTGGGTCAGCACCCAGCCGTCCTCGCCCTCGAACACCGGCACGGCGCCGGCCGGATTCAGCTTGAGGAAGGCCGGCATCTTGCGTTCTTCGCGGCTGATCCGCTGCGTCTGGTACGGCTTGCCGATCCATTCCAGAACGATGTGGTCGGCCAGCGCGCAGGTGCCGGGTGAGTAGTAAAGCTTCATGCGTGTCTCCTAGCGTCGATCGTGAAGGGCAGCACGCTAGGCTGCGGCGGCGCGTCGCGCAGAACAAGCGGAAATTGGTGCGATTGGGGAAACGCTGCGTTTCCGTCGCCTGCAAGGACGACCTCGTGCGCGCGCTACAGCGCGGCGGCGAGCCGCGTGCCTTGGTCGATCGCGCGCTTGGCGTCCAGCTCTGCGGCGACGTCGGCGCCGCCGATCAGGTGCACGCGCAGGCCGACGGCCTGCAGTTCCGCCGCCAGCGTGCGGTTGGGCTCCTGGCCGGCGCAGATCACCACGTGGTCGACCGCGAGCGTCTGCGCCTTGTCGCCGATGCGCAGGTGCAGGCCGTCGTCGTCGATGCGCTCGTAGCTCACGCCGCCGAGCATGCGCACGCCCTTGTGCTTGAGCGTGGCGCGATGCACCCAGCCGGTGGTGCGGTTGAGCCGCGCGCCCAGCCGGCCCTGCGTGCGCTGCAGCAGCCAGACCTGGCGCGCCGGCGGCTCGGGCGTGGGCGGCGCGAGTCCGCCGCGCGCGGCCAGCGCGGTGTCCACGCCCCATTCGCGCGCCCAGCGCGCGATGTCGGTGGTCGGCGAGGGCGCCGGCTGGATCAGGAACTCGGCGACGTCGAAGCCGATGCCGCCGGCGCCGACGATCGCCACGCGCGCGCCCACCGGCGCGCCGCGCTGCAGCACGTCGACGTAGCTCAGCACCTTCGCGTGGTCGTCGCCGGGGATGCGCGCCGCGCGCGGCGTGACGCCGGTCGCCAGCACCACCGCGTCGTAGCCGCCGGCGGCCAGCGTCGCGGCGTCGGCGCGCGCGCCGAGGCGCAGGATCACGCCGGTGTCGGCGAGGCGATGGCCGAAATAGCGCAGCGTCTCGGCGAATTCCTCCTTGCCGGGGATGCGCTTGGCCATGTTGAACTGGCCGCCGATCGCGTCGCTCTGCTCGTACAGGGTGACGGCGTGGCCGCGCTCGGCCAGCGCGGTGGCGCAGGCGAGGCCGGCGGGGCCGGCGCCGACCACGGCGTAGCGCTTCTTCGCCGCCGCCGGCGCCAGCACCAGTTCGCTTTCGTGGCAGGCGCGCGGGTTGACCAGGCAGGACGCGCGCTTGTTCTCGAACACGTGGTCGAGGCAGGCCTGGTTGCAGGCGATGCAGGTGTTGATGCGGTCGGCGCGATCGGCGCGCGCCTTCGCCACCCACTCGGGATCGGCCAGCAGCGGGCGCGCCATCGACACCAGGTCGGCATCGCCCGCGGCGAGCACGCGCTCGGCCACGTCGGGCATGTTGATGCGGTTGGTGGCGACCAGCGGGATCGCCACCTCGCCCTTCAGCTTGCGCGTCACCCACGCGAACGCGGCGCGCGGCACCGAGGTGACGATGGTCGGCACGCGCGCCTCGTGCCAGCCGATGCCGGTGTTGATCAGCGTGGCGCCGGCGGCCTCGACCGCTTTCGCCAGCGCGGCGATCTCATTCCAGTCCTGGCCGTCCTCGACCAGGTCCAGCATCGACAGGCGGTAGATGATGATGAACTCGCGGCCGACCGCCTCGCGCGTGCGGCGCACGATCTCGACCGGGAAACGCATGCGGTTCTCCAGGCTGCCGCCCCAGCGGTCCTGCCGCCGGTTGGTGCGCGCGGTCAGGAACTGGTTGATCAGGTAGCCCTCCGAGCCCATCACCTCGACGCCGTCGTAGCCGGCGTCCTGCGCCAGTCGCGCGCAGTCGGCGAAGTCGCGGATGGTGCGCTCGACGCCGCGCCCGGTGAGCGCGCGCGGCGTGAACGGCGTGATCGGCGACTTGATGCGCGAGGGCGCCACCGACAGCGGGTGGTAGCCGTAGCGCCCGGCGTGCAGGATCTGCAGGCAGATGCGCCCGCCTTCCTCGTGCACCGCGCGCGTCACCTGGCGATGCCGCGCGACGTGCCACGGCATCGACAGCCGGCCGGCGAACGGCTTCAGCCAGCCCTCGACGTTCGGCGCCAGCCCGCCCGTCACCATCAGGCCGACGCCGCCGCGCGCGCGCGCGGCGAAGTAGGCGGCCAGCTTCGGGTAGTCGCGCGCGCGGTCTTCCAGCCCGGTGTGCATCGAGCCCATCAACACGCGATTGGGCAGGGTGCAGAAGCCGAGGTCGAGCGGGGCGAACAGGTGCGGATAGCTCACGGCGGGCCTGCGAACGATTCAAACGATCGTTCGAGAATGCCCGCTGCGCGCCGCGTCGGCAAGCCCGCGGCGCGCGACAGCGCCGTTCAGTCCCAGCCGCGCAGCACCAGCTTGCCGATGCTGCGGCCGGATTCGAGCCGCGCGTGCGCCGCGCGCAGGTTGGCGGCGTCGATCGGCGCCAGCGTCTCCGCCAGCGTGCTGCGCAGCGCGCCCGCGTCCACCAGTTCGGCCACGCGCGCCAGGATGCGGTGCTGCTCGACCATGTCCGGCGTGTGGTACAGCGAACGCGTGAACATGAATTCCCAGTGCACGCTCGCGCTCTTGTTCTTCAGCGGCTCGAGGTCGACCGCCGCCTTCATGCCGACGACCAGGCCGATGCGTCCCTGCGGCGCGACCAGGTCCGCCATCTGCGGCCAGTACGCCTCGGCGGCGGTGAAGCAGCCGATCGCGTCGACGGCCGCGAGGCCGAGCGCCTCGATCTGCGGCCGCAGCGGCTGGCGATGGTCGACCACGTGATCCGCGCCCATGCGCCTGCACCATTCGACGGTCTCCGCGCGCGAAGCGGTGGCGATCACGGTGAGACCCGCGCGTCGGGCCAACTGGATCGCGATCGAGCCGAGGCCGCCGGCGCCGGCCAGGATCAGCAGCGTGCGGCCGCGGTCGGCGCCTTCCGGGTCGAAGCCGAAGCGGTCGAACAGCAGCTCCCATGCGGTCAGTGCGGTCAGCGGCAGTGCCGCGGCTTCCGCGAAATCGAGCGTTTTCGGCATCGGCCCGGCGATGCGCTCATCGACCAGCTGGAACTGCGCGTTGCTGCCGGGGCGGTCGATCGCGCCGGCGTAGTAGACGCGGTCGCCGGGCTTGAACAGCGTCACCGCATCGCCGACGGCCTCGACCACGCCGGCCGCATCCCAGCCGAGCACGCGCGGCGAGGGTTCGACCGCGGCCTTGGGCGCGCGCACCTTGGTGTCGACGGGATTGACCGACACCGCCTCGACGCGCACCAGCAGGTCGCGGCCCGTGGGCACGGGCCGGGGCAGTTCGACGTCGACCAGCGACTGCGGATCGCCGATGGGGAGATAGCGGGTGAGGGCGATGGCTTTCATGGCGGCTCGCGTGGGAGAGAGGGTGTGTGGAGTCCGCGCCCGCAGGCGCGCGCCGGTGCCCGCGCTCAGCCGCTCGTCTGCTGCTCGCGCAAGCGTTGCGCCTGGCCGCGCCGCGCCGCCCACCAGCCGAGCCCGCACACGCCGGCAACCAAAACCACGTCGAGCAGGTACTCGGCCCAGCCGAAGCGGTCGAACCAGGCGGCGACCAGGCCATCGTGGCTGATCATGCGCGCGGCGGTCCAGGCAATGGCGCCGGCGCCGACGTAGACGATCGCCGGGAAGCGCACGATCAGTTTCAGGATCAGGGTCGAGCCCCACACCACCAGCGGCACGCTGACCAGCAGGCCGAGCACCACCAGGCCGAGGTGGCCGTGCGAGGCGCCGGCGATCGCCAGCACGTTGTCGAGGCCCATCAGCGCATCGGCGACCACGATGGTGCGCATCGCGCTCCAGAAGCCGACGGCCGCCTTGATCTCGTGGCCTTCGCCGGGCTCGTCCTGGCGCAGCAGCTTCCAGGCGATCGGCAGCAGGATCAGCCCGCCGACCAGCATCAGCCCCGGTACCTTCAGCAGGTAGACCACGACGGCGGTCAGCGCGATGCGCACCGCGACGGCGCCGAACGTGCCCCAGAAGATCGCCTGATTCTGCAGGCGCTTGGGCAGATTGCGCGCGGCCAGCGCAATGACGATGGCGTTGTCGCCGGCCAGCACCAGGTCGATCAGGATGATCGACAGCAGGCCGGAGAAGAACTGCGGGGTGAGGAAATCCATGCATGCTCCGTGGTGCGCGCGATCTTCCGCGATGACGGCGGGCGCGCGCACGGCCCGACGTCACCGCGAAAGTCTCGCTCGCAGCCCGCAGGCTGCCGCGACGACCGGGGCAGGGCATGCCCGTGATGACGGCCGGCGCGCAGGCCGCCGGCGCGAGGCGCGGCAGCCAGGGAGCTACTCCCCTTCGAGGTGTACAGCGGCGGCATTCTCCGCAGCGTTGTGGCACGCCGTCAAGCGCGGCGGCTCAATCCCCGAATGCATAGGCATGCATGGCCAGGCTGCCGAACTCCCACGAGCGGTGCAGCGCGCGCGCCGCGCCGCCGCCGGCGCCCCAGGCGACGAACAGCGGCCACAGGTGCTCGGGCGTCGGATGCGCCTGGAGCGGCTGCGGTGCCTGGTGCAGCCAGTCCTGCGCGGCGGCGCGGTCGCCGGCGAGCAGGCGCGCGTCCAGCCAGTCGGCGAAGGCGCCGGCCCAGCGCGGCGTGGCGCGGCCGTGCCAGTCCAGCGCGTGCAGGTTGTGCACGAAGCCGCCGGAGCCGATCACCAGCACGCCTTCGCGGCGCAGCGGCGCCAGCGCCGCGCCGAGGCGGAAGTGCCAGGCCGCGTCCGCGCCGGGATTCACCGCCAGCGGCACCACCGGGATCTCTGCGTCGGGGTACATGCGCCGCAGCGGCACCCACACGCCGTGGTCGATGCCGGCGTGCGCGTCGATGCGCGTGTCGAAGCCGGCCGCGCGCAGCAGGTCGGCGGCGTGCGCGGCGAGCGTGGGTGCGCCGGGCGCCGGGTAGCGCAGCGCGTACAGCGGCGGCGGGAAGCCGTGGAAGTCGTGCACGGTCGGCGGCTGCGCGTGTGCGCCCACCGTCGCCTGGCGCGCGCCGAAATGCGCGGAGGCGACGATCAGCGCGGTCGGCCGCGGCAGCTCGCCGCCGAGCGCGTCGAGAAAGCGGCCCGCGGGCGAATCGTCCAGGGCCAGCGTCGGCGCGCCATGGGACACGAACAGCGCAGGCATGGCGGGCGAGGCATGCATGGGGCGGTCCTCGTGGGCGCGGCGCGCCGCGGGCCGGCACCAGCGTAGCGGCTCCCGGCGTCTGCGTCAGGCATGTTTCCCGCCTTCTGCGCGGGCGGCGCGCGCTTTCCGCCGCCGGCGCGACCGCACCGGCGCTGAGCGGCGCGCCGAGTTCTGGCAAAATTACGCGTTCCGCGGCGTGCCTGCCGCGGCCGTCCTCCCGCGCGCCGCGCGCGCCCCGTCCCACAGGAAATGCCGATGGCCCACCACGACATCCGCTCCGCCAAGCGCCCCGATCCCGACCAGCCGATGCGCGACATCGCCGACTACGTCGCCGACTACCGCATCGACTCCGCCGAGGCGTACGAGACCGCGCGCTACATGCTGATGGACTCGCTCGGCTGCGCGATGCTGGCGATGAAGTTCCCCGAATGCGTCAAGCACCTCGGGCCGGTGGTGCCGGGCGCGACCCTGGCTGGCGGTGCGCGCGTGCCGGGCACCAGCCACGAGCTTGATCCGGTGCAGGCGGCGTTTGCGATCGGCACGCAGATCCGCTGGCTGGACTTCAACGACACCTGGCTGGCCGCCGAGTGGGGCCATCCCTCCGACAACCTCGGCGCGATCCTCGCCGTCGCCGACTACCTCAGCCGCAAGGCCGAGCGCGAGGGCGGCACGCCGCTGAGCGTGCGCGACGTGCTGACCGCGGCGATCAAGGCGCACGAGATCCAGGGCTGCTACGCGCTGCAGAACAGTTTCAACCGCGTCGGCATGGACCACGTGATCCTGGTGCGGCTGGCCTCGTCCGCGGTGACGACGCACATGCTGGGCGGCGACAAGGACGCGATCGTCACTGCCGTCTCGCACAGCTGGATCGACAATGGCGCGCTGCGCACCTACCGCCACGCGCCCAACACCGGCCCGCGCAAGAGCTGGGCCGCCGGCGACGCCTGCCGCCGCGCGGTCACGCACGCGCTGAACGCGGTCGACAAGGGCGTGGTCGGCTACCCCTCGGCGCTGAGCGCGAAGACCTGGGGCTTCTACGACGTGGCCTTCAAGGGCCAGCCGTTCCGGTTCGAGCGCCCGTTCGGCAGCTACGTGATGGAGAACGTGCTGTTCAAGATCAGCTTCCCGGCCGAGTTCCACGCGCAGACCGCGGTCGAGTGCGCGATGAAGCTGCACGCGCAGGTCGCCGGCCGGCTCGACCAGATCGAGCGGATCGTGATCGAAACCCAGGAGGCCGGCTGCCGCATCATCGACAAGACCGGCCCGCTGGCCAATTACGCCGACCGCGACCACTGCATCCAGTACATGGTGGCGGTGCCGCTCATCTTCGGCCGCCTGACCGCCGACGACTACTCGGACGCGGTTGCGGCCGATCCGCGCATCGACGCCCTGCGGCAGTTGATGCAGGTCAAAGAGAACCCCCAATTTACCAAAGACTATTTCGACGCGGAAAAGCGTTATATCGGCAATTCGGTGCAGGTGTTCTTCAAGGACGGCAGCAATACGGAGAAAGTGTCCGTCGATTATCCGATCGGCCACCGCAAGCGGCGCGGCGAAGGCATCCCCGTGTTGCTGAAGAAGTTCGAGGGGGCGTTGGCCGGCCATTTGCCGGGGCGTCGGGCGGACGCGATCCTGGCCGCATGCCGCGATGCCGCCCGTTTCGAGGCCATGCCGATCCATCGGCTGATGGACTTGTTCGCGCTGTGACCGGGCTGAATAGGTTCTGAAAGGTCGGGCGAGTCATCACGGGCAAATGTTCGTTTTTTGCTAAACTCGTCCCGCCTCGCAAGGGGTCGCTATTACAAGGCTTCGAAAGCCGATACGCCGTACGTTCGCATACGAATGCGTGCCGCGCGGGGTGGCGCGGTCGCGAAAAACGAGAAGAGGAGATTCCGATGAAACGTAAGGGCCTGTTTGCGCTGATCGTCCTGGCGCTGGGCGGCGTGGGTGCCGCTCACGCCGCGGACTACAGCAACTGGTACATCGCCCCGCGCGTCGGCGCGGTGTTCCCCGACAGCAACCGCCAGACGCAGGAGTCGCCCCTGCTCGGTCTCGGCGCCGGCTACTGGGTCAACCCGAACTTCGCGGTCGACTTCGAAGCCACGCACAACAACGCCGACTTCAAGGACAGCTCGCCGCGTCCCGGCAAGCAGTGGGAGAGCGTGGGCCTCGACGTGGCCGGCCGCTGGATGTTCAGCGACTGGAGCGGCTGGCGTCCATACCTGATGGGCGGTATCGGCGCGCTCAAGCATGCGGCGGTGGCCTCGGGCCAGCCGCCCGCCAACGGTGCTGCTGCTGGCGGCTACGTGCACGGCTGGGGTCCGATGGCTACTGCCGGTGTGGGCATCCAGAAGGCGCTGACCGATCGCGTCGCGTTCCGCGGCGAAGTCGCCTATCGCTGGGACCGCGACACGGCATCGGCGAAGTACGCCGGCCTGTCGGACCACCGCTCCTACGGCGACACCCTCGCCACGCTGGGCCTGGTGATCTCGATGGGCCAGGCCGCTCCGGCCCCGGCGGCGGCTCCGGCCCCGGCCGCGCCGACCTGCGAGCAGCTGGACGACGACAAGGACGGCGTCAACAACTGCGACGACAAGTGCCCGAACACCCCGGCCGGCACCATCGTCGGCCCGGACGGCTGCCCGCAGAAGGTCGTGATCGACCTGCGCGGCGTGAACTTCAAGTACGACCGTCCGAAGTCGGGCGAGACGGACATCTCCAAGGTCCTGAAGGAGCCGACCGAGGAGTCGATGGGCATCCTCGACCAGACCGTGGATACGCTGAAGCGCTATCCGCAGGTGCGCGTCGAGGTCGACGGCTACACCGACTCCAAGGGCAAGGACGACTACAACCAGGCGCTGTCCGAGCGCCGCGCGAAGATCGTGTACGACTACCTGGTCTCGCACGGCATCGACGCCAGCCGCCTGGATGGTCCGAAGGGCTTCGGCGAGACCAATCCGATCGACACCAACAGCACCGACGAAGGCCGCGCGCGCAACCGTCGCGTGGAACTGAAGGTGCTGGATCAGGGCGCGCAGCAGTAAGGCGAGCCGATCCGCGGCACGAGGAAAAGCCCGGCGCAAGCCGGGCTTTTCTTTGGTTCCCCTCCCATCGGAGGGGCGGTGTCCGCCGCCGGCGGCCCTACAGCCGCAGTTCGACCGCGGTCTTGACCGAGTTGGCGATGAAGCAGGCGGCGTGCGCGCGTTCGTGCAGCTTGGCGTAGTCCTCGGTGCCGGGCTGCTTGTCGCCGCCGAAGGCGACGCGCGGCGCCAGCACCGCGCGCACCACGGCCATCTTGCCGTCGGCGTCCTTGTCGAGATACGCGATCGCGGCGTCCTCGTAGCGGTCGATCACGTAGCCGCGGTTCGCGGCGACCGCGAAGAAGGTCAGCATGTGGCAACTGCTCAGCGCCGCCAGCAGCAGCTCTTCCGGATTGCTGGCGTCGGGGTTGCCGGCGTAGGCGCCGGCCGCGGCGGAGTTGCGCAGGACCTGGCCGCCCTCGAAATGCACGTCGTGGTCGCGATCGTAGTTGCCGCGCTCGAACGGGCCGCCGTTGCGCGACCAGACGGTCTTGATGTGGTGTTCGGACATGGACGCTCCTCGCAGGGCTTGTCGCGCCGAGGCAGTGTGCCTAGGCTCGCGTGATGGACAAGCGTAGCCCAACTGTCGCGCCGCCACCGGCATCGAGGCACGGCCTGGCGCGCGTGCTGTCGAAGCTCGGCGTGTGCTCGCGCAGCGAAGCCGAGCGGCGCATCCGCGCGGGGCGGGTCAGCGTGGACGGCCGCTGCGTGCGCGATCCGGAGCGTCCGACCGACGCGGCATGCGAACGTATTGCGCTCGACGGCGTCGCGCTCGGCGGCGCCGAGCGTGTCTACCTCATGCTCAACAAGCCGCGCGGGCTGGTGGTCAGCGCCGCCGACGAGCGCGGCCGCGACACGGTGTACGCGCTGTTTGCCGGAGCCGGCCTGCCGTGGCTGGGGCCGGTCGGCCGTCTCGACAAGGCCAGCGAGGGCCTGCTGCTGATGAGCAACGACACCGCGTGGGCGGCGGCGATCACCGATCCGCGCACGCATCTCGACAAGACCTACCACGTGCAGGTGGCGGGCGTGCCGGACAGCGACGCGCTGGCGCGCATGCGCTCGGGCGTCGTCGCGGACGGCGAGCGGCTCGCCGCCAAGCGCGTCGCCCTGCTGCGCGCGGGCAGCAGGAACGCCTGGCTGGAGGTGGTGCTGGACGAGGGCCGCAACCGCCAGATCCGACGCCTGCTGCAGGTGCTCGGTTTCGAGACGCTGCGGTTGGTGCGCGTGGCGATCGGCCCGCTCGAGCTGGGCGAGCTTGGCAAGGGCGCCTGGCGGCCGTTGAGCGCCGCCGAAGTCGCCGCGCTGGATGCGCGGACGCCGGCATCGCCACCCGCGCGCTGAGCGCGCCGGGAGCGCCGAAACGTCAGGCCTGGTGCGTCAGGTGCAGGCGCTTCGGCGCCGCCAGCCGCTCGAATTCGCCGAACGGCATGCGCAGCAGTTCGGTATGGGTGCCGGCGTTGAAGGCGATGTCCCCGCCGCTGGCGAGGCTGTCGTCGACGTAGGTCTCGATGCCGTACAGGTTGCCGAAGGGCGGTATTGCGCCCGCCTCGCAGTCCGGGAACCGGTCGCGGAACTCGGCCTCGGTCGCCAGTCCGGCGGTGGCCGCGCCGGCGGCCTGGCGCAGGCGACCGAAGTGGACGCGCTGCGCGGCGGGCAGCACCACCATCGCCAGGCGGCCGTCCAGTTTCACCATCACGGTCTTGGCCAGCACGCTGCCGTGGATGTGCGCGCTGGCGGCGGTCTCCTGCGCAGTGACCGCACGCGCGTGGTGGATGGTTTCGTAGGGGGTGTGCTGATCGTGCAGGTAGCGCTGCAGACGGGGCTCGGGCATGGCACTGCTCCGCGTGGCCGGCTTCGCTCCGATCGGCGCGGCCCGGTTTGGCGGCACGCGCGGCGCGGTCCATGGCCGCGGCTGGAGCTGCGCCGGCAGCCCCGGTGGGGCGCGCGCAGCTCCACGCCCAGCTTACTCCCGCCCGCGGCGCGCGACAAAAAGCCGCGCGCCAGCGCTTTTCAGGCCTTCAGCACGCCGAGCCGGCGACCGACCTTGGTGAACGCGGCGATGGCGCGGTCGAGGTGCTCGCGCGTGTGCGCGGCGCTCATCTGCGTGCGGATGCGCGCCTGGCCCTGCGGCACCACCGGGTAGAAGAAGCCGGTGACGTAGATGCCCTCGTCGAGCAGGGCGGCGGCCATCGCCTGCGCCTTCGGCGCGTCGTAGATCATCACCGGCACGATCGGGTGCACGCCCGGTTTGATGTCGAAGCCGGCCGCCGTCATCTGCTCGCGGAAGTAGCGGGTGTTGGCCTGCAGGCGCTCGCGCAGGTCGCCGGCCGAGGCCAGCATGTCGAACACCTTGATCGCCGCGGCCACCACGTGCGGCGGCAGCGAGTTGGAGAACAGGTACGGCCGCGAGCGCTGGCGCAGCATCTCGATGATCTCGCCGCGGCCGGTGGTGAAGCCGCCCAGCGCGCCGCCCAGCGCCTTGCCCAGCGTGCCGGTGAAGATGTCGATCCTGTCCATCACGCCGTGCACCTCGGCCGAACCGCGGCCGGTGGCGCCGAGGAAGCCGGTGCAGTGGCATTCGTCGATATGCGCCATGGCGCCGTACTTTTCGGCCAGCGCGGTGATCTCGTCCAGCCTGGCGATGAAGCCGTCCATCGAGAACGCACCGTCGGAAGTGATCAGCTTGGTGCGCGCGCCGGCGGCGTCGGCGGCCTTGAGCTGCGCCTCGAGATCCGCCATGTCGCTGTTGGCGTAGCGGTAGCGCTTGGCCTTGCACAGACGAATGCCGTCGATGATCGAGGCGTGGTTCAGCGCATCGGAGATCACCGCGTCCTCTTCGCCCAGCAGCGGCTCGAACAGGCCGCCGTTGGCATCGAAGCAGGCGGCGTAGAGGATGCTGTCCTCGGTGCCGAAGAACGCCGCGATCTTCTGCTCCAACTGCTTGTGCAGGTCCTGCGTGCCGCAGATGAAGCGCACGCTGGCCATGCCGAAGCCGTGGCTGTCGAGCGCGTCCTTGGCCGCCTGGATCACCTCCGGATGATCGGCCAGGCCGAGGTAATTGTTGGCGCAAAAGTTCAGCACGCGGCGGCCGTCGGCCAGCGTGATCTCGGCCGACTGCGGCGAGGTGATCACGCGCTCGGCCTTGAACAGGCCCTGCGCGCGGATCGAGTCCAGCTCGGCGGTGTAACGGCCCTTGGTGGCGACGGTGTAGGTCATCGGGTCAGTTCCACGAGCACACGACTTTGCCGCAGTTGCCCGACTCCATCAGGTCGAAGCCCTTCTGGAAGTCGTCGATGGCGACCTGGTGGGTGAGCACCTTCTGCAGCGGGAAGCCGGTCAGCAGCATCTGCGTCATCTTGTACCAGGTCTCGTACATGCGCCGGCCGTAGATGCCGTGCAGGGTCAGGCCCTTGAAGATCACCTTGTCCCAGTCGATGCCGGTGCCCTTGGGCAGCAGGCCGAGCAGGGCGACCTTGCCGCCGTGGTACATCACCTCGAGCATGTCGTTGAAGGCGCGCGGGTTGCCGCTCATCTCCAGGCCGACGTCGAAGCCCTCCATGTGCAGGTCCTTGACCACGTCCCGCAGCGACTGCTGGGAGACGTTGACCACGCGTGTCGCGCCCATCTCGGCGGCGAGCTTCAGGCGATAGTCGTTGACGTCGGTGACCACCACGTTGCGCGCGCCGACGTGCTTGGCGATGCCGGCGGCGATGATGCCGATCGGGCCGGCGCCGGTGATCAGCACGTCCTCGCCGATCAGGTCGAATTCGAGCGCGCAGTGCGCGGCGTTGCCGTAGGGATCGAAGAACGCGGCCAGCTCGGACGGGATCGCGTCCGGGATCGGCCACAGGTTCGAGGCCGGCATGGCGAGATATTCAGCGAACGCGCCGGCGCGGTTGACGCCGATGCCGACCGTGTTCGGGCACAGGTGCTGGCGGCCGGCGCGGCAGTTGCGGCACATGCCGCAGACGATGTGGCCCTCGGCGGAGACGCGCTGGCCGACGCTGTAGCCGCGCACGCCGGGGCCGATGTCGACGATGCGGCCGACGAACTCGTGGCCGATCACCAGGCCGGGCTTGATCACGCGCTGCGACCACTCGTCCCACTTGTAGATGTGCAGGTCGGTGCCGCAGATCGCGGTCTTTTCCAGCTTGATCAGCACGTCGTTGGGGCCGATCTCGGGTACCGGCACCTCTTCCATCCAGATGCCCTTGGCGGCGTCGCGCTTGACCAGGGCTTTCATCGTCTGCGGCATGGCGGAATCTCGCACGGACTGCGGCCGGCGGCCGCGCAGCCCCGCATTATACGGCGCGGCGCGCGGGCGCCGCTGCGGGGCTCAGCTCGTGGCCAGCGCCGAGGGCCGGCCGCCTTCGGTGACCAGCCGGCGCAGTTGGTCGCGCTCCAGCGGCTGGGCGAACAGGTAGCCCTGCAGGCGGTCGACGCCGTGGTGCTCGAACCAGGCCAGTTGCGGGCCGGTCTCGATGCCCTCGGCGACCACGTCCAGGCCGAGGCTGCGCGCCAGCGTGATCATCGCCGCGACGATCGCGGCGTCCGGCGTGTCGCCCAGCACGTTGTCGACGAAGCTGCGGTCGATCTTCAGCGTGTCCACCGGCAACTGGCGCAGGTGGCTCAGCGAGGAGTAGCCGGTGCCGAAGTCGTCCAGCGCCACGCGCACGCCGATCGCGCGCAGGCGGTGCAGGCATTCGATGGTGCGGTCGGCGTCGCCCAGCGCGCTCGATTCGACGATTTCCAGCTCCAGCCGGTGCGGGGTCAGGCCGGTGGAGTACAGCACGTTGCGCACCAGCTCGGGAAAGTGCTCGCGCTCGAAGGAGCGCGCGGAGATGTTCACCGCCACGCCGATGTCGAGGCCGTGGCGGTGCTCCCACAGGCGCGCCTCGCGGCAGGCGCTTTCCAGCACGTAGCGGTCGAGATCCTCGATCAGGCCGAGCTGCCCGATCTCGTCCATGAACAGCGCCGGCGCCAGCACGCCGCGCTTCGGGTGGCGCCAGCGCACCAGTGCCTCGGCGGCGCACACGCGGTGCGCGCCGCGGGTCATGATCGGCTGGTAGAACAGCTCGAACTCCTCGTGCAGCAGCGCGCGGCGCAGCTCGGCCTGCAGGCCGAGCCGGGTCAGCGCCAGCGAGTTCATTTCCGCGGAGAAGAACTGGAAGCGGTTGCCGCCCTCGTCGTGGGCGCGCTGGCAGGCGCTTTCGGCGGCGGCGATCAGCGTGCCGGGCTTGACCGCGTCGTCGGGCGACACCGCGATGCCGACGCTGGCCGACAGCGCCAGCTCGCGGCCGGCGTCGTAGAACGGCGCGCGGATCGCGGCCAGCAGGTCGTCGGCGATGGTGGCGAGGTCGCCGAAATTGGACACGCGCGGCACCACCTGCACGATACGGTCGTCGGACAGCCGCGCCGGCCGCGGCCAGCCGGGCTGCGCGCAGGACTCGATGCGGTTGGCCGCTTCCGCCATCAGCGTCTCGGCGGTGATCACGCCGAGCGTGCCGGCCAGGGTGTCGGCCTGGTCGAGCCGCAACAGCAACGCCGCGGTGCGGTGGTTGGTCTGGCGCAGCTGCATCTCCAGGTCGGCGAGCAGGCGGCGGCGGTTGGGGAAGCCGGTGACCGGGTCGAAGTCGCGCAGTTGGCGCAGCGCCTGGTCGGCCTTCTGCGCGCGGCTGCGTTCGTCCTCCAGCAGCCAGATCACCAGGCCGAAGCCGATCAACTGCTGCGCGGCGAGATCCAGCACGCCGGTGTAGCGCGCCCACGGCAGCGGCTGCGCGGTGTAGGCCTGGCCGACCTGCAGCACCAGCGCCAGCAGCATCTCCAGGCCGTACGCGCCGAGCGCCACCGCGGCGATGCGCCCACCCATGCTGCTGCGGCGCACGTACCGCCACAGCACCGCGGCCGCCGCCAGGTAGGTGGTGGCCATGATCGCCTGGCGCAGGCCGTCGCGCAGCAGGGCGCGCTCGGTCATCGCGGCCGGGTCGTTGGCGAACGCCAGCGCGCAGATCGCGGCGAACACCAGCGCGCCGGTCATGGTGTAGCGCAGCCAGCGCGGCGGCAGCGGCCGCGAGGCTACCGCGGCATAGGTGGCGAACGCGACCAGCACCGCCTGCGCGTAGGCGGCGCCCAGCGAGATCACGGTGAGCATGCCGCGCGCGGAAGCGAGCGAGGTACTGCCCGGCGTGCCGGCGAGGTCGGTGGCCATCCAGGCCAGGGTCAGGTACAGCGCCAGCGCCGCGAACGACATGCCCCACAGGCGCAGGTGCGCGTGGCGATAGACGCCGAAGTAATAGGCGAAGATCGCGGCCTGCAGCACCGCACCGAGCGACTGGGCGGCAAACAGCACCAGCTCGAGCGTGAGCGTTGCCATCCGGACCCCGCCGCTATACGGCCTGTGTTGCGCCCGCCTATGAGACTCGACGGCCCCGCGCTTGTAAAGCGGCAGCCGCCGTTCCGGGCGTGGGCGGGCGAGGGCGCACGGCTACAATGCGGCGATGCCCGGTCCCGACACCCGCCCGCTGGCGATCTACCTGATGGGTCCGACCGCCTCGGGCAAGACCGCGCTGGCCTGCGCGCTGCGCGAGCGCTTCCCGCTGGAGATCGTCAGCGTCGATTCCGCGCTGGTCTACCGCGGCCTCGACATCGGCACGGCCAAGCCGGATGCGGCGACGCTGGCGCGCCATCCGCACCGGCTGATCGACATCCGCGACCCGGCCGCGCCGTACTCGGCCGCCGAATTCCGCGCCGACGCGCTGGCGGCGATGGCGGACATCGTCGCGGGCGGCCGCGTGCCGCTGCTGACCGGCGGCACCGGATTGTACTTCCGCGCGCTGCAGCGCGGCCTGTCGGCGCTGCCCGCGGCCGATCCCGCGCTGCGCGCGCGGCTGGCCGGGGAGGCGGACGCACTCGGCCTCGCCGCCATGCATGCGCGGCTGGCCTGGGCCGATGCGGACGCTGCGGCGCGCATCCGTCCGTCCGACCGCCAGCGCGTGCTGCGCGCGCTGGAGGTGATCGCGCTGACCGGCCGTCCGCTGTCCGCGCAGCAGGGTGCGCCGCGGCCGCCGCTGCCGTACCGCGTGCTGAAGCTGGCGCTGGTGCCGGACGCGCGCGCGCCGCTGCATGCGCGCATCGCCGCGCGTTTCGACGCCATGCTGGCCGCCGGCTTCCTCGACGAGGTGCGCCGCCTGCGCGCGCGCGGCGACCTGCGCGCGGAGTTGCCGGCGCTGCGGGCGGTCGGCTACCGCCAGGCATGGGAACATCTCGACGGCGCGACCGATGCGGCTGCCTTCCGCGAGCGCGCCGTGCATGCCACCCGCCAGTTGGCCAAGCGCCAGATCACCTGGCTGCGCGGCGAGCCCGACGCGCGCTGGCTGGACCCCGAGCGCCCCGGCCTGCACGCCGCCGCGGCGCAGGCCGTAACCGCATTCCTGCCGGCGTGACGGGGTCGGCTTTCTCCGGGTGTTTAAAAGCGATTAAGATTCACCGGCCTTGGACCGGGGCGGCGGCCTCCTGCCGCAATGCGCTTAGCCCGGTTCCGACGTTGCCACGGGGAGAGAACCAAGATGTCAAAAGGCCAATCGCTGCAGGATCCGTTCCTGAACGCCCTGCGCCGTGAACGCGTGCCGGTGTCCATCTACCTGGTCAACGGCATCAAGTTGCAGGGGACGGTCGAGTCCTTCGACCAATTCGTGGTGCTGCTGCGCAACACGGTCAGCCAGATGGTCTACAAGCACGCCATCTCCACCGTCGTGCCCAGCCGCAACGTGCGCGTCGGCGGCCCCGGCGAGGCGCATGCCGGAGCCGAGCCCGCCGAGGCCGAGAGCAGCGAAGGCTAGGCAGTCCTGTTCGAACGTCAAAAGAAAGGCGAACGCGCGCTGCTGGTGCTGCCGCACGCGCGCGGCGAAGGCGATGCCGCGCGCCGAGCGGACGAGTTCGCCGAGCTGGCGAAGTCGGCCGGTGCGCAGGTGCTGGACCGGATCGCCGCGCGCATCGACCAGCCCAACCCGCGTTTCTACCTCGGCAGCGGCAAGGCCGACGAGGTCGCCGAGCGCGTCAAGGCGCTGGAAGCCGACCTGGTGCTGGTCGACCACGCGCTCAGCCCGGTGCAGGAGCGCAACCTCGAGAAGCACGTCGGCGCGCGCGTCGTCGATCGCACCGGCCTGATCCTCGACATCTTCGCCCAGCGCGCGCGCTCGCACGAGGGCAAGCTCGAAGTCGAGCTGGCGCAGCTGAAGCATCTCGCCACGCGCCTGGTGCGCGGCTGGACCCACCTGGAGCGCCAGCGCGGCGGCGCGATCGGCCTGCGCGGCCCCGGCGAGACCCAGCTCGAGACCGACCGCCGCCTGCTCGGCGAGCGCGTCAAGCTGCTCACCCGCCGCATCGAGAAGGTGCACACCCAGCGCGAGCAGCAGCGCCGCGCGCGCCTGCGCACCACGGTGCCGCGCGTCGCCCTGGTCGGCTACACCAACGCCGGCAAGTCGACGCTGTTCAACGCGCTGACCGCGGGCTCGGTGTACGCCGCCGACCAACTGTTCGCCACGCTCGATCCGACCGTGCGCCGCATCGAGGGGCTGAGCTGCGGCCCGGCGGTGCTGGCCGACACCGTCGGCTTCATCCGCGAGCTGCCGCACGACCTGGTCGCCGCGTTCCGCGCCACCCTGGCCGAGGCGCGCGACGCCGACCTGCTGCTGCACGTTTCCGACGCCGCCGACCCCGAGCGCGATCGCCTGATCGCGGTGGTGAACGGCGTGCTGGAGGAGATCGGCGCCGCCGGCGTGCCGCAGTTGCACGTATTCAACAAGATCGACCTGAAGGACCTGCCGCCGCGGCTGGAGCGCGCCGGCGACGGCCGCGCCGAGCGCGTGTGGATTTCCGCCGCCACGGGCGCGGGCCTCGACCTGCTGCGCGAAGCGCTGGGCGAACGCCTCGGCGGCAGCCGCGTGCGCGCCGAGCTGCGCCTGCCGCCGCGCGCCGGGCGGCTGCGCGCGCGCCTGATCGCGCTGGGCGCGGTCGCGCGCGAGCGCCACGCCGAGGACGGCGGCTGGGTGCTCGACGTCGACGCGCCGCAGGCCGTGCTGACGCCGCTGCTCGGCGCCGTCGGCGCCGAGGATGCGCGCCTGCTGCGCGCGCTGCTCGGCGACGCCTGAGCCGCAACGGCCCCGCGGGCGCCGGCGCAGGCCGGCTTCGCTTGCTGCCCCGGCGCGATACCCCTAAAATTTCAAGCGCTTCCGCTGCGGCTTCCGACCGGCGACCTCGCCGCCGGCCCCGCCGCTCGACCACGACACCTGCGTGTTCGGTTATCGCCGGCGCCCCGCGCGCCGGTCCCGGCCACGCCCTCGAGGAGCCTGACCCATGCCCTGGAACGAACCCGGCGGAAACCCACGCGACCCGTGGGGCGGAGGCAGTCGCGGTCCCGATCTCGAGGGGACGCTGCGCCGCCTGCGCGAGCGCTTCGGCCGCTTCGGCGGCGGTGGCGGCGGGCTGTTCTCGATCCTGCTGGCCGTGGTGCTGGCGCTGGTGCTGATCGATTCGTTCACCGTGATCAACGCGCGCCAGGTCGGCGTGGTGCTGCGCTTCGGCCGCTTCGAGCGCGTGCTGCCGCCCGGCTTCCACCTGAAGTTCCCGCATCCGGTCGAATCGGTGACCAAGGTCGAGACCACGCAGGTCAAGTCGGTCACCGACCAGGTGCGCATGATCACCAACGACGAGAACATCGTGCTGGTGGACTTCAACGTGCAGTTCCAGATTTCCGACGCGCGCAAGTACCTGTTCTCGATGCGCGACCCCGAGGACACGCTGCGCCAGGCCGCCGAGGCTTCGGTGCGCTCGGTGGTCGGCGCCAACACCATGGACACGATCCTGTCCGCGCAGGGCGCCGAGCTGGTGTCGAAGACGCGCGACGCGCTGCAGAAGATCCTGGACGGCTACGACTGCGGCCTCACCGTCACCGAAGTGAACTTCCAGAACGTTTCGCCGCCGCAGGAAGTGAAGGCGGCGTTCGACGACGTCAACAACGCGCGCGAGGACAAGCAGCGCATCGAGAACGAGGCGCAGGCCTACGCCAGCAAGGTGGTGCCCGAGGCGCGCGGCGAGGCGGCGCGCATCACCGCCGACGCGCAGGGTTACAAGGCCGAGCGCGTCGCCAGCGCCGAAGGCGAGTCCTCGCGCTTCGAGCAGATCCTGCAGCAGTACCGAGCCGCGCCCGACGTGACCAAGCGGCGCCTGTGGCTGGAAACCGTCGAGAAGGTGCTGGCGGGCGCTCCCAAGGTGATCGACGGCAGCCGCGGCAAGAACCTGATCTACCTGCAGCCCGACGGCGCCGCGGCGCCGGCCCGCGCGCTGCCCGGGGCCGTCGCCGGCGCGGCGTCCGCCAACGACGCTGGCGCAACGGGAGACAAGCCATGAAGGCGTTATCCGCGATCATCGCCGCGCTGATCGTGCTGGTCGGCATGAACGGCGCGTTCGTGGTGGGTGAGGGGCAGACCGCGCTGCTGCTGCAGTTCGGCCGCATCGTCGCCACCGACTACGCGACGGGCCTGCACTTCAAGTTGCCGCTGGTGCAGCAGGTGGTGCGCTTCGACAAGCGCATCCTCACGCTCGAGGCGCAGCCGGAGCGCTACTTCACTGCCGAGAAGAAGAGCGTCAACGTCGACTTCTACGTGAAGTGGCGCATCGCCGACGTGGCCGCCTACTATCGCGCCACCGCCGGCGACGAGTTGCAGGCGGCGCAGCGGCTGACGCCCATCGTCAAGGACGCGCTGCGCTTCGAGGTCAACGCGCGTCCGCTCGACGAGCTGATCTCCGGCGGCCGCCAGGACATCACCGAGCGCGTGCGCCAGCTCACCGACGCGGCCACGCGCAAGACGCTCGGCATCGCCGTCACCGACGTGCGCATCAAGCGCATCGACCTGCCGGACGAGGTCAGCGAATCGGTCTACAACCGCATGAAGGCGGAGCGCCTGCGCATCGCCAACGCGCTGCGCTCCACCGGCAAGGAAGAGGCCGCCAAGATCGAGGCCGACGCCGACCGCCAGAAGCAGGTGCTGCTGGCCGACGCGCAGAAGCAGGCCGCGCAGGTGCGCGGCGACGGCGACGCCAAGGCGGCGGCAATCTACGCCGCGGCCTACGGCAAGGATGCCGGCTTCTTCGCGTTCTACCGCGGCCTGCAGTCCTATCGCACCGCGCTGGGCGACGGCAAGAGCGTGATCCTGCTCGACCCCGGCTCGGACTTCATGCGCCAGTTCAGCGAAGAACCCAAGCGCTGAGTCGCGCCGATGCCGCACAACCTCGCCGCGGCGCTGTGCCTGGTGCTGGTGCTGGAAGGGCTGGCGCTGTTCGCCGCCCCGCGCGGCTGGCAGCGCATGGCCGCCGAGGCGCGGAAGCTGCAACCGCGCACGCTGCGCCTGATCGGCGCCGCGGCGATCGCGGTCGGGCTGGTGGCGCTGCGGCTGGTGCGTTGACTCGGAGCCCTGGACCCGGGACAAGCAACGTTGCGGATTGACCCCCTCTCCCGCCGGCGGGAGAGGGTTGGGGTGGGGTGGCCTCCGGGGCACTTCGCGCCCGTAGGTGTGCCGTGCGGCGCGAGGTGCGGCAAGCGAAGTGCGCCGCATGCCGCGTGGAAAAGCATGCGTAGGGCGGATCGAGGCGTGCAGCGCCGGATCCGCCGCCCGCCTCCGGCGGACGGCCCAACCCGTCTGCGCGGGGGCAGGCGTGGACGGCGAGCACCGTGGGATGCAGCAAGCGAAGCGCGCCGCATGCCGCGCGGGGAAGTATCGAAGTGGTCTTTCGGCAAGCCTCGTCCTGCGACGGGGTCACATCAGGCGAGAACATCATGGGCAAGTCAGTCGTAATCCTCGGCGCGCAGTGGGGCGACGAAGGCAAAGGCAAGATCGTCGACCTGCTGACCGAGCGCGTCGGCGCGGTCGCGCGCTTCCAGGGCGGCCACAACGCCGGCCACACGCTGGTGATCGGCGGCAAGAAGACCGTGCTGCACCTGATCCCGTCCGGCATCCTGCGCCCCGGCGTGCAGTGCCTGATCGGCAACGGCGTGGTGCTGTCGCCGGCGGCGCTGAAGCAGGAGGTCGAGGAACTCGAGGCGCAGGGCGTGGAGGTGCGTTCGCGCCTGAAGATCAGCCCGGCGACGCCGCTGATCATGCCCTACCACATCGCGCTCGATCAGGCGCGCGAGAAGGCCTCCGGTGCCAAGGCCATCGGCACCACCGGCCGCGGCATCGGCCCGGCCTACGAGGACAAGGCCGCGCGTCGCGGCGTGCGCGTGGCCGACCTGATGTACCCGCACGAGCTGCCCGGCAAGCTGCGCGAAGTGCTCGACTACCACAACTTCGTGCTGACCCACTGGCTGAAGGCCGAGGCGGTCGATTACCAGAAGACGCTGGACGAGGCGCTCGCCTACGGCGAATACCTCAACCCGATGATCGCCGACGTCGCCACGCTGCTGCACGACGCGCGCCTGGCCGGCCAACACATCCTCTACGAAGGCGCGCAGGGCGCGCTGCTCGACGTCGACCACGGCACCTATCCGTACGTCACCTCGTCGAACACCACCGTCGGCGGCGCGCTGGCCGGCACCGGCGTCGGCGCCTGCGACATCGACTACGTGCTCGGCATCTGCAAGGCCTACGCGACGCGCGTCGGCGGCGGCCCGTTCCCGACCGAGCTCGAGGACGAGATGGGCGAGCTGCTGCGCAAGCGCGGCGCCGAGTTCGGCGCCAGCACCGGCCGTCCGCGCCGCTGCGGCTGGATCGACCTGGTCGCGCTGAAGCGCGCCGTGCAGATCAACGCGATCTCCGGCCTCGCCATCACCAAGCTCGACGTGCTCGACGGCCTGCCGTCGATCAAGGTCTGCATCGCCTACGAATACCGCGGCAAGCGCCGCGAGCTGGCGCCGCTGGACGCCGCCGGCTGGGCCGAGTGCAAGCCGGTGTACCTGGAATTCCCCGGCTGGGAGGAACCCACCTCCGGCGTGCGCGACTGGAACAAGCTGCCCGCCGCCGCGCGCGCGTACCTGCGCGCCGTCGAGGAACTCTCCGGCTGCCCGCTCGCCATCGTCGCCACCGGCGCCGACCGCGACGACACCATCGTGCTGCACGATCCGTTTGCTTGAGCGGAGCGCTGCGTACCAGGCAAAGGGGCCCCCGCGGGCCCCTTCGCGTTTCCGGTGCCCCGCGCGGACCGGCTTGGATCACGTTAATCAACCTTCAGGTTGATTCGCGGATATTCAACCTGTAAGTTGATTTTTGTCGAATCAACCTGTAGGTTGATCGCATGGACATCATCCGCGTCCCCGACCAGCTGGGTACCCTGCTGCGCGCCGCGCGCATTCGCCGCGGCCTGACGCAGGCCGACGTCGCCAAGGCGCTGGGTGTCACCGTGCAGGCGGTGTCGAAACTGGAGAACAACGCCGGCCGCGCCTCGTTCGACCGCATCCATCGCCTGAGCCTGCTGCTCGGATTGGAGCTCGCGCTGCGCGCCAAGGGCGAGCCTGCGGGAGCCGCCAAACCGGCGAAGCGGCCGGAGTGGTAAGCGATGGCGCGCCGCATCGCCGCGCTCGACATCTGGATGAACGGCCACTACGTCGGCCGCTGGGAACGCACGCGCACCGGCGCCGACAGCCTGGTTTACGCGGCCGAATGGGTCGAGGCGCCCGAGGGCCGGCCGCTGTCGCTGTCGCTGCCGTTTGCGCGCAGCCACGGCACGGACAGGGCGGTGCCGATGCGCGGCGCCGTCGTGGCGGCGTGGTTCGAGAACCTGATTCCCGACAATCCGCGCATCCTGCGCCGGCTGCGCGACCGCTACGATGCAGCATCCACGCAGGCGTTCGACCTGCTCGCCGCGATCGGCCGCGACTGCGCCGGCGCGGTGCAGCTCGTGCCGGCGGACGCGGCGCCGGGCGACGCACATCGCATCGTGGCCGAGCCGCTGGACGAAGCCGGCGTGGCGCGGGTGCTGCGCGACGCCGTCGCGGGGCGCGCGTTCGAGGCGGCCGACAGCGACGCCTTCCGCCTGTCCATCGCCGGCGCGCAGGAGAAAACAGCGCTGCTGTGGCACAAGGATCGCTGGTGCATCCCGCGCGAATCGACGCCGAGCACGCACATCTTCAAACTGCCGCTGGGCCTGGTCGGCAACGTGCGTGCCGACCTCGGCTATTCGGTCGAGTTGGAATGGCTGTGCATGGAACTGGCGCGCGAGCTTGGCCTGCCGGTCGCGCGCGTCGAGATCGGCCGCTTCGAAAACCAGAAGGTGCTGATCGTCGAGCGCTTCGACCGCCGGCTCGCGCGCACCGGCCGCTGGTGGCAACGCTTGCCCCAGGAAGACTGCTGCCAGGCACTGGGCCTGCCGTCCTCGCGCCGCTACGAGGCCGATCGCGGTCCCGGCATCCGCGCGATCATGGATCTGCTGCGCGGCTCCGAGCAGGCCGACGAGGACCGCCGCACGTTCTTCCGCGCGCAGTTGCTGTTCTGGCTGCTGGCCGCCACCGACGGCCACGCCAAGAACTTCAGCCTGCACCTGTTGCCCGGCGGCGCCTACCGCCTGACGCCGCTGTACGACATCCTCTCGCTGTGGCCGATCCTCGGCTCCGGCGCGCGCCAGATCGCCCCGCACAAGGCGCGCATGGCGATGGCGGTGGAGGGCAAGAACCGTCATTACGTCTGGCGCGACATCCACCGCTGGCACTGGGTGGCGATGGCAGAACGGCTGGGCCTGCCCGAGGCGCCGGCGCTGGTCGACGCGCTGATCGAGCAGACGCCGCGGGCGCTCGACCGCGTCGGCCGCCGCCTGCCGCCGCGCTTTCCGGAGCCCGTGTTCGTGGCCGTCGAGCGCGGCATGCGTGGGGCAGCGAAACGTCTGGGCGCCGAGCCCGATCGGCGTTGAGACGAGCGCCGGGCGCTGCATCGAACGCCTTCCGGTGGGCATACTGTCCGCTGCACGAACAGGAAAGCATCGCCATGGTCATGCTGAGCGAACGCTACAGGCATGCGGCGCATGTCAGGGCAGCACGCGCCGGGGAGAGCCTGCCGTCCGGGTGTTGCCGGCCGGGCCGCTACGCGGCTTAACTACGCATCTGCCCTGCGAGAAGGCGACCTGTCCATGCCCCCATTCGACATCCAACAGATCGACCACCTGGTCCTCCGCGCCCGCGACCAGGCGGCGCTGGTGCGTTTCTATTGCGACGTGCTCGGGTGCCACGAAGAGCGGCGGCAGGACGGGATCGGGCTGGTGCAGTTGCGTGCGGGGCGGTCGCTGATCGACGTGATCGGCGTCGACGGCAAGCTGGGGCGCATGGGCGGGGCGGCGCCGGGGGCGGAAGGGCACAACCTCGACCATCTGTGCCTGCGCGTGGAGCCGTTCGATGTCGAGGCGATCCGTGCGCATCTCGAGGCGCACGGCGTGGAGGTCGGCGAGGTCGGCTCGCGCTACGGCGCGGAAGGCGAGGGCTTGTCGCTCTATCTGCAGGATCCCGAGGGCAACACGGTCGAGCTGAAGGGGCCGCCGGACCCGGGCAAGGGCGTCGTGGCCGGCTGAGGATGCGGCGCGCGGCGCCGGGCCTTTGTCCGCAACCGCGTCACCGCTTCCCGACGATTCCCGGCAGCCGCAGGGGCGGGCGCGAAGCGTCGCGCGCACCGGATTCCGGATCGGCGCATGGAAACGTCAGGCCTGGGCGCGTTGCGCGTCGGGCAGCTCGCCGTCGATCTCGACGCGATCGCGTCCGTTCTGCTTGGCGCGGTACAGCGCCGCGTCCGCGGCCTGCACCAGTTCCGCGGCGGGCGTGCCCGCGCGCGGCGTCGCCGCGGCGACGCCGACGCTGAGGCTGACGCGGCCGCCGGGTGCGTCGGGATGCGGCAACGCCAGCGCGCGCACCGCGTTGCGGATGCGTTCGGCCACCAGCATGCCCTGTTCGCGGCCGGCGTCGCCCAGCACCACGGCGAATTCCTCGCCGCCATAGCGCGCGCAGACGATGTCGTCGCCGCGCAGCGAGCCGCGGATGGCCTGGCCGATGCTGCGCAGACAGGCATCGCCGGCGGGGTGGCCGTGGCGATCGTTGAAGGCCTTGAAGTGGTCGATGTCGATCAGCAGCAGCGCCAGCGAGTGCCGCCGCCGCCGCGCCTGCGCCCAGGCGCGGCGCAGGCCGAGATCGAAGCCGCGGCGGTTGCCGATGCCGGTCAGGGTGTCGCGCATCGCGGTGGCGGCGAGCCGGCGATTGGCGCGCCGCAGCTTCTCGTTCAGCGCCGCCAGTTCCGAGACCATCACCTGGGTGGCGTCGTTCACTTCCTGCAGGCGCAGCTTCAGCATGGTCAGGTGCAGCACGCCGCCGATCTGGTCGGCGAGCAGGTCGAGGATGGCGCGAGCGTCGGCGCTGAAGCTCTCCGCGGCGGGGCTTTCCAGGTTGAGCATGCCGAGGATCTCGCCGCGGTGGCGGATCGGTATGACCAGCTCGGCGCGGGTCAGCGCGTTGCCCTCGATGTAGTCGGGGTCGGCGCCGACGTCGGCGACGAACACCGCCGCGCGCGTGCGCAGCGCGCGTCCGGTGATGCCGCGGTCGGCCGGCCAACTGTGGCCGAGCTCCAGCGGGAAGCGCGATTCGCCGGCGAACGCGCGCAGGCTCAATTGCCCGCTCTGCGGGTCGATCAGGCCGATCGTCGCCAGCGACAGGTGGAAGCGGCGGTAGATGTAGCCGATCACGCCCTGCAGCAGGGTGCCGAGGTCCTCTTCGAACAGCAGGATGTAGGACAGGTCGACCAGCAGGTCGGCCAGGTGCGATTTCTGCCGCGCGCGCTCCAGCGCCAGCAGCGCGGCGAGATGGCCGAGGTGCGGTCGCAGCGCATTGCCGACATCCGCGTGTCCGGGCACGTGCAGGCGCAGGCGGGCGAGCGGCGCGCCGTCGTCGTCGTCGATGCGCAGCGTGGCGGCTTCGTCGGCATCCGCGCCGGCGTCGAACCCGAAGGCGTCGCCGGGGTGTGGACGCTGCAGTTCGACCTCGATGGCGGGGCCATGGCAGCGCACGAGCGCGTTGCGCAGAAGGTCCATCCACTCGACCGCACCGCTGGCGCGGTTGAGGAAGAGGATGTCGTCTGCGCTGGGGAACATCTCGGACCGGCCCGCCCGCGCGGGAAGAATGGCCCGGCGGTAGGGTCATGGTAGCGCGAAGGCCGGACGGCGTCCGGGCGCCGGTCGCGTTTGCACGAAAACGAAAGAGCCCGCTTGCGCAGGCTCTTTCGGCTTCAATATGGTGCCCAGGAGAGGACTCGAACCTCCACGGTTTTACCCGCTAGTACCTGAAACTAGTGCGTCTACCAATTCCGCCACCTGGGCAAGGCCGCGGACGGCGCCGGGGCGCCGCTGGGAGCCGCGTACGATAGGCAGGCGCACCGCGCTTGTCAATCGGTCCTTGCAAATCTGGCGGCGCTACCGCAGGCTGGCCGGGAACAGCGGATCCGTTCCGGCGCGAAGCGCGCATACGGCTCCTTCTGCCACGGCGGCAAATCCCTTGCGCAGCAGGGGTGCCGATCGCGATGCAATCCCTCGCGATCGCGACGAAACCCCGCACTTGCCCAACGGCTGCCGAGAGGTCGAATCTCTCGCGCAACGCTGGATGGGGACGGAGGCATGCCTCCGCTGCGTCCGCAGCGCGGACTCCCATTCGTATCCAGAGGTTCCCAGATGTCCCGACGCAAGAGCCGCTCCCGTTCCGCACACAGCCAGGACGCGCACCCCAAGCGCGCCGTCAAGCGCCCGCGCGCCAGCCGTGATGCCACGCCGGCGCGGCCGATCCACGATCCGCAGGCCGAACGCGAGGCGCAGCGTTACGCGCAGCCGATTCCCAGCCGCGAGGCGATCCTCGCCCTGCTGGCCGAGCGCGGCGCGCTGATGCCCGCGGAAACGATCGCCGAGGCGCTGGGCCTGCGCAGCGATTCCGAGATCGAAGCGCTCGGCAAGCGCCTCGCCGCGATGCTGCGCGACGGCCAACTGCTGCTGAACCGGCGCGGCGGCTACGGCCCGGTGAACAAGCTCGACCTGATCGCCGGCGTGGTGCTGGCCAACGCGGAAGGCTACGGTTTCCTGCGCCCCGACGAGGGCGGCGAGGACGTCTATCTTTCGCCCGCGCAGATGCGCCAGGTGCTGCACGGCGACCGCGTGCTGATCAGCATCGTCGGCCTCGACCGCCGCGGCCGCAGGCAGGGCGCGATCGCCGAGGTGCTGGAGCGGCGCTCGCCGCGGCTGGTCGGGCGCGTGGTCGTGGACAATGGTGTCACCGTGGTGGCGCCCGACGATCGCCGCCTGCACCAGGACATCCTGATCCCGCCGGGGCAGGAGAGCGGCGCGCGCTCGGGGCAGATCGTGGTGGCCGAGATCACCGACCAGCCCACCGCCTACCGCGGCCCGTTGGGGCGCGTGCTGGCGGTGCTCGGCGAGCGCCTGACGCCTTCGCTGGTGGTGCAGATGGCGATCGCCAGCCACGACCTGCCGCACGCGTGGCCGCAGGGCGTGCTGCGCGCCGCCGCGGACATCGCGCCGCAGGTGGAGCGCGCCGACCGCGAGGGCCGTGTCGATCTGCGCGCGCTGCCGCTGGTCACCATCGACGGCGAGGATGCGAAGGACTTCGACGACGCGGTCTACGCGGAGCCGCACGCGGACGGCTTCCGGCTGGTGGTCGCGATCGCCGACGTCTCGCACTACGTGCATTCCGGCGGCGCGCTGGACGAGGAAGCGTACAAGCGCAGCACCTCGGTGTACTTCCCCGGCTTCGTGGTGCCGATGTTGCCGGAGACGCTGTCCAACGGCATCTGCTCGCTGAACCCGCAGGTCGAGCGGCTGTGCATGGTCTGCGACATGCTGGTCGACCACGACGGCGAAGTGGGGCGCTCGCGCTTCTATCCGGCGGTGATGCGCTCGCACGCGCGCCTGACCTACAACCGCGTCTGGCAGGCGATCGGCGAGAAGGACGCCGACGCGCGCGCCGAACTGGCCGACCTGCTGCCGCAGCTCGAGCGCCTGCATCACCTGTACAAGCTGCTGGCCAAGGCGCGCCAGCGCCGCGGCGCGATCGACTTCGACAGCCGCGAGGTGAAGTTCCGGCTGGCGCCGTCCGGCGAGGTGGTGGCGCTGGGCGCGGAAGTGCGCAACGACGCGCATCGCCTGATCGAGGAGTGCATGATCGCCGCCAACGTGCAGGCGGCGAAGTTCCTCGCCAAGCGCAAGGTGCCCTCGCCGTACCGCGTGCATGCGCCGCCGCCGGACGACAAGTACGAGGACCTGCAGCAGTTCCTGCGCGAGTTCAAGCTGCGCCTGCCGCCTGCCGGCGAGGTGACGCCGGCCGATTTCTCCGCGCTGCTGCACAAGGTGCGCAAGCGCCCCGAGGCCGCGCTGATCCAGTCGGTGCTGCTGCGCGCGCAGAGCCTGGCGGTGTACCACCCGGCCAACAACGGCCACTTCGGCCTGGCGCTCGACGCCTACGCGCACTTCACCTCGCCGATCCGCCGCTACCCCGACCTGCTGGTGCACCGCGCGATCCGTCACGCGCTGACCAAGGGCAAGCCGTCCGAATACCGCTACAGCGAAGTCGAGATGGCCGGCATGGCGGTGCACTGTTCGCAGCGCGAGCGCCGCGCCGAGGAGGCCGAGCGCGACGTCGACGAGCGCTACAAGTGCGCGTGGATGGAGAAGCACGTCGGCGAGGAATTCGACGGCATCGTCACCGGCGTCACCTCGTTCGGGCTGTTCGTCGAGCTGGTCGAATCGAAAGTGTCCGGGCTGGTGCACATCTCGCAGTTGCCGAACGACTACTACCACTTCGACCCGATCCGCCACCTGCTCGAAGGCGAACGCGCGCGCGCACGCTTCCGCCTCGGCGACGCGGTGCGCGTGCAGGTGCTGCGCGCCAGCCTGGAGGATCGCAAGATCGACTTCCGCCTAGTGCGCGACAAGGGGCGTGCATGAGCGAAACCTGGATCGTCGGCATCAATCCGGTCGAGGGCGCGCTGGCCAACGATCCGCAGCGCGTGCGCGAGCTGCTGGTGGAACAGGGCTCGCACAACCCGCGCGTCGCCGAGCTGCTCGAGCAGGCGCGCGCGCTGAAGATTCCGGTGCATGCGCGTCCGCGCGACCAGCTCGACCGCGTCGCCGGCGCGGCGCGGCATCAGGGCGTGGCCGCGCGCTACGAGACGCCGCCGCCGCGCGGCGACGCCGAGCTGCCGGCGCTGGCCGAGCGCGCCGGCGCCGGCGCGCTGTTCCTGGTGCTGGACGGCGTCACCGATCCGCACAACCTCGGCGCCTGCCTGCGCAGCGCGGCGGCGGCGAACGTCACCGCCGTGGTTGTGCCGAAGGACCGTGCGGTCGGACTGACGCCGGTGGTGCGGCGCGCCTCGGCGGGCGGCGCCGACCAGGTTCCGCTGGTCGCCGCTACCAACCTCGCGCGTGCGCTGCGCACGCTCAAGGATGCCGGCGTGTGGCTGGTCGGCCTGGCCGGCGACACCGAACAATCGCTGTATGCGCTGGACCTGAAGGGCCCGCTGGCGCTGGTGCTGGGCGGCGAAGGCGAGGGCATGCGCCGGCTGACGCGCGAGGCCTGCGACTTCGTCGCGCGCATCCCGATGCCCGGCGCGATGGAGAGCCTGAACGTCTCGGTGGCCACCGGCGTCGCGCTGTTCGAGGCGCTGCGCCAGCGCGGAGCTGCGTCATGAGCCTGACTTGGCAGGATTGGGCCGGCCTTGCCGGCGTGGCGATGGTGCTGGTCGCGTACCTGCTGATGCAGACGCGCCACCTGGACGGCCGCGGCGTGACCTACTTGCTCTTGAACGGCATCGGCTCGCTGCTGGTGCTGCTGTCGCTGTTCAAGACCTTCAACCTGTCGGCCTTCGTGATCCAGTGCTTCTGGATCGCGATCAGCATCTACGGCCTGCTGCGCTGGGCGCGCGAGCGGCGCGGGTAGCGCGCCGCGAATACGTGCTACGCGTCGGGTGGGCGTAGGGTGGGCTTCAGCCCACCGAACGCGGCGCCTCATGGTGCGGTGCACGTTGGCATGGCGATGGTGGGCCAAGGCCCACCCTACGGCGCACGCTGCGAGGTTGCGGCCGCCTGCACGCAGGCTCCTGCGAGGAGCGCACCTGCGTGCAGGTTCCTGCGACGGGCGGCTCAGGCAATCGCCGCCTGCCAGTCCTCGTCGGTGCCCTCGTTGACGCCTTCCAGCAGGAAGGTGCTGAGGTAGCGTTCGCCGGTGTCGGGCAGCATGGCGAGGACCACGTCGCCCGCACGCGCCTGCTTTGCGATGTCCAGCGCCGCGGCGAAGGTGGCGCCGGCGGAGAGGCCGACGAAAATGCCTTCCTTCTGCGCAAGCTGGCGCGCGGTGTCGCGGGCGACGACTTCGTCGACGGTGGCGATGCGGTGCGCGACCGCCTTGTTCAGCACCGCCGGCACGAAGTCCGGCGTCCAGCCCTGGATCTTGTGCGAGTGCCACTCCTCGCCTTTCAGCAGCGCGGCGTTGACTGGCTCCGCGGCGACGATCCGCACTTCGGGGCGCGCCGCGCGCAGCACCTCGCCGACGCCGGTCAGCGTGCCGCCGGTGCCCCAGCCGCTGACGAACCAGTCGAGGCGGCGTCCGGCGAAGTCGCTGAGGATTTCCGCGGCGGTGGTCTGGCGGTGGTAGGCGGGATTGGCGGGATTGTCGAACTGCCGGGTCAGGTAGGCGCCGTGCTTCTTCGCGTAGGCCTCGGCGGCGCGCACCAGGCCGCTGCCGCGCTCGGACGCCGGGGTCAGGATCACCTTGGCGCCGTAGGCGCGCATCAGCTTGCGGCGCTCGATCGAGAAGGTTTCGGTCATGAACGCGACGAACGGGTAGCCGCGCGCCGCGCACACCATCGCCAGCGCCACGCCGGTGTTGCCGCTGGTCGCCTCGACCACGGTCTGGCCGGGCTTGAGCAGGCCGCGCTGTTCGGCGTCGAGGATCACCGCCAGCGCCAGGCGGTCCTTGACCGAGCCGCCGGGATTGAAGGCTTCGACCTTGACGTACATCTCGATGCCCGCGGGTGCGAGGCGGTTGATGCGCACGATGGGGGTGCGGCCGATGGTGTCGGTGATGCTCGCGTGGATCATGGAGGCGTCCTCGTGGGGGGAACGGGTAGGCATGGAGCCGGCGCGAAGCCCGCAGAGCCTCGCGCGTGAAGGGTTAAGGGAGCGTTGCGGCCGGACGGCCGCAGGGTCGCGTCAGCGGCGACAGAGACATCGGCCGCAGGCGGCGGCCGAAGGGATGAGCGGGAACGGGCGGGAGGCGGTCCGCATCGGCCGAGCATGCGGCGGATGCGGTCCGCGTGTCAAGCGCGTATGGACGGCCAAACGCGGCGACGGCCGCGCCGGCGCGGCATCAGCGCGGCAGGTCGGGCAGTTGCGGGATCGTGGTGAGATCGCCCTTCTGGCGCACGCCTGCGATCTCCTCGCCGTGCACCACGTACCAGACGTTCTCGGCGATGTTGGTGGCGTGGTCGCCGATGCGCTCGATGTTCTTGGCCATGAACAGCAGGTGCGTGCACGGCGTGATGTTGCGCGGGTCTTCCATCATGTAGGTCAGCAGCTCGCGGAACAGGCCGGTGTACATGGCGTCCAGTTCGGCGTCGCGCGACCATGCGGCGCGCGCGCGGTCGGCGTCGCGGTCGCGGTACGCGGCCAGCACCTCGCGGACCAGTTGGCCGGCCAGCGCCGCCAGGCCGGGCAGGCCGCGCACCGCCGCCACCGGCGCCATCGTGTTCAGCGTCATCGATCGCTTGGCGACGTTGGCGGCGTAGTCGCCGATGCGCTCGATCGCCGCGGCGATGCGCAGCGCGGCGAGGATCTCACGCAGGTCGCGCGCCATCGGCTGGCGCAGCGCCAGCAGGCGCACCACGTCCTGGCTGACCTCGTGCTCGAGCGCGTCGATTGCATCGTCGTTGTCGATCACGCGCTGCGCGGCCTTGCTGTCGCGGCGCACCAGCACGTCGATCGCCGCCTCCAGCTGGGCCACGGCGATCTCGCCCATGCGCACGATCTCGCCGGTGAGGCGGGCCAGCTCGGCGTCGTAGCTCTTGAGGATGTGGTCGTGAGGTGTGCTCATGGATGCGCCTCGATTGCGTTGCCGATTCCTGTTTGTCGCTCCGACTTGCGCCGGGATGACGGCGTGGAGGGTACGTTCCGTTTCCGCTTCCGGTATCCCGCCGCGCCTCCCGCCTCCTGTCCTACCCGAAGCGCCCCGTAATGTAATCCTCGGTCTGCCGCTTCGCCGGCCGCGTGAAGATCGTCTCGGTGCGGTCGAACTCGACCAGCTCGCCGAGATACATGAACGCCGTGAGATCGGAGCAGCGCGCAGCCTGCTGCATGTTGTGGGTGACGATCACGATGGTGTAGTCGCGCTTCAGCTCCTCGATGAGCTGCTCGATGCGGCCGGTGGCGATGGGATCGAGCGCCGAGGTGGGCTCGTCCAGCAGCAGCACGTCGGGCCGCAGCGCGATCGCGCGGGCGATGCACAGGCGCTGCTGCTGGCCGCCGGACAGTCCGAGCGCGTTCTGCTTCAGCTTGTCCTTGACCTCGTCCCACAGCGCGGCCTGGCGCAGCGCCTGCTCGACGCGCGCGTCCATCTCGGCGCGGCCGAGCTTCTCGTGGTGGCGGATGCCGTAGGCAATGTTGTCGTGGATCGACATCGGGAACGGCACCGGCTTCTGGAACACCATGCCGACCTTGCTGCGCAGGCGGTTCAGCGAGTAGTGCGGGTCGAGGATGTTCTCGCCGTCCAGCAGCACCTCGCCGCGCGCCTGCAGCTTCGGGTAGATCGCGTAGATGCGGTTGAGCACGCGCAGCAGCGTCGACTTGCCGCAGCCGGACGGCCCGATGATCGCCGTGACCTGGCGGGTCGGGATGTCCAGCGAAATGCCCTTCAGCGCGCGAAAGTCCTTGTAGAAGAAGTCGAGGTTGCGCACCGCGATCTTGGGTGCGTCCGGCGCGGGCGCGGCGACGGCGTGGGCGGTCGAGACGGCGGCGCTGTCAGTCATGGGTCACCTTGCTGCGCGCAAGCAGGAAACGGGAAATCAGGCTGAGCGCGAGGACGAACAGGGTCACGACGAAGGCGCCCGCCCAGGCCAGCGCGTGCCAGCTCTCGAACGGGCTCATCGCGAACTGGAAGATCACCACCGGCACGCTGGCCATCGGCTTGGTGACGTCCGCGCTCCAGAACTGGTTGTTGAGGGCGGTGAACAGCAGCGGCGCGGTTTCGCCGCTGATGCGCGCCAGCGCCAGCAGGATGCCGGTGACGATGCCGGCGCGCGAGGCGCGCAGCAGGATCTGCAGCACCATCTTCCACTGCGGCACGCCCAGCGACAGCGCGGCTTCGCGCATCGTCGACGGCACCAGTTGCAGCATCTCGTCGGTGGTGCGCACCACCACCGGGATCACCAGCAGCGCCAGCGCCAGCGCGCCGGCCAGCGCGGAGAACTGCCTGGTGTGCGCCACCACCAGGGTGTAGACGAACAGGCCGAGCACGATCGACGGCGCCGACAGCAGGATGTCGTTGAGGAAGCGGATCGTCCCGCCGAGCCTGGTCCGGCGCGCGTATTCCGCCAGCCAGGTGCCGGCGCAGACGCCGATCGGCGCGCCGATCGCCAGCGCCATCAGGCTCATCAGCATGCTGCCGAAGAAGGCGTTGGCGAGGCCGCCGTCGGCGCCGGGCGGCGGCGTCATCTGCGTGAACAGCGCCGGCTTCAGCGCGTCGATGCCGCGGATGAAGGTGACGCCGAGGATCCACACCAGCCAGAACAGGCCGAACAGCGTGGCGATCACGCCGAGGCCGAGCGCAAGCGCGTTCTTGATGGCGCGCCGGCGGTACAGCGAAGCGCTGCCGGCCATCACGCGCCCTCCCGGCGGGCCAGGCGCACCAGCATCAGCTTGGCGAGCGCCAGCACCACGAAGGTGACCAGGAACAGCAGGAAACCCAGCGCGATCAGCGCGGAGCGGTGCAGGTCGGTGTAGGCCTCGGTGAACTCGTTGGCGATCACCGAGGCGATCGAGTTGCTCGGCATCAGCAGCGAGGCGCTCAACTGGTGCGCGTTGCCGAGCACGAACGTCACCGCCATCGTCTCGCCCAGCGCGCGGCCGAGGCCGAGGAAGATGCCGCCGATCACCGCCGAGCGCGTGTACGGCAGCACCACGTCCCAGACCACTTCCCAGGTGGTCGAGCCGAGCGCGTAGGCGGACTCCTTCAGCCGCGTCGGCACGGTCAGGAACACTTCGCGCATCACCGAGGAGATATAGGGAATGACCATGATCGCCAGCACGATGCCGGCAGTGAGCATACCGATGCCGAGCGGCGGCCCCTGGAACAGCACGCCGACGCCGGGGATCGTGCCGAGGTGGTCGTTGACCCACGGCTCGACGTGCTCGGCAAGGAACGGCGCGAACACGAACAGGCCCCACATGCCGAAGATGATCGAGGGAATGCCGGCCAGCAGCTCGACCGCGGCGGCGATCGGCGTGCGCATCCAGTTGGGCGCCACCTCGGTCAGGAACAGCGCGATGCCGAAGCTGACCGGCACCGCGATCAGCATCGCGATCAGCGCGGTGACGACGGTGCCGTAGATCGGCACCAGCGCGCCGAAGTCGCCGTTGACGGCGTCCCACGCCTCGCTCCACAGGAACTTGAAGCCGAACGTCTCGAAGGCGAGCCGGCCGCCCCACGCGGTCGAGGCGGCGGCGCCCAGCAGCGCGGCCAGCACCAGCAGCGCGCAGCCCATCAGCGCGTAGCGGAACAGGCGGTCGTGGCGCGCGTCGCGCGCGCTGCGCAGGTCGGCGCCGTTGTCGCGCGGTCGGGGCAGGGTGGTGGTCGCGTGCATGCTCGGGTTCGTTCGGTCAGCGCGAAGCGCGCGCGCCGTGGTCCGGCGCGCGCGCCCGCATCGTGCTCTGTCTGTCGGACTTCGTTACTGCTTGAACTCGGCCTTCCAGTAGCTCTCGATGCGCTCGACCAGCGCCTGCGGCAGCGCCACGTAGTCCAGCGACGCGGCCTGCTGCTGGCCGTTCTCGAACGCCCACTTGAAGAAGCCGAACGCGGCCTTGCTGCGCTCGGCGTTCTTCGGCTGCTTGTACATGATCGCCCAGGTGGTCGCGGTGATCGGCCACGCGTCGGCGCCCGGCGCGTCGGTCATGATCAGGTTGAAGTCCCTGGCGCCGGCCCAGTCGGCGGTGGCGGCCGCGGCGGCGAACGCCTTGGCGTTCGGCTCGACGTAGTGGCCGGCCGCGTTCCTGAGCTGCGCGTAGGTCATCTTGTTCTGCAGCGCGTAGGCGTACTCGACGTAGCCGATCGCGTTCTTGATCTGGCCGACGTAGGCGGACACGCCCTCGTTGCCCTTGCCGCCCAGGCCGGTCGGCCACGCCACCGAGGTGCCGAAGCCCACCTTGGACTTCCACTGCGGGCTGACCTTCGACAGGTAGTTGGTGAAGTTGTACGAGGTGCCCGAGCCGTCGGAGCGGTGCACCACGGTGATCGCCTTGGCCGGCAGCGCCAGGCCCGGATTGAGGCCGGCGATCGCCGGGTCGTTCCACTTGGCGATCTTGCCGAGGAAGATGTCGGCGAGCACCGCGCCGTCCAGCTTGAGCTGGCCGGGCTCGACGCCCTCGACGTTGACCACCGGCACGATGCCGCCGACCACGACCGGGAACTGGCCGAGGCCGAACTTGGCGAGGTCCTCGGCGCTCAGCGGCGCGTCGGAGGCGCCGAAGTCGACGGTGCCGGCCTTGATCTGCGCGATGCCGCCGCCGGAGCCGATCGACTGGTAGTTGATGCGGTTGCCGGTCTTGTCGTTGTACGCGGCGGACCACTTGGACAGCACCGGGTAGACGAAGCTGGAGCCGGCGCCGGTGACGTCGGTCGCGTGCGCGGCCGCGCCGAACAGCACGGCGGCGGCGATCACGGCGACGCGGGAAGCGATGGTTTTCAACACGGCAGTTCCCCTTGTCTCGGAACGATACGGGCGCAGCCCGCCCGGCGCCCTTTGTAGGCATGCCGTGTTGCAATGAAACGAATCGAACGTTGCAGTTGCATGACAGGCGCTGCGGGATCGTCATGCGGGCGGCGGCCGAGCCGGGGCGCGGCGAGGCCATAACTGTTTCGTCACGGCAGGTTAGCGCGCATCGTTCGCGCCGATCCGCGCCTGCCTTTGCCGCGATGCTGCGGGTACCGATGATCCCTGCGGTTCGCCGTGGGGATGACGTTCCAACCCCCACCGATGTGACATGCGAGGCCACACCATGCAGCCGCAAGCACGCATGACCCCTGCCGTACAGATCCTTCCGGGTGCGGGTGTGCCGATGAAAGGTAGTCGCAGCGCGTCAGGCCGGTAAGTGGACCATGGGCTAACGAGTCGAAGCGACCGGGGCGAGCACAACCGGTAAGGACGGGATTGAGCTAGGTCAACCTTCCCTACTCCCTCGGCTCCGATACTGCGTACTCCTTCACAGCCTGCCGCCGCTGAGACGCCGTTCGAGGCAGTTGTCTGGAGAGCGCGCGCCTGTTCAGGGAGGGGTTCGCTTGCGAAGCCGTAAGGAAACGGACAAGGGCACCGTCTATGTGATCGACGATGACGTCAACGTTCGCAATGGCCTTGCGCGGCTGTTGCGATCGGCCGGGCGGAACGTCGAGTCTTTCCCGGCGGCGCAAGATTTTCTCGACAACGTAGCGGGCGACGGCATCGGTTGCATCCTGCTGGATGTAAGCATGCCGGGGATGTCCGGCCCGGAACTGCACGATCAGTTGCGAGCGCGCGGCGGCAACCTTCCGGTCGTGTACCTCACTGGCCACGGTACCGTATCGATCGGCGTTCAGGCGATGCGGCAGGGTGCATTCGATTTTCTGGAGAAACCCGTCGACGAGGCCGCACTGCTGTCGGTTGTCAAAGCGGCGATCGCGCACCGCGAGCATGCCAGTGTCGAAGAGGCCCGTCTGATCGAAATCCGCGGACGAATCTCCCAGTTGTCGCCGCGTGAGCGTGAAGTGATGGATCACGTGATAAAGGGACGGTTGAACAAGCAAATCGCGGGAGATCTCGGCATCGGAGTCAAGACAGTGAAGGTCCACCGCGGGCGTGTGATGCAAAAAATGGCAGTTCGCTCGGTTGCGCAACTTGTCCATCTTTGCGATGCGCTCGGCGTTGGCCGTCCAGATACGCCATCCTGATCCGATACTTCTCTCTGCTGCTACCGGCGCATTGGATCATGGTCCTATACGCCGCCACTTCTCACACGAGTATCGTCAGTCTCCGGAGAGACCGCCTACGCGCGCACGAAGTGGAGCAGGAGCTGCCCGTGAGCCTGACGAAGGGTGTGGTCGTTCATGTCATAGACGATGATGCTGATGTGCGCTGCGGGTTCAGCCGACTGCTGCGCTCGGCAGGACACGAAGTGCGCGACTATGAATCAGCGGAACTGTTCCTTGACGCGATCGAAGAGGCGGAGCCTGGATGCGTCATGCTCGATGTCACCATGCCTGGAATGACAGGTGCGGAGATGCTCGCGCGGCTCAAGGACAAGCAGAGCTCGCTGCCCGTCATCGTGGTATCGGCGCGCGACAACGAGTCGATCCATGGTCTGGCGCGCGAGCTGGGCGCGAAGATGTTCTTGCGCAAGCCGGTCGACGACCAGGCGCTGCTCGACGCAATCAACTGGGTCACGCAAGCTCGAGCCGATCGTTAGCGTTGCTGAAAGCCAGTATTGCCGCCGCCATTGCGCTGGCGGCGAAAAACTGCGAGAACACTCGGTGCGCCCCCACTGCGTGATGGCTTGCTATGGACTGGATACACGCAAGCTGGGTAACCATCGCCGTTGTAAACCTTGTGCTGGCGTTCGTCGATTTGTCGATCTGGTTCAGGCGGCGGCGCCTGGTGGATCGACCGACCTTTGCGTTGTGCAGCCTGTCTGCTGCGACGATAGCGGTACTCGAACTGAGGATGATGCGGGTGGGCGCCGTGGAATACTGGACCCGCTTGCTGCTCTGGGTGCACGTGCCGCTGACGACTCTGCTCATCGGACTCGTTTTTTTCGTCCATCAGCAGTTCCCCTCGTCACGCCGCGGTTGGATCGCGCCATTGATCGGCCTGTCGCTTGCTGCGCTGGCAGCCAATTTCCTCACTGGCGAGAACCTCAATTTTCGTGAAGTCGCGGCACTCACGCCGATTCATGTATGGGGTGCCAGCCCCGTCAGTGCGCCGATCGGCGAGCCGAATCCGTGGATGTTCCTGGGAACGGTCAATGCCGTTCTCATGATTGCATTCCTGGTCGACACGATCGTAGCGGTGCGCTTGCGTGGCGGTTCCAACGAGCGCCAGCGAGCCATTCCCGTTTGCGTCAGCATCATCGTGTTCTTGCTTCTTGCGTATACATGGGAAGCCATCGTTACGAGCGGCTTGCTGTCGGCCCCGTTGCTGGTCGCGCCGCCATTCCTGGGCATTTCGCTGGTGATGGCCTATCTGATGGGAACGGACGTTCTGCAGGCGGCCGAGAGCACAACGGACCTGACGATGACGCGCAGGCGCCTGCGCGAAACCGAACAGCAGATGGAACTTGCCGCCAGCGCCTCCGGCCAGGGCCTGTGGAGTTGGGACATTTCCGCCAGAGATCCATGGCTGTCGCCGTCCGCACGCGCCCTGCTGGGGCTTGCGCCCGGCGACGGCACAGATTGGACAGGTCTGCTCCAGCGCGTGTCGCCGGACGATCGTGAGCGCGTTCGGACCGAGCTTGCTGCGGCGATGCGCGGTGACGGCAATATCCACATCGAGTTCCGGATCGCGAGCGGCGAGTCGGGCGCCCGCTGGATGCTTGCCATCGGCAAGATTCTGCTCCGACCGGATCATGCGCCCTTGCATAGCTACGGTGTCGTCTTGGACGTCACCGACCGCCACATGGCGGAGGAGCGCTTTCGACTGCTCGTCGAAGCCATGCCCGCTGCCATATTGCTGGTCGATGACAAGGGATCGATCGTGTTCTGCAACAATCAGGCAGAGTCGACGTTCGGGTACATGGGCGAGCAGTTGATCGGAATGGCAATCGAATCCTTGGTGCCGGAAAGGTATCGTGCCGAGCGTTCGCATCTGCGGGGCATCTTCGCCGGGAAGCCGACCAGTCGCCCGATGGGAACCGGACTCGAGCTGTTCGCGCTGCGTCGCGATGGCAGCGAGATCGCGGTGGAGATCGGACTGACTTCGATCCAGATCGCGCAGGGACATTTCACCCTCGTTTCGATCTCGGACATTACGGAACGCAAGCGCATGGAACGCGATATGGCGGTGCAGCGCGATGAACTTGCCCACTTGTCGCGGGCGGCCTCGCTGTCGGCGCTCTCCGGTTCCCTGGCGCACGAGCTCAACCAGCCGCTGACGGCGATACTGAGCAACGCGCAGGCCGGCGCCCGCTTCCTCGCTCGTGAAACCCCGGATCTGGATGAGGTGGCCGTCAGTCTTGCCAATATTGTCGACAACGCCAAGCGTGCCGGCGATGTCATCCGCAAGCTGCGCAGCATGCTGCGCAACGACCGCACGGACTTCGTCCAGCTCGATATCAACAGCGTCGTGCGGGATACCATGCTGATCGTTCGCAGCGATCTGATCGATCGGCGCGTGGAGGCCGTCCTGGATCTCAGTGAGGAACTGCCTCGGGTCAAGGGGGACAGAGTCCAGTTGCAGCAAGTGCTGCTGAATCTGATCATGAACGCGGCCGATGCAATGAGCGAGGTCGCGCGCGGTCGCAGGCTCACGCTGCGAACGCTCGTGAATGGGCGGAGCGCTGTCGAGCTGCAGGTTGCGGACGTGGGGCCCGGGATTCCGGAGCGGGACCTCGAGCGCGTCTTCGAGCCGTTCGTCACCGGCAAGCGTGGCGGGATGGGACTCGGCCTTTCCGTGTGCACCATGATCGTCCAGGCGCACGGCGGCAAGTTGTGGGCGACGAGAAACAGTGCAGGCGGCGCGACCCTGCATTTCCTCCTTCCTGTCCTTGGCTATGGCGCGATCACGTAGGTCCCGCTGATTCGGAACCCGACAAGTTCGGCGAGAACCGGCAAGTGGACAAGACGCGCGCATCGAATCCCGGCCTGCCAATGGGACCAACGGCCGATTGGTTTCCCGCGCTCGTCGTGGTGTCGTACAGCGACTTGTACGTACCACATGATCTCGATTTCTCAACTTCGTATGTGCCGCGAGACGCCTCATCGGCCCATTCGGGTACGGAGCGCGTTGCTTCTGTACCCGGCGGCGTTTGTCGTGCTCTGCGCGCTGTCAGTGCGCGATGTGATCGCAGAGGAGCAAACCACCTCGGAGACCGAGGTTGCCGACAAGGGAGCGCAGGATGACGGCGGCAGCCGTTTCCTGTTCGTGCCATATCCGGTCACCGAACCAGCCATCGGCAACGGACTGTTGGCGGGCCCGGTCTGGATGCGTGCCGGCCCCCACACGGGTGCCGGTCCGAGTCTGCCGCAGGCCTATGGATTCGGCGGGCTGTGGACCGACGGCGGATCGCGTGGCGTGCTCGCGTTCGATGAGAGGGCGTGGGGCAGTGATGGAAGATGGCAGACCACGGCGATCGCCGCGCGCGCCGATTTGAAACTGAAGTTCTCCGGGTTGTCACCCGCAGGCGACGCCTCGATCGGATTCAACCTTCACGCCGCGGGCGGCAGCATTGAAGTCGAACGCAAGCTGGGCGATGGACCCAACAGCGTGGCTATCGACCTGTTCTCGGTAAGCACCAGGGCGGATTTCCCCGGAGGGCTTCCCCCGGAACTGGCACGCGAACAAACCAAGGAGGAAATCGCCGGGGCGAGACTGACCTGGTCGCAGGACACCCGCGATGAAGTCTTCGCGCCATCGAGCGGCCACTACGCATCCGCAAGCCTGGATTCCGGGCTGAGTCTGAAGTGGATGGGCTACGGGCCTGGGCTGGGCGGAGGAGTACTCGGCCTGCGGGCCCAGTTCGATGTCAGCCTCGAGCACGAGGCGTTTTACCTGAGGCCGTATATTTCGCTGCGCGGCGTGCCCGCTCTGCGTTATGCGGGCGAACAGGTTGGCGAGGTGGAGGCGGAGTACCGCTTTCCGCTCGACAGCCGCTGGGACATCGTGGCTTTCGGCGGACTCGGCGCGGCACGCGCTGACCTTCATGGAATCACCGGGCAAAGGACCGTGTCCACCGAAGGGCTCGGCGTCCGGTTCAAGGTGCAGAAGCTGTTCGGGCTGACGTTCGGCGTGGACGTCGCGCGAGGGCCGGACGGAACATTTGTCTACATCCAGATCGGCAACCCCTGGTCCAAGTGACCGTCACTCGCGGGTGTGTCGCCTGATCGTCCAACGCAGGTGCCGCTCCGGCCCCGATGGGCCCTTGGTCCACTTACTGGAGACGCTTGCCGGGTACTACCTTGGCAGGGCGCACCGGGCAGTCGCCAGCCTGCGGAATCCGCGCGCCAGTCATGCGAGGCAAGGGCCAGGGGCGAGGACGACGAGCGATGAAGCCACGCCTCACCGGAGTTCTTCTCTTCGCCGCTGCACTCGCTGCGGCGATGCCGATTCGATTCTCCGTCGCAGCCGAGGAGTCGGCAGACACCAACCAGGACGCCGAACTGGCGAAGAAGCTGCAGAATCCCGTCGCGGCGCTGATCAGCTTGCCATTCAAGCTCGACTACGATGCCGGCATCGGTCCGGCGAACGCGGATCGCTTCGCCCTCGTCGTGCAGCCGGTGATTCCGATCTCGCTGAACGAGGACTGGAACGTCATCTCGCGCACGATCGTCCCCTTCATTCATGCCGGATCGCCCGTGGAGGGCGGCGGCAGCCTCGGCGGGACCGGGGACATTCTGCAGAGTTTCTTCTTTTCCCCCATGGCGCCGACCGCTGGCGGCTGGATCTGGGGCGCCGGGCCCGCGGTCTCGGTCCCGAGTGCAAGCAAGGATGCGCTGGGCTCGGAGAAGTGGAGTGTCGGGCCGACGCTGGTCGTGCTCAAGCAGGGCGGCGGATGGACCTACGGCATGCTGGCCAATCACTTGTGGTCGATCGGAGGCAACTCGGACCGCGCCGACGTGAGTGCGACGCTCCTGCAGCCGTTCGTCTCGTACACGACGAATAGTTTCACCACGTGCGGGCTCAATACGGAATCGACCTACGACTGGAAGGCGCAGCAGTGGACCGTGCCGATCAACCTGACGGTCAGCCAGTTGCTGAAGATCGGCAGGCAGCCCATGAGCTTTCTGCTCGGGCTGCGCGGCTATGCGCAACGCCCGTCCGGCGGGCCGGATTGGGGACTGCGCTTCCAATGGACGCTGCTGTTTCCGAGGTAGCAAGCCCTGATGACATGCTCGGCCAGAACAGAGGGGATTTCATGCCGGGATGCCATGGCGCGTCCGGCGTGCGGCTGCGCCTGTGCCGTGCGCGCGCTCGTGTTGTTCTTGCTTGCCAGCATCGGCATTGCGCGCGCCGACGTTCTCATCGGTCCGAATGGAGAGCGGCTGCCGGGGCACGTCATCGAGGAGAAAGACGGCATCCTGACGTTTCAAAGCGATTTTCTCGGGCGCATTCAGGTGCCTTCCACGCAGGCTCGAATCGAACGCGACACGCCGCCCGCGCCAGGATCGGAGACCGCCAGAACGTCAGCGCAGGTCGCATCGGCGCCACCCGGGCCGCGCTGGTCGTCCGATGTCGCGATGAAGCTGAGCGCGGATCGCGGCAGCCTGAAGGTGCCGGAGGACATTCTGGATGCCTCGTGGAAGATCAACCGCCAGACAGACAACGGCGAAATGGCCGGGTCGATCCTCTACAAGTACAAGCGCACCCAAGGCACGCTTCAGGATAACGACCTGCTCGTCAGCCTCAGCTACGACCGATTTCTGTCCCCGGAGCATTTCATGACGGGACGACTGCTCGGCCTCTCGGAACTGCGCAGCGAAGGCTACGACACGACCGGGACTGCCGCCCTGGTGTGGGGCTGGCGACTCTGGGAAGCGCCGGGAAGATACCTGCGCGTCGGGCCCGCCGCTGGCTATCTTGCGCTTCGACGCGGCGAGCAGAACTTTGGCGGTGCCGCGCTCGGACTCTATGCACGTGCCCTGTATCCGACCTGGGGAAATGCGACTGTCGAAGGCGAACTGCAAGCACTTAGCGCGGGCAAGGGCAACAGCTACGTGATCATGCAGGCTCGACTGAAGCGCCCTCTAACCGAGCGGCTGTACATCGCGTTGGACTGGCTCTACACGAACAGCCGCATTCCGCTCGAGTCGGGAGTCATTTCCCAATGGCGGTGGGTCATCGGATGGAGTTTCGATCCTCATCCGAAGCCGATGCCATAGGCGCTCTCGAGGCTTGATCGGCAGTGATTCCAGAGCGCGCCCAGCCAGCAAGGCCTATCCGACGCAGCGCGGCCGCATCCTCGGGCCCAAGGCGCACGTACCCGCAGGTGGACACGCACGCCGCATGTCGGAGCCTCGCGGTGAGCATGCTCATGGGGCTCTGCGCCATGCTGGTCTGCCCGACCGTGCCCTGCGCGCAAGACCGGCAGGTGGCGGCTGTTGTCACGGCGAAGACCCGCATGGCGCCGGCGATGAAGCCGGCTGCTGCGGACGGTCCGGCCGAGGTGCCGGCGAGAGGCCATGTCGGTTCCGCCACCTGCAGCGAATGCCATGCGGCCGAGGCCGCTGCATGGAACAAATCCCAGCATCGCCACGCCATGCAGGTGGCCGACGCGGAATCCGTGCTCGGCGATTTCCATAACGCGACATTTGCCTACGCAGGCACGACGTCGACGTTCTCGCTGCGCGGCGGCAGGTATTTCGTTCGCACCGACGGTGCCGACGGCAAGCTTGCCGACTACGAGGTCCGCTACACATTCGGCGTCGCGCCGCTGCAGCAGTACCTGATCGCGATGCCGGGCGGACGACTACAGGCGCTGTCGATTGCGTGGGACACGCGCACGAAGGCGCAGGGAGGACAGCGCTGGTTTCACCTGTATCCGAAGCAGGCGATCAAGGCTGGCGATCCGCTGCACTGGACCGGCGTCGACCAGAACTGGAACTTCATGTGCGCCGAGTGCCACTCGACCGACCTGCGCAAGAATTTCGACGCCGCGCGCGATCGCTTCGACACCCAGTGGTCGGAGATCGACGTCGCATGCGAGGCCTGCCACGGGCCCGGCGCCGCGCATGTCGCTTGGGCGCGCGCGAAATCCGCGGGCAAGCCGGCCGGCGCCGACAACGGCCTCGCGCTCGCGCTGACCGAACGCAAGGGCGTGACCTGGGCGATCGATGCCGCGACCGGCACCGCGCGGCGCAGCGTCGCACGCCGGACCTCGAAGGAGATCCAGATGTGCGCGCGCTGCCACGCGCGCAGCAGCCGCCTGTCCGACGACTATGTCTTCGGCGCGCCCCTGCTCGACTCGCACCGGCTGGCCGACCTGGATCCCGGCCTGTATTGGACCGACGGCCAGATGCGCGACGAGGTCTACAACCTCGGTCCGTTCCTGCAGAGTCGCATGCAGGCGAAGGGCGTCACCTGCTCGGATTGCCATGATCCGCACACGCAGGCCCTGCGTTTTCCCGGCAACGCGATCTGCACGCAGTGTCATCTGGCGTCGAAGTACGATGCCGTCGCGCACACCCATCACGCGGCGGGGTCGGCCGGGTCCGGATGCCCGCAATGCCACATGCCGACGACGACGTACATGCAGGTCGATCCGCGCCACGACCATTCGTTCCGCGTGCCGCGCCCGGATCTGTCGGTGACGCTCGGCGTGCCGAATGCCTGCAACAGCTGCCACACGAAACAGACGCCGCGCTGGGCCGCCGACGCGCTGATCAAGTGGACCGGCAAGACACCGGTCGGGTTCCAGGATTTCGCCACGGCATTCCATGATGGCGAGACCGGCGCACCGGGAGCACGTGCCGCGCTGGCGAAACTGATCGATGATCCGGCGCAGCCGGCGATCGTGCGCGCGAGCGCGATCGACCGGCTCGCGCGCTGGCTGACGCCATCGTCGTTGGGCAGCGTGACGAATGCGCTCGCCGATCCCGATCCGTCGGTGCGGCTGGCGGCGGTCGGCGCCATCGGCGGCAACACCGACGTCGCGACGCGCGTCCGCTGGCTTCCGAGCCTGCTCGCGGACCCGGTGCTGAGCGTGCGCATCGAAGTCGCGCGCGCGCTGGCCGGCGAAGCCGAAGCAGCGCTGCCGGCGGCCAGCAGCGGCGAGTTGAAGAAGGCGCTCGGCGAATACATCGCCGTGCAGGACTACAACGCCGACCGGCCCGAGGGGCACGCCAATCTCGCCAATCTGTACGCCGCACGCGGCGACCCCGAACGCGCCGCGGCGGAATACCGCAAGGCGATCGGCATCGATCCGACGTTCGTCGCCGCGTACGTCAATCTGGCCGACCTCGATCGTGCGATGGGCAGCGAGGATGAAGCGATCGCCGTGCTCGAGCGCGGCCTGAAGCGCGCGCCGCGCGCCGCAGCGCTGCACTATGCGCTGGCTCTTGCCTACGTGCGCGGCAAGCGCAATATCGACGCACTTGGTGAATTGGCCGAGGCGGCCAGGCTGGCACCGGACTCGGCGCGCTACGCCTACGTTTATGCGGTCGCGCTGAACGATGCCGGCCGCGTGCCCGAGGCGCTGAAGGTCCTGCGCACCGCGTTGCAGCGGCAACCATACGATCGCGACCTGCTGTTCGGTCTGGCGATCTATTCGGCCCAGGCGAACGACCGCAAGACGGCGCTCGGCTACCTCGCCACGCTGCGTGAACTCGAGCCCGACAATCGCGGCTATGCGGAGCTCGCGGCGCGACTTGGCGCGGCCGGCAAATGAGCGGATTACGATGGTTTCGGATGAGATCTAGGTCCAATGTTGGCGGCGGGCAAGGTGACATAGCCTTTCCGCGGAGATTGTCCGAGCGTTGCCGCCCGCGTCGCCCGCGGTTTGCGGAGAGGAAGAGCACACATGAAGAGTCTATCCGCAGCCATTGTTGCCGCCGTCCTCCTCGCTCTGCTTTTCGACACATTCGCTCCGGCGCATTCGCAGCAGGTCAAGAGGCCGAATATCGTCATCATCCTGGGCGATGACCTGGGATTCGCCGACATGAGCTCGTTCGGCGGCGAGATCAAGACGCCGAACCTGGATGAACTGGCCAAGGAGGGCGTGCGCTTCACCCAGTTCTACACGCACGCCAGTTGTTCGCCCACGCGCTCCATGCTCCTGACCGGCGTGGATACGCATCTCAATGGTTTGGGCAACATGGATGAGTGGGCGGCGCCCAACCAATGGGACGTGGACGGCTACGAGGGCCACCTCAGGCGCAATTTGACCACGCTGCCGCAACTGCTCCGGGACGCCGGCTACCACACCTACATGGCTGGCAAATGGCACATGGGCAAAGCCCCCGACCTGATCCCGGCCGCGCGCGGTTTTGAACGCGACTTCTCGTTGCTGGACGGCGCAGGGAGCTATTGGGACATGTGGAATTTCACGGCCATCAGTCCGAAGTCCACGTTCACCGAGGATGGCCGTTACCTGATCAGGCTGCCCAAGGATTACTACGCCACGAAGACCTACACCGACAAGATCATCAGCGACATCGAAGCGGATCGGAAGGACGGCAAACCGTTCTTTGTCTACCTTTCCGAACAGGCGCCGCATGATCCCTATCATCTGCCGCGCGACTGGCGCAACCGGCATGTAGGCGAATACGACAAGGGCTGGGACGTGGTTCGTAACGAACGGCTCCAGCGGCAAATCAAAATGGGCATCACCGCGCCGGGCACGGATCTCGCCGAGCGCATGTGGTTTGTGCCCGACGCCAGCCTGCTCGCCCCCGCCACGCGCGCCATCATGGGCAAGAAAATGGAACTTTACGCCGGCATGGTCGAGAACATGGATTACCACGTCGGCCGGCTGATGGATTATCTCAAGACAATCGGTGAATACGACAACACCATCTTCATCGTGTTCGGCGACAACGGCGCGGAAGGGGCCGATCTGTTCAAGATGATCGCGGGCACGCCCGGCACGCGCGACTTTTTGTTTGCCTCGATGGTCTGGTCGGAAACCAACCCGAATGCCTGGGGCGATCCGCATTCCTACGTCGGTTACGGCCCGGCCTGGGCGCAGGTTTCGATGACCCCGTTCAGCCAGTACAAAGGCAATTTGGCCGAAGGCGGCATCCGCAACGCCCTGATCGTCAGCGGCCCGATCGACAGGCAGGCGGCGGGCAGCATCAATCACCAGGCCGTGCTGCACGTGGCGGACATCATGCCAACATTGCTGGAAGTGGCGGGTGCCAAGCGTCCCCAAACCTACCAGGGCCAGGAACAGCCGCCGCTGATTGGCGAGTCCTGGGTCAAAATGCTGGAGGGCAAGGAGGCGTCACCCCGCACGGACAAGGATTATCTTGCCTGGGAGATTTTCGGCAATTGCGCGGTGCGGCAGGGCGATTGGAAGTTGGTCTGGCAATACAAGCCCTACGGCACGGGGGAATGGCAGTTGTTCAACCTCGCTGAGGACCTGGGGGAACGCCACGACCTGGCCGCCGAGCGACCGGAAAAAGTCAAGGAGCTAGTGGCCTTGTGGGACGACTACGTCAAGGCCAATCACGTGATCCTGCCCAGCCGCGTGCTGTGGGAAGGCATGGAGCAAAAATTGCCGCAACGGTATCCGGTGGAGCCCGGCTTCCCGCCGCTGATCTACAAGAGCCAATTCGTACCACCCAAGGACATGCTTGCCAACCCGAAGCCTTGAACGCTTCCGATCCGAAAGATCGATGAGAGAAATCCGCTCAAGAATCGAGCGCGGCGATGAAACGCAACGGAGGACGTATGAAACGGGTTAGCTTGTTGCAGCTTTTCTTCGCCGCACTGCTCGGCTCCGGCGCGTTGGCCCCTCCGATGGTCCTGGCTCAGGTCCCGGCGCGCTTCTACTGGAAGACCCTGTCCGGCGCGAACGCGGTTCCGCTCATCTTCAACTCGATCAGCGGGAACACGAACCCGTTCGATCCGGCGCACATCCCGATGGGTGATGCGAATTTCGACGGTACGCTGGCCATCGCCGGCTACGCGCGCACCTTCACCATGTTCGACCGCTCTGCCATGGCGGCGGTGCTTGTGCCGATGGGGCGGCTGTCCGGCGACGTCAACGTGGCCGGCAGAACAGCCAGCCAATCGGCCAAGGGCTTCGGCGATCCGATGGCCGAATTCGACCTCAACATTATCGGGCCCCCGGCACAGAAAACGCTCGCCGATGCCCTGCGCTACGAGCCGGGATTCTCGGTCGACCTGCTCGTCGACCTGGCGGTGCCGATCGGCGAATACGACAGCGAGAAGACCCTGAACATCGGGCAGAACCGGGTATATGGGCGCCTGGGAATGCCGGTCGTCTGGCAGCTTGGCCCGTGGGTACCCGGCCGGCGCACCACGCTGGAGTTCCTGCCGGCGGTGTGGCTATTCGGGGACAACACCGACTATGTAGGAAAGACCCTGAAGACCGATCCGTTGTTCCAGCTGGATGCGCACCTGACCCACGACTTCGGCGAGCACTTCTGGGGCGCGCTCGACGCCTCCTGGTACAGCGGCGGCAAATCGACCATCAATGGCGTCCCCGGAAAGAAGCTCAACAACCTCGGCGTCGGATTCACGCTCGGATACCAGGTCAACGACAACTTGAATCTGACCTTCGGCTACAAATCGACGGTGAACGACAGCGCGCCTGACGACCTGCGCATGGACGGCTTCATGATTTCGCTCGTGTACGGATGGCATCCGATCATCGAGGGTGCAAAACGGCTCGAGGGCGAATAGGAGTGACGTAGAGATTCACGATAGCCACGTTGACGTTCGAGCATGTCGTCGCCGACCGACGTGACCCGGGTGTAGCTGCCTTCGGTCAACTGCTTGACAACTTCCTCGCGCACGAGAGCCGACGATCTTTCCTTGATCCGTTGCGAGTCGCTCGCGCTGATCCGCATCGTCGCAGCCTTGGGTCCACCCATTGGGTTCGGGTGTCCGAGGCTCTGCCGCGGCGACGCATGCGTACGTGGACGCGCAGGCAAGCCACCTGACAATCGACAGCGTCTGCTTGGTGCTCCTCCGGTCCTCCGGGGCGACGAACTGAAATCCGCCCGGTGCCCGCTGACGTGAGCTCCTGCACGGGTGCGCTCGAGCAGACGCGGATCTGCGGAAGGCGTCGTTCCTCGCTCCGGCGCGCGATGACGCGACGCTGGCGTGCGGTGGCACGCGACGACAGGTGGTGCCAAGGTCCAATAGCGCAACCCTGCAGCGTCCCCGATCATGGGCATCGTTCAATGCGTCAGCGCGTAGGTATTGCGGCAAGCGATCTGAGGCTTTGACCTGGCAGGTCGCGCCGGTGCAGTCGACCGGCGCCGATCCGACGTCTTTCGTTTCACTCCGGTTGCGAGGACTGCCCATGACACGCACGAATCCTCGAGTTCTATTCGCCGCCGCGACGCTTTTCGCCGCATGCATCCCGTGTGCAGTGTCTGCACCGCCGGCCAATGTCGATGCCAATGCCGACGAGATTCTGCGCTCGATGACGAATTACATGGCCGGACTCAAGCAGTTCAGCGTGCAGACGGAAAACACGATCGAGAGGGTGACGACCGAAGGGCAGACCATCCAGTTCGTGTCACCCGGGAAGGTCACGGTGTCGCGACCCGACAAGCTGTTGGCCGAACGGCGCGATAACGTCGCAGACCAGATCTTCTATTACGACGGCAAGTCGTTGACGCTCTACAACCCGGGCACGGGTTACTACGCGACCGCGAGCGTCCCCGGAACGATCGATGCGATGCTCGATTTTGCGCAGGAGAAGCTGGATGTGACGGCTCCTGCCGGCGACCTCATCGACTCCCGTTCCTACGACCTGCTCATGCAGGACGTCAAGTCGGGCATCTACGTCGGACTGGAGACCGTCGCAGGACAGCGGTGCCATCACCTCGCATACCGCGCCGGCGATGTCGACTGGCAGGTATGGGTCCACGATGGCGAGCGACCCTACCCGTGCCGCTACGTGATCACCTCGAAGGACATGGCCGGGGAACCGCAGTTCGCCGTGGAGATCACGAAGTTCGACCCTGCGCCCAGGATCGACAAGGCCATGTTCCACTTCGTCCCGCCGGCCAATGCGATAGCGGTCGAATTCCAGCCAACCAGTCAAGCGCGCTAACGTCGTGAGGAGCTGGCCATGAAGATTTCCGCCACCGCTTTAGTCGTTGGGTCGGCCATTGCACTGGCTGCGATGGACATGGTTTCGTCCGTGCATATCGGCATCATCAGCAGCGCGCATGCCGTCGTCGGCAGACCATTGACGCCAGTGAGCTACGCAGGTGTCGCACGACGCACCACACGGCGCGCGGTTGCGGCCACGAGCACGCATACCACCACGGTGATCGTGTCGACACCGCCGTCGACTACCGTGGTTGCCGTCGGCACGGTTGTTTACGTACTGCCGAAGGACTGCGCGCGAACCAAGATCGGCGGCGACAGCTATTACCATTGTGGTGCCACCTATTATCACGCCACATATCAAGGCAATGATCTGGTGTACGTCGTAGTGCAGCCGTAGCGCGAGATAGGGGTCGAAGGAAGCGCGTCGAAACGCCTGATTTCCACACGCCACGCCCTTGTGGCTATCTGACGCGCCGTGCACGCGCAGATGCTTCGATTTGTCGATTTTGCTTCGGACCTGATACACCTGTCTCGAGCAGACGCGCCATGTTGCGACTTCCTCCAGCGACGCGTCTGCCTGGCGATCCGGTGAAGGCTACCGGATCCCGCATCCGATCCGCCCCGGGTCCGACGGCTCTTCTTCCAAGGAAACCGGGTCCTGAATCGGCAGCCATTCCGCGTCTCCGCAGCCTCGCCAGATGGCTGCGGGAGCTGATGGCCTCGCCGAATCCATCGCCCGCTGCCCGCTCCGCTTCTCGATGCGGAAGAACTCGCTCGAGAACTCGGGTGCTCGAGATTCTTGTCATCGCGTTCTTCGTCGTGGGGGTTGCCGTCGAACGCGATTCATGGGCAGCGGATTGCATTGGTCTCGTGCTCGGTGGCGGCGGCGCACGTGGCGCCGCGCATATCGGTGTGCTCAAGGTGCTCGAACGCGAACATATTCCGATCTGCAAGATCGCCGGCACCAGCATGGGCGCGATCATCGGCGGCATGTACGCGTCGGGCTACAGTCCGGAGGACATCGAACGGATACTCGGCGAGATCGACTGGAAAGACGTGCTCGGCGACGATCCGCCGCGCGAGAAACTCAGCATGCGGCGCAAGAACCAGGATCTGGAATTCCTGCTCGGCTACGAGATCGGCTACCGCAACGGTCGTATCACGGCGCCGCAGGGATTGATCCAGGGCCAGAAACTGCTGGTGCTGTTGCGCGAAATCCTGGCGTCGACCTGGAAGATCGACAACTTCGACGATCTGCCGATACCGTTCCGTGCGGTCGCGGCGGACCTCGTGAGCGGACAACCGGTCGTCTGGAGCCAGGGCGATCTCGTGCTGGCGATACGTTCGAGCATGTCCGTGCCCGGCGCGTTCGCGCCGCTTACGGTGGACGACTACCTGCTGGTCGACGGCGGCATCTACGACAACGATCCTGTCGACGTCGCGCGCGCGATGGGTGCCAACCGCCTGATCGTCGTGGATGTCGGCACCCCGATCATGAAGCGCGAGGACTTGACGACGCCAGTGGCGATACTCAACCAGGTCGTCTCCACGCTCTCGCAGGACCGCATCAATCGCGAGCTCGCTTCGCTCGGGCCGCGCGATGTGCTGATCAGTCCGGAGCTCGGCGACTTCAGCGCGGCCGCGTTCGACAAGGCCGCCACTGTGATTCCGATCGGCGAGCGCGCAGCCGAAAAGGTGCTCGACCGCCTGCAGCCCTTCAAGGCCGACGCACGTACTTACGCCGAGTTCACCGCGCGCCATCGGCTGATCGCCTTTACGCCGCCGGTGGTCCGGTTCGTGAAGGTCGATTCCGCCAATGCCGGAGCGGTGCGACTCCTCGAGCGCGAGATGCGGGTTCTTGTCGGCAAGCCGCTGGACGCCACGCAAGTCGATCGCCTGATCGAGGCTGCATACGGCTCGGGCCGTTACCAGACCATCCGCTACCGGGTCGTGGATCGCGACGGCGAGGCGGGGCTGGAGATTACTGCCGTCGACAAACCCTGGGGGCCGAACGTCGCGGAGTTCGGATTCCAGCTGAGCAGCGATTTCAGCGGCAACAACGACTACCAGATCAAGACCGACGTGACGTTCCAGAATGTCAACGATGCGGGCGGCGAATTGCGCAATCGCTTGCGCCTGGGCGGAGTGAGCGGAATCGAATCGGAGTTCTACCAGCCATTCGGTCTCGGCGCGCGCTTCTTCGCGACCAGCCAGGTCGGCTACGCGGCGGAGAATATCCCGCGGTTCGACGGCACCGAGCAAATTGCCGATTATCGTCTGCGCCGGGCCGGGTTGAGAGTCGGAATCGGAATGTATCTGTCGAACAATCTCGCCGTGGCCGTCGGGCTGAAATATGGTCATGACTGGCTGGGCCGCCATATCGGCGCCACGGATGCGATTGCGGACTCCGATGCGGCGTTCGGCGCGGCTTCGGCCAAGGTCGAGTACGACACGCTGGACGACGCGATTTTCCCCGCGCATGGCATGCGCCTGGATTTCAATGCCGATTACTATCGCGATCAGCTCGGCAGCAGCGCGAACGCGGACTCCTACAAGATGGTGTGGGATGGCGTGCTCAGCGGCGGCGAAAACCACTTCCTGTTGGGCACGCGCCTGGCCAGTTCAACCAACTCGAGCGTCGTCGAGGTCAACGACGCGCTCGGCGGATTCTTGAACCTGTCGGGCTATCCGGAGCGCGGCATCGTCGCGCCGAATGTCGCATTCGGACGCGTCGTGTACTACCGCCAGCTCGGCGATCCGCAGGCATTGTTCACGGTGCCGGTGTACTTCGGTGCCAGCGTCGAAGGCGGCCACGTCTGGGGCCAGCAGCAGGCGACCAATCTGAATCTCGACGCGGTCGTGTACGCGGGCAGCATCTTTGCCGGGGTCAAGACGCCGTTCGGCCCGCTGTTCCTCGGCTATGGTCAGACGAGCAACGGGCATTCGTCGGTGTATCTGACCTTCGGCACGCTGATCCGGCCGCGATTCTGATTTCGTGCGTTGCGCCCACCTTGCGGCGGCAACCCGTGTCCGCGGGCATTCGGTCGCCGGGCATTTCCCGAGCCTTCAGGCCGGCGCCGCTACTGCGCCGGGATCGTGATCAGTGGGATGTTTTCGCTGCCGCCGGTTTCGGCCAGCGTGAAGCAGAAGACGATGGATGACATTGCGCGCTTCGTCCGCAGGTCGTCATCGTCGATCCAGAACCAGTGCTCGCGATACCTGACCGCGGCATAGGCCCTGGCCGGCTTCTGCGTGCCGCTGTGAATGCGCATCGCGTCAAGCTGGCCTTCGTTCCCTGGGCTCTGGATTGCCGGTGTAGCGCTGTGGTCCTTCAGGTGTGCTTCCGGTATCTCCACATAGCTTGCGAAGGCGTTCAGGATCTGCAGCATGGAACGGCTGGCGACTGCCAGTACGCCCGGCGACCCGCGCACGGGCGAATAGCTGAGCACGTATTTCGCCTGGTCTGGGAGGTTGAGCAGCTGGCGGATTTCAGCTTGCTTCTGGATTATGTCGGCGGGGACGTTGTCGCGCCTGAACAGGAGTACGGCCGTTTGGCCCTTGCCTTTTTCTCCCTCGACGCGCATGCCAACGGCGCCTGCAGCCTGCACCTCACGCAGCAACTCCAGCACGCGCAGGAACTCGGGGTCTGCTTCCCTCACCACGCCCGCCGCGGCCGACCGGTTGCGCACGCCGTTAAGCGACTCGACCGTCAGGGCCAGGATGAAATCCGCCGGGTAGCCGGATTGCAGCAGGGCAAAGATGTTCTTCGGATCGATCGGCGTAAGAAGACCGCGCATGAACTTCTCGCCGGTCAAGGGCGAATAGGTGATGGTGGGACGATCGGTATAGATCGCCAGCCCGTTTGCCGACAGATAGTTGCCCTGGACTGCCCGGTCCGAAGAAGCGACGCCGGTGATGTTGACGCCGGCCTGCAAGGAATATCCGGCGACGATCGAGGATACGTCGACGAACACCGGCAGATCCATGTAGCGCAGCTTGACGATATTCAGCAGCGTCTGTTCCTTCCACGACTCGGCGATGGCGGTGCTGTAGTCGAAACGATCCGCCACGACGGAACCCGGTCCCAGGTGCGCGCAACCAGCCACGGCGAGCGTGCCGAGCAGCGCTGCGGCGAAAACCCTCTGATTCCGGTTCGCATGCATCGTGTATTGCTTTTTTTCCACGCTGCTCGACTTCCGATCCATGCGAGCGGGGCCACGAACTGGATGATCTGCCTGTGTTCGGTGCTGGCGTGCGCTAGGACGCATAGTGGTGCACAAATCCGTGCACCGAGGGTAGCGATTGAGAGAGTCGGGCGGAATTGGACCAAGTGCCCATGTGTCACAGGGCGCGGATTCAACAACGAGGTGCAGCACTGACCCGCTGGAGCGGCCCAGGCGCAGTAGCCTGCGCAGCTTCACCGCCAAGTGGAATCGCACATGGGCTACACGCGCCTGGGCGAGCACGAACGCTGCCTGATTCAGCGCCGTACTTCATCGAGGCCGGGCGCGCGGCGCTGGCGCTGATCGAGGCGATGACCCGCATCGCCGATCGGGGCGACGCGGTGCCCGACGAGGTCTGGAACGAGGCCCGGCGTCGCTACGACGACAAGGCGCTGGCCGGGCCGACGCCCGCGATCGCCATGATCAACGTGGGGAACCGCCTCGATGCCGCCATCCGCCGGCCGGCGGGAGCGTGGAAGGGCCGATGCGGTTGGCACGGCCGGCCCGTGCCGCGGGCCGGCCGCTTCCGGCTTACGGCGTGCCGAGCGTGGCGCGCTCGAATTCCTCGAGCTGCTTCCAGCGGTTGACGATGCGGCAGAACAGCTCGGCGGTGCGCTCGGCGTCGTAGATGGCGGCGTGCGCTTCGCGGCCGTCCCAGGGGATGCCGGCGGCGAGCGCGGCCTTGGACAGCACGGTCTGGCCGTAGGCGAGGCCGGCCAGGCTGACCGTGTCGAAGCAGCTGAAAGGATGGAACGGGCTGCGCTTGTGGCCGGTGCGGCGGATCGCGGCGTTGAGGAAGCCGAGGTCGAAGGCGGCGTTGTGGCCGACCAGGATCGCGCGCTGGCAGCCGGCCGCCTTGACCGCCTGGCGCACCGGCTTGAACACGTGTTCCAGCGCCTCGCGCTCGGCGAGCGCGGCGCGGAACGGGTGGTCGGGGTCGATGCCGGTGATCTCCAGCGAGCGCGGGTCGAGGTTGGCGCCGGGGAACGGCACCACGTTCGCGGCGACGGCGGGCTCGGGATAGACGCAGCCGTCGTCGCCCATGCGCACGACCACCGCGGCGATTTCCAGCAGCGCGTCGTGTTCGGCGTCGAAGCCGCCGGTTTCGACGTCCACCACCACCGGCAGGAAGCCACGGAATCGTTCGGCGAGCGGCAGCGCGCCGGTCGGCGCGCGTTCGGGCTGGGCATTCATGCCGGGATTATGGCTGATCGGATGCGCCGGCGGGAACGCGACGTGCGGCGCGGCGCGCCCGCGCCCCTGCCGCGCCGGCGGGGGCCTAGGTACGCAGCAGGCGCTCGGCGGCGAGCAGTACGGCCGCGATCGCCAGCAGCGCGATGCCGAACGTCGGCAGCAGCATCAGGAAGCACGCGCCCATCAGCGCCGCCGCCAGCGCCCAGGCGCGCGCGTCGAAGCGCGGCGCGGGCATGGCGTCGACGCGCAGCAGGCGCGCCAGCAGCGCGTCCAGGCTGAGCCAGCCGGGGCCCTGGAACAGCAGCGGCAGCAGCATCACCACGAACAGCAGCGGCAGCTTGAAGTTGCCGTAGCCCATGTCGGTGATCGCGTAGCCCTTCGCCAGGTCGCCCCACATGCTGAGCATGTCCGGCCAATGCACCGCGGCGGTGGCGACGAAGGTGACGAACAGCAGCGCGAACGCGGCGAAGCGCGTGCCGAGGCCGAGCCACAGCAGCACCGCGCCGGCCAGCTCGGTCCAGGTCGAGAGCTGCCAACTGAAGCCGGTCGGGACGTGATCGAACGGGAACGGGAAGCGGTCCTGGATCTCGGCGAACCAGTTGTCGCCGTACAGCTTCTCGCGGCCCGATTCGAAGAATTCCCAGCCCATCACCAGGCGCAGCACCAGCGGCGGCAGCCACTGGCCGACGCCGCGCAGGCGCGCGGTAAGCCCTTCCCAGGCGCCGAGCGCGCCCGCGATCGCGGTGTTCATGTGCATCCCCTCGCGTGTGGTCAGTGCGGGCGCGTGCCGAGGATGGCGCCGCGTTCCCGCAGTGCGCGCAGCAAGGCGATGCCGGCTTCGCGCAGTCCCGGCGCGGCGCCGGCGTGTTCGGCCAGCAGCGCGTCCAGGCATTCAAGACCGGAGGCGTGCGCGTTCGCTTGCAGGCGCGCGAACAGCAGCGCGCCGAGCGGGTCCAGCGCGTGGAATTCCACGCGGTCGTCGGCGTTGCGCAGCAGCAGGATCAGGGTCGGTTCGGCGGGCGGCGCGTCGGGGCGGAAGTCCGGGCCGATGCGCTGCACCGGCCAGCGGTATTGCAGCAGCCAGGCCAGCGGCGAGGGCACCGGCACGCCGGTCAGCGGATCGCCGGCGGGATCGTGCGGCGCGTCGGCGGCTTCGCGCTCGTCCAGCGCGAGGCGTGTCTCGGCGTATTCGTAGTGGGCCAGTTCGGGCAGGAACGGCGCGTCTTCGGCGCCGCGTTCGGCGCGCGCTTCGAGGTAGGCGACGAACTCGGCGCCGATCTCGTGGAACAACGGCGTGCGCGCGGGGTGTTCGCGGTAGAAGTCGCGCACCAGGCGCCGCCACGTCGCCTCGTCGTGGAGCCGGCGGATCACCGGGAAATTGGCGGCCAGCAGCGAGGCGATGTTGTTGAAGAACAGCTCGCGGTAGACCTGCAGGCGGCGATCCTCGATGCCGTCCGGCGCCGGGATGTTCTCCGGATCGCGCAGGTGCGCGGCGAAGCGGTACTGCAGCGCGCGCGTGGCGTCAGGCGACAGCGGCATGCGGCGCCTCCGCGGCGATCGCGCGCTGCAGCGCGCGCACGCGCGCGACCTCGTCCAGCAGCTCGGCCAGCGGCGGGAAGTTGAAGTCGCGCTCGAGCAGGGTCGGTACCGGGCCGAGGCGCCGGTAGGTGCGCTCGAGCAGCGCCCACACCGGGTCGGCCACCGCCGCGCCATGGGTGTCGACGATCAGGTCGGGTGCCTCGACGTAGTGGCCGGCGACGTGCAGGTAGGCGACGCGCTCGAGCGGCAACCCGGCGATGTAGGCGTCGGGGTCGTAGCCGTGGTTGATGCTGTTGACGTAGACGTTGTTGACGTCCAGCAGCAGGTCGCAGTCGGCCTCCGCCAGCACGGCGTTGACGAATTCGAGCTCGCTCATGTCCGCGCCGGGGATGGCGTAGTAGGACACGTTCTCCACCGCGATGCGGCGGCCGACGATGTCCTGCGCGCGGCGGATGCGCGCGGCGACGCGCTGCACCGCGGCCTCGGTGAATGGAATCGGCATCAGGTCGTAGAGCTGCGCGTCGTCGGCGCAGTAGGACAGGTGTTCGCTGTAGCAGCGCACCCGGTGCGCGTCGAGAAAATCGCGCACGCGATGCAGCAGCGCTTCATCCAGCGGCGCCGGACCGCCCAGCGACAGCGACAGGCCGTGGCAGACGAACGGATGGCGCTCGGTCAGCGCGCGCAACGCGCGGCCGGGCTGGCCGCCGACGCCGATCCAGTTCTCCGGCGCGATCTCGAAGAAGTCGACCGCGGGCGGCGCAGGCAGATCCTGCAGCGGGCCCAGCAGGGCCCGCCGCAGGCCGAGTCCGGAGCCTTCGACGGGAAAGCGCGGACTCATGGCGCGACTCAGCGCATGCCGCCGCAGGCACCTTCCTTCGCCTTCATCTTGGCCTTGTCGGCGCCGCACGCGCCTTCCTTGCCCTTGGCCTTGCCGCCGGCCTTGTCGCTGGAGACCTTGTCGCCGCCGCAGTGACCCTCGTGGGCCTTGCGCCGCGCGCCGCACTTGCCTTCGCCGCACTTGCCTTCTTCGTGCTTCATGGTCTTGTCGCCCGCCTTCGGCGCCGGGTTCGGGGCCGCTTCCTTGGCGGGCTCCTGGCTGCCGGTCGCCTGGGCGAGCATGTAGCCGCTGCCGAGCGAGCCGAGCTGGAAGGCGCTGGCGGCCGTGGCTTGCATGGACAGGCCGCCGACCAGGGCGGCGCCGAGGGCGATGCTGAGCGGTTTCACGAACGACTTCGACATGGTGGACTCCTCCGGTTAGCGGGTCCGCGCCCGCGGGTTGCCGTCGCATGCACGGCAGATGATGTTTGCCGCCCTCGCATCCCGGTTTGCCGATCACGAGTCTCGGCGCTTGCGTCGGGGGCGACGGCGGTCCAGGCGAGCCGGCATGCGGCGGGGTCGCTCCTCCCGCAGGCCGCATGCTGGATCGGCTGACTAGACCGGGTCGACAAGCTACGCCTTACGCATGCCGGCGAACAGTTCCGGAAGGCACGCCCGCGCCGGACCGCGAGACGGCTGTAACCGTTCCGTCATCGCGCCCCAACCGGACTGTCAAGAAGTTGCTGCATTCTGCGCACCGTTCACGAATACTTAACCGTTTTCGCTACACCCACGGTCGCGCGGCGTCCCGCGCGACCGCAAACCCAACCGGAGCGGAGTCACCATGAGCAAGACACTTCTGGCTGCGGCGATCGCCGTGGTGTTCGGTACGGCCAGCCTGGGTGCCAAGGCCGACGTCAACACCGTCGTCGGCGGCAAGATGTTCTTCGACCTGACCGACATCAGCCAGAAGAACAACGACGTCAAGACCGGCAACGACGGCACCGGCTTCGACGTCAAGCGCTTCTACCTGACCGTCGACCACAAGTTCGACGATGTCTGGTCGGCCAACCTGACCACCGACTTCAACTATGTCGGCAACGACGGCGAGACCAATCTGTTCGTCAAGAAGGCCTACCTGCAGGGCAAGTTCGATCCGCTGTTCATCGTGCGCGCCGGCTCGGCGGACCTGCCGTGGATCCCGTACGCCGAGAACGTGTACGGCTACCGCTTCGTCGAGAACACCCTGATCGACCGCCTGAAGTTCGGCACCTCCGCCGACTGGGGCGTGCACGTGCTGGGCGGCAACGGCAGCTTCAACTACCAGGCCGCGGTGGTGAACGGCGCCGGCTACAAGAACCCGTCGCGCAGCAAGAGCATGGACTTCGAAGGCCGCGCCGGCGTGCAGTTCGGCGACTTCCTCGCGACGGTCGGCGGCTATTCCGGCAAGCTCGGCAAGGACACCGAGACGACGCCGGCGCTGCATACCGCCAACCGCGCCGATGCGCTGCTCGCCTACAAGGCCAGCGCGTTCACCGTCGGCGGCGAGTGGTTCCAGGCCAGGAACTGGAACAACGTCGTCACCGCCGCCACCGACAAGGCCGACGGCTGGTCGCTGTTCGGCAACGTCAACCTCAATCCGGACTGGGCGGTGTTCGCCCGCTACGACAAGGCGAAGCCGAGCAAGGACCTCAATCCCAGCCTCGAGGACAAGTACTGGAACGTCGGCCTCGGCTACAACGTGCGCAAGGGCGTGCGCCTGGCCTTCGTCTACAAGAACGACAAGCTGGAAAGCGATACCACCAAGCTGGACACCAAGGAGTTCGGCATCTGGGGCGAAGTCGCCTTCTGATCGCACCGGCCGCACGATCGGCTATCGCAACGGAGCACGCTCCCGGGACGGGCGAACGGCAGGCGCAAGCCTGCCGTTCTTGTTTCCATACCCGCGGGCCTCTGCGCGCGGAGACGGGACGTGCCGCTATTCGCGCGTCTTCGCCTTGTACGCGCACAGGTCGCGGATGGCGCAGTGCGGGCAGTCCGGCTTGCGCGCCTTGCACACGTAGCGGCCGTGCAGGATCAGCCAATGATGGGCGTCGCGGCGGAATTCGGCCGGCACCGCCTTCAGCAGCTTGTCCTCGACCGCGCGCACGGTCTTGCCCGGCGCGAGGCCGGTGCGGTTGGCGACGCGGAAGATGTGCGTGTCGACGGCGATGGTCGGCTCGCCGAACGCGGTGTTCAGCACCACGTTGGCGGTCTTGCGGCCGACCCCGGGCAGCGCCTCCAGCGCGGCGCGCTCGCGCGGCACTTCGCCGCGGTGGCGCTCGATGAGGATGCGGCAGGTCTCGAGGATGTTCTTCGCCTTGCCGTTGAACAGGCCGATCGTGCTGATGTAGCGCTTCAGCCCGTCCTCGCCCAGCGCCAGGATCCGCTGCGGCGTGTTGGCGACCGGGAACAGCTTGCGCGTCGCCTTGTTGACGCCGACGTCGGTGGCCTGCGCGGACAGGATCACCGCCACCAGCAGCTCGAACTGCGTGGCGTATTCGAGTTCGGTGGTCGGCTTGGGATTCAGCTCGCGCAGGCGGCGGAACAGCTCGGCGACGTGCTCGCGCTTCATGCGGCCTCCGCCGTCGCGGCACGCGCCGCTGCGCGCAATGCGCGCTTCCGCTTCAGCGCGAGCAGCAGCGCCAGCGCGACGAACGCGCCCGGCGTGAGCGCCGCCAGCCGCAGCCCGTGCGCGGCGCCGAACGGATGCAGCGCCAGCGCGCCGGACACGGCGCCCGGCAGCGCACCCGCGCCGGCGAACAGCGTGCCCTGGCCGGCCAGTTCGCGCGCCGCGCCGAGCGCCAGCAGCAGCGCCGCGAGGCCGAGGCCGTCGCGCAGGCCGCGGCGCACCCGTGCGAGCGCGGGCAGGTCCGCCGCCGTCGCGCTGCGCCGCAGGCCGCCGTGCGCGACGATCAGCGGCACGAACAGCGCCAGCGCGGGAGCGAGCGCGGGCACCCATGCGTCCAGCAAGCGCTGCGCCGCCGTCGCCGCGGCGGCGAGCGCCAGCACCGCGACCAGCGCGCGCGTGCCGCCCGTCAGTGCGCGCCGCGGCAGCGGCGCCAGCACCAGCGCGCCGGCGACCGGGACGACTGCCACCGCGACGCCGAGCGCCAGCCCGCGCGTCGCATCGACGCACGCCGGCAGCAGCGGACACAGGCCGAGCACGGCGATCTGCCGGAAGTGCGCGTCGGGCGGGGCGTCGTCGGTGCGCATGAGGGCGCCGGGCGGCGCGCTGGCGGGCGTGTGCATGCGGCCGATTCTAGGCGATGCGGGCGCTCGGGACGCGTCCGTTCGGACCGCTCGGCTGTCCCCGCGAGGCCGCTTGATGCGACGCGGGGCACGGCGGAGACTGCGATGCGGCAGGCGCGATCGCCGCGGCTTGCGGAATTCCATCATGGGCGCGGACGCGCGCAAGCGCTGGTCGCAGCAGGTGACCGAAACCAGCAACGCGCTCGATCTCGAGCCCGGCGTGTTCGCCTGGGACGACCCGCGCCGCATCGCGCTGTCGCTGCGCCGCTCCGCCGAGCGCAGCCGGCGCCGCAAGAGCGCGCCGTTCCGTTCGGCGATGTCGATGCTCGTCTTCTACATCAACCGCGCCGGCAGCAAGCTGCCGGCCGGGCGGCGCGCCTGCCTGGAAGCGGCCAAGGACGAGCTGCGCGCGCTGTACGGCCGGCCGCGCCGGCTGAAGTAGGGTGGGCCTTGGCCCACCGATCCCCAAGGCATGGCTGGCGATGGTGGGCTGCAGCCTATCCTGCGCCCTGCGCCCGGAGCGCGTTCTGGATGCGGATCGGGCTTTGGCTCCATCCGCGCACATCCGCGCCAAAAAATGCTCCGGCGAGCAGTCGCCTCACGACGGCTGCGACACAAACAGCGCCTCGCGGTTCGCGGCGTACCACGCCAGCACCTTGCGCACCGCCTCGACCACCGCGCGCGGGGTGACGGTGGCGCCGGAGAACTGGTCGAAGTCGCCGCCGTCCTTGCGCACCTTCCAGCGCGCGGGCGGCGGATCGCGCAGCGATTTGCCGGCGAAGCGCGCGATCCAGTCGCTCTTGTCCGCGTCGATCTGGCCGCCGAGCCCCGGCGTTTCGCGGTGTTCGAGCACGCGCACGCCGGTGAGCGTGCCGTCCCGCGCGATGCCGATGCGCAGCCGGATCGGGCCGTTGTAGCCGTTCGGCGCGATTGCCTCGACGACCAGCGCGGCCGGCTGGCCGTGCAGGCGCGCGCGATAGACCGGCATGGCGTCCGCGCCGCCGAGCGCGGGATCGCGCACCTCGATGCGGTCGGCCAGCGGGTCGTTGTCGTACAGCGCCGCAGGCAGCACGTCGGCCAGCGCGGCGATGTGCGCGGCGCGCGTGTCGGCGGCGATGCGATCGCGGGTCAGCCACCAGGTGCCGGCGATCAGCGCGGCGCACGCGGCGAGCGCGAGCGTCAGCGCGACGACGGGTTTCGCGGCGGCGCGCGGCGTCTCAGGCATGGCCGTGCCCGTAGGCGCGCGGCGGCGTCAGCCTGTCGATCAGCGGCGCCGCGCCGTTCATGATCAGCACGGCGAAGGCGACGCCGTCGGGATACGCGCCCCAGCGGCGGATCGCCAGGGTCAGCACGGCGACGCCCGCGCCGAACAGCAGCCGGCCGCGCGGCGTGGTGCAGCCGGTCACCGGATCGGTGGCGACGAACCACGCGCCCAGCATCAGCCCGCCGCTGAACACGTGCTGCAGCGGGAACGGATGCAGGTCCGGATCGGCCAGCCAGAACGGCAGGGTCAGCAGGATCGTGGTGCCCAGCACCGCCACCGGCACCTGCCAGCCGATCACGCGCCGCCACCACAGTGCGAGGCCGCCCAGCGCGTAGGCGTTGGCGATCCACTCCCAGCCTTTGCCGCCGAAGTCGCCGAACATGGGATTGGCGCGGATCTCCGGCATCGTCATGCCCTGCCTGGCGAGCGTGCGCACGGCGTCGAGCGGCGTGGCCTGCGCCAGCGTGTCCAGGTCCAGACCCGGGGGCAGGTGGCCGAGGAAGATCGCCGACAGCGTGTCGCCGAAAGCCAGCGCGTGCGTCGCCAGCGGCGCCGGCGCCAGCCATTGCGACAGCGCGTGCGGAAAGCACACCAGCGCCGTCGCGTAGCCGGCCATCGCCGGATTGAACAGGTTGCGGCCGAGCCCGCCGTACAGGTGCTTGGCCAGCACGATCGCCGTGGCCATCGCCAGCAGGGTGATCCACCAGGGCGTCAGCGGCGGGATGCACAGCGCGTACAGCACCGCGGTGACCGGCGCGGACAGGTCGCCGAGGAACGGCGCCGCCGGCACGCCGCGCACGCGCAGCATCATCGCCTCGAAGCCGAGCGCGAACGCGGTCGCCAGCGCGATCTGCACGACGATGCCGGGGCCGAAGTACCACGCGTGCGCGGCGATGCCGGGCAGCAGTGCCAGCAGCACGGTCGCCATCACGCCGCGCACGCGGGTCGGCGGCGGCAGGTGCGGCGCGCCTGCGGTGGGGAAGCGTCTCATGCGCCGTCCTTGGGCGCGCCGCCGGCCGGCGGCGGGCGCTTCTTCGCCCGCGCGCGCGCGATCGCGGCCAGCACCGCGTCCTTGCTGATCGGTGACGTCGGCGCGCCCGGCTGCGCCGACGCGGCGGCATCCGCGCGCTTCGCCGCGGAGCGCTGCAGGCGCTCGGCGCGCTCGCGCGCCAGCCGCGATTCGCGCGCGAGGAAGCGCCCGCGCGCGGCGTCGGCGCGCGCGCGCGCGTCGCCCTGCGCGCGCAGTTCGGCCTTGCCCCAGCGATACCAGTCCAGCAGCGGGATGTGCGAAGGGCAGGCGTAGGCGCACAGCCCGCACTCGATGCAGTCGGCCAGCGCGTGCGCCTGCGCTCCGGCGAGATCGTCGGCGCACAGGTCGGCGAGCAACTGCTGCGGCAGCAGTTGCGCCGGGCACACGCGCGCGCACTCGCCGCAGCGGATGCAGGGCAGCTCGGGTGCGTCGTCGTGCAGGTCGTGGTCGGCCAGCACCAGCACGCAGTGGGTCGCGGCGCTCACCGGCACGCCGTCGTGCGGCAGCGCGATCCCCATCATGGGTCCGCCGGCCAGCAGCCGCGCCGCCCGCGCGGTGTAGCCGCCGGCCTGCGCGACCAGCCATTCCAGCGACGTGCCGATGCGCGCCTCGAAGTTGCCCGGTTCGGCGACGCCGGCGCCGGTGACGGTGACGATGCGCGAGGTCAGCGCCTCGCCGCGCGCGACCGCGCGCCAGGCCGCCGCCGCGGTGGCGACGTTGTGGCAGACGATGCCGATGTCCTGCGGCAGGCCGCCCGACGGCACCTCGCGGCCGGTCAGCGCCCGGATCAACTGGCGCTCGCCGCCCTCGGGGTAGCGCGTCGGCACCGCGGCGAGCGCGGCGCCCGCGAACGGCGCGTCGTGCAGCGCGATTTCCAGCGCGGCCAGCGCCTCGGGCATTGCATCCTCCACGGCGATGAAGGTGCGCGCCGCGCCGAGCACGTGCGCCAGCAGCGCGGCGCCGGCGACGACTTCCTCGGCGCGCTCGCGCAGCAGCGCCTCGTCGCAGGCGACGTAGGGCTCGCATTCGGCGCCGTTGACGATCAGCGTCGGCTGCGCCGCGGCGAGCTTGATCGCGCTGGGAAACGCGCCGCCGCCGAGGCCGACCGTGCCGGCGTCGCGCAGGCGTTCGAGCAGCAGTTCGCGCGGCGCCGCGCGCCAGTCGGCGATGGGCGGCAGGCGCAGCCATTCGTCGGCGCCGTCCGGTTCGATCACCACGCAGAGGCCTTCGCGCACCTCGGCGTCGGCCAGCGGACGCGGCTCGACCGCGACCACCGTGCCCGAGGTCGAGGCGTGCAGCGTCGTGCCGTGCGCGTCCCCGGCGCGGCCGATCGCCTCGCCGCGGCGCACGCGCTGGCCGTGCGCGACCAGCGCGCGTGCCGGCGCCTCGCCGCGCGTCGCCAGCGGAATCGCCAGTTCCGGCGGCAGCGGACAGGCGCGGATCGGCCGCGCCAGCGCGGCCTGCTTGCGCAGGTCGAGCCGCATGCCGCCGTGGAAGCGATGGATGCGCATGGACGGCGATTCTCGCAGGTTTACCGCCATGTTCATCCAGCCGGGGCACGGCGGCGTAGGATGGCCGAGCCGGCGCTGCCGGCATCGGTGCGCTGCAATCGATGGGAGGACCATCCGATGATGTCCAAACCTCTGCGTTTCGCTTCGTGGGGCGTCGCTGCGGCGCTCGGCTTCGGCATCGGCATGGCCGTCGGCCACGCGCCGAGCGCGCGTGCCGCCGACCCGGTGGGGGCGCCGGATACGGTTACCGTGTTCGTGGGCGCCCACTTCGGCATGCGCGAGGATGGCGCCGCCAAGGCGCTCACTCGCAGCCACAGCGATTTCGCGGCGAGAGGCTATCGCTTCGCGTCGCTGGCGCCGTACGACGAGAACGGCGACCTGCAGGGCTTTTTCGTGACCTACACGCGTTCGCCCTGAGCGCTGCCCGGTCGCGCCGGGCGCTGTTCGCGGGCGGCGCCCGGCGCCGCCACCATCGCGATGCAGTCGACCGGACAGGCCGGCACGCACAGCTCGCAGCCGGTGCACAGCTCGTCCACCACGGTGTGCATCTGCTTCGAGGCGCCGACGATGGCGTCGACCGGGCAGGCCTGGATGCACTTGGTGCAGCCGATGCAGACGTCCTCGTCGATCAGCGCCACGGCCGGCGCCTTCTCGCGGCCGCACGCGGGATCGATCGGCCTGGGCTCGCGGCCGAGCAGGTTCGCCAGCGCGCGCACGCCGGCCATGCCGCCGGGCGGGCAGCGGTTGAGCTCGGCTTCGCCGCGCGCCAGCGCTTCCGCGTAGGGCCGGCAGCCGCCGTAGCCGCACTGGCCGCACTGCGTCTGCGGCAGCAACGCGTCGATGGCGTCGACGGTGATTGCGCGGCGCGCCGCGCGCAGGCGCCGCTCGGCATGGCGCAACGCCAGCGCGAACGCGGCGCCGAGCGCCAGCGTCGTCAGCAGCGCGGCGAACATCAGCGGCCCATGCCGGCGAAGCCGAGGAAGGCCAGCGCCATCAGCGCGGCGGTGATCAGCCCGATCGGCGCGCCGCGGAACGGCGCCGGCACGGCGGCTGCGGCCAGCCGCCCCCGCATCGCCGCGAACATCAGCAGCACCAGGCCGAAGCCCAGTCCCGCGCCGAGGCCCAGCGCCGTCGCGCCGACGAAGCCGTCGGGGCGCGTCGCGGCCAGCAGCGCGGCGGCGAGCACGGTGCTGTCGACGCCGAGCAGCGCCGGCCGCAGGTCCGCGCCGGCCGCCAGTGCGGGCGTCCAGCGGCACAGCGCGCGCGCCACCACCTGCGACAGGCCGACCGCCAGCAGGATCAGCGCGAACGGGCGCAGGAACTCCGCCTGCAGCGGATGCAGCAGCGCATGCTCGACCAGCCAGCCGGCCGCGGCGGCGAGGGTCAGCGTCAGCGCGGCGACCAGCGCCCGCGCGGCCACCGGCGCCAGCCGCGGCGGCGCGTCCAGCCACGGCTCGACGCCGAGCATGCGCGCCAGCACGAGGTTGTCGGCCAGCGCGGCGCCGATCAGGATCAGGCCGAAGTCGGTCATGCGGACGGCGGAGCGGTTGCGGTGGGACGAATTATAGGCGCCGCCGTCGCGCTCCCCCGCGCACGGCGCCGTGCGGCGTTGCCGTCCGCGACTTGCGTGGCGACAATGGCGCCCCCATCCAGACAGCCCCGACCGAGGACGATCCCATGGACAGCTACCTGCACAGCCTCGACGAGGGCGCAACCGCCGAGACGCCGGAAAAGAAGTCGCCCGACATCGAGCAGCGCCTGTTCAAGGCGCGCACCATCCTGATCTACGGCGGCATCAACCAGAAGCTGGCGGAGCGCGTCACCGCGCGCCTGCTGGCGATGCAGGCCGAGAGCGACGCGCCGATCACCGTCTTCATCAACAGCCAGGGCGGCCACGTCGAATCCGGCGACACGATCTACGACATGATCAAGTTCGTGAAGCCGGAAGTGCGCATCGTCGGCACCGGCTGGGTGGCCAGCGCCGGCGCGCTGATCTACTCGGCGGCGCAGCGCAAGAACCGCTACAGCCTGCCGAACACGCGCTTCATGCTGCACCAGCCGTCCGGCGGCGCCGGCGGCACCGCCAGCGACATCGAGATCCACGCCCGCGAGATCCTGCGCATGCGCGAGCGCCTCGACCAGATCTTCGCCCGCGAGACCGGCCAGCCGCTGGAGCGCGTCTCCCGCGACACCGAGCGCGACCACTGGATGACCGCCGCCGAGGCCAAGGAATACGGCCTGGTCGGCAACATCATCGCCAGCGCCGGCGAGCTGCCGTAACGACAGGCCTCCCCGCCCCGACCCGCTCTCCCGGGCACGGCTTGGGGGAGCGGGAGCCGCGGGGCGCCCTGCGCGCTTTCGGGCGTCCGGAAACCGGGGCGGCCCATGCCGGCCCCTTTCCCCTCGGGCGTCCCGCCTTATTTGGCCTTGGCGCCGCCGATGTTGCGGCTGAGGAAGTCGAGCAGCTTCACGTAGAACGCGCGGCGATGTTCTTCGGTGTAGAAACCGTGACCCTCGGTGGGGAAGTACAGGGTTTCCGGCGCATTGCCGGCCGCCTCCAGCGCCCGCTCCATGCGCCGGCTGTGCTCGATCGGCGCGCGCGTGTCCTGGCCGCCCGCCGCCAGCAGGACCGGATGCTTGATCCGCGCGGCCAACTGCGTGGGTGAAACCGCAGCCAGGGTGTCCGGGTCGCCCACCCAGTCGCGAAACCAGGTTTCCAGGTCGGCGCCCTTGGCGGCGTCGTCCCGATACATCATCGGCAGGTCGTAGACGCCCACGTAACCCACGCCGCACCTGTACAGGTCCGGTTCGCGCGCCATCCCCATCATCGCCGCATAGCCGCCGTAACTGGCGCCGTAGATGCAGATGCGCTGCGGGTCGGCGATCTTCTGCGCGATGGCCCAGCGCGTGGCGTCGGTCACGTCGTCCTGCATGCGCGCGCCCCATTGCCTGGCGCCGAGGCTCTCGAAAGCGCGGCCGTAGTTGCCGGAGCCGCGGAAGTTGACGCGCAGCACGGCGTAGCCGGCGTCGGCCAGCAGTTGCACCTCCTCGTCGAACCCGGGCGAGTCCGCGATGCCGAACGGCCCGCCGTGCGGAAGCACCACCATCGGCAGCCCCGTCCCCGCGCCCTTGGGCAGGGTGAGGTAGCCGTGCAGCACGACGCCGTCGCGCGCCTGCAGTTCCACGCCGCGGGTCGCCGCCATTTGCGCCGGGTCGAGCCAGAGGCGGCGGCTGAACACGCCGACGGCCGCCTTGGTTTTCCGGTCGTAGAGGTAGAAGTCGCCCGGATTCCTGTCGCTGGATACCGCGAACAGCACAAGCTGGCCGTCGGCCGTGCGCGAGGTGATGGTGACGCTCTGGCCGGGAAACGCGGCTTCCAGGCTGCGTTGCACGACCGCGTCCCGGGAATTGACGTCGAAGAACGCGGTGCGTGGCGGATCCGACATGAATGCCGCGCCCACCGGAACGTAGTCGCTGCCCGAATACAGGATGTGGTCTGGATCGACCCGCTGGTCGCGCAGCACCTCGGTGCGCTGGCCGGTCGCGGTGTCGAACGCGACGATGGCATCCGGACCGGCAGCCTGCTCGACCTCCAGGAAGGCCGTGCGGCCGTCGGCGGAAAATCCCACGGGCCGCTCCGCGTGGCCGCTGGTTCTCTCGTCGTTGAGCGTGCGCCACGCCGCCTTGTCGTCGGCGCGATACAGCAACTGGCTGAAGTTGCCCTTGACCTCGCCCTCGGCGAGGCGGACCACGCCCTCGGCGTCGGCGGCAAAGCGGGCGCGCCTCAGCGGCGCGCTGGCGACGGTCGTGAGCCTGCCGCTGTTCACATCCATGCGCGCGACGCGCGTGATCGGATTGATGCTGTAGGAGCTGATCGCGACCAGCACATGCTCGGCGTCGCGCGGCAGCGTGTCGATCAGCTCGGCGAACTGCAGGCTGCTGTCGTTGAGCAGGACCACGAAGTCGCCCTGCACGGATGGGTCGAGGTTGCCGACCAGTTTCCTGGCGCCGCTGCCGTCGGCGTTGAGCCCGAACAGTTCGCCCGTGGCCACCGGTTTTTCGAGCGGTCCGTCCTTCCTGGCCCAGGCGATGATGACGCGCTGGTCGCCGACCCACCTGAAATCGGCGACGGCCGAATGCGGCCCGGCCGTCGCCTTGGCGGTGACCTTGCCGTCCGCGCGGCGCGAGATCCACAGCACCGTGCGATCGGGCAGTTCCACGGTGGCGGCGTAATAGGCGCCCGTGGGCGAAATCCTGATCTGGTCGTAGGTGTCCGGCTGCAGGTAGCGATCCACATCGACCTGCGCACGCGCCGACGCCGCCCAGCCCATGGCCAGGCATGCGAGCCACATCCCTGCTGTTCGCATGGGTTGCCCCTGTTTGAACCACCCTTCCGGCATTACAGCACAGCCGAACCGGGTCGCGGCACCGCTCGGCGGAGCTTGCGCGCGGGCAAATGTCCGCGGTGCCGAACGTTGGGAGGCGGGCGGGGCCGGTCCGAAACGGCCGCGCCGGTTCCGAGCAAGGCGCCCGGTTATTTCACCGGCATGCCCGGCGCGGCGCCGCCGTCGACGTCGAGCAGGAACAGCTCGCTGCCGCCGCTGCCGGCGGACAGGATCATCCCTTCCGAGACGCCGAAGCGCATCTTGCGCGGCGCCAGGTTGGCGACGAACACGACGTGGCGGCCGACCAGCTTCGCCGGTTCGCCATAGGCCGCGCGGATGCCGGAGAAGATCTGGCGCTTGCCCAGTTCGCCGGCGTCAAGCTCGAAGCGCAGCAGCTTGTCCGAGCCTTCCACGAACTCGCAGGCCAGCACCTTGCCGATGCGCAGGTCGAGCTTGGCGAAGTCGTCGATGCCGATCGTGGCGGGGGTTTCGGCGGCGGACGGGGCAGCGGGCTTGGCGGTGTCGTTCATCGGCTTCTTGTCGTCTTTGCTCCCTCTCCCGCTGGCGGGAGAGGGCTGGCGTGAGGGGGTTGGCGCTGCGTTCTGCAGCGACTCCTTGGAGGCTTCGACCATCGCTTCGATCTGCCTGGGGTCGATGCGGGAGAGCAGGTGCTCGTACGGACGGATACGCGTCGGCAGCGCGAGCGCCAATTCAAAACTCAAACGCTCGCTCACTTCGAATAGCGCCATGGCTCGCGCAGCCAGCGCTGGCATGACGGGCGCCAGATAGACGCTCAAAACGTAGAAGGCGCGCAGACAGTCCGAACAGACTTTGTGCAGCGCGACGCGTTGCGATTCGTCTTTGGCCAGCAGCCAGGGCTTTGCTTCATCCCACTGCTTGTTGACGCGATCTGCCCCTTCCATCGCCAAGCGCACGACGCGAGCGAAGTCGCCTTGTTGGTAGCCGTCGATGATCTCTTCCAGCGATGACTGATGCAGCAGCGTCTCGATATCGGTATCCGCATCCGAGAGGTCGAAGACCGGCTCGTTCAGTGCTCCGTCGAAATGCTTGGTGATGAACCCCGCCGCTCGGCTGGCGATATTGACGAACTTGCCCACCAGGTCCGCGTTGACGCGCGCGGTGAAGTCCTCGAGGTTGAGGTCGACGTCCTCGACGCCGCCGGAGCTCTTCGCCGCGAAGTAGTAGCGCAGGCACTCCGGATTGAGGCCGGCGTCGAGGTAGGTGCGCGCCTGGATGAAGGTGCCGCGCGACTTCGACATCTTCGTGCCGTTGACGGTCAGGTAGCCGTTGACGTGCAGCGCGGTCGGCACGCGGTGGCCGGAGCCGTGCAGCATGGCCGGCCAGAACAGGCCGTGGAAGTTGATGATGTCCTTGCCGATGAAGTGGTGCAGCTCGGCGTCGCTGCCGGCGCGCAGGAAGTCGTCGAAACTGGCCGGCGAGAGGCCGTGCTGCCGGCCTTTCTCGCTGTTGCACAGCGCCTTGAAGCTGGCGAGGTAGCCGATCGGCGCGTCCAGCCAGACGTAGAAGAACTTTCCTGGCGCGTCCGGGATGGGGAAGCCGAAGTAGGGCGCGTCGCGCGAGATGTCCCAGTCGCGCAGGCCGCCGTCCAGCCACTCGCGCAGCTTGGCGGCCACGCCGGCGTGCGCCACCGCCCGCCCGCCGGTGAGCCGTCCCTCCAGCCAGTCGCGCAGCAGCGCCTCGAATTTCGGCAGCTCGAAGAAGTAGTGCTCCGAGTCGCGCAGTTCGGGCGTGGCGCCGGAGACCACCGAGTAGGGATTGATCAGGTCGGTCGGCGCGTAGGCCTTGCCGCACACCTCGCAGTTGTCGCCGTACTGGTCGGGCGAGCCGCAGTGCGGGCAGGTGCCCTTGATGTAGCGGTCGGGCAGGAACATCTGCCGCGCCGGATCGTACATCTGCTGGATGGTGCGCCGGGCGATGTAGCCGCCATCGCGCAGGCGCGTGTAGATCAGCGTCGCCAGCGCGCGGTTCTCGGCGCTGTGCGTGGTGTGGTACCAGTCGAAGTCGACGCCGAACGCCGCGAAGTCGCGCTCGTGGCTGGCCTGGATGTCGCGGATGAAATCCTCGGGCGCGACGCCGGCTTTCTCGGCGGCCAGCATGATCGGCGTGCCGTGCGCGTCGTCGGCGCAGACGAAGTGCGTCTCGTGGCCCATCATGCGCCGCGCGCGCACCCAGATGTCGCCCTGGATGTAGCCCACCAGGTGGCCGAGATGCAGGTGGCCGTTGGCGTAGGGCAGGGCGCAGGTGACGAGGGTGCGGCGGCTCATGCGAAGTCCAGAGCGACAACGAATCGCGGATTATCGCACGCCGCGGCGCGGCAGAGGGCCGGCGCCGGCGCCCCCTCGCCATTCCGGCTTGCGCCGGAATGACGTTTTTTTCTTACGCTTTTCCCGAGTCCCGAGTCCCGAGTCCCGAGTCCCGAGTCCCGAGTCCCGAGTCCCGAGTCCCGAGTCCCGCCGCTACTGCTGCCGTTCCCACACCTGCGTGCGGCCGATCAGCGCGAAGCCGATGAAGCCGCGCACCTTCAGCTTGGCGCCGTTCTCGATCAGGGTGATCTTGCAGCCGTAGGTCTTGCCGTTCTTCGGATCGAGGATGTGGCCGCCGGTCCAGACGCCGTCGTCGTTCTGCATGTCCCAGATGATGGTCATGCCCTCGACCGGCTTGTTGTGGCGCTCGCCCGCGCACTTGTCGCAGATCGGGTGCGGGCCCTGGTCGGACTGCAGCACCTGCAGCACCTTGCCCTGCAACACGCCGTTGTGTTCGGTGATCTCGACCAGCGATTTCGGCTTGCCGGTGACGTCGTCGATGGTCTTCCACACGCCGACCGGCGAGTCGGACGCGGCGAAAGCGTAGCTGGCGACGAACAGACAGGCGGCGACGAGGCCGCCGCGAAGCAGGTTGCGCATGACCTTTCCTCCCGTACGGTGGCGCATGTCGAGCCTGCCGTTGCCGGCGACGGGCGTCAAGCCTGACCGGGATCAGGGCGCGGAACCCGCATTGCTGCTGGCATAATGCGAGGTTGCAACGGAGCACGACGCATGACGCAGATGAACGAAACGCGGGTCCGCGAGCTGCTGGCCGGGGTGATCGATCCGCACACCGGGCAGGATCTGGTGGCGATGGGCGCGGTGCGCGCCGTCGGCGTGGACGGCGGGCGCGTCTCGGTGGATCTGCTGCTCGGCTACCCCGCGCACAGCGTGCATGCCGACATGGCTGCGCAGGTCAAGGCGGCGCTGGAGGCCGATCCGGCGGTCGAGGCGGCCAGCGTGTCGGTCGGCTCGCGCGTGCAGGCGCACAAGGTGCAGGGCAAGCTGGCGCCGATGCCGGGCATCAAGAACATCATCGCGGTGGCGTCCGGCAAGGGCGGCGTCGGCAAGTCCACGGTGGCCGCCAACCTGGCGCTGGCGCTGGCCGCCGAGGGCGCTGCGGTGGGCGTGATGGACGCCGACATCTACGGCCCCAGCCAGCCGCGCATGCTTGGCGTCGAGGGCAAGCCGACCTCGCCGGACGGCAAGAGCATCGAGCCGATGCGCAACCACGGCCTGCAGGTGATGTCGATCGGCTTCATGGTCGGCGAGGACACGCCGATGATCTGGCGCGGGCCGATGGTCACCCAGGCGCTGACGCAACTGCTGAACGACACGCGCTGGCAGGACCTCGACTACCTGGTGATCGACCTGCCGCCCGGCACCGGCGACATCCACCTCACCCTGTGCCAGCGCGTGCCGGTGTCCGGCGCGGTGATCGTGACCACGCCGCAGGACATCGCGCTGCTCGACGCGAAGAAGGCACTGAAGATGTTCGAGAAGGTGGCGGTGCCGGTACTCGGCATCATCGAGAACATGTCCACCCACGTCTGCTCGAACTGCGGCCACGAGGAGCACGTGTTCGGCGAGGGCGGCGGCGAGCGCATGGCCGCGCAGTACGGCGTGCCGCTGCTGGGATCGCTGCCGCTGGACATCCGCATCCGCGAGCAGGCCGATGGCGGCACGCCGACGGTGGCGGCGATGCCGGAGTCCGACGTGGCCGCGCGCTACCGCGAGATCGCCCGCAAGACCGCCGCGCAGCTTTCGCTGCAGGCGCGCAACAAGGCGATCCAGTTCCCCAAGATCGTCATCGCCAACACGTAGGCCGGGGCGGGACCCATCGCCGCGCCGGCCGGTTTCGCCGTCGGTGCGACGCGGGCCTGAGCAGAGGCCGACGGAAAACGGCGGGCCGGGGCCCGCCCTACCAAAATCGCGGCGGTTTGCGCCACAATCGCCCGCGGCCGACCCCGGCCGCATCCCACGAAGCCACTGCCGGCGGCCGCGGCCGTCCCTGAGGGCGCATGAGCATCAAATCCGACAAGTGGATCCGCCGCATGGCGGAGCAGCACGGCATGATCGAGCCGTTCGAGCACGGCCAGGTCCGGCACAACGGCGGCGACAAGCTGATCTCGTACGGCACTTCCAGCTACGGCTACGACGTGCGCTGCGCCGACGAGTTCAAGGTATTCACCAACATCAATTCCACGATCGTCGACCCCAAGGCGTTCGACAGCCGCAGCTTCGTCGACATCAAGGCGGACGTGTGCATCATCCCGCCCAACTCGTTCGCGCTGGCGCGCACCGTCGAGTACTTCCGCATCCCGCGCAAGGTGCTGACGATCTGCCTCGGCAAGAGCACCTACGCGCGCTGCGGCATCATCGTCAACGTGACCCCGCTGGAACCCGAGTGGGAGGGCCACGTGACGCTGGAGTTCTCCAACACCACGCCGCTGCCGGCGAAGATCTACGCCAACGAGGGCGTGGCGCAGATGCTGTTCCTCGAATCCGACGAGGAGTGCGAGACCAGCTACAAGGACCGCGGCGGCAAGTACATGGGCCAGCGCGGCGTGACCCTGCCGCGCACGTGAGGCGCGCGCCGCGCGCCCGACCGCCGGGCGCGCATGTACACTTCCGGCCTACGCAACCGGGCCCGCCGCCCGCTGCCGCGGCACGATGAATCCAGATGCAGGAGCCTTCGCGATGAATTCCCTGAACCGATTCGCCCGCCTGTTCGCCGCTGCCGCCGCCTGCGGCCTGCTGCTGGCGCTCGCCGCCTGCGGCCCGATCCGCCGTGGCGGCAAGGAAACCGTGGCCGTGCCCGCGAAGTACGACATGGTCATCGCGGCCGCCAAGGACAACCAGTTCAACCTCGGCGGCGCGATCCTCAATATCGACGACCTGATCGGCCACTTCCGCTACCTGGAGGACCAGAAGCAGCTGCCGAAGAGCGTGCTGCTGAAGGACGGCGACGACGCCAAGGTGAAGGACGCGCACATCAACGCCTTCGCCAGCCTGCAGGTCACCTTCCACTTCACCGGCTACATCGAGCACAAGGGCAAGCTGACCCTGCTCAAGGCCGTGGAGACCCCGGACGACAAGGCGCAGAAGTGAGTTGAGGCCGCCGGGCGCGCGCGAAGGCGCCCGGGGTCTCCCGACGCTTCCGTCTCCCGCTTCTCAGTCGATGGCGCCGGCGGCGATGCGCGCGTCCCCGCGCGTGGCCAGCGCCGTGCGCAGCAGCAGGCGCAGCGCCCGCACCACGTCGTCGCGCGCCATGCTGGGCGCGCCGGCGTGGCGCGCCGCCTGCTCGGGCAGGTAGGGAATGTGCACGAAGCCGGCGCGCACGCCGCGGCGTTTCGCGGTCGCGTGCATCAGTCCGTAGAACACGTGGTTGCAGACGTAGGTGCCGGCGCTCTGCGAGATTTCCGCGGGAATGCCCGCGCGCTGCAGCGCGGCCAGCATGGCCTTGATCGGCAGCGTGGCGAAGTAGGCGGCCGGGCCGTCCGCGACCACCGGTACGTCCACCGGCTGCGCGCCGGCGTTGTCGGCGATGCGCGCGTCGTCGACGTTGATGGCGACGCGCTCCAGCGAGATGCGCGCGCGCCCGCCGGCCTGGCCGACCGCCAGCACCAGCGCCGGCCGGTGCGCGGTGAGCGCGCGGCGCAGCGCGGCCAGCGAAAGGCCGAACGCGGTCGGCAGTTGCGCCGCGACCACGCGATGGCCGGCGATGCGCGCGCCGTGCAGCGCGCCGACCGCCTCCCATGACGGATTGACCGGTTCGCCGCCGAACGCGTCGAAGCCGGTCAGCAGCACGCAGGGCGTCGTTCGATTCATCGGAACACCAGCACGTACATCAGCACCAGGTTGACCGCCAGCAGCGCCAGCGCGGTCGGTACCTGCATGCGGATCACGCCGTTCTGGTCGTCCAGCTCCAGCAGCGCCGCGGGGACGATGTTGAAGTTGGCCGCCATCGGCGTCAGCAGCGTACCGCAGTAGCCGGTCAGCATGCCGAGCGCGCCCAGCACCGCGGGATCGGCGCCGTGCCTGAGGATCAGCAGCGGCAGGCCGATGCCGGCGGTCAGCACCGGAAACGCGGCGAAGGCGTTGCCCATGATCACGGTGAACAGCACCATGCCGAGGCCGTAGGCGAGCACGCAGGCGAGGCGGCTGTCGACCGGGATCGCCGCCGAGGTGAGCGCGGCGATGGCGTCGCCGACGCCGGTGGCGGCGAACACGCCGCCCAGCGCGGCCAGCACCAGCGGCAGCAGCGCCGCCCAGCCCATCGTGTCGAGCAGGCGCCGGCCCTCGCCGAGCGCGGCGCGCGGCGGCGCGCGCGTCGCCGCCAGCGCGGCGAGCAGCGCGATCGCGCAGGAGAGCGCGAGGCCGGTCAGCGTCATCTGCGCCGTGGCGAACAGACGCGTGCCGCCGAAGGCGATCCGTTCACCGGCGAGCGCGACCGCGGCGGTGATCAGTGGAATCAGTAGCGCCGGCCCGAACAGGCGGTGGCCGAGCCGCGCGGCGCTGGCGCTGCGTGCCGCCGCATCGCGCTCGGGCAGGTGGCCGCGGCGCATGCGCGGCGCCAGCAGCGCGAGTGCGATCACGCCGAGGCCGGCGAGCTGCGCGGGGCGCTCGTCGCCGGCGTGCGCCGCCGCCAGCACCGCGTCGCCGCCGGCGAACAGCGCCGCCAGCACCGCCCAGAACGCCGCCGCCCACGCGCGGCGCTCGCGCAGGTTCAGCACCGCGGCGGCGGTAAGGAACAGCGCCAGCAGCCAGTAGGCGTGCTCAATCCGCAGCATCGGCGGCCTCCGCGGGCGCTCGCACGGCGCGCTGCATGCGGCGCTGGAATGCGACGATGCGCACGCCGTGGATCAGGAACGCCGCGATCGCGGTCGGCAGCGCCCACAGCGCGATGTGCAGCGGGGTCAGCTCGATGCCGTGCTGCGCGTAGAAGCCCTGGATCAGAAGCACGCCGCCGAGCGCGACGAACACGTCCTCGCCGAAGAACAGGCCGACGTTGTCGGTGGCCGCGGCCAGCGCGCGCACGCGCTGGCGCTCGGCGTGGTCGAGCGCGCCGTGGCGTTTCTCCGCCGCGGCCTCGCTCATCGGCGCCAGCAGCGGGCGCACCGTCTGCGCATGGCCGGCGACGTTGGTCAGGCCGAGCATGCTCAGCACCTGCCGCAATCCGAGGTAGGCGATCAGCAGCCTGGCGAGGGTGAGCCCGCGCAGGCTCTCGATCCACGCGCGCGCGTGCTCGCGCAGCCCGGCGCGCTCCAGCACGCCGATCACCGGCAGGGTCAACGCGAACAGCAGCAGCGCGCGATTGGAGACGAAGCTGGTGCCCAGCAGGGCGAGGATGTCGCCGACCGATTTGCCGGCGGCGAAGCCGCTGACCAGTCCGGCCGCGACCACCACCAGCACCGGATTGCGGCGCAGCGCGAAGCCGGCGACGACCACGGCGACGCCGAGCAGCGGCCAGTAGTTCATGCGCCGCGCCCCAAAGCGGCGATGCGCACGCCGGCGCTCTCCAGCGCCTCGCGCAGCCGGCGCGCGAAGGTCGCCGCGTCGGCGCGATCGCCGTGCACGCACAGCGTGTCGGCCTCGATGGCGACGCGTGCGCCGTCGCCGGCGAGGGCCTCGCCGCGGGTGGCGATGGACAGCGCCTGCGCCACGGCGGCATCGACATCGTCGATCACCGCACCGGCCTCGGAGCGCGGCGTCAGCGAACCGTCGGCGCGATAGCGACGGTCGGCGAACGCCTCGCGGGCGACGGCGAGGCCGGCCGCGCGTCCGGCCTCGAGCAGCGCGCTGCCGGCCCGGCCGACCAGCACCAGGCCGGCGTCGAAGTCGCGCACCGCGGCGGCGATCGCGTCGGCCAGCGCGCGATCCTTCGCCGCCATGTTGTACAGCGCGCCGTGCGGCTTGACGTGGTGCAGGCGCGCGCCGGCGGCGCGCGCGAACGCGGCCAGCGCGCCGGTCTGGTAGAGCGTCAGCGCGTACGCCTCGTCGGGCGCGATCGCCATCGCGCGCCGGCCGAAACCCTGCAGGTCCGGCAGCGACGGGTGCGCGCCGATGGCGACGCCGCGGCGCGCGGCCGCTGCGACGGTGCGGCGCATCGTGTCGGGATCGCCGGCGTGGAAGCCGCAGGCGATGTTGGCGGAGCTGACGTGCGCGAGCACGGCCTCGTCCTGGCCCATGTGCCAGGCGCCGTAGGATTCGCCCATGTCGCAGTTGAGGTCGAGGGTCCGCATGCTCGTTCCAATCGGCGTCAGGTGCTCTTTATCGCGCACCACCATGTACCTCGTTCGCCAGCCGCGTCGCGATGGCGGCCTCGAGCCGCTGCAGGCGGTGCTCGCGTTCGGCAAGGCGGCGGCGCGCTTCCTCCAGTGTCGTTGCGGCGAAGCGTACCGCATCGCCTGGCCGGCGCTGCGCGAGGCGCGGCAGATCCACCGCGGCGACGTGGCCGATGCGCGGATAGCCGCCGCTGACCGGATGCTCGGCCATCAGCACGATGGCCTGGCCCGACGGCGGCAGTTGCACGGTGCCGGCGACGCTCGCTTCCGAAACGAGTTCCAGCGGCGCGGTCAGCGCGAGCCGCGGGCCGTCGAGACGGTAGCCGACGCGGTTGGAGTCGACGGCGACACGGAACGTGCCCTCGAACAGCGCGGCGCGCGAGGCGGCGTCGAGGTTGCACGTGTGCGTGGCCGGCAGCACGCGCAGCGGGCGCTGCGCCTCGCCGTCGAACCACGGCCTGAAGTCGAGGCTCCAGTCGGGCGAGATCGCTTGCGGCGGCGAGGGCGCGTCGTCGCGTCGCGACGACGCGGGGTGCGGGTCGTCCGCATTCGTGCCGACCGGCAGCACGTCGCCCGCGCGCAGCGCGCGTCCGTCGAGCGGGCCCAGCGCGGCGTTGACGTCGACGCCGCGACTGCCCAGCACCGGCGCCAGCGCGATGCCGCCGCGCACGGCAAGGTAGCTGCGGCAGCCGTGGCGCATGCCGCCGAGCGCCAGCACCGCGCCGGCGCGCACGCGGACCGGCGCCCACAGCGGCGCGCGCGCGCCGTCGATGCGCGCGTCGATCGGCGCGCCGGTCAGCGCGATCACGGCGTCGGCGCGGAAACGCAGGGTCGGGCCGAGCAGGGTGATTTCCAGCGCGCAGGCATCCGCCGGATTGCCGGCCAGCGCGTTGGCGAGGCGCAGCGCCGGCGCGTCCATCGCGCCGGCACGGCCGATGCCGAGCTGCGCGTAGCCGGGGCGGCCGCGGTCCTGCGGCGTGGTCAGCAGGCCGGGCTTGAGCACCTCGATGCTCACGGCGCCGCTCCGGCGAGCCGCGCGAACTCGGCGGCGTCGATCGCGCGGAAGCGCACGCGGTCGCCGGGCGCGAGCAGGCACGGCGGCTCGCGCGCTGCGTCGAACAGCACCAGCGGCGTGCGCCCGACGATGCGCCAGCCGCCCGGCAGCTCGCGCGGATAGATGCCGGCCTGCGCGCCGCCGATCGCCACCGATCCGGCCGGCACGCGCGTGCGCGGCGTCGCCAGGCGCGGCGCGTGCAGCGCCGGATCGAGACCGAGCAGGTAGGGGAAACCCGGGGCGAAGCCGAGCATGGCGACGCGGTAGTCGCCGGCGGCGTGGCGCGCGATCAGCGTGCTCGCGTCGATCCCGGCGTGCGCCGCGACGGCTTCGAGGTCGGGGCCGCAGTCGCCGCCGTAGCAGACCGGGATCTCGACCACGCGCGCTGGCGCGTCGCCTGCGATGGGTTGCGCGGCGGCGCCGGCCGCGGCGAGCGCGGCGCGCACGCGCCGCTCGACCTCGCGCATGCGCGCGGCGTCGGCGGCGGCCGCCGCGTCGAAGCGCAGCAGCAGGCTGGCGTAGGTCGGCACCAGGTCCTCGAGGCCGGGCAGGGCAGCGTCGCGCAGCACGCGCGCCGCGGCGTGCACGCGGGCGTTCAGCGCGGCGTCGATGCGCTCGCCGAAGCGCAGCAGCAGCCCGCTTTCGCCCATCGCCTCCAGCGCGAATGCGGGCGATGCGGCCACGGCGCGCCTCAGCCGAGCAGCGCGCGCAGGCGCGCGAGCAGCGCCTCGCGCGCGTCGGCCGCATAGCGTTCGGCGCGACCGGCACCCCACACCGGGCCGGGCCAGGCGGCGTCGCCGGCGCGGCGCGCCACCACGTGCACGTGCAGCTGGCGCACGACGTTGCCGAGCGCGCCGACGTTGAGCTTGTCGCATGGCGCTGCCGCGCGCAGCGCCGCGCCGGCGCGCTGCACCTCGTCGAGCAGCGCGTGCTGCGCGGCGCGGTCGAGGTCGGCCAGCTCGACCAGGCCGGGCCGGCGCGGCACCAGGATCAACCACGGAAAGCGCGCGTCGTCCATCAGCAGCAGCCGCGACAGCGGCAGCTCGGCGACCGACGCGGTGTCCGCGGCGAGGCGCGGGTCGAGCGCGAAGCCTTCGTTCATGCGCGGGCCAGGTGCCGGTCGAAGAAGGCGAGCGTGCGCGTGAGCGCCAGCTCCGCGCTGGCGCGGTCGTAGACGTGCGCATCGACCTCGCGGTTGAAGGCGTGGCCGGCGGGGTAGGTGTACACCTCGGCCTGCGGATACGCCTTGCGGTGCTGCTCGATCGCCGCGGCCGGGATCGAGCCGTCGCGCTCGCCGAAGTGGAACATCGCCGGCGCGCGCAGCGGCTGGTCGAGGAAGCGCACGTTGCGCGCACCGTAGTAGCTGACCGCCGGCATGCCGAGGCGCTGCGCGGCGAGCAGGGCGACGCTGCCGCCCCAGCAGTAGCCGACCACGCCGATGCGGCCGCTGGAGGCGATCGCCTCGGCGGCGCTGGCGACGTCCTCGACCGGGCGCTCGAACTCGAGCTCCTCGACCAGTTGCCTGCCGCGGGCGATGCCCGCTTCGTCGTAGCCGAGTTCGGCGCCCGATTCGAGATGGTCGAAGAAGGCCGGCGCGATCGCCGTATAGCCGTGCGCGGCGAAGGTGTCGGCGACGTGGCGGATGTGCGCGTTGACGCCGAAGATCTCCTGCGCCACCACGATGCCGCCCTTGGGGACACCCTCCGGCTTGGCCAGATAGGCGGTGATGCACTGCATGCGGGTGGTGTTGAGATGGATGGTCTGGGTCACGGCGCGCTCCTGGCGCGGGGAAAGCGCCAGCGTAGGCCGCCGCGCGACGATGTCAATTGCGCGCGTAGCGCGCCGCGGCGACGCGGTTGCGGCCGGCGGTCTTGGCGCTGTACACGGCCGCGTCGGCGGCGCCGAGCAGGCCGCGCAGGTTGGGCGCGTCGCAGGTGCGCAGGCTGGCCACGCCGATGCTGATCGTGTAGGCCGTGCCGGAAGGCGCGAACCGCGCCAGCGCCGCGGCGACGTGCCCGCGCAGGCGCTCGGCCAGGGCGAGCGCGGCGGCTTCGTCGCGGCCGTCCAGCACCACCAGGAATTCCTCGCCGCCGAGCCGGCCGAGCAGGTCGCCGGGCTCCAGCCACTGCCGCACCGCCTGCGTGCCGGCGGTCAGCACGGTGTCGCCGAACAGGTGGCCGTGCTCGTCGTTGATGCGCTTGAAGTGGTCGAAGTCGATCATCAGCACGCTGAATTCGCCGCCGTCGCGGATGCGCCGCGCGATCTGCAGTTCGGCCTGGCGCAGCACGTGGCCGCGGTTGTAGACGCCGGTCAGCGCGTCGCTGATCGCGGCCTGGTAGAGCTCGGTGGCCTGCGCGCTGAGCTGCGCGTTGGCGGCGCTCAGCGTGCCGCGCTGCCGCTCCACCTCGGCGTGCTTCAGCGCCAGGTCGCGGTGCAGCCGGCGGGTGGCGCGATAGCGGCCGGCCAGGGCCAGCGCCAGCAGCGCCAGCAGCAGCGCGCCGAGCAGGCTGAGGTTGCGCACCAGCGCCTGCTCGCGCAACTTCAGCGCCTTGACCTCGTTGTCCAGCGTGAGCACGCGGATGCGCTGCGCGGCGGCGTCGCTCTCGTAGCGCGCGCGCAGCGTGGCCAGGCGCTGGCCCGAGCGCACGCCGAGCAGATCCTGGCGCAGCTCGTCGTAGCGGCGCTCGAAGACCAGCGCGAGCCGGTAGTCGCCGCGCGCCTCGGCGAGCGCGCTGCGCAGCCGGCAGGCCTCGATCAGCGGCGGCATCAGGCGCGCGGCATCGAGCAGCCCGATCGCGCGGTCGAGTTCGGCGGCGGCCGCGTCCAGCCGGCCGGCACGGTGGTCGAGCGTGCCCTGCAGCAGCAGGGCGCTGCCGAGGATTTCGTGCTGCCGCAGCGCGTCGCCGAGCGCGAGCGCCTCGCGCACTTCGGCCTGCGCCTCGTCGACGCGGCCGAGGCCGATCAGCGCGCGCGCGATCTGCACGCGCTCGAGGCCGACGTGCGGGCGGTTGCCGAGCATGGTGTCGAGGGCCAGCGCCTGGCGCGCCATCGTCAGCGCACGCTCGGCCTCGCCGCGGTCGTTGAGCAGGACGGCGTAGCTGCCGAGGGTGGAGGCGAGCGAGATCGGATCGGGGCGCGCGCGCTCGGCGTCCAGCGCGCGACGGAAGAACGCGTCGGCCTGCTCGCGGTCGTCGACCTCGCGGTAGAGCAGGGCGATGCTGCGGTAGGTGCCGGCGTCGACCCCGTCGTCGCGGGTCTCGCCGAGGTGCATCGCTTCGAGGTACAGGGCGAGCGCGCCGGCGAAGTCGCCCTGGTCGCGGCGGACCATGCCGAGGTTGGTCAGCGAGCGCTCGATCGCCGCGGGGTCGGCGCGCTCGCGCCGCAGCGCCAGGGCCTGCTGCTGCAGTTGCGCCGCGCGCTGAAGGTCGCCGCGCCGCCGCGCCAGCACCGCGGCGTAGTCGGTCGCGCTGGCGCGGAATCCGCCGTCGGCGGTCGCCTGCGCGTAGTCCAGCAGGTGCCGCACCTGCGCTTCCACCTGCGGATAGCGGCCGAGGATCATCGCGAACTCGGCCTGCTGCTGGCGCGCGGCGTGCGCGCGGCGGTCGTCGCCGCGGCGCTCGGCTTCGGCCTGCACGCGCGACCAGGCGACGGCGGCATCGTCGGGCGCGCCGCAGGCGATTTCCAGCCAGGCGACCAGTTGCAGCAGGGCGAGCCGCGAACCCGGCGGGGCGGAGCCATCGAGCATGCGCTGCAGCGTCGTGGCGGCCGCGGCGATGTGGGGAGCCCACGCGTGCAGGGTGAGGCTGGCGCGGCCGATGGCGTCGGCGGCGGGCGGCGTGGCCGCGCCCGCCGCGCACGGCAGCAGGGCCAGGCTCGCGAGCAGGCCCGGCACGATGCGGCAGAGCGCATGGTGCAGGCGGCCGGTTGCCGTCGCCATCCTCCGGTCCGACACGATCACCTCCGGCCCGTAGCCGGTGCCTATCCTAGCCGTTCCCGCGCCCGCGCGCGTGCGCGCGGGGCCTGGGCGCAGACGCTATAATCCGCGCCCTTTCACGCGGTCGCGGCGCATGTCCAGCCAGCCCCCCAAGATCGGTTTCGTCAGCCTCGGCTGCCCCAAGGCGCTGGTGGATTCCGAGCGCATCCTCACCCAGCTCAAGGTCGAGGGCTACGAGATCGTGCCGCGCTACGACACCGCGGACGCGGTGGTGGTCAACACCTGCGGCTTCATCGACGCCGCCGTGCAGGAATCGCTGGACGCGATCGGCGAGGCGCTGCACGAGAACGGCAAGGTGATCGTCACCGGCTGCCTCGGCAAGCGCGCCGAACTGATCCGCGAGGCCTACCCGGACGTGCTGGCGATCACCGGCCCGCAGGACTACGCCAGCGTGATGGGCGCGGTGCACGAGGCGCTGCCGCCGGCGCACGACCCGTTCGTCGACCTGGTGCCGCCGACCGGCGTCAAGCTGACGCCGAAGCACTACGCCTACCTGAAGATTTCCGAAGGCTGCAATCATCGCTGCAGCTTCTGCATCATCCCGTCGATGCGCGGCGACCTGGTCAGCCGGCCGGTGGACGAGGTGCTGGTCGAGGCGGAGAACCTGGTCAAGGGCGGGGTCAAGGAGCTGCTGGTGATCAGCCAGGACACCAGCGCCTACGGCGTGGACCTCAAGTACGCCGCGCGCGAGTGGCGCGGCAAGGCCTACCGCACGCGCATGACCGAGCTGTGCGAAGGCCTGGCGGAACTCGGCGCGTGGGTGCGCCTGCATTACGTCTACCCGTATCCGCACGTGGACGAGGTGGTGCCGCTGATGGCCGGGGGGAAAATCCTTCCCTATCTCGACATCCCGTTCCAGCACGCCAGTCCGCGCATCCTCAAGCTGATGAAGCGGCCGGGCAACATCGAGAAGACGCTGGAGCGCATCCGCGCCTGGCGCGCGGTGGTGCCGGACCTGACCCTCCGCAGCACCTTCATCGTCGGCTTCCCGGGCGAGACCGATGCCGAGTTCGAGGAGCTGCTGGACTTCCTGCGCGAGGCCGAGCTGGACCGCGTCGGCGCCTTCGCCTACTCGCCGGTCGAGGGCGCCAAGGCCAACGCGCTGCCCGACCCGGTGCCGGAGGAGCTGAAGGAAGACCGCCTCGAGCGCTTCATGGAAGTGCAGGCGGAGGTGAGCGCGGCGAAGCTCCAGCGCAAGATCGGCCGCACGCTCACCGTGCTGGTCGATGAAGCCGGCGCCGACGGCGCGATCGCCCGCTCCAGCGCCGACGCGCCGGAGATCGACGGCGTCGTGCGCATCGTCGATGGCCGCAAGCTGAAGCCCGGCCAGTTCGCCGAGGTCGTGGTCGAGTATGCCGACGCGCACGACCTGACGGCGCGGCTGCGCGGCTGATCGCGGGCACATCGGGAGCTGACGACATGCGAAGGTTCGTGCGAGGGATTCGCCGTATCGCCGCCGCGCTGGCGCTGCTGGCGGCGTCGGCGATACCGGTGGCGCAGGCGGCCGGGACGGCGACGGTGGTCGTCGTGGTGCGCCACGCCGAAAAGGTCGCCGACGGCAGCCGCGATCCGGCGCTCACCGCGGTCGGCCGGGCGCGCGCCGCGGCGCTGGCGGACGCGCTGGCATCGCTTCACGTGGCGCATGTCTATGCGACGCCGTATCGGCGCACGCGCGATACCGCCGCGCCGACCGCGGCCGTGCGCGGCCTGCCTGTCGACGTGCGCGCGATCGCGGACGGCGACGTCGATGCCTATGTGCAGGCGTTGCGCGCGGACATCCTCGCGCATCACCGCGGCGAGACCGTGCTGGTGGTCGGCCACAGCAACACCGTGCCGCAGACGGTCGCCGCCCTGTGCCGCTGCGTCGCCGCGCCGATGGACGAACGCGAATACGACCGCCTGTCGATGGTCGTGCTGGACGGCGACGCGGCGCGCCTCGTCGTGGCGCGCTACGGCGCGCCCTCGCCGTAGACCACCGCGACGATCGCGAAGCGCACGCGTCCACCCGGCAGCTCGGCCTCGAACTCGTCGTCGATGCGCCGCTTCAGCGCGGCGCGCGCCAGCGGGGAATCGACGCTGATCCAGCCCTGGCGCGCATCGGTTTCGTCGGGCCCGACGATGCGGTAGCGCAGGCTCTCGCCGCTGCCGAGGTTCTCGATCTCGATCCAGGCGCCGAAGTACACCGCCTCGCGGTCGGCCGGCACGCCCTCGGCGACCTTCAGCGCGGGGATGCGCTTCGACAGGTAGCGCACGCGGCGGTCGATCTCGCCGAGCTGCTTCTTGCGGTAGGTGTACTCGGCGTTCTCCGAGCGGTCGCCTTCCGCGGCGGCGGCGGCCAGCGCCTTGACGACCTCGGGCCGCACCTGGTGCCAGAGGCGGTCGAGTTCGGCCTTGAGCCGCTCGAAGCCGTCGCGGGTGATGATCGCGGTGGAGCGCGGTGCGGGCGGACGCCAACGGCCCATCGGTATCGTGCAGGCAAGCGGGCCTGGCGTTATGCCAGAGGCGCCGGCCCGGCTCAAGCGCCGGGCCGGCGCCGCGCCCTTGCGTCATTGCCCCATCTTGACCAGATCGGCGGCCGAAACCGGCCCGATCGTCGCGGTGTCGGTATGCCAGGCGATCATGCCGCGGAATTCCAGCGAGGCCTTCATGCCGGTGGTGAGGCCGCGCTTGGTCGAGAGCTCGTCGACCTTCCTGTCCTGTTCCGGCGTGGTCGACGGGCCGACCGCGAGGTAGTCCCAGGCGTCGCCGTTCAGGTGCGCGTACCAGTGCGTGGGCGGCAGGCCGGCGTCGTGCGCCACCTGTTCGCGCGCGGCCATCCATTTGAGAAATTCCAGGTGTATGCCCGGCGCGACGCGATACAGCGAAACCAAGGCGTACGGTTGCTTGCCCGCGGCGGCGGTCTGCGCGTGCGCGGACGGCAGGGCAAAGGCGATGGCGAACAGCGCGAGTACGAGGATGCGACGTTTCATGGTGCGCTCCCTGCGGGCACATGAAGGCCCGACATGCCGGATCAGGGGCATGACCGGGAGCGCCGGCGTCGCTCTGCGGCCAGGCCGCACGGACGGAGGGCGGGGAGGGGCCGGCCACGCGACACCGGGGCCCTGCCCCGGTCAAACGCCGCCGCGGCGCCGCACGCCGCGCGGCGTTTCGGTCCCCGCGCTTCAGGGCGCGCCGAGGCGTGCAGCGAGGGCGCGCAGGGCGGGCGCCGCGGCGTGCCCGGGAAAGCGCGCCAGCGCGGCGGCGATGCGCGCGCGCGCTTCGGCGAGCCGGTCGAGCCGCTCGCCCAGCAGCCGTGCCGCCACCAGCTCGGTATCCGGCAGCAGCGGATGCGTCGGGCTGCGTCGCGCGAAGGCATCCGCCAGTTGCACCGCCAGCCGCGGCATGTCGAGGGTTTCGGCCTTGCTCACCAGCGTCGCCACCTGCTCGGGCGATCCGGGCAGGAATGCGGGGTCGCAGGCGAGGCATTCCTGCGCGATGCTCAACGCCCGGCGCGGTTCGCCGCGCGCGAGCAGGGCGCCGATCCAGGCGCGGCCGTGGGCCAGCAGCGCGGCCGTGTCGCCGGCCTTCCGCAGCAGGCGACGGTAGGCCGCGTGGACCGTATCGGGCGCGTCGCGTTCGCGCAGCCGCCGTGCGAGCAGGTCGAGGGCAAGGCGCGGCTCGCCCTGTGCGACGTGCGCCTGCGCCTGCTCGATCAGCTCGGCGTCGGCGTACCGCCCGACGGCTGTGTCCAGTTGCCACGCCGCGGGGCGATGGCCGATCTCGGCGTGGCGCGCATAGACCAGATAACCCGCCAGGTGGAATTGGAGCACCAGCGCATAGTTGCCGAGCGCGTAGCCGAGCGGGTCGGACAGCAGCACGGGAAGCGCCCCGCCGATCGCACGCTGCAGCACGTGCCGCGCCAGCCCTACCACCAGCCAGATCGCGACCAGCGCAACGTATGCGCCGCCGAACCGCCGCGCGACCGACGCCCAGGTCGCGGGGTTGAGCGCGAGCAGCACGTTGCCGTCCATGGTCAGCGACATGCAGATCGCCGGCAGGATCGCCGCGATGCACACGCGCAGCGCCAGCGCCGCGCCGGCGTGCGCGTGGCCGAGGTGGGCCAGCAGCACCAGCGCGGCCATCTGGATGACGACCAGCGTCCAGGCGACGCGATCCTCGGCGTGCAGCGTGGCCTCGGGCGGATCCGCGTAGCCGTCCGCCGTGCTGCGCAGGCATTCGGCGGCGTACTTGAACATCGCGACCCACACGCCCACCTCGATCACCCAGCCGAGCACCGGCAGGCGATTGGCGAGATGGGCGACGGCGAGCACCGCAATGATCGTCAGCGCCGCCGGCTGCAGCGGATAGCGCAACGCTTCCGCCAGGTGCCGCCCGAAGGGTGCGATCGCGTCGCCTTGGCGGTGGGCGGTGCGCATGCGTCTGGCCAGGCGCTCAGCGCCCGCGGAAGATCGAGCCGAGCACACCGCGCATGATCTGCCGGCCGAGCTGGCTGCCGACCGAGCGCACCGCGGACTTGCCCATCGCCTCGATCAGGCCCTGGCGGCGCTTGGTGCCGAGCAGGGCGTCGCGCACGGCGCCGCTCCAGTCGCCGCCGCCGGCGGGTTGTTGCGTGGCGGCATCGCCGCCGACGGGTGCCGCCTTGCCGGCTTCCTGCGCGCGCCTGGCCAGCATCTCGGCGGCGGATTCGCGCTCGACCGGCGTGTCGTACTTGCCGCCGACCGGCGAGCGCGCGCGCACCGTGGCGCGTTCCGCGTCGGTGATCGCGCCGATGCGGCAGCACGGTGGCACCACCAGCACGCGCTCCACCGGCGACGGCACGCCGCCTTCGCGCAGCGTCGAGGCCAGCGCCTCGCCGACGCCGAGCTGGCCGATCACCTCGGCGACCTTCAGCTTCGGGTTGGGCACGAAGGTCTCCGCCGCGGCCTTGACCGCCTTCTGGTCGCGCGGCGTGAACGCGCGCAGCGCGTGCTGCACCTTGTTGCCGCACTGGGCGAGCACGGTGTCGGGGATGTCGATGGGATTCTGCGTGACGAAGTAGACGCCCACGCCCTTGGAACGGATGAGCCGGACCACCTGCTCGATCTTGGTGAGCAACGCGTCCGGCGCGTCGTCGAAGAGCAAGTGCGCCTCGTCGAAGAAGAACACGAGCTTGGGCTTGGGCAGGTCGCCCGCCTCGGGCAGGCGCTCGAAGAGCTCGCTGAGCAGCCACAGGAGGAGGGTCGAGTAGACCTGCGGAGAGAGCATGAGCTTGTCGGCGGCGAGCACGTTGATGTAGCCCTTGCCGTTCGCGTCGACCTG
>JAJFUF010000013.1 GCA_021372495.1 Lysobacteraceae bacterium
GCCGGCGCGCGCCGGCACCGCTTCGCGCTGCGCGCCGAGCGCCAGCGCGCCGACGCGGTCGCCCTGGCGCTGCGCCGCCCACGCCGCCAGCGCGGCCGCGCGCGCGGCCTGCACCGACTTGTAGCGCACGCGCGTGCCGAAGCGCAGCGCCGGATGCGTGTCGACCAGCAGCAGCAGGCTGCGCTCGCGTTCCTCGCGGTACAGCTTGGTGTACGCGCGGCCGGTGCGCGCGGTGACGCGCCAGTCCAGCGCGCGGATGTCGTCCCCGGGCTGGTATTCGCGCGACTCGGCGTAGTCCATGCCGCGCCCGTGCGCGCGGCTCGGATGCACACCCGCCGCCGGCACGCGCGCGCGCGGCGCCGGCCGCAGGCGCAGCGCGGCGTGCCGCAGCGCGATCAGCTCCGCAAGCGCCACCGCGGTGACGCCGGCCACCGTGCGCGGATCGGCGCTGGCGGGCGCGGCGCTCACGGCAGCGGCACGCGCTCCAGCAGGGCGTCGATCACCGCGTCCGTGCGCACGCCCTCGGCTTCGGCCTCGTAGGTGAGCAGGACGCGGTGGCGCAGCACGTCGTGCGCGACCGCGTGCACGTCCTCCGGCAGCGCGTAGTCGCGCCCCGCCAGCCAGGCGCGCGCGCGCGCGCAGCGGTCCAGCGCGATCGTCGCGCGCGGGCTGGCGCCCCAGGCGATCCAGCGCGGCAGGCGCGCGTCGTAGGCGCCGGCTGCACGCGTCGCCAGCACCAGTTGCACCATGTATTCCTCCAGGCCGGCGGCAACGTGCAGCGCCAGCACGGCGCGCCGCGCGGCGAAGATGTCGTCCTGGCGGAGCAGGCGCGCCTCCGCGGCGGGCGCGTCCAGCGCCTGGCGCGCGCGGCGCTGGGCGAGATGCAGGATCTCGCGCTCGGCATCCGCGCGCGGATAGCCGATCGCCACGTGCATCAGGAAACGGTCGAGCTGCGCCTCGGGCAGCGGGTAGGTGCCCTCCTGCTCGATCGGATTCTGCGTCGCCATCACCAGGAACAGCTCGGGCAGCGGCCAGGTGCGCCGGCCGATGGTCACCTGGCGCTCGGCCATCGCCTCCAGCAGCGCCGACTGCACCTTGGCCGGCGCGCGGTTGACCTCGTCGGCGAGCACCAGGTTGCGGAACAGCGGGCCGGGCTGGAATTCGAACGTGCCGTTCTGCGGACGGAAGACCTCGGTGCCGGTCAGGTCGGCCGGCAGCAGGTCGGGCGTGAACTGGATGCGGTGGAAGTCGGCCTCGATGCGCGCCGCCAGCTCCTTCACCGCGGTGGTCTTGGCCAGGCCCGGCGCGCCCTCGACCAGCAGATGGCCGTCGGCCAGCAGCGCGATCAGCAGGCGTTCGACCAGCGTTTCCTGGCCGATCACCGCGTCCTGCAGGCTGCCGCGCAGCGCTGCGAACGCCGTGCGCAGCGCGTCGCCGCGGTCGGCGTGCGGCATGTCCATCGATGCACCTCCAGTCGTCACGCGGCTATGACCGCATGCACGCACGGAAGTTTAGCGGCGCCGGAAAGCGCAGGGGCGGCCGGAGCCGCCCCTGCTGCCGTTCCGCCGTCGCGGGACGGGTCACTTCAGGCTTTCGGCGAGGATCTTCGGCGTCACGAAGATCAGCAGCTCGGCCTTGTTGTTGTCGCGGTGCTTGTTGCGGAACAGCATGCCGACGCCCGGGATGTCGCCCAGGCCGGGCACCTTCTTCAGCGTCTCCGACTTGGTCAGCTCGTAGATGCCGCCGAGCACCACGGTCTGGCCGTTGTCGACCAGCACGGAGGTGTTGATCTCGCGGGTGTCGATCTGCGGCACGAAGCCGCCGCCCGGGTTCGGCACCAGCTGCGCCAACGAGTCCTTCTTGACGTTGATCATCAGGTAGACGCGGTCGTCGGCGGTGATAGTCGGCGTGACGCGCAGTTCCAGCACGGCGTCCTTGAACTGCACGGTCGCGGTGCCGGCGCCGCCGCCGCCGCCCGCGCCCGAGTTCTGGAAGGTGACGTAGCCGATCTGCTGGCCCTGCTTGATCACCGCTTCCTGCTGGTTGGCGGTGATCACGCGCGGGCTGGAGATCACCTCGCCGCGGCCTTCGGTCTGCGCCGCCGACAGCTCGAGGTCGAGCAGGTAGTTGGCGCCGAGGATGGCCAGGCCGAAGCTGCCGGTCGGGTTGGTGGCCGGCAGGTTGACGTTGGTGCCGCCCGGGAAGGTGATCGTGCCGGTGGGATTCAGCGTCGTGCCCGCGTTGTGCACGTCGGTGGCCAGGCTGTTCGCGCCGGGCTTGGCGTCCACCGAGGGCGCGGTGGAGATCACCTGCCCGCTCGGGTTCTGCCGGAACGCGCTGACGCCGAACTTGACGCCCAGCTCGCGGGTGAAGTCGTCGGATGCGACCACGATGCGCGACTCGATCAGCACCTGCTGTACCGGGCGGTCGAGCGTGCCGACCAGTTCGCGGATCGAGCGGATCTTCTCCGGCGTATCGTTGACCAGCAGGGTGTTGGTGCGCTCGTCGAACGAGACGCTGCCGCGCGTCGACAGGAAGCCGTGGCGGGCACCGCCGCCGCTGCCGCCGCCGAGGCTGCCCTGGGTGAGCAGCTTGGCAATGTCGGAAGCCTTGCCGTAACTGATCGGGATGATGTCGGAGACCAGCTCCGCGTTGTCCTCGGCCTTGAGGCGCGCCTCGGCCAGGTCCTGCTCGTAGCGCGCCAGCTCCTGCTGCGGCGCCACCCAGATGATGTTGCCGTTGCGGCGCTTGTCGAGGCCCTTGGCGCGCAGCACCACGTCCAGCGCCTGGTCCCACGGCACGTTGACGAGGCGCAGGGTGACGCTGCCGCCGACGGTGTCGGAAGCGACCACGTTCAGCCCGGACACGTCGGCGAGCAGCTGCAGCACCGAGCGCGTCGGGATGTCCTGGAAGTTGAAGGTGACGCGGCTGCCGCTGTAGACCGGTTCCTGGCCCTTGCCGAGCTTCTTCTGGTCGGCCTTCTTCGGCGCGATCTCGACCACGTACTCGGTGCCTGTCTGGTAGGCCGAGGGCTCGATCTCGCCGCGGATCGCGATCTCCAGGCGCGCGCCGTTGGGGCGGCCGCGCGTTTCGATCGACTGCACCGGCGTGGCGAAGTCGAGCACGTCGAGGCGCTGGGCCAGCTTGGCCGGCAGCTTGACGTTGCTCAGGTCCACCACCACGCGGTCGCCCTGGCGGCGCATGTCGGCGCTGGCGCCGGGGCCGCTGAAGTCGATGATCACCCGGCCCTCGCCGCCGGGACCGCGGCGGAAGTCGATATTGGAGACGTCGGTCGCGGCGGCAGTCACCAGCTTGGTCGGGTCGGTCTCGACCTTGGCGTTGGCCGCGGCGGCGCCGGTCATGCCGTTGCCGATGGTCAGCACGAGGCTGTCGCCGCTGACCCGGGTTTCGTAGCTGGACGGGCGGAACAGATCGACCACCACCCGGGTGCGGCCGCCGGCTTCGACCGCGGAGATGCCGGCGGTGGCGCCCGCGCCGACATCGACGTGGCGCTTGTCCCAGCCGTTGCGGGTGTCGGCCAGGTCCACCGCGATGCGCGCCGGACTCTCGGTCGTGAACACCTTGGGTTCGGGGACCGGGCCGTCGAACTTGAGGGTTACTTCGACCTTGCCGCCGGGCAGGGCCTGGTAACTGAGATCCTTCAGCACGCCCGCGGCCAGCGCCGGTACGGCGATGCCGCAGCAGGCCAGCACCAGGACCGCCGTCGCCAGGCGGCGGATGCCGGCAAGGGCCCGGAACGCGCAGCCGCCGAGTTGAGCAGGTTTCGTCATCATGTACGTCGTCCCCAAGGCTCTCATTTCTCACCCAGCGCGATGGTCGCCTGGCGTTCCATCCAGCCGCCGCTGCCGTTCGGGATCAGTTCGACGAGATCCACGTGGTCCTCGGCGATGCCCGCGACGCGTCCGTAGTTCTGGCCCATGTAGTTGCCGCTGTGGATGCGGTGGATCACGCCCTGCGGATCCTTGACCAGCGCCTCCATGCCGCCGCCGCCGCCGAGCGTGCCGACCATCCTCAGGCTGTCCAGCGGGAACGCCTCCAGCGGCTCCTTGGCCCGGTTCTGGTCGGGCCGCGGGCCGTTGACGGCGCCGTTGGCATGCAGCTCGGTCGGGCTCGGACTGAACGGATCGCGCAGATCCTGGTCCTTGTACTCGAAGGTTTCGAAGGTCTTGATCACCGGCAGCGGCGGCAGCGGCGCGCCCTTCTTGGCTTTTTCCGCGGCGACCCACTGGCGCAGGTCGCCCTGGCCGCTGCAGCCCGCCAGCAACGCCAGCGCGGCCGTTCCCATCAGGATGCGGGCAAGTGTGCGCTTCATGCTCACTTCCCTCCCTTGCGCGGGGCCGGCTTGGTCTTGCTGCTCTCGCCGGTTTCCTCGTCCTCGAGGTAGCGGTAGGTCTTCACCGTACCCTCGAGCACCAGCATGCCGCCCGGCACCAGGTCCTGGCCCTTGACCGGAGCCCGCTCGGGACGCAGCGAGACGTCGTGCATGGTCAGGATCACCACGCGCGGCAGCGAGGCCACGCCGCTGATGAAGGTGCCGAACTGGTGATAGGTGCCGACCATGCGCAGCGTGATCGGCTTCTCCGCGTAGAATTCCTTCGGGATCTCCGGACCCGGCTGGAACAGGTCGATCCCGAGACCGGCCGACAGCGCGGTCTGCGAGATGTCCACCAGCAGTTCCGGCATCTCGGTCTTGCTCGGCAACTGGCGCAGCATCTGCCGCAGCATGTCCTTCATCTCCTCGAGCTGCGCCTTCAGTGGCTCGAGGTTCACCGCCTTGGCCTGCTTCTGCGTGAACTCCTGCTTGAGCGACTCTTCCTGGGTCTGCAGGGTCTTCATCTCGTCCTGCTGGTCGCTGACCTTGAAGTACCAGCCGGCGAGCAGGATCACGACGAACAGCATCGCGCAGAAGAACAGCTTGACCGAGACCGGCCAGCCGCCGATGTTGTTGCGATCGAGGTTGCGCAGGTCGTCGAGGAACTTCATGGCTTGCTCCCCCCGTTGCCCGGATGGCCGGCCTGCGCGGCCGTCGTGCCCGCCTTGTCCGCGTTGTCCTGCGGCTCGGGCTTGCGCAGCTTGACGTTCAGCCCGAACGTGTACGGCGTGCTCGGGTCGTTGTGCTTGTTCTCCGTGCGGGTCAGGTCGGCGTGGCCCAGCCACGGCGACGCCTCGATGTTGCGCATGTAGGTGGCCACCGCGGCGTTGGACTGCGCGACGCCATCCAGGCCGAGCTGGTCGCCGCTCTGCTTCAGGTTGCTCAGGCGCACGCCGTCGGGAATCGTCTTCACCAGCTCGTCGAACAGGTGGACCATCTGCGAGCGGTTGGCCTGCAGCTGCTCGATGATCTGCTTGCGCGCGAGCAGCCGCGAGCGGGTCTTCTCCAGATCCTTGATCTCGGCGATCTTCGCGTCGAGCTGCTTGATCTCGCCCTGCAGGTAGGCGTTGCGGTCGTTCTGGTTGTCGATGCGCGCGCCCATCCAGAACATCCACAGCAGCACCGCGACCACGGCGGCCGCCGCAGCGATGCCGAGCTGCACGTAGAACTCGCGCTCGCGCAGCTTGCGTCGCGCCGCGCGCCACGGAAGTAGGTTGATCCTGGCCATCAGTCGAAGCTCCTCAGGGCCAGCCCGCAGGCGATCATCAGCGCCGGTGCGTCCTGCGCCAGCGCCTGCGCCTGCACGCGCGGGGACAGCGACATGCTGGCCAGCGGATTGGCCACGCAGCACGGCACGCCGAGCTGCTCCTCGACCATGTCGCTGACGCCGGGGATCGCCGCGCAGCCGCCGGCGAGCACGACCTGGTCGACCTTGCTGTATTCGCTGCCGGCGAAGAAGAACTGCAGCAGGCGGCTGATCTGCTGGACCATCGCCTCCTTGAACGGCTCCAGCACTTCGATCTCGTAGGACTCCGGCAGCCCGCCCTGGCGCTTGGCCATGCCGGCTTCCTCGTAGGAGAGCCCGTAGCGGCGCATCACCTCGTCGGTGAGCTGCTTGCCGCCGAACACCTGCTCGCGGGAATAGATCGTGCGCTGGTTCTTCAGCACGATCAGGGTGGTCATGGTGGCGCCGACGTCGACCACCGCGACCACCGCATCGCGCGCCACCGAAAGCTGGTCGGCGATCAGCTTGAAGGCGTTCTCCATCGCGAACGCCTCGACATCCATCACCTTCGCGACCAGCCCGCCGAGGTCGAGCGCGGCGACGCGCATGTCGACGTTCTCGGTGCGCGAGGCGGCCAGCAGGACATTGACCATGTCCGGGTTGTCCTTGACCGGCCCCATCACCTCGAAGTCGAGGCTGACTTCCTCGATCGGATACGGGATGTACTGGTTCGCCTCGACGTGGATCTGGCCCTCGAGGTCGTCCTCGGAGAGATCGGCCGCCATCGGGATCACCTTGGTGATCACCGCCGAGCCGGCCACGGCGGCCACGGCGTACCTGGTCTTGGCGCCGGATCGCGCCAGCGCGCGGCGCACCGCCTCGCCGACCGCCTCGATCTCGACGATGTTCTTCTCCACCACCGCGTTGGGCGGGAGCGGCTCGACCGCGTAATGCTCCACGCGGTAGCGCGAGCCGGACTGGCTGAGCTGCAGCACCTTGACCGCGGTCGAGCTGATGTCAACCCCGATCAGCGGCGGCGCCTTGGGTGCGAAAAGGCCCACGGTTTTCCCCCTCCCCACGCGCTGTTACGAGCAAAAGATGCGCAGCAACATTAAATCTAAAACTTAACGGATTATCAACGGGTCCCTGGCGGAGGGCCAAGGACCTGATTCACAAAAATTTTTATTGACCTGCGCGCGCGGCGGCACGACTCTTGCCGCTGACGGGCATCCCCGTGCAGGGTTCTATACTCTTCGCGGCCCGCCCCCGACCTAGATCCTCATCACAACTCCCGCGGTCATGCGAATTTTCAAGCGTTTGCTGCGCTACGCGCTGGTCCTGGCGCTGGCCGGCATCCTCATGGGCGGCCTCGCGGTAGGCGCAGCCTACTGGCTGATCGCGCCGCGCCTGCCCTCCGTCGCCTCGCTCAAGGACGTGCGCCTGCAGGTGCCGCTGCGGGTGTACACGGCCGACGGCAAGCTGATCGCCACCTTCGGCGAGACCCGGCGCATCCCGGTACGCATCCAGGACGTGCCGGATCGCCTCAAGAAGGCCTTTCTCGCCGCCGAGGACGCCAACTTCTACGACCACCCTGGCATCGACTGGCAGGGGTTCGCGCGCGCGATCGGCCTGATGATCGCCAACCGCAGCCTGCACGTGCCGGGCGGCAGCACGATCACCCAGCAGGTCGCGCGCAACTTCTTCCTCAGCCCGGAAGTGAGCATCTCGCGCAAGGCCACCGAGATCTTCCTGTCCTTCCGCATCGAGAACTCGCTGAGCAAGGACGAGATCCTCGAGCTCTACCTCAACAAGATCTTCCTCGGCCACCGCTCCTACGGCGTCGCCGCCGCCGCCGAGTTCTACTACGGCAAGACGCTCGACCAGCTCAGCCTCGCCGAATGCGCGATGCTGGCCTCGCTGCCCAAGTTCCCGACCACCGGCAACCCGCTGTACAACCGCGAGCGCGCGATCGAGCGCCGCGACTGGGTGCTCGGCCGCATGCTCGACAACCGCTTCATCGGCAAGGCCGAGTACGCGCAGGCGCTGCAGGAGCCGGACCGCTCCTACGCGCACGAGCCGCCGATCGAGGTGGACGCGCCCTATCTCGCCGAGATGGTGCGGCTGGAGGCGATCGAGCGCCTCGGCAACGACGCGCTGACCGACGGCTACGTGGTCAAGACCACCCTGGACGGCCGTCTGCAGGACGCCGCCGTCGCCGCGGTGCGCGACGACCTCTCCGACTACGACCGCCGCCACGGCTACCGCGGGCCGGAGGCCCACGTCGAACTGCCCGCGCACGCCACCCCGGCCGACGACGACCGCGCGCTGGCGAACTACCGAGCGGTCGCCGGCCTGATCCCGGGCATCGTCACCGAGGCGGGCGAAGACCACGGGCTGGTCTACCTGGCCGACGGCCAGAGCGTGCCGCTGGACCTCGACGCGATGAGCTGGGCGCGCGCGTTCGTCAGCGACAGCCGCCAGGGCCCGAAGCCGAAGCGCGTGGACGCGGTGCTGAAGCCGGGCGACATCGTGCGCCTGGCGCGCGACGCCGAGGGCAAATGGCAGCTCGCGCAGGTCCCGCAGGCGCAGGCCGCGCTGGTCGCGCTGGATCCGGAAGACGGCGCGATCAAGGCCCTGGTCGGCGGCTTCAACTTCCAGCGCAGCAAGTTCAACCGCGCGACCATGAGCGCGCGCCAGCCCGGCTCCAGTTTCAAGCCGTTCCTGTACTCGGCGGCATTCGAGCACGGCTTCACCCCGGCCTCGATCGTCAACGACGCGCCGGTGGTGTTCCCGGACCCCTCGCAGCCCAACGGCGTGTGGGCGCCCTCCAACGACGACGACGAATTCGCCGGCCCGATGCGCCTGCGCGAAGCGCTGGCGCAGTCGAAGAACCTGGTGTCGGTGCGCCTGCTCGACGCGATCGGCATCCGCTACGCGCGCGAGTACATCGGCCGCTTCGGCTTCCCGCAGGACGCGCTGCCGGACAACCTGTCGATGGCGCTGGGCACCGCCTCGGTGTCGCCGCTGGCGATGGCGCGCGGCTACGCGGTGTTCGCCAACGGCGGCTTCCTGGTCGACCCCTACTTCGTCGCCGAAATCGACGACCGCGACGGCAAGGCCGTCTACGCGGCGAATCCCGCGCGCGCCTGCCGCAGTTGCCCCGAGCGCGTGCTCGCCGATGCCGGCCAGGCCGCGCCGACGCAGCCCGCCGCGGCGCCACGCGCCGGCGTCGCCGCGCTCGCGCCGATCGGTGCCGCCCAGGCCGCGCCCGCCGCCGCGGCCGGCGGGCCGCACCTCGCGCCACGCGTGATCGACGTGCGCAACGATTATCTGGTCACCTCGCTGATGCAGTCGGTGATCGACCACGGCACCGGCAGCGGCGCCAAGGTGCTCGGACGCAAGGATCTCGCCGGCAAGACCGGCACCACCAACGATCACCGCGACGCCTGGTTCTCCGGTTTCAACACGCACGTGGTCGCCACCGTGTGGGTGGGCCTCGACGATTTCGGCTCGCTCGGCCGCGGCGAGTTCGGCGCCAAGGCCGCGCTGCCGATCTGGATCGACTTCATGCGCGCCGCGCTGTCCGGCATGCCGGACAGCGCGCTGCCCATGCCGCCGGGCATCACCACCGCGCTGATCGACCGCGACAGCGGGCTGCCCGCCGCACCGGGCGATGCGGACGCGATGCCGGAAATCTTCCGCGTCGAGGACCTCGACCGCCTGCGCACGCGCGGACCGGCGCAGAATGCGCAACAGGAGCAGCAGCACCCCTACGACATCTTCTGAGGAGGATCGCGCCGCCGCCATCGCAGCGAACAACGCGCCCACCGGCCGTGCCCGCAGCGCACGGCCGCCCGCTCCCTGCGTGCGGGGAGCCCACCGTCCGAACCAGCGAGGCCACGATGCGTAAAGGCGAGATCCACCGCATCCACGCGCAGGACCGTATGCGCCAGAACCGGCGCCGCATCGCGCTGGAAGCCGCGCGGCTGATGAGCGAGCACGGCATCCGCGATTTCCATCGCGCCAAGACCAAGGCCGCCGAGCGGCTCGGCGTCGCCGACGAGCAGAGCCTGCCGCGCAACCACGAGATCGAGGACGCGCTGCGCGAACACCAGCGGCTGTTCCAGGGCACCGACCAGCCGCAGGCGCTGCGCCGGCGCCGCGAGGCGGCGCGCGAGGCGCTGCGTTTCTTCGCGCGCTTCGAGCCGCGCCTGGTCGGCGCGGTGCTGGACGGCACCGCCGACGCGCACTCGGCGGTGTGCCTGCACCTCTACACCGACACGCCCGATGCGGTCGGCGCGTTCCTGCACGAGCGCGGCATCCCGTTCCAGCAGCAGGCGCGGCGCCTGCGCCTCGACCGTGAGCGCCAGGCGGAATTCCCGGTCTATCTGTTCGCCGCCGGCGACGTCGCCATCGACCTCACCGTGCTGCCGCACGACGCGCTGCGCCAGGCGCCGCTGGACCGCGTCGGCGGCGAGCGGCCGATGCGCCGCGCCTCGCTGGCCGCGCTGGAGGCGCTGCTGGCCGAGGACGAGATCGCCGCGTTCGAGCAGGACGCCGAAGCCTCGCCCGATCCGTAGACGGGCCGTCCCGAAACGCCGACGCCCCGGACCGGCCGGGGCGTCGCGCAGGTGCAACGCGGGCGGTCAGCGCTTGGCGAGCGGCACGTAATCGCGCCGCGCGGCGCCGGTGTAGACCTGGCGCGGCCGGCCGATCTTGGCGTCCGGCGTCTCGTGCTGCTCCAGCCAGTGCGAAACCCAGCCGGCGGTGCGCGCGATCGCGAACATCACCGTGAACATCTCGGCGGGAATCTTCAGCGCCTTGTAGATGATGCCCGAATAGAAATCGACGTTCGGGTACAGCTTGCGCTCGATGAAGTACGAATCCTTCAGCGCGGCCTGCTCCAGCTCCAGCGCGATGTCCAGCAGCGGGTCGCTGACGTTGAGGTCGGCCAGCACCTTGTGCGTCATCTCGCGGATGATCGTCGCGCGCGGGTCGAAGTTCTTGTACACGCGGTGGCCGAAGCCCATCAGGCGGAAGCCGGAGTTCTTGTCCTTGGCGCGCTCGACCGCCTTGCCGACGTTCTTCACGTCGCCGATCTCGGCAAGCATCTTCAGCACCGCCTCGTTGGCGCCGCCGTGCGCCGGGCCCCACAGCGCGGCGATGCCGGCCGCGACCGAGGCATACGGGTTGGCGCCGGTGGAGCCGACCAGACGCACCGTCGAGGTCGAGGCGTTCTGCTCGTGGTCGGCGTGCAGGATGAACAGCAGGTCGAGCGCCTTGGCCGCGACCGGGCTCAACTGCAGCGGCTCGCTCGGCACCTCGAACATCATGTGCAGGAAGCGCGTGCAGTATTCGAGGTTGTTGCGCGGGTAGCGGAACGGCCAGCCGATCGAATAGCGGTACGCCGCGGCGGCGATGGTCGGCATCTTGGCGATCATGCGGATCGCGGACAGCCGGCGCTGGGTCGGGTCGTTGATGTCGAGGTCGTCGTGGTAGAACGCCGACAGCGAGGCGACCGCGCCGCACAGCATCGCCATCGGATGCGCATCGTGATGGAAGCCACGGAAGTAGTACTTCAGCGACTCGTGCATCATCGTGTGGTGGGTCACCTCGTGCTCGAAGTTTTCGAGCACGGCGCGCGCCGGCAGCTCGCCGTTCATCAGCAGATAGGCGACTTCGAGGAAGCTGGAGTGCTGGGCCAGTTGCTCGATCGGGTAGCCGCGATACAGCAGCACGCCCTGGTCGCCGTCGATGTATGTGATCGCGCTCTTGGTGCTGGCGGTGGAGACGAAGCCGGGATCGTAGGTGAAGTGTCCGGTTTCCTTGTACAGCTTGCCGATGTCGATGCAGTCGGGACCGAGCGTGCCGCTGACCAGCGGCAGGGACGCGCTGCGGTTGCTCTGGGCGTCGGTAAGCATGACGGACTTGTCGGACACGGCGGACTCCTTGCGGCGTTGGGGGCCGGCGCGGTCGCGACGGACGGCGCCGTCCAAGCTGTCTTCACGGGACCGGCGCAACGCGCGTGGCATTGCGCCGCGATACGCGGGATCGCGTTCGCAGAAACGCGATTATCGCATACCACCCGGACCGCGGGTGCCGGCGCAGACGGCCGGCGCTGCAGATTCCGCCACGACCTTGGTCGTATGCGGAAGCGCGGGGCGTGCGCCCCGCGCGCTTACTTCTTGGCGCCGGCGTAGCGGCGACGGAACTTGTCCACGCGGCCACCGGCGTCGATGGTCTTCTGCTTGCCGGTGTAGAACGGGTGGGACTGGCTGGAGATATCCACTTTGATCAGCGGGTACTCCTGGCCGTCCTCCCACTTGATCGTCTCCTTGCTGGTCATGGTCGACCGGGTCAGGAAGGCGAAATTGCTGGACGCGTCCTGGAACACCACCGCCTGATACTTGGGATGGACGTCGGGCTTCATGAAACCGCTCCGCGGGGGATCGAAAAGACGGCCATGTTAGCGGTTTTCCGCTATCTGCCGCAAGTTGGCGGCGACGCCGGCCGGCGGCTGCCGGGTCCGTGGAATCGCGGAAGGGGGCGCACGGCGGGCGCAGGGCGGGTTCGGCCCACCATCGCAACCTCATCGGAGGAGGCGGTGGCGGGCCGAAGCCCACCCTACGCCGTGCCGAGGGCCGCCCGCGCCAGCGCCTCGAAGCGCGCCTGGTCCACGTCCAGCACGATGCGCGCGTTGGCGGGAGCGCCCAGCCGGCGCTCCCAGTCGACCACGGTGGCGCCGCGGGTCAGCGCGCCGTCCAGTTCGACCGCGACGTGGCGATCCTCGGCGCGGGTGACGATGCCGGGCTCCAGCGCCACCGCCATCGCCAGCGCGTCGGCGGCCAGCACGCCGGGACGGCCGCGCTCGCGGTTGAACGCGCGCACCTTGCGCGAGATCGCGGCGTAGAAGCGCGCACGCGGATCGGCGGCCGCGACCCAGCGCTCGAAGCGCTCGAAGTCGAAGGCGTGGCGCACGCTCGCCTCCCAGTCCACCAGATCGAAATGCGGGAATCCGGTGAACACCACGTGCGCGGCCTCGGGGTCGAAGCCGATGTTGAACTCGGCCGGCACGAGCTGCGTGTTGCCGCGGCCGGTGACCGCGCCGCCCATCACCACCAGCCGCGCGACGCGCGTCGGCAGCGCAGGATCGAGCCGCAACGCCAGCGCGAGATTGGTCAGCGGGCCGATCGCCACCAGCGTGAGCCGGCCGGCGTGCGCATGCGACAGCCGCAGCAGCGCCAGCGCGGCGTGCTCGTCCGCCGCGCGCCGCGCCGGCGCGCGATAGCCGGTGTCGCCGAAGCCGTCTCGACCATGCACGAAGGCGGCGTCCGCGGCGGCGCGCACCAGCGGCGCGGCGGCGCCGGCAAACACCGGCGTATCGGCGCCGATTGTCTCCACCAGCTTGAGCGCGTTGCGCAGCGCATGCCCCAGGCCGACGTTGCCGGCGGTGACGGTCAGCGCGGCGACCTCGCCGTGCGCATGCGCCATCAGGATCGCCAGCGCGTCGTCCACGCCGGGGTCGGTGTCGATGAGGAGGGGCATGGGGGCTGGAACCGGGAGTGGGGAGCGGGGAGTCGTGCAAAGCATAACAACGTGCGTAAACGCCTTAGCGACCACTCCTGCGCCGCCACTCCCCCTCACGCCCCCGCATAACGCGCCGCGCCGCCGATCCAGCGCGCGACCAGGCGCTCGGCGAGTTCGGGGTGCTGCGCCAGCATCGCCTCGCCGACGCGCTGCACGGCCGGCAACAGGCGCGCGTCGCGCGTCAGGTCGGCGATGCGGAAGGCGAGCTGGCCGGTCTGGCGCGTGCCCAGCAGCTCGCCGGGTCCACGCAGTTCGAGATCCTTTTCGGCGATGCGGAAGCCGTCGCCGGTTTCGCGCATCACGTCCAGGCGCTGCCGCGCCAGTTGCGACAGCGGCGGCCGGTACAGCAGCACGCAGCTCGAGGCGACGCTGCCGCGGCCGACCCGGCCGCGCAACTGGTGCAACTGGGCGAGGCCGAGGCGTTCGGCGTTCTCGATCACCATCAGGCTGGCGTTGGGCACGTCGACGCCGACCTCGATCACCGTGGTCGCGACCAGCACGACCAGCTCGCCGGCCTTGAACGCATCCATCACCGCCTGCTTGTCCTTCGGCTTCATGCGCCCGTGCACCAGGCCGATGCGCAACGCGGGCAGCGCGGCAGTGAGCTCGGCAAAAGCCACCTCCGCGGCCTGCGCCTCGAGCTGTTCGCTCTCCTCGATCAGGGTACACACCCAGTACGCCTGGCGGCCTTCGGCGCAGGCGACGCGGATGCGCTCGATCACCTCGCCGCGGCGCGCGGCGGAGATCGCCACGGTCTGTACCGGCGTGCGCCCGGGCGGCAGCTCGTCGATCGCGGAAACGTCGAGGTCGGCGTAGGCGGTCATCGCCAGCGTGCGCGGGATCGGCGTCGCGGTCAGCACCAGTTGGTGCGGCACGCCGTCGCCGGCCAGGCCCTTGTCGCGCAGGGCGAGGCGCTGATGCACGCCGAAGCGGTGCTGCTCGTCGACGATCGCCAGGCCGAGCCGGGCGAAGGCGACGCCCTCCTGCATCAGCGCGTGCGTGCCGATCGCGATCGGCGCGCCGCCGGCCACCGCCGTCAGCGCGGCCTTGCGCGCGCGCCCCTGCACCTTGCCGGCCAGCCACACCACGTCCACGCCGAGCGGCTCGAGCCACTGGCGGAAGTTGCGCAGATGCTGCTCGGCCAGCAGCTCGGTCGGCGCCATCAACGCGACCTGGTAGCCGCATTCGACCGCGGCCAGCGCGGCCAGCGCGGCGACCACGGTCTTGCCGGAGCCCACGTCGCCCTGCACCAGCCGCAGCATCGGCGCGGTGGCGGCGAGGTCGCGCGCGATCTCCGCATCGACGCGGCGCTGCGCGCCGGTCAGCGCGAACGGCAGCCGCGCCAGCAGCGCGGCGCGCAGATGGCCGTCGCCGGCCAGTGCGGGCGCGCGCAGCGTGCGCACCTGCGCGCGCAGGCGCTTCAGGCTGAGGTGATGGGTCAGCAGTTCCTCGAAGGCCAGCCGCTGCTGCGCCGGATGCGTGCCCAGGGTCAGCCGCGCGACGTCGGCGTCGGCGGCCGGCCGGTGCACGGTCAACAGCGCCTCGCGCAGCGACGACAGCGCCAGCGGCGCGCGCAGCCCGGCCGGGATCAGCTCCAGTGCGGCCTCGTCCGGCAGGCGCGCCAGCGCCTTGGCGATCACCCCGGCGAGCCGCTTCTGGCCGAGGCCCTCGGTGGTCGGATAGACCGGCGTGAGGCGCTCCTCGACCGTCGCCGGCGCGTCGCCCGCCAGGCGCTCGTACTGCGGATGCACCATTTCCGGGCCGGTCGCGCCGAAGCGTACCTCGCCGTAGCAGCGCAGGCGCGTACCCGGCGCGAGCTGCCCGGCCTGCGCGCGGCGGAAGTGGAAGAAGCGCAGCACCAGCGTCGCGGCGGAAGCGTCGGTCAGCGCGACCCTGAGCTGCGGGCGATAGCGAAAGCCGGTCTCGACCGCCTCGACGACGCCCTCGACCTGCGCGCTCTGCCCCGGGCGCAGCTCGCGGATCGGCGTGATGCGGGTGCGGTCCTCGTAGCGCAGCGGCAGGTGGAACCACAGATCCTGCACGCGGACGAGCCCGAGCCGCGCCAGCGCCTGCGCCAGCGCGGGGCCGACGCCGGGCAACGCGGACGCCGGCTGCAGGGCGGCATCCTCGGTGGCGGCGAGCGGAGCGCGGGCGGGCGACGTCATCCTCGCAAGGGTAGCCGAGCGGCGTGCCGTCGCGTAGCGGCGCGCGCCCGCGATCGGCGTAGGTACCGGCTTACGTCAGTCGAGCACCATGATCGCGTCGACCTCGACCGCCGCGCCGCGCGGCAGCGCGGCGACGCCGATCGTCGAGCGCGCGGGATACGGCTGCTTGAAGTAGTCGGCCATCACCGCATTGACCGCGGCGAAGTTGGACAGGTCGGTCAGGTAGATACCGACGCGCACGACCTCGTCGAACGATCCGCCGGCCGCCGCGCACACCGCGCGCAGGTTGTCGAACACGCGCCGCGCCTGCGTCGCGATGTCGCCCGCCACCAGCTCGCCGGTGGCCGGATCGAGCGGCGTCTGCCCCGACAGGTACACGGTGGCGCCGGCGCGCACGGCTTGCGAATAGGGGCCGATGGCCTTGGGGGCTTCGGCGGTGTGGATGGCGGTGCGGGACATGGGGTACCTCGTGAGTGGGGAGTGGGGAAGCGTAGCAACAACGCCGTCATTCCGACGCAAGCCGGAATCCAGCCATTCGGCCCCGGTGGGATGTCCGAGAGCGCAGGCTCGCCTGCCGAGCGCGATTCACGCGATCAGATTTTGGCATGCGTCGGAATGGCACATCCAAAACGGCATCTCGCCCTACTCCCCACTTCCCGCTCCCAGCCCCTCATACCGGATGCCGATACACCCCGTTGACCGCGCCGGCGCGGCGCACGCGGCGCATCACGTCGGCGAGGTGCTTGCGGTTCTTCACCTCGATGGTGAACACCAGCGTCGCCGACATCACGTCGCGCTCGCTGTATTCGACGTTCTCGATGTTGGAGCCGCTCTCGGCGATCGCCGCGGCGACGGTGGCCAGCACGCCGGGCTTGTTGGCCACCTCGACGCGCAGCTCGACCTTGTAGTCGCCCTGCACTTCGCGGTCCCAGGCGATCTCGACGCGGCGCTCCGGCGTCTTCGCCAGCTCGGCGACGTTGGGGCAGCCGGCCTGGTGCACGACGATGCCCTTGCCTGCGGAGAGGTAGCCGACGATATCGTCGCCGGGCAGCGGATGGCAGCAATTGGCGAACGACAGCACGCCGCGCTCGGCGCCGCTGATGCGGATCTTCTCCTTGGCGCGCGCGCGCTGCGCGCCGTGCGCGCCGCCCTGCGCGGCGACCAGTTGCGCCGCCACCTGGTCGGGCATGCGGTTGCCGAGCGCGAGGTCGGCGAGCAGTTCCTCCAGGCGCTTGAACTTCTGCTCGTCGAGGTAGCGCTCGATCACCGCCGGCGGGATCGCGTCGAGGCTGGCGCCCTGCGCGTCCAGCGCGCGGTCGAGCATGCGGTGGCCGAAATCGACCGCGTCCTCGTGCTGCAGGCGCTTGAGGAAATGGCGGATCGCGGTGCGCGCCTTGCTGGTGACCACCGATTCCAGCCACTGCGGATTGGGCGCGGCGGACGGCGCGGTGATGACCTCGACGCTCTGCCCGGAGGCGAGCGGGGTGCGCAGCGGCACCAGCCGCTTGTCGACGCGCGCGGCCACCGCGTGGCTGCCGACGTCGGTGTGCACCGCATAGGCGAAGTCCAGCGCGGTGGCGTTGCGCGGCAACGCGAGGATGTCGCCGCGCGGCGTGAACAGGTAGACCTCGTCCGGGAACAGGTCGACCTTGACGTTCTCGATGAATTCCAGCGAGGAAGCCTCGCCCGCCTGGCGGTCGGCGAGGCCGGTCAGCCACTCGCGGGCGCGCGCCTGCGCGTTGTTGGCCGGGCCGGAGTCGGTCTTGTAGATCCAGTGCGCGGCGACGCCGCGCTCGGCCACCGTGTCCATGTCCTCGGTGCGGATCTGGATCTCGATCGGCGCGCCGAACGGACCGAACAGCACGGTGTGCAGCGACTGGTAGCCGTTCGCCTTCGGGATCGCGATGAAATCCTTGAAGCGGCCGTCGACCGGCTTGTACAGCGTGTGCACCGCGCCCAGCGCGTGGTAGCAGTGCATCACGCTGTCGGTGACCACGCGGAAACCGTACACGTCCATCACCTGCGCGAACGATTTGTGGTCGTTGCGCATCTTCGTGTAGATGCTGTACGGCGACTTGATCCGGCTGACCACGCGCACGGGAATATGCTCGGCGGCGAGCCGCGCCTGCAGCGCGGTCTCGATCCTGCCCATCGCCTCGCGGCGATTGCCGAGCGCGCTGCGGATGCGCGCGGCGATCACGCGGTGGCGGTCGGGGTACAGCGTGCGGAAGCCGAGATCCTGCAGCTCGGCCTTGATGCGGTTCATGCCGAGGCGCTGCGCGATCGGCGCGTAGATCTCCAGCGTTTCGCGCGCGATGCGCCGGCGCGCCTCGGCGTCCTGCGCTTCCAGCGTGCGCATGTTGTGCAGGCGGTCGGCCAGCTTGATCAGGATCACGCGCAGGTCGCGCGCCATCGCCAGCAGCATCTTGCGGAAGCTTTCCGCGGTCGCTTCCTGGCGGCTGCCGAAGCGCACCTTGTCCAGCTTGGTGACGCCGTCGACCAGTTCGGTGACGGTGGCGCCGAACTCGGCCTCGAGCTCGGCGCGGGTCAGCGCGGTGTCTTCCAGGGTGTCGTGCAGGATCGCGGCGATGATCGTCTCGGCGTCCATGCCCAGTTCGGCGAGGATGCCGGCGACCGCGATCGGGTGGGTGATGTAGGGCTCGCCGCTCTTGCGCAGTTGGCCCGCGTGGGCGCGGGCGCCGACCTCGTAGGCGCGACGCGTGCGCTGCACCTGCTCGGCGGGCAGGTAGCCGGCGAGGCGCTGCTCCAGCGCGTCGAGGCCGGGCAGCGCGGCCGCATTGTGCGGGGCCGCGAGGTTCACCACCGCCTCCTGCGCTCGTGCGCGCGGCGGATCAGGATCGTGCCGACGCGACCCACGCACGACGGCGGCAGCGGCTCAGAGGTCGTCGCCGCCCTTGGACAGGTCGTCGTCCACCTCGGCGGCCGCCCATTCCAGCGCCTCGCGCTCGGCGCGCTCGCGCTCGACGCGGTCGATCTCCTCGATCAGCGCGTTGTCCACGCTGCGCGCGGCGATCTCGCGCAGCGCCAGCACGGTGGGCTTGTCGTTGTTGTTCTCGACGCGCGGGTCGGCGCCCTTGGCGAGCTGCCGCGCGCGCTTGGTGGCCATCAGCACCAGTTCGAAGCGGTTGTCGACCACCTCGAGGCAATCCTCGACGGTAATGCGTGCCATATCAAAACCTTGTCGTATCAGAAACTTGGGGGCAAGTTACAGTCTAGCGGGACAGGGGCCGTCCTGGCAATGCGCGGCTGCCGAATGTTCAGCCGCCCCATGTACAATCGCCGCTTCGCATGGCGCGTGAATGCCGCTGTGGTCGCTGCCATCCGCGAGCAGATCGTCATTCCTGCAGGAAGCCCGATGCCGAATTCCACCGCTCCGCTCCCGCGGATCCTGCGCCGCGCCGCCCTGCTGGGCGCCGCCGCCCTGCTGGCGGGCTGCGCGATCGCGCAGCCGCGCACCGACGATCCGTGGGAGAAGTTCAACCGCAAGACGTACGCATTCAACACCGCGGTCGACAAGGCCGTGATCCGCCCGGTCGCGGTCGGCTACCGCAAGGTGACCTCGCCCGACGTGCGCCGGCTGTTCAACAACTTCTTCACCAACATCCGCCAGCCGATCACCATCGCCAACGACCTGCTGCAGGTCGAGCCGCTGCCGGCGCTGAAAAGCACGGGCCGCCTGCTGGTCAACCTGACCGTCGGCCTTGGCGGCATCTTCGATCCGGCCAGCAAGCTCGGCCTGCCGCTGGACGAGACCGATTTCGGCGTGACCCTGGCGCGCTGGGGCATGCCGGACGGCCCCTTCCTGGTGCTGCCGCTGGTCGGTCCGACCACCGCGCGCGATTTCTGGCACGTGCCGGTGGACAGCCAGTTCTTCGACCCGCTGTCCTGGTACGCGCGCGAGAACGACTACCGCTACGAGGCGCAGCACTGGCCGCAGTTGTTCTACCTGGTCACGCTGCGCGCCGGCGCGATCGACGCGGAGAGTTTCCTCGAGTCCGCCTACGACCCCTACGTGTTCGCACGCGATGCCTATCGCCAGCGCCGCGTCTACCTGATCTACCGCGGCAACCCGCCGGCCGAGGTGATCGAGCGCATGCAGGGCATCGGCGCCGACGACTTCGATCCGGACAAGCTGCTCGAGCAGCAGCGCGACTGGGAGAAGCAGCAGCAAAGCCAGCCGCCGCAACCGCCGCCGGCGCCGCCCGAGCCGAAGAAGGACGGCGACGGTGGTCCGGGCGGCACCAACCCGCTGCCGGCCGGCGCCTCCAGCACCGCCCTTCCGCAGCGTTGAGCGCGGCCCTGGCGGCGCAGACGCGAACGGCGCCCTCGGGCGCCGTTCGCTTGCATGCCCCGTGGCGGGATCAGGCGGCGCCCAGCAGCGCCTCCACGTCGCACACCCGCGCAAGCGCGCGCAGGTGAGCCGGCAGGTTGGCCACCGCGAGCGCGCGCCCCGCCCTGCGCGCGCGCGCGAGCAGTGCCAGCACGCAGGCCAGGCCGGCGCTGTCGGCCGCGGCCACGTCGCCGAGGTCGAGCCGCGTCTGCGCGCCGTCGTCCAGCGCAGCGCCGGCCCGTTCCAGCGCCACCGCCGCGGTGGCGAAGGTCAGCGCGCCCGACAGCGCGAGCGTGTCGGCGTCGGGACGATCCAGGCGGAATCCGACGTCGGCCACGGCGGGCTCAGTTCGTCTTCGCCGGGGCGGCGTTCTGCTGCAGCGTGTCGAGCGCCTTCTCGCCCTGCGTCTCCAGCCGCGTGATCAGGCCGTCGATGCCGTCCTTCTTGACCTCGGCATCGACCTGGTTGCGGTAGTTGGCGACGTAGGAGATGCCCTCGATGATCACGTCGTAGGCTTTCCAGTCGCCTTCGCGGGTCTTGCGGAAAGCGTAGTCGACCGACACCGTCTTGCCGTCGTCCAGCACCACCTGGGTCTGCACGATCGAGCGCTTGTCGTTGAGGTCGCCCTTGAACGGCAGCACGTGCACGCGGCCGCGCGTGTAGTTCAGCAGGCCCTCCGCGTAACGGTGCGTGATCGAGTTGTAGAACGCCTTGGCGAAGCGCTCGCGCTGCTCGGGCGTGGCCTCGCGCGCGTGCATGCCCAGCACCAGGATGGAGGCGTAGTCGATGTCGAAATGCGGCAGGAAGGTGTCGTCGATGATCTTGATCATCGCTTCCTTGTCGCTCTTCAACTGCTGCTGGTGGCCCTCGATGGCCTTCGAAAGGTCGTCGGCGATGGTCTGCACGACCTGCTGCGGCGGCATCGGGTCGGCCAGCGCCGGAACGGCCACCGCGGTGATGGTCAGGGCGAATGCGAAAGCCAGGGTGCGCAACATCATGGTGGGGAAATCTCCTCGACGCCCGCGCTTCACGCGCCGCCCGCGGGCTTGGTGGTGCCCTGGGTCGGCGCGGGCTTCTTGTTGGCATCGCCCGAGCCGTTGACCAGGAACTTGCCGATCAGGTCCTCGAGCTGCAGCGCCGACTGGGTCAGGATCAGCTCGTCGCCGTCCTTCAGCATCTCCGGCGAGCCGCCGGGCTGGATGCCAACGTACTGGTCGCCCAGTAAACCGCTGGTGAATATCACCGCCGAGGAATCGTCGGGAATCTCGTGGAAACGCTTGTCGATGCTGAGCGTCACCAGCGCGTCGAGCTTTTCCGGCTCGAGCTGCACCGAGGCCACCGAACCGATGCGCACGCCGGCGATCTTCACCGGCGCGCGCAGCTTCAGCTGGCCGACGTTGCCGAAGCGCGCCTTGACCGCGTAGCTGTCGCCCTGGCGGTAGTTGGCGACGCTGGTGGTCTGCGTGGCCAGGTAGGCCAGCGCGGCGAAACCGAGCACGATGAACAGGCCGGTGCCGACGGCGTAGGAACGTCTCTGCGTCACGGCGCGATCCTCACATCAGGAATGCGGTAAGCACGAAGTCCAGCGCCAGCACGACGATGGACGAGAACACCACGGTGCGCGTGGTGGCGTAGGCCACGCCCTCGCTGGTCGGCGGCGTGGTGTAGCCCTGGAACACGCCGATCAGCGTGACCACGGCGCCGAAGGCGAGGCTCTTCCAGACGCCGTTCACCACGTCGTCCCACAGGTCGACGTTGGCGGTCATGTTGCCCCAGAAGGTGCCGTTGTCGATGCCGAGCCAGGTCACGCCGACCAGATGTCCGCCGAAGATGCCGAGCGCGTTGAACACGCAGGCCAGCAGCGGCATCGCGATCACGCCGGCGAGAAAGCGCGGCGCGATCACGTAGGCGATCGGATCGACCGCCATCATCTCCATCGCCGCGAGCTGGTCGGTGGCGCGCATCAGGCCGATCTCCGCGGTGATCGAGGTGCCGGCGCGTCCGGCGAACAGCAGCGCGGTGACCACGGGACCCAGCTCGCGCAGCAGCGACAGCGCCACCACCGTGCCCAACGCCTCGGTGCCGCCGAAGATCGACAGCGTGTGGTAGAGCTGCAGCGCCAGCACCATGCCGACGAACAGGCCGCAGGTCATGATGATCACCAGGCTCATCGCGCCGACGAACCAGACCTGGCGCACCGTCTCGCGGACATAGCGCAGGCTCTTCGGCAGCGCGCCGAGGATGCTGAAGAAGAACAGCCCGGCCGCGCCGACCTGGGCCAGCGCGTCCGCCAGATAGCCGCCGCGCAGGAAGCGCCCGTTCATGCCGCGCCCCCGTCGAAGCCCAGTTCGCGCGCGTAGTCGCCCGCGGGATAGTGGAACGGCACCGGGCCGTCGGCCTCGCCGCCGAAGAACTGCTTCGTCCAGTCCGACTCGCCGCGCGCCAGCTCGTCCGGCGCGCCTGCCGCCACGATCTTGCCGTTGGCCAGCAGGTGCACGCGGTCGGCGACGCGGCGCACCGCGCTCAGCTCGTGCGCGACCAGCACGCTGGTGATGCCGAGCGTCTGGTTGAGCGTGCGGATCAGCTTGAGCACCTGGTTCAGCGCGATCGGGTCGAGGCCGACGAACGGCTCGTCGTAGAGGATCAGCATCGGGTCGAACACGATCGCACGCGCCAGCGCCACGCGCCGCGCCATGCCGCCGGACAGCTCGCTGGGCAGCAGCCGCGCCGCGCCGCGCAGGCCGACCGCCTGCAGCTTGGTCAGCACGATGTTGCGCACCAGCTCCTCGGGCAGCCTGGCGTGCTGGCGCAGCGGGAAGGCGACGTTCTCGAACACGTCGAAGTCGGTCAGCAGCGCGGAGTTCTGGAACAGGTAGCCGATGCACTCGCGCAGCGCGAACAGCGCGTCGCGACCGAGCTCCGGCACGTTGCGGCCGTCCACCCAGACTTCGCCGGCGTCCGGACGCATCTGCCCGGTGATGTGCTTGAGCAGCGTGGTCTTGCCGGTGCCGCTCGGACCCATCAGCGCGGTGATGCTGCCGCGCGGGATGTCGAGGTCGAGCGCGTCGAAGATGACCTTGCCGCCCAGCCGCGTGCTGAGGCCGCGCACGCGCACCAGCGGTTCGTCGGGTCGGGGCATCGGGACGTCGGACATGGCGGTCAGGGCTGCGGCCGCGGGCGGCGCAATCGGAACACGTTACTCGAGCGGGCGCCTGCAGCCAAGCGGCGCGCCGCTTGGCCGCAGGCGCGGTTCATGGGTTCTTAAGCAACGCCTCGATCAGCGCGGCGTGGCGTTCGCGCTGCAGCGGCCGGCGCAGGCGGGTCGCGCGCACGATCGCCTGCAGGTCGGCCACCGCATCTTCGAAGCGGTCGTTGACGAGGATGTAGTCGAACTCGGGCGTGTGCGAGATCTCCTCGCGCGAGTTGGCCAGGCGGCGCGCAATGGTCGCCTCGCTGTCGGTGGCGCGCGCGCGCAGGCGCCGCTCCAGCTCCGCGCGCGAGGGCGGCAGGATGAACACGCTGACGCAGTCCGGCTTGGCCGCGCGCACCGAGCGCGCGCCCTGCCAGTCGATCTCCAGCAGCACGTCGCGCCCTGCGGCGAGGATCGGCTCGACCGCGCTGCGCGCCGTGCCCTTGCGGTCGCCGTGCACGTCGGCGTACTCGAAGAACTGGCCGGCCTGCGCCATCGCGTCGAACTTCGCGCGGTCGACGAAGTGGTAGTGCTTGCCGTCGGCCTCGCCGGGACGCGGCGCGCGGTCGGTGTACGAGATCGACAGCGAGATGCCCGGCTCGCGCGCCAGCAGCGCGTTGACCAGGGTCGATTTGCCGGCGCCGGAGGGCGCGGCGACGATGAACAGGGTGCCGGGGGCGGGGGTCATCGCGACGCGACGCTCTGCGAAAGCACGACGTTCGCCGCGCACGCGGCTCGCTTGTCTCCCTCTCCCCAGCGGGGAGCGGGCCGGGGTGAGGGGGAGCCGACCGCAGGGCGGCTGGCCTTTGTCACAAGGCGTGCGCAAGCCGCAGGCAAGAGCGCCCCCTCACCCTTTGCCCTCTCCCCGCCGGGGAGAGGGGAACGCGCGGTGCCGGACGGGTTCGCACCCATTTGCGCGAGAGACTCGATTGGCGTGGCGGACTTCGGCATGCGCGGACTTACTCGATGTTCTGCACCTGCTCGCGGATCTGCTCGATCAGCACCTTCAGCTCGACCGATGCGCGCGTGGTGCGCGGATCGGCCGACTTCGAGCCGAGCGTGTTGGCTTCGCGGTTGAATTCCTGCATCAGGAAGTCGAGGCGACGGCCGACCGCCTCGGCGAGGCCGAGCACGCGGCGCGCCTCGGCGACGTGCGCGGCGAGCCGGTCCAGCTCCTCGTCCACGTCGATGCGCTGCACCTGCAGCACCACTTCCTGCTCGAGGCGACCCGGTTCCAGCGGCTGCTTCAGTTCGGCGAGACGCTGCTCCAGGCGCGCGCGCAGGCCGGCGCGGATCTCGGGCAGCCAGCCGCGCACCTCGGCGACGATGCGCGCGACCGCGTCGAGCCGCTCGGCGATCGCCGCGCGCAGCTTGTCGCCCTCGCGCTCGCGGGTGGCGACGAACTCGTCCAGCGCGCGCTGCAGCACCGCCTGCGCGGCGGCGCCGAGGCCCTCCTGGTCCAGCTCCGGCTTGACCAGCAGGCCCGGCCAGGCCAGCAGCGTGGCGAAGTCGGTGTGCATGTCGGGAAAGCGCCCGCGCAGATCGTGCGCCAGCGCCGCCATGCGCGCGGCGACGGCGTCGTCGAGACGCAGCTCGGCCGCGCCCTGCGGCGCGCGATAGCGCAACGTCATGTCGACCTTGCCGCGCGCCAGCCGCGCGGTCACCTGCTCGCGCAACTGCGACTCCAGCGGACGCAGCTCGTCGGGCAGGCGCGGGTTGATCTCGAGATAGCGGTGGTTCACCGCGCGCAGCTCGCAGGCGATCCAGCCCTGCGGCGTATTCGCCTCGGCGCCCGCGAAGGCGGTCATGCTGCGGATCATGCGCGTGGTCCCGATGTGGCTGCGAGGAAAAAACGGGATCGGCCGAGCGGCATGCGGTGCCGCGCTCCACGCCCCCTTGCGCGGCAGGAGACGGGGATTGTGGAGGCATGCACCACGTGGAGAACGAAGCGCGGCCGATCATGTCTGCGCGGCGGTCCCCGAAGAGGCAATGGTAAACTCGCGCCCCCGCATTCCCCAAATCCAAGCCAGCGCATGAACTCGCCCTCGCGCCCCAGCGGCCGCGCCCCGGACCAACTGCGTCCGGTCACCATCGAGCGCCACTACACCCGTCACGCGGAAGGCTCCGTGCTGGTCTGCTTCGGCGACACCCGCGTGCTGTGCACCGCCAGCGTCGAGGAGCGCGTGCCGGCCTGGCTGCGCGGCAAGGGCGAGGGCTGGGTCACCGCCGAGTACGGCATGCTGCCGCGCGCGACCAAGGAGCGCACCCAGCGCGAGGCGGCACGCGGCGGCCAGGGCGGCCGCACCATGGAGATCCAGCGCCTGATCGGCCGCGCACTGCGCGCCTGCGTCGACCGCGCGGCGCTGGGCGAGCGCGTGATCACGCTGGACTGCGACGTGCTGCAGGCCGACGGCGGCACGCGCACCGCCGCGATCACCGGCGCCTACGTGGCGCTGGTCGACGCGGTCGACCGCCTGCTGAAGCGCAACGCGATCGGCCGCAACCCGATCCACGGCGCGGTCGCCGCGGTGTCGGTCGGCATCTGGCGCGGCGTGCCCATGCTCGACCTCGACTACGCCGAGGACTGCGCCTGCGACACCGACATGAACGTGGTGATGAACGACGGCGGCGGCTTCATCGAGGTGCAGGGCACCGCCGAAGGCCACGCGTTCCGCCGCGACGAGCTGGACATGCTGCTGGCGCTCGCCGGCAAGGGCGTCGCCGAGCTGACCGCGCTGCAGCGCGAGGCGCTGGCGCGGTGAGAACGCCGAAGGTCGCGAGTCGACAAAAGCACGGGGCACGACGCTCTTCCCGACCTTTGGCTTTTGACTGTTGAGGCCGATGCGAATCGTCCTCGCCAGCGGCAACCGCGGCAAGCTCGTGGAGCTCGGCGAGCTGCTGGCGGACAGCGGCATCGAGCTGGTCGCGCAGGCGGACCTCGGCGTGCCCGACGCCGAGGAAACCGGACACAGCTTCGTCGAGAACGCGATCCTGAAGGCGCGCCACGCCGCGCGGCTGACCGGGCTGCCCGCGCTGGGCGACGATTCCGGCCTGTGCGTCGACGCGCTTGGCGGCGCGCCGGGCCTGTACTCGGCGCGCTACGCCGGCGCGCACGGCGACGCCGCCGCCAACATCGCGCGCCTGCTGCGCGAGCTCGACGGCGTACCCGCCGAACGCCGCGGCGCGCACTTCCACTGCACCATCGTGCTGATGTCGAGCGCCGACGACCCCGCGCCGCTGATCGCCGAGGGCCGCTGGCACGGCCGCATCCTGGAAGCGCCGCGCGGCACGGCAGGCTTCGGCTACGACCCGGTGTTCCTCGATCCCGCGCACGGCGCCAGCGCGGCGGAACTGGAGCCGGCGCTGAAGAACCGCATCAGCCACCGCGGCCGCGCGCTGGCCGCGCTGCGCGCGCGGCTCGCGGCGGCGCTTGCGGGCGCCGCCTGACGTAGCCGCGCATGTACGTGATCGCCTGGGAATACGAAGTCCGCGCCGACGCCACGGCGGCGTTCGCGCGCCTGTACGGCGCCGACGGCGGCTGGGCCGCGCTGTTCCGTGCGTATCCCGGCTATCTCGGCACCGAACTGCTGCGCGATGCGCAGGCGCCACAGCGCTATCTCACGCTGGACCGCTGGCGCTCGCAGGCCGAGTACGAGGCCTGCCTGGCCGGGGCGCGCGAACGCTACGCGGCGCTGGACGCCGAGGGCGACGCGCTGACGCTCGGCGAGCGCTGCCTCGGACGTTTCCACGCGCCGGATTGAGCGCGCGTCCAAGCATTCGCATGGCATCCGGCGGCGGGTTGCGCCGCCTGCGGCGGCGAACCCGCCCTACACTACGACGATGATCCATCCAGCCCCGCCGCTCGCGCTGTACGTGCACCTGCCGTGGTGCGTGAAGAAGTGTCCGTACTGCGACTTCAACTCGCACCCGCAGCGCGGCGCGCTGCCGTTCGACGCCTACGTCGACGCGCTGCTGGCCGACCTCGACGGCGACCTGCGCGATTTCGGCGGGGCCGCGGCCGGCCGCGAGATCGTCAGCGTGTTCTTCGGCGGCGGCACGCCCAGCCTGTTCCCGGCGGACGCGATCGCGCGCCTGTTGGACGGCGTCGCCGCGCGCCTGCCGATGGCGGCCGGCGCGGAGGTCACGCTGGAGGCCAACCCGGGCACGCTCGAGCACGGCCGCTTCGAAGGCTACCGCGCGGCCGGCGTCAACCGGCTCTCGATCGGCGTGCAGAGCTTCGACGACGCCAAGCTGGCGCGGCTCGGCCGCATCCATTCGTCCGGCGAGGCCGAGCGCGCGGTGCGCGAGGCGCGCGACGCCGGCTTCGACAACTTCAACCTCGACCTGATGTACGCGCTGCCGCAGCAGGACCTGGCCGGCGCGCTGGCCGACGTCGAGCGCGCGATCGCGCTGGCGCCGACGCACATCTCGCACTATCAGCTCACGCTGGAACCCAACACCGCGTTCGCGGCCAGCCCGCCGCCGCTGCCCGACCACGACGACGCCTGGACGATGCAGGAGGCCTGCCAGGCGCGGCTGGCCGCGGCCGGCTACGCGCAGTACGAGGTGTCGGCGTACGCGCGCGACGGCCGCCGCTGCGCGCACAACCTCAACTACTGGCGCTTCGGCGACTACCTCGCCATCGGCGCCGGCGCGCACGGCAAGCTGAGCGACGCGCAGGGCGTGCGCCGGCGCTGGAAGCTGCGCCATCCGACCGCCTACCTGAAGCAGGCGGCCACGCCCGCGCGCGTCGGCGGCGACGCCTACGTGCCCGCCGCCGAGCTGCCGTTCGAGTACATGCTGAACGCGCTGCGCCTGGTCGAGGGCGTGCCGTTCGGCGAGCTCGCCGCGCGCACCGGCCTCGGCGAGGCCGCGTTCGCGCCGGCGCTGGACACGGCCTACGCACGCGGCTGGCTGGAAGTCGCCGACGGGCGCCTGCGCGCCACGGCGACGGGCCAGCGCTTCCTCAACGACGTGATCGGGCTGTTCCTGCCGGCGCGCTAATCGCGCCCCTGTTCACAGCAGGAACATGCCCTTGGCCAGGAACACGATGCCGACCATCAGCACGAACACGATGCGGTGGGTGTAGCGGAAGCGGCACGGGCTCATGCGCCCGCGCAGGCCCGCCCACATCGCGCTGAGGAACACGCCGAGCACGCCGAACGCCAGCAGCACCTTCAGCCCGAGCAGGGCGCCGAAGCGCGTGTCCATGCAGGCGAAATCGGGGCAGCGCACCGCGAACATGGCGAAACCGCTGGCAAACAGCAGCAGCACCGCCAGCGGCATCACGCGGCGCGCGCGGCGCAGCACCAGTTCCTCGAGCCGCGCCATTTCGTCGTGGCCGAGATGGCGATGCAGCGATTCGAGAATCAGCACCTCGAAGCTCACCGCGCCGACGAACAGGATCGCGCAGGCGAGATGGACGAGTTGGATCCAGCCGTACCAGGCAGCCATAGGTACCCCACAGGTGATGTGCCGGCCGACGCAAGACGCGGCGGCCGGACGTTGCGGAGGCGACGTCGTGGCGCGGCCACGACCCGCCGCGCGATCCCCGCGAACCATCGATGCAAATACGAATCGTACGCAACCGGGCCGGCCGCGTCTTGACCCAGATCAGGCGCTACCCGGACGCGCGCGGCGGGAGTCCCTGCCGCCTACCATGCAGGACCGATGAGAACGGAGCCGCTGCCATGCTCGAACCCGTCACCCTGACCTGCCCGTACTGCGGCGAGGATTTCGAGACGACCGTGGACGCCTCCGCCGGCAGCCAGGCCTACGTCGAGGACTGCCCGGTGTGCTGCCGGCCGATCGAGGTCGGCGTCGATGTCGACATCGAAGGCACCATCGTCGGCGTGCGTGCGCGCAGCGATCGCGAATGAACGTTTGCGCCGTCGCGCGGAACGCGTAAACTGCGCCCCGCCTCAGGTGCCCGGCCGCTCTTGCCGCCGGGTGAAACGGGAAGCCGGTGCGAGTGTTCCTTGCGATCGTCCTCGATCGCGAGGATGGAAAGGCGGCCATCCATGCCGCACGCTCAAATCCGGCGCTGCCCCCGCAACGGTAAGCGAGCGAAACCGGACCACGTAGCCACTGCGTTCTGCGCGGGAAGGCGGTCCGGCCGATGCCAAGGCATCCGCACGCGAGCCCGGAGACCGGCCTGTGGTCGGCGTCCGCAGGACGCCGTGGATGCCAGGCGTCGCGGCGGGCGGCGGTCGGGTGCGCGGGCCCGCGTCCGCCGCCTTGCCGGTTCCCCCGCCCCGCGCCTGGTCGCGGGTGAGCGAAACCTGAGGAACCGACCAATGTTGAAGCCTTCCCTGCCGGCGCTCGCGCTGGCCGCCGCGTGCGTTGCCGCGCACGCGCAGACCGTCACCGAACAACCGGAAGTCGTCGTCACCGCCTCGCGCGTGGCCACCACCGTCGACGCCGCGCTGGCCGACGTCAGCGTGATCACCCGCGCCGACATCGAAGCCAGCGGCGCGCCCGACCTGTACGACCTGCTGCGCATGCAGGCCGGCGTCGACATCGCCCGCGCCGGCGGCCCCGGCCAGCAGGCCGCGGTGTTCCTGCGCGGCACCAACTCCAACCACGTGCTGGTGCTGGTCGACGGCGTGCGCGTCGCCTCGGCCAACACCGGCGGCCTCGACTGGTCGCAATTGCCGCTGCACGCGATCGAGCGCGTCGAGATCGTGCGCGGCCCGCGCGCCAGCTACTGGGGCTCGGACGCGATCGGCGGCGTGATCCAGATCTTCACGCGCAAGCTCGACGGCCCGCGCGCCGCCGTGCAGTACGGCAGCTACCGCGATGCGGCCGGCAGCGCCGGCATCGGCCGGTGGGGCGAACAGGGCGGCTTCAGCGTGCAGGCCGGGCTGCGCCACGTCGGCGGCTTCTCCGCGCAGAACCCGCAGGGCTTCTCCTTCAATCCCGACGACGACGGCTACCGCAGCAGGAATCTCGCCGCGCGCGGCGCGTACCGGCTCGGCGCGCAGACGCTGTCCGCCACGCTGCTGCGCAACGACAGCGACAACGCGTTCGACCAGGGCCGCACGCACGTCGTCGAGCAGTCCGCGGGCGTCGGCCTGGACGGCGCGCTCGCCGAAGGCTGGACGCACCGCCTGAGCCTCGGCCTTGCGCACGACTCGCTGCTCACGCCCGACTTCTTTTCGCTGCTGAAATCGCACCGCGAGAGCCTGACCTGGCAGAACACCTTCGCGCTCGGCGCGCAGCAGCGCCTGATCGCCGGGCTGGAGTACGTCGAGGAGCACGGCGAGAGCCGCGACACCTTCGCCGGCAGCACCCTGTATGCCGACAGCCGCCACAACGCCGCCGCGTTCACCGGCTGGCAGGGCGGCGCCGGCCGCCTCGACTGGGAGCTGGCCGCGCGCCGCGACCAGAACAGCGAGTTCGGCGGCGCCACCACCGGCTCGGCGGCGCTGGGCCTGCGCCTGGCCGACTGGGCGCGCGTGACCGGCAGCTGGGGGCGCGCGTTCCGCGGGCCCAACCTCAACGAGCAGTTCTCGCCCGGCTACGGCGGCCTGTTCGCCGGCAACCCCGCGCTGAAGCCCGAGCGTTCGCGCAGCGGCGAGCTGGCGCTGGAGCTGACGCCGACGCCGGCGCTGCGCGCCAAGCTGGCCGCCTACCGCACCGACGTCAGCGATCTGATCGACTTCACCGGCCCGGCCTTCCGCGCCGAGAACACCGCGCGCGCGCGCATCGACGGCGTCGAGGCGGACCTCGACTGGCACGCCGGCGCCTGGGCCGCGAGCGCCAACGCAACCTGGCAGGATCCGCGCGACGCCCGGACCGACGCGCCGCTGCTGCGCCGGCCCAGGCACAAGGGCAACCTGCTGCTGACGCGCACATTCGGCGAGCGCCTCGACGCCGGCGTCGAGCTGGTCGCCGCCGGCCCCAGCCCCGACTTCGGCGGCGACCTGCCGGGCTATGCGATCGTCAACGCGCGGCTCGGCATCACGCTGGCGCCGGCCTGGCACCTGCAACTGCGCGCGGAGAACCTCGCCGACCGCGACTACGCGCTGATCCGCGGCTACAACACGCCGGGGCGCTCGGGCTGGATCGAGCTGGTCTGGCAGCCGTAGCCGGTACGCCGAGGCGGCTTCCAGGTGAGATGAAGGCCTTGGCCGCGACGGCTTCCGGCATCGCCGCAGCCCGTTCGCGGCCGAGGCCGCTCCCACGGAAGAGCATCTCCTCGATCCGCGAATCGGCCGTCGGATTCGCCCAACTGGCCGCCCTAGCCGGCTCGGCATAGAATCCGATCGACCTCGGGGGGAACGCTCATGGCCTCGGACGGGCACCCGCGTAACGAATCGCCGTCGGTCGCGTCGTCTACCCTGGCGGCGCGCACGGACCTGCCGCTGCGCGTGCGTCAGTTGCTCGACGAGCTGCTGGAGATGTGCAGCGCGCGGCTGGAACCGGCGCTGCGCGCCACCCTCTCCGATCTCGAGCAGCAGTTGTTCAAGCAAGCCGAGCAGGCGCACAACAACGCCGATCAGCAGCGCTGCTTCGAGAGCCTGCGCGAGGTCAAGCGCGGCCGCGCCGACGTCGCGCCGCGCTTCCTGCTGGCGCTGGAGGAGCAGCTCGCCGCGCTGGACCGCGCGCCCTCCGGCGGCCACGGCGCCGGCAGCGATGCACTGAAGCTGGTCGAGCAGCACGAGCTGGAGGAAGCGCTGGCGCTGGAGGACATCGCCACCCGCGCCGAGGTGCGCTGCAGCGCCGCGCTGTACGAACTCGGCCACCGCTTCGGCGTGCTGATCGCCGCGCCGGTGATCGAGGCCGAGGCGCTGCCGCTCGGCCCCTACGCGATCGCGCGCGCGCTGCAGCGCGCCGCCGCCGACCTCGACCTGGTGCTGGAGCACCGCCTGCTGCTGTTCCGCAGCTTCGACCGGCGGGTGATGGCCACCGCCGGCGCCTTCTACGACGCGCTGAACGCCCACCTCGCCGCGCGCGGCCTGCTGGCGCATTTGCGCGTGTTCCTGCCCAAGCGCGCGCAGGACGGCAAGGCCGCCGCGGCGCCGGCGCAAGGTGCCGCCGCAGGCGCGCCCGCCGCAGGCGCGCCCGTCGCGGCGGGCGCCGCCGCGGCCAGCCACGACGAGGAATCGTTCGCGCGCCTGCGCGACCTGCTGGCGCAGCGGCGCACCATCCTCGGCCTCGCCGGCGAGGATGCCGGCGACGGCCACGTCGCCAGCGGCGACGAGTTGCAGGCGGTGCTGGCCGGCCTGCAGAACCGGCCGGCGCTGGTCAAGTCCGGCGGCCGCGCGGTGCCGCGCACCATGCAGCACCTGCGCCAGGACATGCTCGCGCACCTGCGCCAGTTCACCCCGGGCGGCCAGCCGCCGCGGCTGGCCGCGCAGCACCGCGACACCTTCGACCTGGTCGGCATGCTGTTCGAGCATCTCGGCAAGGAAGTCCCGCTCGGCGGCCACGCGGAGAAGCTGCTGACCCGCCTGCAGGTGCCGCTGCTGCGCGTCGCGCTGTCCGACCAGAGCTTCTTCACCCAGCGCGCGCATCCGGCGCGGCGCCTGCTCAACACGCTGGTCGAGACCGCGGCCAACTGGGTCGACAGCAGCGACGGCGAGGCCGATCCCTCGCTGGTCGAGAAAATGCGCCTGCTGGTCGACCGCGTGCTCAACGAGTTCACCGGCGACCTCTCGCTGTTCGAGCACCTGCTCGGCGACCTCGACCGCCACATGGGCATGCTGGCGCGCAAGGCCGAGAGCGCCGAACGCCGCCACGTCGAGGCGGCGCAGGGCCGCGAGCGGCTGCAGTCGGCGCGCATGCGCGCCAGCGCGGCGATCAGCGAGCGCCTGGCCGGCGCGCGCGTGTCGCCGCTGGTGCGCACCATGCTGGAACAGGCCTGGACCGACGCGCTGGCGCTGTCGATCCTGCGTCACGGCGAGGACAGCCGCGCCTACCGCGAACGGCTGGCGATCGCCGACCGCCTGCTCAAGCCGGGTGCCGCGGAGGACAAGGAAGAGCTGCGCCGCGAGATCGAGCGCGGCCTCGGCCAGGTCGGCCTGCACGACGCCGACGCCACGCAGGTGGCGCAGCGCCTGGTCGAAGGCGCCGCCGCCAACGACGACGAAATGCCGACCTCGCAGACCGAGCTGGCGCTGAAGCTGAAGCAGCGCCAGCGCCTCGGCGAGGAAATCAGCGTGCCGGCGCCGATGCCGGCCGCCGCCGCGCAGCCCGAGCTGGACGCCGAGGAAAAACGCACGCTGGCGCAGCTGAAGACGCTGCCGTTCGGCACCTGGTTCGAATTCGTGCGCAGCCCCGGCGGCGAAACGGTGCGCCGCAAGCTGGCCTGGTATTCGACCCTGACCGGGCGCTGCCTGTTCGTCAACCAGCGCGGCGCGCGCTGCGACGAGCGCAGCCTGGAACAGCTCGCGCACGACATGCGAAGCGGCGCGGCGCGGCTGGTGCCGGCGCAGCAGGAATCGCTGATCGACCGCGCCTGGGGCGCGATCACCGCGGCGCTGCGCCAGTTTGCCGGCCGCAGTCCCGTCCCCGCCCACGGAGGAGCCGGCGCATGAGCGAACAACGCCGCGCACGACGCAAGCACGTCGCCGACGTGATCGAGGTCGGCAACGCCATCACCGGCGCCTCGATGGGCCGCATCGGCAACCTGTCGCGCACCGGCCTGATGCTGATCAGCCACGAGCCGGTGCGCGAGGACGCGCTGTACCAGTTGAGCTTCCGCCTGGCCGGCGCGGACGGCGTGGTGCGCATGCTCGAAATGGGCGTGCACGAGCAGTGGAGCGAACCCGCCGCGGTGCCGGGGCAGTACTGGGCCGGCTTCCGCATCATCGCGCTCGGCGAGGACGACGCCGTGGTGCTGGACGCCTGGCTGGCCGATCCCAACCGCGCGTCGCTGTGACCCTTCGGCGCCGATGAGAACCGCCGCGACGCGCACGCTCGCGCTGGCGGCGGCCGGCGCCGCCGTCGTGCTGCTGGCCGCGCTGGCGCTGCGCGGACCGCAACCGCCGGCGCGTGCCGAGTTCTTCGTGTTCGGCGGGCTGACCGCGGTCGAGCTGCGCGGCACGACGCCCGCGCATGCGCGCGGCGCGTTCGCCGCGATCGACACCCTGCTGCGCCAGGACGAGCGCGACTGGCACCCGTGGCAGCCGAGCGCGCTGATGCGCCTCAACGCCGCGTTAGCGCGCGGCGAACCGATGCGCGCGCCGGGCGACCTGGCCGGGCTGATCCGCCGCGCGCAGTGGGGCTACCGCGCCAGCGCCGGCCTGTTCGACCCGGCGATCGGCGCGCTGATCGAAGCCTGGGGCTTCCACACCAGCGACTACCCGATCACCACGCCGCCGCCGTCGCGCGCGCGCGTCGACGCGCTGCTGGCGGCGCGCCCGACGATGGACGACGTCGGCGTCGCCGCCGACGGCACGGTCGGCAGCCGCAACCGCGCCGTGCAGCTCGACCTGAACGGCCTTGCCGAAGGCTATGCCGCCGAACAGGTCGCCGCGCTGCTGCGCGCGCGCGGCATCGCCGACGCGATCGTCAACGTGGGCGGCGACGTGCTCGCGCTGGGCACGGCGGACGGCCGCCGCTGGCGCGTGGCGATCGAGGATCCGCGCGGCAAGGCGCCGCTGGCCGTCGCCGAGCTGGCCGGCCACGAAGCGCTGTTCACCTCCGGCGACTACCACAAGTACCGCGAAATCGACGGCCGGCGCTGGGCGCACATCCTCGACCCGCGCGACGGCCTGCCGCTGCACGGCGCCGCCGCGGCCACCGCGGTGATCGCCGGCGACGCGGTGGTGGCCGACATCGCCTCGACCACGCTGATGATCGCCGGCCCCGAGCGCTTCGCCGCAGCCGCGCGCGGACTGGGCGTGAACTGCGCGCTGCTGCTGACCCACGACGGCCGGCTGTACCTGACGCCGTCGATGCGCGCGCGCATCGACGTGCTGGCGTCGGTCGCCTCGACCACGCCGGGCGCGGGCCCGGTCGAACGCTGCGACGCCGCGGCGCGCTAAGCTCGGCCTTCGTCCGCATCGACACGATCCGTCATGAGCGCCGTCCTGCCCGACCACCCCGCCATCGAAACCGCCGCCGCGCGTATCGCCGGCCGCGTGCGCGTCACCCCCGTCGTCGAACTGGAGCGCGGCGCGTTCGGATTGGCGCCCGCGGCCGCCGTCACGCTGAAGCTGGAAAGCCTGCAGCACGCCGGCTCGTTCAAGCCGCGCGGCGCGTTCAACCGCGTGCTGGCGCAGGCCGCGCTGCCCGCCGCCGGCCTGATCGCCGCCTCCGGCGGCAACCACGGCGCCGCGGTGGCGCACGTCGCGCGCACGCTCGGCGTGCGCGCGGAGATCTTCGTGCCGGAGATCGTCGCGCCGGCCAAGCTGGCGCGCCTGCGCGACTACGGCGCGGACGTGCGCGTCGGCGGCCGCGATTACGCCGAGGCATTGGCCGCCTGCGAGGCGCGCCGCGCCGAGAGCGGCGCGCTGCCGGTGCACGCCTACGACGACGTCGACGTAGTCGCCGGCCAGGGCACGCTGGCGCGCGAGCTGGAAGCGCAGGCGCCGCGGCTCGACACCGTGCTGGTCGCGGTCGGCGGCGGCGGGATGATCGCCGGCGTCGCCGCGTGGTACGCCGGCCGCGTGCGCGTGGTCGGCGTGGAGCCGCACGGTTGCGCCACGCTGCGCCGCGCGCTGGACGCCGGCGTGCCGGTGGACGTGCCGGTATCGGGCCTCGCCGCCGACAGCCTCGGCGCGCGCCGGGCCGGCAGCATCGCGTTCGCGCTGGCGCAGGCGCATGTCGCCGACGTGGTGCTGGTCGACGACGACGCCATCCGCGCCGCGCAGCGTGCGCTGTGGCGGGAGCTGCGCGTGTTCGCCGAGCCCGGCGGCGCCACCGCGCTGGCCGCGCTGCTGGCCGGCGCGTACCGGCCGGCGCCGGGCGAGCGCGTCGGCGTGATCGTCTGCGGCGGCAACGGCGATCCCGCCGCGCTGGCGTGACCCGCGCGCCTGCGGATCGAGGATCGCCGCCCGCGCGGCGCCCGCCGCGTACGGTCATCTCTTTGCGGCGCGGGACGCTTCGCGGCACCATGGCGGTCTTTACGGAGATCGCCCGATGACCGATGCCCTGGCCGCGCTTTATCCCGCCCACCTCGCCACCCTGCGCACGCGCACCGAGACGGCGCTGGCGCGCTCCGGCCACGATCACCTGCTGGTGCCGGCGGGCGTCGCGCACTACCAGTTCCTCGACGACCGGCCGTATCCGTTCGCGGTCAACCCGCACTTCAAGGCCTGGCTGCCGGTGACGAACGCGCCCGGCTCCTGGCTGGTCTACACGCCGGGCCGCAAGCCCAAGCTGGTGTTCCTGCAGCCGCACGACTACTGGCACGTGGTGCCGCAGGCGCCGGCGGGTTACTGGGTCGAGCACTTCGACGTCGCGATCATCCGCCGCCCCGAGGAGGCGCGCGCGCACTTCCCCGCGGACGCCGCGCGCTGCGCGATCCTCGGCGAGGCGAACGCCGCCGTGGACGGCTACGCGCCGAACAACCCGCAGGCGGTGCTCGACCACCTGCACTACCACCGCGCCTACAAGACGCCGTACGAACTGGAGATGATGCGCCGGGCCAGCGCGGTCGGCGCGCGCGCGCATCGCGCCGCCGAGCGGGCGTTCCGCGCCGGCGAATCCGAGTACGGCATCCACATGGCCTACCTGCACGCCGCGGCGCAGACCGACAACGAACTGCCCTACGCCAACATCATCGGCCTGAACGCGCACGGCGCCGTGCTGCACTACACCGACTTCGAGCGCACGCTGCCGGCGCAGGCGCTGAGCTTCCTGATCGACGCGGGCGGCAGCTTCTGCGGCTACGCCAGCGACATCACCCGCACCCATGCGGCAGCGCAGGCGGGCGAGTTCCAGGCGCTGATCGACGCGGTCGACGCGGCCCAGCGCGGCTTCTGCGCGCGCGTGCGCGCCGGCCAGGACTACGCCGCGCTGCACCTGCACGCGCACCACGTGCTGGCCGGCGTCCTGCGCGAGCACGGCTTCATCCGCGCGAGCGCGGAGAGCGCGGTCGCGTCCGGCGTGTCGGCGGCGTTCTTCCCGCACGGTCTCGGCCACGGCATCGGCCTGCAGGTGCACGAGGTCGCCGGTTTCCAGAAGAGCGAGACGGGCGGCGCCATCCCGAAGCCGGAGGGCCATCCCTACCTGCGCCTGACGCGCACGCTCGCGCCCGGCATGGTGGTGACGATCGAGCCCGGCATCTACTTCATCCCGATGCTGCTCGACGAGCTGAAAGCGAAGCCGGCCGGCCGCGACGTCGAATGGGCGAAGGTCGACGCGTTCCGCAAGTACGGCGGCATCCGCATCGAGGACGACGTCGTCTGCACCGACGGCGAACCCGAGAACCTCACCCGCGACGCCTTCGCCGCCGCGTAGCCGGCGCGGATCGGCACGCCGCCCCGTCCACCGGCCACCGGCGTCGGCGCGGGGCGGGGCGGCCGCATCTTGCGCGTTGCGCCGTCCTGCGCGAAACGTCGCGGCCGCGCCCCGTCGGGGAGAGAGGGGAAAGCGCCACGCCATGAGGCGGCGCGTGGAAGCCGCAAGCCATAGCCGCGCGACCTGCCCCCTGAAACGGTGCGCTTCGCGCGGCCCATCGGCCGCAACACGGGTTTGACCCCCGTCAAACTCCGCCGTCATCGAACCGCGATCATCGTCGACGACACGGCACGCTGCGACGGACTGCCGCGCCGCCTCTCGGCTGCGGCAGGCGTACGCCGCGCGCGCGGCAAGAGGGCATCGCGATGACGCCTGCGACACGACTCCCGGCAGCGCCCCGCGGCGCGCCCGCCCCGCGCCGCGAGCTGCGTCGCCTGGGCTTCGAGCTGGTCGGCGCGGTGATCGTCAAGCTCGCCCTGCTGCTGGCCGTCTACTACGCCTTCTTCGCGCCGTATCCGCGGCCGGACACGTGCCCCGCCGCGATCGAACGCACGCTCGCACCTACGCAAGGGAGCTGACCATGCCCGACACCAGCGTCGTCGACCTGTCGCGCCTGCAGTTCGCGCTGACCGCGCTGTACCACTTCCTGTTCGTGCCGCTGACGCTCGGCCTGTCGTGGATGCTCGCCATCATGGAGAGCGTCTACGTGATGACCGGGCGCGAGATCTGGAAACGCATGGTGCAGTTCTGGGGCGTGCTGTTCGGCATCAACTTCGCCATGGGCGTCGCCACCGGCGTGACCATGGAATTCCAGTTCGGCACCAACTGGGCCTACTACGCGCACTACGTCGGCGACATCTTCGGCGCGCCGCTGGCGATCGAAGGGCTGATGGCGTTCTTCCTCGAGGCCACCTTCGTCGGCCTGTTCTTCTTCGGCTGGGAGCGGCTGAGCCGGCTGCAGCACCTGGTCTGCACCTTCCTCTTGGCGCTCGGCACCAACCTGTCGGCGGTGTGGATCCTGATCGCCAACGCCTGGATGCAGAACCCGGTCGGCGCCGCGTTCAACCCCGACACCATGCGCATGGAGATCACCTCGTTCAAGGAAGTGATCCTCAACCCGGTCGCGCAGGCGAAGTTCGTGCACACCGTCAGCGCCGGCTACGTGGTCGGCGCGATGTTCGTGCTGTCGATCAGCGCCTGGTACCTGCTGCGCGGGCGCAACCTCGAGTTCGCCAAGCGCTCGATGACGGTGGCGGCGAGCTTCGGCCTGGCCGCGGCGCTGTCGGTGGTGGTGCTGGGCGACGAGTCCGGCTACACCGTGTCCGAGAACCAGAAGATGAAGCTGGCCGCGATCGAGGCGATGTGGCAGACCGAGCCGCCGCCGGCCGCGTTCACCGTGTTCGGCCTGCCCGACGTCGCCACGCGCACCACGCACGCGGCGGTGCGCGTACCGTGGGCGCTCGGCCTGATCGCCACGCGCTCCACCGACACGACGCTGCCGGGCATCAACGACCTGGAGCAGCACGCCGAGGAACGCATCGCCGACGGCCTGATGGCGTATGACGCGATGCTGAAGCTGCGCGCCGATCGCGGCGACGCCGACGCGCGCCTCGCCCTCAAGGATCACGCCGACGACCTCGGCTACGCGCTGCTGCTGAAGCGCTTCATGGACGATCCGCGCCAGGCCACGCCGGCGGACATCCGGCGCGCAGCCGCGAGCACCATCCCCGACGTGCCGGTGCTGTTCTGGTCGTTCCGCGCGATGGTCGGCCTCGGCTTCTTCTTCATCGCGCTGTTCGCGTACTCGTTCTGGCTGGCCAGCCGGCGCCGCCTCGACGCGCACCGCTGGTATCTGCGCGTGGCGCTGTGGAGCCTGCCGCTGCCGTGGCTGGCCGCGGAGCTCGGCTGGATCGTCGCCGAGTACGGGCGCCAGCCGTGGGCGATCGAGGGCGTGCTGCCGACCGCGCTGGGCGTGTCCTCGGTGACCGCCGCACAGGTGCTGTTCTCGCTGGGCGGCTTCGTGCTGTTCTACACCGCGCTCGCCGTGGTCGACGCGATGCTGATGCTGAAGTACGCGCGCAAGGGTCCGGACGGCCTCGGCATGTGGCCGCCGCCGGCCACCGCGCCGGCGATGCCGCTGCAAGCCGCCGCGAACGCCTGACCGACAAGGAGCCGCGCCATGTTCGACTACGAATTCCTGCGCGTGACCTGGTGGCTGATCCTCGGCGTGCTGCTGATCGGCTTCGCGATCTTCGACGGCTTCGACTTCGGCGTGGCCGCGCTGCTGAAGGTGATCGGCCGCAACGACGAGGAGCGGCGCGCGCTGCTGGAGACCATCGAGCCGGTGTGGGAAGGCAACCAGGTATGGTTCGTGCTCGGCGGCGGCGCCGCGTTCGCGGCGTGGCCGCTGCTGTACGCGGTGTCGTTCTCCGGCCTGTACATGGCGATGTTCGTGGTGCTGCTGGCCTTCATCGTGCGGCCGGTCGGCTTCAATTTCCGCAACAAGATGCCGGGCGCGCGCTGGCGCGGCTTCTGGGACTGGGCGTTGACCCTGTCCGGCGTGGTGGTGGCGCTGGTCGCCGGCGTCGCCTTCGGCAACCTGTTCCTCGGCGTGCCGTTCCGCTTCGACGAGGAACTGCGCATGACCTGGCAGGGCGGCCTGCTCGACCTGTTCCACCCGTTCGCGGTGCTGGCGGGCCTGGTCAGCCTGGCCATGCTGGCCACGCACGGCGCGACCTACGCCGCGCTGAAGGCCGACGAGGCGCTGGCCGCGCGCGCCGCGCGCGTCGCGCGCATCGGCGCGCTCGCCTTCCTCGTCGCCTACGCGCTGGCCGGCGCCTGGCTGGCCTACCGCGTGCCGGGCCTCGCGATCGGCGCGGTCGAAAGCGGCGAAGGCGCCTCCAATCCGCTGTTCAAGACGGTCGCGGGCAGCGCCAACTGGTTCGGCGGCTACGCGCTGCGGCCGCTGTTCTGGCTGGCGCCTGCGGCCGGCGTCGCCGGCGCGTTGGGCGTGCTGGCGCTGGCCGGGCGGCGCGGACTGGGCGGCTTCCTCGCCTCCAGCGCGATGATCGCCGGCACCATCCTCTCGGCCGGCTTCGCGCTGTTCCCGTTCCTGCTGCCGTCCAGCCTCGATCCGCGCTCCAGCCTGACCGTGTGGGACGCTTCCTCCAGCCGCGCCACGCTGGGCATCATGCTGGTCTGCGTGCTGGTGTTCCTGCCGATCGTGCTGGCCTACACGGCCTGGGTCTATCGCGTGCTGCGCGGGCGGGTGACGCTCGAGCAGGTGCGCAAGAGCCACGGCATGTATTGAGTCGCCACCGTCAAAGTCCCTACCATTCGCCGCTGCAGGAGACTCGCGAGCCATGTGGTACTTCAGCTGGGTCCTCGGTCTCGGCCTGGCCTGTGCGTTCGGCATCCTCAACGCCATCTGGTACGAGGTGCAAGCCGACGAACAGGCCCGCCGCGACCGCCGAGGGCGCTGAAATTCCCGCGCAACGTCACGGTCTTCGCTTTTTCGCGTGTGGAGACCGTCGATGCGCATCCTGATTTTCGTCGCCGCCATGGCCTGCATGCAGGCCGTGGCTGCCGCCGTACCTGCATCGCAGCCCGACGACGAGGCGACCCTGACTGCCTCCGCGCCCTCGCGCGCGCATCCGGCCGACGCGCGGCCGGCGAAGAATCGCCCCGACCCCGCCGCCGCGCGGCTGATCGAGGCGCCGCCGTTCGGCCTGGTCACCGTCTACGCGCCGCAGGGCGCGGCGCGCGGCCTGCTGCTGTTCGCCTCCGGCGACGGCGGTTGGAACCTCGGCGTGCGCGACATGGCGCACACCGCCGCCGGGCAGGGGCTGTGGGTGGCCGGCTTCGACATGCCGAAGTTCCTGAAGACCGTGGACGCCAACGCCGGCGGCTGCACCGACAGCGGCGCGCTATTGGCGCAACTCGCCGCGCGCATCGAGCGCGACCTCGGCCTGCCGCGCGCGCTGCCGGTGCTGCTGGCCGGCTATTCCTCCGGCGCCACCCTGGTCTACGCCGCGCTGGCGCAGGCGCCGCAGGGCACGTTCGCCGGCGGCCTCAGCCTGGGCTTCTGCCCGGACCTGATGTTCCACCGCACGTTCTGCCCCGGCGCGGGCCGCCTGACCAGCTTCATGCAGACCAGCCCGTTCCGCTCGCCGGTGTTCAACCGCGCCGAACGCCTCGGCGCGCCGTGGCGGGTGCTGCAGGGCGACATCGACCAGGTCTGCGCGCCGCACTACGCGCCCGACTACGCACAGGGCGCCGACGGTGCGCGCGTGTGGCCGCTGCCGCACGTCGGCCACGGCTTCGGCGTGCCGCACAACTGGATGCCGCAGTACCGCGAGGCGCTCGAAAGCCTGCTGCCAGCGCCGCATGCGACCATGGGCGCACCTTCACCCGAGCGCTGAACCGGAACGCCGCATGGACGTCACGCCGACCGACACGCCCGTCGACGCGCCGCAGCCCGCCTCGCGACTGGCGCGCCTGCGCTGGGCGATCCCGCTCGGCTTCCTGCTGCTGACCGGCGGGCTGCTGTGGCGCGAGCTGGCCGGTTTCGACCTGCGCGACATGGAGCACACCCTGGTGCACGTGCCGACCGTGCACGCCGCCGGCATGGCCGCGCTGGCGCTGCTGGCGGTCGCGTTCACCGGCCTGATCGACCTGCGCATCGCGCGCTGGCTGGGAATCGGCGTGCCGCTGCGCGAGATGCTGCGGCTGTCGTTCGTCGCCAACGCGCTGGCCAACACGCTGAACCTGTCCGGCGCGGTCGGCTCCGGCGTGCGCCTGCTCGGCTTCTCCGCGCAGCAGGTGCCGCTGAAGCGCACCGCCGCGCTGATCGGCCTGCAGGTGCTGTCGCTGCCGCTGGGCCTGTCGGCGATGGTGATCGCCGCGCTCGCCGCCGGCATCACGCCGGTGACGCCGAACGCCGCGACCCAGGCGCTGGCGCTGGCGGTGCTGGCCGCGGCGGCGCTGTACCTGCCGCTGTACTTCCTGCTGACCGGTCGCCGCGCACTGATGCGCTGGCTGCCCGACGACGCCGGCCTGCCGCCGCTGCGCCTGCGCTTCGAACTGGCGCTGCTGTCGCTGACCGACTGGCTGCTGGCCGGCGCCGTGCTGTGGCTGTGCCTGCGCCTCGCCGGCGTGCCGGTCGAGCTGACGGTGCTGCTGGGCGCCTACACCGGCGCCGCGGTACTCGGCCTGGTCAGCATGATCCCCGGCGGCTTCGGCGTGTTCGACGGCCTGCTGCTGCTGGCGCTCAGCGGCGCCGGCCTGCCCGCCGCGGGCATCACCGCCGGCCTGATCCTGTTCCGCGTCGCCTACTACCTGCTGCCGCTGCTGGCCGCGCTGTACCTGGGCGCCGCCATGCTGGCGCAGCGCGTGCCGGTACTGACGCGGCTGCGCGCGCGCCTCGCCGGCCATCCGCTGTTCGGCGTGCTCGGCCTGCCGGCCAGCATGCTCGCCGACCTCGGCGTGCGCCTGCTGGCGCTGCTGACCTTCGGCGCCGGCGTGCTGGAGCTCGGCTCGGCGGCGATGCCCTCGCTGCAGGAGCGATTCATCCACGCGCGTCACCTGCTGCCGCTGCAGGCGATCGAAGGCTCGCACTGGCTGTCGGTGCTGACCGGCGTGCTGCTGCTGGGCCTGGCGCGCGGCATCGACGGCCGCCTGCGCATGGCCTATCGCGTCGCCCAATGGGTGCTGTGGATCAGCGCCGTGCTGGCGGTGACGAAGGGCCTGCACTGGGGCGAAGCGGCGTTCCTGCTGGCGGTGTCCGGCCTGCTGCGCACGCGCCGCGCCGACTTCTCGCGCCGTGCGATGAACCTGTCCTCGGCGCGCACGCTGGGCTGGCTGACCGGCCTGATCGTGGTGGTGACGGTGTTCTTCGCGATCGGCGTGGCGGCGGTGCTGGGCGACGACAGCTTCGACCTGTGGGAGGTCGGCCTCGGCGCGCACAGCTCGCGGCTGGGCCGCGGCCTGGCGGCGGCGCTGATCGGCCTGGTGCTGTACCTGATCTGGCAGGCATTCGCGGTGAAGCGGCCGCAACTGCCCAAACCCGACCGCGCCGAGCTGGAGCAGGCGCGCGCGCTGTACCAGCAGCACGGCGGCGGCGAATTCGCCCACCTCACCTTCATGGGCGACAAGCATCTGCTGTGGGCCGCCGACCACGCGGCGGTGATCGCCTACGGCGCGATCCGCGATCGCCTCGTCGCGCTGGGTTCGCCGTGCGGCGCGCCGGAGGCGATCGAGCGCGCCATCCTCGACTTCCGCCGCTTCGCCGACAGCCAGGACCGCGTGCCGGTGTTCTACGAGGTGCTGGAACCCGAACTATCCGTCTACCACGACCTCGGCTTCGACCTGTTCAAGCTCGGCGAGCTGGCGCTGGTGCGCCTCGATGAGTTCTCCCTCGCCGGCAAGCGCTGGGAAGACCTGCGCCAGGCGGTCAACCGCGCCGCGCGCGAACAGCTGACATTCGAGATCGCGCAACCGCCGTTCGATACCGCGGTGCTGGCCGACGTCGAGCGCATCTCCGACGCCTGGCTGGCCGACAAGGGCTCCGGCGAGAAGGGTTTTTCGCTGGGCCGCTACGATCCCGACTACCTCGCCTGGAGCCCGCTGGCGCTGGTGCGCCGCGCCGGCGAGCCGATCGCCTTCGCCAACGTGCTGCCGCCATACGGCCCCAACGGCACCGCCAGCGTCGACCTGATGCGCCACCTGCCCGACGCGCCGCGCGGCACCATGGACTACCTGTTCGCGCAGGTGATGCAGTGGGCGAAGGAGCAGGGCTACGCGACGTTCAGCCTGGGCATGGCGCCGCTGTCCAACGTCGGCGCCAATCCCTACGCGCGCACCAACGAGCGCCTCGCCGCGCTGGCCTTCCAGCACGGCAACAAGCTGTACAACTACCAGGGCGTGCGCCGCTACAAGGACAAGTTCAGGCCGGAATGGGTCGGCGCCTACCTCGCCTACCCGCGCGGCTTGTGGGTGCCCGGCCTGCTGCTCGACATCGCCGCGCTGGTGTCGGGCGGCTATCGGCGGTTCGTGTTCGGCGGGTAGGTGCCGGGCAATTACTCAACTTGTACACCGCGCGTATACGCGTAGGTGGCCTGACTTAATTGGCTACGTCCCCATATTCCCATACAGGCAGGGATCCAGCGGCATCAGCATTCAAGGCTGACGCAGGTCGTTGCCGGTTAATTGCCTCCGTCCCCAATTCTCCATGCGCAAGGCACGACGGCTCGTGCGACCGTACACGCTTCCCTGATGCGCGCTCATAGGGATCCCTCCGTCTCCGCCGTCAGCGTGCGGCTGCGAAGCCAGCACGCCGAACAGCCTATGGCCGGCGCGTCTTGCCGACGCTGCACGAAGCGCAGCGCGCCGAGAACCTGTTATCTGCTGTTTCCGCGCGGGGGAGACACCCGGGACCAATCCCGCGACACCCACCGCTTGAGAATCGGTGTCGGAAAGTCGGGGATATTCAGTCGGCCTTTCGGTTCGTCATGCGAATAATCTATCACAACATGACGTTACCTTCTAAAAGATTTGTAATTGGCTACGCCCCCATGTTCCGCCCTATTTCAATTGACTAACCACCCCTATCTTTATTCCTAATTTCTGCCTCGAACTCTTCGATCGCCCTAAGCGCCTGCTCTTTCTGAATGCTTAAATTGGCGTTCTTCACAAGCTTCACTTTGTTCTTCCTCTCACGCAGAACAGACAGCTGCGCTCCCGGGTCATCGCTCAACGACAGGGGAAGCATAGTCAGACTATCTGCCAACTCGCCCGCGGAAAGAAGGCCTTCGTGGGCGAGACCAAGGAGCCCCTCCATATCATGGTCCGCAAAAAGCCCAAGCGAGATTAGAGAATCCTCCAAATTGCCACCATCCAACGTTTTTATATTTTCCGCCATGTACCGCGCAGCCCACGAGTCTCCACGACCCACAAGCTTTTCGAGCCGAGAGAGATAAACGTTTGATTGTTTAACCAAGTTCCAGCAATTAATTCCTTCCGCCTTTGACACTCCAAAGAGTGTATGACGAGACGGATGTGCCATAAAAGTATCGAGAGCACTTTGGCAATTAGCAGCGGAAACACCACCGCCATCGGCGCACGAAGAAGACAAGCACACTAACGCGGTTAAATAAAACGCCATCAATGCCCGCATTGAGTTTCTCCTGCGCTTCTACGACCAATCCAGCCCACAAATGCACCTATTAGTGGATTTCCCCAACAGTTACGCTAATTGAGCCCGTTCCGTCTGCCTGAATCACAGCATTAATTTGATTCAACGCATCTATCGTGTTTCCTAAGAAATCGGTTTTGTGCGACGTTCCAGCACCAATACACCCCTTGAAGTTCCTAGGGTAACTTCCGTTGTGAATTTGAATATTCTCATACCCAGGAACGTTCTCCAACTCAACTCGATGCGGCGTATGATCTGATCTAATAACGGCATCATATGTGCCAGCAGGTATTGGTGTTTTGCTGCCATTGTCGCCAGCATGAGCATTTTCCATCGTGTAGCCAGAAAACGAACTTGACGTTCGATCACTTACAACACTTATCGTTCCTGCCACACTTTTCCCTGTAGTCGAGTAAGTTCGATTTGCAATCGTGATTGTGACACGCATACCGGATGGATCGACAAGCTGGACGGAATCGCCAACCGCGTAGCTATATGTATTGCCCCCCCCGAGTAATCCTATTGGGTCACTCTCGACATATCTTCCCGCCGCCGCATCGTAATCCCGAAACCCATTGTTCCAGTACCCCGTCTCCGCATCATAGTACTGCCCCGGGAAGCCCAGGTTCAGCGTGAGGCCGTTCGCCAGCACCACGTTGCGCGTGAAGGCCAGGTTCCGCGCCCGCCAGACGAGCGTGCGGCCGGCGTCCGTCACCGCCTCCGGCCGCCCCACCTGGTCCACGTGGATGGCCGCGACCTGGCCCCCGCTGATCCGCCCGATCAGCCGCCCGTTCAGCCACACGTAGTCGACCCAGGCGCCGTCGTCGTTCTCCGCCAGCAGCGCGTTGCCCAGGTCCGGCGCGAAGTAGGTCGTGCCCGCCACCGACGTCTTGCGCAGCCGCAGGCCTTCCGGGTTGACGTAGTAGCTCGTCCCCGCCGCCTGCACCAGCCGGTTGAACGCATCGAACTGGTACGTCGTGCCGGTCGACAGCGAGGTCAGGTTGCCCTGCGGATCGTAGCCGTAGGTGACGCCCGTGCGGCCCAGCAGGCGGTTGCCCGCGGCCGCATAGCTCAGGGTGTCGCTGGCGCCGTTGACCACCTGGGTGAGGCGGTTGCCGTTGGCGTCGTAGCCGTAGCTCTCGTTCGCAGCGTCGCCGAACACCGAGGTCAGCCGCGACTGGGCGTCGTAGCCGAAGTTCTGCGTCAGGCTGCCGTCGATGCCGTTGGCGATCTGCGTGATGCGGTTTGCTGCGTCGTAGGTGAAGCCGAGGCTCTGCACCCCCGGCACGCTGATCGCGGTCAGCCGCAGGTCGGTGTCGTAGCTGAGCGTGGCGGCCAGCCCGTTGCTCGACGTCCAGGACGCCATCGCCAGGTCGCCGGCGCGGTAGCCGATCGCGCTGGCGCCGGTCACCGCATTGCCGCCGACCGTGAGCGTGACGCCCGAGACCACGCCGCGCGTATACGCGTAGGTGGCCTGGTTGCCGTCCGGGTAGCCTACCGTCGCCACGCCCGCCGATGCGGGTTCGTCAGGCGACGAGTCCAGCGCCGACAACCTCGGCGCGCTGCCTTGCTACTCCGGCAGCGCCTCGAGGATCGCCTGCCCCAGCTTGGCGTAGTCGCCTTCGTAGTGGTGGCCGCCGGGCAGTTGCACCCAGTGCACCTGTTTGCGCGCGGCGGGGCCGGTGCAGTAGGCGCCCTGTTCGGTCTGGCCGGAGACGCACACCAGCGGCACCTTGCTGGCGGCGACTTCGGGGTCGACCGGCAGCGCGCCCGGCTGGTGCACGTCGCCGAACCAGTCGCCGACCTTGATCTCGAACACCGCCTCGGGATCGGGCGAGATCATCACGCCGCCGGCGACGCGCGAGCGCGCGTCCTCGGGCAAGCGGTTCGCCACCACTGGCACCAGGCCGGCGCCGAAGGAATAGCCGATCAGCACGAAGCGCGCGTGCGGATACTGCGTGCCGTAGTGCCGGACGATGCGCGCGACCGCCTGCGCGGTTTCCTCCGGCGTGCGCTTGTGCCAGAAGAATTCCAGCGAGCTCATGCCGACCACGCGCACGCCGTGCTGCGCCAGCACCGCGGCGACGCCCTTGTCGAGGCCGGCCCAGCCGCCGTCGCCGGTGAGGATCACGGCGATGCGGCCGTCCTCCGCGCCCTGCGGCGCGATCTCGGTCAGCGGCAGGTCGCCGAGCGCGTCGTCGTTCGCGGCGGCGCCGGGCGGCGGCGCGTTCAGCGCGTCCAGCGTGCCAGCCAGCGCGGCGCCGTCATGCGCCTGCGCATCGGGAACGTAAGCGAACAACTCGCGCAGCGCGCCGAACGGGCCATTCATGCGCGCGCCGGCGGCCGGCGCCGGCGCCGCCCACGGCAACGGCAGCGGCGTCACCGGGGCGATGCGGAAGCCGCGCGCGGCGGCGATGGTCGCCACGCCGGCATCGCCGGGGCAGAACGCGCGCGGCAGGCGCAGGTCGAAGTCCCAGCCCAGCGTCGCCACGCCGGCGAAGGTGCCGGCCGGCGCCTGCACGCCCAGCGCGTAGACGAAGCCCGCGCCGGCGCCGAAGCCGGCGAGATACGGCGGCTGGTAACCCGGCATGGCGACGTGGCGCTCCATCCAGTGCGCCAACTCCTCGACGTGGCCGGCCGGATAGCTGCACTTCTCGTTCAGCGCTTCGAGGCGCTTGAGGTAGGCCGGCAAGCTGACGGTGAACACCAGGCCGCCGCGCTCGGCGAGGCCGCGCGCGTAGGCGGCGGTGGCACCATCGGGGCCGGCGAGGTCGGAAAACAGCAGCACGCTGCGCCGCGACGCGCCGGCCGGGCGCGCGATCGCCACCGGGCCGAACAGGCCGTAGTCCAGCGTTTCGACGGCGGGCAGCGGCACGGCGGCCAGCGCCAGGTTCAGCAACGTCGCGATCATGGGAAATCCTTGCGCTGCGCCAGCAGCGCTTCCAGTGCGTCGGGTTCCTTCGGCACGGCGGCGGTCAGCACTTCGGGCGCGCCGGCGGTCACGGCGACGTCGTCCTCGATGCGGATGCCGATGCCACGCCAGCGCTCCGCCACGCCGCGTTCGTCGGGCGGGATGTAGATGCCGGGCTCGACCGTCACCACCATGCCGGGTTCCAGCAGGCGCGGTTCGCCGTCGACGCGGTAGTCGCCGACGTCGTGCACGTCGAGGCCGAGCCAGTGGCCGGTCTTGTACGGGAAAAAGCGCCGGTAGGCGCCGCTGGCGATCGCCGCGCGGGCGCCGCCCCGGAGCAGCTTGAGCGCGCACAGGCCCTCGGCGATCACCTGCACCGCGGCCTCGTGCGCGGCGCTGAACGGCCGGCCGGGGCGCACCTCGTCGATCGCCGCTTCCTGTGCTGCCAGCACGACCTCGTACAGCGCGCGCTGCTCGCGCGACCAGCGGCCGCCGATCGGGAACGTGCGGGTGATGTCGGAGGCGTAGCACTCGACCTCGGCGCCGGCGTCGATCAGCAGCAGGTCGCCGTCGCGCAACGGCGCACGGTTGGCGCTGTAGTGCGCCACGCAGGCGTTGGCGCCGCCGGCGACGATCGGCGGATACGACGGCACCGCGCCGCGCGCGCGCATGGCGTGCAGCAGCGCGGCCTCGACCTCGTACTCGCCGGCGCCGGGGCGGGTGGCGCGGATCGCGGCGTGATGGGCGTGCGCGGCCACCTCCGCGGCGCGGCGCATCAGCTTCAGCTCGGCGCGCGACTTGTACAGGCGCTGGTCGTGCAGCAGGTGCGCCAGCGCGACGAATTCCTTCGGCACCACGCCGCCGCCGCGCAGCGCGCGCAGCCGGCGCACCCACATCAGCAGCTTGGCGTCGAAGTCGGCGTCGCGGCCGAAGTGGCAGTACAGGCGCGCGCGGCCCTCGATCATGCCGGGCAGGATGTCGTCGATGTCGTCGATGGGGAACGCGTCGTCCATGCCGAAGTCGCGCACCGCGCCCTCGCTGCCGATGCGCGCGCCGTCGAAGCGCTCGCGCTCGGGCGCGCGCTCGCGGCAGAACAGGATCGTCTCGCCGGCGCGGCGCCCGGGCAGCAGCGCCAGCACCGCCTCCGGCTCGGGAAAGCCGGTGAGGTAGTGGAAGTCGGAATCCTGCCGGTACGGGTAGGCGGCATCGGCGTTGCGCATGCGCTCGGGCGCCGCGGCCACGATCACCGCGGCGTCCTCGCCGGCCATGCGCATCAACTGGCGCCGGCGCCGCGCGAACTCGGCAGGTGCGATCATCAGTGCAGGGTGCCGGGACCGGGCTTGACGCCAGGCTTGACTCCGCGCCGCGGCAGGTTCAGCTCGACGTACAGCAGCAGCACGCCGACGCGCACGAACTCGAGCACCTCGGCCAGCGCGTTCTCGTCCTCGTCGTCGTTGCCGTAGGCGAAGCGCGAGCCGGCGATGGTGCCGAGGTCGCGCAGGATCTCCTGGCCGTCGTCGCTGAGCGGACGCTGCGCGCCGAGCCCGGCCAGGCCGAGCCCGCCGAGAAAGCCGCGGCACCATTCGACCAGCGCGTCGGCGCGTTCGGCGAGCGGGCGCCCGTCCTCCGGCAGCAGCGGTGCGAAACCGAGCTCCGGATCCTCGAGCTGGGCGTGACATTCGCCGTAGAGTTGCTCCAGCACGCGGTGCGCGCCGTTGGCGGCACCGGCGTCCTCGCCCTCCAGCGCCAGCGCTTCGAGGAAGTCGCGCGCGCCGGCGCGGCCGCCGCCGCACAGGTAGCCGGTCAGCGAACCGTGCAGGTCGCTGGCGGCGACGCCGAAGCGCAGCCGGGCCAGCGCGGCGCCGAGTTCGGCGTGGGTGATGGAGGGTATCTCGGCCATGGCGCTCCCGTCGGCGCGAATTCTAGCAGCGGCGACCGGCGCCGCGGCACGTTCCGTGCAGGTTTCCCGGCCAGGCCCTACACTCCCCGCAGGGGGATATCGCGGACGCGCATGACCACGTGTGCATCGAGAAAACTCCGGCCGCTGCGCCGGATGCTGTGCGCGACCTGCCGCCGCCTGGCGCTGCTGGCCTTGGTGCTCGCCTGCGCGACGGTGGCGGCGCACGAGCGCGACTACTACTTCGAAACGCTGACCAGCGCCAACGGCCTGGCGCAGAACAGCGTCACCACGATCCTGCAGGATCCGCAGGGCTACCTGTGGTTCGTCACCCAGGGCGGCCTGCACCGCTACGACGGCTACCGCCTGCAGCGCTACCCGCACGACCCCGCGCGCGCCGACAGCCTTCCCGACAACCTGGTGTCCTCGCTGTCGGTTGCCGGCGAGGGCCGCCTCTGGGTGGGTTCGAACGCGGGCGGCCTGACCCTGTTCGATCCCGCCAGCAACCGCATCGTGCCCCTGCCGGCGACGGTCGGCCGTCCCGACCTGCCGGTATTCGCGCTCAGCGGCACGCCGGGGGGGCGGCTGCTGGTGGCCAGCGCCGAGGGCATCGACGCCGTCGATCCGCCCTACCGGCAGCGCGTGCCGCTGTGGCGGGCGCCCTCGCGCGAGCGCTCGTTCACCTACGGCTTCACGCGCTGCCCCGACGGCCAGGTCTACGCCACCACCTTCACCGGCCTGCTCGCCTTCGACCCGCACGCCACCACGGCGCGCGCGCTGGCGCTGCCCGCCGGAATCGCCCCCGAGACCGCGCTCTGCGCGGCCGCCGGCGAGCTGTTGCTGGGCGGCCCGCACGGCCTGTTCCGCTACCACCCCGCCGACGGCAGGCTCGCGCGCCTGTGGCCGGCGGCCGGCGCGGAAGCGCGCGCCACCGACGTCAGCACGATCGCGCGCGACCACGACGGCCGGCTCTGGCTGGGTGTGCGCGAGCTGGGGCTGGTGCGCCTCGACCCGGGCAGCGGCGAGGCGCGCATCCTGACCCCCGATCCGGACTTGCCGGGCAGCCTGCCGCAGTCGTACGTCAATACCCTGTTCGTCGACCGTTCCGGCCTGCTCTGGGCGGGACTGCGCTCGCACGGCGTCGCCTTCACGGATCCGGGCGGAACGCTGTTCCAGGACGTCATCGACACGAGCGCCGCGCGCACCCCCGAGGGCAACTTCGTGCGCGCGCTGTACCAGACCCCCGACGGCGCACTGTGGGTCGGTGCCGACAGCACGCTCAAGCGCTACGACCGCCGCAGCCAGCAGTTCACCGATTACGGCGCGGCCCTCACGCAGGCGCAGGAGAGCGCAGCGGCGCACGCCGCGGAAGCCGAGCGCGACGCCTTTGCACGGGCGCTCGGCGCGAACGACAGCGAGCCCGGCGTGCGCGTGTACCGCATCGCCGGCATCGGCGATGGCCGGCTGGCGGTGGCCACCAGCCGCGGCCTGTTCCAGTTCGATCCGGCCAGCGGCGGCGCGCGCGTCTATCCCATGGACGCCCACGCCAGCGCGCTGGCTGCGGTCGGCGTGCGCGCGCTGGCGGTGGACCGCGACGGCAGCCTGTGGCTGGGCCTGTCCGGACGCGGCCTGCTGCACGTGCGCGACGGCCACGTGGTGCGCCACTACCGGCACGATCCGGCCGATCCGCAAAGCCTCGCCTCCGACATCGTGGTGGTGCTGGCACAGAACCACGATGGCCGCGTCTGGGCCGGCACCACGGACGGCCTGTCGCTGATCGACCCTGCCAGCGGCACGATCCGCACCTTCCGCGAGAATCCGGGCCACCCGGACTCGCTGAGCGGGCGCGTGGTCACCGATCTGCAGGTGGCCGACGACGGCACGCTGTGGGTCGGCACGCAGAGCGGCCTCAACCGGCTGGTGGCGACGGACGCCCGCGGCGCGCACTTCCGCCGCTACCTGGTCAGCGAAGGCCTGCCCGACCCGACCGTCTACTGCGTCCTCGACGACGCCTCCGGGCAGCTCTGGATCAGCTCCAACCTCGGCATTTCGCGGCTGAATCCCGCCGACGGCAAGGTACGCTCGTTCACCCTGCGCGACGGCCTGCAGGGCCTGGAATACAACAGCAACGTCTGCCTGCGCCTGCGCTCCGGCGAACTGATGTTCGGCGGAGTGGCCGGCATGGACCGCGTGCAGCCGGAACGCCTGCGGCAGAGCGGCTACGATCCGCCGGTGGTGGTCACCGCGGTGCAGATCGACAACCGCCTGACCGACGCGTCGCCGCCCGCCGACGGCCAGTTGCGCCTGCAGCGCGCCGATCGCCTGCTGCGCGTCGACTTCGCCGCGCTCGACTTCGCCGCGCCGGCGCTGAACCGCTTCCAGTACCGCCTGCACGGCTTCGACAACGACTGGATCGACGCCGGCACGCGGCACAGCGCCACCTACACCAACCTGCCCGCCGGCCGTTATCGCTTCGAGGTGCGCGGCAGCAACCACGAGGGCGTGTTCGGCAAGGGCGTGGCCGCGCTCGGCGTCGAGGTGATGCCGCCGTGGTGGGCGACCCGCACGATGCGCGCGGCGCTGGCGCTGGCCGCCTCGCTGGCGGCCCTGCTGGGCTGGTACGCCTGGCGCGGCAGGCGCCGCGAGGAGCGGCGCCACCGCGAGCAGTTGCAGCAGCACGAGGACCGCCTGCGGCTGGCCCTGTGGGGCTCGGGCGACGAGTTCTGGGACTGGGACATGCGCCAGGGCCAGCTCTACCGCATGGGCGCCGACCAGTTGCTCGGCAGCCGCCGCGGCGACCGCATTTCCGCCGAGGACTGGCGCAATTTCGCCGTGCATCCGGACGACCTGCCGCGCGTCGAGCGCGCGCTGGCCGACCACGTCAACGGCCTGACCGACCACTTCGAGGCCGAGTACCGCGTGATCAACGCGCGCGGCGAATGGGTGTGGACGCTGTCGCGCGGCAAGGTGGTCGAGCGCGACGCCCAGGGTCAGCCGCTGCGCGTGTGCGGCACCGCGCGCGACGTGACCTTCTCGCGCGCGATCGAGCGCGATCGCCGCATCGCCGCCGAGGTGATCCGCAGCATGGCCGAGGCGGTCACCGTCTGCGATCTGGACTTCCGTTTCACCTCGGTCAACCAGGCCTTCACGCGCATGGCCGGCTACGGCGAGGAAGAGGTGCTGGGCCAGGACGCGACCATCCTGAATTGCCACCAGCACCCGCCCGAGGCCTACGAGCAGGTGCGCCGCATCCTCACCGAGACCGGCCACTGGCGCGGCGAGCTGTGGCAGCGGCGCAAGGACGGCGAGGAGTTCCTGTGCTGGATGGAACTCAGCGAAGTGCGCGACGCCGGCGGTGCACGCACCCACTACGTCGGCGTGCTGTCCGACATCACCGACCGCAAGCGCGTCGAACAGGAGCTGCGCTACCTCGCCAACTACGACACCCTGACCGGCCTGCCCAACCGTACCCTGCTGGGCGAGCGCCTCGGCCACGCGATCATTCGCGCGCGCCGCAGCGGGCGCAAGGTCGCCGTGCTGTTCCTCGACCTCGACCGCTTCAAGCACGTCAACGACTCGATGGGCCACGCCGCCGGCGACCGCATGCTGAAGGCGGCCGGCGCGCGCCTGCGCGCCTGCGTGCGCGAGCACGACACCGTCGCCCGCCTGGGCGGCGACGAGTTCACCGTGGTACTGGAGGACATCCGCGACACCCTCGACGCCGAGACGATGGCGCGCAAACTGCTGGAAGCCTTCAGTGCGGCGCTGGAACTGGAAACCAGCCAGGAAGTGGTGATCTCGCCGTCGATCGGCATCAGCCTGTACCCGGACCACGGCCAGGTGCCGACCGACCTGCTGAAGTACGCCGACACCGCGATGTACCAGGCCAAGGACCGCGGCCGCAACACCTGGATGGTGTACACCGAGGCCATGGACGCGCAGGCGCGCATGCGCGCCACCATGATCGCCGCGCTGCGCCGCGCGCTCGAGCGCAACGAGTTCAGCGTGGTCTACCAGCCCAAGCAGTCGCTGTCCGACGACCGCATCACCGGCGTCGAGGCGCTGCTGCGCTGGCACAGCGAGGATCTCGGCGAGATCCCGCCCAGCGAGTTCATCCCGCTGGCCGAGGAAACCGGGCAGATCGTCGAGATCGGCGAGTTCGTGCTGGCGACGGCCTGCGCCGAGCTGCGCCGCTGGCGCGAAGCCGGACTGCGCGGCCTGACCATGGCGGTGAACCTGTCGGTCGCCCAGCTCACCCGCGGCGAGCTGACCAGCCACCTGTGCGACATCCTCGCCGAGCACGACGTCGCGCCCGACCAGCTCGAGCTGGAACTCACCGAGAGCATGGTCATGGCCAACGCCGAGCAGTCGGTGCGCACGCTCGGCGAGCTGAAGGCGATCGGCGTGCGCGTCGCCATCGACGACTTCGGCACCGGCTACTCGTCGCTGGCCTACCTCAAGCGGCTGCCGATCGACAGCGTCAAGATCGACAAGGAATTCGTCGGCGACATCACTTCCGACCCCGACGACGAGGCGATCACCGCCACGGTGATCGCGATGGCGCACTCGCTGGGCCTGAACGTCGTCGCCGAGGGCGTCGAGACGCGCGAGCAGCTGGAGTACCTTCGCGAGCAGAACTGTGACGAAATCCAGGGACACTGGCTGTCGCGGCCGCTGCACGCGGAGGCCTGCCTCGCTTTCCTGCAGCAGCGCGTTGACCGCCTGCGCGTCAGCCACCTATAGTCGATCGCCATGACCGATGCCGATCCGCTCAAGGCCGAAATCCAGGCTCTGGACGTCTCCCTCGACAGCCTGCTGGACACGCTCAGGCGGCTGGCCGAGGAGAACCAGAGCCTGCGCCACAGCCAGGAACAGCTCGCCAGCGAGCGGGCCGGGCTGCTCGCGCGCAACGAGCAGGCGCGCACGCGCGTCGAGGCGATGATCCAGCGCCTGCGCGCACTGGAAAACCCGGGCTGACGCCCGCGGCAGGGGGAACCGCGATGAGCGCCGCCGAACCGGTCAACGTCAAGCTGCTGGACCGCGAGTTCCTCGTCGCCTGCGCGCCCGAGGAGCGCGCCGGCCTGCTCGCCGCCGCCGCGCTGATCGACGGCAAGATGCGCGAAATCCGCGCCAACGCGAAGACGCCGGGCTTCGACCGCATCGCGGTGCTCGCCGCGCTCGGCGTGGCACACGAATTGCTCGACCTGCGCCAGCGCCACGACGCGCAGGCGCGCACGCTGAGCGACGGGCTCGGCACGCTGCGACGCAAGCTTGAAGGCGCCCTGCTGACGCACTTAAAATAGCCGCAAGGTGTCCCCTGCGGTGTGCGACCAGCGCACTCCAACATTTGCCTTGTTCCTATTACACGACCCCGGGTCGGCAACAACGCGGTCAGTGCGCAAGTCCGTCACGTGCGGAAAGCCTAAAGCCACGTAAGCCCTCCCACCTGATCCTCGGGATCAAGGTCGTTCGGTGCGCACCGGCACCGCGGAGGGCACCCCACTTTCTTCCCGCACGGAACCTGCGTGGACGCCGCCGACCGCCGTGACCAGCGTGCGCGCCTGAGCGAGCGGCGCCAGGCCCTTCCCGCCGCCGCGCGCATCGAAGCCGCGCAAGGCGTCGCGCGCCAGCTCGAGCGGCTGCCCGAGTTCATGGTCGACCCGCGCATCGGCGGCTACTGGGCCGTGACCGGCGAGCTGCCGCTGAACATCGCCGTCGGCCGGCTGGGCGCACGCGGGCAGCGCTACCACCTGCCGGTGATCGCCGGTGCACGCAGCCTGATGTTCGCGCCGTACCGCAGCGGCGATGCGCTCGAAGCGAACCGCTACGGCATTCCCGAACCGGTCGTGCCGCGCGCGCAGTGGCTGTCGCCGCCGGAACTGGACGTGGTGCTGGTGCCGCTGCTGGCGTTCGACCGCCGCGGCCACCGGCTCGGCTTCGGCGGCGGCTACTACGACGCCAGCTTCGCCTTCCTGCGCGAGCAAGCGCGGCCGGCGCGGCCGCTGCTGGTCGGCGTCGGCTACGCGTTCCAGGAAATCTCCGCGCTGCGCGCGCAGCCCTGGGACGTGCGCCTCGACTACGTCGCCACCGAGCAGGACCTGATCGACTGCACCGCCGCCTGAGACGAGACGCGATGGCCCACTGGCTGATGAAGTCCGAACCCGAAGCCTTCTCGATCGACGACCTCGCGCGCAAGCGCAAGGAAGCCTGGGACGGCGTGCGCAACTACCAGGCGCGCAACTTCATGCGCGACGGCATGCGGCCCGGCGACAAGGCGTTCTTCTACCACTCCAACTGCGCCGCGCCCGGCATCGTCGGCATCGCCGAGGTCGCCAGCGCCGCCTACCCCGACCCCACCCAGTTCGACCCGCGCAGCCGCCACTTCGACGCCGGCAGCACGCGCGACGAGCCGCGCTGGGTGCTGGTCGACGTGAAGTACGTGCGCAAGCTGAAGCGCATCATCACCCTCGACGAGCTGAAGACCCACCCCGAACTCGCGGCGATGCCGCTGGTGCAGCGCGGCACCCGCCTGTCCGTGCAGCCGGTGACGCAGGCCCAGTGGGACTTCATCCTCGGGCTGGAGTGAGCCGGCGCCGGAAACCGGAACGAACGACATGGCGCGATTGCCGCGCAGGCGGGAATCCCCTGCGCCTCCCGCGCGCATGCCGAAACGCGGCAGCGACGATAGGCTATCCTGACCGCCGCCGCGGCCACGGCCGCCGTCCACCACCTACCGCGCATCCTCATGAGCAAAGACAACGAGAAACGCCTGGCCGGCGAAGCCGCGATCCGCTACGTCGAGGACGGCATGGTGGTCGGGGTCGGCACCGGCTCCACCGTCGCGTACTTCATCGAAGCGCTGGCCAGGCGGCGCGACCGCATCGAGGGCGCGGTGTCCAGCTCCGAGCAGAGCACGCGCCTGCTGCGCGAGCGCGGCATCGAGGTGCTGGACCTCAACGCCGCCGGCGAACTGCCGCTGTACGTCGACGGCGCCGACGAGTGCGATCCGCACAGGCGCCTGATCAAGGGCGGCGGCGCCGCGCTGACGCGCGAGAAGATCGTCGCCGCGGCGTCGAAGCGCTTCGTCTGCATCATCGACAGCGGCAAGCGCGTGGACATCCTCGGCAAGTTTCCGCTGCCGGTCGAGGTGATCCCGATGGCGCGCAGCTACGTCGCCCGCGAGATCGTCAAGCGCGGCGGCAATCCGGTGTGGCGCGACGGCGTCGTCACCGACAACGGCAACTGGATCCTCGACGTGCACGGCCTCGCCATCGTCGACCCGGTCGGCCTCGAGCGCGACCTCAACCAGCTCGCCGGCGTGGTCACCGTCGGCCTGTTCGCGCAGCGCCCCGCCGACGTCGTGCTGGTCGGCGACCGCGAGATGACCTGAAGCGCGACGCGCCGGGTCAGCGCGCGAGCGACGCGAGCACGTTCGCCATGCCGGCCTGCTGCAGCAGCGCGAGCGCCGCGACGCGCTCGGCGCGGTGCAGGTCGTCGTCAGCAACGAAAGGCGTCGCGCGCAGGCGCTCGATGTAGGCTTGCGGCAAACCCTGCTGCTGCGCGCCGGCGACGACCAGCGCCAGGTACCAGTCGTAGGGCGGCACGTCGACCCAGCGCCTGAGCGCGCGATAGGCCAGCACCTCGACCACGCCGCCGCCTTCCGGCACCACCTCCACCATGCAGCGCTTGTAGCCGTCGTCCGTGCCTTCGGCCAGATTGAGCGCGGGGAACCGATCCTCCGGCACGTCCCACAGCACGCCGTGCACGGCCTCGCCTTCGGCCGACTCGAATGCGCACTTGCTCGACCCGTCCGCGCTGGCCTTGTCGAACACCAACCGGTTATCCGGCAGCGCCGCGCGCCCCACATGGACCACGCCGGGACAGCACGCCAGCAGCCGCTCGCGCAGCAGGTTGGGCCCATAGGTGAAGTAGCGGATCGTGGTCATCGTGCCTCCCGCAGACCGCTCCGAAGCCGTCTTTGCGTCATCTGCGGCGCTTCGGCGGCGCGCCCATGGGCTCCACCCTCGCGCCGCAGCACTCGCAGCGATCCGCGCTCGCGCCGGCCGCAGAATCCCCGCGCAGCACCGCCGGCTATCGTCTGCGTCCGCGGAAACGCGCGCAAGGACGCAGATCAAGATCGCAACGGCCGTTCGCCGTACGCGGCACAACTGCCCCGACCCTGCACGCGGCTTCAGCCGCCATCCCGCTTCGGGATGAGCCCGGAAACCACAGGCACAAAAAACCCCGCAATCGCGCGGGGTTTTTGTTCTTCGGGTCTCGCCGAGACCGTTGGATGGCTGGGGGACTAGGATTCGAACCTAGATAGGCAGAGTCAGAGTCTGCAGTCCTACCATTAGACGATCCCCCAAAAACGGATCGCTGCCAGTAGCCCCGATCAGCGCTTGGAGAACTGGGTGGCGCGGCGGGCCTTGTGCAGGCCGACCTTCTTGCGCTCGACCTCGCGGGCGTCGCGGGTCATGAAGCCGGCCTTGCGCAGCGGCGACTTCAGCGTCTCGTCGTACTCGACCAGCGCGCGGGCGATGCCGAGGCGGATGGCGCCGGCCTGGCCGGTCATGCCGCCGCCCTCGACCGTCACCAGCACGTCGAACTTGTCGGCGCTCTGGGTCAGCTCGAGCGGCTGGCGCACGATCATGCGCGAGGTTTCGCGGCCGAAGAACGCGTCGAGCGGCTTGCCGTTGACGGTGATGTTGCCGCTGCCCTTGCGCAGGAACACGCGCGCTGCGGAGCTCTTGCGGCGGCCGGTACCGTAATTCTGCTGCGTCGTCGCCATGGGATCCTCAGATTTCGAGCGGCTGCGGTTGCTGGGCGGTATGCGGATGCTCCGCGCCGCGGTACACCTTGAGCTTCTTGAACATCGCGCGGCCGAGCGGATTCTTCGGCAGCATGCCCTTCACGCCGATCTCGATCGCGCGCTCGGGGTGCTTGGCCAGCATGTCGCGCAGCGACATCGACTTCAGGTTGCCCACGTAACCGGTGAAGCGGTGGTAGTACTTGTCGTCGAGCTTGGCGCCGGTGACGGCGACCTTCTCGGCATTGACCACCACGATATAGTCGCCGGTGTCCACATGCGGGGTGAACACGGGCTTGTGCTTGCCGCGCAGCCGGCGCGCGATCTCCGAGCACAGTCGGCCAAGCGTCTTGTCCGTGGCGTCGACCACGAGCCAATCGCGCTTGACGCTCTCCGGCTTGGCGCTGAACGTCTTCATCTCGAAACCTTTGCCGTTCGAGGCACTTAAAAGTCAAAACGAAAGGCGCGAGAGAATAGCGGATGCCTCTCGCGCACGCAAGCCCGCGGGCCGCGGGTCGGGGAACGCACATGATAGCATGACGGGGATGTCCGAGACTCCCCGCGCCGACCGCATCGTCGCCCTGGCCGACCAGTGCGTGCAGTGCGGGCTGTGCCTGCCGTACTGCCCCACCTACGGCCTGGACCGCACCGAGACGGAGTCGCCGCGCGGCCGCATCGCCCTGGCACGGGCCGTCGCCACCGGCACCCTGATCGCCGACGCCGACCTGTGCGGCCACCTCGACCACTGCCTCGGCTGCCTGGCTTGCGAGCGGGTGTGCCCGTCCGGCGTGCAGTACGGCGCGCTGCTGGCCGAGACCCGCGCCCTGCTCGGCCCGTCTTCGCCGCGCGTGCGCCGGCTGGCCGCGCTGCTGGAGCGACCGGCCCTGCTGCGCGCGGTCGCCGCCCTGCTGCGCGCGACCGCGGCCTGGCGCTGGCTGCCGGCGCT
>JAJFUF010000019.1 GCA_021372495.1 Lysobacteraceae bacterium
GGCGCCGGCCGCGGCGCCGCGGCCACCGGCGCGGGCGCCGGGGCGAGGGCCGCGGGCGCGGACGTCAGCCGCTGCAGCAATCCGGCGGGGGCGGGCGCGGGCGGCGTGCCCGCGCCCAGCGCGCGCATCATCGTCTGCAACTGGTCGAGCGCGGCCAGCAGCGCGTCGATGGTGTCGGCGTCGAGCAGCAGCCGGCCGGCGCGCGCGTCGTTCAACAAATCCTCGGCGCGATGGCACAGCGCGACCATCGGCTCGACGGCGAGGAAGCCGGCGCCGCCCTTGACCGTGTGGAAGGCGCGGAACACCGCGTTCAGCAGCGCCGGATCGCGCGGAGCGGCCTCCAGCGCGATCAACTGGTCGCCGAGCGCCGCGAGCAGTTCCCCGGCTTCGACCAGGAAATCGGCGAGGATGCTCGTGTCCGGCGCCTGCGCCATGGCGTCAGAAGCCGAACTCGGCCAGCAGGCGGTCGACCTGGTCCTGGGTGGAGGCGGTCGCGCCCGGCGTCGCCGCGATCGGCGGCGGCGACGTGCCGGCCAGCGCGCCGGCCAGCCGCACCAGTTCCAGCAGCACGTGCTCGGCGCGCTCCATGAACCCGCCGATCTGTTGCATGCGCTGGCCGGTCAGGTCCTGCCAGGACTGCGCCACGGTCATCTCGCGCAAACCTTCCCGGCAGGCGTCGGCGAAGATCGCCGCCTGCCGCGCCAGCGCGCCGGCGTCGTCGGCCAGCGGGTCGCCGGCCAGGCCGTCGCAGCGCATCATCAGCGTGCCCGCCGCCTCTTCCAGCCGCACCGCTTCCGGCATCAGCCGTTCGGTCACGTCGAGGCTGGCGTGCGCGGCCTGTTCGCTCATGCTCATCGCCTCGCCGAGGCGGCGCCGCGCTTCGGGCAGCGCCTGCGCGGCGAGGCCGCCCGTCTCGACGTCGCTGGCGAGATGCTTGACCGCCTCGTGCAGTTCGCGCGCGAGCTTGCCGAGCGCGTGGAACAGCGCGTGCTCGCGGCGCCGGATCAAGGCGTCCAGCGCCTGCTCGAAGCTGCCCGGGTCGCTGGCGCCGAGCAGTTCCTTCAGTTCCGCAGGCAAGGCTGCGGCCGGCAGCTGCGGCGCTCCGGTGGTGGTGTCCATGCGCATCCCCTTCAGCTCGCCGTCGCCAGTCGTTCGAAGATCTTTTCCAGCTTTTCCTTCAGCGTGACCGCGGTGAACGGCTTGACGATGTAGCCGTTCACGCCGTTCTGCGCGGCCTCGATGATCTGTTCGCGGGTGTTCTCGGCGGTCACCATCAGCACCGGCAGCGCCTTCAGCGCCGGCTCGGCGCGGATCGCCTTGAGCAGCGCGATGCCGGTCATGCCCGGCATGTTCCAGTCGGTGACCACGAAGTCGAACTGCCCGCTCTTGAGCATCGGCAGCGCGGTCGCGCCGTCGTCGGCTTCCTGGATGTTGCCGAAGCCGAGCTCCTGCAGGAGGTTCTTGATGATGCGCCGCATAGTGGAGAAGTCGTCCACCACGAGGATCTTCATGTTCCGGTCCAAGCTCGCCTCCGCTCTCGTGTCTTCGTGCTCCCTCCCCTGTCCGGCAGGAGAGGGCCGGGGAGGGGTCGCTCCTCGCGGGTGAGCTACCCCCTCCCGGCCTCCCCCGCAGGCAGGGGGAGGCGTAATCCGTGTCAGCGCCGTTCGCGCCAGTCGGCCATGCGCGCGCGCAGGCGCACCAGCGCCTGGCCGTGGATCTGGCAGACGCGCGATTCGGTCACGCCGAGCACCTCGCCGATCTCCTTCAGGTTCAGCTCCTCGTCGTAGTACAGCGACATCACCAGCTTCTCCCGCTCCGGCAAGCCGTCGATCGCCTCGGCGAGTGCCGCCTGCATGGCCCCCGCCTCCAGCGCCTGCGCCGGGCCGGCGCCGCCCTCGTCGGCGACGTCGATCCCGCTGCCATCCTCGTCGCCGCTGCCGGACAGGCTGAGCAGGCGGCAACTGGCGGCGTCGCGCAGCACCTGGTGGTACTCGTCCAGCGTGATGCCGAGCCGGCGCGCCACTTCCGTTTCGTCGGCGTCGCGCCCGGTCTCGCCTTCCAGCTGGCGTACCGCCTCCGCCACTTCGCGCGCCTTGCGGTGCACGGAGCGCGGCGTCCAGTCGGTCTTGCGCAACTCGTCGAGCATCGCCCCGCGGATGCGTATCCCCGCGTAGGTCTCGAAGTTCGCCGAACGCGACGGCGCATAGTTCCGCGCCGCCTCGAGCAGGCCGATCATGCCCGCCTGGATCAGGTCGCCGACCTCCACGCTGGGCGGCAGCCGCCCCATCAGGTGGTAGGCGATGCGCCTGACCAGCGGCGCATGTTTTCGCACCAGCTCGTCGGCCGAGATGCGCTGGACCTCCAGGTATTCCGCGCTGGCGTTCATCGTCATGCCCCCAGCGCTGCCGGCACGCCGGCCAGGCGCTCCACGAAGAACTCCAGGTGGCCGCGGCTTCCCGCCGCCACGTCCCACTTATCGGCCGCCATCGCCAGATTCTTGAGCGCCACCGCGGCGCGGCTGCCGGGGAAGGCGTCGACCACCGCGCGCTGGCGGCGGATCGCGCGGCGCAGGTGGTCGTCGTCGGGCACCGCGCCGACGTAGTCCAGCGCCACCTGCAGGAAGCGGTCGGTGACGCGCAGGATCTTTTCGTGCAGTTGGCGGCCGTGCGCGGCGTCGCGCACCATGTTGGCGACCACGCGGAAGCGCTCGACGCCGAAGTCGCGGCTGAGCACCTTGATCAGCGCGTAGGCGTCGGTGATCGAGGCCGGCTCGTCGCACACCACCACCACCACTTCCTGCGCGGCGCGGCTGAACAGGGTCACGCTCTCGGCGATGCCGGCGGCGGTGTCCACCACCATCACGTCCAGCGGCCGCGCGTAGTCGGCGAAGGCGCGGATCAGCCCGGCGTGCTCGGCGGTGCCGAGCTCGGCCATGCGCCGCGTGCCGGAGGTCGCCGGGATCACCTTCAGCCCGTGCGGCGCGTCCAGCACCAGGTCCTCGATGCCGCAGTCGCCGGCCAGCAGGTGGCTCAGGTTGCGGCCCGGCTGCAGGCCCAGCATCACGTCGACGTTGGCGAGGCCGAGGTCGGCGTCCAGCAGCAGCGTCTCGCGGCCCGCCATCGCCAGCGTCATCGCCAGGTTCACCGACACGCTGGTCTTGCCGACCCCGCCCTTGCCGCTGGTGACCGCGATCACCTTGACCGGCCGGCGCTGCGCCAGCCGCGCCAGCCCGACGGCCTGATTCATCAGCTTCCCTGACATGGAACCCTCGTGGTACGAGCCGGCGCCGTGGGGCGTTGCGGCGAATGCGGATGCGGCGTGCATGCGGCGCTCCTTACGCGAACGCGACGGCGACGCGGCCGAAGCGCTCGGCCATGACGAGATCGTCGAGCTGCGCCGCCGGCGCGTGCGCCTTGACCGCGCGGCACACCAGGCGGTGCGCGTCGGCGCGCGCGATGTCCTCGGGCACGCGCTGGCCGTCGGTGGTGTAGTCGATGGCGAGGCGGTGGCGGATCACCGCCGACAGCGCGCCGCCCAGCGCCGGCGCCTCGTCGAGCTTGGTCAGGATGCAGCCGGCCGGCGCGAACGGCGCGTAGGCGCGCACGGCCTCGTCCAGCGCCGCCGCCTGCGCGTTCGCGGCCAGCACCAGCGTGTTGCGCACCGGCACGCGCGTCTCGCGCAGGCCCTGCATCAGCGCGGCGACGCGCGCGTCGCGGCAGGCCATGCCCGGGGTGTCGATCAGCACCAGGCGCTGGTCGGCGAGGCGCTCCATCAGCGCGCGCAGCGCGGCCGGCTCGCCGGCGCTGTACACCGGCACGCCGAGCAGGCGCCCGTAGTGGAACAACTGCTCCTCGGCGCCGATGCGGAAATCGTCGGTGGTGACCAGCGCCACGCCCTTCAGTCCGTGGCGCATCACGTAGCGCGCCGCCAGCTTGGCCAGCGTGGTGGTCTTGCCGACGCCGGTGGCGCCGAGCAGCGCGATCGCGCCGCCGTCGTCGAGGAAGTCGTGCGCGTTGACCGGCACCCTGCGCGACAGCAGGCCGAGCGGCAGGTAGCGCGCCTGCTCCGGCGACATCTGCTCGGGCAGCTCGCCGACGATGCTGCCGGCGACGTCGGCGTCGATGCCGAGCCGCGACAGCTCGCGCAGCATGCGCGCCGACAGCGGCTTGCGCCGGCCGAGGTCGTTCCAGGCCAGGCTGGAAAGCTGCGATTCGAGCATGCCGCGCAGCGCGTGCAGTTCCTGCTTCATGCCCAGCAGGGGCGACTCCGCCGGCGCGGGCGCCGCGGCGGGCGT
>JAJFUF010000029.1 GCA_021372495.1 Lysobacteraceae bacterium
CCAGGATGGTCACGGTGTGGCTCAGCGTTCGGCCGAGGGTCCGGCCGAACAGGCCGGCCAGGATCGCGCCGATCAGCGGCGCGAACGGGACGAGCAGGTACGTGGTCTTCATGTGTTCTTCTCTCCCCTGCGGCCGTCAGCCCTTGAGCGTGTCCAGGTCCTCGACGTCGATGGTGTCGAGGTTCCGGAACAGCACCACCAGGATCGCGAGACCGATCGCCGACTCCGCCGCGGCGACCGTCAGGATGAAGAACACGAAGATCTGGCCGGCCGCGTCGCCGAGGAAATGGGAAAAGGCGACGAAGTTGAGGTTGACCGCGAGCAGCATCAGCTCGATCGCCATCAGGATGATGATGACGTTGCGGCGGTTCAGGAAGATGCCGATGACGCTGATCGCGAACAGGATCGCGCCGAGCACCAGGTAAGGCGCCAGGGTGATGGTGATTTCTGCGACTCGCTGTTCGGTTCGGCCTGCGGGGCGGTCGGCGCAGCCGGCTTGACCGCCGGCATCCGGACCAGGCGGACGCGGTCCTCGCGGCGCACGCGCACCTGCTCGGACGGATTCTGCGATTTCACGCCGGGGCGCCGACGCAGCGTCAGCGCGATCGCCGCGACCATCGCCACCAGCAGGATCACCGCCGCGATCTCGAACGCGTAGACGTACTCGGTGTAGATCAGCCGACCGAGCGCCTTCGTGTTGCTGTAGTCCGGCGGCAGGCTTGGCGCATAGGACGCGGAAACGGTGCCGAACTGGTGCCACAGCACCGCGGCGAGTTCGAGCACGATCAGCGTGCCGACCACCGCCGCCACCGGCAGGTTCTTCCAGAAGCCGGCGCGCATCCGGTCGACGTTGATGTCCAGCATCATCACGACGAACAGGAACAGCACCATCACCGCGCCGACATACACCACGACCAGCGCCACGGCGAGGAACTCGGCCTCGGCGAGCAGCCAGATCGCGGCGGTGCTGAAGAACGTCAGCACCAGGCACAGCACCGCGTGCACCGGGTTGCGCAACGTGATCACGCCGAGCGCGGCCAGCGTCGCCGCCGTCGCAAACACGTAGAAACAGAGCAGTTGGAAGGTCATTGCGGCGTGTCCTCGGCGCTCAGCGGTAGGGCGCGTCCTGGGCGCGCGCGGCGGCGATCTCCGGCTCGAAGCGGTCGCCGATCGCAAGCAACTGCGGCTTGGTCACCACGTTCTCGCCGCGCTGCTCGAAGTGATACTCGTGGATGTGCGTCTCCACGATCGAGTCGACCGGGCAGCTCTCCTCGCAGAAACCGCAGTAGATGCACTTGAACAGGTCGATGTCGTAGCGCGTGGTGCGGCGCTGGCCGTCGCTCTCGCGCGGCGCCGAGTCGATGGTGATCGCCAGTGCCGGGCACACCGCCTCGCACAGCTTGCAGGCGATGCAGCGCTCCTCGCCGTTGGCGTAGCGGCGCAGCGCGTGCAGGCCGCGGAAGCGGTTCGACTTCGGGATGTGCTCCATCGGGTAGCGCATGGTGTACTTCGGCCGGAACATGTAGCGCAGGGTCAGCCACATGCCTTCCAGCAGTTCGCCCAGCAGCAGGCTGCGGAAATAGTTGACGACGCGAGTCATGGCTTTGCCTCAGGCACCCACGGTGACCCAGCCGAAGTACTTCATGCACCCGGCCACCAGCACCCACACGATCGTGATCGGAATGAACACCTTCCAGCCCAGGCGCATGATCTGGTCGTAGCGGTAGCGCGGGAAGGTGGCGCGGAACCACAGGTACATGAAGGCGAACAGGAACGCCTTCACGAACAGCCACCACCACCCGCCCGCGCCGAGCACGCCCCAAGACGCCGGGAACGGCGACAGCCAGCCGCCGAGGAACATCACCGACGCGAGGAAGCTGATCAGGATCATGTTCGCGTATTCGGCGAGGAAGAACACCGCGAACGCGGCCCCCGAATACTCGACGTGGAAGCCGGCGACGATCTCCGACTCGCCTTCGGCGACGTCGAACGGCGCACGGTTGGTCTCGGCCACGCCGGACACGAAGTAGACGACGAACATCGGCAGCAACGGCAGCCAGAACCAGTCGAGCAGGCCCTTGCTGCCGGCCTGCGCGTTGACGATGTCGGTCAGGTTGAGCGTACCGGCCAGCACCAGCACGCAGACCAGCGCCATGCCCATGGCGATCTCGTAGGACACCACCTGCGCCGCCGAGCGCATCGCCCCGAGCAGCGCATAGCGCGAGTTCGACGCCCAGCCGGCGAGGATGATCCCGTACACGCCCATCGAGGTCATCGCCAGCAGGTACAGCAGGCCAATGTTGAGGTTGGCCAGCACCACGCCCTGGTCGAACGGGATCACCGCCCAGGCCGCGAACGCCGGCACCACCGCCAGCAGCGGCGCGAGGAAGAACAGCGGCTTGTCGGCGTTGGTCGGGACGACGATCTCCTTGAACAGCAGCTTGAACACGTCGGCGAAGGCCTGCAGCAGGCCCCACGGACCGATCTTGTTCGGCCCCATGCGCACGTGCATCCAGCCGATGACCTTGCGCTCCCAGTAGGAGTACATCGCCACCGTGACGACCAGCGGCAGGACGATGGCCAGGATCTTGGCAAGGGGCCAAACGACCAGCATCAGATCGGCGTGCATGACTTAGGCCTTGGTCAGTTCGATGGCGGCGCCGTACGGCGGCAGCGCGGCGGTTTCGGCGTGCGTGGCCTCGATCCAGGCCGCGCCCGGCGGCACCGCCGCATCGATGACGACCGGCAGCGCGCTGCCGTCGGAGAGTCGTGCGCGATCGCCGTCGGCCAGGCCGCGCGCGGCCGCGTCGGCGGCGTTCAGGCGCACCGCGGCGGGGCGCGACAGCGGATGCGCGCCGAGCGCCGCGCAGCGGCGCAGCACCGCGTCGCCGCGGTAGATCGGCACGGTGGCGAGCCGGGCCAGCGGCGCGGCGGCGCGGCGCGGCCCCGGCGCGGACGCCGCGGCCTGCGGCGCCTGTGCCAGCGGCGCGGCGATCTCGGCGCGCAGCTCGGCCAGCTCGGTGAACTCGAAGCCCGGCGCCTTCAGCATGCCGCCCAGTGCGCGCAGCGCCTTCCAGCCCGGACGCGCCTCGCCCGGCAGCTTGGCGCCGGCAGCGAAGGCCTGTGCGGTGGCGTCGACGTTGACCAGCGTCGCGTCGATCTCGGGCGTCAGCCCGATCGGCAGGATCACGTGGGCGATGCGCCGCAGCGTCTCGTCGGCGTACGCCGCGAACGCCACCACGAATTCCGCCTGCTGCAGCGCCTGCATGGCGGCCACGCCATCCGCGAAGTCGTGCGGCGGCTCGGCGCCGTACAGGACATAAGCCTTGCGCGGCTGCGCCAGCATCGCCTGTGCGTCCAGCCCGCCCTGCCCCGGCAACACGCCGGCGCGGGCCAGGCCGATGCCGTTGGCGCCGTCGGGCAGCGCATTCAGCGCGCTGCCGGTGGCGGTGGCGATGTAGCGCGCCAGCGCGCGCAGCCAGGACGCCTCGGGATGGCGCACGGCGGCGTCGCCGAGCAGCACCAGCGCGGCGGGGGCTTCCTGCAATGCCTTCACCGCGGCACGCGCGGCGTCGCTGGCCTGCACCGCGGCCAGCGCGCCGGCGAGCGCAGCCTCGGCCGGCGCGGCGCCGAGCTCGGCGGCGGCCTTGGCCAGCACCAGCAGCTCGTCGACCAGGCGCTGCGGCGGCGCGATGAATTCGCCGGCGAGGTCGTAGTTGAAGTCGAAGCGCGCGGGGTTGACCGCGTAAACCTTGGCGCCACGCTTCCACGCCTGGCGCACGCGGTGGTTCAGCAGCGGCACCTCGTGGCGCAGGTCGGAGCCGATCAGCAGTGCCGCGCCGACCTGCTCCATCTGCGCGACCGGCAGCTCGAACGTGGCGCCGTCCGCGGCGCCGGCGAAGTCCAGCGTGCGCAGGCGGTGGTCGACGTGCGCGCTGCCCAGCGCGCGCATCAGCCGCGCGATCAGCGCGCCCTCCTCGCTGGAGGTCGACGGCTGCACCAGCGCGCCGATATCGCCGCCGGAAAAGCCCTGCAGCCGCTGCGCGACCGCGCCCAGCGCGTCGTCCCAATCGGTCTCGACCCAGCGTCCGTCGCGCTTGATCGCGGGCTTCGCCGCGCGATCGGCGGCGCCGAGCCCCTGGTGGCTGTAGCGGTCGCGGTCGGACAGCCAGCACTCGTTGACCGCCTCGTTGTCGCGCGGCACCACGCGCAGCACCTCGCCGCGGCGCGTGTGCAGCCACAGGTTGGAGCCGAGCGCGTCGTGGTAGGCGCCGGACGGCCGCGCGATCATCTCCCACGCACGCGCCTTGAAGCGGAACACCTTGTCGGTCAGCGCGCCGACCGGGCAGACGTCGATGATGTTGCCGCTCAGCTCGCTCTCGACGTTCTTGCCGATGTAGGTGCCGATCACGTGGCGGTCGCCGCGGTCCATGCTGCCGAGCTCGTAGGTGCCGGCGATCTCGCCGACGAAGCGGACGCAGCGCGTGCAGTGGATGCAGCGCGTCATCTCGGTCGCGACCAGCGGGCCGATGTCCTCGTCGGCGATCACGCGCTTGCGCTCGGTGAAGCGGCTGACCGAGCGGCCGTAGCCCATCGCCAGGTCCTGCAGCTCGCACTCGCCGCCCTGGTCGCAGACCGGGCAGTCGAGCGGATGGTTGATCAGCAGGAACTCCATCACGTTGCGCTGCGCCTTCAGCGCCTTCTCCGAGCGCGTGAAGACCTTCATGCCCTCCATTACCGGCGTGGCGCAGGCCGGCGCCGGCTTCGGCATCCGCTCGACTTCGACCAGGCACTGGCGGCAGCTCGCCGCGACCGGCAGCTTGCGGTGGTAGCAGAAGCGCGGGATCGGGATGCCGGCCTTGTCGGTGGCCTCGATGATCATCGAGCCCTTCGGCACCTGGATCGGCTTGCCGTCGACCTCGATGTTGACGAGGTCCGGCGCGGCGTTCTGGGTCGGCTGCGCGCTCATGCTGCGACTCCGAGCTTGTCTTCGACCATCGAGCGCTTGTGCTCGACGTAATACTCGAACTCATGCCAGTAATGGCGCAGGAAGCCCTGCACCGGCCAGGACGCGGCCTCGCCGAAGGCGCAGATGGTGTGGCCCTCGATCTGTCCGGCGATCGCCTTCAGGCGGTGCAGGTCGTCCACGACGCCCTCGCCGGCGACGATGCGCGCCAGCACGCGGCGCATCCAGCCGGTGCCCTCGCGGCACGGCGTGCACTGGCCGCAGGACTCCATGTGGTAGAAGCGGCTGATGCGCTCGCAGGCGCGCACCATGCAGACGGTTTCGTCCATCACGATGACCGCGCCCGAGCCGAGGCCGGAGCCGGCCTTCTGGATGGAGTCGTAGTCCATCGTGCAGCCCAGCATCGTCTCGCCCGGCAGCACCGGCATCGACGAGCCGCCGGGGATCACCGCCTTCAGCTGGTGCCCGCTGCGCACGCCGCCGGCCATCTCCAGCAACGCGGTGAACGGCGTACCGAGCGGAATCTCGTAGTTGCCGGGCCGGTTGACGTGGCCGGAGACGGAAAACACCTTCGGCCCGCCGTTGTTGGGTTTGCCGATGTTGAGGAACCAGTCGGCGCCGTTGCGCAGGATCGCCGGCGTGGAGGCGTAGGTTTCGGTGTTGTTGATCGTGGTCGGGCGACCGAACAGGCCGACGTTGGCCGGGAACGGCGGCTTGTAGCGCGGCCAGCCCTTCTTGCCCTCCAGCGACTCCATCAGCGCGGTTTCCTCGCCGCAGATGTAGGCGCCGGCGCCGAGCGCGGCGTGGATGTCCACGTCGATGCCCGAACCCTGGATGTTCTTGCCCAGCAGGCCGGCGGCGTAGGCGTCCTTCAGCGCCTGCTCGAAATGCTCGAACGGCTCGTGGTGGAACTCGCCGCGCAGGTAGTTGTAGCCGACCGTCGAGCCGGTCGCGTAGCAGGCGATCGCCATGCCCTCGACCACCGCGTGCGGATTGAAGCGCAGGATGTCGCGATCCTTGCAGGTGCCCGGCTCGGACTCGTCCGAATTGCACAGGATGTACTTCTGCCCCGGCGCGTTGCGCGGCATGAACGACCACTTCAGGCCGGTGGGGAAGCCGGCGCCGCCGCGGCCGCGCAGCGCGCTCTTCTTCAGCTCGTCGATGATCGACGCCGGATCCGGCTTCTCGGCGAGGATCTTCCTCCACGCCGCGTAGCCGCCGGTCTTCACGTAGTTGTCGAACGACCACGGCACGTCGAAGTGCAGCGTGGTGTAGACGACCTGGTGTTCCTTGGGCGCGGGGCCGTATGCCATAACCGTAGTCACTCTTCGCCGGAGCGGCCTCGGCCGCGACCGCATCGTTGCAACGGAGCAGAGCCAGCGCGGCGGGATCGCCGCGGCGGACGCCTATTCCAGTTCGTCGAGAATCCGGTCCACCTGCTCGGGGGTCAGCTTCTCGTGGTAATGCCCGTCCACCACCATCATCGGCGCACCGCAGCAGGCGGCCAGGCACTCCTCCTCCTTCTTGAGGTAGATGCGGCCGTCGGCGGTGGATTCGCCGAGCTTGATGCCGTACTTCTTCTCGCAATGGCGGACGATGCCGTCGGCGCCGTTCAGCCAGCACGAGATGTTGGTACAGATGGCAACGTTGTGGCGGCCGACCGGCGCCAGCTCGAACATCGAGTAGAACGTCGCCACCTCGTACGCCCACAGCGGCGGGATGCCGAGGTATTTCGCCACCGCGGCGATCAGCTCGTCGGTCAGCGAGCCGCCGTTCTGTTCCTGCGCGGCCATCAGCCCCTGGATCACCGCCGAGCGCCGCCGTTCGGGCGGGAACTTGGCCAGCCAGTGCTCGATGTGCTTGCGCGTTGCCTCGGTGAGGACGACCTGCGGGTCGACGTCCTTCACCTTCTCGAAATTGCCGGTGGCCTTCATCGGTCGATCTCTCCGAACACGATGTCGTAGGTGCCGATCATCGCCACGACGTCGGGCAGCATGTGCCCCTTCACGATCTCGTCCATCGACGACAGGTGCGGGAAGCCGGGTGCGCGCACCTTCAGGCGGAACGGCTTGTTGGCGCCGTCCGAGACCAGGTACACGCCGAACTCGCCCTTGGGCGCCTCGACGGCGGCGTAGGCCTCGCCGGCGGGCACGCAGTAGCCTTCGGTGAACAGCTTGAAGTGGTGGATCAGCGCTTCCATGTCGCGCTTCATCTCGGCGCGCGCCGGCGGCGCCACCTTGAAGTTGTCGACGATCACCGGGCCGGGGTTCTGCCGCAGCCAGGCGACGCACTGCTTGATGATGCGGTTGGACTGGCGCATCTCCTCGACGCGCACCAGGTAGCGGTCGTAGCAGTCACCGTTGGCGCCGACCGGGATGTCGAAGTCGACATCGGCGTAGGCCGCGTACGGCTGCTTCTTGCGCAGGTCCCATTCGATGCCGGAACCGCGCAGCATCGGCCCGGACATGCTCCAGGCCAGCGCCTGTTCCGGGCTGACCACGCCGATGCCGACGGTGCGCTGCTTCCAGATGCGGTTGGTGGTGAGCAGTTCCTCGTACTCGGCGACGCGACGCGGGAAGTCGTCGGTGAAGGCGTCGAGGAAGTCGAGCATCGAGCCTTCGCGCCAGGCGTTCAGCCGCTTCAGGTCCTTGCCCTTGTGCCACGGCGACTCGCGGTACTGCGGCATGCGGTCCGGCAGGTCGCGGTAGACGCCGCCCGGGCGGTAGTAGGTCGCGTGCATGCGCGCGCCGGAAACCGCCTCGTAGCAGTCCATCAGCTCCTCGCGTTCGCGGAACGCGTACAGGAACACCGCCATCGCACCGAGGTCGAGCGCGTTCGAGCCGATCCACATCAGGTGGTTCAGGATGCGCGTGATCTCGTCGAACATCGTGCGGATGTACTGCGCACGGATGGGCGCCTCGATCCGGGTCAGCTTCTCGATGGCGCGCACGTAGCCGTGCTCGTTGCACATCATCGAAACGTAGTCGAGGCGGTCCATGTAGCCGATCGACTGGTTGAACGGCTTCGACTCGGCCAGCTTCTCGGTGGCGCGGTGCAGCAGGCCGACGTGCGGGTCGGCGCGCACCACCACCTCGCCGTCCAGCTCCAGCACCAAGCGCAGCACGCCGTGCGCGGCCGGATGCTGCGGGCCGAAGTTCATCGTGTAGTTGCGGATTTCCGCGCCGGCCATGCTTAGTTCTCCTGCCAACGGTCGGCCGCCTCGGCGCCCGCCTGCGCGTAGCGCGCGTCCTCGCGGATCACGCGCGCCACGGTGACGCGCGGCTCGATCGACACCGGCTGGTAGATGACGCGCTTCTGCTCGGGGTCGTAGCGCACCTCGACGTTGCCGATCAGCGGGAAGTCCTTGCGGAACGGATGGCCGACGAAGCCGTAGTCGGTGAGGATGCGGCGCAGGTCCGGGTGGCCCTCGAAGACGATGCCGAACAGGTCGAACGCCTCGCGCTCGAACCAGTTGGCGCCAGTCCACACGCCGGTCAGCGAGGGCACCACCGGCAGCGCGTCGTCCGCGCAGAAGCAGCGTACGCGCAGGCGCCGGTTGTGGCTGATCGACAGCAGGTGCACGACCACCGCAAAGCGCCGCGGCACGGCGGTTTCGCGCGGGCGCTCGACCCAGTTGAAGCGGCCCGGTCCCAGCCCCTCGACGCCGCGCGAGAATCCGGTGCCGGTGGTCTCCTGCGAAGTACGCCACTCGTCCTCGCCGTAGCCGAGGTAGTCGACGCCGCACAGGTCGATCAGTTGCTCGAAGCGCAGCTCAGGATCGTCGCGCAGCGCGGTGGCGATGCCGACCAGGTCGTCGGCGGCCACCTCGATGGTGGTTTCGCCGAGGCGGGTGGCGACGCCGGCGATGCGCTCGCCGAAGCGCGCGGCAAGGCGCTCGGCCAAGGTGCTCGGCGCTGCGGGGGCAGGCGTGGCTTCACTCATGGCGATTCACTCAGCGCGCAAAGGTGTTGGTGCGGCGGATCTTCTTCTGCAGCTGCAGGATGCCGTGGATCAGCGCCTCGGCCGTGGGTGGACAACCCGGCACATAGACGTCCACCGGCACGATGCGGTCGCAGCCGCGCACCACGGAATAGGAATAGTGGTAGTAGCCGCCGCCGTTCGCGCACGAGCCCATCGAGATCACCCACTTCGGCTCGGGCATCTGGTCGTAGACCTTGCGCAGCGCCGGCGCCATCTTGTTGACCAGGGTGCCGGCCACGATCATCACGTCGGACTGGCGCGGCGAAGGGCGGTAGATCACGCCGTAGCGGTCGAGGTCGAGGCGCGCCGCGCTGGCGTGCATCATCTCGACAGCGCAGCAGGCCAGGCCGAACGTCACCGGCCACATCGAGCCGGTACGCGCCCAGTTCACCAGCGCGTCGAGCGAGGTGGTCACGAAACCGCGATCCACGACCGGATTCTCGTCGGTCGCCGGACGCAAGATGTCGTCCACCTGCCCCAGCGGCGAGGGGTTGTGCATCACCTCGTCGAGTTTCGAGATCACTCCCATTCGAGCGCCCCTTTCTTCCAGACGTACACGAAGCCGACCACCAGCAGGGCGAGGAACAGGGCCATCTCGACCAGCGCGGTCACGCCGATCTTGGCGAACACGACCGCCCACGGGAACAGGAACGCGATTTCGAGATCGAAGATGATGAACAGGATCGCGATCAGGTAGTAGCGCACGTCGAACTTCATGCGCGCGTCCTCGAACGCCTCGAAACCGCACTCGTAGGGCGCGAGCTTCTCGGCACTCGGGCGCTTCGGCCCGAGCAGCGTGCCGAGCAGCAGCAGCGCGACGCCGATGCCGGTGGCGACCACAAGGAACAGCAGGACAGGCCAGTATTCGGCTAGCACGGCTCAGCGAACCTCCGCGCCGCGGGGCGCATCAGTGGCCGCTCGCGCGGCCGATCGTTACGGTGGTGCCCAGGAGAGGACTCGAACCTCCACGACTTGCGTCGCTACCACCTCAAGGTAGTGCGTCTACCAATTCCGCCACCTGGGCATTGACACTCGATCAATCTTTCTTCGCTGGCTCGCCTGGACCGGGCTTGCCGTCCGCCGACGTGGCCGCAGCGGCCGGCGGTGCGGTAGCGCGCGGCACCTCGCTGCCCGCCGCCGGCGCACCCGACTTCGCCGGGGCGGCAGGCACCGCCGTACCGGCCATCACGCCGAGATCGTCACCCGGCTTCTTGGCGCCACCGTGGCTCACGTAGATGCCCATGCCGAGGCTGAGCAGCAAGAACAAGCCCGAGAGCACCCACGTCGTGCGGGTGAGGAAGTTGCTGGAGCCGCGCGCACCGAACACGGTGGCGGAAGCGCCGCCGCCGAAGCCCGAGCCCGCATCCGCGCCGGCGCCGCGCTGGATCAGGATCAGCACGATCATCGCCGCGGCGATCAGGATGTAGAAGACGCTGAAGATGGTGATCATGTCCTTCCGTCCGGCTGCGTGTTCAGCGCGCGGCCTGGCAGATCGCGAGAAAATCGGCCGCCGCCAGCGCGGCGCCGCCAATCAGGCCGCCATCGACGTCGGGTTGCGCGAAAAGGTCCGCGGCATTCGCGGGCTTGACGCTGCCGCCGTAGAGGATGCGGGTCAGCATTGAAATTCTAGCATCGGCCTTCGCCAGTTGGCTACGGACGAAGGCATGCACGTCCTGCGCCTGCGCCGGGCTCGCGGTGCGTCCGGTACCGATCGCCCACACCGGCTCGTAGGCGACGACGATGCGCTCGAACGCGCCGATGCCGCAGCGCTCCAGCACGGCGCCGAGCTGGCGCCCGATCACCGCTTCGGTGCGGTCCGCCTCGCGTTCGGCGAGCGTCTCGCCCACGCACAGCACGGGCACCAGGCCGGCGCCCAGCGCCGCCGCGACCTTCGCCGCCACCCGCGCATCGCTTTCGCCGTGATACTGGCGGCGCTCGGAATGCCCGGCCAGGGCGTAGCGGCAGCCGACGTCGGCCAGCATCGTCGCCGCGACCTCGCCGGTGTAGGCGCCCTGTTCCGCGTGCTCGCTGACGTCCTGGCCGCCGACGCCCAGGCCGCGGCTTGCGCAGGTCGCGGCAAGCTCCGCAAGATACGGAAACGGCGGGAAGACGGCGATCTCGGGACCGGCCGGCATGTTCGCCGCGATTTCCGCGACCAATCCGGCAGCCTGCTTGCGCGAGCCGTGCATCTTCCAGTTACCGGCGACGAATTTCCTGCGCATCGGGGGCACCCGGCTAGGCAAAGGCCGCGAAGGATACCGGCCCGCCGCCGCAGCATGCAACGCAACCCGTCCACGGAGAGACCATGCAGACGACACCGCACCCGCGCCGCGCCCTCGTCACCGGCGCATCGTCCGGCATCGGCGCGGCATTCGCGCGTGCGCTGGCCGCACGCGGCCACGCGTTGGTGCTGACGGCGCGACGCGCCGAACGGCTCGACGCGCTGGCCGCCGAGCTGCGCCAGCGGCACGGCGTCGAGGTCGCCGCGATGCCGGCCGATCTCGCCGATCCGCAGGCGCCGGCGCATCTCGCCGACGCGCTGGCGCTGCGCGGCCTGCACGTCGACACGCTGATCAACAACGCCGGCTACGGCGTGCCCGGCACGTTCGAAGCCAGCCCCTGGCAGCGCCACGCCGACTTCATCCAGGTGCTGATGACCGCGCCGACCGAACTGGCGCACCGCCTGCTGCCCGGCATGCGCGCGCGCGGCCACGGGCGCATCGTCAACGTCGCCTCGCTGGCCGGCCACCTGCCCGGCTCCACCGGGCATACGCTGTACGCCGCGTCCAAGGCCTACCTGATCAGGTTTTCGCAGTCGCTGGCGCTGGAGAACCGCGCGCACGGCGTGCACGTCTGCGCGTTGTGTCCCGGCTTCACCTACAGCGAATTCCACGACGTCACCGGCGCCCGCGCGCTGGTGTCGAAGATGCCGCGCTACATGTGGATGGACGCCGACACCGTGGCGGCGCAGGGTCTGGATGCGGTCGAGCGCGGCGACGTCGTGTACGTCAACGGCCGCGTCAACCGCGCGATCAAGGCACTGTTCGGGCTGCTGCCGGACGGCCTCGCGCTGAAACTGATCGCGCGCCGCTCGCGCGATTTCCGCGTGCTCGATTGACGCGGCGAGCCGCCGGCAGGCGCATGGCAACCGTAGGGTGGGCTCAAGCCCACCCTTCGGGTGCGTCGGCTGCGAACGACGGGGAGCTGAAGCCCACCCGGGCTAGATCAGGCGGATCTCGCGCAAACGCTGCTGCAGGTAGCCGTGCGCGGTGATCGGCTCGGGATAGCGGCTGGGGTTGTCGGCGCTGACGCAGGACGGCAGCACGTCGATCAGGAAATCCGGATTCGGGTGCAGGAAGAACGGCACCGAGTAGCGTGGCCTGCGCGCGTTGGCGCCGGGCGGGTTGACCACGCGGTGCGTGGTCGAAGGGTACGCGTGGTTGGTCAGGCGCTGCAGCATGTCGCCGATGTTGACCACGATGGCGTCGCCCTGCGTGGTGATCGGCAGCCACGCGCCCTCGCGGGTCAGCACCTCCAGGCCTTCCGCGCTGGCGCCGACCAGCAGGGTGATCAGGTTGATGTCCTCGTGCGCACCGGAGCGCACGTTGGGGACGTCGCCCCGTTCGATCGGCGGGTAGTGGATCGGGCGCAGGATCGAATTGCCGCAGTCGGTCTTGTCGTCGAACCAGCGCTCCGGCAGGCCGATGTGCAGGGCCAGCGCGCGCAGCACGCGCGTGCCGAGCTGGTCCAGCGCCTGGTACAGCGCGTAGCCGCGCTCGCGGAAGCCGGGCACCTCCGCCGGCCACAGGTTGGGCGCCATGACCGCGGCGTGCTTCGCGTCGCGCGGGATCTCGCGGCCGATGTGCCAGAACTCCTTGAGGTCGGGGTGGCGGCTGTCCCTGGCGGTCTCCACGCCGAACGGCGTGTAGCCGCGCGCGCCGCCGCCGCCCGGCACGTGATACTTCATCTTCACGTCCGTCGGCAGCGCGAAGAAACGCCTGAACGCGTCGTAGGCGCCGTCGATCAACGCCACGGGGATGCCGTGGCCGCCGATGCAGCAGAAGCCGAATTCGCGATAGGCGGCGCCGAGCTCCGCCACGAAGGCGGTGCGGTCGCCGTCGTAGCGGCGGATGTCGAGGGTCGGAACCTGCCGCACGCTCATGCCGTCTGCGCCTGCGTGCGCGCCGCGCTGCGCACCGCGTCGGCGAGTTGTGCGACCAATTGCCGCACCTCGTCCGCGTCCGCCGCCTCGACGGTAACGCGCACCACCGGCTCGGTGCCGGACGGCCGGAGCACGACCCGGCCGCGCCCTTCCAGCGCGCGCTGCGCCGCGCCGAGCGCCTGCTGCACGGTGGCGGCCGCAACCAGCGCGGCGCCGCCCGCCGCGGCGACGTTGACCGTGGTCTGCGGCAGCTTGTGCAGGCCTTCGCGCGCCTGCGCCAGCGTGCAGCCGGCGCGCATCAGCGCGTCGAGCACGGCCAGCGCGCAGACGAGGCCGTCGCCGGTGCTGGCGCGGTCGAGGCACAGGATGTGGCCCGAGGTCTCGCCGCCCAGCACGCCGCCGTGCTCGCGCAACTGCTGCAACACGTAGCGGTCGCCGACCCTGGCACGCAGGAACGGCACGTCCATCCGCGCCAGCGCGCGCTCCAGGCCGTAGTTGCTCATCAGCGTGCCGACCACCGGACCGCGCAGCAGGCCGCGCGCGCGCCAGTCGCAGGCCAGCACGTAGAGCAGGTCGTCGCCGTCGGCGAGCGCGCCGGCGTGATCGACCATCTGCACGCGGTCGCCATCGCCGTCGAAGGCGATGCCGAGGTCGGCGCCCTGCTCGCGCACCGCCCGCATCAGCGCACCCGGCCTGGTCGAGCCGACGTCGCGGTTGATGTTGAAGCCGTCCGGCGCGCAGCCGATCGTGACGACCTCGGCGCCCAGCTCGGCGAACACGTGCGGCGCGACCTGGTAGGTGGCGCCGTGCGCGCAGTCGACCACCAGCTTCATGCCGCGCAGGCTGAACCCGGCCGGCAGCGTGGCCTTGCAGTACTCGGCGTAGCGCGCCGAGGCGTCCGCCACCCGCAGCGCCTTGCCGAGGCGCTCGGGCGGCACGGTGAGGAACGGCGCGTCGACCTCGCGTTCGATCGCCACCTCGACCGCGTCGTCCAGCTTCTCGCCCTGCGCCGAGAAGAACTTGACGCCGTTGTCCTGGTGCGGATTGTGCGAGGCGCTGATCACGATGCCGGCGCTGGCGCGCAGCGAGCGGGTCAGGTAGGCGACCGCCGGCGTCGGCATCGGCCCGAGCAGGCGCACGTCGGCGCCGGCGGCGACCAGGCCGGCCTCCAGCGCGGACTCGAACATGTAGCCGGACACGCGCGTGTCCTTGCCGATCAGTACGCTGGCGCGGCCGTCGGCTCCGCCCAGCACGGCGCCGGCGGCGCGGCCCAGCTTGAGCATGAACTCCGCGGTGATCGGCCACTCGCCGACGCGGCCGCGGATGCCGTCGGTGCCGAAGTATTTGCGGGACTCGGGACTCGGGACTCGGGACTCGGGCATGGGGTCGCTAACTTGAGGCTCGGGTGCTGGGGCCGGCGCGACAGCATACCGCTTGTGGGGGCGGCCTCGGCCGTGGCGGCGCAAGTCCGGTCGGGGCCGAAGCCCCGCCCGCAGCCGAAGCCAGGCGCTCAGTCGTCGTCGCCCCAGCGCGGCTTCGCCGCTGCGGGCGCACGCGCGGGCGCGCCCGCGCCCGCCGCCACCGCCTGCCATACCGCCAGCGCGTCGCGGGTGGCGGCGACATCGTGCACGCGCACGATGCGCGCGCCGCGCTGTACGGCGATCAGCGCCGCCGCGACCGAACCCGTGGCGCGTTCGTCCGGTGCCTTGCGCCCGGTCAGCGCGCCGATCATCGACTTGCGCGACAGCCCGACCAGCAGCCCGGCGCCGAGATCGCGGAAGCGCTCCAGCGCGCGCAGCAGCGCCAGGTTGTGCTCGAGGGTCTTGCCGAAGCCGAAGCCGGGATCGACCAGCACGCGCTTGCGCTCGATGCCGGCCATCTCGCAGGCGAACAGGCGCTCGGTCAGGAAACGGTGCACCTCGGCGGCCACGTCGTCGTAATGCGGCGCCTCCTGCATGCTGCGCGGCTCGCCCTGCATGTGCATCACGCACACCGGCACCTTCAGTTCCGCCGCGGCGTCGAGCGCGCCTTCGCGGCGCAGCGCGTACACGTCGTTGATCAGGCCGGCGCCGGCGGCGACCGCCGCGCGCATCACTTCCGGCTTGGAAGTGTCGACCGCGATCGGCACCGACACGCGCGCGGCGACCGCCTCGATCACCGGCACCACGCGCGCGATTTCGGCGGCGGCGTCCACCGCCTCCGCCCCGGGGCGCGTGGACTCGCCGCCGACGTCGAGCAGGTCGGCGCCCTCCTCGACCATGCGCAGCGCATGCTCGACCGCGCGCGCAGGGTCGAGATAGCGACCGCCGTCGGAGAACGAGTCGGGGGTGACGTTGAGGATGCCGCAGACGCGCGGGCGATCCAGCGCCAGCGCGCGGCCGGCGCAATCGAGGGTCGGCGTGGTGTCGAACATGCGGCGTGCCGCTCGCGCAGGAGAGCGGCGCCGGCCCGACCGGCCGGCGCCGCGTCTTCTCAGTGCTGACCGGCGGGCGCGCCGACCGTGCTGCCGGCCTCGCGGCCGGCGGCGCTGCCGCTGCCGCCGTTGCCGGAGCCGCCGCTCGGCGCGCGCCAGTCGCGCGGCGGGCCGGGCTCGCGGCCGGCCATGATCGCGTCGATCTGCTCGCGGTCGATGGTCTCGTACTGCAGCAGCGCCTGCGCCATCGCGTGCAGCTTGTCCATGTCGCGGGTGAGGATGGCCTTGGTGCGCTGGTAGGCGCCGTCGAGGATCTCGCGCACGACCTCGTCGATCTTGCGCGCGGTCTCGTCGGCGACGTTCTTGTGCTGGGTCACCGAGCGGCCGAGGAACACCTCCTCGTCCTGCTCGCCGTAGGTCACCGGGCCCATCACCGTGGACAGGCCCCACTTGGTGACCATGTTGCGCGCCATGCGCGTGGCGCGCTCGATGTCGTTGGAGGCGCCGGTGGTGACCTTCTCCTCGCCGAAGATCAGCTCCTCGGCGACGCGGCCGCCGTACAGCGAGCACAACTGGCTCTCGATCGCGGTCTTGCTGAGGCTGTAGCGGTCGTTCTCCGGCAGGAACATGGTCACGCCCAGCGCGCGGCCGCGCGGGATGATCGTGACCTTGTGCACCGGATCGTGGTCGGGCACCGACAGGCCGACGATGGCGTGGCCGGCCTCGTGGTAGGCGGTCAGGCGCTTCTCGTCCTCGCTCATCGCCAGCGAGCGCCGCTCGGCGCCCATCATGATCTTGTCCTTGGCGCGCTCGAAGTGGGCCATGCCGACCTCGCGCGCGTTCTCGCGCGCGGCGAACAGCGCCGCCTCGTTGACCAGGTTGGCGAGGTCCGCGCCGGAGAAGCCCGGCGTGCCGCGCGCGATCACCATCGGCTCGACGTCGGTCGCGACCGGTACCTTGCGCATGTGCACCTTGAGGATCTGCTCGCGGCCGCGCACGTCGGGCAGGCCGACCACCACCTGGCGGTCGAAGCGGCCCGGGCGCAGCAGCGCCGGGTCGAGCACGTCCGGGCGGTTGGTGGCGGCGATCACGATGATGCCCTCGCTGCCCTCGAAGCCGTCCATCTCGACCAGCAGCTGGTTCAGCGTCTGCTCGCGCTCGTCGTGACCGCCGCCCAGGCCGGCGCCACGGTGGCGGCCGACCGCGTCGATCTCGTCGATGAAGATGATGCACGGCGCGTGCTTCTTCGCCTGCTCGAACATGTCGCGCACGCGCGCGGCGCCGACGCCGACGAACATCTCGACGAAATCGGAACCGGAAATGGTGAAGAACGGCACCTTGGCCTCGCCGGCGATGGCCTTGGCCAGCAGCGTCTTGCCGGTGCCCGGCGGGCCGACCATCAGCACGCCGCGCGGGATCTTGCCGCCGAGCTTCTGGAACTTGCCGGGGTCGCGCAGGAAGTCGACCAGCTCCTTGACGTCCTCCTTGGCCTCCTCGCAACCGGCCACGTCGGCGAAGGTGACCTTGACCTGGTCCTCGCCCTGCAGGCGCGCGCGCGAGCGTCCGAACGCCATTGCGCCGCGGCCGCCGGCGCCGGACTGCATCTGCCGCATGAACCAGATCAGCAGGCCGATGAAGATCAGGAACGGCACCCAGTCGAGCAGGATGCGCAGCAGCGAGACGCCGTTGTCGGACGGTTCCTGGCGCACCTGCACGCTGTGCTTTTCGAGCAGCGGCTGCAGCGCATCGTCGCCGGACACCGGGATCACGCTGCGCAACGGCGTGCCGTCCTTGAGCTTGCCGGTCACCGTGGTCGGCAGGTTGGCGCTCAGCGTGATGCTCTGCACGTTGTTGTTCTGGACCTGCTGCTTGAAGTCCGAATACGGCATGTCCTGCGCCGAGCTGCTGCGCGGATTGAAGCTCTGGAACACGGTCAACAGCACGACCGCGATCACCAGCCAGAGCAGCACGTTCTTGGCCATGTCGTTCATTCGGACTCTCACTCTTCGGGCCGCCGCTCAGCCGCGGCGGCCGGTCGCCAGCGCGTAGACCTCGCGCGAACGGGCGCGCGAGGCCTTCGGTTTACGCATGGTCACGCGCTCGAACTCCGCGCGCAACCTGCGCAGGTACTCGTCGAAACCCGTTCCCTGGAACAGTTTCACCAGGAACGCTCCGCCCGGCTTCAGCCAGGCGCAGGCGAACTCCAGGGCCAGTTCAGCCAGTTCCATCGCCCGCGCCTGATCGGCCACGGCCACACCGGTCATATTGGGGGCCATGTCGGACAGGACAAGGTCGACCTTCTGCCCGCCCAGCAGGCTTTCCAACTGTTTCAGCACGGCTTCTTCGCGGAAGTCGCCCTGCAGGAACCCGACCCCGGCGATGCCCTGCATCGGCAGGACGTCCAGCGCGATCACGCGGCCGCTGTCGCCGAGGCGCTCGCGCACGACCTGCGACCAGCCGCCCGGCGCGGCGCCGAGGTCGACCACGGCGATGCCCGGCTTCAGCAGGCGGTCGCGCTCGATCAGTTCCTCGAGCTTGAACGCCGCGCGCGAACGCAGGCCCTGCGCCTGCGCGCGCTTGACGTAGACGTCGTCGAAATGCTCCCGCAGCCAGCGGGCGCTGCTCTTGCTGCGCGGCATGATGGAATCGACGGGCGCAGGCGCGCGCACAGGGGAGGATGGCCGCATGATAACCTTTTCGTCTTCACCGCCGCGATCGCGAACCTGAACGATGCCGCTCTCTCCGACCCAGCGCCGCTACCTGCGCGGCCTCGCCCATCCGCTCAAGCCGGTGATCCTGCTCGGCGCCAAGGGCGTCAGCGACGCCGTGCTGAAGGAACTCTCGCTCGCGCTCGACCACCACGAGCTGATCAAGGTCAAGCTGGCCGGCGAAGACCGCCCGGCGCGCCAGGCGCAGGTGCAGGCGCTGCTCGACGGCAGCGGCGCCGAGCTGGTGCAGCAGATCGGCCATATCGCCTGCCTGTACCGCCGCAACGCCGACGAGCCGAAACTGGCGCTGCCGCGCTGAGGGAGTCGCTGCCGTGGAACTCAACCTCGAACGACCCGGCGAATACCTGTTCGTGCGCCGCGGCGACGCGCACAGCGTCACCGTCGTCGACCACGTGCTCACGCGCAGCTTCGTGCTGGCACGCGAGACGCTGATCGAGGACTGGCCGGTGGCGGACGTGCAGGCGATCGACGAGGCGCAGCTTGCGCCGATCTTCGCGCTGCAGCCCGAGGTCGTGCTGCTCGGCACCGGCGCGCGCCAGCGCTTTCCCGCGCAGGCGATCGTGGCCGCGTTCCTGCAGCGCCGCGTCGGCGTCGAGGTGATGGACAACGCCGCCGCCAGCCGCACCTACAACGTCCTCGCCAGCGAGGGGCGGCACGTGGTCGCGGCGTTCATCCTCGAATAGGCCGGGAGGCGCGCGGCGGGCGCCGCAGGACGGGGAACACGGCTCAGCCACCCTGGCGCCGCTCAGCGCGGCGGCAGGTAATCCAGCGGATCGACCGGCTTGCCGTCGCGGCGCACCTCGAAATGCAGCTCGTCGCGCGGCGCACCGCTGGCGCCCATCTCGGCGATCTGCTGGCCGGCGGCGACGCGGTCGCCTTCCTTGACCAGGCGCCGCCGATTGTGGCCGTAGGCCGACAGGTAGCTGTCCGAGTGCTTGACGATGATCAGCTCGCCGTAGCCGATCAGGCCGTTGCCGCTGTAGACCACGGTGCCATCGGCGGCCGAGCGCACCGGATCGCCGGACTTGCCGGCGATGTCGATGCCCTGGCGCGTCGGATCGCCGCCCTGGAAACGGGACAGCAGCGCACCGTCGGCGGGCCAGCGCCAGGCGACGCCGTCGACGCTGCGCGCGCCGGCCGGCACCGGCGCCGCCGCGGTCGGCGCCGCGACCGCCGCACTCTGCTCAGCGCCGGGCGCTGCGGCCGCCGGGCGCCCGGACG
>JAJFUF010000031.1 GCA_021372495.1 Lysobacteraceae bacterium
ACGGCAAGGCTGCCAAGGTCGCCATCGTCGCCTGCATGCGCAAGTTGCTCACCATCCTCAATGCCATGGTCCGCGACGGCACACGCTGGAACCCCGATCTGGCAAAACCGGCTTGACGATCAACACAGTTGCTCTCCCGCCGGAGGCGGGCGAGGGAGACAAGAGTCGAAGGCCGCTGCGATGCTCGCCTGCCGAGCCGCCCGCCGCAGGAACACTCGCGAGCAGTATCCGAGTCGGGGATTGCGAATCCCCTAGTTGTCCACCATCGTCCTGAGCGCGAAACCGCAGCCGTTGGCCAGGTCGATGAAGCCTGGGAACGAGGTGGCGACGTTGCTGCAGTTGCCGACGCGCACCGGACCTCGCGCCAGCAGGCCGGCCACGGCGAAGGCCATCGCGCAGCGGTGATCGCCGGCGCTGTCGACCTCGCCGGGGCCGATGGCGCCGCCCTCGATCGCCGCGCCGTCGGGGCGTTCCTCGACACGCACGCCGAGCGTGCGCAGGCCGTGCGCCATCACCGCGATGCGGTCGGACTCCTTCACGCGCAGTTCGTCCGCGCCGCGGATGGTCGTGCTGCCGCGCGCGGCAGCGGCGGCCACGAACAGGGCCGGGAATTCGTCGATCATGTCGGCCACCAGCGCCTCGGGCAGGTCGATGCCGGTCAGCGGCGCGTGGCGCACGATCAGGTCGGCAACCGGCTCGCCGCCCTCCTCGCGCGGATCATCCTCGCGGATGTCGGCGCCCATGCGGCGCAGCGCGGCGAGCAGGCCGGTGCGGCGCGGATGCAGGCCGACCCTGCGCAGGCGCAGCTCCGAGCCGGGGACCAGCGTGGCGGCGACGATGAAGAACGCCGCCGAGGAAAAATCCGCCGGCACCTCGACATCGGTGGCGCGCAGGCGCCCGCCGCCGCCGGCCAGTCGCGCCCAGCCGGGGCCGCAGGCGACCGGCCAGCCGAACGCGCCCAGCATGCGCTCGGTGTAGTCGCGGGTCGGACGCAGCTCGCGCACCGCGGTTTCGCCCCCGGCGTACAGGCCAGCCAGCAGCACGGCGGACTTGACCTGCGCGCTCGCCACCGGCGGCGCGTAGGCGATGCCGTGCAGGCGCCGCCCGCCGCGGATGCGCAGCGGCGGCAAGCCGCCCGGTTCGGTTTCGATGCTTGCGCCCATCGCGGTCAGCGGTTCGATCACCCGCCCCATCGGCCGCCGCGACAGCGAGGCGTCGCCGACCAGTTCGGCGTCGAACGCCTGCCCGGCCAGCAGGCCGGCCAGCAGGCGCATGCCTGTGCCCGAGTTGCCGCAGTCCAGCGGGCGTTCGGGCGCGGCCAGCCCGTGCAGGCCGACACCGTGCACGATGCGCTCGCCCGGCGAGGGTGCCTCGACGCGCACGCCCATGCGCGCGAACACGGCGGCGGTGGCGCGGGTGTCCTCGCCCTCGAGGAAGCCGCGGATACGCGAAGCGCCGTCGGCCAGCGCCGCCAGCATCACCGCGCGATGCGAAACCGACTTGTCGCCGGGCACGGCGAGCTCGCCGCGCAGCGGGCCGGAGGGCGCGCTGATCCAGTCCATGGTTGCGCTCACGGCAGCGCCTCCAGCAGGCGCCGGTTTTCGCCGCGGCTGCCGACGCTGACACGCAGCGTGTGCGGCAGGCCGTAGCCGTCCATTGGCCGCACCACCACGCCATGCGCGAACAGGTGGCGCTCCAGCGGCGCGGCGGCGCGGTCGAGGTCGAGCAGCAGGAAGTTGGTCTGCGAGGGCAGCGCGGCGTAGCCGCGTGCGCGCAGTTCCGCGCCCAACCAGGCACGCTCGTCGCGATTGGAGGCGCGCACCCGTTCGAGGTGCGCGCGGTCGCCCAGCGCGGCCTCGGCCGCCGCCAGCGCGAGGCTGTTGACGTTGAAGGATTCGCGCAGGCGCTCCAGCACCGCCGCCACCGTCGGATGGCTGATCATGCAGCCGACGCGCAGGCCGGCCAGCCCGTAGGCCTTGGAGAAGGTGCGCGTCACGATCAGATTGGGATGGCCCTCGGCGAAGCGCAGCGCCGTGCCCAGCCCCGGTGCGTCGACGTATTCGTGGTAGGCCTCGTCGACCACCACCAGCACGTCGCGCGGCACGCGTGCAAGCAGTTCCGCCAGCGCGGCGTCGTCGAACCAGGTGCCGGTCGGATTGTTGGGGTTGGCCAGATAGACGATGCGCGTGTCCGCGCGCACCGCCGTCGCAAGCGCGTCGAGGTCGTGGCCGTAGGGCGCGGTCGGGTGCGTGCGCGGCAGCGCCGGCACGACGATCGCCTCAGCGCCGGCGGCGGCCGCGGCGATCGGGAACACGGCGAAGCCGTGCTGCGAGAACGCCACCGAATGCGCGGCGTCGGCGAAGCATTGCGCCAGCAGCATCAGCAATTCGTGCGAACCGTTGCCGAGCGTGATGCGCGCGGCGTCCACGCCGAACCGTGCCGCCAGCGCCGCCTTCAGCGCCGCGCCGCGCGGGTCCGGATAGCGAAACGCGTCCGCCAGCGCCGCGCGCACGGCATCGAGCGCGAGCGGGCTGGGACCGAGCGGATTCTCGTTCGAGCCCAGTTCCGCCAGCGTCGCGCCGAAGCGCCGGCGCAGCGCCGGCAGATCATGGCCGGGATCGTAGGCGCGCAGCGTCGCCGCTGCCGCGTTCGCCAGTCGGGCCGCGTCGAAGCTCATCCGTCGATCACGCGCACCGCGAGAATGCCGTCGATCGCTCCGATCGTGCGCACCAATGTGGGCGGTACCGCGGCGTCGACGTCGACCAGGTTGTAGGCAAGTTCGCCGCGCGAGGCGTTGTGCATCTGCGCGATGTTGACGCCGGCCTCGCCGAGCGCGTGCGAGAGCTGGCCGATCATGTTCGGCCGGTTGGCGTTGGCGATGCAGATGCGCGTGCGGCCTTCGCGCGGCATGCGGATCGACGGGAAGTTGACCGCATGCTGGACGTTGCCGTGCTCGAGGAAGTCGCGCAGTTGCTCCACCACCATCACCGCGCAGTTCTCCTCGGCCTCGCCGGTGGAGGCGCCAAGGTGCGGCAGCGCGATCACGCGCGGATGGCCGAGCAGGTCGGCATGCGGGAAGTCGGTGACGTAGCGGCGGATGCGTCCGTCGCCCAGGCCGGCGACGAGTGTCTCCATGGCGACGATGCCGTCGCGGGCGAAGTTGAGCAGCACCACGCCCGGCTTCGCCACCTGCAGCGCGGCGGCGCCGAACAGACCGCGGGTGGCATCGTTCAACGGCACGTGGAAGCTGACGTAATCGCTGGTCGCGAACAGTTGGTTGAGCGAGGCGGCGCGCTGCACGCTGGCGTCGAGCTGCCAGGCGCCCTCGACGGTCATGTGCGGGTCGAAGCCGACCACGCGCATGCCGAGCGCGTAGGCGGCGTTGGCGACCTTGACGCCGATCGCGCCCAGGCCGACCACGCCGAGCGTCTTGCCGGCCAGTTCGCCGCCGACGAAGCGCTTCTTCTCGGCTTCGACGTGGTGGTCCAGCTCGGCATCCGGCTGCAGCGTGTGCACGAACGCCAGCGCGTCGGCCAGGTTGCGCGCGGCCAGCAGCATGCCGGCGACGACCAGCTCCTTCACCGCGTTGGCGTTGGCGCCGGGCGCGTTGAACACCGGCACGCCGCGGCGCGACAGCTCGGCCACGGGGATGTTGTTGACGCCGGCGCCGGCGCGCGCAACCGCCTTGACCGTGGCCGGGATCGGCCGTGCGTGCAGGTCCGCCGAGCGCAACAGGATCGCGTCCGGCGCGTCGAAGCGCTCGCCGATCTGGTAGCGCGCCGGAGGCAGCCGCTCGAGGCCGGCGCGCGCGATGGTGTTGAGGGTCTGGATCGTGAACATGGTGTCTCTTCGGTGAAATCGCGGCCCGCCCTCCCCCGGCGCCGCCGCGCGGCGTCTGCTGACGCCGATGCCGCTTCCCTGCTTGTCGTTATGGTCGTGCCTCGGCGTCAGCCGTGCTGCCGCATGAATTCGCGCATGAACCCGACCAGCGCCTCGACCGCCTGCAGCGGCACCGCGTTGTACAGCGAGGCGCGCATGCCGCCGACCGCCTTGTGGCCCTTCAGCGCCAGCAGACCGGCGCGCTCGGACTCTTCCAGGAAGGCCTTGTCGAGCGCGGCGTCGTGCAGGGTGAACGGCACGTTCATGCGCGAGCGCGCGGCCGGATCGACCGGGTTGCAGTAGTAGCCGCCGGAGCCGTCGATGCAGGCGTACAGCAGCTCGGCCTTGCGCCGGTTGCGCTCCGCCATCGCCGCCAGGCCGCCCTGCGCCTTCAACCACTTGAACGTGAGCCCGGCGATGTACCAGCCCCAGGTGTTGGGCGTGTTCAGCATGGAACCCTGGGCGGCATGCTCGGCGTAGCGGAAGATCTTCGGCAGCGGCCGCGGCTGGCGCGCCAGCAGGTCCTCGCGCACGATCATCACCACCAGGCCGGCGGGGCCGATGTTCTTCTGCGCGCCGGCGTAGATCAGCCCGAAGCGGCCGACGTCCAGCGGTTCCGAGAGGATGTTCGACGACATGTCCGCAACCAGGGGCACATCGCCAACGCGGGGAATATCGCGGTACTCGACGCCGTGGATGGTTTCGTTGGTCGTGATGTGCACGTAGGCTGCGCCGGGATTGAGATCCCACTCCGCGCGCGGCGGCAGCCGCGTGTAGCCCTGCGCCGCGGAACTGGCGGCGACGCGCGCCTGCACGTAGGGCGCGGACTCCCGCACCGCCTTCTCGCTCCAGTGTCCGCCGACGATGTAGTCGGCGCTCTGGCCGTCGGCGGCGAGATTCATCGGGATCTGCGCGAAGTGCTGGGTGGCGCCGCCCTGCAGGAACAGCACTTTGTAACCGGCGGGTACGGCGAGCAGGTCGCGCAGGTCGCGTTCGGCCTGCTCGGCCAATGCGATGAAGGCCTTGCCGCGATGCGACAGTTCCATCACCGAAGCGCCGATGCCGTGCCAGTCCAGCAGATCGCGCTGGGCCTCGCGCAGTACCTCCTCGCTCAGCGCGGCCGGACCGGCGCTGAAGTTCCATACTCGGGCCACGGTGCCGTTCCTCTTCGCTTCACGCCGCGCATGCGGCAATGCAACATGAACACAAGCCGGCGCGCTTCACAAGGGGCTCGCGCAACCCGCTGTAAGCACGCGGCCGACGCGCCGGTCCCGATGGCATGACACCCGTGGAGGCCGCATGCTGATCCGCCGACCGCCAGACATTCTTCCCGGCGAAATCACGCCCGAAGGCGTCCATCGCCGCCGCCGGGCGATCCTCAAGGCGCTGGCGCTGGGCCCGCTGGCGCTGGCCGGCTGCGGACGCGGCGCGGAGAGCCAGGCGGTCCCCGCCGACGGCGGCGGCGCGCTGGAGATCGCAAAACGCGGCGCCAACGTCGTCGGCGAGCCGATGACCGACATGGACGCCGCCACCCGCTACAACAATTACTACGAGTTCGGCACCGCCAAGGACGATCCGGCGAAGAATTCCGGGCGATTCCGGCCTGAACCGTGGAGCGTCGAGATCGCCGGCGAGGCGGAAATCACCGGCCGCTTCGCGCTGGAGGACCTGCTGAAACCGCACCCGCTGGAGGAACGCGTCTACCGCATGCGCTGCGTGGAAGCGTGGTCGATGGTGATCCCGTGGGTCGGCTTTCCGCTGGGCGACCTGCTGAAGCGCTTCCGTCCGACCTCGAAGGCGAAGTACGTCGCCTTCACCACCGTGAACCGGCCGGGCGAGATGCCCGGGCTGGCCTACCCGGTGCTGGACTGGCCGTACACCGAGGGCCTGCGCATCGACGAGGCGATGCACCCGCTGGCGATCCTCGCCGTCGGCCTGTACGGGCGCACGCTGCCCAACCAGAACGGCGCGCCGCTGCGCCTGGTGTTGCCGTGGAAGTACGGCTTCAAGGGCATCAAGAGCATCGTGCGCATCGCCTTCACCGAGCGCCAGCCGGCCACCGCGTGGAACCGCGCCGCCCCCGACGAGTACGGCTTCTACGCCAACGTCAATCCGGCGGTGGACCATCCGCGCTGGAGCCAGGCCACCGAACGCCGCATCACCGGCACGGGCTTCGGCCTGTTCGGCAACCGCATCGCCACGCGGCCGTTCAACGGCTACGCCGAGCAGGTCGCGTCGCTGTATGCCGGCATGGACCTCAGGCGGGACTTCTGATGGCGCGCCGCCGGGACTGGGTGGCCCTGAGCAAGCCGCCGCTGTTCGCCCTGTGCCTGCTGCCGCTGGTGCTGCTGGCCTGGAACGCGGCGCAGGGCACGCTCGGCCCCGACCCGGTGGCGCAGCTCGAGCACCGCAGCGGCGATTGGGCGCTGCGCCTGCTGCTGGCCACGCTGGCGGTGACGCCGCTGCGCCGCGTCACCGGCGTGTCGAAGCTGGTGCGCTATCGGCGCCTGCTCGGCCTGTTCGCATTCTTCTATGTCTGCGTGCACATGGGCATCTATCTGGTGATCGATCTCGGCGGCTTCTGGTCGCAGATCTTCGCCGAGATCGCCAGGAAGCCCTACATCACCGTCGGCTTCACCGCATGGCTGCTGCTGATCCCGCTGGCGCTCACCTCGACCAAGGGCATGATGCGGCGGCTCGGCCGGCGCTGGCAGCAGATGCACCGCATCGTCTACCTCATCCCGCTGCTGGGCGTGCTGCACTACGCCTGGATGGTGAAGTCGGGCAACGCGATCGCCAACCGCGAGCCGCTGTACTACGGCGCCGCGTTCGCCGCGCTGATGCTGTGGCGGATACCCTGGGCGCGCCTGCGCGACGGCCTGCGGGCGCTCAGGGCCGGAACAGCAGCAGCAGCGCGATGCCCAGACCCAGCAGCGCGGCGGTGACGATCAGCCACCATACTTCGCCGCGTGGGCCGGCGGTGTCCTCGGGGAAGGCCGCCTCGTGCGGCACGAACGCGACCCGCTGCCGCGCCAGGCTGGCCTCGGCCTGCAACCCGGGCGCCTCGATCACGTAGCGGTGCGCGCCGACGCACAACTGGTCGCCGGGCGCCAGCCGCGCCTGGCGCGCGGCGACGCCGTTGATCTGCACGATGGTGCCGCGCGTCTCCAGCCACAGCGCGCCATCGCGCAGCTCGACCGCGACGCCGGCCGGCGCCAGCTCGGCCAACGGCAGGTCGAGCCGACCGTCGATTCCCAGCAGGTGGCCCGACAGCGGCCCAGCCACCGCGCGCAGCGCGGCGCGGCCGGGGCGGTCGCCGGTCTCCACCGGCGCGGCCGGCGGGGTGCGCTCCGCTTCGGCGCCGGGATCGGGCTGCAGCAGGCACTTCGCCGAACCGACGCTGAGCACGTCGCCGAAGCGCAGCAGGGCTTTCTCGCGCACCGGCCGCGCGTTGACGTGGACGCGGCTCGCGCCGGGCTCGACCGCGAGCACCAGCCCGCGCCGGTCCTGGAACAGGGTGAGATGGTGCGCGGCCACCTCTGCCGCGCGCAGCACGACGTCATTGTCGGGCGCGGAGCCGACGCGCAGCCGCTCGGCCGCACTGTCGACGTCGGGGTGCTCCCCGTTCAGGAAAACGATCCGCATGCCGGCCCTCTCTGCGCCGCGCGAACTGTAGCACGGCAAATCCCGCCCTCGGCCGCGTATGATCGGGCGGCCTCCCGGAACGGATCGCTTCATGCCAAGCATCGACATCCAGCGCAAGCACGGCCTGGGCCTGAAGAAGGCGCGCGCGGTCGTGGACGACGTTGCCTACGCGATGGCGGAGAAGTTCGAGATCGAGAGCAGTTGGGACGGCAATACCCTGGTGTTCGTGCGCTCGGGCGTGAGGGGCGGCATCGTCATCGCCGCGGACAGCGTGCGCGTGCACGCCGACCTCGGCTTCATGCTGCTGATGATGAAGCCGATGATCGAGGACGAGATCCGGCGCCGGCTCGACGAGCATTTCGCGTGATGGATGTCGCTCACACGCAGGCTTGTAGGGACGGCCGCGACCGCTACAATCCCGTGTCGATGCGCCTGGGGAACCTTCCATGCTGCTGCTGAACGCCGCGCACCCGCCCCGCGGCAAGCGCGAACGCCAGCGCATCGGCCTGGCGATCGCCGGCGGCGGTCCGATCGGCGCCATGTGGGAGCTGGGCGCGCTGCGCGCGCTCGAGGACAGCATCGTCGGACTGGACCTGGACACGCTCGACGTCTACGTCGGGGTCAGCTCCGGCTCGTTCCTCGCCGCCGGACTGGCCAACGGCATCTCGACGGTGGAGATGACGCGCATCTTCCTGACCGGGGATTCGGCCGACATCCCGTTCCGCCCCGAGGACTTCATGCGTCCGGCGGTGCTGGAATACGTCAAGCACGCGGCCACCCTGCCGCGCGCGTTCCTCGAATGGGTCTGGGCGGCCGCGCGCAATCCGTTCGACACCCGCCTGTCCGACGTGCTGCTGCGCATGGGCAGCCTGCTGCCCACCGGCATGTTCGACAACGACTCGGTGGAAGGTTTCCTGCGCCGCGTGCTGGCGAAGGACGGCCGCACCAACGACTTCCGCGCGCTGCAGCGCAAGCTCTACGTGGTGGCGGTGGAGCTGGACTCCGGCAAGGCGGTGCGCTTCGGCTCGCCGGGGCTGGACCACGTGCCCATTTCGCGCGCGGTCGAGGCCAGTGCGGCCCTGCCCGGCCTGTATCCGCCGGTCAAGATCGGCGGCCGCTGGTACGTGGACGGCGCGCTGGCGCGCACCCTGCACGCATCCGCCGCATTCGACGAGGGCGTGTCGCTGGTGCTCGGCGTGAATCCGCTGGTGCCGTTCGATGCCGACCTCGCCCAGGCCGCCGGCCGCAGGATTCCGGACACCCTGGCCCGCGGCGGACTGCCCGGCGTCCTCTCGCAGACCTTCCGCACCCTGCTCACTTCACGCATGCAGACCGGGCTGAGCAAGTACGCGCACAACTATCCTCGTGCGGACATGGTGCTGGTCGAACCGCACCCCGACGACGTCGAGCTGTTCTTCACCAACATCTTCAGCTACACCCAGCGCGTGCGCATCGCCGAGCTGGCGTTCCGCACCACCCGCCACGACCTGGCCGCGCGCGCCGCCGAACTGACGCCGCTGCTGGCCCGCCACGGCCTGGCGCTGGACATGGAGCGCCTGGCCACCGCGCGCACCCTGCACGCCAGCCTGCCGGTCTACACCGGCGCCGCGCGCTCGGCCGCGGCGCTGGCCGATGCGCTGGACGAGCTGGACAGCGCGTTGCGCCAGCGCCGCACGCGCGGCCCGCGCTCGCGCCGTCCGCGCCGGCCCAAGGCGACGCCTCCGCGCGACGAAGGCAGCCACGCCGCGGGCTGACGAAACTTTAACCGCGCCGCCCGACGTGGCAGAATCGCCGCCTTCCGCCGCGCTTTCGCGGCGTGCCGAACACGGATACATGGCCAAAGACGACGTCATCGAAATGGAAGGCACGGTGCTGGAGACGCTTCCCAACACCATGTTCCGCGTGCAGCTGGAGAACGGGCACGTCATCACCGCGCACATTTCCGGGCGCATGCGCAAGCACTACATCCGCATCCTTACCGGCGACAAGGTGCGCATCGAGATGACGCCCTACGATCTGACCAAGGGCCGGATCACCTACCGCATGAAATGAGAAAGGGCGGGATATCCCCGCCCTTTCCGCATCCGCCGCATTCGCCGCGCCTACTCGACCACGGCCGGCAATTTCTCCGCCGCTTCGGTTTCGACGAACAGCTCGCCGTCGCGCACGCCGAGCCTGACCTTGCCGCCGCCGGCCAGCTTGCCGAACAGCAGCTCGTCGGCAAGCGGGCGCTTGACGTGTTCCTGGATCACCCGCGCCATCGGCCGCGCGCCCATCTGCGGGTCGAAGCCGTGCTCGGCCAGCCAGCGCCGCGCTTCCGCATCGACGTGCAGGGCGACGCGCTTCTCGTTGAGCTGGGCCTCCAGTTCGATGATGAACTTGTCGACCACGCGCAGGATGTGCTCGAAGTCCAGCGCCTTGAACTGGATGACCGCGTCGAGGCGGTTGCGGAATTCGGGCGTGAAGCTGCGGCGGATCACCTCCATCGCGTCGAGCGCATGATCCTGCTCGACGAAGCCGATGGTGCGGCGCGCGGCCTGCTGCGCGCCGGCGTTGGTGGTCATCACCACGATCACGTTCTTGAAGTTCGCCTCGCGGCCGTTGGTGTCGGTCAGCGCGCCGCGGTCCATGATCTGCAGCAGGATGTTGTAGACGTCCGGGTGTGCCTTCTCGATCTCGTCCAGCAGCAGCACGCAGTGCGGGTGCTTGGTCACCGCCTCGGTCAGCAGGCCGCCCTGGTCGAAGCCGACGTAGCCCGGGGGCGCGCCGATCAGGCGCGACACCGAGTGCGCTTCCATGTACTCGGACATGTCGAAGCGGATCAGCTCGATGCCGAGCTGCATGGCGAGCTGGCGGGTGACCTCGGTCTTGCCGACGCCGGTCGGGCCGGCCAGCAGGAAGCAGCCGATCGGCTTGGACGGGTTGCCCAGCCCTGAGCGCGCCATCTTGATCGAGGCGGCCAGCGCGTCGATCGCGGTGTCCTGGCCGAACACGACCATCTTCAGGTTGCGGTCGAGGTTCTTCAGCACGTCGCGGTCCGACGCCGAGACCTGCTTGGGCGGGATGCGCGCCATGCGCGCGACGATCAGCTCGATGTCGGGCACGTCGACCGTGCCGCTGCGCTTTTCCTCGGGCAGCAGGCGCTGGCGCGCGCCGGCCTCGTCGATCACGTCGATCGCCTTGTCCGGCAGCAGGCGGTCGGCGATGTGCCGCACCGACAGGTCGACCGCGGCCTGCAGCGCCTCGTTGGTGTACTGCACCTTGTGGTGCTCCTCGAAGCGCGTCTTCAGGCCCTTGAGGATCTCCACGCTGTCGGCGATGGACGGCTCGACGATGTCGATCTTCTGGAAGCGCCGCGCCAGCGCGCGGTCCTTCTCGAAGATGCCGCGGAATTCCTGGAACGTGGTCGAGCCGATGCAGCGCAGCTCGCCCGAAGCCAGCATCGGCTTGATCAGGTTCGACGCGTCCATGGTGCCGCCCGACGCCGAGCCGGCGCCGATGATGGTGTGGATCTCGTCGATGAACAGGATCGACTTCGGCTCCTTCCTGAGCTGCGCGATCACCGCCTTCAGGCGCTTCTCGAAATCGCCGCGGTACTTGGTGCCGGCGACCAGCGCACCAAGGTCGAGCGCCCAGATCGTGCAGTCCTTCAGCACCTCCGGCACCTCGCCCTCGACGATGCGCTTGGCCAGGCCTTCCGCCAGCGCGGTCTTGCCGACGCCGGCCTCGCCCACGTAGAGCGGGTTGTTCTTGCGCCGGCGGCACAGCACCTGGATGGTGCGCTCGACCTCTTCGGCGCGGCCGATCAGCGGGTCGATCTTGCCCTGCCGGGCCAGCTCGTTGAGGTTGGAGGCGTATTCGGTCAGCGGGTTGCCCTTCGGCTCGCTGCCCTCCTCGGCGTCGCGGTCGCCGGCCGCCGGCTGCGGGCCGGGCTCCTGGCCGATCTTGGCGATGCCGTGCGAGATGTAGTTGACCACGTCGAGCCGGCTGACCTCCTGCTGGTGCAGGAAGTACACGGCGTGCGAATCCTTCTCGCCGAAGATCGCCACCAGCACGTTGGCGCCGGTGACCTCTTTGCGGCCGGAGGACTGCACGTGGTAGACGGCGCGCTGCAGCACGCGTTGGAAACCGAGCGTCGGCTGGGTGTCGCGCTCGTCGTTGGGTGGCAGCACCGGCACGGTTTCGGCGATGATCGCGCGCAGGTCCTTGCCGAGCTTGTCGATGTCCGCGCCGCAGGCACGCAACACTGCCGCCGCCGACGGATTCTCGAGCAGCGCAAGCAGCAGGTGCTCCACGGTCATGAATTCGTGGCGCTGCTCGCGGGCCTCCTTGTAGCACTGGCCGATGGTGAGTTCGAGATCCTTGCTGAACATCCGGATCGTCTCCGTCGTGGGGGTTCGGTCACGGTCGGGAAATGGGGGCGACTAGAGCTTTTCCATAGTGCACAGCAGAGGATGCTGGTGGGCGCGCGAGAACTCGTTGACCTGGGTGACCTTGGTCTCGGCCACTTCGCGGGTGTAGACGCCGCACACGCCCTTGCCGCGGGTGTGCACGTGCAGCATCACCTGGGTGGCGCGCTCGCGATTCATGCTGAAGAAGGTCTCCAGGATGATCACCACGAAGTCCATCGGCGTGTAATCGTCGTTCAGCAACACGACCTGGAACAGCGGCGGGCGCTGCAGCTCGGGCTTCGACGTTTCGACCGCCACGCCGTGTTCGAGCTCGGGGGTGCGATCCGGTTCTTGGGCCATGGCGCTGGGGATGTTCTCCGTTGGCAGCAAGTATACGCTGCCGCGATACCGGCGCCGTGAACCGCGTCCGTCCCCGGTGATGGCACAATCCGCACTTTTCCGGCGCCTGCGCCGCCCCCATCTGCCCAGCCATGACGACCGCACCGGAACGCGAAACCGAGATCTGGCGCCCGCACGTGACCGTGGCCGCCGTGGTCGCCGACGGCGACCGCTTCCTGATGGTCGAGGAGGCCGTGCGCGGCGAGCTGTGCTACAACCAGCCGGCCGGACATCTCGAGCCCGGCGAGAGCCTGGCCGACGCGGCACGGCGCGAAACGCTCGAGGAAACCGGCTGGGACGTCGAGCTGGAGCACTTCGTCGGCGTGCAGCAGTGGTACAGCCCGGTGCACGGCGACCACATCGTGCGCTTCACCTTCGCCGCGCGCCCGCGCCACCACCACGCCGCCCGTCCGCTCGACCACGGCATCGTGTGCCCGCACTGGCTGACCCGTGCGGAGATCGCGGCGCTGGATGCGACGCGACGGCTGCGCAGTCCGCTGGTGCTGCTCAGCATCGACGCCTGGCTGGCCGGGCAGCGCCTGCCGCTGGACACGGTGCGCGCCTTCCCGCTGACCGCCGGGAGCTGACATGCGCGTCATCGCCGGCATTTCGGGCGGGGTGGATTCCGCAGTGGCGGCCCTGCTGCTGCAGCGCGCCGGGCACGAGGTCGCCGGCATGTTCATGCAGAACTGGGAAGAGGACGGGCGCCAGAGCCCCTGCCGCGCCGACGCCGACCGCAAGGACGCCGTGGCGGTCTGCGCCACGCTCGGCCTGCCCCTGCACCTGCGCAACTTCGCCGCCGAATACTGGGACGGCGTGTTCGAGCACTTCCTTGCCGAGTACCGCAGCGGCCGCACGCCCAACCCGGACGTGCTGTGCAACCGCGAGATCAAGTTCAAGACTTTCCTGGAGCACGCCCGCGCGCTCGGCGCGGAGAAGATTGCCACCGGCCACTACGCGCGCACCGATTGCCACGACGGCCGCTGGCGGCTGCTGCGCGGCGCCGACGCGGCCAAGGACCAGAGCTATTTCCTCTACACGCTGGGCCAGGCACAGCTCGGCGCGACGCTGTTCCCGGTCGGCGAGCTGGCCAAGCCGGCGGTGCGCCGGCTGGCGCGCGAGGCGGGGCTTGGCGTGCACGCCAAGAAGGACTCCACCGGCATCTGCTTCATCGGCGAGCGCGACTTCCGCAGCTTCCTGGCGCGCTACCTGCCGGCGCGGCCGGGCGAGATCCGCACGCCCGCGGGGTTGTCCGTCGGCGCGCACGCGGGCGTCATGTACTACACCCTCGGCCAGCGCCAGGGGCTGGGCATCGGCGGGCGCCGCGCGGCGTCCGGCGCGCCCTGGTACGTGGTCGGCAAGGACGTCGCCGCCAACGTGCTGTATGTCGCCCAGGGCGACGACAACCGCTGGCTGCGCTCGACGCGCTTGCGCGCCGGCGAGCTGAGCTGGACCGCCGGCACCGCGCCCGCGGCCGAACTGCGCTGCACCGCCAGGACGCGCTATCGCCAGGCCGACCAGGCCTGCACGCTGCGCCTGGCCGACGGCGGCTGCGAGGTGCGCTTCGACGAAGCGCAGCGCGCGGTGACGCCGGGCCAGTCGGTGGTGTTCTACCTCGGCGAGGAATGCCTCGGCGGCGGCGTGATCGAAGCCACCGACGCGCCGTTCGGCGGCCTTGCCGACGCAACGCCGGAGGCGGCATGAACGAGTCCCAGGTGATCGCGCTGGCCGGCCTGACCCAGGCGGCCACCCTGGTCCGCGCGCTGGCCACCGAAGGCCGCTGCGATGCGGCCGCGCTGGAGGCCAGTCTCGGCAGCATCTTTCGCATCGACGCCGAGAGCGCCGCGGCGGTCTACGGCGGCCTCGACGGCGTGCGCGTCGGCATGCGCGCGCTGATCGCGCAGATCGACGGCACGCGCCGCGACCTGGCCGTCACCCAGATCGTGCTCACCCTGCTGCGCATCGAGCGCAGGCTGGCCCGCCGCGCCGACCTGCGCCAACGCCTGCAGGACGGCATCCTGTCCGCGCAACGCCAGGCCGAGCACTTCGGACTCGGCCACGCGGCGGTCAGCGCGCGGCTCGGCGAGCTCTACGCGCAGACCCTCTCCACCGTGCGCCCGCGCGTCGTGGTCACCGGCAACCCGCTGCACCTGCAGCAGCCCGCCCAGGTCGAGCGCATCCGCGCCGTCCTGCTCGCCGGCGTGCGCGCGGCGGTGCTGTGGCGACAGCTCGGCGGCAACCACTGGGGCCTGCTGTTCCAGCGTCGTCAATGCGCCATGCTCGCGCGCGGCCTGCTGTCCCGCGCGACCCTCGGCGGCGGCTGAACGTCCGACCTTGGCCGCGGGCGCGCGCGTTCGCGGCGCGCCGACGTTTCGGCGATAATGGGCCGATTTCCACGGGCCACGGATCGCCCGCGCGCCCAGCGCGATGCCTTGCGGCCCGTCTCCCCATCCGCCGAACCACGCCAGGAGCACGGCATGAAAGACTCGTTTTCGACCCGCGACACCCTCGAGGTCAACGGCCAGCGCTACGCGTTCGCCAGCCTGGCCAGGCTCGGCCAGCGCTTCGACCTCAAGCGCCTGCCCTACTCGATGAAGATCCTGCTCGAGAACCTTCTGCGCCACGAGGACGGGGTCAACGTCACCGCGCGCGAGATCGAGGCGGTGGCAAACTGGGACGCGAAGAAGGAGCCCGACACCGAGATCGCGTTCATGCCGGCGCGCGTGGTGCTGCAGGACTTCACCGGCGTGCCCTGCGTGGTCGACCTCGCCGCGATGCGCGATGCCATGGTCAAGCTCGGCGGCGACCCGAAGAAGATCAATCCGCTGGCGCCGGCCGAACTGGTGATCGACCACTCCGTGCAGGTCGACGCCTTCGGCGGCCCCGACTCGCTGGACGAGAACGTCAACATCGAATTCAAGCGCAACCGCGAGCGCTACAGCTTCCTGCGCTGGGGCCAGAAGTCGTTCCGCAACTTCAAGGTGGTGCCGCCGCGCACCGGCATCGTGCATCAGGTCAACCTGGAGCATCTGGCGCGGGTGGTCATGTCCAGCGAGGCGGACGGCACGACCTGGGCCTACCCGGACACGCTGTTCGGCACCGACTCGCACACCACGATGGTGAACGGCATCGGCGTGCTCGGCTGGGGCGTCGGCGGCATCGAGGCGGAAGCGGCGATGCTGGGCCAGGCGTCCTCGATGCTGATCCCGCAGGTGGTCGGCTTCAAGCTGAACGGCCGCCTGCCCGAGGGCGCGACCGCCACCGACCTGGTGCTGACCGTCACCCAGATGCTGCGCAAGTTCGGCGTGGTCGGCAAGTTCGTCGAATTCTTCGGCCCGGGCCTGAAGCACCTGTCGGTGGCCGATCGCGCCACCATCGGCAACATGTCGCCGGAGTACGGCGCCACCTGCGGCATCTTCCCGGTCGACGCCGAGGCGCTGAACTACCTGCGCCTGTCCGGGCGCGGCGCCGCGCAGATCGCGCTGGTCGAGGCCTACGCCAGGGCGCAGGGCCTGTGGCACGACGAAAACACGCCGCAGCCCGAATTCAGCGCCACGCTGGAGCTGGACCTCGCCACGGTCAAGCCTTCGCTGGCCGGCCCCAAGCGCCCGCAGGACCGCGTGCTGCTGACCGACATGCAAAAGAACTTCCACGACAACGTCGGCCCGCTGACCGCCAACCGCAAGCCGAAGAACGGCGACGCCGAACGCTTCGCCAACGAGGGCGGCGGCACCGCGGTCGGCCACGACGCCAGCGCGCAGGCCAAGGGTCCGCGCGTCAGCATGCGCGGCGTCGAGTTCCACCTGCAGGACGGCGCGGTGGTGATCGCCGCGATCACCTCCTGCACCAACACCTCCAACCCGGCGGTGATGCTCGGCGCCGGCCTGCTGGCCAGGAACGCCGCGGCGAAGGGGCTCAAGGTCAAGCCTTGGGTGAAGACCTCGCTGGCGCCGGGCTCGCTGGTGGTCACCGACTACCTCAAGAAGACCCATCTGCTGGAGGAGCTGGAGAAGCTCGGCTTCTACCTGGTTGGCTACGGCTGCACCACCTGCATCGGCAACTCCGGTCCGCTGCCGGAGGAAGTCAGCAAGGGCGTCGCCGAGGGCGACCTCGCCGTGGCCGCGGTGCTGTCCGGCAACCGCAACTTCGAGGGCCGCGTGCATGCCGAGGTGAAGATGAACTACCTCGCCTCGCCGCCGCTGGTGGTCGCCTACGCGCTGGCCGGCACCATCGACATCGATCTGTCCAAGGATCCGATCGGCACGGGCAAGGACGGCAAGCCGGTGTACCTGAAGGACATCTGGCCGTCCAACAAGGAAATCGGCGAACTGATCGCCGGGGCGCTCACGCCCGAAATGTTCGCCAAGAACTACGCCGACGTGTTCAAGGGCGACAGCCGCTGGAACCAGATCCCCTCGCCGGACGGCGACCTCTACAAGTGGGACGATTCCACCTACATCAAGAACCCGCCCTACTTCGAAGGCATGACGATGGCGGTCGGCACGATCGCGGACATCCGCGGCGCGCGTTGCCTCGGCCTGTTCGGCGACTCGATCACCACCGACCACATCTCGCCGGCCGGCGCGATCAAGAAGGACTCGCCCGCGGGCCGCTTCCTGATCGAGCGCGGCGTGCAGCCGGTCGACTTCAACTCCTACGGCTCGCGCCGCGGCAACGACGACGTGATGGTGCGCGGCACCTTCGCCAACATCCGCATCAAGAACCAGATGCTGGACGGCGTCGAGGGCGGCTACACCCTGCACGTGCCGTCGGGCCAGCAGATGGCGATCTACGACGCGGCGATGAAGTACAAGCAGGAAAAGACGCCGCTGGTGGTGCTCGCCGGCAAGGAGTACGGCACCGGCTCGTCGCGCGACTGGGCGGCCAAGGGCACCCTGCTGCTGGGCGTGAAGGCGGTGATCGCCGAAAGCTTCGAGCGCATCCACCGCTCCAACCTGGTCGGCATGGGCGTGCTGCCGCTGCAGTTCAAGGACGGCCAGAACGCCAAGTCGCTGGGGCTGACCGGCAAGGAAACCTTCGAGATCACCGGCCTCGACGACGGCGAGGCGAAGGAAGCCATGGTGACGGCCAAGGGCGACGCCGGCGAGAAGAAGTTCGCCGTCAAGGTGCTGCTGCTCACGCCCAAGGAGCGCGAGTTCTTCCGCCACGGCGGCATCCTGCAGTACGTGCTGCGCCAGCTCGCATCGGGCAAGGCCGCCTGACGCCCGCGCGTTCGCGGAGGCGCCGCGCGCGCCTCCGCGAACCTTCCCCGCGGAGGGACCGGCGAACGCCTACAGCGTCCGTTCCCACTTGGCGCTGTAGCAACGCCAATCGTTGCCGTCGCGGCGCCACGCGGTCTCGACGCGATACACACCCGCGTGTTCGGGCAGCGCGCCCGCGCCGCCGCCCAGCGTCAGCGTGAAGCGCGCCAGCAGGCGCTCTCCGCGCCGCTCCACATCGATCGGTCCGGTCAACACGTGCACGCGCTGGCCGCGCAGCAGTTGCAGGCGCAGCAGGCTGGCGAGACCGGCGCGATCGAGCGCGCCGCGGTTGCCGTCGAAATCATCGTCGACCAGGGCCAGCACGCCGCGCGGCTCGTTCGCTTCGGTTGCGGAAACCGCCGCGGCGACCGCCGCGCGCACGCGCTGCTCGTCCGGCGTGCGTCGACAAGCCACGAGCGCCAGCGCAACGGCAAGCGCGAACATCGTGTAACGGCGCATCCTCGACTCCCGCAGCGGCAGCGCGGCTTGCCCCCCTTCGGAGCCTTATGCTCCAATGCCGAAGCGCGCCGCAACACGCACGATAGACCAAGTGCGACTGCGCCACATCCGCCCAGGGGAGGGAACGGCGTCATGAGCAACACCCAGCGTCCTTGGCTCGCCCACTATCCGTCCGGCGTGCCGGCGGAGATCGACACCGCCACCTATCCATCGGTGGTCGCGCTGTTCGAGGAAGCCTGCGAGCGCTTTCGCCATCGCCCCGCCTTCAGCAACTTCGGGCGCGTGCTCGGCTACGGCGACCTGGACCGCCTCAGCGCCCGCTTCGCGGCGTTCCTGACCGGCGAGCTGGGCTTCGTCAAGGGCGACCGCATCGCGATCATGATGCCGAACTGCCTGCAGTACCCGATCGCACTGTTCGGTGCGCTGCGCGCCGGCATGACCGTGGTCAACACCAATCCGATGTACACCGCGCGCGAGCTGAGGCATCAGTTGGAGGACTCCGGCGCGCGCGCGATCGTCGTGCTGGACAACTTCGCGGCCACCGTCGCCGAGGTGCTGGCGGACACCCACGTCGAGCACGTGGTCACGACCGGGCTCGGCGACATGCTCGGCTTCCCCAAGGGCGCGCTGATCAACTTCGCGCTCAAGCGCATCAAGAAGATGGTGCCGCCCTACCGCATCGACGGCGCGATCCGCTTCAACGCCGCGCTGGCGCGCGGGATGCGCCACCCCGTACCCAGGCCGACGCTGGGGCACGACGACATCGCCTTCCTGCAGTACACCGGCGGCACCACCGGCGTCGCCAAGGGCGCCATGCTCACCCAGCGCAACATGGTCGCCAACATGCTGCAGGCGGCGGCGTGGGTCGGCACCAACGTCGCGTCGGGCGAAGAGGTGGTCATCACGGCGTTGCCCCTCTATCACATCTTCGCGCTCACCGCCAATTGCCTCACCTTCATGAAGTTCGGCGGCATGAACGTGCTGATCACCAATCCGCGCGACATGCCGGGCTTCGTCAAGGAGCTGGCCAAGGTGCGCTTCAGCGCGATCACCGGCGTCAACACCCTGTTCAACGGCCTGCTGCACACGGCGGGCTTCGATCGCCTCGACTTCTCGCGCCTGCATCTCACCCTCGGCGGCGGCATGGCCGTGCAGCGCGCGGTGGCGGAGCGCTGGAAGAAAGTCACCGGCTGCACGCTGGCCGAGGCCTATGGCCTCACCGAAACCTCGCCCGCGGTCTGCATCAATCCGCTCGATCTTGCCGAGTACAACGCATCGATCGGCCTGCCGGTGCCCTCCACCGACATCTCGATCCAGGACGAGAACGGACACAGCCTGCCGATCGGCGGTGTCGGCGAGCTGTGCGTGAAGGGGCCGCAGGTGATGAAGGGCTACTGGAACCGCCCCGACGAGACGGCCAAGGTGCTGACCGCCGACGGCTGGCTGCACACCGGCGACATCGCGCGCATGGACGAGCGCGGCTTCGTCTACATCGTCGATCGCAAGAAGGACATGATCCTGGTGTCGGGCTTCAACGTGTACCCGAACGAGGTCGAGGACGTGGTCGCCCAGCATCCGGGCGTGCTGGAAGTGGCCGCGGTCGGCGTGCCGGACGAGCATTCCGGCGAAGCGGTGAAGATCTTCGTGGTGAAGAAGGATCCCAACCTCACCGAGGAAGACCTGCGCAAGCACTGCCACGACGCGCTGACCGGCTACAAGCGGCCGAAGTACATCGAGTTCCGCGATTCGCTGCCGAAGAGCAACGTCGGCAAGATCCTGCGCCGCGAGCTGCGCGCGCCGTCGCCGTCGCCGTCGCCGTCGGCCTGATGCGGGCTACCGCGCCGCCGTTCGCACGGCGGTGGCGCGTTCACTCGTCGTCCCAGGGCTCTAGGCTGTCGGCGTAGCCGCCGAGCAGATTCCACAGCGCAACCTGCCTGTCGTCGGGAATGCGCGCGTAGGCGAAACCGACATGGTGCGCGGTCACCCGCGCGACGGTCGCCTCGACGTGGATGTTGAGATCCTCGCCGACCAGCATGTCCAGCACCCACAGCTCGCCGGGCTGAGCGCCCCAGCCTTGTGGCCGCTGCACCATCACGCCGGTCGCGGAGATGTCGGCCACCTCGCTGGAAAACGCGTCGCCGCCGCGGCTCATCAGCACCGCCGTCTCGATCTTCATGCGCGCATGGCGCAGGCCCTGGGTGGTCACCGGTTCCGTCCCCTTGCTGTTCTTATGGCGCATCGTCCAATCCCCGCACCCGACTACGCCGAGCTCGCGGCAGCGCGCTGCCAGCCAGGGCGCCGCGGCCGCGTCTTCCGGCGCAGGCGTCGTCGCTACCGATTCGCTCGATTCCCGCGTGACCGCAGCGATCATAGTGCGCGTCCCCCACCGCCGACAGGCGATTCCGGATTGCCGATCGAGGGCGCCCCGAATGCCGCGTACCCCGAAGCAAAATCCGCGCCACTGGTGCCGCATTGCGCAATGCCGCCGTCCGCTGGCGCCACGTGCAAAATTTTGTCGGATTGCGACCCGGCTTGCGGCAAGCCGCTGCCACGCCTGTCCAGGCCTCGCGCCCGTCCCGGACCGCGCCGTCACCGATGCGCTGCGGCGCAAGGATCGGCAACGCAGCGCTGGACTTGCGCCGCGCGACCCCGTAATCTCACCGCGCAAGGGTGGGGTTCGGACGGCGAGAGGCCGCCCGGTACCGAACGCGCAAGGCCGTATCGCCGCTTCCCCGGCGGCCCTCGAACGAGCATCCGCACTGTCGGACGCCGCCGCGAGCACGGCGCGATCGACCTCTGCTGCGCCTACCCGATGGCGGACGCGATCGTCCCGCCGCTTCCGGGTCCGGTGATGCCGGATCCGCCAAGAACCGACGTACGGGGTCGCCCAAGCCAGGCCGCGGCATGCGGCCGCCTTGATACGAGTGCCGAATGAGCACCGAGCCAGCTGAGGTCAGCGCGGCCGATGCGCCACATGGCGTATTCGCGCCGGTTCCACAGCAGCAGGAAATGCCCCTCGCGATGGTCAAGGGGCAGCCGGTCCTGGAGATGCCGCAGGACCTCTACATTCCGCCGGATGCGCTCGAGGTCATCCTCGACGCGTTCGAAGGACCGCTGGATCTGCTGCTGTACCTGATCCGGCGCCAGAACCTGGACATCCTCGATATACCGGTCGCCGAGATCACCCGGCAGTACACGGACTACATCGAGATGATGCGGGAGCTGCGTCTGGAGCTTGCCGCCGAATACCTGGTGATGGCCGCGATCCTGGCCGAGATCAAGTCGCGGCTGCTGCTGCCGCGGCCGCCGGCCGAGGAAGGCGCGGAAGAGGATCCGCGTGCGGAGCTGGTGCGCCGCCTGCAGGAGTACGAACGCTTCAAGAAGGCGGCCGAGGACATCGACACGCTGCCGCGCATGGAACGCGACACGTCCGCGGTGCAGGCCTACGTGGCCGACCGCAACGTGATCCGCCTGCCGCCGCCGGTGGAGATGAAGGAACTGCTGCTGGCGCTGCGCGACGTGCTGCATCGCGCCGAGCTGTTCGGCCATCACGCGGTCAAGCGCGAGGCCCTGTCGGTGCGCCAGCGCATGGGCGACGTGCTCAACCGGTTGGGCGACGGCGTGTTCCACCGCTTCGAGAGCCTGTTCGAGGCCAGCGAGGGCCGGCTCGGGGTGGTGGTCACCTTCCTGGCCCTGCTGGAACTGGCCAAGGAACAGCTGATCGAGATCATGCAGGAGGCGCCGCTGGCGCCGATCTACCTGAAGGCGCTGGCGACAGCCGAAGACCACGATGGAATTCAATCAACTGAAGCGCATCATTGAAGCTGTCCTGCTGGCCGCGGCGCAGCCGCTGTCGATCGCGCAGATCGCCGCGCTGTTCACCGAAGAGGAAGCGGTGAGCCACGACGAGCTGGCCCGCGTGCTGCAGTCGCTGCGCGAGGACTGCGCGGGGCGCGGCGTCGAGCTGGTCGAAGTGGCCTCCGGCTTCCGCTACCAGGTGTGCCCCGACGTGCACCCGTGGGTGGCGCGCATGTGGACCGAGCGGCCCAGCCGCTACTCGCGCGCGCTGCTGGAAACGCTCGCCCTGATCGCCTACCGGCAGCCGATCACGCGCGCCGAGATCGAGCAGATCCGCGGCGTCGCCGTCTCCAGCAACATCGTCAAGACCCTCGAAGAGCGCGAGTGGGTGCGCGTGGTCGGCTACCGCGACGTCCCCGGCAAGCCGGCGCTGTTCGGCACCACCAAGGGCTTCCTCGACTACTTCAACCTGAAATCGCTGGACGAGCTGCCGACGCTCGCCGAAATCCGCGACCTCGACGAGATCGAGCCGCAGCTGCGCTTCGACGGCGACGAGGCGATCCCCGCGCGGATCGCCGCCGACGCGAACGAGGCGGAAACCGAAGCGTCCGTCGATACCCCCGACGCGAATGCGGATGGCGACGACGCCGATCAATCCGCCCCCTTTTCCGATGCCGACGACGCCATCGCCGTCGGCGACAACGACACCGAGGAGAACCGCGCATGAATGCGCCACCCCGCAGCTTGCTCACGCTCAAGCGCCCGCGCGCAGAGGAAGCCGCCGCGCCCGCGCTGGAGGAGCGCCTGCACAAGGTGCTGGCCAATGCCGGCCTCGGCTCGCGCCGCATGCTCGAGCAGCGCATCCAGTCCGGCGAAGTCGAGCTGAACGGCGCGCCCGCCGGAATCGGCATGAGCGTGAAGGCCGGCGACCGCGTGGTCATGGACGGCAAGCAATTCGTCGTGGCCACCGACAGCCGCGACGACACCGAGGTGCTGATCTACCACAAGCCCGAAGGCGTGCTGACCACCCGCGACGATCCCGAAGGCCGCCCCACCGTGTTCGAGCAGTTGCCGCGCCTGAAGGGCGCGCGCTGGGTCGCAGTCGGCCGGCTCGACATCAACACCACCGGCCTGCTGCTGCTGACCACCGACGGCGAGCTCGCCAACGCGCTGATGCATCCGAAGAGCGGCATCGAGCGCGAATACCTGTGCCGCGTGCACGGCGAAGTGCCCGACGAGACGATCGAAAAACTCAAGGCCGGCGTGGAACTGGAGGACGGCCCCGCACGCTTCGACGAGATCGCGGTGATCAGCCGCGGCGGCAGCCATAGCTGGTTCCGCGTGGTGATCCGCGAGGGCCGCAACCGCGAAGTGCGCCGCCTGTGGGATTCCCAGGGCTTCCTGGTCAGCCGCCTCAAGCGCATCCGCTACGGCAACCTCGAACTGCCGCGCGGCCTGCGCCACGGCGACTGCGAGACGCTCGACGCGGACGCGGTCAAGGCGCTGCGCCAGCAGGCCGGCCTCGGCGCGCCACAGCCGACCCTGACCCTGAAACCGGTGCTGCACCAGCGCCGCGCCGCACCGCGCGGCACCACCGAAGTGCGCACCGAGCGCAGCGCGCCGCAGGCCTGGACCGGCGCCTACCACAGCGAGGCGCGCGAGCTGACGGCGTTCGACCGCATCCGCCCGGAGCCGTCTGCCCCGGGACGCGGCAAGCGCCGTCCCGGCGGCAAGAGGGAGGTCAACGGCAACGTGGCCCGCCCGGAGAAGCCGCAGCGCAAGAAGAACCGGCGCGGCGTCGCTCCCGGCCAGGAGCTGCCCTCGGTGCGCAGTTGGTTCGCCGGCGAGACGCGCGGCGGCGGACGCGGCGCGGGCGGCCCGGGACAGGGGCAGCAGCGCGGCGCCGGCGGTCCCAAGCGCGGCGGCCCGGGCGGCGCGCAACGCGGTCCAGGCGGTGCGCAGCGCGGCCCGGGCGGCGGTCAGCGGAGCCCGCACGGCTATGCCGGAACGCATACTCCCGGCGGCACACGCCCTGCGGGCAAGCCGATGCGCGGCAGGCCGGGCGGCCACAAGGGCCGCGGCCAGGGCGGCCACGGCGGCGGACGCGGCCATAGCTGAGCGCAGCCATGGACAAAGTGCGCATCTTCCACAATCCGCGATGTTCAAAATCGCGGGCGACGCTGGCGCTGCTCGAGGCGCGCGGCCTGCAGCCGGAAATCGTGGACTACCTCGACACGCCACCCGGCGCGGACGAGCTGTCTGCCATCCTCGACCGGCTCGGCACCGGGCCGCGCGAACTGATGCGCCGGGACGAGCCCGAGTATCTCGAACTCGGCCTCGACCGCCCGACGCTCAGTCGCGACGAGCTGGTGGCCGCGATGGTGGCGCACCCGCGCCTGATCCAGCGCCCGATCGTGCTGGCCAACGGCAAGGCCGCGCTCGGTCGCCCGCCCGAGGCGGTACTCGACATCCTGTGATCGCCGCGCGATGCGGCGCGGTCGGCGGGGTCAGCCCAGCGTGAACGCGTCGGCGTCCATCCACGCCGGGAAACGCTCGCGGTGCGCGCGCAGTACCTGCGGATCGAGCGTGACCGTGGCGACCTGCGCGACCGGCCCCAGCTCGACCAGCGATTCGCCGAGGCAGTCCAGCACCGCGCTGTCGCCCGCATAGGGATGGCCGTTGCCGTCGCTGCCGACGCGGTTCACGCCGACGCAGTAGCTGAGATTCTCGATCGCGCGCGCGCGCAGCAGCGTGCGCCAGGCCTGACGGCGCGGCGCCGGCCAGTTGGCGACGAACAGCAGAAGGTCGTAGTCCATGCCGCCGACGGTGCGTTCGTTGCGCCGGTTGCGGATCCACACCGGGAAGCGCAGGTCGTAGCAGACCAGCGGGCAGACGCGCCAGCCGTTCAGCTCGACGATCAGCCGGTGCTCGCCGCCGGCGTAGCGGGTGTGCTCGTCGGCCATGCGGAACAGGTGGCGCTTGTCGTACAGCTCGAAGCTGCCGTCCGGCCGCATCCACACAAGGCGGTTGACACAGCGGTCGTCCGCGCGCACCACCAGGCTGCCGGTGATCACCGCCCTCGCCTCGCTTGCCAGTGCGCGCAGCCAGGCGATGCCCTCGCCGTCCATGGTTTCGGCATTGCCCAGCGTCTCGTTGGTGAAGCCGGACAGGAAGGTTTCCGGCAGCACGATCAGGTCGCTGCCGCGGCCGGCCAGGCTGCGCACCAGCGTGCCGTAGTAGTCGCGGTTTCCCGCCGGGTCGTGCCAGCGCGTATCCCCCTGCACGAGGCTGACGGTGAGCGGCCGCATGGCGACGGCGCTCACAGCGCGCACAGCCGCTCGGCGGCCGCCTCCAGCGTGGCGTCGTTCTTGGCGAAGCACAGGCGCACCAGGCGGGTCTGCGGCGCGGCGTCGTAGAACGGCGTCAGCGGGATGGCCGCCACGCCGCCCTCGCGCACCAGCCACTCGCAGAAATTGATGTCGTCGGTGTCGCGGATCGCCGCGTAGTCGGCAAGCTGGAAGTAGCCGCCCGGCACGTCCAGCAGCTTCAGCCGCGACGGCGCCAGCAGTTGGCGGAAGCGGTCGCGTTTGGCCTGGTAGAACGCGGACAGTTCGAGGTAGTGCCGCGGCTCGTGCTCGAGCATCGCGGCGAATGCCCACTGCGCGGGGCTGAACGTGCAGAACGTCAGGTACTGGTGCACCTTGCGGAACTCCGCCGACATCGGCTTCGGCGCCACGCAGTAGCCGACCTTCCAGCCGGTGCAGTGGTAGGTCTTGCCGAACGAGCTGATCACGAAGCTGCGCTCGGCCAGCTCCGCGTGGCGCAGCACGCTCTGGTGCGCGACGTCGTCGTAGACGATGTGCTCGTAGACCTCGTCCGACAGCACCAGGATGCCGCTCGCGCGCACGATCCCCGCCAGCGCGTCCAGGTCGGCGGCGGTGAAGACCGCGCCGGACGGGTTGTGCGGCGTGTTGATCATGATCATGCGCGTCTTCGGCGTCACCGCGTCCCTGACGCGCTGCCAGTCCACGCCGAAGTCCGGCAGGCGCAGCGGCACGTGCACCGCGCGGCCGCCGGCCAGCTCGATCGCCGGCTCGTAGCAGTCGTAGCAGGGGTCGAGCACGATCACCTCGTCGCCCGTGCCGACGCTGCAGGCGATCGCGGCGAAGATCGCCTCGGTGGCGCCGGAGGTCACGGTGACCTCGGTGTCGGCGCTGATGCGCCGGCCGTACAGGCGCTCGGTCTTCAGCGCGATCTGCTCGCGCAGCGCCGGGATGCCGGTCATCGGCGCGTACTGGTTGCGGCCCTCGTCCATCGCGCGCGTCAGCGCGTCGCGCAACGGCCGCGGCGGGTCGAAATCGGGAAAGCCCTGGCCCAGATTGACGGCCTTGTGTTCCAGCGCGAGCTGGCTCATCACGCTGAAGATGGTGGTGCCAACCTTGGGCAGCTTGGTCTGGATCTGCATGGGCTTCGCAATTTGGATGGCCAAACGCCCGGCATGCTAGCACGCCGCCGGGGCGCTCCGCTGCGGGTCAGGGCTTGCGCACCTTGCACTCCTCGTGCTTGCGCCGCGTCGCCTCGGGCAGGCGCTCGGCCAGGTAGTCCACGAACGCGCGCACCGCCGGCAACAGGCCGCGGCGGCTCGGATAGACGAAGTGCATGGTGCCTTCCGGCGCGCTCCACTCCGGCAGCAGCACCTCCAGCTCGCCGCTCGCGACCGCCTGCGCGCACACGAGCTCCGGCAGCATCGCCGCGCCGATTCCCCGCCGCGCCGCTTCCAGCATGACGCTGAAGTCGCCGCAGATCAGGCGCGGCTGGATGTCGATGCCGACCCGCGCGCCGTCGCCGTCGAGCAGTTCCCAGGTCTGCACGCCGTCGTGTTCGAGCGTCGAGAGCGCCGGCAGCCTGGCCAGGTCGGCGGGCTGCTGCGGACGACCGAGCGCGTCGAGCAGCGCGGGGCTGGCCACCGGCAACACGCGCGACAGGCCGAACGTGCGCATCACCAGCGAGGCGTCGGTATCGAGCTTGGTGCGCACGCGGATCGCCACGTCGAAGCCTTCGCCGATCAGGTCGACACGACGGTTGTTCGCCAGCAGGCGCACCTGCACCTTGGGGTACTGCACGAGGAAGTCGGGCAGGATGCGGGCGACGACCGTCTGCGCCAGCGACACCGGACAGCTCACCCGCACCACGCCGCGCGGCTCGGCGCGCAGTTCGTCCACTGCGTCCTGCGCGGCGCGCGCCTCCTCCAGCACAGCCCGGCAGTGGCCGTAGAAACGTTCGCCCACCTCGGTGATCACGAAACGTCGCGTGGTCCGCTGCAGCAGGCGCACGCCGAGGCGCTCCTCCAACTGCGCGACGCGCTTGCTGAGCCGCGACTTCGGCAGCCCCAGCGCGCGACCGGCCGCCGAGAAGCCGCCGTGCTCGACCACCATCGCGAAGAAGTACAGGTCGTTCAGATCCTGCAGGGCGCCCGTCGGGAGATGCATGATTGTTTCCTGTTTTGAACGATACATCCCATTTTCGGCGACTTATCGCGATATTGTCCAACAACTAGCCTATATCACGAGCGGCGCCCACCGGACGCCCCAGACCGTGAAGAGGCCCATCATGAAACTTCTGCATATCGATTCCAGCGCCCTCGGCACGCATTCCGTGTCCCGCGGACTGACCGCCGCGATCGTGGCCCGGTGGCAGCGCAAGCATCCCGGTATCGAGATCGCGTACCGCGACCTCGCCGCCCGGCCGCTGCCGCATTGGGCTCCGGCCGGCGACGCCGCCGATCCCGCGGTGCGCGAAGGCAACGCCGTCCTCGACGAATTCCTCGCCGCCGACGTCGTCGTGATCGGCGCGCCGATGTACAACTTCAACATCCCCAGTCAACTGAAGGCATGGATCGACCGCATCCTGGTCGCCGGCAAGACCTTCCGCTACACCGCCAGTGGCCCGGAAGGCCTCGCCGGCGGCAAGAAGGTGATCGTCGCCTCGACGCGCGGCGGCATCTATACCGCGACGCCGCAGGCGGATTTCCAGGAATCCTACCTGCGCCACGTGCTCGGCTTCATCGGCGTGACCGACATCGAGTTCGTGCGCGCGGAAGGCCTGAACATCAGCCCCGAAACCAAGGCAGAGGCGATCAGGTCCGCATACGCCGGCATCGATGGCATGGTACGCAAGGCGGCCTGAAAGCCGCATTACGGCGCGACCGCCTGCGGCGTCCGCACGCGCTCCCCGCGCGTGCAGTCGAACCCACGTGGGTTCTCACCCGCCCTCTCCGAAACGCCAACGGCCCCTCGCGGGGCCGTCGTCGTTTCTGGCGGAGAGGGTGGGATTGTGCAGGCCATCCATGGCCTGCATCCGCGCCTGGCGGCGCGGACCGCCTGCGGCGTCCGCACGCGCTCCCCGCGCGTGCAGTCGAACCCACGTGGGTTCTCACCCGCCCTCTCCGAAACGCCAACGGCCCCTCGCGGGGCCGTCGTCGTTTCTGGCGGAGAGGGTGGGATTCGAACCCACGGTGGTATCGCTACCACGCCGGTTTTCAAGACCGGTGCCTTAAACCGCTCGGCCACCTCTCCCTGTTCGTTTCACCCGCCTCGGACGCATCACGCGATTCCATCGGCGCCACCGAGATACGGGCGCAGCGCCTCGGGCACCGTAATCGACCCGTCGGCGTTCTGGTAGTTCTCCATCACCGCGATCAGCGTACGGCCGACGGCGAGGCCGGAGCCGTTCAGCGTGTGCACCAGCTCCGGCTTGCCGGTCTCGGGGTTGCGCCAGCGCGCCTGCATGCGGCGCGCCTGGAAGTCGGTGCAGTTGGAGCAGGAACTGATCTCGCGGTAGGTGTTCTGGGAAGGCAGCCAGACCTCGAGGTCGTAGGTCTTGGCCGCGGCGAAGCCCATGTCGCCGGTGCACAGCAGCACCTTGCGGTACGGCAGGCCGAGCCGCTGCAGCACCTTCTCGGCGTGGCCGACCAGTTCCTCCAGCGCGGCGAACGAGTCGGCCGGGCGCACGACCTGCACCAGCTCCACCTTCTCGAACTGGTGCTGGCGGATCATGCCGCGCACGTCCTTGCCGTAGGAGCCCGCCTCGGCGCGGAAGCACGGCGTGTGCGCGGTCAGGCGCATCGGCAGCGCGTCGGCCTCGACGATCGAATCGCGCACCAGGTTGGTCAGCGAGACCTCGGCGGTGGGGATCAGGTAGCGGCGGGTTTCGCCGACCTGGGTCGCGAACAGATCCTCCTCGAACTTCGGCAGCTGGCCAGTGCCCCGCATGGTTTCGGGATTGACCAGCAGCGGCACGTTGCACTCGAGGTAGCCGTGCTCGCCGGTGTGCAGGTCCAGCATGAACTGGGCAAGCGCGCGGTGCAGGCGCGCCAGCGCGCCGCGCAGCACGGTGAAGCGCGCGCCCGACAGCTTCGCGCCGGCGTCGCCGTCCAGCCAGCCGTGGCGCGCGCCCAGTTCGACATGGTCGCGCACCGCGAAGTCGAACGCGCGCGGCGTACCCCAGCGCGAGATCTCGGCGTTCTCGGTTTCGTCCTTGCCGACCGGCACAGCTGCGTCCGGCACGTTCGGCACGCGCAGCGCAATCTCCGCAAGCTGCGCCTGCACGTCGGCGAGGTGTTGCTCGTTGGCCTTCAGCCTGTCGCCCAGCCCCGCGACCTCGGCCATCAGCGCGCTTGCGTCCTCGCCCTTCGCCTTGGCCTGGCCGATCGCCTTGGAGCGCGCGTTGCGCACGCTCTGCAGCTCCTGCGTTTCGGCCTGCAGCGTCTTGCGCTCGGCTTCGAGCGCGGCCAGCGCGGCCGTATCGAGCGCGAAGCCGCGCGTCTTCAGGCGCTCGGCGGTTTCGTCGAGGCGCGCGCGCAGCAGCACGGGGTCGAGCATGGGGAATCCTTGCGAATGCGGTCGAACGCGGATTATCGCGGCTGCTCGCGAACCGGCGCAAACGCGGCGCCCGGCCTCGCCGCCGCCGCACGCACCCAGGTCGCCAGCAGCAGCGCCGCGAGCGCGGCGCAAACGGCGCCGAAGGCGAACGCGGCGAACGGCGATACCGACTGCCAGAGCTCGCCGAACAGCAGCGACGCCGGCAGCAGCAGCACGCCGGCGACCAGGTTGTACCAGCCGAACGCGGTGCCGGCGCGCGCGGGTTCGACCATGTCGGCGACCAGCGCCTTCTCGGTGCCTTCCAGCGCGGCGGTGACCAGCCCGTAACCGGCGAACGCCAGCCACAGCGCCCAGTCCGCGACCGGCAGCAGGCCGATCAGCAGGTAGGCCACGGCGTAGGCTGCCCAGGCGACGCCCAGCACGCGGAAGCGTCCGAACCGGTCGGACAGCGCCGAGAGCGGCGTCGAGCCCAGCGCCGCGATCGAGGAGTACACCGCCCACATCAGCGTTATCCGCTCGGCGCTGGCGCCAAGATCCTGCGCGCGCAGCAGCAGGAACATGTTCGAGGCGTTGCCCAGGGTGAACAGCCCCAGCGCGACCAGATAGCGCCGGAACGCGGACGGCAGGCCGGCGAAAGTCCATCGCACCGGCTCGCGTTTCGAAGCCGCGGCGAGCGGCGGCTCCTTCAGGGCGAACGTCAGCGCAAGTACGGCCAGCGCCGGCACGACCGACCACAGGAATACCTGGCGCAGGGTCAATCCGGCGGCCAGCAGCAGCGCCGCAACCAGCGGACCCACCACTGCGCCGAGGTTGTCCAGCGCGCGGTGGAAGCCGAACGCCAGGCCACGGCGGCGGCTGTCCACGCTGAGCCCCAGCATGGCGTCGCGCGGCGCCGAGCGCAGTCCCTTGCCGACCCGGTCGGCGAAGCGCGCGGCGAACACGCCCAGCCAGGTGGTGCTGAGCCCGACCAGCGGCCGCGCGAAGCCGGCCAGCGCGTAGCCGCCGATCACCCAGGCGCGCACGTTGCGGGTGCGGTCCGCCATCACCCCGGCGAACAGCTTGAGCAGGCTGCTGACTGCTTCCGCGACGCCCTCGATCAGGCCCAGCACCTTCGGCCCCGCCATCAGCACCGAGACGAGGTACAGCGGCACCAGCGGGTAAATCATGTCGCTGGCGGCGTCGTTGCACAGGCTGATCAGGCCAAGCAGCCAGACCGTGGACGGCAGATTGCGGATGCTCCGTATCATCCGCGGCGCTCTTCCCGTTCGCGAAAGCGGGAAGAAACGGTTTCGGCACGGCCGAACGCGAACGAACGCGGATCGAGCCTCGATGTCATGGCGGCGTTCATCCGCCTTGATCCGCGTTTGGCCGCTTCCCGCTGCGCAGCGCGCGTCGCGCCTCGCGCAGCGCGTCGAGCTTGGCCTTCACCTTCGCCTCGAGGCCGTGTTCGGTGGGCGCGTAGAACTCGGTGCCGGCGAGCGCATCGGGCAGGCACTGCTGGTCGAGCGCGACGCCGCCCTCGACGTCGTGGTCGTACTGGTAGCCCTTGCCGTAGCCGAGCCCCTTCATCAGCCGGGTGGGCGCGTTGCGCAGGTGCATCGGCACCTCCAGCGTGCCCGACTCGCCGACCGTGAGCTGCACCTCGCCGAAGGCGCGGTAGACCGCATTGCTCTTCGGTGCCACCGCCAGATAGACCGCCAGCACGGCGAGCCCAAGATCGCCCTCCGGGCTGCCCAGCCGCTCGTAGGTGTCCCAGGCGTGCAGGGCGAGCTGCCAGGCGCGCGGGTCGGCCAGGCCGACATCCTCGATCGCCATGCGCGTCATGCGCCGCGCCAGGTAGCGCGGATCGCAGCCGCCGTCGAGCATGCGCGCGAACCAGTACAGCGCGGCGTCCGGGTCCGAGCTGCGCACCGACTTGTGCAGCGCCGAGATCTGGTCGTAGAACTGCTCGCCGCCCTTGTCGAAGCGACGCGTGCGGTCGGCCAGCACCTGGTCCAGCGTGGCCTCGCCGATGCGCGCGCGCCCCGACGCGTCGCGCTCGGCCAGCTCGGCGGCGATCTCGAGGAAGGTCAGCGCGCGGCGCACGTCGCCGTCGGCGGCGCGCGCCATCAGCGCCAGCGCAGAGTCGTCGACTTCGATGCCCTGCCCGCCCAGGCCGCGCTCGGCGTCGGCCAGCGCGCGCTGCAGCGCCGCGACGATCGCCTCGGCCGGCACCGCATCCATCACGTGCACGCGGCAGCGCGACAGCAGCGCCGAGTTCAGCTCGAACGACGGGTTCTCGGTGGTGGCGCCGACGAACACGATCACGCCCTTCTCGATGTGCGGCAGGAAGGCATCCTGCTGCGCCTTGTTGAAGCGGTGCACCTCGTCGACGAACAGCACGGTGCGCCGGCCCTGGGCGAAATTCTCTTCGGCCGCGGCCAGTTCCTTGCGTACTTCGGGCAGACCGGACAGCACCGCGGATACCGCGCGGAAATCGGCGTCGGCATAGCGCGCCACCAGCAGCGCCAGCGTGGTCTTGCCGCAGCCGGGTGGCCCCCACAGCACCATCGAGTGCACGCGGCCCGCTTCCAGCGCGCGGCGCAGCGGCGTGTCCGCACCGAGCAGGCGCGACTGGCCGACAATCTCGTCCAGCGTGCGCGGGCGCATGCGCTCGGCCAGCGGCTTCAGCGCGTCGGATTCGGCGAACAGCCCGGAGGAAGCGGCGACGGGTTTGCGGCGAGGCATGGCGCCGATCATACGCAATCGGCGTCCGCGCACCGCGCCGGATCGCGTCCGGGCGGCGTCGCGGCCGGGGCCGCGGCGCGCTCAGTCCTTGAGCGGGTGCACCTCGGCATCCGGCGTGATATCGCCGATCACGTCGGTGCCCTTGGGCGGGGTGAACTTGAACGCGTCCGCGGGCAGCCTGGGGTTGCGCTGCCAGTCGGAGAAGCGGATCTCGGTGCGGTTGCCGAGCGTGTCCTTGAACACCATGCGGTCGAGGCCGGCGGGGCCGAAGCCGAGGTCGGCGTACTCGAACTGGGGATCCTTGGCGGTCGACTTCAGGCGCAGCCACAGGCGGCCGTCGCGGTTGCCCTGTTCGTTGACCTTGAACTCGCGGTCGAGCTGGCCGAGGTCGGTCAGCACGGTGAGCGGGCTGTGCGATTCCTCGACGCCCTGGTTGCGCACCGTCACCTGCTCCAGCTCGGGATCGTAGATCCACACGTGCATGCCGTCGGCGACGATCAGTTGCTTGTACGGCCGCGTCGTCTCCCAGCGGAACTGGCGCGGCGCGGACAGCGCGAGGCTGCCCTCGGTGCTGTCGGCGGGCTGGCCGTTGACGTCGTAGACGGTCTGCGCGAAGTGCGCGGAGACCGCGCTCAGCCCCTTGGCGAAGGCGTCGAGGCGCGCGCGCGCGCTGTCCGCGGCGTGCGCCGGCAGCGCCAGCAGGACGAGGGCGGCGGTGAACAGGAAGCTGCGCATGGTGGTCATCGGGTCGGGAGTCGGATAAGGAGACAGGCGGTCGGCGCAAACGTTGCGGCGGGCGCCGCCTGCGGTTCAGCGCGCGGCCGGTCAGGCGCCGGGCGGAGGCGGCGCGATCACCTCGCGGTTGCCGTTGTGCTGCGGCGGGCTGACGATGCCTTGTTGCTCCATCAGCTCGATCAGGCGCGCGGCGCGGTTGTAGCCGATCTTCAGGCGGCGCTGCACGCCGGAGATCGAGGCGCGGCGCGACTCGGTGACGATGCGCACCGCCATGTCGTACAGCTCGTCGTCGGCGCCGCCCTCGCCGCCCGCCTCTTCCGGCAGGCCGGACTCGCCGATCACCTTGCCGTCGCCCAGCGATTGCACTTCCTCCAGCACGCCGTCGATGTATTCCGGCGCACCCTGCGCGCGCAGCCACTCGACCACCTTGTGCACCTCGTGGTCGTCGACGAAGGCGCCGTGCACGCGCTCCGGCGTCGCCGTGCCCGGCGGCAGGTACAGCATGTCGCCGTGGCCGAGCAGCGTCTCGGCGCCGGACTGGTCGAGGATGGTGCGCGAGTCGATCTTGCTGGACACCTGGAAGGCGATGCGGGTCGGGATGTTGGCCTTGATCAGGCCGGTGATCACGTCCACCGACGGGCGCTGCGTGGCCAGCACCAGGTGCACGCCGGCGGCGCGCGCCTTCTGCGCCAGGCGCGCGATCAGCTCCTCGACCTTCTTGCCGACGATCATCATCATGTCGGCGAATTCGTCGATGATCACGACGATGTACGGCAGCGGCTGCAGCGGTTCGGCCGCGACGCCCGGCATCTCCGGGTTCGGCCGGAACAGCGGATCCAGCAGCGGCTGGCCGGCGGCCTCGGCGTCGCGCACCTTCTTGTTGAAGCCGGCCAGGTTGCGCACGCCGACCGCGGCCATCAGCTTGTAGCGGCGCTCCATCTCCGCCACGCACCAGCGCAGCGCGTTGGCGGCCTCCTTCATGTCGGTGACGACCGGCGCCAGCAGGTGCGGGATGCCCTGGTAGACCGAGAGCTCCAGCATCTTCGGGTCGATCATGATCATGCGCACGTCGCGCGCGCCGGCCTTGTACAGCAGGCTCAGCACCATCGCGTTCAGCGCCACCGATTTGCCGGAACCGGTGGTGCCGGCGACCAGCAGGTGCGGCATCTTGGCCAGGTCGACCACGGCCGGGCGGCCGCCGATGTCCTTGCCCAGCGCCAGCGCCAGCGGCGAGCGCGTGGTGTCGTATTTCTCCGAGCGCAGGATCTCGGAGAGGTAGACGATCTCGCGGTTGGCGTTGGGTATCTCCAGGCCGATCACGTTCTTGCCCGGGATCACGTCGACCACGCGCACGCTGACCACCGACAGGCCGCGCGCGATGTCCTTGTCGAGGCTGGAGATCTGGCTGCCGCGCACGCCGGCGGCCGGCTCCAGCTCGAAGCGCGTGATCACCGGGCCGGGATAGACGCCGACCACCTTGGCGTCGATGCGGAAATCCTTCAGCTTCAGCTCGACCTGGCGCGACAGGACTTCCAGCGTTTCCTCGGAGTAGCCCTTGCCCTGCGGCTTCGGCTCGTCGAGCAGCGACAGCGGCGGCAGCTCGCCGTCGGCGGCGGGGCCGCTGAACAACGGGATCTGCGTTTCGCGGCGGGCGCGCTCGCTTTTCTCGATCGGCGCCACCGTGGGCTCGATCCGGATCGGTTCGCGCTTGGCCTGCTTGACCGCCTCGACCTTGCGCACCTCCACGCGTTCGATGCGCGCGGCGCGCGCGGCCATCGCCTCGGGCGCCCGCTTCAGCTTGCCGCCGAACCACGCGCCGAACGCCAGCGCCAGGCGCCCGGTGGCGTCCGTCACCTTGAACCAGGAAAGCCCGGTCGCCAGCGTCACCGCGACCAGGAACAGCGCGAGCAGGAACAGCGTCGCGCCGGAGAAGCCGAAGCCCTTCATCAGCACGCCGCCGACCAGCTCGCCGAGGATGCCGCCGGCGCGGTTGGGCAGCCGGCTGGGGCCGTCGAAATGCAGGTGCGCCAGGCCGGAACCGCTGGCGAAGAACGCAACGAAGCCGATCAGGCGCAGGGTCGGCTCCAGCGGCGACGGCGCCTGCGCGGCGTTGCGACCGCGCAGCACCGTTACGCCCAGTACGCCCAGCAGCAGCGGAAACGCATAGGCCAGCGCGCCGAACAGGTACAGCAGCAGGTCGGCGAGATAGGCGCCGACGGTGCCGCCGAAGTTGCGGATGCCGAAGTCCGGCTGGCCGGCGTGCGACCAGCCGGGATCGCCGGGGTTGTAGCTCGCCAGGCAGGCGAGCAGATACAGCGCCAGCGGCAGCAGCAGCAGCGCACCCGCTTCGCGCAGGATGCGCCGCGTGCCGTCACTGAGGCCGCCGGCCTGGGTTTTGCCCTTCGCGTTCGCGCTGCGCGCCACGATCAGAGTTCACCTCAAGTTGGCGGCCTAACCCGCTGTTACGGCGATGCTTATACCATGCCTTGCAGCGCCGGGTGCACGATCTCGCCACCCTCGACGTTGATGCCGCGCGCGAGCGCAGTGTAGTCGCGCCACTCCTTGCCGGCTGCGAGGCGCTGCACGTACGGCAGGATCGCCGCCGAGATCGCCTGCGATGAGGTCTGCGGCACCGCGCCCGGCATGTTGGTCACCGCGAAATGGGTGACGCCGTCGACGAGGTAGGTCGGCTCCTTCCAGGTGGTCGGCTTGGACGTCTCGAGGCAGCCGCCCTGGTCGATCGAGATGTCGACCAGCACGCTGCCCTTCTCCATGCTCGCAACCATCGCCCTGGTGACCACGTGCGGGGCCTTGGCGCTGGGGATCAGCACCGCGCCGACCACGAGGTCGGCGGTGGCGACTTCCTCGGCCACCACGGTGTCGTAGGGATACAGCGCGGTCACGTTGGCGCCCAGCGCCATCATCTGCGCGAGGCGGTCGGGGCGCTTGTCGAACACCACCACGTTGGCGCCCGAGGCGGCGGCCAGCGCGGCGGAATTGCCGCCGGCGGCGCCCGCGCCCAGTACCACCACCTTGCCGCGCTCGGTCGACGGCAGGCCGCCCAGCAGCTTGCCCTTGCCGCCTTCCGGCTGGTGCAGCAGGTGCGTGCCGACCTGCACGGCGATGCGGCCGGCGATGATCGACATCGGCGCCAGCAGCGGCAGCGAGCCGTTGGTCTCTTCCACCGACTCGAACGCGACGCCGGTCAGGCCGATGTCGAGCAGGCGCCTGGTCAGTTCCGGCTCCGCAGCGAGATGCAGGTAGCAGAACAGCAGGTGGTGCTTCTTCAGCAGGGCGAGGTCGCCGGCGATCGGCTCCTTCACCTTGACGATCAGCTCGCCGGCCTCGTACAGCGCGGCGGCGTCGGCGACGATCTTCACGCCGACCTTGGCGAACGCCTCGTCCGCGAAGCCGCTTTTCAGGCCGGCGCCGGACTGGATGAACACCTCGTGGCCGCGACGGACCAGGTCGGCACAGGCGGCGGGGACCAGCGCGACGCGGCCCTCGAGGGTCTTGGTTTCCGACGGAATACCGATACGCATGCGTACATTTCCTCGTGCGAAATGAAAGGTCGCCGCGCGAGCGCGGCCTCCTGTCTCAACCGTGCGCCTTGATTCGCCGCCTGCCGTTCCCCATTCTCCCGCACTCCGGCGTCCGCCCGTGGCCGCGCCTCCGTCGTGCGGAGGCGCGCGTTCGGGCGGGAAGCGTCCGTCCCGCGCCGATTCAGGCGCGCGGACGCAGCGGGAACGACCCCGGGAACACGCGCGGCGCGCGTCCCCTTCGACAGCCAATCTTCAAGCCGCAACAAAGCCAAGGATTATACATGAGCACTTCCAAACACAGCCGCCTGCTGATCCTGGGTTCCGGCCCCGCGGGCTACACCGCCGCCGTCTACGCGGCGCGCGCGAACCTCAAGCCGGTGCTGGTGACCGGCCTGCAGCAGGGCGGCCAGTTGACCACCACCACCGACGTGGACAACTGGCCGGGCGACGTGGAAGGCCTGCAGGGTCCGGCGCTGATGGAGCGCATGCAGAAGCACGCCGAGCGCTTCGCCACCGAGATCGTGTTCGACCACATCCACACCGCCGACCTGTCGCAGCGCCCGTTCCGGCTCAAGGGCGACAGCGGCGACTACACCTGCGACGCGCTGGTCATCGCCACCGGTGCCACCGCCAAGTACCTCGGCATCGAGTCCGAGGACAAGTTCAAGGGACGCGGCGTGTCGGCCTGCGCGACCTGCGACGGCTTTTTCTTCCGCGAGCAGGACGTCGCCGTGATCGGCGGCGGCAACACCGCGGTCGAGGAGGCGCTGTACCTCGCCAACATCTGCCGCAAGGTCTACCTGGTGCACCGCCGCGACACCCTGCGCGCGGAGAAGATCATGCAGGACAAGCTGTTCGAGAAGGCGGCCAGCGGCAAGATCGAGCTGGTCTGGAACCATACCGTCGACGAGGTGCTGGGCGACGACAGCGGCGTCACCGGCATGCGCATCAAGAACGTGCATGACGGCAGCACGCGCGATATCGCCGTGACCGGCTTCTTCGTCGCCATCGGCCACACGCCCAACACCGGCGTCTTCGACGGCCAGCTCGACATGAAGAACGGCTACATCCGCATCCGCACCGGCCTCGACGGCATGGCCACGATGACCAGCGTGCCCGGCGTGTTCGCCGCCGGCGACGTCGCCGACCAGGTCTACCGCCAGGCGGTCACGTCGGCCGGCTTCGGCTGCATGGCCGCGCTCGATGCCGAACGCTGGCTCGACCAGCAGCACGCGGTCGGGTGAGGTTTCGCGCCGGCCGCGCGCCGGCGCCATACTCGGCGCATGCTCGAAGCCCGCATCCACGCCGCGCTGGACGAGATCGAGCCCGCGGCGTGGGACGCGCTGCTGGCGGACGACCATCCGTTCGTCCGCCACGCCTTCCTCGCCGGGCTCGAACGCCACGACTGCATACGCGCCGACCTCGGCTGGCAGCCGTTCCACCTCGGGCTGTACGAACACGGCCGGCTGGTCGCGGCGGCGCCGCTGTACCTCAAGGGCAACTCGCACGGCGAGTACGTGTTCGACTGGACCTGGGCGCGCGCCTACGCGCGCGCCGGCCTCGATTACTACCCCAAGCTGCTCGCGGCGGTGCCCTATTCGCCGATCTCCGGGCCGCGCCTGCTGGTCGGTACCGGCGAGGGCGAGGGCGCGGGCGCGCGCCGCGCGGCGCTGGCCGGGGTGTTGCGCCGACTCGCCGACGAGCGCGGCCTGTCCTCCGCGCACGCCAACTTCCTTTCCGGCGACGACGCCACGGCCTTCGACGACGCCTGGCTCGCGCGCAGCGACTGGCAGTTCCACTGGCGCAATCGCGGTTACCGCGACTTCGCCGATTTCGCCGACGCGCTGAACCACAGGAAGCGCAAGAACCTGCGCCACGAGCGCGCGCAGGTGGCGCAGGCCGGCATCGAGGTCGAACTGCGCGACGGCGCCGCCATGGACGCGCGCGCCTGGGCCGACATGCACGCGCTCTACCGCGGCACCTTCGACGCCAAGGGCAACCTGCCCACGCTGACCGCAGCCTTCTTCCGCCACCTCGGCACGGCGATGCCGGCGCAGGTGCTGGTCGCGTTCGGCCGGCGCGGCGGGCGCATCGTCGCCGGCGCGCTGTTCCTGCGCAGTCGCGACACGTTGTACGGCCGCTACTGGGGCGCGCACACGCACGTGCCGGGCCTGCATTTCGAGCTGTGCTATTACCAGGGCATCGAGTACTGCATCCGCCACGGCCTCGCCCGCTTCGAACCGGGCGCGCAGGGCGAACACAAGCTGGCGCGCGGCTTCCTGCCGTCGCGCACGCATTCGCGCCACTACCTGCGCGATCCGCGCTTCCGCGCGGCGCTGCGCGAGGCGCTTGCGCACGAGGCGCGCGCGGTGGAGGCTTACGGCCGCGAGCTGATCGCCCACGACCCGTACGCGCAGCGATGAACCGCCTGCCGATCCTCGATCCGCGCCGCCCGGATGCGTTTCCCGATCCGCAGCATGCATTCGCCGAGCCGAACGGCCTGCTCGCCGCCGGCGGCGATCTGTCGCCGCAGCGCCTGCTGCACGCCTACGCGCGCGGCATCTTCCCGTGGTACGGCGAAGGCGAGCCGATCCTGTGGTGGTCGCCGGACCCGCGCTGCGTGTTCCGCACCGATCGCATGCACCTGTCGCGCCGCCTCGCCCGCACGCTGCGCGGCTCGCGCTGGACGATCAGCGCCGACGCGGCATTCGGTGCGGTGGTCAGCGCCTGCGGCGCGCCGCGCGCCCGCCAGTCCGGCACCTGGATCACCCGCGCCATGCACGCGGCCTACGTGCGCCTGCATGCGCTCGGCCACGCGCACTCGGTGGAGGTGTGGGACGGCGAAGCGCTGGTCGGCGGCATCTACGGCGTCGCGCTCGGCCGCATGTTCTGCGGCGAGTCGATGTTCAGCCGTGCCGAGAACGGCTCCAAGGTCGCGCTGCTGGCGCTCGGCCGCGCGCTGCACGGCTGGGGCTTCCCGCTGCTGGATGCGCAGGTCACCAACCCGCACCTGCTGCGCATGGGCGCGATCGAGATGCCGCGCGCCGAATACCTCGCCGAACTGAAGCGTCTCGCCGCCCTGCCCGGCGTGACGGGCGACTGGGGGCCGCGCTTCCCGCTGCGCCGCGCTGCCGAGCTGGCGCCGTGATGCCGGGCGGGCAACCGGCCCGCGCGGATGCCGGGCCGGCCGCGGCGCGAGGCGGAAATCCTCGTCTCCGCTAGTGTGAACGCTCTAGACAACCCGCCTAGATTGCCCCCTACACCACACACCACCGAGGGCAGCACCATGGCGACCAAGCCGCAGTTCAAGAGCAAGGCCCGCGCCGGAACGGCGACCGCCCAGCAGTTGGGCAAGGGCATCATGGAATCCGCGCAGCAGATCTGGCTGGCCGGCCTCGGCGCGTTCTCCAAGGCGCAGGCCGAAGGCAGCAAGCTGTTCGAGGCGCTGGTCAAGGAAGGCGCGCAGCTCGAACACAAGACCCGCAAGTTCACCGATGCCCGCGTCAGCGAAGCGCGCGGCGCGGTCGAGTCGACGGTCGGCGAGGCGAGGAAGCGCGCCGCCGATACCTGGGATCGCCTGGAGAAAGTGTTCGAAGCCCGCGTCTCGCGCGCGCTCGGCCAGCTCGGCGTGCCCGGGCGCCGCGATCTCGAAACGCTGACCGCGCGCGTCGAGGAACTCGCTCGCGAGGTTCGCAAGCTCAATGGCGGCGAGCGTCCGACTGCGAAGCGCACGACCCGGGTGCCGGCAAAGCGCGCTCGCAAGAGCGCCTGAGCCGACGCGAAACAGACGCTTGTCGGCCCGTCGGCCAACCCGCGGCAGGATCCCTCCCCCTGCCAACGGCCGACGGGCCTTTTCTGCGGCGGGACGAACGCCCGGCCGTGCCGGGCGTTCGCCGTTCTGCCGCGCGACCTTGCCGCGGCCGGCCGCCACCCGCGTGCCGTCGCTCGCCGTCCGCGGACGCCGGAAAACACGGCACGCGACGCCGCTGCCGGCGGCGCGTGAACGCCGGGTTTTCTACCAGTGCACGCCGCGCAGCAGCGCGGCGAACGCGATCTGCTCGCTGGTCGGCTGCTGCGCCGCCTCGCGCATGCCCTTGATGCCCTTGGCCGCGGCCGAATCCGGGAACAGCCGGAACGCGGTGTTCATGATGATCTCGTAGGCACGCGGCGCCAGCGCGTAGACGATCTGCGCGAAGGTGCCGAGCCGCGTGGCGATGCGCACCGGGCGCTCGATGATCGCCTCGACGATCAGGTCGGCGGCTTCCTCCGGCGACAGCGTCGGCACCGACTCGTACATCTTGGTCGGCGCGATCATCGGCGTCTTCACCAGCGGCATGTTGATGGTGGTGAAGCTGACGCCCTGGTCGGAGAACTCCGCCTGCGCGCAGCGCGAGAACGCGTCCAGCGCCGCTTTCGAGGCCACGTAGGCGGAGAACCGCGGCGAGTTGGTCAGCACGCCGATCGAGGAGATGTTGATGATGTGGCCCTTGTGCCGCTCGGCCATTTTCGGCAGGAAACCCAGCACCAGCCGCAGCGCGCCGAAGTAGTTCAGCTGCATGGTGCGTTCGAAGTCGTGGAAGCGGTCGTAGCTGGAGGCGATCGCGCGGCGGATCGAGCGGCCGGCGTTGTTGACAAGGATGTCGACGTGGCCGTGATCGGCCAGCACCTGCTGCACGAACGCGTCGCAGGAGGCGACGTCGGCAAGATCGGCCTTGTAGGTGTGGCAGACGCCGCCGACGGCCTCGATCTCCTTGCGCGTGGCGTCCAGTTCCTCCTCGCCGCGCGCGCAGATCACCACCTTGGCGCCGGCCGTGGCGATCTTCAGCGCCGCCGCCCGGCCGATGCCGGACGAACCGCCGGTGATCACCACCACCTTGCCCTTGACCTTGCCCGACAGCGAATGGTCGACGAACAGGTCCGGATCGAGATGGCGCTCCCAGTAGTCCCACAGGCGCCAGGCGTAGTCCTCGAGATCGGGCAGCGCGATCTTCGTGCCCTTCAGCGCGCGCTCGGTCTCGCGGCAGTCGAAGCGGGTCGGATAGTTGATGAACTTCAGCACCTCCAGCGGTATGCCGAAGTCGCGCAGCAGCACGCCGACGAAGCGCCTGACCGGCGGCAGACTGGCCAGCGCCTGGCGCAACGCGCCGGGGACGAAGGCGAACATGCGCGCGTCGAGGCGCATCGCCATCTCCGGCGCGTGCCCGGCGCGCGCGAATACGTTCAGCACCTCGCCGATGCGCCGCGGCGCAGGATCGGTGAGGTGGAAGCACTGGCCGTCCAGCCCCGGCTTGTGCGCGATATGGTCCATCGCCGCGACCACCCAGTCGACCGGCACCAGGTTGATGCGTCCGCCTTCGAGGCCGATGGCCGGTACCCACGGCGGCAGCGTCTGCCGCATCTTCTTGATCAGGCGGAAGAAGTAATAAGGCCCGTCGATCTTGTCGATTTCGCCGGTCTGCGAATGGCCGATCACCACGCCCGGGCGATAGATGCGGAACGGACGCTTGCATTCCTCGCGCACGATCCGCTCGGCGTCGTGCTTGGTGCGGAAATACGGATTGGCATCGAGGTCTTCGGCCTCGTCGAACATGTCCTCGCGGAACACGCCCGGATACAGGCCGGCGGCCACGATCGAGCTGGTGAAGTGCACGCAGCCGGCGCCGACCGCCTCGGCAAACTCGAGCGCGTGGCGGGTGCCGTCGACGTTGGCGCTGCGCTGCGCGTCGGCGTCGGCGGTGAGGTCGTACAGCGCGGCCAGGTGGAAGAAGTGCTTCAGCCTGCCCTTCAGCGCGGCGAGCTGCGCGGGCGCCACGCCGAGGCGCGGCTTGGCGAGATCGCCGCGCACCGCGACCAGGCGATCCTTCGGCGCGCCGAGGCGCTCGCGCAACGCCTCGAACTTGCCTTCCGAACCCTTGCGCACCAGGCAGTAGACGGTGCCCTTGCGCGCCAGCAGGCGCTCGACCAGATGCCGGCCGACGAAACCGGTCGCCCCGGTGACGAAATAACTCATGCGCAAACCCTCGCTTTCGCGGCGAGCATGCCGCGCTCCCGTTTCAAGCATAGTCGCGCGCACGTTGCGCGGCCAAGCGCCAGCTCGCCGGCCACACGCACGCGCCATCGCGTTGACCGCTCCAGGGTCGCGTGATAAAAGCTCGTCCGTTACGGGGGAGGGAACGCACTGCCATGGCCGATCTGAACGCACAGTTCGAACAAGCCGCCGAGGACGTCAAGAAGCTCAGCGAGCGCCCGGACAACGACACGTTGCTGAAGCTGTATGCGTTGTACAAGCAGGGTTCGGAAGGCGACGTCACCGGTCCCAAGCCGGGCTTCTTCGATTTCGTCGGCACCGCCAAGTACGAGGCCTGGGCCAAGCTCAAGGGCATGGGTGCGGACGAGGCGATGAAGAAGTACATCGAGCTGGTGCGCAAGCTCGGCGCCTGAGCCTGCGGCGATGGCGCGGCGCACGCGCGAGCGCATCCTCGAAACCAGCCTGGGGATGTTCAACGCCCAGGGCGAACCGAACGTCACCACCAACCACATCGCCGACGAGCTGGGCATCAGCCCCGGCAACCTGTACTACCACTTCCGCAACAAGGACGACATCGTCGAGCAGCTGTTCGCCCGCTACGAACAGCGCATGGACGACGCGCTGCAGGCGCCGCAGGAACGCCTGCCCGACCTCGAGGACGTGTGGCTGCAACTGCACCTGGTGTTCGAGTGCATGTGGGACTACCGCTTCCTGTACCGCGATCTGGTCGACATCCTCGCGCGCAGCCGCAAGCTGCGCCTGCGCTTCGTGCGCGTGCTCGAGCGCTCCGGCGAATCGGCGCGGCGGGTGATGCACGGGCTGGTGGGCACCGGAGTGATGCGCGCCAGCGCCGACGAGGTCGAGGCGCTGGTCGAGAATATCCTGCTGATCGCCACGTTCTGGCTGGACTACGACGCGGTCCGGCGCGGTTCCAGCCACGAAGCGCCGCAGGAACTGGGGCGCGGCATCTACCAGGTGATGCTGCTGCTGGCGCCGTTCCTGCGCGACGCCGAACGCGTGCACCTCAACCGCCTGGCCAGCGCCTATCGCGGCTGATGCCGGCGCGGGTCCGCGGCCGCCATTGCGGCCGCCACCTCGCGCTCGCGCTCGATCTCCGATGCCGCCAGTCCGGCGCGGGCGCCCTCGAAATCGGCTGCGTTGCGGTTCTGGCTGAGCTTCCACTTGCCTTCCAGCCGCGCGATCGGCATCTCGAAGCCGACGATGCCGCGCAGTTGCTGCTCGACGTACGCCGCCGGCGCGTCGCCGACGCGCCAGCGCGGGTCGCGCTGCGCTTCCTGGCGATCGGTGAGGCGGGTCAGGATGTCGAGCACGCGCGCGGGCTCCTCGACGATGCGCAGCGGGCCATGGGCGTGCACCGCGATGTAGTTCCAGGTCGGCACGTCCTCGCCGGTGGCGTGCTTGCCCGGATACCAGTTGGGCGACACGTAGGCGTGCGGCCCGACGAACATCGCCAGCGACTGCGCATCGGCCGAGAAAGCGCGCCAGTGCGGGTTGGCGCGCGCGACGTGGCCGTACAGCGTGCCGTGCGGTCCCGGCTCCGCGTCGAACACCAGCGGCAGGTGCGTGGCGATCAGGCCATCCGGCCCGTGCGTGACCAACGACGCGAAGGCGATCGCGCGCATCGCGTCGCGCAGCACTTCGACGCGCTCTTCGCGAAAGTGACGTGGCAGGTACATGCGCCGGATTCCACCATGCGGAAGGCGCGATTGTAGCGGCTGCGGCTGCGTTCAGCGATCGCCGTCGCGCCGCGCGCGGGCGCGCGCCTGCACGGCGCGGCCTTCGGCGACCAGCGCGGCGAACAGCGCGCGCCCGCGGCGCCCGATCGCGGCGGCCGCGCCCAGCCCCGCCAGCCAGAGATTGCGCACCTGCTCGGCCGTCGGCGACGGTGCCTGCGCGCGGCGTTCGCGTGAATCCGTGGTCATGCGGTATCGCCCTCCCGGCGGCACTGCGCCGTGCGCGGGGCCCGGCGCGTCGCCATGCTGGCGGCGCCGGCTAGAGCAGCCACACCAGCGGTGCGGCGCTCAGCGCCCGAACTTGATCTCGTCGCCTTCGTGGCGGCGGTCCCAGGCGCGCAACTCGTCGCGGATATGGGCGATGCGCTGGCGCCCCAGCGTGCTGCGCTCCTCGTCCAGCACCATGCCGTCGAGCAGCTCGGCGAGGCGTTGCGCGGTCGGCAGCATGGCGTCCCAGGCGTCCAGCGCCGGCAGCGGCCCGGGCAGGGTCATGAAGAAGCTGATCCCGGGCGTTTCCAGCCGGTCGATGTTGCGCATGTCGAACTTGCCGGGCTTGATCATGTTGGCGACGCTGAAGATCGGCCCCAGCTCCGGCTTGCCGTCCAGCAGGCGGTGGAAGATGCCCAGGTCGCCGAATTCCAGCCCCGCCTTCTCCGCCGCCACCACCAGGTCGGGGCCGCGGAACGGGCGCTCCGGGCGCGCCGCCACGAACAAGCTGACGATGCGCTCGACCGGCTTGTCGTAGGGACGGCGGCCGGGCAACGGCTGCGCCGCGGCGCGCGCGCGCGCCGGGCTTTCGGCAGCCGGCGGCGGCTCGTCGAGGGCGCCGAACGACGCGCCGACGTCCAGTTCGCCCTGCCGCGGCTCCGCGACGTCGTCCAGCGGCGGCGCGGCCTCGCCGAGGGTCGGCTCGATGCGCTCGTCGGCGCCGCGGCGGAACAGCGTGCGCCGCCCCTGCCCCGGCTTCTTCGGCTGGCCGAAAACATAGATCAGCGCCAGCACGATCGCGCCGACGGCAGCGATGATGATGCGCAGCGTGGTGGGGTCCAATGCCCGCTGTCCCATGCGCTCCTCCGGATCAGGCGACGCCGGCCAGTTTAGCGGCTTCGGCCAGATCCACCTGCACCAGGCGCGAAACGCCCGGCTCGCGCATGGTCACGCCGCACAACTGGTGCGCGGCCTCCATCGTCGCCTTGTTGTGGCTGACGAAGATGAACTGCACGCGCTCGCTCATTTCGTTGACCATGCTCGAGAAGCGGCCGACGTTGGCCTCGTCCAGCGGCGCATCGACCTCGTCCAGCAGGCAGAACGGCGCGGGATTCAGGCGGAAGATCGCGAACACCAGCGCCACCGCGGTCAGCGCCTTCTCGCCACCGGACAGCAGCGAGATGTTGCTGACGCGCTTGCCGGGCGGGCGCGCCATGATCGCCACGCCGGTGTCGAGCAGGTCCTCGCCGGTCAGCTCGAGGTAGGCGTGGCCGCCGCCGAACAGGCGCGGGAACAGCTCCTGCATGCCGGCGTTGACACGGTCGAAGGTTTCCTTGAAGCGCTGGCGGGTCTCGCGGTCGATCTTCTTGATCGCGTTCTCCAGCGTTTCCAGCGCGGTGGTGAGGTCGGCCAACTGCGCGTCGAGGTAGGTCTTGCGCTGCGACTGCTCCTCGTATTCCTGGATCGCGGCGAGGTTGACCGGCTCCAGGCGGCGGATCTTCTGTTCGAGGTCGGCGAGCTGCTGCTGCCAGTGCGCTGGTTCGGCCGCCTCGTCCAGTTCGGCCAGCAACGGCTGCAATTCCAGGCCCGCGGCCGCGATCGCCTCGGCGAGCTGCTGCGCGCGCAGGCGCAGTTCCTGCTCGGCCAGGCGCTTCTCCGACAGTGCCTCGCGCAACTCGCCGAGGCGGTGCTCGACGCGCTGGCGCTCCTGCTCGTAGCGGCGGAACTCGCCGTCGCAGTCCTCCAGCGCCTTGCGCGCCTCGACCAGTTGCCGGTCCACCAGCAGGCGCTGGTCGAGATAGGTCTGGCGTTCCGCTTCCAGCTCGGCGAGCGGATCGTGGCCGGTGGCGAGCTGGGCGGCGATCTCCGCCCGGCGCGCTTCGAGCTGCGCCAACTGCGCGTGCATGCGCCCCAGCGACTGCTCCAGCGCGGCCAGCGCGGTGCGCTTCGACTCCATGGCGAGCGCGTGCTGGTGCGCCTGCTCGTCGGCCTCGCGCGCGTTCATGCGCGCTTCCTCGCGCGCTTCCAGCAAGCCGCGGCGCTCGGCCTCCAGCGCGCGGCGCTGCTCTTCCATCGCGCCCATGCGCGCCACCGCCGTCTCCAGCCGCGCGCGCGCCTCGCGCGCCTGGCCCTCGATCTCGGCGCTGCGCGCGACAAGCTCGGCAAGCTCGGCGCCGACCTTCTGCATGCGCGCACGCGCGGTTTCGATCTTGCCGCGATGGCCCTGCAACTGGCCGGCCAGCTCGGACATGCGCCGGTGCGCCTGGTACAGCTCGCGCTGGGTGTCGTCGCGGGCACGCTCGCTCTCGAACTTGTCGGTGCGCAGCGTCTCCAGGCGCTCGCCCAGCTCGGCGGCGCGCGCGTCCAGCGTTTCGGTTTGCGCGGTCAGCACGTGGATCTCGCGCTCGCGGGCGAGCACGCCGACCTGCTTGCCGGCGGCCCGCAGCACGCGCGCGTAGCCGGGCCCCAGCCACTCGCCGTCGCGGGTGATCACCGACTGCTGCGCCGGCAGCGTCGACGCGATCGCGCGCGCCTGCTGCAGCGATTCCGCCGCGCGCACCTGGCCGAGCAGGCCGAGCACGGCGGCGGGACCGCGCACGCGCTCGGCGAGGCTGCCGGCAACCGGCGCCGCGCTCGGCGCCCCCGCGGCGAACAGTGCGACGTCGGCCTCGCCGGCGCCCTGCAGTTCGCCGCTCAGCGCGTGCGGATCATCGACCAGCACCGCCTCCAGCAATCCGGACAGGCAGGTTTCGACCGCGCGCTCCCAGCCGGCGTCCACCTCCAGCGCCTCGCCGAGGCGGCGCTCCTTGTCCAGCCCGAGCTGCGCCAGCCAGGCGCTGGCCGCGCCCTGCTCCTGGCCCAGCGCGGCGTGCTGCAGCGCCTCCAGCGAAGCGAGCCGGCCGCGCGCAGCCTGCAACTGCTGGCGGGTTTCGTTCAGCGCAGACTGCGCCTGGCGCTCGTCGTCGAGTACGCGCTCATGCGCGGCCTTGCGCTCGTCGAGCAGGCCGCCGAGCGTCTCGACGCGCTCGCGCTGCGCCTCGTGCTCGGCGCCCATGCTTTCCGCCGCGGCGTCCAGTGCGCCGACGTCGGCGGCCTTCTGCTCGGCCTCCAGCGCTTCGCGGCGCTTGGCGAGGTCGAGCCCCTGGCGATCAAGGTAATCGAGACGGGTGCGCTCGACCTCCGCCGCCTGCGCGGCTTCCGAGGCGGCGCGCGTGTGCGCGTCCCAGCGCGGCTGCCAGTCGGCGAGGCCGGCCTCGGCGGCGCGCAGCGCGTCGGTGGTTTGCTGCCCGGCCTCCTTCAGCGCTTCGAGGCGCGGTTCGCCTTCGGCCAGCGCCTGGCGCAGCGTTTCGACCTGGCTGCGGTCGCCGGCGATGTGCTCGCCCAGCTCGTCCCAGGCGCGTTCGGTTTCCTCGCGCGAGCGCTCCAGGCGCTCGGCCAGCTCGCGGGTATGGCGGATCTGCTGTTCGACGCGCGCGACCTCGGCGCCGACCTTGTAGACCTCGGCCTGCACCGCGTTGAGGTGCTCGCCGGCGGCCTGATGGCGCTCGCGGCCGGTTTCGATCTGCGCCTCGATCTGGCGCTGCTCGGCGAGCTGCTTCTCGATCTCGATCTCGGCCTGGCGCAAGCCGCCGCCCTGCTCGTCCAGCGCGCGCGCGATGCTGCGGTAGTTCAGCGCGCGCAGCTCGGCTTCGCGCCGGGTCTGCTCTTCCTTCAGCGCCTTCCAGCGCTCGGCGGCGCGCGCCTGCCGGTTCAGGTGGTCGAGCTGTTTCTCGACCTCGTCGCGCACGTCGCGCACGCGGTCGAGGTTCTCGCGGGTCGCCTTGATGCGGCTCTCGGTTTCCTTGCGACGCTCCTTGTACTTGGAGATGCCGGCAGCTTCCTCGAGGTGGGTGCGCAGCTCCTCCGGATGCGCCTCGATGATCTGGCTGATCATGCCCTGTTCGATGATCGAGTAGCTGCGGGGCCCCAGGCCGGTGCCGAGGAACAGGTCGGTGATGTCGCGTCGGCGGCAGCGGCCGCCGTTGAGGAAGTAGGCCGATTGGCCGTCGCGGCTGACGATGCGCTTGACCGAGATCTCCGCGTAGCCGGCGTACTCGCCCTGGATGGTGCCGTCGGCGTTGTCGAAGATCAGCTCGACGCTAGCCTGGCCGACCGGCTTGCGCGCGCTGGAACCGGAGAAGATCACGTCGGTCAGCGAGTCGCCGCGCAGGCGGCTGGCCGCGCTCTCGCCCATCACCCAGCGGATCGCGTCGATGATGTTGGACTTGCCGCAGCCGTTCGGACCGACGACGCCGGTCATGTTGGTCGGCAGGTGCAGCGAGGTCGGATCGACGAAGGACTTGAATCCAGCCAGCTTGATCGTGGTCAGGCGCATCGCTATCGGCTTTGAGGGGCGCGGGGCCGCCGCGGCCCCCGCGCCGCGGCGTGAAGTCGCCACTGTGCCAAGGGCAGTCGCCGGGCGCAATCAGTGATGTGAAATATATTTATATTCAAGATATTACAGCTTATATTTAAAGCTTATCATGCGCATGGCGCGCGACGCGCCGTGCGCTCAGCGCTCGCCCGGCGCGTGCGCCTCGATGGCGAGCGCGTGCAGCCGCGCCGGGATCAGATCGCCAACCGCCGCGTAGACCAGGCGGTGCCGCTGGATCGGCGTCTTGCCGGCGAACGCCTCGCTGGTCACGCGCACGCGGAAGTGGCCCTGCCCTTCGCCGGCGTGGCCGATGTGCAGGTGTCCCTCGTCGATCACCTCCAGCGCCAGCGGCGCCAGCGCCGCCTCGACGCGCTCGCGGATCAGCGCGGCGCGGTCGCCGCTCACGGCAACACCTTGCGGAACGGCCGCACGTCGACCTGGCGATACACGCCCGCGGCGACGTAGGGATCGGCGTCCGCCCAGGCCCGCGCCGCGGCCAGATCCTCGAACTCGGCGACGATCAGGCTGCCGCTGAAGCCGGCCGGGCCGGCATCCTCGGCGTCGATCGCAGGAAACGGCCCGGCCAGCATCAGCCGCCCCTGGTCGCGCAGCGCGTGCAGGCGCTCGAGGTGCGCCGGACGCACCGACTTGCGTCGCTCCAGCGAATCGGCGACGTCGAGGCCGTAGATCGCGTACCACATCGTTCAGGCCTCCGGGCGCATGTACGGGAACAGCAGCACGTCGCGGATCGAGGGCACGTCGGCCAGCAGCATCACCAGCCGGTCGATGCCGACGCCGAGGCCGCCGGTCGGCGGCAGGCCGACTTCCAGCGCGCGGATGTAGTCGGCGTCGAAGTGCATGGCCTCGTCGTCGCCGGCGTCCTTGGCCGCGACCTGCGCGCGGAAGCGCGCTTCCTGGTCCTCGGGATCGTTCAGCTCGGAGAAGCCGTTGGCGATCTCCTTGCCGCCGATGAACAGCTCGAAGCGGTCGGTGACTTCCGCGTCGCGGTCGCTGGCGCGCGCCAGCGGCGACACCTCGGTCGGATACTGGGTGATGAAGGTCGGCTGCACCAGCGTGTGCTCGACGGTCTTCTCGAAGATTTCCAGCAGCAGCTTGCCCCAGCCGTAGCCCGGCTTGAACGGGATCTTCAGGCGCTCGCAGTGGCGCCGCAGCGCGGCGACGTCGCGCAGCTCCTCGCTGCGGATTTCCGGGTTGTGGTGCCGCACCGCCTCGGCCAGTGCCCAGCGGCGGAACGGCGGGCCGACGTCGATGTCGCGGCCCTCCCAGGTCAGGGCGGTGCGGCCCAGCGTGGCCTGCGCGGTCTCGCGGATCATCGCCTCGGTGAGGTCCATGATGCCGACGTAGGTGGCGTAGGCCTGGTACAGCTCGAGCATGGTGAATTCGGGGTTGTGCCGGGTCGACACGCCCTCGTTGCGGAAGTTGCGGTTGATCTCGTAGACGCGCTCGAAGCCGCCGACCACCAGGCGCTTCAGGTACAGCTCCGGCGCCACGCGCAGGTACAGGTCGATGTCCAGCGCGTTGTGGTGGGTGACGAACGGCCGCGCGGTGGCGCCGCCGGGGATCACGTGCATCATGGGGGTTTCCACCTCCATGAAGCGCCGCGGCGCGGCTTCCAGCCACTTGCGCATGAAGCCGATCGCGCGCGAACGCAGCTCGAACACGCGGCGCGATTCGGGCGTCACGATCAGGTCGACGTAGCGCTGGCGATAGCGCTGCTCGACGTCGGCGAGGCCGTGCCACTTGTCGGGCAGCGGGCGCAGGCTCTTGGTCAGCAGCCGCAGCGCCTCGACCTTGACCGACAGCTCGCCGGTGCGCGTGCGCATCAGCACGCCTTCCGCGCCGACGATGTCGCCGACGTCCCAGCCCTTGAACGCCTCGTAGGCCTCGCCCAGCGCCGTCTGCTGCAGGAACAGCTGGATGCGGCCGGTCAAGTCCTGCACCTGCACGAAGCTGGCCTTGCCCATGATGCGCTTGGCCAGCATGCGTCCGCCGAGGCGCACGCGCCGCCCGGATGCCGCCAGCGCCTCGGCGCTCCAGCGCTCCGCGTCGGCGTACTCGGCCTGCAGGTCGCCGGCGAAGGCATCGACCGCGAAGTCGTTGGGGAACGCGATGCCCTGCCCGCGCAGCGCCTTCAGCTTCTCGCGGCGCTCGGCGATCAGCTTGTTTTCGTCGAGGGTCGGCTGGGCTGCGTCGGGTTCGGTCATGGCGTTCGCGCTGGTTGGGGGATGCGATCGGGCGGTATGGCGGCGGAGCGTTATGCGTCGGCGCGCTTGGCGCCGGCCTCGAGGCCGGCCTTCAGGCTGCCCTCGATGAACTCGTCGAGATCGCCGTCCAGCACCTTCTGCGTATCGCTGCGCTCGATGCCGGTGCGCAGATCCTTGATGCGCGCCTGGTCGAGCACGTAGTTGCGGATCTGGCTGCCCCAGCCGATGTCGGACTTGGTCGCTTCCAGCGCGTCCTTCTCGGCGTTGCGCTTCTGCACCTCGATCTCGTACAGCTTGGCGCGCAGCATCTTCATCGCGCGGTCGCGGTTGGCGTGCTGGCTGCGCTCGGTCTGGCAGGCCACCACCACGCCGCTGGGCACGTGCGTGATGCGCACCGCCGACTCGGTCTTGTTGACGTGCTGGCCGCCGGCGCCGGAGGAGCGATACACGTCGGTCTTGAGGTCGGCCGGATTGATCTCGATGTCGATGTCGTCCTCCACCTCGGGGCTGACGAACACCGAGGAGAACGAGGTGTGCCGGCGGTTGTCGGAATCGAACGGCGACTTGCGCACCAGCCGGTGCACGCCGATCTCGGTCTTCAGCCAGCCGTAGGCGTAGTCGCCCTCGACGCGGAAGGTGGCGCTCTTGATGCCGGCGACGTCGCCCGCGCTCACTTCCAGCAGTTCGGTCTTCCAGCCCTTGTGCTCGCACCAGCGCAGGTACATGCGCAGCAGCATCTCGGCCCAGTCCTGCGCCTCGGTGCCGCCGGCGCCGGCCTGGATGTCGACGAACGCGTTGGCGGCGTCCATCTTGCCGGAGAACATGCGCTGGAATTCCAGCTTCTCGACGCGCGCGGCCAGCGTCTCGACGTCGGCCGCGACCGCCTTCACCGATCCCTCGTCGCCGTCGGCCGCGGCCAGCTCCAGCAGCTCGCCGGCATCGGCCAGGCCGCTGCTCAGTTGCGCCAGGCCGGTGACGACGTTTTCCAGACGGGCGCGCTCGCGGCCCAGCTCCTGGGCGCGCTGCGGGTCGTCCCAGACGTTGGGGCTTTCCAGTTCGCGGGTGACTTCCTCGAGGCGCTCACGCTTGGCCTCGTAGTCAAAGATACCCCCTAAGCGCGTGGACGCGGCCGGCGAGGTCCGCGATGCGCTGGGTGATCGGATTGGTCTCGAGCATGGACGGCTGGCGATGCGTAAAGAGTGCAAATGCTAGCAAAGCGCGACGCGCCACGCATGCCCTTCCCGCGCGCGCGGCGCCATCGGCGGCGCGCCCGATCCGGCGCCGCGCTCAACCCTTGACGCAGATCTTCGGGCGCAGGAACGCGACCCGCCGCGCCAGTCCCGCGCCTTCCGTCGCTTCCGCGACCCGATGCACGTCCTTGTAGGCGCCGGGCGCCTCCTCGGCGGCGCCGCGCATGGACTCGGTGCGGATCAGGATGCCGCGCTCGGCCAGCTCGTCGATCAACTGGCGGCCGCGCCAGCGGCGCAGCGCGGCGCTGCGGCTCATCTGCCGCCCGGCGCCGTGGCTGGCCGAGGAAAAGGCGCGCGCCTCGCCTTCGGCACAGCCGGCCAGGAGATACGAGCCGGTGCCCATGCTGCCGCCGATGATCACCGGCTGGCCGACCGCGCGGTAGCGTTCGGGCAGCGCCGGATGGCCGGGCCCGAACGCGCGCGTGGCGCCCTTGCGGTGCACGTGCAGGATGCGTTCGCGGCCGTCGACGCGATGCGGCTCGGCCTTGCAGGTGTTGTGCGAGACATCGAACAGCGTTTCCAGATCGGCGCCGGGGAAGAAGTGGCCGAACGTGCGCCGGGTCAGATAGGCGAGGATCTGCCGGTTGGCCAGCGCGCAGTTGATGCCGGCGCGCATCGCGCCGAGGTAGGCCTGCCCTTCGGGCGAGGCGATCGGCGCGCAGGCCAGCTCGCGGTCCGGCAGGTCGATGCCGAGCCGGGCGGCCGCCTTGGCCAGCGACACCAGGTACTCGGTGCCGATCTGGTGGCCCAGTCCGCGCGAACCGCAGTGGATCGACACCAGCACGTCGCCCTCGGCGATGCCGAACGCCGCGGCGGCTTCGGCGTCGAGCACGCGGTCGACGACCTGCACTTCGAGGTAGTGGTTGCCGGAACCGAGCGTGCCCATCTCGCCGAGCTGGCGCGCCTTGGCCTGCGCGGAAACCTGCGTAGGGTCGGCGCCGTCGGCGCGGCCGTGGTCCTCGATGTATTCGAGATCGACCGGCTTGCCGTAGCCGCGCTCGACCGCCCACTGCGCGCCGCCGGCCAGCACGCGGTCAAGTGTCTGCGGATCGACGTGCAGGTGCCCTTCGCGGCCCAGCCCGGCCGGGATGCTGACGAACAGGCCGTCGGCCAGCGCCTTCATCTTGCGCGCCAGCTTGTCCAGCGTGAGCCCGGTGCGCAGGCAGCGGATGCCGCAGGAGATGTCGAAGCCGACGCCGCCGGCGGAGACGATGCCGCCCTGCTCCGCATCGAACGCGGCCACGCCGCCGATCGGGAAGCCGTAGCCCCAATGCGCGTCCGGCATGGTCATCGCCGCGCCGACCAGGCCGGGCAGGCGCGCGACGTTGCCGATCTGCTCGAGCACCTTGTCGTCCATGGCCGCGAGCAGCTCGCGATCGCCGTACAGGATCACCGGCGCGCGCCCCGCGCCGCCGGCGAGCGCCCAGCGGAAATCGTCCAGCGGTTCGAAACGGGACAGGTCCATCGCGCGGCCTCACACGTCGACCACGCAGCGGGCCTCGACGTTCATGCCGACCGGCCCGACGCGCAACCCGGTCAGCGTCGCGCCTTTCACCTCGGTGCCGGGCACGATGCCGGAATGCCAGGGCTGGCCGTCCGCCTCGCCGATCCAGCGCCCGTTCTCGTGGCGCAGGCGGAAACGGGTCAGCGCGAGGCCGCGCGTGCGCGCCTCGGCGAGCAGCCGGTTCAGCCAGGTCACCAGCGCGAACTCGGGGTCCGTCTCGACGAACTCGACGCGCACGGTTTCGATCGGCCGCACCGCGGCCGGATCCGCCATGATCGCGAACATCGCGGCGGCGGCGGCCTCGAAGGCGCGCTCGATGGTGGCGCCACGCCCGACCACGCCGACGTCGGCGTCGTGATCGAAGTAGTCGAAGCTCGCGCTCATCGCCCGCACGCGGCAGCGCCGCCCCGCGGCGACGCCGCTCCTGCCGAAACCTCTCCACTTAACGCCGATCCGCCGCGCGCCGTTTGATCGTGATCAAGCGCGGGCCGCGCGCATCACCACGGCGTGTCCTTGATCCCGAGGCGGAACGCGAGGCGGTTGACCAGCAGGTCGCCGAGGAAGCTCAGCCCCAGCACCAGCGCGACCTCGTCCACGCGAAGGTCGACCCAGGGCGCGACCAGCAGCAGTGCGCCCGCGACGAAATCGAGCTGGTCGAACGGCGGCCACGGCGCGCCGGGCGCACGCCCCGCGCGGCGCTTGCAGAAACTCTTGAGCGCGTCGCCGGCCATCGCGCCGAAGCCGAGCGCCAGCCCGGTCGCCGCCCAGTCCGCCGGGGCGATCCGCGCGTGCGCCCAGCCGATCCGCGCCTGCAGCCAGGCGGCCGCGAGCCCGGCCGCGACGCCCGCGGCGAAGCCGAGAACGGTCTTGTGCGCGCCGAACAGGCGCCGCTGCAGCGGCGGGTTCCAGCCGTGCCAGAAGCGCAGGAACGGCGGCGCCATGTTGGCCGCATAGGCCGGCGCCATCAGGTACAGCACCTGCAGCACGCGCAGGCCGGCGTCAGCCATCGGCGCCACCCGCGTGGCGCCGCCGACCATGACCTGACGCAAACCCGCCCGCCGACCCGCTGCGGATACTGCGGCTTGCGCGGAGGACGGCCCGATGTCGATCAGCGAGCTGCTGTGGCTGGCGGTGCTGGCACTGGCGCTGCAGCCGCTGCTGCGCCTGCGCCTGCTGGAAGGCGGACGGCGCCGGCTGCGCGCGCAGCTCGAGCGTCAGCGCGGCAGTCGCGTGATCCTGCTGGTGCACCGCCAGGAGACGATGAGCCTGCTCGGCTTCCCGCTGATGCGCTACATCGACATCCACGACTCCGAGGAGGTGATCCGCGCGATCCGCGACACCGATCCGGCCACGCCGATCGACCTGGTGCTGCACACGCCGGGCGGCCTCGCCCTGGCCTCGCTGCAGATCGCCCGCGCGATCGCGCGCCATCCCGCCACCGTGACCGCGTTCGTGCCGCACTACGCGATGTCCGGCGGCACCCTGATCGCGCTGGCCGCCGACCGCATCGTGATGTGCGAGCACGCGGTGCTGGGCCCGATCGACCCGCAGATCGACGAATACCCCGCCGCCTCGATCCTGCGCGCGGTCGCGCGCAAGGAGCCCAAGGACATCGACGACGCCACGCTCATCTTCGCCGACCAGGCGCAGATGGCGATCGCCCAACTGCGCAAGTGCATCGTCGAGATCGTCGGCGAGCGCTTCGCGCCCGAAGCGGCCGAGCGGCTCGCCGCGGCGCTGTCCGACGGTCACTGGACGCACGATTATCCGATCGCCCCGCAGGAAGCCGCGGCGCTGGGCCTGAGCGTCGACATGCGCATGCCCGAGACGATCATGGACATGATGCGCCTGTATCCGCAGCCGACGCGGCGCACGCGCAGCGTCGAGTATGACCTGCGCCCGCCGCACCCGCCGCGCACGCCCGCCGACCCGCCGCGCAACCGCCGCCAAGGCTGAACGTGCCGGGGAGGCTCCGGGCAATTCCGCGCAGGCGCATGGCGTCCGGAAGATTCGCGGGGCGTGCCGCGCGATGCCGCCAAGGCCGGCTGCCTTGGCAAGCCGCGCGGTGCAGGCTGCGGGCCTTGCGGACATCACCCCGTCATTCGATTTCAGAAGATTGGGGTCGGCGCTGAATTGATCAGGGCGCCCCTAGTTGTGGTCGACCAGGCCGTCGACGCCGGCGCGGCGCGCGCACTGCGCGCAGCAGTAGATGCGCTCGGCGTGCTGCACGCCGTGGCCGACCACCGGGCAGCCGCAACTGGCGCAGCGCGGTGCCAGCGCGTGGATCGCGCACTCGAAGGCGTCGAAGGTGTGTTCGCGGCCTTCCATGAACACCGTGAACGCGCGCTCGTAGTTGTTGCCGCACACTTCGCATACCGGCATGGCCGTCTCCTTCGCCGCGGACGCGGCGACGTTGTCACTCGCGCGGCGCGTGGGTCTTCACGTCGCCGCGCTGGCGGCGCACGTGGTCCTCGAGCTGGCGCCGCAGCACGTCGAAGGTGTCGCGCACGGCGACATAGGGATCCTCGTGGCCGTGGTCTTCCGGGCCGGTGCGGCCGGCGGCCAGTTCGCCGCCCGGCAGGGTCAGGCGTGCGTGCACCGTGTAGAGGTTGCCCTGGCGGCGGCGCTGCGTGGACGCCATCACCACGACATGGCACGCCTGCACGCGCGGCGCGAACCGGCCGAGCCTGTCGGCGTGGCGCGCCACGTCGGCGCGCAGCGCGTCCGATGGCGCCATGCCGTCGAAGGTCACGCTCAGGGTCATCGCCATCCGCCGCCACCTCGCCCGCCTGCCGCGACGGTCAGGCTAGGCCACGGCGCGCGGCGGCGCTTGATCTCGATCAGGCTTTCGGGCGGGTCGGGGCGCGGCCGCCCGCCTGCTCAGGCGGCGGGCTCGCAGATCCAGCGGCGGGCCGCCTCGAACTCCGCGTTGGCGAACACGCGCACCTCGCCGGCGATGGAGAAATGCAGCAGGTGGATCGCCGCGCGCAGCCATTCCACGTCGGTGACCACGGCGATGCGCTCCCAGCCGAACGCATGGCGGAAGCCGAGCCGCGTGTCGTCCCACAGCGCCGCCGCGTCGAAACCTTCGAAGTCGGCGCCGAGGTGGTACAGCAGGCGCACCTTCGGCGTGGTCGCCAGCATCGCTTCGACCGCCGGCACCACCACGCGCTCGTAGTCCTCGCCGGTGACGGTGCCGTGGGCGGAGAAGCCCAGCGTGTCGACCGGCATGCCGGCAATCAGCTCGATCATGGCGCGCACCTCCGCATGGCCGCGCTACTGTAGCGCGCCCTGGTGAATCGCGGCGTGCGCTCAGGCAGGTTCGCGATGGCGCAGCAGCAGGCGCAGGCGCGTGCGGCCCTGCCAGTCGTCGATGCCCAGCTCGTAGGCCGCACGCAGCAGCGCCGGCGGCGGCAGGCCGTCGTGGCCGCCGAAATGCACCGCCTGCAGCACGCGGCCGTCGCGCGGATCGCGCAGGTCGAGGCGCAGATGGCGCTCGCCCATCGCGCGCCAGCCGACGCATTCGAACACGTCGTCGAACAGCGGCTCGGGAAACGCCTGGCCCCACGGCCCGGCGTCGCGCAACTGCTGTGCCAGCGCCAGCCCGAATTCGTCCGCCTGCAGTCCGCCGTCGGTATGCAGCACCGGCGAAAGCAAACCGGTGCCGATGCGCTCGCGCGCGACTGCATCGAACGCTGCGGCGAAACGCGCGAAGTCGGCCGCGCGCAGGCTCAATCCGGCCGCCATCGCGTGCCCGCCGTAGCGGCCCAGCAGGCCGGGGTGGCGCGCGTCGACCTCGGCCAGCGCGTCGCGGATGTGGAAGCCGGCGATCGAGCGCGCCGAGCCGCGCAGCTCGGTGCTGCCCTCGCCCGCCGGCGCGAACGCGATCACCGGACGGTGCAGGCGCTCCTTCAGTTTGGAGGCGACCAGGCCGACCACGCCGGCGTGCCAGCCGGGATCGAACAGCGCCACGCCGATCGCGTTGCTGTCGCCGGCGCGCGCGACCATCGCCTCGGCTTCCTCGACCATCGCCGCCTGCAGGCCGCGGCGCTCGTCGTTGATGCCGGACAGCAGCGTTGCCAGCTCGCGCGCGCGCGCCGCGTCGTCGGTCAGCAGGCACTCCACGCCGAGGCCCATGTCCTCCAGCCGTCCCGCCGCGTTGATGCGCGGACCGAGCGCGTAGCCGAGGTCGGCGGCGACCAGCGTGGCCGCGCTGCGCCCGCTGGCCTCCACCAGCGCGGCGACGCCGGCGCAGGCGCGCCCGGCGCGGATGCGCTTCAGGCCGGCATCGACCAGCACGCGGTTGTTGAAGTCCAGCGGCACCAGGTCGGCCACGGTGCCGAGCGCAACCAGGTCGAGCAGCGCGGCGAGGTCCGGGCGTTTCTGTCCGGAACTGCGGCCATGGATAGCCGCTTCCTGGTCTTCGCGATCAGGATGAGCGCCGGGAAACAACCTCGCGCGCAGCGCCAGCAGCAGGTAGATCATCACGCCGACGCCGGCCAGCGCCTTGCTCGGGAACGGATCGCCCGGCAGGTTGGGATTGACGATCGCATCGGCCGCGGGCAGGCGCTCGCCGGGCAGATGGTGGTCGGTGACGATCACCGCGACGCCGCGCGCACGCGCGGCATCGACGCCGGCCAGGCTGCTGATGCCGTTGTCGACCGTGATCAGCAGGTCCGGCGCCGGATCGAGCGTGGCGACCAGCGCGGGGCTGAGGCCGTAGCCGTGCTCGAAGCGGTTCGGCACCACGTAGCCGACGTTGCGCGCGCCGAGCATGCGCAGGCCGCGCAGCGCGACCGCGCAGCCGGTGGCGCCGTCCGCATCGAAGTCGCCGGCGACCAGGATGCGCCGGTCGGCCGCGATCGCCGCCTCGATCAGGTCCAGCGCGCGCGGCAGCCCGCCCAGCGTCTGCGGCGGCAGCAGTCGCGCCAGGCGATGCTCGGCATCGGCCGGACAGAGCACGCCGCGCGCGGCGTACACGCGCTGCAGCACCGGATGCACCTGCGCCGGCCAGCCGTGCGGCGCGCCCGCCAGCGCGCGCCGCCGCAGCGCCGGCGGCGGCGTCACGGTGCCGGCGTCCGCGCGCGGCGCCAGAAGCGCAACCGGTGCCAGCGCGCCAGCCGATGGCGTTCGCCGCTGCAGAACACGAAGCGCAGCTCCGTCGCGCGGCCGCGCGCCAGCGCATCGGCCAGCGCGGGCAGCCAGTCGCGCGCCAGCGCTTCCGCGGCGACGCGCTCGAGATCGAACAGCGCCGCGCCGGCGCGCGCCGCCGCCAGCGCCTGCGGACGCGGGGACTCGACGTCGACACCGGCGCGCGCGGCCAGCGCCAGCGCCAGTTCGTCGTCGCTGGCGACGACCGCCAGCGGACTCTTGACCCAGGCCGGCAGCGCGCCGCCGCCCCAGAACCACAGGCTGTTGGCCGGCATGGCGCCGCGCGCGTGCCGTTCGGCGTTGACCGGATTCTGGTGCAGGATCACCTGCGCCTCGTTGAAGAGCTGCCGCCAGCGGCGCCCCTCGTTGCCCTCGGGCAGGTGCTCGAACAGATCGGCGCCGAGCACGTCTTCCGGCGCAGCGAACGCCGGCAGCACGGCGCCGGCCGGCAGGCGCAGGTGCCAGCGCGCGGGCGTCGTCGTTTCCAGCAGTGCGCCGCTGTCGCCGAACACCGGCTTCAGCTCGCGCGCCAGCGCCTCGGCTTCGGCGCGGCTGAGGTCGAGGCTGCCGCAGGCGAGCATGCGCGCGCCGTTGATGTCGGGCCGCACGTAGGCCGGGTCGGCGCACAGCCAGGTCGCGCCCTCCGCATCGCCGACGGCGCGCTGGCGCAGCAGCGCTGCGGCGGGGAGCGTCGCGCCCGGCCAGCGGAAATACTCGCCGAGCGCGACCGCATAGCCGGGCGCGGCGTCGGCCAGGCGGTCGGCGCGCGCCAGCAACTGCGCCAGCGCGGCGATGCCCGCGCACTGCGCGTAGGGCGGCAACAGGATGTGCAGCGCGTTCATGGCCGGCGGACGTCGAGCGGGCGGAAGGTGACGGACAAGGTTCGATCGGCGGCGGCGCGCGGGAAGGGCCGGCGACGATGCTTGCGCCGCGCGTTCCGCGCGGCGGGCCGCGCCGCGCTCATTCCTCGTAGCTGACGGCGAGCACCTCGTAGCTGCGCCGCCCGTTCGGCGCCTGGAAATCGAAGCTGTCGCCCTCGCTCTTGCCGATCAGCGCGCGCGCCAGCGGCGAACTGACCGAGATCATGCCCAGCTTGATGTCGGCTTCGAGGTCGCCGACGATCCGGTAGGTCACGGTGTCGCCGGAAGCCTCGTCCTCCAGCTCGACCGTCGCGCCGAACACGATGCGCGCGCCCGGGCTGAGCCTGGCGACGTCGATCACTTCGGCGGTGGACAGCGTCGCCTCGAGTTCCTTGATGCGGCCTTCGATGAAGCCCTGCTGCTCGCGCGCGGCGTGGTATTCCGCATTTTCCTTGAGGTCGCCGTGCGCGCGCGCCTCGGCGATCGCGTTGATGATGCGCGGACGCTCCACGCTCTTCAGGCGTTCCAGTTCCAGGCGCAGGCGCTCGGCGCCCTTGCGCGTCATGGGAGCACGCTTCATGCCTCGAGTTCCTCGTGCAGTTCCTGCAGGCTGTGCACGCTGCCGCCGTCGCGGAAATCCAGCGAATGCAGCAGCGCGCGCGCGCCGGCGATGGTGGTCGAATAGGTCACGCGCTGCTGCAGCGCCTCGCGGCGGATCGAGAACGAGTCGGCGATCGCCCGCTTGCCCTCGGTGGTGTTGACGATGAACACGATCTCGCCGTTCTTGATCAGGTCGACGATGTGCGGGCGGCCCTCGAGCACCTTGTTGATGCGCTCGCACGGCACGCCGTGCTCGACCAGGTAGGCGCAGGTGCCGCCGGTGGCGACCAGGCCGTAGCCGCGCCGCACCAGGTCGATCGCGATCGGCAGCAGGCGCGACTTGTCGGCGTCGCGCACCGACAGGAACGCCTTGCCGACGTTCGGCGCGCGGATGTTGGCCGCCTCGTGCGCGCGCGCGACGGCGGCGCCGAAGCTGCGGCCGACGCCCATCACCTCGCCGGTCGAGCGCATCTCCGGGCCGAGGATCGGGTCCACGTTCTGGAACTTCAGGAACGGGAAGATCGCTTCCTTGACCGAGTAGTACGCCGGGATCACCTCGCGCGACGCGCCCTGCTCGGCCAGGCTCTTGCCGACCATGCAGCGCGCCGCGATCTTCGCCAGCGGCACGCCGGTGGCCTTGGAAACGAACGGCACCGTGCGCGAGGCGCGCGGGTTGACCTCGAGGATGAATACCGTGTCGCCCTGGATCGCGAACTGCGTGTTCATCAGGCCGACCACCTTCAACTCGCGCGCCATCAGCGCGACCTGGCGGCGCAGTTCGTCCTGCACCGCGGGGGTCAGCGAATAGGGCGGCAGCGAGCACGACGAGTCGCCGGAATGCACGCCGGCCTCCTCGATATGCTCCATCACGCCGCCGACCAGCACGTTGCCGCCGGCGTCGGCGATGATGTCGACGTCGACCTCGACGGCATGATCGAGGAAGCGGTCGAGCAGCACCGGCGAATCGTTCGACACCTTGACCGCGTCGCGGATGTAGCGCGACAGGTCGGCGTCATCGTAGACGACTTCCATCGCGCGCCCGCCCAGCACGTAGCTGGGACGCACCACCAGCGGGTAGCCGATCTCGCGTGCCAGCGCCAGCGCCTCGTCGGCGTTGCGCGCGGTGCGGTTGGACGGCTGCGTCAGCGCCAGCTTGGTCACCATCTTCTGGAAGCGCTCGCGGTCCTCGGCGAGGTCGATCGAATCCGGCGAGGTGCCGATGATCGGCGCGCCCGCCGCTTCCAGCGCGCGCGCCAGCTTCAGCGGCGTCTGCCCGCCGTACTGCACGATCACGCCCTTCGGCTTTTCCAGGTCGATGATCTCGAGCACGTCCTCCAGCGTCAGCGGCTCGAAGTACAGGCGGTCGGAGGTGTCGTAGTCGGTCGATACCGTCTCCGGGTTGCAGTTGACCATGATGGTCTCGAATCCGTCCTCGCGCAGCGCCAGCGCCGCGTGCACGCAGCAGTAGTCGAACTCGATGCCCTGGCCGATGCGGTTGGGGCCGCCGCCGAGCACGACGATCTTGTCGCGCGCGCTCGGGTTCGCCTCGCACTCCTCCTCGTAGGTGGAATACATGTAGGCGGTGCTGGTGGCGAACTCGGCGGCGCAGGAATCCACGCGCTTGTACACCGGGCGCACGCCCAGCGTGCGGCGCAGGTGGCGCACCGCGCCCTCGTCGGTGCCGAGCAGCTCGGCCAGGCGCGCATCGGCGAAGCCCATGCGCTTCAGCGCGCGCAGGCGCGGCGCGTCGATCGCGCTCAGGCCCTGCGCGCGCACCTCGCCTTCGGCGGCGACGATGTCCTCGATCGCGGCGAGGAACCACGGGTCGATGTGGGTGAGCGCGTACACGTCCTGCAGCGACAAGCCGGCGCGGAATGCGTCGCCGAGGTGGAACACGCGCTCGGGGCCGGGTTCGCGCAGCTCGCGCTTCAGGCGCGCCAGGCCGTCGTCGCTGGCGAGGTCGAGGCCGGTCGGGTTGAGGCCGGTCTTGCCGGTCTCGAGGCCGCGCAGCGCCTTCTGCAGGGACTCGTGGAAGCTGCGGCCGATCGCCATCACCTCGCCCACCGATTTCATCTGCGTGGTCAGGCGCGGATCGGCGGCGGGGAACTTCTCGAAGGCGAAGCGCGGGATCTTGGTGACCACGTAGTCGATGGTCGGCTCGAACGAGGCCGGGGTCAGGCCGCCGGTGATCTCGTTCTTCAGCTCGTCCAGCGTGTAGCCGATCGCCAGCTTGGCCGCGACCTTGGCGATCGGGAAGCCGGTGGCCTTGGACGCCAGCGCGGAGGAGCGCGACACGCGCGGATTCATCTCGATCACCACCACGCGGCCGTTCTCGGCGTTGACGCCGAACTGCACGTTGGAACCGCAGGTATCGACGCCGATCTTGCGCAGCACCGCGATCGAGGCGTCGCGCAGGCGCTGGTATTCCTTGTCGGTCAGCGTCTGCGCCGGCGCCACCGTGATCGAGTCGCCGGTGTGCACGCCCATCGGATCGAGATTCTCGATCGAGCAGACGATGATGCAGTTGTCCGCGCGGTCGCGGACCACTTCCATCTCGAATTCCTTCCAGCCGAGCACGGATTCCTCGACCAGCACCTCGTGCACCGGCGAGAGCTCGAGGCCGCGCTTGACGATCTCCTCGAATTCCTCGCGGTTGTAGGCGATGCCGCCGCCGCTGCCGCCGAGCGTGAAGCTGGGACGGATGATGGTCGGGTAGCCGACGCGCGCCTGGATCTCCAGCGCCTGCTCGAAGGTCCTGGCGATCTCGGCCTTCGGGCATTCGAGGCCGATCTCCAGCATCGCGCGGCGGAACAGCTCGCGGTCTTCGGCCATGCGGATGGCCTCGCGCGAGGCGCCGATCAGCTCGACGCCGTACTTGTCCAGCACGCCGTTGTCGGCGAGGTCGAGCGCGCAGTTGAGCGCGGTCTGCCCGCCCATCGTCGGCAGCACCGCGTCCGGCTTCTCCTTGGCGATGATGCGCTCGACCGTCTGCCAGTTGATCGGCTCGATGTAGACGGCGTCGGCCATGCCGGGGTCGGTCATGATCGTCGCCGGGTTGGAGTTCACCAGGATCACCCGGTAGCCCTCCTCCTTCAGCGCCTTGCACGCCTGCGCGCCGGAGTAGTCGAACTCGCAGGCCTGGCCGATCACGATCGGGCCGGCGCCGATGATCAGCACGCTCTCGATGTCGGTGCGTTTGGGCATCTCAGCGGGCCTCCTGCATCAGCGCGGCGAAGCGGTCGAACAGATAGCCGATGTCGTGCGGTCCGGGGCTCGCTTCGGGGTGGCCCTGGAAGCAGAACGCCGGACGGTCGGTCAGCGCGAAACCCTGCAGCGAACCGTCGAACAGCGAGCGGTGCGTGACGCGCGCGTTGGCGGGCAGCGTGCCGGGATCGACGGCGAAGCCGTGGTTCTGCGAGGTGATCAGCACGCGGCCGTCGTCGAGGTCCTTCACCGGATGGTTGGCGCCGTGGTGGCCGAATTTCATCTTCAGCGTCTTCGCGCCCAGCGCGAGGCCCATCAACTGGTGGCCGAGGCAGATGCCGAACAGCGGGATGCGCGCATCGAGGAACTGGCGCGTGGCGGCGATGGCGTAGTCGCAGGCCGCGGGGTCGCCGGGGCCGTTGGACAGGAACACGCCGTCCGGCTTCATCGCCAGCGCCTCGGCGGCGGCGGTCTGCGGCGGCACCACGGTGAGGTCGCAACCACGATCGGCGAGCAGGCGCAGGATGTTGTGCTTGACGCCGTAGTCGTAGGCGACCACGCGGAAGCGCGTCTCGCAGGCGCGGAACGCGGCGCGGTCGAGGTCGTAGCTGCCGACGTTCCAGCGATAGGGTTGCGGCGTGCCGACGACCTTGGCCAGGTCCATGCCGTTCAGGCCCGGGAAGGCGCGCGCCTTGGCCAGCGCCTCGGCCTCGTCGATGGCCTCGCCGGCCACGATGCAGCCGCCCAGCGCGCCCTTGTCGCGCAGGATGCGCGTCAGGCGGCGGGTATCGACGCCGGCGATGGCGACGATGCCGTGCCGCTTCAGGTACTCCGGCAGGCTCTCCTCGCTGCGCCAGCTGCTGGGGCGTCGCGGCACGTCGCGCACGATCAGGCCGGCGGCATGCACGCGGTGCGATTCCGCGTCGGCCGCGTTGCAGCCGGTGTTGCCGACGTGCGGGTAGGTCAGGGTGACGATCTGACGGGCGTAGGAGGGATCGGTGAGGATCTCCTGATAGCCGGTCATGGCCGTGTTGAACACGACCTCGCCCACCGTTTCGCCGACCGCTCCGACTGCGGTTCCGCGGAACACGCTGCCGTCTTCGAGGGCCAGCAGGGCTGGAATGCTGCTCATGGGACCGCCTTGGGTGCGACAAGGTCCGCAGGCCTGCGCGACACGGGCCTGTGGACCTTGGAAGAGGATTCTGGGCGGGACAGCATGATAGGCGCCGCCGCCGCAGGTGTCCACCGTCGCGCGCACCGCGCGTTCAAGCACGCGGAGGTAAAATCCGCGCCTCCCCTGCACCGATCGCCGCCATGATCCAGTCGAACGCCCTGCTCGATCCTGCCCGCCTCGACCGGCCCGACACGCTGGTCCGCCACGAGCCGTTCCCGTTCATGGTCGCGCACGGCCAGTTGCCCGATACCGCGCGCGCCGCGCTCGATCACGACTTCCCGCGCTACAGCGGCGCCGGCTTCTTCCCGTACGAGGCCGAGGACTGTGGCCCGACGGTTCGCGAACTGGTCGATGTACTGACCTCGCCGGCGTTCGCCAGCGCGGTCGGCGCCCGTCTCGGCATCGACAACCTGGGCCAATACCCGACCCTGGTGACGATCTGCCGCTCGCTGAACAGGCGTCACGGCACCATCCACACCGATTCGCGCTCGAAGGTCGCCACCGCCCTGCTCTACCTCAACAGCCAGTGGCCCGACACCAGCGACGGCTGCCTGCGCTTCCTCAACCGCATCGACAGCATCGACGATCTCGCCGCGCCGGAGCTGAAGCCGCTGTACGGCGAGTTCGCCGTGTTCAAGCGCACCGACCATTCCTTCCACGGCCATCTGCCCTACGAGGGCGAGCGTCGCGTGATCCAGGTGGCCTGGCTGACCAGCGAGGAAGAAAAGCAGCGCAAGACCCGACGCGGCCGCTTCTCGCGTCTGTTCAAGAAACTGCTGGGCGGACTCGACCGCAAGTACGGCGCCGGGCGCAAACGCGACGCGGTGCACATGGACTGAGCGCGCTCAACCCGGCGCGGCGTCGCCGCGCAGGCGCGAGCCCCAATCCTCGACGCGGCCCTGCGCGAGGCGCCGCTCGAACAGCCGGCGCCACGACGGCACCAGCGGCAGCGCCAGCGCGCCTTCCAGCACGGCGCGGTCCAGCGTGTCCCGATAGAGCAGATCGAGCAGGCGCGCCAGCGTCCACGCCGGATGCGGGCGTTCGAGCAGCACCAGCGCGTCGCCGGCACCGAGCGTGCCGCCGCACAGCACGCGGTAGTACCAGCCGGTGCGGCCGCTGTCCTGCACGCGCCGCGCCATGTCGGCGATGCCGAAGCGGTCGGACAGCTTCCAGCACGGTTGGCGCGCCTGCGACACTTCCAGCAGCGCCTCGCCGCAGCGCAGGCGGTCGCCGAGGCAGAGGTCGGCCTCGGTGATGCCGCGCGTGGTCAGGTTCTCGCCGAACGCGCCCGGCTGCGCCAGCAGCGGATGCGCGCCGATCTCGGCGCGCCACGCGGCGTAGTGGTCGAAAGCGTAGTGATGCAACGCCTTGTCGACGCCGCCGTGCACGCGGCGATCGCCCTGCTCGTCGCAGACCAGGCCTTCCGGTCCCACCTCGATGCGCCCTTCGACGGGGCGCTTGGCGATCGCGCTGGACGTGCCCGGCCGCGTGTACGGCGCCGCGCGCCCGGCCAGCACCGCGGTGACCACGCCGAGCGTACGTGTCGCGCTCACATCGCCAGCACGTCGTCGAGGGTGTAGACGCCGACGGCGCGGCCCGCCAGCCACGCCGCCGCGGCCAGCGCGCCGCGCGCGAAGATCGCGCGGTCGGTGGCGCGGTGGACGAGTTCCAGGCGCTCGCCGGCGCCGGCCAGCAGCGCCGTGTGCTCGCCGACGATGTCGCCGCCGCGCACCGCCGCGAAGCCGATGCTGCCGGTGCGGCGCGCGCCGGGCCGGCCCTCGCGCGCATACACCGCCTCCGCCTCGAGCGTCATGCCGCGCGCCGCGGCGGCCGCGCGGCCGAGCGCCAGCGCGGTGCCGGAGGGCGCGTCTTCCTTGCGGTTGTGGTGCGCCTCGATGATTTCGAGATCCCAGCCCGGCAGCGCGGCCGCGGCCTCGCGCAGCGCACGGGTCAGCACCGCGACGCCGAGGCTGAAATTGGCTGCGTGCACCACCGCGATGCGCGCGCCCGCCTGCTGCAGGCGCCGCTCCAGCGCCGCGTCCAGCCCGGTGGTGCCGGCCACCAGGGCGACCCCGTGAGCCTCGCAGTGGTCCAGCGCCGCGGCGAGACCCGCCGGCGTGCTGAAGTCGACCACCACGTCCAGGCCCGGCGCCTCGCCCCAGCCGGCGGCATAGCGCAGCGCACCCGGCGCGTCGACGCCGGCGACCGGCGCGCCGACCTGCTCGGCGCCCGCGGCGATCACCGCCGCGCGCAGCGCGAAGCGCGCATCGGCGCGGGCCAGATCCAGCACCGCACGGCCCATGCGCCCGGTGGCGCCGTTGACGGCGATGCGGACGGGTAGCGTCATGACGCGAGAACTCCTGTGCGGAAACGCCGAGCGTAGCGCGAGCGGCCGCGCTTGCCGAGGGGGCCGGGTCCGGAAGCGCGGGACGTGAGCGCGGCGCGGAGACCCCCCCGGCGAGCGACGGGAAACGCCAGGCGCCGACAAGCCGCCATTCCCGCATGGACGAAAACGCACCGCCCTTGCCCGCGGGCGCTCGGCATCGCGAGCCGGATTCCGGCTCGCGCGGGAACGACATCATGCGATGCCGCCCCGGCTTCCGGTTTCCGGCCTACGCCGTCATCCGCGCCCAGAACTGCCTGACGCCGTCCAGCCACGAGCTGGCGCGCGGCGTATGCGCCGCGCACTCCTCGGCATCGGCGAACGTCGCCTCGAATTGCTCCAGCAGCTCGCGCTGCTTGCGGGTGAGGCGCACCGGCGTCTCCACCGCCACGCGGCACAGCAGGTCGCCGGTGCGGCCGCTGCGCACCGAGCGCACGCCCTTGCCGCGCAGGCGGAACATCTGGCCGGTCTGCGTCTCGGGCGGCACGGTGATCTTGGTTTCGCCGTCCAGCGTCGGCACGCAGAGTTCGGCACCCAGCGCCGCCTGGGCGAAGCGGATCGGCACCTCGCAGTAGAGATCGTCGCCTTCGCGCTGGAAGATCGCGTGCGGGCGTACGCGCACCTCGACGTACAGGTCGCCGGGTGCCGCGCCCGCGGGACCGGCCTCGCCCTGGCCGTTCAGGCGGATGCGGTCGCCGGTGTCGACGCCGGCGGGGATGCGCACCGACAGCGTGCGCTCGTCGTGCAGGCGGCCCTCGCCTTCGCATTCGCGGCACGGCGTCTCGATCACGCGGCCGGCGCCGCCGCAGTGCGGACAGGTCTGCTGCACGGAGAAGATGCCGTTCTGCATGCGCACGCGGCCATGGCCGCGGCAGGTCGGACAGGCCGCGGTCTTGCCGTCGGCCGAGCCGGTGCCGTTGCAGTGGTGGCAGCCGACCAGCGTCGGCACCTCGATCTGCTTCTCGATGCCGGCGACCGCCTCTTCGAGGTCGAGGTCCAGCACGTAGCGCAGGTCGGCGCCGCGCGCGGCGCGGCGACGGCCGCCGCCGCCCATGCCGAAGATGTCGGAGAAGATGTCGCCGAAAATGTCGCCGACGTCGCCGAAGCCGGCCGCGCCATTGCCGGCGCCGTGCTCGAACGCGGCGTGGCCGTGGCGGTCGTACAGGGTGCGCTTCTGCGCGTCGGCCAGGATCTCGTAGGCCTGCTTGACCTCGACGAACTTTTCCTTGGCCTGCGGATCGTCCGGATTGCGGTCCGGATGGAACTTCATGGTCAGGCGACGATACGCCTTCTTCAGTTCGTCCTCGGTGGCGGAACGCTCGACGCCCAGGACTTCGTAGTAGCAGCGCTTGGTCATGGAAGATGGGAGTCGGAGGTTGGAAATGGGGGGTGGGTACGGCGCGAGGATCGTGGCTCGGGAAGATCGGGCCAACCGGCCAAATCGCCAAGCCTACTCCCTAACTTCCCACTCCCCCCTCCATTCCTGATTACTTCTTGTCGTCCTTGACTTCGGTGAACTCGGCGTCGACCACGTCGTCGGCCTTGGACGGGCCGGCGCCGGCTTCCGCCTCCGCGCCACCCTGGAAGCCGGCCGACGCCGCCGCGAACAGCGACTGCGCGACCTGCTCCAGATTGGCGGTCTTGGCTTCGATGGCCGCCTTGTCGTCGCCCTTCATCACCTTTTCGAGATCGGCCAGCGCTTCCTCGACGCGACCGATCTGGTCGGCCGGCACCTTGCCGCCGTGCTCCTTCAGCGCGCTGCGCGCGGCGTGCACGGTGGCGTCGGCCTTGTTGCGCGCGCCGATCAGCTCGTGGAACTTGAGATCCTCCTCGCGATGCGCCTCGGCATCGCGGATCATCCGCTCCTTCTCTTCCTCGGTCAGGCCGGAACCGGCCTTGATCTCGACCTTCTGCTCCTTGCCGGTCTTCTTGTCCTTGGCGGAAACGTGCAGGATGCCGTTGGCGTCGATGTCGAAGCTGACCTCGACCTGCGGCATGCCGCGCGGCGCCGGGTCGATGCCGGCCAGGTCGAACTTGGCCAGCGACTTGTTGAAGCGCGCCTGTTCGCGCTCGCCCTGCAGCACGTGCACGGTGACCGCGGTCTGGTTGTCGTCGGCGGTGGAGAACACCTGCGAGGCGCGCGTCGGGATCGTCGTGTTCTTCTCGATGATCTTGGTGAACACGCCGCCCAGCGTCTCGATGCCCAGCGACAGCGGGGTGACGTCGAGCAGCAGCACGTCCTTGACGTCGCCGGCCAGCACCGCGCCCTGCACCGCCGCGCCGATGGCGACGGCCTCGTCGGGGTTGACGTCCTTGCGCGGCTCCTTGCCGAAGAAGTCCTTGACCGCTTCCTGCACCTTCGGCATGCGCGTCATGCCGCCGACCAGGATCACCTCGTCGACGTCGGAAACGCGCAGGCCGGCGTCGTTCAACGCGATGCGGCACGGCTCGATGGTCTTCTTCACCAGATCCTCGACCAGCGCCTCCAGCTTGGCGCGGGTCAGCTTGATGTTGAGATGCTTCGGGCCGGAGGCGTCGGCGGTGACGTACGGCAGGTTCACCTCGGTCTGGTGCGCGCTGGACAGCTCGATCTTGGCGCGCTCGGCCGCGTCCTTGAGGCGCTGCAGCGCCAGCGGGTCGTTCTTCAGGTCGACGCCCTGGTCCTTCTTGAATTCCTCGACCAGGTAGTCGATCACGCGCTTGTCGAAGTCCTCGCCGCCGAGGAAGGTGTCGCCGTTGGTGGCCAGCACCTCGAACTGCTTCTCGCCGTCGACTTCGGCGATCTCGATGATCGACACGTCGAAGGTGCCGCCGCCGAGGTCGTACACGGCGATCTTGCGGTCGGCGCCCTTCTTGTCGAGGCCGTAGGCCAGCGCGGCCGCGGTCGGCTCGTTGATGATGCGCTTGACCTCGAGGCCGGCGATGCGGCCGGCGTCCTTGGTCGCCTGGCGCTGCGAGTCGTTGAAGTAGGCCGGCACCGTGATCACCGCCTCGGTGACCGCCTCGCCGAGATAGTCCTCGGCGGTCTTCTTCATCTTCATCAGCACCTTCGCGGAAATCTCCGGCGGCGCCATCTTCTTGCCGTCGGCGGTCGCCACCCAGGCGTCGCCGTTGTCGTGGGCGAAGATCTTGTACGGCACCAGATCGAGGTCCTTCCTGACCTCGGCGTCGGTGAACTTGCGGCCGACCAGGCGCTTCACCGCGTAGAAGGTGTTCTTCGGATTGGTCACCGCCTGGCGCTTGGCCGGCGCGCCCACCAGCACCTCGCCGTCCTTGCTGAACGCGACGATCGAAGGCGTGGTGCGATCACCCTCCGAGTTCTCGATGACGCGCGCCGACGAACCTTCCATGATCGCCACGCACGAGTTCGTGGTGCCGAGGTCGATACCGATGATCTTGCCCATGTGGATCGCTCCGAAATTCCGATGCGGCCCCCGCGGCCGCGATGATCTGCAAACTGGGGCCCGCGGGCCCTTATCTCAAGCGCCTTCCGGCGCCTTCGCCACGGCGACCAGCGCCGGCCGCAGCAAGCGGTCGTTCAGCACGTAGCCCTTCTGGAACACCGCGACGACGGTGCCCGGCGCGAGCCCGCTGCCTTCCACCGTGTTCATCGCCTGGTGCAGCTCCGGGTCGAACGCCTGGCCGACCGGGTCGACCGCCTTCAGGCCGTTGCCCTCGGCCACCTTGACCAACGCCTTCAGGGTCAGCTCCATGCCCTCGTGCAGCGCGGCGGCGTCGGCGCCCTGCGCGGCGAGGCCGCGTTCGAGGCTGTCGCACACCGGCAGCAGCTCGGCGAGCAGCTTCTCGTTGGCGAAGCGGCGCGCCTGCTCGAGATCGCGCTGCAGGCGGCGGCGCTGGTTCTCGATCTCGGCGCGCTCGCGCAGCACGGTGTCGCGCATCTCGGCGAGCCTGGCCTCGTACTCGCCGAGCTTCTGCATCAGCGCGTCGGTGTCGGCCAGCACCTGATCGCCCGCGGCGGATGCGCGGTCGGCGTCGGGCGGCATGGTCGGCTTGTTCTCTTCCATCGTCACTCCCTGCGGTCAAAACGACGCCCGCGGCCCCTGCCGCAGCATCGCGATTCTTGCGGAAAAACCCGCCTCCGCGGCGGTTATTGGGTCGGCACGACGCGATTCAAGGCGTCGGTCAGCAGCCGCGCGGTGGCCTGCACCACCGGGATCACGCGATCGTATGCCATCCGCGTCGGCCCGATCACCCCCAGCGCGCCGAGCACGCGGCCGCCGGCACCGTAGGACGCGGTCACCACGGTGCAGCCGTCCAGCGCGGCGAACCCGGATTCCTCGCCGATGAACAGCCGCACGCCGGGCGCGCGCGCGCAGTTCTCCAGCAGCGCCAGCAGGTCGCGCTTGCGCTGGAACGCCTCGAACAGCTCGCGCAGCCGATCGAGGTCGGACAGTTCCTGATAGCCCATCAGGTTGGTCTGGCCGCTGACCAGCACGTCGCCCTCGGCGGTCGGCGCGAACGCGCCGGCGGCCACTTCCAGCGCCGCGCTGAGCAGCCGGTTCAGCTCGCTGCCGGCCGCGCGCAGCTCGCCCAGCAGGCGCGCGCGGATCTCGTCGATGCGCAGGCCGGCGTACTGGGCGTTGAGGTAGTTGGCGGCCTGCTCCAGTTCGCCCGGCGCCAACCGGCGCTGCAACTGCAGCACGCGGTTCTGCACCTGGCCATCGGCGAACACCAGGATTACCAGGATGCGCTGGGCGTCCAACGCGACGAAATCGATGTGCCGCAGCGGGAAATCGTCGCCGCGCGGCACCGTCACCACGCCGGCGAAGTGGGTCACCGCGGAAAGCAGCGCGGACACGCCGCCGAGCAGGTCGCGGGTATTGTCGGACTCGCGCGAGAACTCGCGTTCGAGACGCTCCATCTCGTCGCGGCCCAATGGCTTGAGCTCGATCAGGCTGTCCACGAACACGCGCAGCCCCTGCGCGGTCGGCACGCGCCCGGCGGAGGTGTGCGGCGAGGCGATCAGGCCGAGCTCCTCGAGATCGGCCATCACGTTGCGGATGGTGGCCGGGCTGACGTCCAGGCCGGAGGAGCGCGCCAGGGTGCGCGAGCCGACCGGCTGACCCTCCACGAGGTACTGGGCGATCAGGGTGCGCAGCAACTGGCGTGCGCGCGGGTCGAGGGAGTGGCCGGACAGCAGAGTCATGGTTCCTGCGGCTGCGTGAGCCGACGCGACGCTAACAAGCGCCCGCCATGCGGTCAATAAGGCCTGGGCGGGTCGATTCCAAGTCCGGCCAGGGTCCGCAGGGCTGCATGCAGGCGCCGCCGGCAACGCTAGAATGGCGCGCGCCCGCAAGGTGGGCACCCGCAGGGACTTCATGCTCGCGCTGCTCTACGTCAAGAACTTCGCGGTGGTCGAAGAGGCCGAAATCGCCCTCGGCCCCGGTCTGACCGTGGTCACCGGCGAGACCGGCGCCGGCAAGTCGCTGCTGGTCGATGCGCTGCTGCTGCTGTCCGGCGCGCGCGCCGACGCCGGCATGGTGCGCGCCGGCTGCGAGCGCGCCGAGCTGGCGGCCGAATTCGACCTCGCCGCCCTGCCCGCCGCGCGCGCCTGGCTCGAGCGCGAGGAGCTCGACGACGACGGCGCCTGCCGGCTGCGCCGCGTGATCCGCAGCGAGGGCAGCTCGCGCGCCTGGATCAACGGCCGCCCGGTCAGCCTGGCGCAGCTCGCCGGACTGGCCGAACTGCTGGTCGAGATCCACGGCCAGCACGAGCATCAGGCGCTGTTGGCGCGCGCGCACCAGCTCGAACTGCTGGACGCGTTCGGCGCGCTCGGCGCGACCGCCGCCGAGGCGCGCGCGCAGGCGCTGCGCTGGCGCGAACTGGGCGCGCGCATGCACAAGCTGAACGGCGGCGAGGACCGCGACGCGCGCCTCGCCCTGCTGCGCCACGAGCTCGCCGAGCTGGACCGCTGGGCGCTGCCGCCGGCCGAACTGGCCGAACTGGAAGCCGCGCACCGGCGCCTCGCCAACGCCGGGCGCCTGGTCGAAGGCAGCGCCGGCGTGAGCGAGATGGTCGACGGCGACGGCGAATTCGCGATGCGCCGCCTGCTCGGCCGCGCGCGCGGCGAGCTGGAACGCCTCGCCGAGCTCGACGAACGGCTGCTGCCGGTGATCGAAGCGCTGGACGCCGCCGGCGTCCAGCTCGGCGAGGCCGGCGCGGCGCTGGCGCGCTACGCGCAGGATCTCGAACTCGACCCCGATCGTTACGCCGAGGTCGAGGCCCATCTCACCCGCCTGCACGATCTCGCCCGTCGCCACCGCGTCGGCATGCCCGAGCTGCACGCCAGGGCGGCGGCGCTGCGCGCCGAACTGGAGACGCTGGAAGGTTCCGGCGCGGCGCTGGAGCAGCTCCAGGCCGAGCGCGCACGCTGCGAACAGGCCTATGCGGCGGCGGCGGCGGCGCTGTCCAAGGGGCGCAGCAGCGCCGCGGAGCGGCTTGGCAAAGCGGTCAGCGCGCTGATGTCGGAACTCGGCATGGCCGGCGGTCGCTTCGAGGTCGCGCTGGAGTCCGCCGAAGGCGCCGCGCCCGACCCGCAGGGCCGCGAGCGCTGCGAGTTCCTGGTCAGCGCCAACCCCGGCCAGCCGCCGCGCGCGCTGCGCAAGGTCGCCTCCGGCGGCGAGCTGGCGCGCATCAGCCTCGCCATCGAGGTCGCCACGCTCGGCCTGGACGTGGTCGCGACGATGGTGTTCGACGAGGTCGACGCCGGCATCGGCGGCGCGGTCGCGGAGGTGGTCGGGCAGAAACTGCGCGCGCTCGGCGGCGAGCGCCAGGCACTGTGCGTCACCCATCTGCCGCAGGTGGCGGCGCAAGGTCACGCGCACCTGCGCGTCAGCAAGGACAGCGACGGCGAGTCCACGCGCACGCTCATCGCGGCGCTGGACGCCGGCGGCCGCCGCGACGAGCTGGCGCGCATGCTCGGCGGCGTCGAGATCACCCGCGAAACGCGCGCCCACGCGAAGCAGATGCTGGACCGCGCCCAGGCCGGCTGAGCCGGGCTCAGCCCTCGATCAGGCCGTGGGTCACGGCCAGGCGGAACAGCTCCAGCTCGGAAGCGGTCTCCAGCTTGGCCATCAGGCTGGCGCGGTGGATGTAGACGGTCTTCTGGCCGATGCCCAGCTCGGCCGCCGCCTGCTTTGCCGTCAATCCGCGCGCCAGCAGCAGGAACACGTCGCGCTCGCGCAGGGTCAGCCGGCGCAGCGGCGCGGGATCGCCCTGCCCGGCCTGCGCGCGCGGCTGCGCCAGATCGGAGCTGAGGAAGCGCTCGCCCTGCAGCACCGCGCGCAGGCCGGCGACCAGTTCCTCGGGCGCGGCGCCCTTGGTGACGTAGCCGTGCGCACCGCGGCGCAGCGCCTCGGACACGTACGGCTCGCTGTCGTGCATGCTCAGCACCACCACCCGCGTCGTCGGCACGGCGCTGCGCAGGTGCTCGATCAGCGGCAGGCCGCCGCCGTCGGGCAGCGACAGGTCCAGGGCCACCAGGTCGGGGGCTGCGGCGATCACCGTTTCCAGTGCTTCCTCGGCGGAACGGCACTCGGCGACGACGTCCAGATCGGGCTCGCGCTCGATCAGGTGCTTGAAGCCTTCCCGGACGATGGCATGATCGTCAACCAGTACGATGCGGTACATGCGCGCACTTTAGCGCGCCGCGGCGCCTCCTGCAGCCGCGGCGGCCGGCGCGGCAGAGTGGGGGATCGGGGATGTCTTCGCGATTGCTGTTCGTCCTGCGCGGACTGGCGCTGGCCGCCGCTTACGGGCTCGGCTGGTGGCTGCTGTGGCGGATGTCGGAGCTGTACTGGTTCCTGCCGGCAGGGCTGCGCTTCGGCGTGCTGCTGCTGGCCCCTTACCGCTACTGGCCGTTCGTGTTCCTCGGCGAATGGACCACCTTCGGCCTGATGAACGCGCCGCTGACGTGGCTGGGACCGCTCGGCTTCGCGCTGGACACCTTCCCGCACGTGCTGGTCTGCGCGGCGGTGGTCAGGGCGCTGCGCGGCGCCTGGCCGCACGTGCGGCTGGAGGCGCCCGAGGACGTCGTGCACCTGCTGGTCGGCGCGCTGCTGGCCGCGGTCGCGGTCACCGCAGCCAACGCGTTGGTGCTGCAGGTGGTGGATATCCAGGAAGAGGCGTCCCTCAGCTACACCCTGCTGACCTACTCGCTGGGCGATTATCTAGGGATCATGCTGCTGCTGCCGCTGATGATCCTGCTGCTGCACGCGCGCCCGGACGCGGCCCGGTTGCGCGCACTGCTGCGGCACGTGCTGCTCCTGCTGCTGCCGGCGATCGGGCTGCTGTACGCGCTGGCCGACACCGAGCCGTCGCTGGCGCAGTACGCGCGCACGCTGATGCTGGTGCCGGTGGTCTATTTCGCCTTCCGCCACGGCGTGCGCGGCGCGGCGCTGGCGATGCTCGCGGCCAGCATCGCGGTCGCCGCCGGCGCCGGCATGGCGCACCGCGCGGACGCGCCGGCCGAGGCGCAGATGTTCCTCGCCGTCGCCGGCACCGCATCGCTGCTGCTGGGCAGCGCGATCGAGGCGCTGCGCGCCAGCGGCGAGCGCCTGGCCCTGCAGAACGCGCGCCTGGAAGGCACCAACGTGCGGCTGGACCAGCTCGCGCAGAGCCTGCGCGAGGTCGCCCGCCGCAACCTGCGGCTCGAGGAAGAGGAACGCCGCAGCCTGGCCGCCGAGCTGCACGACGAGCTGGGCCAGAACCTGACCGCGATCCAGACCCGCGTGAAGCTCGCCCACGAGCGCCTGCACGCCGCCGGCCTCAGCGATGTGGCGACCTCGATCAACGACATCCTCGCCACCATGCGCCGCACCGTGCGCAGCCTGCTGAACACGCTGCGCCCGTCGGTGCTGGACGAATTCGGCCTGTATCGCGCGCTCGCCGAAGGGCCGGTGCGCGACATGCTCGGCGCGGCCGGGGTCGGCTACACGGCGCACCTGCACGGCGATCCGACGCTGATCGACGACGACACCCGCACCGCGATCTACCGCATCGCGCAGGAAGCCGCGACCAACACCGTACGGCACGCCCGCGCGCGCAACTTCCATCTGCGCGTACGGGTCAGTCCGCACGCCGGACGCACGGTGGTGCTGCTGGACCTCAGCGACGACGGCGTGGGTCTGCCCGACACGCCACCCGTGACCGGCCGCTACGGCCTGCAGGGCATGCGCGACCGCGTGCTGGCGCTGGACGGGGCAATGCGCATCCGCACCGGACCGGCCGGAACGCGCCTGCGCGTATTGCTGCGCCTGCCCACCCGCGAGCCGACCGCGGTCGCCACGCTGAACGCCAAGGCGGCCTGATCCGCTCGCCACGGCCCGCGCCCGCGGGCCTGCCTTGTGCCTTCGCCGAAGGCGCGGCGCGGGTGCCCGGCGGCATTTGCCCCGGAGGGGGAAGCGCCTCCTGCACCACCGGAAGGGGGAAGCGCGTGAGCGCGCCTGACCCGCCCCGCGACGCGGATGCCGCCCCCCCCTATGTTTCCTAGGAAAAATTCCTATAGCGCCGTCCCCGACGCGGCTTCTAATCTTGGCGGCGGGGAGAAGGGGGCGTCGCACTTTCGGCGGGTGCGGCCTTGTACGCCCTAAGCCGTTGGGTCGCAGGACCGCGGCCAGCTGTCGGCAGAGGATCCCGCCGAAACCGCGTCCGCCGCAGGAAGCGCCGGTGCGCGTGCCGGATCGCAGGATCCGGCGCCTCGAGGGCACAAGGACGTGCCTTCGCGGCTCCCTCCGCGGCTACTTCGCCGCTTTCTTCTTGGGCCGCACGTACAGCACCAGGCTGTGCGCTTCCAGCACGAAGCCGTGTTTGTCGGCAATCTCGTGCTGCAGCCGCTCGATTTCCTCGTTCACGAATTCGATCACCCGGCCCGACTCGAGGTCGATCATGTGGTCGTGGTGCTTGCCGCGGTCCAGCTCGAAGACGGCCTGGCCGCCCTCGAAATTGTGCTTGGTGACCAGTCCGGCCGCCTCGAACTGGGTCAGCACGCGGTACACGGTGGCCAGGCCGATGTCCTCGTCGCTGGTCAGCAGTTGCTTGTAGATATCCTCGGCGGTCATGTGCCGGGCATGCGTCGCCTCGAGGATTTCCAGGATCCGCATACGTGGATGCGTGACCTTGAGTCCGGCCTTGCGCAGTTCCTGGGATTCCATGCAGCACCTCCTAGCGCAGTGCCAGCGGGGCACCATAGTGTATCATCCGACGCTTTCCGGACCGGACTACGAACGGCATGCAAACGCTTCTCCGCGCGCTGGGTTCAGCCCTGCTGGCCACCGCCCTCGTCGGCTGCGGCCTGGTCTACAAGCCGGACGTGCAGCAAGGCAACCTGCTGGACAAGAAGAACGTCGCCGAACTCAAGCCGGGCATGACCAAGCGCCAGGTGCTGGTGCTGCTCGGCTCGCCGTCGGTGAGCAGCCCGTTCGCGCAGAACCGCTGGGACTATGTCTCCACCCTGCAGAAGCGCGGCCGTACCTTGCAGGCGCGTGCGCTGACCCTGTACTTCGAGAACGACGCACTGGTGCGCACCGAGGGCGACTTCTTCCCCGAGGACTCCAAGGAGCTCCTGCAGGAGAGCAAGAAGTACAAGGACGAGTACCCGGACGAGAAGCGCAAGGAGCAGAAGCCCGGCGCAGGCGGCAGCACCAACCCGCCGGGCCAGGGCTAGCCGGCGCGGCGCCGGCGCGCTTCCTTCGGGTCCACCCGCAGCGGGCGGTAGACCTCGACGCGATCGCCCTCGCGCAGCGGCGTGTCGGGCGCGACGCGACGCGCGAACACGCCCAGCCGATCGGGGTCGATCGCCAGCGCGGGGAATGCCGCGCGCAGGCCGGAAGCCTCGATCGCCTGCGCCGCCGTGGTGCCGGCCGGCAGCCGCAGGCGACGCCGGAACGCGCGGCCGGGCTCGGCGTAGACCACTTCGACGGCGATCGTCTCAGGCATACGCACGCGCGGCCACGCGGCAGAAATCGTCGACCATGCGGTCGGCCAGTCCCTGGAAGCCGAGCCGCAACGCGGGCGCCGCCAGCTTGCCCGCGTAATCGAAGTCGAGCGCCAGCGCGATCTTGCAGCCGGCGTCGCCGAGCGCAAGGAACGTCCACACGCCTTCCAGCGTGCGGAACGGCCCCTCGACGAAACGCATCTCGATGCGCTCGTGCGGCATCAGGGCATTGCGCGTGGTGAAGCCCTGCACCATGCCGGCGAAGCGCAAGTCGAGGCGCGCGGTCAGCTCGCCCTCGCCGCGCGCCAGCACCTGCGCGGCGGCGCACCACGGGAAGCGCTTCGGATATGCTTCCACGTCGTTGACCAGTTCGAACATCTGCGCCGGGGTGTGGCGCACCAGGGCGCTGCGGCGGATCTGGATCACTCTGCGAGGTTTGTCGTGCATGGCCCCCGGGCCGGATGCGCGATTCTAACGGACATGACCAAGAAGAAAGATGCCGACAAGGCCGGCTCGGGCACGATCGCGCTGAACAAGCGCGCGCGCCACGAGTACCACATCGACGAGCGCTTCGAGGCCGGCATCGCGCTGCAGGGCTGGGAAGTGAAGAGCCTGCGCCAGGGGCGCATCAACCTCGGCGACGCCTACGCGCTGGTCAAGGGCGGCGAAATCCATCTGTTCGGCGCCTCGATCCCGCCGCTGATCACGGCCTCCACCCACGTGGTCGCCGAGGACCGCCGCACGCGCAAGCTGCTGCTGCATCGTGCCGAGATCGACAAGCTGGTCGGCGCGATCGAGCGCAAGGGCTACACGCTGATCCCGCTGGCGTTGTACTGGAAGGGCAACCGGGTCAAGGTGGAACTCGGCCTCGCGCGCGGCAAGCAGGCGCACGACAAGCGCGACGCCGAGAAGGAACGCGACTGGAACCGCGAGAAGCAGCGCACCATGCGTGCGCACAACCGCGAAGCGTAGGCAACATCCGGACGCGCCCGAGGGTCCGCGCCGGATACCGCGCGACGGCCACCACGCCCGCCCCTGCGACACTACGTCCGCGGCGCGGCCATAGCCAGCCCCACGCGGCTTGGTTATTCTGCCCGCGCTGACGAAACGAAGCGCGTACGCACGCCAGCCGGCCGTGCGGCGCTCCATTGCGACGAACCCTGTCAGAGGGGGGAAGCGGTCATGGGCAAGGCCTACCGCGTGCTGTTCGTGAGCACGTTCGCGTTCATCGTGTGCTTCGCCGTGTGGCTGGCATTCGGCGTGATCGGCATTCCGATCCGCCGCGAGCTCGGCCTCAACGCCACCGAATTCGGCCTGCTCACCGCCACGCCGATCCTCAGCGGCGCGGTGCTGCGCCTGCCGCTGGGCATCTGGACCGACCGCTACGGCGGCCGCATCGTGATGACGGCCCTGCTGCTGGCCAGCGCGGCGCCGGTCTGGCTGGTGTCCTATGCCAGCCGACTGTGGCAGTTCCTCGCCATCGGCCTGTGCCTCGGCGCGGTCGGCGCCTCCTTCGCGGTAGGCACGCCCTACGTGGCGCGCTTCTTCCCGGCCAGCCGCCGCGGCTTCGCGATGGGCTTCTTCGGCGCCGGCACCAGCGGCGCCGCGCTGAACATGTTCGTCGCGCCGGCGATCGTCGATACCTGGGGCTGGCGCGCCGTGCCGCACGTCTATGCAGTGGCGCTGCTCGCCACCGCCGCGATCTTCTGGCTGCTGTCGGCGCCGGATCCGGGCGTCGGCGGCGCCAGGCGCGCGCCCACCCTCGCCGAACAGTTGCGCGTGCTACGCGACCCGCGCGTGTGGAAATACTGCCAGTACTACTCGCTGGCCTTCGGCGGTTTCACCGCGCTGTCGCTGTGGATGCCGCAATACTTCATCGGCGAATACGGCCTCGGCATCGCCGCCGCCTCCGCGCTGGCGGCCAGCTTCTCGCTGCCGGCGGGCGCGCTGCGCGCGGTCGGCGGCGCCCTGTCCGACCGCTTCGGCGCGCACCCCCTGACCTGGTGGGTGCTGTGGGTGGCGTGGATCCTGCTGTTCCTGCTGTCCTACCCGCAGACCCAACTGGTGGTGCAGACGATCCGCGGCCCGGTGTCCTTCCATATCGGCCTGAACGTATGGATGTTCGCGCCACTGCTGTTCACGCTGGGCGTCGCGATGGCATTCGGCATGGCCTCCACCTTCAAGTATCTCGGCGACGACTTCCCCGACGCGCTGGGCGTGGTCACCGGCATCGTCGGTCTGGCCGGCGGCCTGGGCGGCTTCCTGCTGCCGATCCTGTGGGGCGCCCTGCTCGATCTGCTCGGCATCCGTTCCAGCGCCTTCATGTTGATGTACGGCATCGTTTGGGTATCGCTGATCCTGATCTACTTCACCGAGGTGCGGCGCGTGGATTTCCACGGTCGTGAACCCTCGACCGGGCCCTGAGCGGCTCGTGCCGCACTGACAAGGAGGCACGCCATGAGCCATTTCCTCGACCGGCTGCGCTATTTCTCCCGTCCACGCGAGGCGTTTGCGGACGGCCACGGCGAAGTGCGTGCGGAGAACCGCCAGTGGGAGGACGGCTACCGCAACCGCTGGCAGCACGACAAGATCGTGCGCTCCACCCACGGCGTGAACTGCACCGGCTCGTGCAGCTGGAAGATCTACGTCAAGAGCGGCGTGGTCACCTGGGAAACCCAGCAGACCGACTACCCGCGCACCCGCGCCGGCATGCCCAACCACGAGCCACGCGGCTGTTCGCGCGGCGCGTCGTACTCGTGGTACCTGTACAGCGCCAACCGCCTGAAATACCCGATGGTGCGCGGCCGCCTGCTGCGGCGCTGGCGCGAGGCGCGCAAGACGATGCAGCCGGTCGAGGCGTGGACGGCGCTGATGGCCGATCCGGCCGCGGCCGACTACAAGGCGGCGCGCGGACTCGGCGGCTTCGTGCGCGCGCGCTGGGACGAGGCGCTGGAGATCATCGCCGCCGCCAACGTGCACACGATCAAGACGCACGGCCCCGACCGCGTGGTCGGCTTCTCGCCGATCCCGGCGATGTCGATGGTGTCGTACGCTTCGGGCGCGCGTTATCTCAGCCTGATCGGCGGCAGCCTGCTGTCGTTCTACGACTGGTACTGCGACCTGCCGCCGTCCAGCCCGCAGACCTGGGGCGAGCAGACCGACGTGCCGGAATCGGCCGACTGGTACAACTCCGGCTACATCATCGCCTGGGGCTCGAACGTGCCGCAGACGCGCACGCCGGACGCGCACTTCTTCGTCGAGGCGCGCTACAACGGCACGCAGGTCGTCGCGATCACGCCCGACTACGCGGAAGTCTCCAAGCTCTCGGACCTGTGGCTGCACCCCAAGCAAGGCACCGACGCCGCGCTGGCGATGGCGATGGGCCACGTGATCCTGCGCGAGTTCTTCCTCGACCGCCAGGCCGAATACTTCCAGGACTACTGCCGCCGCTACACCGACCTGCCGCTGCTGGTCACGCTGCGCCGCGACGGCGCGCGCTGGGTGCCCGACCGCTACCTGCGCGCCAGCGATTTCGCCGACGCGCTGGGCAGCGCCGAGCACGCCGACTGGAAGACCGTCGGCTTCGACGCCGATGGCAAGCCGGTGGTGCCGCAGGGCGCGATCGGCTTCCGCTGGCCCGGCAAGGACAGCCCCGACCACGGCAAGTGGAACCTCGAGCAGAAGGCCGCCGACGGCCGCGAGGTCACGCTGGCGCTGAGCCAGATCGACCGCCGCGACGACGTGCTGGACGTCGCCTTCCCCTACTTCGGCGGCACCCCGCACGCGCACTTCCCGCACAACGACCAGGACGGCGACGTGTTGCTGCGCCGCGTGCCAGCGCGGCGCGTGGCGACGCGCGGCGGCGAGGTGATGGTCGCCACCGCGTTCGACCTGCTGTGCGCGCACTACGGCCTCGACCGCGGCCTCGGCGGCGCCTGCGCCGCCAGCTACGCCGACGACGTGCCGTACACGCCGGCGTGGCAGCAGGCGATCACCGGCGTGCCCGCCGAGCAGGCGGTCGCGGTCGCGCGCGCGTTCGCCGCCAACGCCGAGAAGACCCGCGGCCGCTCGATGGTGATCATCGGCGCGGGCATGAACCACTGGTTCCACCAGGACATGAACTACCGCAGCATCATCAATTTCCTGATGCTGTGCGGCACCATCGGCATCTCCGGCGGCGGCTGGGCGCACTACGTCGGTCAGGAGAAGCTGCGCCCGCAGACCGGCTGGACCGCGCTGGCGTTCGCGCTGGACTGGGTGCGCCCGCCGCGGCAGATGAACGGCACCTCGTTCTTCTACGCGCACTCCGACCAGTGGCGCTACGAAAAGCTCGACGTCGACGAGCTGCTGTCGCCGCTGGCCGAGCGCGGCAAGTACGGGCGCAGCCTGATCGACTGCAACGTGCGCGCCGAGCGCATGGGCTGGCTGCCGTCGGCGCCGCAGCTCGACCGCAACCCGCTGGAAGTCGCGCGCGCGGCCGAGCGTTCCGGCATGAACCCGAAGGACTACGTGGCCAAGGCGCTGAAGTCCGGCGACCTGCACATGGCCTGCGAGGATCCCGACAATCCCGCCAACTTCCCGCGCAACCTGTTCATCTGGCGCTCCAACCTGTTCGGCTCCTCCGGCAAGGGCCACGAGTATTTCCTGCGCCACTTCCTCGGCACCCGCCACGGCCTGCAGGGCAAGGACCTCGGCGAGGACGGCGGGCACAAGCCGGAGGAAGTCGCCTGGCACGCGCAGGCGCCGGAGGGCAAGCTCGACCTGGTCGTCACCCTCGACTTCCGCATGTCCACCTCGTGCCTGTACTCCGACGTGGTGCTGCCGACCGCGTCCTGGTACGAGAAGAACGACCTCAACACCTCCGACATGCACCCGTTCATCCATCCGCTGTCGGCGGCGGTCGATCCGGTGTACGAATCGCGCAGCGACTGGGAGATCTTCAAGGCGATCGCGAAGCGCTTCTCCGAATACGCGCCGGGCCACCTCGGCGTCGAGCGCGACGTGGTGCTGACGCCGATCATGCACGACACCGCCGGCGAGATCGCGCAGCCGTTCGAGGTGCGCGACTGGAAGAAGGGCGAATGCGACCTGGTGCCCGGCGTGACCGCGCCTAACATCGCGCTGGTCGAGCGCGACTATCCAGCCACCTACGCGCGCTTCACCGCGCTGGGGCCGCTGATGGACAAGCTCGGCAACGGCGGCAAGGGCATCGGCTGGAACACCGAGGAGGAAGTGCGCGGGCTGGCCGAGCTGAACTACACCGTGGCCGACGGCCCGGCCAAGGGCCGTCCGCGCATCGACAGCGACATCGACGCCGCCGAGGTGATCCTGCACCTCGCGCCGGAAACCAACGGCCAGGTGGCGGTGAAGGCGTGGGCGGCGCTGTCGAAGATCACCGGCCGCGACCACACCCACCTCGCCGAGGCGCGCGAGGACGAGAAGATCCGCTTCCGCGACATCCAGGCGCAGCCGCGCAAGATCATCAGCTCGCCGACCTGGTCGGGCATCGAGAGCGAGCACGTCAGCTACAACGCCGGCTACACCAACGTGCACGAGCTGATCCCGTGGCGCACGCTGAGCGGCCGCCAGCAGTTCTACCAGGACCACGCCTGGATGCGCGATTTCGGCGAGGGCTTCGCGCTGTACCGCCCGCCGATCGACACGCGCACGATCGCGCCGCTGTCCGGCAAGCGCGGCAACGGCCATCCCGAGATCGTGCTGAACTTCATCACCCCGCACCAGAAGTGGGGCATCCACTCCACCTACACCGACAACCTGATCATGCTGACGCTGTCGCGCGGCGGCCCTATCGTGTGGCTGTCCGAAACCGACGCCCGGCGCGCCGGCATCGTCGACAACGACTGGATCGAGCTGTTCAACGTCAACGGCGCGCTGACCGCGCGCGCGGTGGTCAGCCAGCGCGTGCACGAGGGCATGTGCATGATGTACCACGCGCAGGAGAAGATCGTGAACGTGCCGGGCTCGGAGATCACCGGCATGCGCGGCGGCATCCACAACTCGGTCACGCGCACGGTACTGAAGCCGACCCACATGATCGGCGGCTACGCGCAGTTGTCCTACGGATTCAACTACTACGGCACCGTCGGATCCAACCGCGACGAATTCGTGATCGTGCGCAAGATGGAGAAGGTGGACTGGATGGACCGCGCGCAGCGTGCGGCCCGCGAAGCGCAGCTGCACGCCCACCGGGCGTGAGGGAGGACGCGACATGAAGATCCGCGCACAGATCGCGATGGTGCTGAACCTGGACAAGTGCATCGGCTGCCACACCTGCTCGGTCACCTGCAAGAACGTGTGGACCTCGCGCAAGGGCATGGAGTACGCCTGGTTCAACAACGTCGAGACCAAGCCCGGCATCGGCTATCCGAAGGACTGGGAGAACCAGGAGCGCTGGCGCGGCGGCTGGGAGCGCAAGCCCGACGGCCGGCTGGTGCCGAAACAGGGCGGCCGCTTCGCGGTGCTGGCGAAGATCTTCGCCAACCCGCACCTGCCCGAGATCGACGACTACTACGAGCCGTTCACGTTCGACTACGAGAACCTGCAGACCGCGCCCGAGCTGCCCACCGCGCCGGTGGCGCGGCCGATCTCGCTGATCAGCGGGCGCACCATGGACAAGGTCGAATGGGGCCCGAACTGGGAGGAAATCCTCGGCGGCGAATTCGACAAGCGCAGCGCCGACTACAACTTCGAGGCGGTGCAGAAGGACATCTACGGGCAGTTCGAAAACACCTTCATGATGTACCTGCCGAGGCTGTGCGAGCACTGCCTCAACCCGACCTGCGTGGCGTCCTGCCCGTCCGGCTCGATCTACAAGCGCGAGGAGGACGGCATCGTCCTGATCGACCAGGACAAGTGCCGCGGCTGGCGCATGTGCGTCTCGGGCTGCCCGTACAAGAAGATCTACTACAACTGGACCACCGGCAAGGCCGAGAAGTGCACGTTCTGCTATCCGCGCATCGAGGCGGGCATGCCGACCGTGTGCTCGGAGACCTGCGTCGGCCGCATCCGCTACCTCGGCGTGCTGCTGTACGACGCCGACCGCATTGCCGAGGCGGCGTCGGCGGAAAACCCGCAGGACCTCTACCAGGCCCAGCTCGACGTGTTCCTCGACCCGAACGATCCCGAGGTGCAGCGCCAGGCGCGCGCCGACGGCGTGCCGGAAGCGTGGCTGGAGGCGGCGCGCCGCTCGCCCACCTACAAGATGGCGGTGGAGTGGAAGATCGCCTTCCCGCTGCATCCCGAGTACCGCACGCTGCCGATGGTGTGGTACGTGCCGCCGCTGTCGCCGATCCAGGCGCACGCCAACGCCGGCGCGATCGAAAGCAGCGGCGGCCTGCCCGATGTCGACTCGCTGCGCATCCCGGTGCGCTACCTCGCCAACCTGCTCACCGCCGGCAACGAGGCGCCGGTAGTCAGCGCGCTTAAGCGCATGCTGGCGATGCGCGCCTGGTTCCGCGCGCGCCAGCTCGGCGAGACGCAGGACGCGGCGCTGCTGGAACAGGTCGGGCTCGACGCCGCCACCGCCGAGGACATGCACCGCTACCTCGCCATCGCCAACTACGAGGACCGCTTCGTCATCCCCACCGCGCACCGCGAGGAAGCCGAGAACGCCTACGCCCTGCGCGGCGGCTGCGGCTTCTCCTTCGGCAACGGCTGCGACGGCGTCGAGGCCAGGTCCAGCCTGTTCGGCGGGCGCATGGGCCGGCGCAAGGTCATCCCGATCCGCATGCTGGACGAGGACTGACGTGCGCACCGACCACGCCACCCTGCTGCGCGCGCTGTCCGCCCTGCTCGCCTATCCCGACGCCGAACTGCGCGCCGCGCTGCCCGAGATCGCCGACGCCGTGCGCGCCGCGCGCGCGCTGGACGCCGGCCTGCGCGACGACCTGCTCGCGCTCGCCGACGACATCGCCGGCGCCGACGCGCTGGAGGCCGAGGCGCGTTACGTCGACCTGTTCGACCGCGGCCGCACCACCTCGCTGAACCTGTTCGAGCACGTGCACGGCGACGGCCGCGAGCGCGGACCGGCGATGCTGGACCTGCGCCAGCGCTACCTCGACGCCGGCCTGGAGCCGCGCGGCGGCGAACTGCCCGACCACCTGCCGGTGCTGCTCGAATACCTGAGCTGCCGCGAACCCGCCGAAACCCGCGAGACGCTGGCCGACTGCGCGCACATCCTGCGCGCGCTCGGCAACACGCTGCTGCGCCGCGACAGCCGCTACGCCGCCGTGCCGGCGGCGCTACTGGCGCTGGCCGACGCGGCGGGCCTCGATCCGCACGCGCCCACCCCGCCGCCCGAGGATCTCGACCGCAGTTGGGAGGAACGCCCCGCGTTCGCGGCGCCCGAACCGCAGGCCGCGATCGCGCAGCCAGAGCGGCGCTCGTCATGACGACCCCACCTAATCCCGCCGCGTCCGCGCAGGAGACCCTGGCATGAACGCATCCTACGACCTGCACCTGTTCCTGTTCGGCATCTATCCGTACCTGTGCCTGGCGGTGCTGCTGCTCGGCAGCCTGGTGCGCTTCGACCGCGAACCGTACACCTGGAAGAGCGATTCCTCGCAGATGCTGCGCGCCGGCCAGCTGCGGATCGGCTCGAACCTGTTCCACTACGGCATCCTGGTGGTGGTGATCGGCCATTTCCTCGGCTTCCTCGCGCCGCACTGGGCGGTGGACTGGGCGCTGGACCCGGCCCAGCACCAGTTGCTGGCGATGGTCGGCGGCGGCATCGCCGGGCTGGTCGCGATCATCGGCCTCAGCATCCTCATCTATCGCCGGCTCGGCGATCCGCGCATCCGCCGCAACAGCCGCAAGTGGGATATCTCGATCGTGCTGATGTTGTGGCTGCAACTGCTGCTCGGCCTGGTCACCGTGCCGCTTTCGGCGCAGCACATGGACGGCGCGATGTTCGAGCTGCTCACCGACTACGTGAAGGGCATCGTCACCTTCAAGAGCGGCGTCGCCGCGCTGCTGGTCAACGTGCCGTGGGTGTACCGCCTGCACATCCTGCTCGGCTTCACCATCTTCCTGGTGTCGCCGTTCACGCGCATGGTGCACATCTGGAGCGGCGCCGGCGTGCTGGCCTATCTGTTCCGTCCATACCAACTGGTCCGCACGCGCAAGCGCGCGGTGCGCGCATGAGCGTGCGCGTCAACGGCGTCGCCGTCGCCGGCGAGGACTGGCCGACCCCGCAACTGGCCGCGGTCCACGAATTGCTGCGCCAGCGTGCGGTCGCGCTCGGCCTGCTCGAAGAGGGCGCGCCGACCGAGGCGGTCGAGCGCGCCATCGAGCGCACCCTCGCCGAAGAGGTCCGCGTGCCGGAACCGGAGGAAGCCGAGTGCCGGCGCTACTACGAGCAGAACGCGCAGCGCTACCGCAGCGGCGACCTGGTGCACGCCCGGCACATCCTGTTCCAGATCACGCCGGGCTCGCCGGTGGCCGCGGTGCGCGCGCTGGCCGAGGCGATGCTGGCCGAGCTGCGCATGAAGCCGGATCTGTTCGCGGAACGTGCGCGCGCCAAGTCCAACTGCCCGTCCGGCGCGCAGGGCGGCGTGCTCGGCCAGTTGCAGCGCGGCGAGACCGTGCCCGAATTCGAGCGCGCGCTGTTCGAGGACGAAACGGTCGGCGTGCTGCCGAAGCTGGTCAACACGCGCCACGGCTTCCACATCGTCGCCGTGGACCGGCGCATCCCCGGCGAGCAGTTGCCGTTCGAGGCCGTGCGCGAGCGCGTCGCCGCCGAACTGCGCCAGCGCAGCGAAGCGCGCGCGCTCGGCCAGTACGTGCGCGTGCTGGCCGGCCAGGCCGAGGTGGAGGGCGTGGAGCTCGACGCCGCCGCCTCGCCGCTGGTGCAGTGAACCGCGCGTGACCACGCATTCGCGCGCCTTGATGCCGCGCGCGGCGGCCCCATATACTGTCCTGCCGATCCAGCTTTCCCCGGGGGTGTCACGGCTTCGACGGGGGTAGTGCGATGGCTTGGTGCATGCCGAGGGGGCAGCTTTCCTCGTTAATCCAGCGGCAAAACTTCAGACGCCAACGACGACGTCTACGCTCTGGCCGCTTAAGGCCTAGCCCCGAACCCACTTGTGCTCGTGCTCGTGGATGTAGGGTCATCATCACGGGATCGCCAGAAGACCGCCGCTCGTCGGCCTTCGGCTAAAACTGACGGGCTGGTCCATCGGCGCGCTTCGCCCACCGTGCTGCCGACGGACGAGACTCAACGGTGAGCTAAGCATGTAGTACCGGGCGTCAAACGCCTTCGGACGCGGGTTCAACTCCCGCCACCTCCACCATTTACCCAAAGCCCAACCTTTTCCGGTTGGGCTTTTTTCTGTCCGTTCCCCAGTGTTGGCGCGATTTCCGGCCCCGGCCTCGCGAGCGCCCCCTCCGATCCGCCGCTTCCACCCCACCCGGGGCCTCTCTGTTCTTCGTTTTCTCCGGTCGTCTCGCGAGCGTTCTTCAGGCCCCGTCCTTTACTGACGCGGGTTTAGAGGCGGCAGGTCGTAGGCGGCTCGGGCAGGGGCGACTGAGCAAGAGGCTCGGGACGCTGAGCGCAGACAGCATGGGTCATTACAGCGGCGCCTGGTCTGGATCGGCACGGACAACCGCTCCTTGTTGGGGTTTTTCCTTGCCCGATCGCGCCGGTTCCCGTGTGCCAACAGGCCCGAAGCCCGCAAAAGTCGCGATGTTTATCCATACATATCAATGCGTTGAACCGCCATGTCATGCCGAAGGCGCCTTCCCTCGAGAGGATGGAGGGGACCGCGTGGCGAGATCAGGGCCGCGCGCCGCGCCACCCCGATACGGGCAATGCAGGACGCCGCGCCACCCGCCTGCGACGCCTCGCCCCGTTTTTGGCATAGTGCGGTCATGGAGCCGAAGCCGTACGTCCCTCTGACCAACGTCATGGACCTGCTGCTGGACGCGATCTGCGTGGTCGACGTCGAAGGGCGCTACCGGTTCGTCAGCGCGGCCTTCGAGCGCATCTTCGGTTATGCGCCCGCGGAGGTGATCGGGCGACCCATGATCGAACTGGTGCATCCGGAGGATCGCGAGCGCACCCTGCAGACGGCCGCCGAGATCATGGCCGGGCAGCCCAAGCCGCATTTCGAGAACCGCTACGTGCGCAAGGACGGCAAGATCGTCCATGTCATGTGGTCGGCGCGCTGGTCGGAAGCCGACCAGGTCAGGATCGCCGTGGCGCACGACATCACCGAGATCAAGCGCGCGCAGTCGATGCAGGCCGCGCTGTTCGCCATCTCCGAGGCCGCGAACGCCGACGGCGACCTGCAGGCGCTGTTCCGCCGCATCCACGACATCGTCGACGGGCTGCTGCCCGCCAGGAACCTGTTCGTCGCGCTCTACGACGAGGACAAGGACGAGCTGAGCTTCCCCTACTACGTCGACGAGCACGATACCGCGCCGGCGCCATGCCGGCTCGACTCCGGCACGCTCAGCGCCGAGGTGATCCGCAGCGGCCAGGCGCTGCTGCTGACGCCGGACCACGAGCTGCCGCCGGTCGCCGCCGCGCGTTCGCACCAATCGATCGGCAAGGCGTCGCTGGACTGGCTCGGCGTTCCGCTGCGCTCTTCCAGGGGCGTCATCGGCGCTCTGGTCGTGCAGGCTTACGCCGGCGACGTGCGCTATAGCGAAAAAGACAAGGCGCTGCTGCAGTTCGTCTCCACGCAGATCGCATCGGCCATCGTCCGCAAGCAGACGGATACCTGGCTGCAATACATCGCGCTGCACGATCCGCTCACCGGCCTGCCCAACCGCGAACTGTTCCACGAGCGCATGAAGGCCGCGCTGGCCGCGACCCGCCGCGACGACCAGCAGTTGGCCCTGCTCTACGTCGATCTCGACGGCTTCAAGCGGGTCAACGACGGCTACGGCCATCCGGTCGGCGACCTGCTGCTGCAGGCCGTGTCGCAGCGCATTCGGCATTGCGTGCGCGAATCCGACACCGTCGGCCGCATCGGCGGCGACGAATTCGTCGTGCTGCTGCACGGCATCGCTCGTCCGGACGACGCCGCCGACGTCGCCGAAGCCATCCGCAGCAGCCTGGGCCAGGCATTCGACCTCGCCGGCCATCGCCTGCAGATCTCCTGCAGCATCGGCATCGCCATCCATCCGCAGCACGGCGACGACAACAGGCAACTGATCCGGCATGCCGACGAGGCGATGTACGCCGCGAAGAAGGGCGGCGGCGATCGCCTGCTGCTGGCGGACTGAATCGATCTGCCGCCGTCGGCCTGCGGCGGCTTCGTCGCGCCGCAGGCTTCGGCGCCGTGCATTTCGCTCAGCGCCGCGCCGGGAAGCGTTCCTGGAACGGCTTGCGGAAGGTCGCGTGGCAGGCGATGCAGGCATCCTGCATCGCGGCGAATGCCGCGGCCGCGGCCGGGCGGTCCTGCCGCCGAGCGGCTTTCCCGATCGCGCGCGCCGCCTCGCGCGCCTGTCTGTCGTAGCCCCTGAACCGGCCAGCGTCGCTGCCGACGAACGCGAGGATGCGCATCTTCTCGGCCAGTGGCGGCTGCGGGTGTTCGGCGATGCGCCGCGCGGCTTCGGCGACGGCCCGCCAGTCTTCGCGCGCGATGCCGTCGGCGATGGCCTGCCTGGCGCCGTCGAGGTCCAGCATGATCCCGCGCAGCGCCGGCGGTTCGCGCGCATCGGCGCCGTCGGCCACGGCCGGCAGGTTGGCAAGCGCCAGGCATGCGGCAAGGGCGGCGGCGGCACCGGTCCAGTATCGGCCCGGCGCGGGAATTCCCGCCACGGAATGCCGTTCTGCGGCGACGCGTCGCCCCGCGCGGTTCTCGCCTTTCACGGCGGCGGCGCGCCCGCGTAGAAATCCTGCAGCGCGGTGACCGCCTCGCCCGCGCTTTCGACGATCGCGAACAGCTTGGCGTCGGCCGCGCCGATCACGCCTTCGTCGACGAGAAAATCGAAATCCACCGCACGACGCCAGAATGCGCCGCCCACCAGCACGATCGGGATGCGCGCCATCTTGCGGGTCTGCACCAGCGTCAGCGCCTCGAACAGTTCGTCGAGCGCGCCGTAGCCGCCCGGGAAAGCGACCAACGCCTTCGCGCGCTGCAGGAAATGCATCTTGCGCAACGCGAAGTAGTGGAAGCGGAACGCCAGCTCGGGCGTGATGAAGGGTTTGGGCTGTTGCTCGCGCGGCAAGGTGATGTTGAAGCCGATCGAGCGCGCGCCCATCTCGTACGCACCGCGGTTGGCCGCCTCCATGATGCCCGGCCCGCCGCCGGTGACGACCACGAAATCGCGCCGGCCCTCGCTCTGGAAACGCCGCGAGACGATGCGCGCGAAGAGCTGCGCCTCGTCGTAGTAGCGCGACTGCGCCAGGCGCCGCCTGGCGACGTCGAGTTCGTGCGCCAGCTCCGGATCGTCCGGCTGCATTCGCGCCCGCGCCTCGACCGCGGCCAGCCGCGCGCGCGCGTGCTCTGGCGGAGCCAGCCGCGCGCTGCCGAACACCACGACGGTGGAGCGGATGTTGTGCTGGCGCAGGGCATGTTCGGGCTTGAGCAGCTCGAGCTGCAGGCGCACCGCGCGCAGGTCGTCGTCGGCGAGGAATTCCGCGTCCTCCTGCGCCAGGCGATAGGCCGATCCCTGCATGATGTTCCGGCGCAGGGCTTCGTGCTGGCTGCGGTCGGTCATGTCAGCCTTCTCCGCGGGACGCGTCGTCCCACGACACGCGCTGGCCGGGCTGCGGCACCGTCGCCGCCCAGCCGCGCTCGGCGAACAGGCGCGCGGCGAAGGTATTCGCCGTCGCGGCCTCGCCGTGCACCACGAAGGTCCGTCGCGGCGGGCGCCGGAAGCCGGCGGTCCACGCCAGCAGCGCGCGCTGGTCGGCATGCGCCGAGAGCCCGCCGACGGTATGGCCGGCGCGCGTCGGCTTCGGCAGCAGGCCGCTGTGGTCGATGTGCGCGTGCGTCATCAGCACGAAGTCGATCGCGCGCGCATCGAAGGCGAACGGCTGGCGATTGCACCGCGGCGCTTCGCGTCCGCCCTGCACCATGCCGCAGTCCACCAGGAAACGGACGCCGGGGGCCTCGACCAGAAAGCACGAGCCGGTGACCTCGCGGGCGGCGCCGAGGAAAGTGATGTCCATCAGCCTTCCCCGCCGCGGACGCCGCGCGGATGCCGCGCGCCTGTCGAGTTGCGCGTGCGCAGCGAACGGTTCAATCGAATCCCCTCCCCTCGCCGGCTTCCTCGTGGGTCGCGCCGTCGCGGATGTGGTAGATGCGCTTGAACGTCGGGATGATCTTCTCGTCGTGGGTGACGACGATGATGGCCGTCTCGTACTGGCGCGCCATCTGGTTGAGGATGCGGACCACCGCGAGCGCACGCTGGCTGTCCAGCGGCGCGGTGGGCTCGTCGGCCAGGATCACCGGAGGCCGGTTGACCAGGCCGCGCGCGATGGCGACGCGCTGCTGCTCGCCGCCGGAAAGCTGCGAGGGCATCGCGCGCGCGCGATGCTGCACGTCCAGCGCCGTAAGCAGCTCCAGCGCCCGCGCGCGCGCCTCGGCGTTCGCCACGCCGGCCAGCATCGGCAGCAGCGCGACGTTGTCGGTGACGTCGAGGAACGGGATCAGGTACGGCGCCTGGAACACGAAGCCGATCTTGTCGCGGCGCAGCGCGCGCAGGTCGCGGACCTGCCAGCCATCGTCGTAGATGGTTTCCTCGCCCAGCACCATGCGCCCGGCGGTCGGGTCGATCACCGCGCCCAGGCATTTGAGCAGGGTGCTCTTGCCGGAGCCGGAGGGGCCGATCAGGCCCACCACTTCCCCCGGCGCCACGTGCATGTCCACGCCTTTCAGGGCGTCGACCGCGGTGTCGCCCTGGCCATAGCGTTTTCTCAGGCCCTCGATGCGAATGCCCTTGCCGCCCACGTCAGCCCCCGATCGCTTCGGCCGGATCGACCTTGAGCGCCATGCGGATGGCGATGACGCTGGCCAGCGCGCAGATCGCGAGCAGGGCGAGGAAGCCGGCGACGGAATCGGCCGGCATCAGCAGCACGTACTTCGGGAACAGCGGCGCGGCGAAGGTGGCGGTGATCTTGCCGACCACGAAGCCGATCGCGCCGAGCGCAAGCGCCTGCTGCAGGATCATCGCGGCGATGGTGCGGTTGCGCGTGCCGATCAGCTTGAGCACGGCGATCTCGCGGATCTTGTCCATGGTCAGCGTGTAGATGATGAAGGCGACGATGGCGGCGCTGACCGCGGCGAGGATGACCAGGAACATGCCGATCTGCTTCGCCGAGGTGGCGATCAGCTTGCCGACCAGGATGCCTTCCATCTGCGCGCGGGTGTAGACGGTCAGCCGCTTCCAGCGACGGATCGGTTCGGCCACCTGCTCGGGCGTGTAGCCAGGCGCCACGCGCACCAGCACCGCGTTGACGAACGGGTTGCCTTCCTGCGCGGCGATCGCGGCGTCGAGCAGGCCGGGCACGCCGGGGCGGTCGAACGCCGGGTTCTGCGCGGTGCGGCGACGGCTCTGCAGGATGGCGTCGTTGTCCTTGAGGAACTGCGCTTCCTGCGCGTCCTTCAGCGGGATGAACACCATCGGGTCGCCGTTGGAGGACACCATGCGCCGGGTCAGGCCGACCACGGTGTAGTGGTTGCGGCGGATGCGGATGCGGTCGCCAAGCCTGAAGCCGGTGGCGATGTCGGCCACGGCCTCGTAGTGGCTGCGCGTGATCTGCCGCCCGGCGACGAGATACGGCGGCCAGCCGGGCGTGCCGGGCTCGCCCGCGGCCACGCCGACCACCATGGCGCGCACGTCGCCGTCGCCGCGGCGCACCTGCATGGTGAGATAGGTCACGTTGGCCGCGTCCGCCACGCCGGGCATGGCGCGGATCGCGCGCCAGCCGTCGTCGTGCAGGCTGGAGGATTCGGCGTACGGGCCCAGCGTGTCCTTCTGCACCACCCACAGGTCGGCGCCGCTGTTGTCGAGCAGCGCCTTGCCGTCGTCGACCATGCCGCGATAGACGCCGGCCATGGTCAGGGTGACGCCGATCAGCAGCCCGAGTCCGATGCCGGTGAAGACGAACTTGCCCCAGGCGTGCAGGATGTCGCGTCCGGCCAGGCTGATCATCGCGCCGCACCGGGAATGCGGTCGACCACGTGGATGCGGGTGCGCGCGGTCACCGCCTTCTCGCTGTATGCGACGACGCGATCGCCGACCTCGAGGCCGCGGCGCACCTGCACGTTGCCGTCGAGATCGGCGGCGCCCAGCTCGACCGCGGCGAACTGTGGGTCGCCGTCCTCGACCCGCCACACGCCAAGCCTGCCGTCGACGTGCCGGATGACGGAGTTGGGCACGACCGGCGCCGCGGCGAGCGTGGGCATCGCCACGGTCACCTCGGCCAGTTCGCCCAGCGGCGGCAGCGGCTCGGGCAGCGCGTCGAACACCACCTTGGCGAGCGTCTCCTCGGTCACCGCGTCGGCCATCGGCTCCACGCGCAGCACGCGCCCGGCCAGTGCCTGCCCCGCGCGCGAGCGCAGCACCACGCGCGCCGGCAGGCCCGCCGCAAGACCTTGCGCGCTGATCTGGTCGAAGCGCACGTTGATCCACACGCTGCCCGGATCGATCACTTCCAGCACCGCCTGCCCGGCGACGACCGTCGTGCCGGGATCGGCATCGCGCGCCGCCACCAGACCGGCGACCGGCGCGACCAGGCGCAGGTTGCCGCGCTGCGCGGCCAGCGCTTCGCGGTCAGCGCGGATGCGGACCAATTCCTCGCCCGCGGCGGCCAGCGCGGCGTCGGCGACCTGCTGTTCCTGGCGCTTGCTCGCGACCGTTTCCTCGCTGACCACATGCGACGCCAGCAACTGCTCGTAACGGCGCATCTGCGACTGCGCGTAGCGCTGGCGCGCCGCAGCCTCGCGCTGCTGCGCATCGGCGCGCCTGAGTGCGGCGTCCTGGGCGCGGATGCGCTCGTCGAGATCGACCGGATCCATCTCGCCCAGCACCTGGCCGGCCGCGACCCGGTCACCCACCTGCACGTCGACGCGGCTGACCCGTCCGGCGAAGGTCGGGCCGATCCGATAGGTGTAACGCGCCTCGACGGTGCCGATGCCGTACAGCGCCGGTGTGACCGGGCGCTCCGCCACGGTGGCGACCGTCACCCGCACCGGCGCCAGCGGTCCCGAGCGCAGGGCCACGTAGACGAACAGCAGGAGCATCGGAACCAGCACCGCCAGCAGCGCGAGCGTGCGGCCCTGCAGGGGCAGGCGTTTCATCGGCGCGCCCCCGCCGCGATGCCGCGGCGAAAGATCGCGAACGCGCCCGGCGCGTCGGTGCGCATGCGGGCCGCGTCGCCGGCCAGCAGCGCCTGCATCACCAGGCCCTGGATGCTGCCGATGAACAGCGTCGCCGCGGCGGCCGCATCGAGCTGCGGGTCCAGCTCGCCGCGCGCCTTGCCGTCCTCGACCAGCGCGCCCAGCCGCTCGGCATAGCGGCGGATCATGGTTTGCACCATGCGCTTGGCCGCGGTGTCCTCGGCGCGCTGCAGCTCGCCGAACAGCATACGCGGCACGCCAGGGTGCTCGCTGACGAAGTCGATATGCGCCATGTACATGGCCTCGAGCGCCGCCAGCGGCGTCGCCGCGCCGCGCGCGGCGTGCTCGATGCGCGCCAGCAGCCGGTCGGCCACCCACTCCATCACCGCCTGCCAGATCGCGTCCTTGTTTGGAAAATGCCGGAACAGCGCGCCCTGGGTCAGTCTCATGCGCCCGGCGATCGCCGCCGTGGTGATCTCGCTGGGGTTCTGTTCGGCGGCCAGCCCGATCACCGCCTCGACGGTGACCGCGCGGCGCTCGTCCGCGGGCAGATGCTTGCGTGGTGCGTCCATTGCCGTCGCCATAAAAGATAGTAACTAATTACTATCTTATCGCGACGCGGCCCGCCGTCAAGGGGCCGAAGCGGGCGGCGCCGCCATCGGGCGCCGCCTCACACCCTCAGAAGTCCTCGCTGCGCGGCGTGTCGAGCGTTTCCTTGATCGCCGCCTGCAGGCGCGCATGCACCTTGACCAGCCCGCGCCACAGGAACCAAGTGGCGACGGCAAACACCAGCAGCAGCGCCAGCAGCACCTGGCGTGGCGGCAGGATCGCCGAGCCGAGCACGCCGACCAGCAAGGCCAGGCCGAGCAGTGCCAGCAGCGGGATCAGCTTGGCCAGCGCGCGCCGCAGCGGGTAGGTGCGCGCCCCGGCGAAGCTTTCGCGGATGCCGAGCTCGGCGAGCAGCAGGCCGAGCGCGTCGGCCTTGCGGTAGGCGGCGACGATCATCGGCAGCGCCATCAGCGCGGCCAGCGACCAGGCCAGGGTCCGCTGCAGCACCGGATGCGGCTGCAGCGCCTCGAAGCGCAGGTAACCGTGGCGGTAGAGGAATGCGACGCCGATGAACACCGCGATCACCAGCATCGCGTTGATCGCCACGTGCCACAGCAGCCGCCGGATCATCTTCGCCACCACCGCGCCTTCCTCATTCAGGCGCAGGCCGCCGAACCAGGCCGTGTAGGCGGCGAACATGCCGCGTGCACCCGCCGGCATCGCGCGCGCCAGCGCGTCGGCAGCCGGCGCGGAAGCGCGGATCAGGTACGGCGTCAGGAACGTGGTCAGCACCGATACCGCGACCGCCACCGGATACAGGAACCGGCTGATCACGCCGAGGCTGAGCCCCAGCGTGGCGATCACGAACGAGAACTCGCCGATCTGCGCCATGCTCATGCCGATGCGCAGCGCGGTACGCCCGTCGTTGCCGGCGACGAACGCGCCGAAACCGCAGGCGACCACCTTGCCGAGCAGTACCGCCAGCGTCACCGCCAGGATCGGCACGGCGTACTGCACCAGCACGTGCGGATCGATCATCAGGCCGATGGCGACGAAGAAGATCGCGCTGAACATGTCGCGCACCGGCTCGACGATCTGCTCGACGCGGCCGGCGCTGCGCGCCTCGGCGACGATCGCGCCGATCATGAACGCGCCGAGCGCGACGCTGTAGCCCATCTGCGCGACCAGCAGGCAGAAGCCGAAGCACACGCCGAGCACGGTCACCAGCAGCACGTCGTGGCGGCCGAAATGCGCGACGTAGTCGATCAGGCGCGGCACCAGCAGCAGGCCCGCGACCAGCGCCACCGCCATGAACAGCCCCAGCCGCCCGACGATCGCCGCCGCGTCGCCGGCCTCGACGCCGCCGGTGCTGGCGATGCCGGTCAGCAGCGCCATCATCACCACGGCAACGACGTCCTCGATGATCAGCAGGCCGAAGATCTGCTGGGCAAAACGCTCCTGCTTCAGTCCCAGCTCATCCAGCGCCTTCATGATGATGGTGGTGGACGAGACGGTGATCATCGCGCCGAGGAACACCGCATCCATGAAGCGCCAACCGAACAGGCGTCCGATCTCGTAGCCCAGCCACGGCAGCAGCAGCACCTCGACGCCGGCGATCGCCAGCGCCTTGCCGCCGACCTGGCGCAGTTTCTTCAGGCTGAACTCGAGACCCAGCGAGAACAGCAGCAGGATCACGCCGAGTTCCGACAGCGTGCGGATCGTCTGCTCGTCCTGGATCAGCTTGAACGGCGGCGTGTGCGGGCCGATCAGCACGCCGGCGATGATGTAGCCGAGCACGACCGGCTGGCGCAGGCGCTGGAACAGCACCGTGGTGCAGCCGGCGACCAGCAGGACGACGGCGAGGTCCTGGATGAATTGCAGTTCGCGCATCGGGCCTCCCGAGGGTGACGCAAGGAAGCCTAACCCATGCGACCGCGCGGCAGCAGCTTGCGCGACCGCGATGCGCGCACCGGCCGCCGACGCATCCGGTTCTGGCCACGGCCGCACGCGCCGGCCGATTCCGGATACGACAGAGCCGCCGGGTCGCCCCGGCGGCTCCTCACCTCATCGGCCGACCCGCCTAGCAGCGCGGGGCGGCCTGCTGCCGATGCCGCTCAGACCTCGGCGGCAACCGCCGCGCCGGCGGGAATCGCCGCTGCGGCGGACGCCGCCGCGGGCGCCGCCACGCGCGCCTCCATCGATGCCAGGAAGCGCCACACGAACAGCAGCGTCACCAGCAGCAGCCCCGGATAGCCGATCCACGCCAGCAGATAGGGCAGCGTCGGATCGCCCATCTCGCGCACGCGCGGCAGGTTGAAGCTGAGCAGGCCGAGCGTGATGACGGCGCCGAAGATCCACATCGCCATCAGCCAGATGCCGGCCTCGAAACCGGTGAGGTACCGGCTCCACCCGCCCACGCCGCCCGCATGCACGGCCATTTCGCCGGCATGCGCCACGCCGTGCCGCGCATCGGGCGCGACAGGCGCGCGCGCCCGGCGTCCCAGGGTCAGCAGATCGAAGATCAGCACCCCGGCGCCCACCGCGAACACGAAACCGAACGTGGGCACCAGCAGCTTGAACACGCCCATCGCCGGGAAGACGTCGCCGCCGAACCACTCGAGGCCGAGCGTACGGTAGACGAAGATCTGCACCGTGCCGCCCAGCGCGAAGGCCAGCGCCACGCCCAGGATGCCGGTGAACACCAGCCAGAAGGCGAGCTTGCCGAGGCGCTGGTCGAAGTTGGTCGCCTTGCGCATGATCGGAACCGCGTAGTACGCCGCGGCGATGCCCAGCATGCCGAAGGTGCCGAACAGCGCTAGGTGCGCGTGGCCCGGCGTCACCCACGTGCCGTGCGACCAGACGTTGGTCAGCGCGAAGGTCATGCTGAAGCCGAGGATGCCGGCGCCCACCTGCTCCAGTACCACCGAGCCGAGGATGAAGTAGAACGCGGGCGCGTTCTCCAGTGGCCGACGGTTCTGGTGCGCGTCGAGATAGATGTGCCAGAAGCAGAACACCAGCGGCAGCGGCTCGAGCGCGCTGAACAGCGAGCCCCAGAACTGCCAGAACTCCGGCGTGCCGATCCAGAAGTAGTGGTGCGCGTTGCCGAGCAGGCCCGACAGCCACACCAGCACCACGCCCCAGAACACGGCGTAGCCGACCGACTTCACGTCGACCTTGAACAGCAGCACCAGCAGGAAGCCGACCAGGCTGATGTGGATCACCTCCCACACGCCCTCCACCCAGTAGTGGACGACGAACCAGCGGAAGTACTCCTGCATGTCGAGGCGCGGTACGTAGAACAGGCCGAACACCCACACCGCCATCAGCGCCACCACGCCGATGCCGAGGCCCCAGTGGATCTCGTTCCACTCGCGCACCGGCGGGAACGTCCGCAGCACCACGTAGGCGAGGATGCTGAAGCCCACCAGGATGACCAGGTCGGCGGCACGGCCGGCCTCGAGGTATTCGAGGCCTTCCTGCAGCCAGGGCTGCCCTTCCCACCAGCCGGCGATGCCGCGCATGGCCAGCGCCTGCGTGGCGACGTTCCAGATCACCGTGGCCACGAACGCGTAGAACAGCACCTTGATCAGCCACGGTGCGGCCAGTTCACGCTTCGACAGCAGCGGGCCGACGAACAGGATCGCCCCGATGAAACCGGCGAGGATCCAGAGCAGGCCGAGGTTGAGGTGCTCGGCGCGAACGACGTTGAAGTTCAGTACGCCGGCAAGCAGGGTCGGATCGGTCTGCTGCATGGCGAGGATCAGGCCGAAACCGACCTGGGCGGCGAACAGCACCAGCATGAGCATGAAGAAGCGCATGCTGAGGCGTTGAGTCTGGTACTGGATCTGCATCACTGCTTCTCCAGGGAGTGGATGTAGGCCACGATGGCGTTGACGTCTTCATCTTTGAGCAGCTTGTCGTACGCGGGCATGACGCCGGCCGGATAGCCCGCCACGACCTTCGCGTTCGGCTGGCGGATCGACTCGGCGAGGTAGGCGTCATCCGCCTTCACCGTGCTGCCGTCCGCGAGACTTACCTGCGAGCCGGACAGTCCGCCCCAGCCGGGTCCCACCAGGCGCGTGTCGTCGAGCGCATGACACGAGCCGCAGGCGTATTCCTTCACGAGCTGCTCGCCGCGCGCGGCCGGATCGGGCGCGACCGTGCCAGCCGCAGGCGCGGCTGCCGCAGGCGCGGCTGCAGCGACGGCATGCGTGCCGTGGGCCAACTGCAGGCGCCTGTCGAGCCCCTCGATCTTCACCTTGGGCGGCCAGCCTTCGGTGTTCAGTGCCGACGTGTATTTCAGATACGCGATCAGTTGCCCCACCTCTTCGCTGCTGAGCGGCAGGTTGGGCATCAGGCTGGTGCCGCCGCCGCGACGCTCGACGCGTTGCTGGGCGCCGGAGTACTTCTTGAAGTAGGCCTCGATCGAATCGACGCCGGTATCGGCGATCTGGTCCTGGTTCATCAGCTGCGTGCGCACCGCCGCCTCCGTGGGCCAGCCGCCCGCCGACGGCAGGAAAGCCGCAAGCCACGCGGGACCCGCGCGCTCGTACTCCTTGGTGAGATCCGGGCCGAGATAGGCGCCGTTGCCCACCATGGTGTGGCAACCCATGCAGTTGTAGGACTGGAACACGCGCTTGCCGTCGGCCGCCTTGTAGGGGCCGAAGGAAACGCTGTCCGGCGTGATCTGGTTACGCGATTTCAGGAACGAGAATCCGGACAGCATGATGAAGATCAGCATCATGATGCCGAGGGCGACAAGCGCTCGGCGGCGCTTGCGGGTCTCGTCGCAGTTCTTGCCGTTTGCGCAGCTCATGGTGCGTTGGCCTCGTCGGTTCCGGGACGGCCCGCGCTGCCCGCGCCGGCGGATGCCGCGTGTTCCAGCGCGTCATGCTGGAACAGCGTGCGCAGGCTGCCGATGAAGATGTAGAAGACGTACACCGCCAGCACGAAGCCGACGGAGAAATAGAACTGCCAGGCCAGGTGCGATTCCGGCCAATACTCGAAATTGCGCCAGAACGGCCATGACAGCAGGAAGCCGGCCGCGCTGGCCAGCACCGAAAGCGTCAGATCAATGATTCGCTGCACCACGTGAGCCACCCCCAACGGACGATTGAAGTACGGTCGGGCAACGCCGCAAACCGCCGCATCCCCTCCCGCTGGAGGATGCACGTGAAAGGCGTGACGAATATAGGAACGGCGCGCGCGGGTGCGACTGACCCAAGTCAAGCGACAAGACTTTTTGTCGCATGGACACCATCGCGCTGCCGAAAACGGCGTGCGCGCGCACGCATGGACGGGGGCGGACGCCGCGCTGCCCTTGCACGCGAGCAGGACCCGGCAACGCCGCGAGCGTGATCGCGAAGGAATCGCGTTCCCATGCCCGCGATAGAAGACCCGGACCGCGCGATGGACGCCGTGCCCGCGGAAACGGGCATGCGCCGGAAACGGCAGGACGATTTCCCGCTTTCGCGGGGACGACGGCGTGCCCGGGCGTTCCCTAGCGTCGCCGCAGCGCTTCGCCCAGCACGCGCCACGCACGCAGCTCGCCGCCGCCGAGGTGGGCGGCGATCACCGCGCGCATCAGCCGCCGCAGCGCGGCCAGGCCCTCGGCATCCGGCGCGACGTCCGCGTCCAGCGCCAGCAGATCGGCGCCGCGCACGCGCGGGCCGGGCTGGCCGCGCCACGGCAGCGGACCGTACTCGGGCAGGTAGACATAGTCCGCATCCGGCCGCAGCGGCGCGTCGCTCTCGGCCTCGCACGCGAGCTGCAAACCGTAGCCGAGCGCGTCGAGCAGGTCGCGCTCGAAGCGGCGCAGCGTCCAGGCCAGCGGTTCGCCGCCGGCGAGGCGACCGAGCGCCAGCGCGTACGCACCGAACAGCTCCGGATGTGCATCCTGGCGCGCAACGAGGCGCACCACCAGCTCGTTGAGATAGAGGCCGGCCAGCAGCGCGTCGCCGACGAGACGCTGCGGCGCGCCGGCGGCTTCGGCGCCGACCAGCGTACCGAGTTCGCCGCGCGCGCTCCAGGAGAGCGCCAGCGGCAGGAACGGTTCCAGCTCGGCACGCGCCAGCCGCGCGCGTTCGCGGCGTACGCCGCGCGCCACCAGGCCGACGCGGCCGTGATCGCGCGTCAGGCATTCGAGCAACAGGCTGGTCTCGCGATACGCGCGCGCGTGCAGGACGTAGGCGGGCTGCTGGTCGATGCGCATCGAAGAGACGGGAGACGCGAGACGGGAGACTGGATGAGATTCGCGGTTCCGTCATTGCGGCGCAAGCCGCAATGACGAAATCGGAGGGCTGCGCATCGCGGCTCAGCGTTCTCCCGTCCCGCGCCCCCCCGCCCTCAATCCGTATATCCGAACTGCTTCAGCGCCGCCTCGTCGTCCGACCACGACTCGCGCACCTTGACCCACAGGCGCAGGAACACCCGGCGCTCGAACAGGCGCTCCATCGCCTTGCGCGCGCCGCTGCCGATCGCCTTCAGGCGCTCGCCGCCGGCGCCGATCACGATGGCCTTCTGGCCTTCGCGCTCGACCCAGATCACCGCATGAATCTCGGCGATGCCGTCGGCGCGTTCCTGGAACTGCTCGATCTCGACGGTGGTTGCATACGGCAACTCGGCCTCGAGGCGCAGCATCAGTTGCTCGCGCACCAGCTCGGCGGCGAGGAAACGCTCGCTGCGATCGGTGATCTCGTCGTCGCCGTACAGCGGCGCACGCTGCGGCAGGCGCGCGAGGATGCCCTGCTCCAGCTCGGCCAGGCCCTCGCGCTTCAACGCGGAGACGTAGTAGACCTCGTCGAACGGATGCCGGGCGACGACCCCGGCGACGAACGGCAGCAGCTTCGACTTGTCGCGCGCGCTGTCGACCTTGTTGACCGCGAGCAGGCGCGGCACCGTGCGCTCGCCGAGCGCGGCGTACACCGCCGTGTCCTCGTCGCCCCAGCGCCCGGCCTCGACCACCTGCACGGCGACGTCGACCTCGGCGATCGCCTGGTGCGCGGCGCGGTTGAGGCTGCGGTTCATCGCACGCTTGACGCCGCGATGCAGGCCGGGCGTATCGACGTACAGGATCTGGCCATCGGGCCGCGTGGCGATGCCGAGGATGCGGTGGCGCGTGGTGTGCGGCCGCGGCGTGACGATGCTCAGCCGATAGCCGATCAGCGCGTTCAGCAGGGTCGACTTGCCGACGTTGGGCCGGCCGAGCAGCGCGACCATGCCGCAGCGCGGCGGAACGCCGGCGGATGCCGTATCGCTCATCGCTGCAGCCGCTGCGGCAATGCGGCCAGCGCGCGTTCGGCCGCGGCCTGCTCGGCGGCGCGCCGGCTGCCGCCGTGGCCCTCGAAACGCAACGTCTCGGGTTCTGCCAGCAGGCAGGCCACGTCGAAGGTCTTGGCGTGGTCCTCGCCGTGGCTGGCCAGCAGCTCGTACTGCGGCAGCGCGCAGCCGTGCGCCTGCAGCAGCTCCTGCAGGCGCGTCTTCGGATCCTTCTCGGACTTGCCCAGCGCGGCGACGCGCGGCACGAACAGGCCGCGGATCACCTCGCGGCAGGCGGCGTAGCCGCCGTCCAGATAAACCGCCGCCAGCAGCGCCTCGAAGGCGTCGGCCAGGATCGAATCGCGGCGGAAGCCGCCGCTCTTCAGCTCGCCCGGCCCCATCCGCAGCGCGTCGCCCAGCTCCAGCTCGCGCGCCACCTCGGCCAGGCTCTGGCCGTTGACCAGCTGCGCGCGCAGGCGCGACAGCTCGCCCTCGCTGGCTTCCGGGCGCGCCTCGAACAGCAGCTCGGCGACGCACAGGTTCAGCATGGCGTCGCCAAGGAACTCCAGGCGTTCGTTGTTGGGCCGGCCGGCGCTGCGGTGGGTCAGCGCCAGCGCCGCCAGCGCGGCATCGCGAAAACGGTAGCCCAGCTTCAGCACATCAATCGCCGCCGCCCTGGAGCGCGACGCTCTTGGTGAAATGCACCAGGAAATCGACGTTGTAGGCGAACGGGATCTGCTTGTCGTAGGTGACGGTCAGCGTGCCGCCGTTGCCCTGCTGGTCCAGCTTGATGTCCTGCGGCTTGACCGTGTCGGTGTCGACATACTGGAAGCTGAACTTGTACAGCAGGTCGCGGCGCAGCTCGTCCTGCGACTTGCTGGTCGCGCCGGCCTCGCTTGCCACCTGGTTCATCGACTTGACCACGCCGAAGAACTCGACGTAGGCGGGCACCAGCTTCATCGCGGTGTAGGCGAACACGCCCGCCACGGCCAGGACCACCAGAAAACCGATCAGCGTGATGCCGGTCTGCCTGCTTTTCATGCGCCTCCCCCTGCCGCGTGCGCGGCGCTTCGATGCGTCACTTGACCACGGTGCCGATGCGGCCGAAGTCCACGCCGTGGTTCATCCCCTTCCAGCTGAACCAGATCAGAAACGCCTTGCCGACCAGGTTCTGTTCCGGCACGCAGCCCCAGAAGCGGCTGTCGGCACTATTATCGCGATTATCGCCCATGGCGAAATAGCAGTTTTGCGGCACTCGCCACGTTCCGTCCCGGCTCTCGCCCAGGCCCGGAATCGCGATGATGCGATGGTCGACGCCGTCGAGGTGTTCGACGCGCACCACCGCGCCGACCCGCTCCAGCATCTGGCCTTCGGCGTCCTCGCCGGCGTACGGCCCGACCGGGTCCTGGATGATCGGCTTGCCGTTGATGAACACCTTGTCCGCGCTGACGGTGACCTCGTCGCCGGGCAGGCCGACCACGCGCTTGATGTAGTCCTGGACCGGATCCGGCGGATAGCGGAACACGATCACGTCGCCGCGGTGCGGCTCGCCGGTGGCGATCACCTTGGTGTTGAATGCCGGCAGGCGCAGGCCGTAGGCGAACTTGTTGACCAGGATGAAGTCGCCTACCAGCAGGGTCGGCATCATCGATCCGGACGGGATGCGGAACGGCTCGGCGATGAACGAGCGGAACACCAGCACCGCCAGGATCACCGGGAAGAACGAGCGCGCGTAGTCGACCAGCACCGGCTCGTGCGGCGTCTCGCCGCGCGCCACGGCGCGCTCGAGGCGACGGCGGTAGAACAGCATCCGGTCGATCGCCCAGACCACGCCGGTCAGCGCGGTCAACGCCAGCAGCAATGCGGCGAAGTCGAAATCCATTCCAAACAGCTTCATGCGGTCCGCTCCGGTCCGGGCATCACTTGGAATCCACCTTGAGCACGGCGAGGAAGGCCTCCTGCGGGATCTCCACCCGGCCGACCTGCTTCATGCGCTTCTTGCCTTCCTTCTGCTTCTCCAGCAGCTTGCGCTTGCGCGTCACGTCGCCGCCGTAGCACTTCGCCAGCACGTTCTTTCGCAATGCTTTCACCGTCGAGCGCGCGATGACCTGCGAGCCGATCGCGGCCTGGATGGCGACGTCGAACATCTGCCGCGGGATCAGGTCCTTCATGCGCTCGACCAGCTCGCGGCCGCGCCGGTCGGCCAGCGAACGATGCACGATCAGACTGAGCGCGTCCACGCGCTCGCCGTTGATCAGCACGTCCACGCGCACGAACGGGCCGGCCTGGAAGTGCAGGAAGTGGTAGTCCATCGAGGCGTAGCCGCGCGATACCGACTTCAGCTTGTCGAAGAAGTCCAGCACAACCTCGGCCAGCGGCAGCTCGTAGCTGATCTGCACCTGTGTCGCCAGGTACTGGATCGAGCGCTGCACGCCGCGCTTCTCCTCGCACAGCGTGATCACGTTGCCGATGTAGTCCGGCGGCGTGAGGATGCTGGCGACGATGATCGGTTCGCGCACCTCGGCGACGTTCTGCATCGGCGGCAGCTTGGCCGGATTGTCCAGTTGCAGCACCGTACCGTCGGTCTGCAGCACCTCGTAGACCACGGTCGGCGCGGTGGTGACCAGGTCGAGGTCGTACTCGCGCTCGAGGCGCTCCTGCACGATGTCCATGTGCAGCAGGCCGAGGAAGCCGCAGCGGAAGCCGAAGCCCATCGCCTCGGACGACTCCGGCTCGAAGTGCAGCGCGGCGTCGTTGAGCTTGAGCTTGTCCAGCGCCTCGCGCAGCGCCGGGTAGTCGTCGGCGGCCACCGGGAACAGGCCGGCGAACACGCGCGGCTGCATCTTCTGGAAACCAGGCAACGGATGCGGCGCGGGCGCGCCGGCCAGGGTCAGGGTGTCGCCCACCGGCGCGCCGTGCACGTCCTTGATCGAGGCCGTGACCCAGCCCACCTCGCCCGCGCCGAGCTTGTCCTTGACCTTGCGCTTGGGCGTGAACACGCCGACCTGGTCGACCTCGTGCGCGCGGCCGGTGGACATCACCAGCAGCTTGTCGTGCGGCTTGATCTCGCCCTGCATCACGCGCACCAGCGAGACCACGCCGAGGTAGTTGTCGAACCAGGAGTCGATGATCAGCGCCTGCAGGCGGTCGGTGTCGCGCGGCTTCGGCGGCGGAATGCGCGCGACGATCGCCTCCAGCACCGCCTCCACGTTCTGCCCGGTCTTCGCGCTGATCGCGATCGCGTCGGTGGCGTCGATGCCGATCACCGCCTCGATCTCCTGCTTGACGCGCTCGGGATCGGCGGTCGGCAGGTCGATCTTGTTCAGCACCGGCACCACTTCCAGGCCCTGCTCCACCGCGGTGTAGCAGTTGGCCACCGACTGCGCCTCGACGCCCTGCGCGGCGTCGACCACCAGCAGCGCGCCCTCGCAGGCGGCCAGCGAACGGCTGACCTCGTAGCTGAAGTCGACGTGGCCCGGCGTGTCGATGAAGTTGAGCTGGTAGACCTTGCCGTCGCGCGCCTTGTACGGCAGCGACACCGACTGCGCCTTGATGGTGATGCCGCGCTCGCGCTCGATCGGGTTCGAGTCGAGCACCTGGGCCTCCATCTCGCGCGCCTCCAGCCCGCCGCAGATCTGGATGATGCGGTCGGCGAGCGTGGACTTGCCGTGGTCGACGTGGGCGATGATGGAGAAGTTGCGGATGTGGTCCATGGAACGGCGCGGCAGGGGATGGCGGGCGCAGCGTGGTGCGCTTCGGGCCGCCCGCAGGCGGCCCGAAGCCGGGATTATCGCATGAGCCGGACGCCGCACGGGCCGGCCGTCCCCGCGGCGGGCGCGCCGGCGCGGGCGGGGCTCAGCCGCCGTCCTTGGGTACGGTGATGGCGATGAAGCTGGTCGCGTCGTCGCGGCGCACCAGCAGCATCACCGGCTCGCCCGGCTTGGCGCCCTTGACCGCCTGGTTGAACGCCGCCGCCGAGGCGACGCGCGCGCGGCCGACCATCAGGATCACGTCGCCCGGCTGCAAGCCGGCGCGACGGGCGGCGACGCCGATCACGCGCGCCACGCCGACGCCCTCGCCGGCCTTCAGGCCGAGGCGCTGGCGGTCGGCGGCGGTGAGGTCCTGCACCACCAGGCCGAGCGGGTTGCCGCTGACCGCGCCGGCCTCGGCGGCGGCCAGCGTCCTGGCGTCGCGCGGCAGCTCGCCCACCGTCACCCCGACGTTGCGCTGCTTGCCGTCGCGGAAGATTTCCAGCGTGGCCTTGCTGCCCGGACGGCTGGCGCCGACCAGCGGCGGCAGGTCGGCCGGGCCGTCGATCGGCTGGCCGTTGAACGCGAGGATCACGTCGCCGGGCTTGATGCCGGCCTTCTCCGCCGGGCTGCCCGCGTTGATCACGCTGACCATCGCGCCGCCGGTATTGGGCAGGCCGACGCTCTTCGCCAATGCGTCGGTCACCGCCTGGATCTGCACGCCGATCATGCCGCGGGTGACGAAGCCCTTGTCCTTGATCTGCTGCACCGCGCTCATCGCGATGTCGATCGGGATCGAGAACGACACGCCCATGTAGCCGCCGGTGTTGGAGAAGATCTGCGAGTTGATGCCGACCACCTGGCCGTCGAGATTGAACAGCGGGCCGCCCGAATTGCCGCGGTTGATCGGCACGTCGGTCTGGATGAACGGCACGTACTGCTGGTCGCTGGCGCCGAAGTTGCGGCCGACCGCGCTGACGATGCCCGCCGTGACCGAATGGTCGAAGCCGAACGGCGAGCCGATCGCCACCACCCACTGCCCCGCCTTGAGCTGGTGCGAGTCGCCGATGGTCACGGTCGGCAGGCCGCTGGCGCTGACCTTGAGCAGCGCGATGTCGTACTGGGCGTCGGTGCCGACCACCTTGGCGGTGAACTCGCGGCGGTCGGACAGCTTGACCTTGACCTGGTCGGCGCCGTCGACGACGTGGTTGTTGGTCAGGATGTAGCCGTCGCTGGAGATGATGAAGCCGGAGCCCAGCGAGAAACGCTCGTCGTCGCGCTGCGGCGGCAGCGGGATGCCGAAGAAGCGGCGGAAGATTTCCGGCATCTGCTGGTCGGGGCCGGCGTCCGCGTCGGCGCTTGCGCGCGTCTGGCCATCGTAGGTGGCCTGCACGTTGACCACGGCCCGGCCGTTCTTCTCGACGATGCCGGTGAAGTCCGGCAGGCCGGCGGCAAGTGCGCTGCCGGCGACCAGCAGCAGCGCGCCCAGCGCCGCGAACCGCATCGTGAACCTTTTCATCGCATCGACCTCCTGGGTGCCATCCGCCCGCGCATCGGGGCGCGAGCCCTCGCGCGGCAGGGAAAGTGGATTGTGGCTGGATTCCGCCCGGGCCCGCAGCACAGACTGCGGCGCCCGGCCGCGGGTTCCCGCACGGCGCGCCGCTGCGGATTCAGCGCGCGCCCCCGCGCGTACCGGCGGCGCGAAGCGGCCGCGTCACCTGCCCGCGATCCGCACCTCCGCGGCCATCGGAGCGCGGCGGGCGCCCGCGCACGGAATCATCGACCGTCCCGCGCGCCCGTTTCGGCCGAGGGCGCGGGCGGCGGCGCGAGCAGCAGCAGGTAGGGCACGGCGCCGCCCCCGTTTGCCGTGCCGGCGGCGCGCGCATGCCGGGCCAGGTACGGCTCGAGCTCGCGCGAGTAGGCGACCGGCCGCACGAAGTCCAGCGGGTTGTCGGCGACGGCACCGGCCGGCTGCGCCAGCATCGGCGCGGCGACCGGCCCCGGCAGCGATGCCTGCAGGGAAGTGTCCGCGGCCTGCGCGGGCGCCGGACGGCTCGGCGCCGCGACGATGCCCGGTCCGGCGACGCCGGGGCCATCCGGCTGCACCAGCACCAGCGCGGCGACGGCGACGCCGGCGGCGATCGCGCCGCCGGCGGTCCAGCGCAGCCAGCGCCTGCCGCTGGCGCGCGACGGCGCCGGCAGCGTTTGCACCGTGCGCATCACGCGCGCGGCGAAATCGGGGCCGGCGATGCGCTGCGACTGCCGGCGCAGGCCGTCGCGCGCGAGGTGATAGCGGCCCCACGCGGCGGCCAGCGCGTCGTCGTGCCCGAGCCGGCGCAACAGGAAGCGCACCTCCTGGGCATCCAGCTCGCCGTCCATCCACGCGGACAGCTGCAGTTTGACGTCGTCGCTCATGGCGTTCAGTCCTCTCGATCCGACAGCAGCGGGCGCAGCTTCTGGTCGATCGCCTCGCGCGCGCGGAAGATGCGCGAACGCACGGTGCCGATCGGGCAGTTCATCGCTTCCGCGATCTCCTCGTAGCTGAGCCCGTCCACTTCGCGCAGGGTGATGGCGGTGCGCAGTTCCTCGGGCAGCTGTTGGACCGTGGCGAACACGGTTTGTTCAATTTCCTGGCGCAGCAGCTCGTGCTCGGGGGTGGCGCGGTCGCGCAGGCGCGAGCCGCCGTCGGCGTGCTCGGCGTCCTCGATGGCGAGATCGCCGGTCGGCGGGCGGCGCCCCAGCGCGACCAGATGGTTCTTGGCGGTGTTGATCGCGATCTTGTACATCCAGGTGTAGAACGCGCTGTCGCCGCGGAAGGATCCGATCGCCCGGTAGGCGCGGATGAAGGCTTCCTGGGCCACGTCCTCGCACTCGCTCCAGTCGGAGACGTAGCGCGAGATCACGCCCACGATCTTGTGCTGGTACTTGCGCACCAGCAGATCGAAGGCCCTGGTGTCTCCATGCTGCACGCGCTCGACCAGCGCGCGGTCCACTTCGTGCTCGCCCATCCGGGCCGCTCTCCCTCGGCGCCGACCTGGCCAAGCGTCCCGGTGAGACCGCGATCCAGGTCGGAAGTTCTCGACATGGGGCCGCGCGCGGCGGCCTCAAGGCGTCTGCGCCGCGCCCGACGACGACGCCAGCAGGCGCTCGCGCTCGGCCAGCATGTTCTCGAAGGCCGCCGGCGCCAGCGGCCGGCTGAACAGGTAGCCCTGCAGCTCCTCGCAGCCGTGCGCGCGCAGGAATTCCATGTGCTGCTCGATCTCCACCCCCTCGGCGATCACCGCGCGGCTGAGGTTGTGCGCCATCGACAGCGTCGCCTTGACGATCGCCTCGTCGTCCGGGTCGACGCCGATGTTGCGCACGAAGGTCTGGTCGATCTTGATGCGGTCGGCGGGGAAACGCTTGATGTAGTCCAGCGAGGATTGGCCGGTGCCGAAGTCGTCGATCGAGATGTGGCAGCCGTGATCGTGCAGCGCCTGCAGCGTCTCCAGCAGGTTGGGGATGCCCTTGACGCTGATGCTCTCGGTCACTTCCAGGTCCAGCGTGCCCGGCTCCAGCCCGGTTTCCTCCAGCACCGTGCGCACCAGCTCGGCCAGGTTCGGCTGCATCAACTGCAGCGGCGACAGGTTGACGCCGATGCGCAGCGGCAAGCCGAAGCGCTGCTGCCAGCGCCGCGCGTCGCGGCAGGCGGTGCGCAGCACCCACTCGCCCATCGACACGATCAGGCCGGTTTCCTCGGCCAGCGGGATGAAGAAGCCGGGGCTGATCATGCCGAGCTCGGGGTGCTCCCAGCGGATCAGCGCCTCCATGCCGACGATGTCCTCGCTCTGCGCGTCCACCTGCGGCTGGTAGTACACGCGCAGCTCGCCGTTCTTCTCCGCCTGGCGCAGCTTCGCCTCCAGCGCGATGCGCTGCTGGTGCGACTCCTCCGGCACCGCGACGTAGGCCTGGAAGTTGTTGCGGCCCATGCCCTTGGCGCTGTACATCGCGACGTCGGCGTGCTTGAGCAGGCGCTCGGCGGTGTTGCCGTCGTCCGGATGGAAGCTGACGCCGATCGAGGCGGTGATGTGCAGCTCGGCGCCGTCGGCCAGGGTCAGCGGCGCCTCCATCACGCGCACGATCTTCTCGGCGATGCGCAGCACGTCCTCGCGCTGGGTGATGTGGCGCAGGATCAGGGTGAACTCGTCGCCGGCGTAGCGGGCCACCGTGTCGGAGGCGCGCACGCTGGCACGCAGCCGCTTGGACACCGCCACCAGCACCTCGTCGCCGACCGAGTGGCCGAGCGAGTCGTTGATGTTCTTGAAGCGGTCGAGGTCGACGAACAGCACCGCGAACATCTCGCCGGTGCGGTGCGCCTCGCGGATGGTGGTCTCGAGGCGGTCGTTGAACAGCAGGCGGTTGGGCAGCCCGGTCAGCGCGTCCTGCAGGCCCTTGGCGCGGCCCTGTTCGCGCGCACGGCGCAGCTCCAGTTCGAAGGCGAAACGCGCCGCGGCGACGCGCAGGGTCTGCAGCACGCCCTCGCCGCCGGTGATCGGCGCGCGCGCGCCGACCAGCAGCGCACCGAGCACGTTGCTGCGCTCGTCGGCCAACGGCAGGCCGATCAGGCCGTTCAGCCCGAGCGCGCGCACGAACGCATCGGCTTCCGCCAGGCGCTGCGCGTCCTCCGGATGGGCGACCGTTTCGCCGTCCAGCACCAGCTTCAGGGTGGGCTGGCGCAGCAGATCCGGTGCGTCCGCCGGCGTGGCCATGCGCTGCACCAGCGCCAGCGGCAGCAGCGCGCCGGCTTCCTCGGGCCGCGCCGAAAGCACGACCACGAAATCCAGCTCCAACGACTCGGCCAGAAGCTGCGCGGCGCGCTGCACGCCCTCGTCGCCGCTACCGGTGGCGAGCATGCGCGCCAGCAGCATCATCGCGGCCTGCATGCGGTGCAGCTCACCGAGCGCGCGCACCACGCTGAAATGCACCAGCTCGCCGTCGCGCACCGCCAACTGGGTGGTCACCTCGACCGGGTAGTTCGAGCCGTCGGCGCGCGGCTTGTCGCAGCGGTAGCGGACGCGTCCCTCCTGCTCGACACGGCGCGCGAACTCGACGCGCTGCTCGCGGCCGTGGCTGGCGTCGATCCAGTCCAGCGGCCGCCCGACCGCCCGCGCCGCGCTGAAGCCCGAACGCCGTTCGAAGGCGGCATTGACCTCGATGATGGCGCCGCTCTTCGGGTCGGACACGATCAGCTCGTCGCGGCTGCCGTCGAAGACGTAGCGGTAGCCGTCGCCGGTCGCGGCGGCCGGAGGCGGCGCGATGCCGCGCTGCCGCAGCGCGGCGCGCACCCGCGCCAGCGCCTCGGCGGCATCCACCGGGCTGCGCAGCCAGTCGACCACCCCGGGCGGCTGGCGCTGGAAACCCCAGACGCGCCGCTCCGCGTCGGCGGCGAGGATGCCCAGCACCGGCATCGCCGCGTGGCGCGGATCGCCATGCAACTGGGTGCAGAACGCGACCGCCTCGCGTGCCTCGCCGACGAAGTCGAGCAGGACCAGGTCGACCGCCGGGTCCTGCGCCAGCAGCGCGCGCGCCTGGTCGACGTCCTTGGCGGTATAGATCGCCTCGAACTCGTGGCCGTCCAGCGCGTCGAACAGCGCGCGGCGGTCGTCGCGCTGGGTGGCGACGATCAGCAGCGAGCCGGTCTTGGCGTCATCGGCCATGCGCTACACCACCCAGCGCCCGTCGCGCAGGCGCAGGCGCATCGCGGCGGCCGCGTCGTGGCGCAGCCGCGCGGCCTCCTCGCTGAAACCGTCCGGCAACGCGACCTCGGCGCCCATCAGCACGACCCGGCGGTCGTAGGTCGTGCGCGTGCGCGCGATCTGGCGCAGCAGCACCGTGTTCGGCGCGCGCAGGTGCGGCGCGGCGTCGACGAACAGGTAGATGCCGAAATGAAGGCTCTGCAGCACGTAGCGCAAGGCGTCGGCCATGCGTTTGGAGCCGGGCACCAGCACGTCGCCGTCGCGCAGGCTGCGCAGTCCGGCCTCGTCGCGCCAGGCGTACACCGATTGCCCGGTGCGCCGCGCCAGCAGGCGCAACTGGGCGACCAGCGCGTCCTGGTCGGACGTCTCCAGCAACACCAGGTTGTGCTCCGCGCCGAGGATGCGCTCGAACAGGCCGGCGCTCCCCTGCATGCCGCCTCGTTCCACGGTGGTCCACCTTCCCCAGGATGCGCCCGCACCTTAGCTTGCGGCCGCTGCATTGACCAGAGCCGCACGATGTCGGGATCATAGCCGGACGTCGGCTGCGGGACTGCGCTCATGTTCGAAGGTCTGCGCTTCAACCACTGGAAGACCGAGTGCGACGCCGACGGCATCGTGGTGCTGAGCCTGGACCGCGCCGGCGCAGGCGTGAACGCGCTGTCGCGCGCCGTGCTGGACGAGCTGGCCGAGATCGTCGAACGGCTCGGCATCGAGCGCCCGCGCGGCGTGGTGATCCGCTCGGCCAAGGACGCCGGCTTCATCGCCGGCGCCGACATCCGCGAGTTCGAGCAGTACGAGCGGGCCGGCACGGTGCTGGACGCCATCGAGAACGGCCAGCGCGTGTTCGAGCGCCTCGCCCGCCTGCCCTGCACCACCGTCGCCGCGATCCACGGCCACTGCATGGGCGGCGGCACCGAGCTGGCGCTGGCCTGCCGCCAGCGCGTCGCCAGCCGCGATCCGAAGACGCGCATCGGCCTGCCCGAGGTGATGCTCGGCATCCACCCCGGCTGGGGCGGCAGCGCGCGCCTGCCGCGGCTGATCGGCGCACCCAAGGCGCTGGAGCTGATGCTGACCGGCAGGACCGTCGCCGCGGAAGCCGCACGCGCGCTCGGCCTGGTCGACCAGGTAACCTCGCCCGAGCTGCTGGTCGAAGCGGCCAGGGAACTGATCCGCCATCCGCGCCCACGCCCGTTCGCGCAGCGCGCGCTGGCCTGGGCGACCAACGCCTGGCCGGCGCGGCAGATCCTCGCGCCGTTGATGCGCAAGCAGGCGGCGGCGAAGGCGCGCCCGGACCAGTACCCGGCGCCGTTCGCGCTGATCGAGGTCTGGCGCCGCGGCGGCGGCGACATCGGCCAGCGCCTCAAGCTCGAGGCACGCTCGGTCGCCAAACTGGCGCAGACATCGACCGCGCGCAACCTGATCCGCGTGTTCTTCCTGCAGGAACGCCTGAAGGGGCTCGGCGGCGGCGTCGAGCACGGCATCGGGCACGTGCACGTGGTCGGCGCCGGCGTGATGGGCGGCGACATCGCCGCGTGGTGCGCCTACCGCGGCTTCCAGGTCACCTTGCAGGACCGCGAGCTGAAGTACATCCAGCCGGCGCTGGACCGCGCGCGCGGCCTGTTCGAGAAGCGCCTGAAGACGCCGGAGCGGATCGGCGCCGCGCTGGCGCGGCTGAACGCCGACGTCGAAGGCACCGGCGTGGTGCAGGCCGACCTGGTGATCGAGGCGATCTTCGAGAACGCCGAGGCCAAGCGCCGGCTCTACCAGACGGTCGAGCCGCAGTTCCGCGCGAACGAGCTGCTGGCGACCAACACCTCCAGCATCCCGCTGGACGAGCTGCGCGGCGTGCTGAAGCAACCCGAGCGCTTCCTCGGCCTGCACTTCTTCAACCCGGTGGCGCAGATGCCGCTGGTCGAGCTGGTCCGCCACGACCGCCTCGGCGCCGACGCGGAAAAGCGCGCGCTGGCCTTCATCAAGGCGATCGACAAGCTGCCGGTGCCGGTCAAGGGCACGCCGGGCTTCCTGGTCAACCGCATCCTGATGCCGTATCTCCTCGAGGCCATGCACTGCTACAACGAAGGCGTGCCCGGCCCCGCGCTGGACAAGGTGGCGAAGAAGTTCGGCATGCCGATGGGCCCGATCGAGCTGGCCGACACCGTCGGCCTCGACGTGTGCGCCTCGGTCGGCAAGGAGCTCGGCCCGTTCCTCGGCGTCGAGCTGCCCAAGGGCATCGGCGCCCTGCTCGCTGCCGGCAAGCGCGGCAAGAAGGACGGGCAAGGCTTCTACGTGTGGGAGAACGGCAAGCCGAGGAAGCCGGAGCTCGATCCCAAGTACGAGGCCCCGGCCGACCTCGAGCAGCGCCTGATCCTGCCGATGCTCAACGAGGCGGTGGCCTGCCTCGCCGAAGGCGTGGTCGACGACGCCGACCTGCTCGACGCCGGCGTGATCTTCGGCACCGGCTTCGCGCCGTTCCGCGGCGGCCCGATCCAGCACATCCGCAGCGTCGGCGCGCCGGCGGTCAAGGCGCAACTGGAAGCGCTGGCGCAACGCTACGGCGCGCGCTTCGCGCCGAAGGCCGGCTGGGACGGCGAGGCGCTGCGCGCGCAGGCCTGAGCCGCGCCTACCAGACCAGGTCGTCGGGCACGCCGTCGTCGGCGCCGCCCGCGCCGGGCTCGGCCAGCAACGCCAGCGCTTCCGGCGCGATCGCCTGCGCCTGCAGCGCCAGCTCGCGCGCCACGATCAGGTAGCGGCCGTTCTGCTGTACCACGCCCAGCTCGCCGGCGTTGAGCGCGCGCATCTGCTCGGCGTCGACGTGCACGCGGCGGATCTTGTCGCCGTAGCTGAAGTGGCGCAGCAGTTCGGCGTCGCTGCGGTTGAGCGCCTTGCCGTCCAGCAGCGCCTGCAGTTTGCGCTTGCGCTCCTTGCGCTCACGCGCGCGTTCGGCGGCTTCGCGCTCGAGTCGCGCCTGCTCCTGCTTTTCGGCCTGCGCGCGCAGCGCGTAGGCCTTGCCCAGATCCATGTCCTGGGCGCGCGCGGGCTTTCGCGGTTCGCGCGATTCGCGCGGCTCGCGGCGTGCCTGCTTTTCCTCGCGCAGTTGCTTGACGAGGCCGCTCTTGAGCAGCTGGTCGCGCAGTGATTCGGCCATCGGGGCGGCTCCCTCGGAGAACGTCCGGTCAGTCGTCATTCCCACCCACGTGCGGTTGCAATGGATGCCCGCTCGCGCAGGCACGGCGCCCGGGAGGGCGCCGGCCCTCCTCAATAATGCGGCGGCGGCGGCTCGTCGCGCATGTCGTGGCCGAGCGCGACGCGCATCGCGGCAAGTTCCTCGCGGATCTCGCGAAACGTGCGCTCCAGCGCCAGCAGGCGCTGGGTGCGCTCGGTGTCGGCGGCGGAAAGCGCGGCCACCGCATCGTCGAGGAAGGCAAAGCGCACCTCGAGTTCGGTCAGGCGGGATTCCAGCGTCGCCGTCATGGCACGCCCTCAGTCGGCGCGCGCAGCGATGCTGCGGCCGCGGCCGATGCCGTAGTAGGCGATGCCGGCCTGCTCCACCGCTTCCGGGTCGTACAGGTTGCGGCCGTCGAACAGCGCCGGCGTGCGCAGCAGCTCGCGGATGCGCGCGAAGTCGGGGCTGCGGAAGATCTTCCACTCGGTGACGACCGCCAGCACGTCGGCGCCTTCGAGCGCCGCGTAGGGATCGTCGCAAAGCACCAGGCCAGCGCGCTCGCCGTACAGGCGGCGGGTTTCGGCGCGCGCTTCCGGATCGAAGGCATGCACGCTGGCGCCCGCTTCCCACAGCGTTTCCATCAGTCGGCGGCTGGATGCCTCGCGCATGTCGTCGGTGTTGGGCTTGAACGCCAGCCCCCACAGGGCGACGGTCTTGCCCTCAACCGCGCCGCCGAAGTGCCGCGCGATCAGCTCGAACAGCTTGCGCTTCTGGTCGGCGTTGACCGCTTCCACCGCGCCGAGCAGCCGCGCCTCGTAGCCGTGCGCGCGCGCAGTGCGTTCCAGCGCCTGCACGTCCTTGGGGAAGCAGGAACCGCCGTAGCCGGCGCCCGGATAGATGAAGTGGTAGCCGATGCGCGGATCCGCGCCGATGCCCTGGCGCACCAGCTCGACGTCGGCGCCGACGCGCTCGGCGATGTTGGCGACCTCGTTCATGAAGCTGATCTTGGTCGCCAGCATCGCGTTGGCAGCGTACTTGGTCAGCTCGGCCGAACGCTCGTCCATCAGCACGATGCGCTCGTGGTTGCGGTTGAACGGCGCGTACAGCGTCTTCAGCAGATGCACCGCGCGTTCGCTGGAGGATCCGATGACGATGCGGTCGGGGCGCATGCAGTCGTCGACCGCATCGCCCTCCTTGAGGAATTCCGGGTTGGAGACGACGTCGAAAGCCGCGTCGACGCCGCGCGTGGCAAGTTCGTCGGCGATCGCCGCGCGCACGCGGTCGGCGGTGCCGACCGGCACGGTCGACTTGTTCACCACCACGGTGTAGCCGGACAGGTGCCGGCCGATCGTCTTCGCCACCGCCAGCACGTAGCGCAGGTCGGCGCTGCCGTCCTCGTCCGGCGGCGTGCCGACCGCGATGAAGACGGCCTGGCCGTGCGCCACGCCGGCCGCCGCGTCGGTGCCGAACATCAGCCGCCCGGCCGCGTGGTTGCGCCTGACCATCGGCTCCAGGCCGGGCTCGTAGATCGGGATCTCGCCGCGATCCAGACGCGCGACCTTGTCCGCGTCCACGTCCACGCACAGCACGTGGTTGCCCATCTCGGCGAGACAGGCGCCGGTGACCAGCCCCACGTAGCCGGTGCCGAAGATCGTGACCTTCATGCGTATGTTCCCTGCGCTGGCGGACCGCGCATTGTAGAAGCGAAGGCGGCGCGCGGCCACCGCGACGGAAAACGAAACGGGGCGCGGATTGCCCGCGCCCCGTCGCGTACCCGCGTGGGAATTACTTGCCCTGCGGCTGCGGCTGCGGCGCCGGCACGTTGGCCTTGAGCAGGGTGACGTCGAACAGCAGCGTCGAGTTCGGGCCGATCACCGGGCTCGCGGCCTTGTCGCCGTAAGCGAGGTTGGACGGGATCACGAACTTGAAGTGGCTGCCTTCCGGCATCAGCTGCATCGCTTCCTTGAAGCCCGGGAACACGCTGGCCAGCGGCAGCGCCGCCGGGCCGCCGTGGTCGGCGGACGCGTCGAACTTGGTGCCGTTGATCAGCGTGCCGGTGTAGTTGATCTGCACGGTATCGTTCGGGCCGGGCTTGGGGCCGGTGCCCATCGCAACCACTTCGTACTGCAGGCCGGACGGCGTGACCTTCACGCCGGCGCGCGCCTTGTTCTTCGCCAGGAAAGCGTCGCCTTCGGCCTTGTTCTTGGTCGCCTCGGCCTTCTCCTGGGCCTCGGCCTTGGTCTTCAGCTTGGCCACGAAGGCCTGGCGGATGGCTTGGGCATCCTGCTCGCTGAGCGCGGCCTTCTGCCCGGACAGCACCGTGCGCAGCGCATCTGCCACCACGGCCGGGTTCAACTCTTCGCGCACGATCGGCGGAATGTTGTTGGCCATATCCATACCGACCACGTAGCTGGCCTTGTCCTTTTCGGTGGTCGGCGCGGCCGCCAGTGCGGTGCCGACGATGCCCAGCGCCGCGAGCATAGCCACCGCGGACAGCGTGGGACGCAGAACGTGCTTCATCAGTGTGTACCTCTGTAATGGGAATTCCGGCGCAGCCGGCAGGCCGCCACGGTGGAACGGCGGGCGCAGCATTGTGCGGCGCCCCCCGCGCATTCGCAACGTGAGCGTTGGACGCCATTCATGTCCCGAGGTTCCCGGGGGAACGCCGGAATCCGCGTCGCAGGCACACTCGAAGGCGCCGCCCCGCATGCCCGCCCCTGCCCGCGCGAGGAAGTTGCCTCCCTTCACACGTGGCGGCGGGACGCGGCGCCCTGCCTGTCGTCGGCCCACCCGGAGCCGTCTCCGCAGGCGTTCGGCACGGGCGCACCGCTAAACTATGCGGATGCTTGCCTTCGATGCCCTCGCCCTGCGCCGCGGTCCGCGCGTGCTGTTCCGCGACGCCAGCCTTGCCGTCCATGCCGGCTGGCGCGTCGGCGTGACTGGCCGCAACGGCAGCGGCAAGACCAGCCTGTTCGGCCTCGTCGCCGGCGAGCTCGCGCCCGATCTCGGCGAATTCCGCCGCCCGCGCGACTGGACGCTGGCCTGGGTGCACCAGGAAACGCCCGCACTGCCCTGCGCCGCGCTGGGACACGTGCTCGACGGCGACACCGAGCTGCGCGCGCTGGAACGCGAGCTGGCCGACGCCGAAGCCGCGCACGACGCCGCGCGCCAGGCCGCGCTGCACGAACGCCTGCACGCGATCGGCGGTTATGCCGCGCGCGCGCGCGCCGCCCGGTTGCTGGCCGGCCTCGGCTTCGCGTCCGACGACCTGGGCCGCCCGGTGGCGGAGTTCTCCGGCGGCTGGCGCATGCGCCTCAACCTCGCCCAGGCGCTGATGACGCGTTCCGACCTGCTGCTGCTTGACGAGCCGACCAACCATCTCGACATCGACGCGGTGGTCTGGCTGGAGCAGTGGCTGCGGCGCTACCCGGGCACCCTGCTGCTGATCTCGCACGACCGCGAATTCCTCGACAGCGTCACCACCCACACCCTGCACATCGCCGACGAAAGGCTGGAGCTGTTCGCCGGCGGCTTCAGCGCGTTCCGCCGCGTGCGCGCCGAGCGGCTGGCGCAGCAGCAGGTGCTGGCCGCGCGCCAGGCCGAGCAGCGCGCGCGCATGCAGGTCTTCGTCGAACGCTTCCGCGCCAAGGCCAGCAAGGCGCGCCAGGCGCAGAGCCGCCTGAAGGCGCTGGAGCGCATGGCGGAGATCGCCGCGCCGCGCGACGAGGCGACGCTGTCGATCGCGTTCGCCGAACCGGCCGCGCTGCCGAATCCGCTGCTGCGGCTGGAGGACGCCGCCGCCGGCTACGGCGCGCGGCGCGTGCTCGACGGCGTATCGCTGAACGTCGCGCCCGGCGAGCGCATCGCGCTGCTCGGCGCCAACGGCAACGGCAAGTCGACGCTGGTGAAGCTGCTTGCGGGCGCGCTGGCGCCGCAGGCGGGCGCGCGCACCGAAGGCAAGGGCTTGGTGGTCGGCTACTTCGCGCAGCACCAGTTGGAGCAGCTCGATCCCGCGGCGACGCCGCTCGCGCACCTGCGCCGGCTGGATCCGAAACTTGGCGAGCAGGCCGGCCGCGACTTCCTCGGCAGTTTCGGCTTCTCCGGCGAGCGCGCGCTGGAGCCGGTCGCACCGCTGTCCGGCGGCGAGAAGGCGCGACTGTGCCTCGCCCTGATCGCCTATACGAAACCCAATCTGCTGCTGCTCGACGAGCCGACCAACCATCTCGATCTCGAAATGCGCGAGGCGCTGGCCGACGCACTGAACACCTACGACGGCGCGCTGGTACTGGTCGCGCACGACCGCGCGCTGATCCGCGCCACCTGCGACACCCTGCTGCACGTCGCGCGCGGCCGGGCCGTACCTTATGACGGCGACCTCGACGACTACGCCCGCCTGCTCGCCCGCGAAGCGCGCGAGGACGCGCAGCCGCCCGCCGCCGAGGCCGCCAGCCGGCGCGACGAGCGTCGCGACCGCGCCGAGCAGCGCGCCCGCCTCGCGCCACTGCGCAACGCCGCGCAGAAGCTGGAGCGCGAAATCGAAAGCCTCGCCGCCGAAAAGCGCACGGTCGATGCCGCGCTGGCGGATCCGGCGCTGTACGCCGCCGGCGACGGCGCCAGCCGTATCGCCGCGCTGGGCCGGCGCCAGCGCGAACTCGCCGCGGCGATCGCGGCGGCCGAGGACGCCTGGCTGGACGCGCAGGGCGCGCTCGAAGCCGCCGGCTGACGCGGCGCAGGCCGCCATCACGGCGGCCCTCCATCCATTCAACCATTTGCGGCACCTTCTTCCGGGCTTTTCCGCGCTTGCGGCTGTCGTTGACGCGGACGGGTGTGACTGAAGGCAGGGGCGCGCCGACGGAGGTTGACAGGTGTCGTTATGGTGTTATACTTAACTACAACACTACTCAACACGGCCACCCCTGGAGGCCTCCCATGAAGACCGCTGCGCTGACTTCCCTGACGGCATCCATCCTGGTGCTGGCCGCGGCGACGTTCGCGGCGCTGCACATGGCCCGCCTGCCCGCCCCCTCCGCGGCGCCCGCCGTCCCGGCCGCCCTCACCGCCCCCGCGGCGTCCCCGGCGCCGCTGCCGGCGGTCACGCTTCCCACCGTCACCGTGCGTCCTTCGCGCGCGGACTGGGAGGCGGCGGGCATCGCGGCCCCGACGCCGGGTGGCCTGGCCGCCAGCGGCGGCGCGGCCAGCCCGAGCCTGAGCATGCCCTACTATTCGTTTGGCGGCAGGCTCGCGCGCGCAAGCAAGGATTGAACACATGACCACGACGTGGAACGACAACGTCCCGATCTATCGCCAACTGCGCGACCGCGTGGTGGCGATGATCCTGGACGGTGCCCTGAACGAGGGCGACGCCCTGCCCTCGGTGCGCCAGGTCGCCGCGGATTTCCAGATCAATCCGCTGACGGTCTCGAAGGCGTATCAGGAGCTGGTCGACGAGCATCTGGTCGAAAAACGGAGGGGCTTGGGCATGTACGTGATGGAAGGTACGCGCGAGGCGCTGCTGAAATCCGAACGCGAGCGGTTCCTGCGCGAGGAATGGCCGGCGATCTACGCCCGCCTCAAGCGCATGGGCCTGGACATCGACGCCCTGATCGAGGCGGCGCGCAAACACGAAAGGAGCGGGTCATGAGCGCCGTGATCAAGGCCAGCGGCCTGAGCAAACGCTACGGCAAGACCGTGGCGCTGGACGGCGTGGACTTCGAGATCGAGGGCGGCCGCATCGTCGGCCTGATCGGCCCCAACGGCGCCGGCAAGACCACCGCGCTGAAGGCGATCCTCGGCCTCACCGATTTCCAGGGCGAGCTTTCCGTGCTCGGCCTCGATCCGCGCAGGCAGCGCCACGAGCTGATGCAGCAGGTGTGCTTCATCGCCGACGTGGCGGTGCTGCCGCGCTGGATGCGCGTCGCCCAGGTGATCGACTTCGTCGGCGCCGTGCACCCGCGCTTCGACCGCGCCAAGTGCGAGCGCTTCCTGGCGCGCACCAAGGTGCAGATGCGCCAGCGCGTGAAGGAACTCTCCAAGGGCATGATCGTGCAACTGCACCTGGCCCTGGTGATGGCGATCGACGCGCGCCTGCTGGTGCTGGACGAGCCGACCCTCGGCCTCGACATCCTGTATCGCAAGAGCTTCTACCAGAGCCTGCTGGAAGACTATTTCGACGAACAGAAGACCATCCTGGTCACCACCCACCAGGTCGAGGAGATCGAGCACATCCTCACCGACCTGATGTTCATCCGCGACGGCAAGATCGTGCTGGATGCCGACATGGATGCGGTCGGCGAGCGCTTCGTCGAGGTGATGGTCAACGCCGAACACGCCGACAGCGCGCGCGCGCTGAATCCGCTCGACGAGCGCCAGATCTTCGGCAAGAACATCTTCCTGTTCGACGGCGTCGAGCGCGCGCGACTGGAGACGCTCGGCGAAGTGCGGCGCCCGTCGGTCGCCGACCTGTTCGTCGCCACCATGAAAGGCACCTACGCATGAAGACCTTCACCTGGCTGCTCAAGCGCGAGTACTGGGAACACCGCGGCGGCTTCCTGTGGGCGCCGGTGTGGACCACGTGCGCGATCCTGATCCTCACGGTGATGGGCATCGTCACCACGGAAGTGTTCCGCATCCGCGGCAACGTGCAGATGTTCTTCAACCTCGGCCGCCTGCACAGCGAGATGGACGCCGGCGACATCGCCAGAGCCGGACTCACGCTGGACTACGGCCAGCTAGTGCTGACCTCCGTTCTCGCCGTGGTGCTGTTCTTCGTGCTGTTCTTCTATCTGCTCGGCGCGCTGTACGACGACCGCCGCGACCGCAGCGTGCTGTTCTGGAAATCGCTGCCGATCTCCGATACCGCCACGGTGCTGTCGAAGACGGTTACGGCCATGCTGATGGCGCCGCTGATCGCGCTGGCGGTGGCTACCGTGGGCTACCTAGCCCTGCTGACGCTGGTCACGCTGTGGAGCGCGCTGCACGGCGTCAACGCCCTGCCGGTGATCGCCGCTGCGCATCCGCTCGGCATGGCCTGGCGCCTGCTGCTGACCGTGCCGGTGGACGCGCTGTGGGCGCTGCCCTGCATCGGCTGGCTGCTGTTCTGGTCGTCCAGCGTGCGCAGCAAGCCGTTCCTATGGGCGGTGCTGGTGCCGGTGGTCGCGATCACGCTCAACGCCTGGTTCGGCGCCATGGGCCTGCCGCACATCGACAGCTCGACGATGACGAGCAACGTCGGCCGGCTGCTGCTCGGCATCGCACCCGGCGCGGCCTGGCAGGCACAGGGCTTCGGCCATCACGGCTTCCACGACGGCGACATCATGGAGCAACTGGCCCCGTCCAACGTGCTCGGCACGCTGGCCACGCCGGAAATGTGGATCGGCGTCGCGGTGGGTGCGGCACTGATCGGCGCGGCGATCTGGTTCCGCCGCTGGCGCGACGACAGCTGAGCGCCCACGCGGACGCGCAGCCCCGACCGAGGTTCAACCCCATGACGACATCCAGGATTTCCCTGCTTATGCTCGCCGGCGCACTGGCCGCGGCGCTCGCCGGCTGCGGCCACGCCAATCCGGACGACGCCGTGACGACGGACGACGCGTACATCGCGGTGCGCGGCGACCGCGCCGTGGTGCGCGCGCCGGGCGCGCCGGACGCGAGCATCGGCCCGGCCGGCGACCTGCGCATCGGCGATCGCGAGGTCGCGACCACACCGGCGCAGCGCGAACAGTTGGCGCGCTACCGCGCCGAGGCAGGGGCGCTGCGCGACGACGGCATCGCCACCGGCAAGGCGGGCCTGGCCGTCGCCGGCCACGCCATCGGCAGCGTGATCTCCGGTCTGGCCAGCGGCAACCCGGACCGCATCCACAAGGAAGTGGACACACGCGCACAGGTGGTCGAGGTCCAGGCGCGCAAGCTCTGCGCCGACCTGAAGCAACTGCGCGCGACCCAGGACGCCATCGCGACGCAATTGCCGGCATTCCGCCCCTACGCGCGCATCGACGCCGGCGACGCGGAGCGCTGCGACCGCTGATGCGGTCGACCGGCGCAGGGAAGGTTCTTCCCCGCGGCGGAAGCGGCTTCGGCCGCGATCTCGAAAGCGCGATGCGGGCTGAAGCCCTTCCGCCGCACGGGCGATTCGGGGCCGAAGCCTCCCCAGCTTCGGAGAAGAATCGAAAAAAAAAGCCGCCGGATCGCCCCGGCGGCTTTTCGCTTGCCCGATGCGTCGCGCCTATTCGACGCGCGAGCCGACCACCTGGTAGGCGTTGCCGCCGAGCTTCTTCAGCGCGGGCTGGCCCAGGTCGATCTGCCCTTCCAGCCAGTAGCGCAGGCGCAACGAGCCGTCGCGGCGGACCACCACCGCGGCGCCTTGCCCGGTATAGACCAGGTCGCCGTTGCGCAGGCCGGCCTTGCCGACGCTGTCGCCGATGCTGCGGCCGTCGTTGTACCGCTTCTCCAGCTCGGCGCGCACCGGCGAATTCGCCGCCGGGATCGCCGCCGCGAGGCGCTGGCTGCCGGCGCTGCTGCGGTGCTCCACCGGCGTGTTCGCGGTGATGCGGTCGGTCAGCTCGTAGCGATCGCCGCCGATCGGGCGGTACTGCACGCGTTCCATGTCGGCCGATCCGCCGAGCCAGAACAGGTCGTTGTGCAGCGCGCCGCGCCGCACCACCGCGCGCACCGGGCCGTTCACGAACACGGTGTCGCCAACCAGCAGCTCGGTTTCCTGCAGCTCGCCCTTGGCCGGCTTGCCCTCGTTGAGGTTCTGCTCGAAGCCGCGGCGGATGGCGGCGACATCGGCGCCCGGCGCGGGCAGCGCGGCCGCCACCGGCGCTGCCGGCGCGACCGACTTCGGTGCGGCAGCGGGTGCGGGCGCAGGTGCGGGAGGCAGCGTCGGCAACGGCGCGGCGGCGGCGGGCTGCGCGGCCGGCGCCGGCTCCGGCGCAGGCGTCTCGGCCACGGCAGGCGCGGGGGCCGGCGCGGCGATCGGACCCGGATCCTGGGTCACCGGAGCCGGCCTCGCCGCGGGCTTCGCCGCCGGCCTGGGCTCGCTGCGCGGCTCCGGCCGGCTTTCGGCGGCCGCCTTGGGCTCCTCGCGCGCGGCCGACTTGTCCTCGACGCGCACCAGCACGTTCTCGAAGAAGCTGTCGTTGAATCGGATCTCGGCCTTGCCGCCGGCGCGGATCTTCGCCGCAACCTGGCTCTGCCAGTACTTCGGCGCGTTGACCACGACCACTTTGTCCGACGCCGCCGCCTCGCGGCCCAGCGCGGCCAACCTGGCATCCGCCTTGCCGGCCAGCAGGTCCGGACCCTGCACGGCCACTTCCTGCGCGTAGGCGCCGGCGGCGACGAGCAGCGCCGCCCACAGTGCACGTTTGAGCATCACATCGACTCCAGCATCATGAAGGGAGGTAACGCGAGCAGGCGCATGATGCCCCGGTACGCCGCGGCGATACGTGTCGCTCGCCACGGCTCGCGGGACGCGAGGCGCCGGAGGGGATGGGATCAGCCGCCGCCGTGGATGCCACCCTTGGTCAAGGCGGCCGGGTCGAGCAGCTTCTGCAGCTCCCTGCGCGGCAGGCCGGTGGTTTCCAGCGCGACGTCGAGGATCGGGCGCTTTTCCTTGTAGGCGCGCTTGGCGGTCGCCGCGCCCTTCTCGTAGCCGATCACCGGATTCAGCGCGGTGACCAGGATCGGGTTCAGCGCCAGCGCCGCGTCGACGCGCTCGCGGTTGACGCGGAAGCCGTCGATGGCGCGATCGGCCAGCGCGCGCGCGGCGTTGGCGAGGATCTCGATCGACTGCAGCAGGTTGTAGGCGATCACCGGCAGCATCACGTTCAACTGGAAGTTGCCGCTCTGCCCGGCGACGGTCACGGTGGCGTCGTTGCCGATCACCTGCGCGCAGACCATCGTCACCGCTTCCGGGATCACCGGGTTGACCTTGCCCGGCATGATCGACGAACCCGGCTGCAGCGCCGGCAGCTCGATCTCGCCGATGCCGGCCAGAGGACCGGAGTTCATCCAGCGCAGGTCGTTGGCGATCTTCATCAGCGCACAGGCCAGCGTCTTCAACTGGCCGGAAAGTTCCACCGCGGCGTCCTGCGCGGCCATGCCTTCGAAATAGTTGTCGGCGGAGACGAAGCGCACGCCGGTCGAACGGCTCAGCGCTCGCGCCATGGCCGGGCCGAACTTCGGATCGGCGTTGATGCCGGTGCCGACCGCGGTGCCGCCCTGCGGCAGCCGGCGCGTGCGCTCGAGCGCGTCCTCGATGCGCGCGCGGCAGGAGCGGATCTGCGCGGCCCAGCCGGACAACTCCTGGCCGAAGGTCACCGGCATCGCGTCCATCAGGTGGGTGCGGCCGGTTTTCGGCACGCGGGCAAGCTCGCGGGCGCGCTTCTCGATGGCCTTCTGCAGGTGCTTCAGCGCCGGCAGCAATTGCTCGCTGGCGGTGAGCGTCGCGCTGACGTGGATCGCGGTCGGGATCACGTCGTTGGAGCTCTGCCCCATGTTGACGTGGTCGTTCGGGTGCACCTTGGTGCCGGCGCGCGCGGCGAGGTGGGCGATCACCTCGTTGGCGTTCATGTTGGTGCTGGTGCCCGAGCCGGTCTGGAAGACGTCGATCGGGAACTGCGCATCGAACTCGCCGGCGGCGACGTGCTCGGCCGCCTTGCGGATCGCCGCGGCGTGGGTCTTCTTCAGGTGGCCGAGCCCGACGTTGACCTCGGCGGCGGCGGCCTTGATCAGGCCGAGCGCGCGGATGAAGGCACGCGGCATGCGCAGGCCGGAAATGGGAAAGTTGTCCACCGCGCGCTGGGTCTGCGCGCCGTACAGGGCGTCAGCAGGGACCCTGAGTTCGCCCATGCTGTCGCGCTCGATGCGGTCCTGGCTCATGACGGCTCCCGTGTCCGTTGGCAAATGGGGAAAATGCAGCCCGACATTATAGCGGCACGATGTAAAATACGCCGCTCGCCCTTCGTCCAAGGCCCCGCCGATGCCGCACGCCGCCCTGACCGCCCTCTCGCCGCTCGACGGCCGCTACGCCGCCAAGGTCGAACCGCTGCGGCCGATCTTCAGCGAATACGGGCTGATGCACCGGCGCGTGCACGTCGAGATCCAGTGGCTGCTGGCGCTGGCCGAGCATCCCGCCGTCGTCGAACTGCCCGCCTTCGCGGCGCCCGCGCGCGCCGCGCTGGAAGCGATCGCCACGCGCTTCTCGGAGGAGGACGCCGCGCGCATCAAGACGATCGAGCGCGAGACCAACCACGACGTCAAGGCGGTCGAGTACTTCATCAAGGAGCGCATCGGCGCCGATCCCGCGCTGGCCAAGGCGAAGGAATTCGTGCACTTCGCCTGCACCAGCGAGGACATCAACAACCTCGCCTACGCGCTGATGCTGCACGACGCGCGCGAGCGCGTGCTGCTGCCTGCCTTCGACGCGGTGGTCGCGCGGCTGCGCGACCTGGCGCACGCGCACGCCGACCTGCCGATGCTGTCGCGCACGCACGGCCAGACCGCTTCGCCGACCACGCTCGGCAAGGAGCTGGCCAACGTCGTCGCGCGCCTGCAGCGCCAGCGCCGCCAGCTCGCCGCGGTCGAGATCCTCGGCAAGATCAACGGCGCGGTCGGCAACTACAACGCGCACGCGATCGCCTACCCCGACGTCGACTGGCGCGAGCTGTCGCGCGGCTTCGTCGAGGGCCTGGGCCTGGCGTGGAATCCGTACACCACGCAGATCGAACCGCACGACTGCATCGCCGAGTTCTGCGACGCGGTGCGCCGCGCCAACACCGTGCTGGTCGACCTGGCGCGCGACGTCTGGGGCTACATCTCGCTGGGCTACTTCCGGCAGGCGCTGAAGGCCGGCGAGGTCGGCTCCTCGACGATGCCGCACAAGGTCAACCCGATCGACTTCGAGAACGCCGAGGGCAACCTCGGCCTGGCCAACGCGCTGCTCGGCCACTTCGCCGAGAAGCTGCCGGTCAGCCGCTGGCAGCGCGACCTCACCGACTCGACCGTGCTGCGCGCACTCGGCACCGCGTTCGGCCACTCGCTGGTCGCGCTGGAGTCGCTGCAGAAGGGCCTCGGCAAGCTGCAGGTCGTCCCGGAGCGCCTCGCCGCCGACCTCGACGCCAGTTGGGAAGTGCTGGCCGAGGCCGTGCAGACGGTGATGCGCCGATACGGCCTGCCGAATCCCTACGAGCAGTTGAAGGCGCTGACCCGCGGCCACGGCATCACCCGCGAGGCGATGCGCGCCTTCGTCGATGGGCTCGCGCTGCCGCAGGACGCGAAGAGCCGCCTGCTGGCGCTGACGCCGGCCGGCTACACCGGCCTCGCCGCCGCGCTCGCGCACGACGTCTGACATGCGCGGCGCGCCGATCGAGGTCGCCGCGCGGCGCGGGCAGCCGCTCGGCATGCCGCCCGCGCGCTTCCTGCGCGACTACTGGCAGAAGCGTCCGCTGCTGATCCGCGGCGCCTTCCCCGGCTTCGCGCCGCCACTCGGCCCGGAAGACCTGGCCGGCCTCGCCTGCGAGGAGCTGGCGCTGGCGCGCATCGTGCTGCGCGACCGCCGCCGCGACCGCTGGAGCGTGCGCAACGGCCCGTTCGCCGAATCGGCATTCGCCGCGCTGCCGGAATCCGACTGGACCCTGCTGGTGCAGGACGTGGACAAGTGGGACGCCGACGTCGCCGCGCTGCGCGACGGCTTCCGCTTCCTGCCGACGTGGCGCATCGACGACGTGATGGTCAGCTACGCCGCCGACGGCGGCGGCGTCGGCGCGCACGTCGACCAGTACGACGTGTTCCTGCTGCAGGGCCTGGGCCGGCGCCGCTGGGCGATCAGCACCGACCCGCACGCGCCGCAGGACTGCCGCGACGACGTCGAGCTGAAGCAGCTGCGCACGTTCGCGCCGACCCACGCCTGGCTGCTCGAGCCGGGCGACATGCTGTACCTGCCGCCGGGCGTGCCGCACGACGGCGTCGCGATCGGGCCGTGCATGACGCTCTCGCTCGGCATGCGCGCGCCGTCGCGCACCGAGCTGCTGCTGGACGCCGCCGAGCATCTCGCCGAGCGCATGCCGGAAGCGCTGCGCTACGCCGACCCCGGCCTCGCGCCGGCGCGCGCCGCCGGCGAGATCGATGCCGCGGCGCTGGCGCGCGCGGCGGCGGCGCTGGGGCCCCTGGCGCAGGCGTTCGACCGCGCCGCGCTCGCCGACTGGTTCGGTCGCTTCATCACCCGCTATCGCGCCGCGCAGTACGCCGCCGCGCCGGCACGCGCCGTCGGCGCCGCGCAGTTCGAGCGCGCGCTCGGCGGCGGCGCGCGGCTGCTGCGCCATCCGTGGTCGCGCTACGCCTGGGCGCGCAGCGGCCGCGGCGCGACCCTGTTCGTCGCCGGCCGCGCCCTGCCCTGTCCGCCGGCGCTGGCGCGGCGCCTGTGCGCGCCCGATCCGCTCGCCGGCGATGCCGCCGAGCTGCGCAGCCGCGCCGCGCGCGCGGTCGCGCTGGACCTCGTCAACGCCGGCCACCTGGTCCTGCAGCGCCCGCGCCGGAAGGCCGCGCCATGAACCAGCCGCCGCGTCCCGAGCCGCGCCGGCTCGAATGCGCGACCCGCGAGCAGGCGCTGGCCGCGGTGCTCGACCTGCTGGCCGCCGCCCGCCACGGGCTGCGCATCTACACGCGCGAACTCGATCCCGGACTGCTCGATGCGGAAGCCTGCGTGGAGGCGCTGCGCCGGGTGGCGATCTCCGGCCGCGGCGCGGACATCCGCATCCTGGTGCACGACCCGCGCCCGGCGCAGCGCGACGGCCACCGCCTGCTGCCGCTGGCGCAGCGCCTGCCCAGCGTGTTCCAGTTGCGCAGCCCGATGGAGCCGGGCGATCGCGACTACGCCTCCGCGTTCCTGCTCAACGACGCCAGCGGCTACCTGTGCCGCACGCTGGCGGACCGCTGGGAGGGCGAAGGCTCGACCTGGGCGCCGGGGCGCCACGCGCAGTTTGCCGCCTACTTCGACCAGGTCTGGGAGCGCTCCGCGCCGTGCACCGAGCTGCGCGCGCTGGGACTCTGACCGCACCCCGGATGAACGCCGGCGCGACCTTGGTCGCTTGCTTGCCGCAGCGCAGCAACAAACCGTTATAATCCGCGGGCTTTCGACCCGCACATGGAGCAGCGGGCGGCTCGTCGGGCGCGCAGGCAGCGCGCCCTTTCGTCTTCTGCGGTGACAGCGTGAACCTACTGCGAGAGTTCTCCGAGTCTTCCCAGCTTGGCGGCGGCAACGCCGCTTACATCGAAGCCCTGTACGAAACCTGGCTGCGCACCCCGGAGGCGGTGCCGGCCGAGTGGCGTGCCTACTTCGACGCGTTCAAGGGCCGCCAGGCCGGCGACGTGCCGCACGCCGAGGCGATCGCGCGCATCGAAGCGGCGCAGCGCCTGAACCACCGCGCGGTCGCGCTGCCGGTCGGCGACGCGCACGCGCAAAAGCAGGCCGGCGTGCTGCGCCTGCTGACCGCGTTCCGCTCGCGCGGCCACCTCGCCGCCGACCTCGACCCGCTGGGGATGGCGCAGAAACTGCCCGCGCCCGATCTCGAGCTCGCCTTCCACGGCCTCGGCAACGCCGACCTCGACACCGAATTCGACACCGGCACCTACGCCGGCGGCGCGCGCATGAAGCTGCGCGAACTGATCGCGCGCCTGAAGGCGACCTACACCGCAACCATCGGCGCCGAGTTCATGCACATCCCCGACGCCGACCAGCGTCGCTGGATCTACACGCGGCTCGAACAGGCCAACGGCAACGCCGGCTTGGGCAAGGACGAGCAACTGCGCGTGCTGGAGCGCCTGACCGCGGCCGAAGGCCTGGAGCGCTACCTGCACACCAAGTACGTCGGCCAGAAGCGCTTCTCGCTGGAAGGCGGCGACAGCCTGATCCCGCTGGTCGACGACATGGTGCGCCGCGGCGGCCGCGACGGCGTCAAGGACGTGGTGATCGGCATGGCCCACCGCGGCCGCCTGAACGTGCTGGTCAACACGCTGGGCAAGCCGCCGCACAAGCTGTTCGACGAGTTCGAGGGCAAGTTCGACCACCCCGACGATCCCGCGCATACCGGCGACGTGAAGTACCACATGGGCTTCAGCGCCGACGTGCGCACGCCGGGCGGCACCGTGCACCTCGCGCTGGCGTTCAACCCCTCGCACCTGGAGATCGTCGACCCGGTGGTCGCCGGCTCGGTGCGCGCACGCCAGACCCGCCGCAAGGACGACGCGCGCAGCCAGGTGCTGCCGGTGCTGATCCACGGCGACGCCGCGTTCACCGGCCAGGGCGTGGTGATGGAGCTGTTCAACATGTCGCAGGCGCGCGGCTTCGCGGTCGGCGGCACCGTCCACGTGGTGATCAACAACCAGGTCGGCTTCACCACCTCGGATCCGCACGACGCGCGCTCTGCGCAGTACTGCACCGACGTCGCCAAGATGGTCAGCGCGCCGGTGTTCCACGTCAACGGCGACGATCCCGAAGCGGTGCTGCTGGTCGCACGGCTGGCCTACGACTTCCGCCAGGCGTTCAAGAAGGACGTCGTGATCGACGTGGTCTGCTACCGCCGCCACGGCCACAACGAGGCCGACGAGCCGGCGGCGACGCAGCCGCTGATGTACCAGATCATCCGCGCACGGCCCACCGCGCGCGAGCTGTACGCCAGGCGCCTCGCCGGCGCCGGCGTGATCGGCGCCGACGACGCGACCCGGATGGCCGAGGCCTACCGCGCCAAGCTGGAGGCCGGACAGCCGGTGGCCGAGCTGGACAAGGACGCGAAGGACGCCGTCGCGGTCGACTGGACCCCGTACCTGCACGGACGCCTCGACGAGGCGGTGGCGACCGGCATCGACCGCAAGCGCATGGCCGCCCTGCTCGACACCATCCTCGACATCGGCGCGGTCAAGCTGCATCCGCGCGTCGCCAAGATCTACGACGACCGCCGCAAGATGGCCGCCGGGGCGCTGCCCGCGGACTGGGGCTTCGCCGAGAACCTCGCCTACGCCGCGCTGATCGAGGACGGCTACGGCCTGCGCCTGGTCGGCCAGGACTCCGGCCGCGGCACCTTCTTCCACCGCCACGCCGTGCTGCACGACCAGGCCACCGGCAGGACCATGCTGCCGCTGGCCCGCGTGCGTGAAGACGTGTCCGTCGCGGTCATCGACTCGGTCCTGTCGGAAGAGGCGGTGATGGCGTTCGAGTACGGCTACGCCACCGCCGAGCCCGACACGCTGGCGATCTGGGAGGGCCAATTCGGCGACTTCGCCAACGGCGCGCAGGTGGTGATCGACCAGTTCATCAGCTCCGGCGAGGCCAAGTGGGGCCGCATGTGCGGCCTCGCCCTGTTCCTGCCGCACGGCTACGAAGGCCAGGGCCCCGAGCATTCCTCGGCGCGCCTGGAGCGCTACCTGCAGCTATGCGCGCTGAACAACATGCAGGTGTGCGTGCCGACCACGCCGGCGCAGGCCTTCCACATGATCCGCCGGCAGATGCTGCGCAAGATCCGCAAGCCGCTGGTGGTGATGACGCCGAAGTCGCTGCTGCGCCACAAGCAGGCAGTGTCGACGCTCGACGAACTGGCCGGCGGCACGTTCCAGTTGGTGATCGGCGACGCGCGCGGACTGAACGCGAAGAAGGTCAAGCGCGTCGTGCTGTGCTCGGGCAAGGTCTACTACGACCTGCTGGAGGACGCCGACAAGCGCGGCGTCAAGGACGTCGCGCTGGTGCGCGTCGAGCAGCAATATCCGTTCCCGCGCACCGAGGTCGCCGCCGAGCTGGCGAAGTATCCGGCCGCGAAGGAAGTGGTCTGGTGCCAGGAGGAGCCGATGAACCAGGGCGCCTGGTTCCAGATCCGCCACCACCTGCAGGCCTGCATCACCGACAAGCACAGCCTGTCCTACGCCGGACGCGCGCGCTCGCCGGCGCCCGCCTGCGGCCACTACAGCACCCATGTCGCGGAACAGGCGGCGCTGGTCGAACAGGCGCTGGTCGCACCGGTCGGCGCCGACCACGCTTCCGAATAACCTGCCCGACGCCCCGACGAACGCCGCCAAAGGACGCACCTCATGGCCATCGAACTCAAAGTACCGGTCCTGCCCGAATCCGTCTCCGACGCCACCATCGCCACCTGGCACAAGCAGGCCGGCCAGGCGGTGAAGCGCGACGAGAACCTCGTCGATCTGGAGACCGACAAGGTGGTGCTGGAAGTGCCGGCGCCGGTCGACGGCGTGCTGAAGAGCATCGTCAAGAACACCGGCGACACCGTGACCAGCCAGGAAGTGATCGCGGTGATCGAGGAAGGCGTCGCGGCCGCCGCGCCCGCCGCCGCGGCCAAGCCCGCCGCCGCCGAAGCGCCCGCGCCCGCCGCCAAGGCCGAAGCGCAGCCGGCGCCGAAGGGCGTCGAGGAACTGTCGCCGGCCGGCCGCCGCGTCGCCGTCGAGGCGCGGATCGAACCGTCCAAGGTCGCCGGCACCGGCCGCGACGGCCGCGTGACCAAGGAAGACCTGGTCAACTACGCCAAGGGCGGCGTCGCCCCGGCCACGCCCGCGGCGCCGGCGGCGAAGCCGACCCCGGGCGCGCGTCCCGAGGAGCGCGTGCCGATGACGCGCATCCGCGCGCGCATCGCCGAACGCCTGATGCAATCGAAGAACTCGATCGCGATGCTGACCTCGTTCAACGAGATCAACCTCGCCCAGGTCGCGAAGATGCGCAAGGCCTTCGGCGAGCAGTTCCAGAAGGAGCACGGCGTCAAGCTCGGCTACATGAGCTTCTTCGTCAAGGCCGCCTGCGAGGCGCTGAAGCGCCATCCGGTGGTCAACGCCTCGGTCGACGGCAACGACATCATCTACCACGGCTACCAGGACATCTCGATCGCGGTGGCGACCGAAAAGGGCCTGGTCACGCCGGTGCTGCGCGACGCGCAGGACATGAGCTTCGCCGACATCGAGAAGACGATCGGCAACTTCGCCGAGCGCGCGCGCAAGGGCGGCCTGACCCTGGACGAACTGCAGGGCGGCACCTTCACCATCACCAACGGCGGCACCTTCGGCTCGCTGCTGTCGACGCCGATCGTCAACCCGCCGCAGAGCGCGATCCTCGGCATGCACACGATCAAGGACCGCGCCATCGTCGAGAACGGCCAGGTGGTCGCCGCGCCGATGATGTACATCGCGATCTCCTACGACCACCGCATCATCGACGGCAAGGACGCGGTGCTGTTCCTGGTCGACATCAAGAACCAGCTCGAAAACCCGCACCGCATGCTGCTGGGGCTCTGACCGCGGAACGCGCGGAGGGCCACGGGCGATGCGCATCCCCGGCCCTCCGTCCGCTGCACGCGTCTGCCCTCTCCTGCCTCACGTCTCCCGAGGAAAATCATGAGCGACAAATTCGACGTCATCGTCATCGGCGGCGGCCCCGCCGGCTATCACGCGGCGATCCGCGCCGCGCAGCTCGGCCTCAAGACCGCGTGCGTGGACAACTACGCCGGCAAGGACGGCAAGCAGGCGCTGGGCGGCACCTGCCTCAACGTCGGCTGCATCCCGTCGAAGGCGATGCTGGATTCGTCGAAGCAGTTCCACAACCTGACGCACAACTTCGAGGTGCATGGCATCACGACCAAGGGCGCGGCCATCGACGTGAAGACGATGGTCGGCCGCAAGGACAAGATCGTGAAGCAGTTCACCGGCGGCGTTGGCACCCTGTTCAAGGCGAACAAGGTCGCCTCCTACTTCGGCAAGGGCAAGCTGCTCAAGGACAACCGCGTCGAGATCGCCGCGCCGGACGGCAAGACCGAGACCATCGAGGCGGCCAACGTGATCCTGGCCTCCGGCTCGGTGCCGATCGAGCTGCCGTTCGCCAAGTTCGACGGCAAGGCCATCGTCGACAACGCCGGCGCGCTGGACTTCGACGCCGTGCCGAAGCGCCTCGGCGTGATCGGCGCCGGCGTGATCGGCCTCGAGCTGGGCAGCGTGTGGAAGCGCCTGGGCGCCGAGGTCGTCGTGCTGGAAGCGCTGCCCGACTTCCTCGCCGCCGCCGACGCCGACATCGCCAAGATCGCCGCGCGCGAGTTCAAGAAGCAGGGCCTCGACATCAAGCTCGGCGCCAAGGTCAGCAAGGCCGAGGTGAAGAAGAACGAGGTGCATGTCACCTACGCCGACAAGGACGGCGAGCACACCATCGTGTTCGACAAGCTGCTGGTCGCCGTCGGCCGCCGCGCCTACAGCGAGGGCCTGCTCGGCGAAGGCACCGGCGTCAAGGTCGACGAGCGCGGCCGCGTGGTGGTCGACGAGCACTGCTGGACCGGCGTGCCCGGCGTGTGGGGCGTCGGCGACTGCGTGCGCGGGCCGATGCTGGCGCACAAGGGCTTCGAGGAAGGCATCGCCGTCGCCGAGACCATCGCCGGCAAGGCGGGCCACGTCAACGTGGACACCATCCCCTGGGTGATCTACACGGAGCCCGAGGTGGCCTGGGTCGGCAAGACCGAGGCGCAGTGCAAGGCCGAGAACATCCCGTACAAGACCGGCCACTTCCCGTTCGCGGCCGTCGGCCGCGCCGTGGCGATGAACGAGACCGCCGGCACGGTGAAGGTGATCGCGCACGCCGAAACCGACCGCATCCTCGGCGTGCACATGGTCGGCCCGAACGTCTCCGAGCTGATCGCCGAAGCGGTGGTGGCGATGGAGTTCAAGGGCTCCGCCGAGGACCTGGCACGCATCGTCCACGCGCATCCGACCCTGTCGGAAGCGGTGCACGAGGCGGCGATGGCCGTCGACAAGCGGGCGATCCACCGCTTCGGCTGAACATCCGCGAGGGCTCGCGCCATGGGCCAGGACACGCCGATCCGCAACGTCTCCGACACCGCGTTGTGGGTGGCGATCTACCGCGCCATGGAAAGCGAGCGCGCGGACGCGCTGTTCCGCGACCCGTACGCGCGCCGTCTCGGCGGCGCGCGCGGCGAGGCGATCGTGCGCGCGATGCCGCGCGGTGCGGCCACGGCCTGGCCGATGGTCGTGCGCACCGCGGTGATGGACGAGATCGTGCTGCGCTGCGTCCGCGCGGGCGCAGCCACCGTGCTCAACCTCGCCGCCGGGCTCGACGCGCGGCCGTACCGGCTCGAGCTGCCGCCGTCGCTGCGCTGGCTGCACGTCGACATGCCGGCGATGGTCGACTACTTCCGCGAGCACATGGCCGGCGAAACGCCGCGCTGCGCGCTGGAATTCGTCGCCGCCGACCTGCGCGACGCCGCCGCCCGGCACGCGCTGTTCGCGCGCGCCGCCGCGCACGGCCCGGTGCTGGCGATTACCGAAGGCCTGCTGGTCTACCTGGCCGCCGACGAGGTCGCCGACCTCGCCCGCGCGCTGCACGACACCGCGCGCGCACGCTGGTGGCTCACCGATCTCGCCTCGCCGATGCTGCTGAAGATGCTCGAGAAGCGCTGGGCGCCGAAGCTGCGCGAAGGCAACGCGCCGTTCCGGTTCGGCCCCGCCGAGGGCACCGCGTTCTTCGCGCCGCACGGCTGGCGCGAAGCCGAATTCCGCTCCACCTGGGACGAATCCCTGCGCCTGCGGCGCACCATGCGCGGCGCGTGGCTATGGCGGCTGCTGGCGAAACTGCAGTCGCGCAAGCGCCAGGAAGAAGGCCGCAGGATGTCGGGCATCGTGCTGCTGGAAACCGTCTGAGCCCGCACCGATCCCGGATCCCCATGAACGTGCCCGCGACCTTCCGCGCCTTCCGCATCCACAGCGACGCCGACGGCTATCGTGCCGGCATCGAGGCGCTGCGGCTCGACGACCTCAGCCCCGGCGAGGTCGTGGTCAAGGCGGCGTACTCGTCGATCAACTACAAGGACGCGCTGGCCGGCACCGGCAAGGGCAAGATCCTGCGCCGCTTCCCGCTGGTCGGCGGCATCGACGTCGCCGGCCACGTGGTCGCCTCGACCGACCCGGCCTTCAGGGAAGGCGACGCGGTGCTGTGCACCGGCTGCGGCCTGTCGGAGACGCGCGACGGCGGCTACGCCGAGTACGCACGGCTGGAATCCGCCTGGACGATCCCGCTGCCGTCGGGGCTGACGCTGCGCGAGGGCATGATCCTCGGCACCGCCGGCTTCACCGCCGGGCTCGCCCTGCTGCGCATGCAGGACAACCACCAGCGCCCGGAGCTGGGTCCGATCGCCGTCACCGGCGCGACCGGCGGCGTCGGCATGCTCGCCACCGCGATCTTCAGCCGCGCCGGCTACGAGGTGCACGCGATCAGCGGCAAACCCGACCGCGCCGACGCGCTGAAGGCGCTGGGCGCGAGCGCGGTGCTGGATCGCCGCACGCTGGATCTCGGCAAGCGCCCGCTGGAATCGGCGCGCTTCGGCGGCGCGCTGGACAACGTCGGCGGCGCGATGCTGGCCGGCCTGCTGCCGCTGGTGCAGCCCTACGGCAACGTCGCCGCCTGCGGCCTGGCCGGCAGCGCCGAGCTGCCGACCACGGTGATGCCGTTCATCATCCGCGGCGTCAGCCTGCTCGGCATCGCCTCGGCCGGCACCGCGCGCGACCAGCGCGAGCAGGTGTGGGCGCACCTCGCCTCGGACTGGAAGCCGGCACGGCTGGACGCGATCTGCACGCGCGAGGTCGCGCTCGAGGGAATGCCAGGCGTGTTCGACACCATGCTCGCCGGCGGCTCGTTCGGCCGCACGCTGGTCCGCCTGGCCGCGTCCGCCTGATCGAATCGACTTTGGTCGTTGCCGGAATGTGGCTGATTTCCCTGTTTTTCGGCCGCACGCCATGCGCGCGAGCATGGCGGTTGGAAGAGCCCGCCGCGACTCGTAGAATGCAACGGTCCTCCCCTGGGGTTTGCATATGGCGCGCATCCTGATCGTCGACGATTCGCCGTCCCAACTGCTCGGCATCAAGCGCCTGGTGGAAAAGCTCGGGCACCAGGCGGTGACCGCCGAGGACGGCGCCGCCGGCGTCGAGGCCGCCCGCCGCGAGAAGCCCGACCTGATCCTGATGGACGTGGTGATGCCGAACCTCAACGGTTTCCAGGCGACGCGCACCATCTCCAAGGATCCCGACACCGCGCACATCCCGATCGTGCTGGTGACGACCAAGGACCAGGAAACCGACAAGGTCTGGGGCATGCGCCAGGGCGCCAAGGCCTACGTGACCAAGCCGGTCGACGAGGCCGAGCTGGTCCGCACCCTCAAGGAACTGATCGGCGTCTGAGCGTCCGTACGCCGCGGCGCGCGATTCGCGTGCCTCCGCGCACCGGCGTCAGTGGTGCCGGCGCGGGTCGAACCCCGGAAAAGCCTCGCGGAACGCGGCATAGGCGCGTTCCGCGGCGTCGTCGTGCGCCGGCGGCGTGTGGATCGCCAGCGTCACCAATTGGTCGCCCGGCGGCTGGCCGGGCATGCCGCGGCCCTTGAGGCGCAGCTTGCGCCCGCTCTGCGAGCCCTTCGGGATGCGCATCTCCACGGCGCCGCCGAGGGTCGGCACCGAGACGCTCGCGCCCAACGCCGCTTCCCACGGCGTGATCGCCAGGGTCGACAGCACGTTGCGGCCATCCAGCGCGTAGTGCGCGTCTTCGCGCAGCGCGATCTCCAGCAGCAGGTCGCCGGCGCGCCCGCCGTGCTGGCCGGCGTTGCCCTGCCCGGCCAGGCGGATGGTCTGCCCGGACAGCACGCCGGCAGGGATCTTCACTTCCAGCACGCGCTCGCCGCCGCCGTCGTGCAGCGCCACGCGCGTGCGCCCGCCGGCGTAGGCGGTGGCGAGGTCGATCTCGATGCGCGCCTGCACGTCGCGGCCGCGCCGCGGCCCGCCCGCCCGTCCGCCCGCGGCGCGGCCGAACAGGCTCTCGAAGAAATCGCTGAAACCGGTCGCGCCGCCGGCATCGCCGAAATCGAAGCCGTGGTCGTCGCCCCAATGCGGCGGCGGCCGGAACTCCTCGCCCGGCCGGTAGCCGCGCGTGCGCAGCTGGTCGTAGGCCTGGCGCTTCTGCGCGTCGCGCAGCACCTCGTAGGCCTCGTTGACCGCCTTGAACTTGTCCTCGGCGCCGGCCTCCTTGCTCACGTCGGGATGGTACTTGCGCGCGAGCTTGCGGTAGGCCGCCTTGATTTCCGCCTCCGTCGCCTGCGGCGCGACGCCGAGGATCTGGTAGTAGTCCTTGAACTCCATGCGTCCCCTTTCCCGGCGCCGGACACGTGCGAAAAAGCCCGCGGCGGTCGATGCCGCCGCGGGCACGGATCGCGGGCCGCGACGATCAGCTGCCCGCGTCGATGGTAATGCGTCGCGGCGTGGTTTCGGGCTTCTTCGGGATCGAGATTTCCAGCACGCCGTGCCTGCCGGCGGCGGTGATGCCGTCGGCGTTGGCGCTGTCCGGCAGCGCAAAGCGCCGGTAGAACACGCCGTGCGAGCGCTCGACGCGCGTGAACCTGCCGTTCTCCTGCTTCGCCTCGCCCTTGCGCTCGCCCTTGATCGACAGGATGCCCTTGTCCATGTGCACCTCGATGTCCTTCGGGTCGACGCCGGGAATGTCGGCGAAGATCACGAAGCGCTTGTCCTCTTCCTTGATGTCCACGCGGGGCGCCCACTGGCTGGTGACCACGTCGGACTGGTCGCCCGCTTCCTCGTTGAAGAAGCGGTCGAAGATCTGCTTCATCTCGGTCTGGAAACCGCTCGCCGGCTGCCAGTGACCATAGCGGCTAACGTTCATGATGGTGGCTCCTCGGATCGGATTTCGGCCGTGGCCTGTGCCCGCTGAAATAGGGTCCGGCGGCGGCCTTTCAAGCCTGCGTCGCAATCGTGGAAAGGCTAGGATGGCCGTCCGAATCCGCAGGAGACCCCCATGAGCATCAAGGTCGGCGAGCGCATCCCCAGGGCCACCCTCAACACGCTCGAGGACGGCGTGCAGTCGGTGACCACGGACGAGCTGTTCAAGGGCAGGAAGGTGGTGCTGTTCTCGGTGCCCGGCGCGTTTACCCCGACCTGCTCGGCCAAGCATCTGCCGGGCTACGTCGAGCGCTACGAGGACTTCCGCAAGCGCGGCATCGAGGTCGCCTGCGTGGCGGTCAACGACGCCTTCGTGATGGCCGCCTGGGGCAAGGCGCAGGGCGTGCCGGAAGGGCTGCACATGCTCGCCGACGGCAACGGCGCGTTCGCCAAGTCGCTCGGCCTCGAACTCGACGCCACCGGTTTCGGCATGGGCCTGCGTTCGCAACGCTTCGCGCTGTACGCCGAGGACGGCGTGGTGAAGGTGCTGCAGGTGGAGGCGCCGGGGGAATTCAGGGTGTCCAGCGCCGAGGCGATGCTGGCCGCCATCGGCTGAGCGCACCGCCCCCGCATGCGAGAAGCCCCGGCCAGGCCGGGGCTTCTCGCGGGCGCCTGGCCGATCAGGCCGGCGGCGGCGCGTCCGCGGCCGGCGGGGTCGCGTCGCCTTCGGCCTCGGCGTCGTCCTCCTCGCCCTCGATCAGCTCGACACGCACCGCGCCGACCAGGTGCTCCTCGGCGGGCAGGCGGATCAGGGTCACGCCCTGGGTATTGCGGCCGAGCTGCGAGACCTCGTGGACGCGCGTGCGCACCAGCGTGCCGAGGTTGGAGATCAGCATCAGCTCGTGCGTGCCGTTCGCCTGCACCGCGGCGACCAGCGCGCCGTTGCGCTCCGAGCACTGGATCGCGATCACGCCCTGGGTGCCGCGGCCCTTGCGCGGGTACTCGGCGAGCGGCGTGCGCTTGCCGTAGCCGTGCGCGGTGGCGGTGAGGATGTCGCCTTCGCCGTCGACCACGACCAGGCTGACCACGTGCTCGCCCTCGGCCAGCCGCATGCCGCGCACGCCGGTCGCGGTGCGGCCCATCGAGCGCACCTCGTCCTCCGCGAAACGCACGGCCTTGCCGTTGGAGGCGAACAGCATGACGTCGCGATGACCGTCGGTGAGCTGCACGTCGACCAGCGCGTCGCCCTCGTCCAGGTTGATCGCGATCTTGCCGCGCTGCAGGCGATACGCGTACTCGGTCAGCGGCGTCTTCTTCACCGTGCCGCCGCGGGTGGCGAACAGCACGTAGTGCTGGTCGTCGAACTCGCGCACCGGCTGCACGGCCTGCACCCTCTCGCCTTCTTCCAGCGGCAGCAGGTTGACGATCGGCTTGCCGCGCGCGCCGGGACCGGCCTCGGGAATCTGGTAGACCTTGAGCCAGAACACGCGGCCGGCACTGGTGAAGGTCAGCAGCGTGTCGTGCGTGTTGACCACCCAGAGCTGCTCGATGAAATCCTCTTCCTTCATCGACGTCGCCGAGCGGCCCTTGCCGCCGCGGCGCTGCGCACGGTAGGTACTGACCGGCTGGCGCTTGCAGTAGCCGGCGTGCGACAGCGTAACCACCATGTCCTCGGGCGCGATCAGGTCGAGCACGTCGAGGTCTTCCTGCGAGTGCTGGATCACGGTGCGGCGCTCGTCGCCGTATTCCGCGCGGATTTCCACCAGCTCCTCGCGGATCACCGCCAGCAGGCGCTCCGGGCTCTCGAGGATCTCGATCAGGCCGCGGATGGTTTCGAGCAACTGCCGGTATTCGTCGGTCAGCTTCTCCTGCTCCAGCCCGGTCAGGCGATGCAGGCGCATCTCGAGGATTTCCCTGGCCTGCTGCTCGGAGAGCTGATAGCCCTGCGCCTTCAGGCCGACCGCCGGGTCGAGGGCCTCGGGGCGCGAAGCATCGGCGCCGGCGGCGGACAGCAGCGTGCGCACCAGGCCGGGCTCCCACACGCGCGCCAGCATGCGCTCGCGCGCGACCTGCGGCGACTCGGAGGTCCTGATCAGCTCGATCATCGCGTCGATGTTGGCGAGCGCGACGGTGAGGCCCTCCAGGATGTGCGCGCGGGCGCGCGCCTTGCGCAGGTCGAAGATGGTCCTGCGCGTCACCACCTCGCGACGATGGCGGATGAACGCCTCGATGAATTCCTTCAGCGTGAGCAGCTTCGGCTGGCCGTCGACCAGCGCGACCATGTTCATGCCGAACACGCTCTGCAGCTGGGTCTGCTGGTAGAGGTTGTTCAGCACGACGTCGGCCATCGCGTCGCGGCGGATCTCGATCACCACGCGCATGCCGTCCTTGTCGGACTCGTCGCGCAGCTCGGAGATGCCCTCGATCTTCTTGTCCTTGACCAGCTCGGCGATCTTCTCGATCAGCCGCGCCTTGTTCACCTGATACGGCAGCTCGGTGACGACGATCGTCTCGTGGCCGTTGCCGTCGGTCTCGATCTCGGCCTTGGCGCGCACCAGGATGCGGCCGCGGCCGGTGCGGTAGGCCTCGACGATGCCGGCGGCGCCGTTGATGATGCCGGCGGTCGGGAAATCCGGTCCCGGGATGTACCGCATCAGCGCGTCGATGCCGAGCGTCGGCTCGTCGATCAGCGCGACCGTCGCGTCGACCACCTCGCGCAGGTTGTGCGGCGGGATGTTGGTGGCCATGCCCACCGCGATGCCGGCGGAGCCGTTGACCAGCAGGTTCGGCACGCGCGTCGGCAGGACCAGCGGCTCCTGCTCGCTCTCGTCGTAGTTGGGCCCGAAGTCGACCGTTTCCTTGTCGATGTCGGCGAGCAGCTCGTGGGTGAGCTTCGCCATGCGCACTTCGGTGTAGCGCATCGCCGCCGCATTGTCGCCGTCGACCGAGCCGAAGTTGCCCTGGCCGTCGACCAGCATGTAGCGCAGCGAGAACGGCTGCGCCATGCGCACGATCGCGTCGTACACCGACGCATCGCCATGCGGATGGTATTTACCGATCACGTCACCGACCACGCGGGCCGATTTCTTGTACGGCTTGTTCCAGACGTTGCCCAGTTCGTTCATCGCGTACAGCACGCGGCGATGGACCGGCTTGAGGCCGTCGCGCACATCGGGAAGCGCGCGCCCAACGATCACGCTCATCGCGTAATCGAGGTAGTTCTGCCGCATTTCGTCTTCGATATTGACGCGAATGACTTCTTTGGCGAGTTCTGCCATCGAGCATCTTCCCTGGAACGGAGGACGTGGCGCCGGGGCCGCGCATGCGGGCGCCGGGCGGGGTGCAGGAACAACCCGCAAATGATACCACAAACGGACCCCGGAAAGGGGCGAAAAAGCCTTGTGGAATCGCGATTTACAGCCGCGATTTCAGGCCGTTCGCAGGGGCGCCGTAAACCCAGCGGTGGGCGCTGAGGAAGTTCGCGATCGCGCCCAGCGCGGAGCCCGCCGCGACCCCCAGCACGGGCCAGGCGCGCACGGTCGGGAAGTGGAAGACGAGCGCGGCGTAGGTCGCGTAGTTGAGCGCGAAGCCGGCGCTCATCGCCAGCATCCAGCGCGCCCATTCGCCCAGCAGCGCGAAGCTGCCGCGGCCGGCGAAGGTCACGCTGCGGTTGTACAGCCAGGTCGCGTTGGCCGCGCACACGAACGAGAGCAGGCGCGCGAGGTAGGGATTGGCGTCGAGGAAGCTCACCAGCAGCTGCACGCCGCCGGCATCGACCGCGAAGCCGATGCAGCCTGCGAGAAAGAAATGCAGGATCTGCCGGCGCATGCGCTCAGCCGAACCGCGCCCGCATCGAGGCCGCATCCGGCCGCTCGATCACGCCACGCTCGGTGACCAGCGCGTCGATCAGCCCCGCCGGCGTCACGTCGAACACCGGATTCCACGCTTCGGCACCCTCCACCACCGTTCGCCGGCCGGCGGTCGCCAGCAGTTCGGCCGGATCGCGCAGTTCGATCTCGATGGCGCCGCCGTGCGGCGTCGCCATGTCCACCGTCGAGGACGGCGCCACCACCATGAACTTGACGCCGTGGTGGCGCGCGGCGATCGCAAGCTGGTAGGTGCCGATCTTGTTGGCGGTATCGCCGTTGGCGGCGATGCGGTCGGCGCCGACGATCACCCACTGCACCGCGCCGGTCTTCATCAAGTGCGCCGCTGCGGCGTCCGCGATCAGGCGCGCCGGGATGCCGTCGCGCACCAGCTCCCACATGGTCAGGCGCGCGCCCTGCTGCCACGGCCGCGTCTCGCCCGCGTACACCTGCGCGATGCGGCCCGCGGCAACGCCCGCGCGGATCACGCCCAGCGCGGTGCCGAAGCCGGCGGTGGCCAGCGAGCCGGTGTTGCAGTGGGTCAGCACGCCGCTGCCCGGCGCGATCAGCGCGGCGCCGAGCGCGCCCATGCGCCGGTTGGCCGCGAGATCCTCGTCCTGGATCGCCTGCGCCTCCGCGGCCAGCGCCGCGGCGTCCGCGCCGGCGGCGATACGCGCCTTCATGCGATCCAGCGCCCACATCAGGTTGACCGCGGTAGGCCGCGCCGCGCGCAGCGTCGCCAGCGCCGCAGCGAGGTCGGCGCCGCGCCGCGCGGCCAGCACCACGCCCCAGGCCGCGGCGATGCCGATCGCCGGCGCCCCGCGCACTGCGAGATCGCGGATCGCCTGCGCCACCGCATCGGCATCGGCGCAGTCGAGCCACGCCTCCTCGAACGGCAGCCTGCGCTGGTCGAGCAGGCGCAGGTGGTCGTCGCGCCATTGCACGGCGCGGATGCGGTCGTAGCGTGCGTAGTCGATACCCATCAACGGATCCCGTTTCGCTGCGGAGGCTGCCGGCGCGCCGCAACGCGGCGCGATCCTGACAGGAAGATCTTGCCGCGGCCTGACGTCGTGCTCAGGCGGAGCGCTCGCGCAGCCAGCCGTGGATCGCCGGCGGCACCTCGCGCTGCGCGCGTCCGGACACGTAGATGCCGATATGGCCGCCCTTGAAGCTCAGTTCGGTGTAGTCGCGCGTGCCGACATGCTCGCGCAACGGCCGCGACGCCGAGGGCGGCACCAAGTGGTCCTGCTCGGCGAAGATGTTCAGCACCGGCATGGCGACGTTCTGCAGGCTCACTTCGCGGCCGCCGATCCTGAGCCCGCCGCGCACCAGCCGGTTGGCCTGGTAGAACTCCTTGACGAACTGGCGGAACGCCTCGCCGGCCTGGTCGGGAGAGTCGAAGATCCATTTCTCCATGCGCAGGAAGTTCTCCACCTCGGCCGGATCATCGAGGATGTCGACCAGGCCGACGTACTTCTGCTGGTTCAGGCGCAGCGGCTTCAGCGTCAGGTAGCACCAGTTCATCAGGTCGGCCGGCACATTGCCGAGCGTGTCGACGAACAGGTCGACGTCCATCGACCGCGTCCAGCGCGCCAGCATGTTGTCCGGCGTGTGGAAGTCTACCGGCGTGACCATGGTGATCAGGTTGCGGATCTTGCGCGGGTTGAGCGCGCTGTAGCACAGCGAGAACGCGCCGCCCTGGCAGATGCCAAGCAGGTTGATCGCGTCCACGTCGTGGCGCTTGCGCAGCACGTCCACGCAGCGGCCGAGATAGCCTTCGATGTAGTCGTCCAGGGTCAGCCAGCGGTCGGCGCCGTCGGGATAGCCCCAGTCGATGAGATAGACGTCCTCGCCCTGCGCCAGCAGGTTGCGCACCAGCGAGCGGTCGGCCTGCAGGTCGACCATGTACGGCGTGTTGACCAGCGCGTAGCAGATCAGCAAGGGCGTCTTCGCGGTCGGCGCGCGCTCGCCGCGGAAGCGGTACAGGACCAGCTTGTCCTCGCGATGGACCGCCTCCTTGGGCGTGGCGCCGAAGTCGACTTCGGGCAGCTCGCGCAGGGTCTTCAGCCCCGCCGCCAGCTTGCGCTGGAAGGCGGAGATTTCCTCCAGTGCCTTGTGCGGGTCGATGCGCAGCGGCGCATACATGGCAGTCTCCTTCACGGCTTGCGCGACGGCGCGGCCTTCGCCGCGCGTGCCTTGCGTGCGGCAGCCGGCTTGCGCGACGGCGCGGCCTGCGCCGCGTGCGTCTTGCGTGCGGCAGCCGGCTTGCGCGCGGCGGGTGCCCCGCCGAGCAGCGCGCGCAGCTCGGCGACCTCCGCACGCAGCGTCGCCACCTCGGCGGCAAGCGCGTCGCCGGAACGCGCGCGCAGTTCGCGGCGCACCTCCTGCAGGCGCTGGCCGATCGCGTTCACCTCGCTGCGCGTCGGCATGCCGAACTGGCGCGCGAGACCTTCGACCTGGTCCTGCAGCAGGGCGCGCACGCGCATCTGCGCATCGACCAGCGCGCCATAGACCTCGCCGAACTCGGGCGACAGCGCGACCTCGGCATAGGCCTCCTCGGCGGCATCCACCCACAGGTCGTAGAGCGCGCGCAGCGAGTCGACCTGCCGCCCAGGCTCGGCGCGCTCGGCCAGCCTCGCTTCGAGGCGCTCGATGCCGATGCGGTTGACGCGTGCGATCAGCGCCTGATAGCGGCAGAGCTGCGTCTGGCAGTCCAGCCAGGCCTGCGCGAGTTTCTGCTGGCGCTCCTGATGTTCGCGCGCGTAGCCGAAAGCGGGCATGCCCAGCCAGGACGAGAGTTGCTGTCGCCACGGCGCCGCGGCGTCCTGCAACTGTCGCAGCATCGTCTCGAAGCCCTGCGCGCCCGCGCCGTCGAGGCCGGCGAAGGCCTGCGCGAACGGCGTCGCGCCGCCGGTATCGAGCGCGCTCGTCAACCAGGCGCGCCAGTCGCCGTCCACCGCGCTGCTGGCGGCGGCGACGGTTTCCAGCCAGGCGAAATAGCCCTTCAGGCTGGACAGGATCTGCTCGATCGTCGCGCTTCCGTGGCCGCCGTCGCTGCCCGCCGACTGGCGCAGGTATTCGCTCCAGGCGTCCCAGGACTGTCGCGCCAGCCCCTCGTAGTCCTTGAAGAAATCGCCGCCGGGCCCGGTCATGTCCGCCTCCACGCACTGCGCGGCATGCTAGCGCGCGCCATGTTGCGCCACAACAAACGACGACGCCCGGCAGCTTGCGCCGCCGGGCGTCGTGCACTACCTGCGCTGGCTGCCGCGGCTTACGCCTTGGCGTCTTCCAGCACGGCCTTCATCGACAGGCGGATGCGGCCCTGCTTGTCCACTTCCAGCACCTTGACCTTGACGATGTCGCCTTCCTTGAGCTTGTCGGACACCTTCTCGACGCGCTCGTTGGAGATCTGCGACACGTGCACCAGGCCGTCCTTGCCGGGCAGGATGGTGACGAACGCGCCGAAGTCCATCAGCTTGGCGACCTTGCCCTCGTAGATGCGGCCCGGCTCGACGTCGGAGACGATCTGCTCGATGCGGGCCTTCGCGGCGTCGGCGGCCTCGCGGTTGACCGAGGCGATGATGATCGTGCCGTCGTCGTTGATGTCGATCGTGGTGCCGGTCTCCTCGGTGATCGCGCGGATCACCGAACCGCCCTTGCCGATCACTTCGCGGATCTTGTCCGGGTGGATGCGCATGGTCAGCAGGCGCGGCGCGAACTCGCTCATCTCCGGGCGCGCGCTGCTGATCACCTTGCCCATCTCGCCGAGGATGTGCAGGCGACCGCGCTTGGCCTGCTCCAGCGCCGTGCGCATGATCTCCTCGGTGATGCCGTCGATCTTGATGTCCATCTGCAGCGCGGACACGCCGTCGGCGGTGCCGGCCACCTTGAAGTCCATGTCGCCGAGGTGGTCCTCGTCGCCGAGGATGTCGGAGAGCACGACGAAGTCGCCGCCTTCCTTGACCAGGCCCATGGCGATGCCGGCCACCGGCGCCCGCAGCGGCACGCCGGCGTCCATCATCGCCAGCGAGGAACCGCACACCGAAGCCATCGACGAGGAGCCGTTCGACTCGGTGATCTCGGAGACCACGCGCAGCACGTACGGGAACGATTCCATCGTCGGCTTGACCGCCTGCACGCCGCGCTTGGCGAGGCGGCCGTGGCCGATCTCGCGGCGCTTCGGGCCGGCCATGCGGCCGGTCTCGCCCACCGAGAACGGCGGGAAGTTGTAGTGGAACAGGAAGGTGTCCTTCGACTCGCCCTCGGGCGCGTCGATGATCTGCGCGTCCTTGGTGGTGCCGAGCGTGACGGTGACCAGCGCCTGCGTCTCGCCGCGGGTGAACAGCGCCGAGCCGTGGGTGCGCGGCAGCACGCCGACGCGCACGCTGATCGGGCGGATGTCGTCGAGCTTGCGGCCGTCGATGCGCACCTTGGTCTTCAGCACGCCGTCGCGCATGGTGCGGTATTCGATCTCGCCGAACGCGGCGCCGATTTCGGCGTCGCTCCAACCCTGCTCCGCGGCCTGCGCGGCGATCGCCGCCTTGGCCTCGCTCTTCAGCGCGGCGATCGCGTCGCGGCGCTCGAGCTTGTCGCGGATCTGGAAGGCGTCGGCGAGGCGGTTGCCCAGCACGCCGCCGAGCGCGGCGAACAGCGCATCGTTGCGCGCCGGCGCTTCCCACTTGAACGTCTTGCGGCCGGCTTCGGCGACGAACGCGTTGATCGCGGCGATCGCCTTCTGCATCTCCGTGTGGCCGAACACCACCGCACCCAGCATCACGTCCTCGCTGAGCAGCTTCGCCTCGGACTCGACCATCAGCACCGCGTTGGCCGTGCCGGCGACGACCAGATCCAGATCGGAGGTCTTCAGCTCGGTCGCAGTCGGGTTGAGCAGGTACTTGCCGTTGGCGTAACCGACGCGGGCGGCGCCGATCGGGCCCTTGAAGGGGATGCCGGCCAGCGTCAGCGCCGCGGAGGCGCCGAGCAGCGCCGGAATGTCACCGTCCACCTCGGGGTTCATCGAGAGCACGGTGGCAATCACCTGCACCTCGTTCTTGAACTCCTCGGGGAACAGCGGGCGGATCGGGCGGTCGATCAGGCGCGAGGTCAGCGTCTCCTTCTCGGTGGGACGGCCTTCGCGCTTGAAGAAGCCGCCGGGGATGCGGCCGGCGGAATAGAACTTTTCCTGGTAGTCGACGGTGAGCGGGAAGAAGTCCTGCCCCTCGCGCGCCTTCGTCGCGGCCACCGCGGTGACCAGCACCACGGTGCCGTTCATCTCGACCTTGACGGCGCCGGACGCCTGGCGGGCGATTTCGCCCGTCTCCAGCGTGACCTGGTGACTACCGTACTGGAATGACTTGGATACTTTCGCCACGTTGCGTTCTCCCCGACCCGTCAGCGGCGCAGGCCGAGGCGTTCGATCAGCGCCTGGTAGCGGCCGCCGTCGTTCTTCTTGAGGTAGTCCAGCAGCCGGCGGCGCTGGTTGACCAACTTGAGCAGGCCGCGGCGCGAGTGGTGGTCCTGCGCGTGCGTCTTGAAGTGCTGCGTCAGGTGCTCGATGCGGGCGGAAAGCAGCGCGACCTGCACCTCCGGCGAGCCGGTGTCGTTCGGCTTGCGGCCGAAGTCCGTGATGATCTTGCTGGTCTGTTCGACAGAAAGCGACATGTTTTCGAATCCTCGAAAGCGAATGCGAGACTTGCGAAGCGGCACCGGCCACGATGGCGCTTCGCAAGCCCCGCCGGGTTGGGTCGGGTCGTTCGGTAAGCGCGCTATTTTAGCGGCCAAGACAGCGCCGCAACAAGGGTTTTCAGGCGACCGGCGGCAGGTTCAGGCCGCGCACGACGCGCAGCGTGCCGGCCGCGTCGACCTCGCCCAGCGCCAACAGGCGACCGTCCGGGGCGTGCGCGCGGCAGCGCCCCGGCGCAGCCTCGACCGCGACGGGCCGCCCGTGGCCGAGCGCACGCGCGCCGTCCACGTCCAGCCGCACCGCCGGCAGCGCCGCCAGGCCGGCATCCACCGGCAGCAGCAGCGCGTCCAGCGCCGCCTCCCCGTCCTGCGCCTGGCGGGCGCGCAACTCGTCCAGGGTGAACATGGCCGGCGCGCGGAACGGCTCCACCCACAGCCGGCGCAGCGCGGTCAGGTGGGCGCCGCAACCCAGACGCTCGCCGAGATCGCGCACCAGGCTGCGCACGTAGGTGCCGGAACCGCACTCGACGTACAGGCGCAGGCGCGGCCCGTCCCGGCCGACGCACTCGAAGCGGTCCACCTCGACCTCGCGCGGGGGCGCCTGCACGTCCTCGCCGCGGCGCGCCCGGCGATACAGCGGCTCGCCGCCCTGCTTGATCGCCGAATGCACGGGCGGGACCTGCGTGATGCGGCCGCGCAGCGTCGCCAGCGCGCTTCGCAGCGCCGCATCATCGAACGGGGGTACCGCGCGTCGCTCGAGCACCTCGCCCTCGCTGTCCGCGGTGGACGTGACGACACCCAGCAGGCATTCGGCCGCGTAGGCCTTGCGCGAGCCGAGCAGCAGTCCGGCGATCTTGGTCGCCTCGCCGAAGCACAGCGGCAGCAACCCGGTGGCCAGCGGATCGAGGCTGCCGGTATGCCCGGCCTTGTCCGCGCGATACAGCCGCCGCGCCGCCTGCAGCGCCTGGTTCGAGCTCATCCCCGCCGGCTTGTCGAGCAGCAGGATGCCGTGCACCTGGCGGGTGGGGGGACGGGGCATTTCGGGACTCGGGACTCGGGGAAAAGCGAAACAACGAAAGCATCATCCCGACGCAAGCCGGCCTGGCGATGGGGGCGCCAATGCAATCGCCGGATTCCGGCCTGCGCCGGAACAGCGGCGGCGGACCGGAGGACATCGCGCGGCTACAGCCGCCCCTTGTCCTTTTCCTGGCGCAGCAGCGATTCGATGCGCTCGCCCTTGTCGACGGAATCGTCGTACTTGAAGCGCAGCTCGGGCACGCGGCGGATGCGCATCGTGCGCGACAACTGCTGGCGGAACTCCTTCGCCATGCCGTTCAGCGCCTTGACCGTGTCGCGGGACGCGTCGGGCAGCAGCGTGGTGACCCACACCGTGGCGGAATCCAGGTCGCGCGTCACCTCGACGTCGGACACGCTGACCGACGGCAGCGCGTGGTCGCGCACCGCGGCATGCACCATGCTGCCGAGCAGGCGACGCAGCTCGGCGGCGATGCGGTCGGTGCGTTTGAATTCGGAAGATGGCATGGCGGGTTCCGCCCAACAATCACAGTGTCCTGGCCACCTCGATGCGCTCGAAGCACTCGATCTGGTCGCCCGGCTTGACGTCGTTGTACTGCTTGACGGCGATGCCGCACTCCATGCCGTTGCGCACTTCCTCGACCGCATCCTTGAAGCGACGCAGCGACTCCAGTTCGCCCTGGAAGATCACCGTGTTGTCGCGCAGCACGCGGATCGGCTTGTGGCGCTTGACCACGCCCTCGACCACCATGCAGCCGGCGACCGCGCCGAACTTGGAGCTGCGGAACACGTCGCGCACCTGGGCCACGCCGATGATTTCCTCGCGCACCTCGGTGCCGAGCAGGCCGGAGGCGGCCTGCTTCACCTGGTCGATCACGTCGTAGATGATCGAGAAGTAGCGCATGTCCAGGCCGTTGGCATCGACCACCTTGCGCGCCGAGGCGTCGGCACGCACGTTGAAGCCGATCAGCAGCGCCTTCGACGCCGCGGCCAGGGTCGCGTCGGACTCGGTGATGCCGCCGACGCCGGAAGCGACCACGTTGACCTTGACCAGGTCGTTGGACAGATTGACCAGCGAGTCGCGCAGCGCCTCGACCGAGCCCTGCACGTCGGCCTTGACCACCAGGTTGAGCGTCTGCTGCTCGTCGCTCTGGCCCATCTGCGCCATGATGTCCTCGAGCCGGTTGGTCTTGCTGACCAGGCGGCTCTCGCGGCGCTTCTGCTGGCGCTCCTGGGCGACGTCCTTGGCCAGGCGCTCGTCCGCCACCGAGACGAACTCGTCGCCGGCATCCGGCACGCCGGACAGGCCGAGCACCTGCACCGGAATCGACGGGCCGGCGTCCTGCACCTGCTGCCCGGTTTCGTCGAACATCGCGCGCACGCGGCCGTATTCGACGCCGCAGACGACGAAGTCGCCGCGGCTGAGCGTGCCCTGCTGCACCAGCACGGTGGCGATCGGGCCGCGGCCCTTGTCCAGGCTGGACTCGATCACCACGCCCGCGGCGCGGCCGCTCTTGACGGCGGTCAGCTCCATCATTTCGGCCTGCACCGAGATCGCCTCGAGCAGCGTGTCGACGCCTTCGCCGGTCTTGGCCGACACCGGCACGAACTGCACGTCGCCGCCCCATTCCTCGGGCACGACCTCGTGCTGCACCAGGCCCTGCTTGACGTTGTCCGGATTGGCCTCCGGCTTGTCCATCTTGTTGACGGCGACGATCATCGGCACGTCCGCGGCGCGCGCGTGCTGCACCGCTTCCACGGTCTGCGGCATCACGCCGTCGTCGGCCGCGACCACCAGCACGACGATATCGGTCGACTGCGCACCGCGCGCGCGCATCGAGGTGAACGCGGCATGGCCCGGGGTGTCGAGGAAGGTGATCACGCCCTTCGGCGTGCTCACGTGATAGGCGCCGATGTGCTGGGTGATGCCGCCCGCCTCGCCCGCCGCCACCTTGGTGCGGCGGATGTAGTCGAGCAGCGAGGTCTTGCCGTGGTCGACGTGGCCCATGATGGTGACCACCGGCGGCCGCGTCTCCTGCTCGCCCTCCGCCGCGGCGGTGCGCGCCAGCAGCGTGGTCTCGGCGCCCTTGTCCTCGGCGCGCACGGCTTTGTGGCCGAGTTCCTCGACCACCAGCGCGGCGGTGTCGTGGTCGATCACCTGGTTGATGGTCGCCATCACGCCCATCTTGAACAGCGCCTTGACCACCTCGGCGCCCTTCACCGCCATCTTCTGCGCCAAGTCGGCGACGCTGATGTTCTCGCCGATCGCGACCTCGCGGACGACCGGCGCGGTCGGCCGGGAGAAGCCGTGGCGCTCGGAGATGCGCGAGATTTCGGCGACCCTGGGCTTGGCCTTCTTGCGGCTGGTGCGGCGCGCGCGCTCTTCCGCGGTCAGGTGCAGCTCGCCGCCGACGTAGCGGCCGGCGAACTCGTCACCGCCCTCTTCGCGCATGCGGTGCGAACCGCGCGGGTGGCGCGCGCCGTGCGGCGCCGCGGCCGGCGGTTCCTCGCGACGCGGGCGCTCTTCCTTCGGCTTGTGCGCGGCGTGCTCCGCCGGCGCCGCGGCCACCGGCGCGGCCTCGGCGGCGCGCGGGCGACGCCCTTCCTCGGCCAGGCGCTGCGCCTCGGCCTCGGCGCGCGCGCGCTCCTCTTCGGCGCGCTTGCGCTCCTCCTCGGCCGCGCGCAGCTTCGCCTCCTCCTCGAGACGGCGGCGCTCCTGATCCTGGCGCTCGATTTCCTCGGCCTCGCGCTTGAGCTGCGATTCCTGCAACTTGCGCAGCGCGTCCTCGCGCCCCTGGTCGGCCGCGGCCTCCTCGGCGATGACACTGCGCTTGACGTAGGTGCGCTTGGCGCGCACCTCGACATTGACGGTCTTGGCGGATGCGCCGCGGGCGCCCGTCGCGACGGTGATCTCGCTGACCTTGCGGCGCTTGAGCGTGACCTGGCGCGGCGCAGCCTCCTCGGACTCGGGAGCGGCTGCGCCCTTGCCGTGCGTGCGGCGCAGGAAGCCCAGCAGCTTCACCTTCTCGGTGCTGCTGATCACCTGATCGGGGTTGGAAAACTTCATCCCCGCCTCGGCCAGCTGCGTGAGCAGCCTGTCCGGCGTCATGCCGAGGACATTGGCAAGTTGTTTGATCGTCACGTCCGACATCGTTCTCGTACTCCGCCGTTCCTGCGCTCCGCTATCGCCCGCCGCGCGTCACGCTGCGATTCGGGCTCACCTGCCGTCCGTGGCGGGAAGCCTCCCGGCTTCCCCGGCGCGGCCTCGATGGCCGCGCCCTGTTACCGTATCAACCGCCCTGCTCGAGCCGCTCGATCAGCGGCGCACGCGCCGTCATGATCAATTGGCCGGCACGTTCCTCGTCCATGCCCTCGATATCGATCAAGTCGTCGACGGCGAGGTCGGCGAGATCGTCCACCGTGGTCACGCCGCGCTCGGCCAGCACGTAGGCCGTAGCCTCGTCCATGCCTTCCAGCGCCAGCAGGCCCTCGCTGGGCTTGTTCTCGTCGATCCCCTCCTCCACCGCCAGTGCCTCGGTCAGCAGCGCGTCGCGGGCACGCGCGCGCAGCTCCTCGACGATGTCCTCGTCGAAGCCCTCCACCGCGAGCAGCTCGGCGCTGGGCACGTAGGCGATTTCCTCGACCGTGGAGAAGCCTTCCTGGACGAGGATGTTGGCGATTTCCTGGTCGACCTCGAGGCGGTCCATGAACAGCTGGCGCGCGGCCTCCTGCTCGGCCTCGCTCTTCGCCTGCACCTGGTCCTGGGTCATCACGTTGAGCTGCCAGCCGGTCAGCTTGCTGGCCAGGCGCACGTTCTGGCCGCCGCGGCCGATCGCCTGCGACAGCTTGTCCTCGGCGACCGCGATGTCCATCGAGTGCTTTTCCTCGTCCATGATGATGGACTGCACCTCCGCCGGCGCCATCGCGTTGATCACGAACTGCGCCGGGTTGTCGTTCCACAGCACGATGTCGATGCGCTCGCCGTTGAGCTCGTTCGACACCGCCTGCACGCGCGAACCGCGCATGCCGATGCAGGCGCCGATCGGATCGGTGCGCGCATCGTGCGCCAGCACCGCGATCTTGGCGCGGTCGCCCGGATCGCGCGCGCAGGCCTTGATCTCGACCAGGCCCTGGCCGACCTCCGGCACCTCGAGCTTGAACAGCTCGATCATGAATTCCGGCGCGGTGCGCGAGACGAACAGCTGTGGGCCGCGCACTTCCGAGCGCACGTCGTAGAGATAGCCGCGCAGGCGGTCGCCGACGCGCACGGCCTCGCGCGGGATCGCGCGGTCGCGCGGCACGAACGCCTCGGCATTGCTGCCCAGGTCGAGGTAGACGTTGCCGCGCTCGACGCGCTTGACGATGCCGGTGACCAGCTCGCCGATGCGGTCCTTGAAGGCATCGACCACCAGCGCGCGTTCGGCCTCGCGCACGCGCTGCACGATCACCTGCTTGGCGGCCTGGGCGGCGATGCGGCCGAACTCGGCGTTCTCGACCTGCTGCTCGACGTACTCGCCGACCTGCGCGTCGGCGCGCTCGTCGACCGCGTCCATCAGGCGGATCTGGCGGTCCGGCGACTCCATCTCGACATCGTCGGCCACCACCTCCCAGCGGCGGAAGGTTTCGTAGTCGCCGCTGTCGCGATCGATCGAGACGCGGATCGTCACGTCCTGGTCCGGGTAGCGCTTCTTCGCCGCGGAAGCGAGCGCCGCCTCCATCGCCTCGAAGATCACCGTGCGCGGCACGCCCTTCTCGTTCGCCACCGCGTCCACGACCAGCAGAAGTTCTTTGCTCATGACCTGATGCTCCTCCCGGCGCGATCCCGCCCCGGGTCGTCGATTCACTGCTTCGTCTTGCCCTTGCCGGGCTTCGTCTTGCCCTTGCCCGGCTTCGGCGCGGGCAGATAGCCCAACGCCTCCCAGTCCGGCACCAGGCGCGCACTTTCGATGTCGGCGTACTCCAGCTCGCTGCGCGTGCCGTCGTGTTCGACGGCGATGCGGCTGCCCACGACCTCGGCGATCCTGCCGCGCAGGCGGCGGCGCCCGGCCAGCGGCAGCTTCAGCGTGATGCGCGCCTCCGCGCCGACGTGCCGCGCGAACTGCGCGGCGCTGAACAGCGGGCGGTCCACGCCGGGCGAGGACACCTCGAGCACGTAGCGACCCGGAATCGGGTCCTCGACGTCCAGCAGCGCGGAGATCTCGCGGCTGGCCGCCTCGCAGTCGTCCAGCGTCACCGCGCGGTCGGCGGCGTCGATGTACACGCGCAGCAGGCTCTCCCCGCGACCGGGGTTCCATTCCACCCCCAGGCATTCCAGGCCGAGGTCGGCCAGCGCCGGGGCGAGTCGTTCTGCGAGCGTGTGCGTGTCCAAGCCGATACGGTACCTGCAAACAAAAAATGGGCGCTGCTGGCCCATTCCATCGTCGCCGTTGTGTCGCGTCCCGACGCCGGCGCCAACCCGCATCCCTGCGGCCAACAAAAAAGCCTCACGAGGAGGCTTTCTTGTCAGAAAGGATCTGGTAGCGGGGGCAGGATTCGAACCTGCGACCTTCGGGTTATGAGCCCGACGAGCTGCCAGACTGCTCCACCCCGCAACAGAGTCCGTGAAATATACCGATCTGGCCGGCTTTATGCAAGCCTCGTCAGGCCGCGAAGGCGCGCTGGCACCACGCCAGCAGCGGCCCCCACCACAGTCCCAGCGCCAGCAGCGCCAGCGCATTGGCGGACAGCACCAGGCGCAGCGACGGATCGACCTGCGCGCTCAGCGGCTCGCCTTCGGGCTTGTCGAAGTACATCACCTTGACCACGTGCAGGTAGTAGTACAGGCCGACGATGGCAGCCACGATCGCCACGATCGCCAGCCACAGCATGCCGGCGTCGATCGCCGCCTTCAGCACCAGCACCTTGGCGAAGAAGCCGAACAGCGGCGGCACGCCGGCCAGCGAGAACATCGCCAGCGCCATCAGTCCGGCGAACCAGGGCGAGCGTTGGTTCAGGCCCTTGAGGTCGGCGATCTCCTCGGCCTCGAAGCCGGCGCGCGCCAGCGCCAGGATGATGCCGAACGAGGTGGTGGCCATCAGCGCGTAGCAGATCGCGTAGAACATCGCCGCCGCATAGCCCTCGGGCGTGCCGTTGGCCAGGCCGAGGAACAGGTAGCCCATGTGCGAGATGGTCGAGTACGCCAGCATGCGCTTCAGGTTCTTCTGCGCGATCGCGACGATGTTGCCGATCGCCAGCGACAGCACCGCCAGCACCGCCAGCATCTCCTGCCAGTGCACGACCAGCCCGCCCATGCCGGAATCGAGCAGGCGGTAGGCCATGCCGAACGCGGCCAGCTTGGGCGCCGAGCCGATGAACGTCGTCACTGCGGTGGGCGCGCCCTGGTAGACGTCCGGCAGCCACATGTGGAATGGCGCGGCGCCGAACTTGAAGCCGATGCCGACGATCAGGAACACCAGTCCGAACAGCAGCAGGGTCGGATGCGCGGAGGTTGCGGAAGCGGCGCGGATCGCACCGAGGTCGAGCGTGCCGGTGGCGCCATAGATCATCGACATGCCGTACAGCAGCATGCCCGAGGCCAGCGCGCCCAGCACGAAGTACTTGATCGCCGCCTCCGAGGACAGGCTCGAGTCGCGGTTCAGCGCGACCAGCGCGTAGGACGACAGCGTCAGCAGTTCGAGCCCGAGGTAGACCATCAGCAGGCTGCCGGCCGAGACCAGCAGCATGATGCCGAGCGTGGCGAACAGGATCAGCGTGTAGAACTCGCCGATGTGCAGCTCGCGGTCGCGCATGTAGGGTCGCGACAGCACCAGCACGATGCCGCTGCAGAGCAGCGCGAATACCTTCAGCACCTCGGCGACGCCGTCGCGCACGAACATGCCGCCGAAGGCGGTCGCCGGGGTGGCCGGCTGCCCGCTGACCACCAGCCAACCGGTCACCGCCAGCACCAGGATCGCCAGCCAGTGGGTGACCCAGCGCTGATCCTGCTTCAGGAACACGTCGATCAGCAGCAGCATGCACACCGCGCCGGTCAGGTACAGCTCCGGCAGCAGGGTCAGGATGTCGTTCAGGCTCAGCATGCGCGTTCCTCAGACCTTGGTCAGCACCAGCTTCTCGACCAGCTGCCCGATGGACGCGTCCATCAGGTGGGTCAGCGGCCACGGCCACACGCCCAGCACCAGCACACCGAGCGCGAACGCGCCCAGCACGAAGGCCTCGCGCGCATTGATGTCCTTCATCTCGGCGACGTGCGGGTTGGCCACCTCGCCCCAGACCACGCGCTTGACCAGCCACAGCGTGTAGCCCGCGCCGATGATCAGGGTGAACGCGGCGAACAGCGCGATCCACGGGCTCGCCGCGAAGCTGGCCAGGATCACCTTGAACTCGCCGACGAAGCCGGAAGTGCCGGGCAGGCCGCAGTTGGCCATCGCGAACAGCACCATGAACGCGGCGAACCACGGCATCACGTTCACCAGTCCGCCGTAGTCCTTGATCATGCGCGTGTGCAGGCGGTCGTACATCACGCCGATGCAGGTGAACATCGCGCCGGAGACGAAGCCGTGCGAGATCATCTGCACCATCGCGCCCTGCATGCCGAGCCGCGCCATCTGCACGTCGTTGGCGTCGCGCACCAGCATGAACGCGATGAAGGTGCCGAGCGTGACGAAGCCCATGTGCGCGACCGACGAGTACGCGATCAGCTTCTTCATGTCCTCCTGCACCAGCGCGACGTAGCCGATGTAGACGATCGCGATCAGCGACAGCGCGATCACCACCCAGGCGTAGGCGTGCGAGGCGTCCGGCACGATCGGCAGCGAGAAGCGCAGGAAGCCGTACCCGCCGACCTTCAGCATCACCGCGGCCAGCACCACCGAGCCGCCGGTCGGCGCCTCGACGTGGGCGTCCGGAAGCCAGGTGTGCACCGGCACCATCGGCACCTTGATCGCGAACGCGATCAGGAAGGCGAAGAACAGCCAGGTCTGCTCGCGCATGCCCAACGGCAGCGCCGCCAGCGTGGCCAGGTCGAAGGTGCCGGCCTTGAAGTACAGGTAGATCAGGCCGATCAGCATGAAGATCGAGCCGAGGAAGGTGTAGATGAAGAACTTGAGGGTGGCGTACACGCGCCGCGGGCCGCCCCACACGCCGATGATGATGAACATCGGGATCAGCATGCCCTCGAAGAACACATAGAACAGCAGCGCGTCCATCGCGCAGAACACGCCGATCATCAGGCCTTCCAGCACCAGCATCGCGGCCATGTACTGGTGCACCTTGTCCTGGATCACCTCCCACGCGCCGACGATCACCAGGATCGTGGTGAAGGTGGTCAGCAGGATCAGCGCCAGCGAGATGCCGTCGGCGCCGAGGTGGTAGTTCACCCGCAGCGTCTCGATCCACGGATGGTTCTCGACCAGCTGCATCGCCGCGCTGGAGGCGTCGTACGCCGGCAGCGCGAGCAGGCTCAGCACGAAGGCCGCGACCGACACCAGCAGCGCCAGCCAGCGCGCGGCGTTCGGCCTTCCCGCTCCGGCCAGCAGCACCGGCACGGCGCCGACGATGGGCACCCAGATCAGCAGGCTCAGCAAGGGCAGATTCGACATCGTTGTTGGCTCGCTTCCCTGGGACTCAGACGTGGCCGAACAGCCAGAACCCGGCCAGCAGCAGGACCAGGCCGAAGATCATCGCGAAGGCGTAGTGGTAGAGGAACCCGGACTGCAGGCCGCGCAACGCCGCCGCGGTGCGCACGACCAGCGCGGCGCTGCCGTCGATGGCGCCGTCGATCACCGCCGCGTCGCCGCCGCGCCAGAACGCCCGGCCCAGCCGCACGCCGCCCTTGGCGAACAGCGCGTAGTAGATCTCGTCGATCCAGTACTTGTGCGCGAGCAGTTCGTACAGCGGCTTCAGCGCGCGCTTGACGCGATCGGCGACGGCCGGGTTGAACAGGTACACGTAGGTCGCCGTGGCGAAGCCGGCGAATGCGATCCAGAACGGCCACTGGGTGAAGCCGTGCAGCACCATCGCCAGCGGGCCGTGGAATTCGGCGCCCAGCTCGCCCAGCACGTCGTTGGCCTCGCCGACCACGATCGAGCGGCCGAAGTAGTCGCCGAACAGCATCGGCCCGATCGTCGGCCAGCCGATCAGCAGCGACGGGATCGCCAGCATCACCAGCGGCAGCGTCACCACCCACGGCGACTCGTGCGGCGGATGCGCCAGTTCGCCGGGCTTGTGGTGGTGGTCGTCGTGGTGCGCATCGTGGCCGTGGCCGGCCTTGACGGTGAAGCGCTCCTTGCCGTGGAAGGTCAGGTACAGCAGGCGGAAGCTGTACAGCGCGGTGACGAACACGCCCGCCAGCACGCAGAAGTACGCGTAGCCGGAGCCCCAGCGGTGCGACGCGCCCACCGCCTCGATGATCGCGTCCTTGGAGAAGAAGCCGGCGAAGCCCGGCATGCCGGCCAGCGCCAGCGAGCCGATCCACATGGTGATGTAGGTGACCGGCATGTACTTGCGCAGGCCGCCCATGTAGCGCATGTCCTGCTCGTGGTGCATGGCGATGATCACCGAGCCGGCACCGAGGAACAGCAGCGCCTTGAAGAAGGCGTGGGTCATCAGGTGGAACACCGCGCCCGAATAGGCGGACACGCCCAGCGCCACGGTCATGTAGCCGAGCTGCGACAGCGTCGAGTACGCCACCACGCGCTTGATGTCGTTCTGCACGATGCCGATCAGGCCGGTGAACAGCGCCGTGGTGGCGCCGATCACCAGCACCACGCTGAGCGCGGTCTCGCTGAGCTCGTACAGCGGCGACATGCGCGCGACCATGAAGATGCCGGCGGTGACCATGGTCGCGGCGTGGATCAGCGCGGAGATCGGCGTCGGGCCTTCCATCGAGTCGGGCAGCCACACGTGCAGAGGCACCTGCGCCGACTTGCCCATCGCGCCGATGAACAGCAGGATGCCGATCACCGTCGCCGCGTGCCAGGGATGCCCGGCGATTACCTCGAGCGAGAGGTCCTCGAGCTTGCCGGCCTGCTGGAACACCTGCGCGTAGTCGAGCGTGCCGAACCAGAACAGCACCGCGGCGATGCCGAGCAGGAAGCCGAAGTCGCCGACGCGGTTGACCATGAACGCCTTCAGGTTGGCGTAGATCGCGGTCGGGCGCTTGTACCAGAAGCCGATCAACAGGTACGACACCAGGCCGACCGCCTCCCAGCCGAAGAACAACTGCAGGAAGTTGTTGCTCATGACCAGCATGAGCATCGAGAAGGTGAACAGCGCGATGTAGCTGAAGAAGCGCTGGTAGCCGTCGTCGTCGGCCATGTAGCCGATCGTGTAGACGTGCACCATCAGCGAGACGAAGGTGACCACCACCATCATCATCGCGGTCAGGCGGTCGACCAGGAAGCCGACGCTGGCGCTGAGGCGGCCGACCTCGAACCAGGTGTAGACGTTGTGGTCGTAGGTCTGCGCCCCGCCCCACACCAGCTGGTACAGCACGTAGCAGGACAGCACGCACGACAGCGCCACGCCGAGAATGGTGACGGTGTGCGCGCCGACGCGGCCGATCTGGCGCCCGAGCAGCCCGGCCAGCAGCGAGCCGGCCAGCGGCGCCAGCACGATGGCGAGCAGGATTCCTTGCGAAAGCGTCATCGAGGCGCGCTCCTCAGCCTTTCATCGAGTCGATTTCGGCGACGTTGATCGTGCTGCGGTTGCGGAACAGCAGGGTCAGGATCGCCAGGCCGATGGCGGATTCGGCGGCCGCCACGGTGAGGATGAAGAACACGAACACCTGTCCCGACGCGTCGCCGAGGAAGCGCGAGAAGGCCACGAAGTTCATGTTGACGGCGAGCAGCATCAGCTCGATCGCCATCAACAGCACGATCACGTTCTTGCGGTTGATGAAGACGCCGGCGACCGACAGGCAGAACAGGATCGTGCCGAGCACGATGTAGTGCGAGAGCGTGATCATGGTGCCTGCTCCTGGCCGCGCTCTGCGGCCATCTTGACGAGGCGCACGCGGGTGCGCGGATCGACCGCCACCTGGCGCGCCGGATCCTGGTGGCGCACGCCGGTCCGGCGGCGCAGGGTCAGCGCCACCGCGGCGACGATGCCGACGGTCAGGATCAGCGCGGCGATCTCGAACGGCAGCAGGAAGCGCGTGAACAGCGCCTCGCCCAGCCAGGCGATGTTGGAGTCGCCGGCGGGGTTGGCCGGCGCCTGCGCCTGCGCCATCGCGCGCACGCCGATCAGCGCCAGCATCTCGACCAGCATCACCGCCGCCACCACGACGCCGACCGGCAGGTAGCGGATGAAGCCCTCGCGCAACGGTTCGAGCTTGATGTCGAGCATCATCACGACGAACAGGAACAGCACCATCACGGCGCCGACGTAGACCAGCACGAGGACGATCGCGAGGAACTCGGCGGCGAGCAGGATCCACAGGCAGGCGGCCGAGAAGAATGCGAGCACGAGGAACAGCACGGCGTGAACGGGATTGCGGGCCGTGATGACGCGCGCCGCCGCGAG
>JAJFUF010000045.1 GCA_021372495.1 Lysobacteraceae bacterium
GCTGGGCGTGTGGGGATGGCGGCGTCGCGCGGCGCCGCGGACCGCGCCGGCTGCGGCCGCATCGACGCCGCCGGCGGCCCGTGCCGCGCTGCGGCGCGCCTGCCTCGCCGCGGCGCGGGCCGGCGACCTGCGCGGCGCCGAGGCCGCGCTGCTGGCCTGGGCGCGCAGCGAACAGCCCGGGCTGCACCGCGCCGACGCGCTTGCCGAGCGGCTGGGCGATCCCGCGCAGCGTGCGGCGTGGGGCGCGCTGCTGCGTGCTCGCTATGCCGGCGCGTCCGCCGACGGCGTCGGTGTGCGGCTGGCGGCGGCGTTCGCCGCAGGTTTCGTCTGGGCGCCGCGGACGGAAGCGGACGTGCGCGCCGACGCGCCGCTGCCGCCGCTGTATCCGGGCAGCCGCGCCTGAAGCGTGCCGTGCATCAGTCCGCCAGTGCGATGCCGAGCGCCTCGGCCGCGTCGCGGCAGGTCGCCGCCATCGCTGCGCCGAAGCAGCACAGCAGCACGCGCGGCGCGGCAGCATCGTCGGCCAGCGCGCCGCGCAGGGTGGCGAGCGCGACGCGCGCGGCGGCATCGGCCGGGTAGCCGTACACGCCGCAGCTGATCGCCGGGAAGGCCACGCTGGCCGCGCGCTGCGCGCGCGCCAGCGCCAGGCTCGCACGGTAGCACGCGGCGAGCAGCCCGGCTTCGCCGTGCGCGCCGCCCTGCCAGACCGGACCGACGGTATGGATCACCCAGCGCGCGCGCAGGCGGAAGCCGGGCGTCAGCCGCGCCGTGCCGGTGGGGCAGCGCACGCCCGGGCGCAGCTCGGGCAGCGCGCGGCAGGCGGCCAGCAGCTCCGGGCCGGCGGCGCGGTGGATCGCGCCGTCGACCCCGCCGCCGCCGAGCAGGGTTTCGTTGGCGGCGTTGACGATGGCGTCGACGTCGAGGGTGGTGATGTCGGCCTGGACGATTTCGACATGCATGGAACGGCGCCTCGCGCGGCGGCGGCGGGGTCGGGTCGTTGCCAGGCTCGCGATCCATCGCTCGCCAGGCGACCCGGCCTTCGGCATCCTGCCTCCGGCCCTGGCCGCAGTGCCGAAGGATACGCCACCGCCGGTGGTGCGCCGGCGCGCGGCCCCCTAAGATCGCCGCATGCCCAACCGCAGCGACATCTCCTTCGGCTACCTGATCAACGACGTCACGCGCCTGTTTCGCAAGCACTTCGACCGGCGCGCGACGCGCTTCGGGCTGACCCGCGCACAGTGGCGCGCGGTCAAGCGCCTGCACGTCTGCGAGGGCATCACCCAGGCCGAGCTGGCCGAGATCCTGGAGATGGAGCCGATCGCGATCGGCCGGGTGATCGACCGCCTGCAGGCCGGCGGCTTCGTCGAGCGCCGCGCCGATCCCGCCGACCGCCGCCTGTGGCGGCTGCACCTCACCGCGCGCGCGCGCGCCGTTGCCGCCGACATGGAGGAGATCTCGCGCGGCCTGCGCACGGACGCCACGCGCGACATTCCCGGTGCCGACGTCGAGAAGTGCGTCGAGGTGCTCGAGCGCATGAAGGAAAACCTGCAGGCGCTGGACGTCCGCGAGCCCTGACGCGCGCCTGCGGCGCTGGCGGTGCGACCCCGCGCGCCCGGATAATCGGCGCATGACTTCCCACGATTCCGCACCGGCGATCGACTGCGGCGCGTGCCGGCTGCGCCCCTGGCGCGAGGACGACGCCGCGGCGCTGGTGCCGCTGGCCGACGACGCCGAGGTGTCGCGCGGCCTGGCCGACCGCTTTCCGTATCCGTACACGGACGCGGACGCGCGCACTTTCTTGCGCATGGCGATCGCGCGCCCGCGCGAGTTCTTCGCGGTGGAGGTGGGCGGCGCGCTGGCCGGCGGCTTCGGCATCCGCCCCGGCGAGGACGTGTACCGGCTCAACGCCACGCTGGGCTACTGGCTGGGCCGCGCCTGGTGGGGGCGCGGGCTGATGAGCGCCGCGCTGCGCGGCTATACCGAGTACGCGTTCCGCGCGTTCGGCTACCAGCGCCTGCAGGCGATGGTCAACGTCAACAACCCGGCATCGGCGCGCGTGCTGCAGAAGTGCGGCTACCTGCTGGAAGGCACGCTGCGCCGCGCGGCGTACAAGCGCGGCGCGCTGGTCGACGTGTGGATCTACGCGCGGCTGCGCGACGGGGCGGCGCCGTGAACCGGCGGCCGCCGCGCGGTGCGTCCGGCGGTCGCGACGCGGCGCGGCCGCGCCCGGCATCGCCGTCGCGCGCCCCCGCGCGCGACGAGGAGCAGCGCCTGTTCGGCCTGAATGCCTGCCGCGCCGCGTTCGCGCACCGTCCGCAGGACCTGCGCAAGGTATGGCTCAGCGAGGTGCGCATCGCCGCGCTGAAGCCGGTGCTGGCGTGGTGCGTGAAGCATCGCCTCGGCTATCGCGTGGTCGACGACACCGAGCTGGCGCGCATCACCGGCACGCAGCACCACGAGGGCGTGTGCTTCGCCATGCGCGCGGCGCAGGCGCCGCGTCTCGCCGAGCTGCTGCGCGCGCTGCCGCCGGGGCCGGCGCTGGTCGCGCTGCTCGACGGCGTCGGCAACCCGCACAACCTCGGCGCGCTGCTGCGCAGCGGCGCGCACTTCGGGCTGGCCGCGGTGGTCGTGCCGGCGGCGTCGACGCTGACGCTCTCCGGCGCCGCCGCGCGCGTCGCCGAAGGCGGCGCGGAAGTGGTGCCGCTGCTGCGCGCGGGGCAAGATGAGGACGTCGTCGCCGCGCTGCGTGCGGCCGGCTTCGCGCTGGCGGCGACGGTGCCGCGCGACGGCGTGGCGCTGTTCGATGCCGCGCTGCCCGCGCGCACGGCGCTGGTGTTCGGCGCCGAGGAAACCGGCATCGGCGAGGCGCTGCTGGCCGCGGCCGACCTGCGCCTGACCATTCCCGGCACCGGCGCGGTGGAGAGCCTCAACATCGCCGCCAGTGCGGCGGTGTGCTTTGCCGAGTGGCGGCGGCGGCATCCCGTGCCGCCGCAAGGGCGACCCGCGTAGGGCGGAATCGCCGCGCAGCGGCGCTTCCGCCGGTTGCGTGCGCCCGCCGGCCGGCGGCGGCGGAAGCCGCTGCGCGGATTCCGGCCCGCGAAATCTCCGGTTCAGTCGCCGGCGCCGTCGTGGGCGAATGCGCCCGGGGCGGAGCCGAAGTCGCCCTTGGCCTGCGCGGCCATGTAGGCGAACGCGGCGTAGACGGCGACGTTCTGGTTGAGTTCGTCGCGGTCGATCTTGTCGAGCGTGTCGTTGCCGGTGTGGTGCCAGTCGAAGTAGCGGGTGCCGTCCTGGGTCAGCGACAGCGCGGCCATGCCCTTGGCGTGCATCTGCGAGAGATCCGAACCGCCGCCGCCCGGGCGCTGCGCGTCGTAGGCGACGCCGATCGGCGCCAGCACGTCCGCGATCTGCTGGATCGCGCCGCGCGCTTCCGGCTTGACGCTGGCGCTCATGCGCCAGACCTTGCCGGCGCCGAAATCGGACTCGCTGCCGAGCTGGTGCTTGCCGACCTGCTTGGCGTGCGCCTCGGCGTAGGCGCGGCCGCCGAACAGGCCCTGCTCCTCGTTGGCGAAGGCGATCACGCGGATGGTGCGGTCGGGACGCTGCGGCAGTTCGCCGATCAGGTGGCCGGCAGCCATGGCGATGGCGACGCCGGCGGCGTCGTCGATCGCACCGGTGCCCGGATCCCAGGAGTCGAGGTGGCCGCCGATCGCGACGACCTGCCCGGGGTGCCGGCGGCCGGTGATCTCGCCGATGACGTTGGCCGAGGTGTAGGTGCCGTCCATGCCGCAGTCGAGGTCGAGCTTCAGTTGGACCGGCTTGCCGCGCGCGGCCATGTGCTCGAGCAGGTCGGCGTCGGGCGCGGACAGCGCGGCGGCGGGAATGCGCGGGCCGTCGGCCTCCCACTGCGTCACGCCGGTGTGCGGCGTGCGGTTGGAGTCGGTGCCGGCCGAGCGCAGCAGGAACGCTGCGGCGCCCAGCTTCGCCGCCAGCGCGGGGCCGTGCGTGCGCACCGTCGAGCCCATGCCGTAGTCGTGGCCGTCCTGGTGCGGCTGCATGCGGAACCCGACGTAGACGATCTTGCCGCGCACGGCGTCGCCGGCAGCCTTCAGCGCGTCCAGCGTCGGGAACAGCATCACCTCGCCGGTGAGGCCGCCGGCCGGCGTGCCCGGCGAATAACCGAGTGCGGTCACCGCCAGCGGCTGCGGGAACGGCGCGACGATCGCCGCGTGCTCGCTGCGGCGCACCCACTTCGGGAAGGTCACCGGCTCGGTGTAGACCTTGTCGAAGCCGAGCGCCTTGAACTTGGCGATCGCCCATTCGCGCGCGCGCAGGTCGTTGTCGCTGCCGGCCAGGCGCGGGCCGACCTCGGTGGTCAGCGATTCGGTGACGTTCCAGGCGGTGTCGTCGTGCAGCGCGCGGTCGCGCAGCGCGGTCGCGGTGCTCACCGCGGCGTCGGGAATGCGCGTGGGCGCCGCGGCGGCAGCCGCGGCGGCGACGAAAGCGCAGACGAGCGCGAGCGAAGACGGAACCAGGCGCGACATGCGGCAACCTCCTCGGCAAAGCCGGGATTATGCCGTCGCCGCCGCCGGCGGCTCTGGGCCGGAGGTCACGCCCGGCGCGGGCCGGGCGCGCATCGTCAGCGCGGCTGCTTCAGCAGGTCGCGGATCTCGGTGAGCAGCTGCACGTCCGCGGGCGGCGCCGCCGGCGCGGCTTCCTGCTTCCTGGCCATGCGGTTCATCAGCTTGATCACCAGGAAGATCGCGAAGGCGATGATGACGAAGCTGATCACGGTGTTGACGAACGCGCCCCACTGGATCGCGACCTCGCCCTTGCCGTCGGCGCCGGCCGCCTTCAGCACGGTCTTGATGCTGGAGAAGTCGATGCCGCCGATCAGCAGGCCGATCGGCGGCATGATGATCTGCTCGACCAGCGACGAAACGATCTTGCCGAACGCGGCGCCGATCACGATGCCGGTCGCCATGTCGACGACGTTGCCGCGCATCGCGAACTGTCTGAACTCGCTCAACATGCCCATCGTGGTCCCTCCCCGGGTGCGTGCGACGAATCCCCCTTGCCGCGGTCCGGCTGCGGTCGCGGCGCGCCCACTTTAGCGCGGCCGCGCGGCGCTGGCGCAACGGCTCAGACGATGCGGCCTTCCAGCACGGCGACGCCGGCCAGCTCGGCGCGGAAGCGGTCGCCGCGCGCCAGCGCCGCGACGCCGGCGGGGGTGCCGGTGAAGATCAGGTCGCCGGCTTTCAGCTCGAACAGTTTCGACAGCTCGGCGACGATCTCGGGCACCGCGAACACCATGTCGGCGATGTCGGCGTCCTGCCGCACGCTACCGTTCACCTCGAGCGTGAGGCGCGCGCGCGCCGGATGGCCGATCTCCGTGGCGCGGCGCAGCGGCGACACCGGCGCGGAATGGTCGAACGCCTTGGCCACGTCCCACGGCAGGCTCCTGGCCTTGGCGACGGCCTGCAGGTCGCGGCGCGTCAGGTCGAGGCCGACGCCGTAGCCGAAGACGAGGTCCAGCGCGCGCCCGGCCGGCACGTCGCGACCGCCGGCGGCCAGCGCCACCACCATCTCGACCTCGTGGTGCAGGTCGGCGGTGGCGGACGGATAGGGCACGTCGGCGCCGTCGCCGACCACGCCGTCGGCCGGCTTGCAGAAGAACACCGGCGCGGCGCGATTGGCGACCTCGGCACCCATCTCGCGCGCGTGTTCGGCGTAGTTGCGGCCGATGCAGAACACGCGGCGCAGCGGAAAGCGCGCGCTGCTGCCGGCGATCGGCAGGCTGGGGGCGATGGGTGGAGCGAACACGTAGTCCATGGGCGTTCCGGCAGGCAACGGGGCAGCGGCAAGCTTAGCAGCGCGCCGGTGACAGCCGTCATCCGCGCGGCCTGACGGCAAGGGCTGGGCCGTCGCGCGCGCTTGCGGCAGGCTATGCCACACTGTCGGGACAGCAGCGGCCGAGGAAGGCGACGACGTGGACAACGGCGATCTGCTCAAGGAACTGCGCATCGACCGCACGCAGCGCGACGATGGCGCAGCGCACCGCGCGCGCTGGCCGTGGATCGCCGCGGCCGCGGCGCTGGCGCTGGTCGCCGCGGTCGGCGCCGCGCTGCTGCTGCGTGGCCGCGCCGTCGCGGTGGACGCGGTCACCGCGGTCGCGCCCGCGTCCGGTGCCGGCGCGGCGGCGGTGCTCGACGCCACCGGCTACGTCACCGCGCGCCGCCAGGCCACGGTGTCCGCGCAGATCACCGGCACGCTCACCGAGGTGCTGATCGAGGAAGGCGACCGCGTCAAGGCCGGGCAGGTGCTGGCGCGCCTCGACGACACCGCGCAGCGCGCCAACCTCGCCACCGCCGAGGCCGGCCTCGCCGCGGCGCAGGCGCTGCTCGGCCAGTACCAGGCGCAGCTCGCGCAGGCGCGTCGCGATCTCGTGCGCCAGCAGGACCTGATCGGGCGCAAGCTCACCTCGCAGCAGGCGCTGGAGAACGCGCGCACGCAGGTGGAGACGCTCACCGCGCAGCTCGCCGCGCAGCGCGGGCAGATCGAGCTGGCGCGTGCGCAGGTGCGCGGCGCGCAGGTGCAGCTCGACTACACCGTGGTGCGCGCGCCGTTCGCCGGCGTCGTCACCGACAAGGCCGCGCAGGTCGGCGAGATCGTCTCGCCGCTATCGGCCGGCGGCGGCTTCACCCGCACCGGCGTCGGCACCATCGTCGACATGGATTCGCTGGAGATCGAGGTGGACGTCAACGAGGCCTACATCGGCCGCGTCAAGGCCGGCCAGCCGGTGGCCGCCGTGCTGGACGCCTATCCCGACTGGAAGATCCCGGCTGAGGTGATCGCGATCATCCCCGCCGCCGACCGCAGCAAGGCCACGGTCAAGGTGCGCATCGCGCTGAAGGCGAAGGATCCGCGCATCGTGCCGGACATGGGCGTGAAGGTGTCGTTCCTGGAGGAGCCGTCCGCGCGCGGCGCGACCGCGCAGGCGCCGGCCGGCGTGCTGGTGCCGGCCTCCGCGCTGGTGCAGCGCGACGGCCGCGACGTGGTGTTCGTGATCGACGGCGAGCGCGCGCGCCGGCGCGCGGTCACGCCGGGCCAGGCATTCGCCGACATGCGCCAGATCACCGGCGGCCTGGATGTGGGCGAGAGGGTCGTGCGCGCGCCGCCGGCGGAGCTGGCCGACGGCGCGCGCATCGCGGTGCAGCCGCGGCCTTAGGGCGGGCCTCCGCCCGCCCCCGCAGCCGGCGGGCACGCAGACGTATCGGCATCGACGGCGGGTCGGGACCCGCCCTACGCAAAGAGGCAAGGCGATGACTACGCTGGTCGAGATCCGCGACGTCAGCAAGGTGTACGAACGCGGCAAGCAGAAGGTCGAGGTGCTGCACCACGTCAACCTGGACATCGCGCAGGGCGACTTCCTCGCGCTGATGGGGCCGTCCGGTTCGGGCAAGACCACGCTGCTCAACCTGATCGGCGGGCTGGACTCGCCGAGCGGCGGCAGCATCGCCGTGGCCGGCCAGCGCATCGATCGCATGGGCGGTGGCGACCTGGCCAGGTGGCGCGCGTCCAACGTCGGCTTCGTGTTCCAGTTCTACAACCTGATGCCGACGCTGAGCGCGCAGCGCAACGTCGAGCTGCCGCTGCTGCTGACCCGGCTCGGCGCCGCGCAGCGCAGGCGCAACGCCGGCATCGCGCTGAAGCTGGTCGGCCTCGAGGATCGCGCGACGCACAAGCCGGGCGAGCTGTCCGGCGGCCAGCAGCAGCGCGTGTCGATCGCGCGCGCGATCGTGTCCGATCCGGTGCTGCTGATCTGCGACGAGCCGACCGGCGACCTCGACCGCCAGTCCGCCGAGGAGATCCTGACCCTGCTGCAGCGGCTCAACCGCGAGCACGGCAAGACCATCGTCATGGTCACCCACGATCCCAAGGCGGCCGAGTATGCCGGCCATACGCTGCACCTCGACAAGGGCACGCTGGTCGAGCAGTCCGCGCATGCGTGACGCCTCGAACGGCATCGCGCGCGGTCCGCGCGGGCGCGGCAGGCGCGCCGGGCGGCGGCGCGCCGCGGAGCGTCGCCGCGTGCGACGGAACCTGCGGAGGACGGAGCGATGAAATACTTCCACCTGGTCTGGGCGGCGCTGTTCCGGCGCAAGACCCGCACCGTGTTCACCCTGTTCTCGGTGCTGGCGGCGTTCCTGCTGTTCGGGCTGCTGGATTCCGTGCGCACGGCGTTCGCCGAGGCCGGCAGCAGCGTGGCCGGCGTCGACCGCATGGTCACCATCTCCAAGATCAGCTTCACCGTGCAGTTGCCGAAGAGCCTGCTGCCGCGCATCCAGGCGGTGCCGGGGGTGAAGGAGGTCGCCTACGCCAACTGGTTCGGCGGGATCTATCAGGATCCGAAGAACTTCTTCGCGAACGAGGCGGTCAGCGAGAACTTCTTCGACGTGTTCGCCGAGTTCGAGATGCCGCCGCAGCAGCGCGAGGCGTTCCGCAACACGCGCACCGGCGCGGTCGTCGGCGCCGAGCTGGCGAAGAAGTTCGGCTGGAAGATCGGCGACAAGATCCCGCTGCAGGCGACCATCTTTCCGCAGAAGGACGGCAGCAACACCTGGACCTTCGACCTGGTCGGCATCTATCGCGCGTCGGATCCGAAGCAGAAGAGCCAGGAGAACGCCCTGTTCTTCAACTGGAACTACTTCGACGAGGCGCGCAGGTTCGGGCGCGGCAATGTCGGCTGGTACATCGAGAAGCTGGCCGACCGCGACCAGGCCGACCGCGTGGCCGCGGCGATCGACGCGCTTTCGGCGAATTCCGACCACGAGACCAAGACGCAGAGCGAGCAGGCGTTCCAGGTCGCCTTCGTCAAGCAGTTCGCCGACATCGGCCTGATCGTCGGCGCGATCATGGGCGCGGTGTTCTTCACCCTGATCCTGCTCACCGGCAACACCATGGCGCAGGCGGTGCGCGAGCGCATTCCCGAACTCGCCGTGCTGAAGACCATCGGCTTTTCCAACCGCAGCGTGCTCGGGCTGGTGCTGGCCGAATCGGTGCTGCTGATCCTGCTCGGCGGGCTGCTCGGGCTGGCGATCGCCGCGGTGGTCGTCGGCGCTCTGAAGGCGGCGCTCGGCAGCACCATCCCGATGGCGTCGGTGGGCGCGACGATCTGGCTGCGCGGCGTGCTGCTGATGGTCGCGATCGGCGTGGTGGTCGGCGCGCTGCCGGCGCTGCGCGGCATGCGGTTGCGCATCGTCGATGCGCTGGCCGGCCGTTGAGGAGGACGACGATGCGATTCCTGACCGGATTGGCGATGCTGGCGGCGGCGGTGTTCGGCGTGGCCGCGCTGGCGCTGATGCCGTGGTGGGCGCTGCTGGCGCTGGCGCTGGCGTTCGTCGCCTGGATGGTGTTCTCGCGGCGCGGCAGCCAGGCGTGGTCGGTGACCTGGGTGGGCCTGTCCACGTTGCCGCAGCGGCTCGGCTCCTCGTCGGTGGTGGTGGTCGGCATCGCCGGCGTGGTCGGCGTGCTGGTCGCGCTGCTGGCGATGGGCGAAGGCTTCCAGGCGACGCTGAAGCAGACCGGCAGCGACGACACCGCGATCGTGATGCGCGCCGGCGCGCAGGCCGAGCTGAACTCGGTGCTCGATCACGACAGCGCGACGCTGATCGCCCAGGCGCCCGGCGTGCTGAAGGACAAGGACGGCCGGCCGATCGCGTCGCCGGAGCTGGTCGTGGTGGCCTCGCTGCCGAAGAAGAGCAGCGGCCTCGACGCCAACGTCGAGATCCGCGGCGTCGGCCCCGGCGCGTGGGCGCTGCGCCCGCAGGTGAAGATCGTCGCGGGGCGCGCGTTCAACCGCGGGTTGCGCGAGATGATCGCCGGCAAGGGCGCGCGCGAGCAGTTCGCCGGCCTCGACATCGGCTCCACGCTGCGGCTGAACAACCAGACCTGGACGGTGGTCGGCGCGTTCGACTCCGGCGACGCGCACGACTCCGAGCTGTGGGCGGATGCCGACGTGGTCGCCGCCACCTACCGGCGCGGCAGCAGCGTGACCTCGGTGACCGCGCGCCTGACCGGCGCCGGCGCTTTCGACGCGTTCAAGGCGGCGCTCGCCAGCGATCCGCGCCTGAAGGTGGACGCGCAGACCACGCGCGCCTACTACACCGCGCAGTCGGCCGGCCTGGCCAAGCTGATCCGCATCCTCGGCACCACGGTCGGCGCGATCATGGCGATCGGCGCGATCTTCGGCGCGCTGAACACCATGTACGCGGCGGTGAGCGCGCGTGCGCGCGAGATCGCGACGCTGCGCGCGATCGGCTTCCGCGGCCTGCCGGTGGTGGTGTCGGTGCTGCTGGAGACGATGCTGCTGGCGCTCGCCGGCGGCGTGCTCGGCGCCGCGATCGCCTGGCTGATCTTCGACAACTACACGGTGTCGACGCTCGGCGCCAATTTCAGCCAGGTGGTGTTCGGCTTCAAGGTTTCGCCGGCGCTGCTGTGGAACGGCCTGAAGTGGGCGCTGGCGATGGGCTTCGTCGGCGGCCTGTTCCCGGCGCTGCGCGCCGCGCGCCTGCCGGTGTCGGCGGCGCTGCGCGAACTGTGACGGGCGGGAGGGCGCGCGGCCCGGCCGCCCGCGCTCAGCGCTTCGTCTTGGCCAGCGTGATGATGGCCACGCCGGCCAGGATCACCGCCATGCCGGCGAGGTCGAGCGTGCCGACGCGCTCGCCGAGCAGCAGCACGCCGAACAGCACCGCCACCGGCGGGTTGACGTAGGCGTAGCTGGTGGCCAGCGCCGGGCGCGCCGTGCGCAGCACGTACAGGTAGGCGCTGAAGCCGATGAACGAGCCGGCTACGATCAGGTAGGCCAGCGCCAGCGTTGCGTTCAGGCTCGGATGCGCGGGCAGGCGCTCGCCGGCCAGCAGCGCCATCAGCGTCAGCGCCACGCTGCCGCAGAGCATCTGTGCGGCGACGTTCATCGGGCCCGGCGGCATGTCCTGGCGGCGGCTCCACATCGAGCCGAACGCCCACGCGATCGCCGCCAGCGTCAAGGCGGCGGCGCCCAGCGGCGAGCCCTTCAGGCCGGCGCCGAAATTCAGCACCACCACGCCGAGGAAGCCGATCGCCAGGCCGACCGTCTCGCGGCGGTGCGGCCACTCGCCGTACAGGCCGGCGAACAGCGCCGCGAACAGCGGCACGCTGGCCACCGCGACGGCGGCGATGCCGGACGACACGCTCTGCTCGCCGAAGCACACCAGGCCGTTGCCGAAGCCGAGCAGCAGCGTGCCGGTGATCGCCGCGTTGCGCCACTGCAGCGCGCTCGGCGCCGGCGCGCCGCGCAGGCGCAGCAGCGCGTACAGCAGCGCGCCGGCGATGCCGAAGCGCAGCGCGGCCATCGCGAACGGCGGATAGCTGCCGAGGCCGACGCGGATCGCCAGATAGGTCGAGCCCCACACCACGTACAGCGCCAGCAGCGCCAGCGGCACCAGCACGCGCGGGTTCGACAACGGGCTCGACGCCGCGGAAGCGGCCGGCAGGGTGGTGGAGTCGGTCATGGGCAGGGGAGAGGAGGGGCATCCGCACTCGGATGCGGAGGTCATTTTAGCGTGGAATGGGGCACGCCCATGCCCGGCGCGTGGCGAAACGATTTCCAGCCAGCCTTGAACCGGCCTCAAGGTGCCCGCGGCGCGGCGGCAGCGCGCGCATCGCGTCCGCCTTCCGCCTGCAGCAGTTTGCGCTTGCGCGCCACGCCCCAGCGCCAGCCGCCGAGGCTGCCGTCCTCGCGCACGACGCGATGGCAGGGCACGATCAGCGCGAGGCGGTTGGCGCCGCAGGCGCGGCCGACCGCGCGCGCCGCGCGCGGCGCGCCGATCGCCGCGGCGACTTCGGCGTAGCTGCGCGTCTCGCCGGCGGGAATGCGCGTCAGTGCGTCCCACACGCGCCACTGGAACGCGGTGGCGACGACGTCCAATGGCGGCAGCGCCGGCGCCTCGGCGTCGCTCCAGCCGAGTTCGCGCCCGACCCGCGCGATCGTCGCGGCCAGCCACTCGTCGCGGCCGGCGTCGACGCGCTCGAGCCGCGCGCGCGGGAACTCCGCCTGCAGCGCCGCGACCAGCGCGCGGTCGTTCGCGCCCAGGGTCACCGCGCAGATGCCGCGCGCGGTGGCGGCGACCAGCAGGCGGCCCAGCGGCGTCGCCAGCGTGGTGTAGCGCACCGCCTCGCCCTCGCCGCCGCGGCGGTAGCGCGCCGGCGTCATGCCGAGCAGCCGGCCGGTGTGTTCGTAGACGCGACTGCCGGAGCCGAAGCCGGCGTCGTACACCGCATCGGTGACGCGCGCGCCGCGCTTCAGCGCGCTCTTGAACTCGCCGAAGCGGCGCGCGCGGGCGTATTCCGCCGGCGATACGCCGTAGCGGCGGCGGAAGGCGCGCTGCAGATGGCTGGCGGAGAGGCCGACGGCGGCGGCCAGTCGCGGCAGGCTGGGCGCGTCCGCGGCCTGCTCGAGCAGGCGGCGCGCGCGCTCGAGTGCGGCATCGGTGCGGGGAGCGGGGCGGGCGTTCATGGCGGCATCCTCATGCGGTGCCGCGATGCTAGGGCGCGCGTCGCGCGCCCACCATCCGGATCTTGCGCTCAGCGGCGGCGCTGCGGGTCGCGCACCACCACGAACTCGCCTTCGATGACGTCGCCGCGCGCGCCGGCCTGAGCCTGCGCCTGCGGGCGCATCGGCGCCTGCGGGCGGGAGGTCAGCTGGCGCGCCAGGAACGCGACCGCGCCGACCGCGAGGAAGGCCAGCACGGCGAGCAGGCCGAACGCCAGCAGCGCGCCCAGGATCACCGCGCCGAGCACGGCGAACAGCGCGCGCGCCAGCGGATGGCGGGGGCGACGCAGCGGCGGCAGGACGAAGCGCATGAGGGCAAGCCTCCGTGTGGCAGAATCGAACGCCGACAATGGGGCCTTTTTCATACCGGAGCAAGTGCCGATGGTCGAAACCACGACCGCGGGCCGGCTGTGCCGCCTCGACGACATCCCCGACGGCGGCGCCACCGCGGTCGAGGTCGATTCGCCCAGCGGCGGCTTCAGCCTGATCCTGCTGCGCGACGGCGAGGCCGTGCGCGCGTTCCACAACGAGTGCCCGCACGCCGGGCGCCGCCTCGACTGGGCGCCGGGCAAGTTCCTGCTCAAGGACCGCGTGCTGGTGTGCGCCGCGCACGGCGCCAGCTTCGACGCCGGCAGCGGCGCCTGCCTCGGCGGCCCCTGCCGCGGCGCGTGCCTGGCCGGGTTGCCGGTGCGGGTCGAGGACGGCGAGGTCAAGCTGCGCTGAGCATTCCGCCGGCGCTGCGATTCGCGCAGGGCGCAAGCGTCACGCGGCGGCGACTGCACCGGGTCCGTGCATCCGCGGCGTGGCGCGCGGCGGGGTCCGCCGTGCGGATTCCACCCCGCGGGCTCAATGCCGCCAGTGGAACAGCAGGTTCACCGCGACCAGCATCGTCGCCAGCAGCAGCAGGGTCAGCGGAATGCCGACGCGCGCGAAGTCCTTGGTGCGGTAGCCGCCCGGGCCGGCGACGATCAGCAGCACCGGGCTGGCGCTCGGGATCAGGAAGGTGTTGGACGCCGAGATCGCCACCACCATCGCGTACAGCGCCGGGTTGCCGCCGGAGGCGAGCGCGATGTTGATCGCCATCGGCACCATCATCACGGTCGCGCCGACGTTCGACATCACCTGCGAGAACAGCAGGGTCAGCAGCGCGACGCTGGCCTGCAGCGTCCACTGCGGCATGTCGCCGAGGTAGCGCATGATCTCCTGCGCCAGCCAGGCGGCGGCGCCGGTGGAGTCCATCGACCAGCCCAGCGGGATCAGGCAGGCGGTGATGAACACGGTCTTCCAGTTGATCGCGCGGTAGGCCTCGTCCATGGTCAGCACGCCGGTCAGCAGCATGCCGACCGCGCCGGTCATCAGCGCCACCGCCAGCTTGATGCCGGAGAACAGGCCGAGCCCGAGCGCCAGCGCGAAGAACGCCACCGCGTGCCACAGCTTGGCCGGGCGCTGCTCTTCCTGCGGGATGTCGGTGACCACCACGAAGTCGCGCTCCTCGGCGGCCATCGCCAGGTCGCGCCAGAAGCCGTGCAGCACCAGGGTGTCGCCGGCGCGCAGCGAGATCTTGCGCAGGTCCTCGCGGAACACCTGGTCGCCGCGGTGCACCGCCAGCACCGAGATGCCGTAGCGCTTGCGCAGGCGCAGCTCGCCGATCGGCTGCTTGACGAAGTGCGAGCTGGGCGGCACCACCGCCTCGGAGATGCCCGCGCGCGACGGGTTGAACATGTCGCCGAGCGCGCGCAGTCGCGTCGACATCCGGCAGAGCTGGTTCTGCGCGAACTCGCCGACCTGCTCGCGCGCGCCCAGCACGCCGAGCACGGTGCCGACCCAGATCATCTGGTCGGACGGCGGCGCCAGCCGCGATTCGTTGCCGTTCTTGATCGCCAGGATCAGCGGCGCGCCCTGCAGTTGCTCGGCCTCGCCGATGCTCATGCCGACCAGCGGGCTCTCCGCGGTGACGATCAGCTCCAGCACTTCGCCGGCGATGCCGTAGGTTTCGGCGAAGTAGCTCTCGGTGCGGCCGGGCGTGACCTTCTGCTTGTCGTCGTCGGACGGCAGCAGGCGCGGGCCGACGGTGGCGAAGAACGCCAGGCCCGCCAGCAGCAGGGTGACGCCGACCGGCGTGATCGCGAACAGGCTGAAGGTCTCGATGGTCTGCGCGCCGGGCGGCAGGTTGCGGTTGGCGCTGACGATCAGGTCGTTCAGCAGGATCAGCGGCGAGTTCGAGATCAGCGTGGTGTTGGTGCCGGCCAGGATCATGCACGCCATCGGCAGCAGCAGCCGCTTCAACGGCACGCCGGTGCGCGCGCTGACGCGGCTGACCACCGGCAGGAACAGCGCCGACAGTGCCTGGCTCTGGATGATCGACGACAGGCCGCCGACGATCGCGTTGATCAGCAGCCCGAGCCGCGTCTCGACGCCGCCGGCCAGGCGCAGGATCAGCCCGGCGGTCCTGGACAGCACGCCGGTGCGGTCCAGCCCCGCGCCCATGATCATGATCGCGATCAGCGAGATCACCGCGTTGCCGGCAAAGCCTTCGAACAACTGCTCGGCCGGCATCAGCTGGGTGATGCCGATCGCCACGATCACCAGCAGCGCGACGACGTCCGCGCGGATCCACTCCAGCACCAGCATCAGCACGGTGAACGCCACCAGCCCGAGCACGAGCATCATGTCGGTGGTGAGAGTCAGGCCGGCGGCGTCCATCGGGGCTGTCGTTGTTGTTCCGGCCGGCGCTCAGCGGCGCCCAGGTGCGTTCATGGGGTGCCTCGGGATGCGTGCCGACGGATGCGCGGGAGACGCGCCTCCGTCTCGGGCGTTCCTTGCCGCGCGGCGGATTCGCGTCCTTCAGCCGAAGGAATCGCGCGCAGGCGGCGTTTCGCCGCCGCCTTGTTCAGACCTTTCATAGAGGAGATCCCACACGCCGTGTCCCAGCCGCACGCCGCGGCGCTCGAAGTGAGTCTCGATGCGCCATGCGGGCCGCTCGGCGTAACGGCCCGTCCCCAGGCGATTGCGCCAGCCCGGTGCCGTTTCCAGCACCTCCTGCATGTGCGCGGCATAGTCGGCCCAGTCGGTCGCCAAATGCAAGAGCCCGCCGGGCGCCACGCGCGAGGCCAGCAGGGCGACGAAGCCGGGCTGGATCAGGCGGCGCTTGTGGTGGCGCTTCTTCGGCCACGGATCGGGGAACCAGATGCGCACCTCGGCCAGCGCCCGGGGCGCGATCTCGTGCTCGAGCACCTCGACCGCGTCGTGCTTGTAGATGCGCACGTTGTCGCTGCCCTGCGCGGCCAGCGTGTTCATCAGCCGGCCGACGCCGGGGCCGTGCACCTCGATGCCGATGAAGTCGCGCGCGGGGTCGTGCGCGGCCGCCCAGGCCAGCGCCTCGCCGTTGCCGAAGCCGATTTCCAGCACGCGCGGCGCATGGCGGCCGAACACGGCGTCGAAATCGCGCGGCGCGCCGGCGTAGTCGAGGCCGTAGCGCGCCCAGTGCGCGTCGAACGCGCGCTGCTGCGCCGGGGTGATGCGGCCCTCGCGCAGCACGAAGCTGCGGATGCGGCGCGCGTGGATTTCGGGGCTATCCATGCGGTTGGCGATGCCTGCTTTTCATGAGAAGCGCGGCCGGGGATGGCCGCTGCTTGATTCCCGTGATCAGGGACGATCGCACTGGATGGTCCCTTCGCTCGGGCTGGATGCGGAGGCGTGGCGCTTGCGCGGGATGCGCCCGGCGCGGAACGCGGCGCGGCCGGCTTCGACGGCCAGCTTCATCGCGTGCGCCATCAGCACAGGATCCCGCGCGCCGGCGATCGCGGTGTTCATCAGCACGCCGTCGCAGCCCAGCTCCATGGCGATGGAGGCGTCGGAGGCGGTGCCGACGCCGGCGTCGACCAGCACCGGCACCTTGGCGTTCTCGACGATCTCCAGCAGGTTGTAGCGGTTCTGGATGCCGAGCCCGGAGCCGATCGGCGCGGCCAGCGGCATCACCGCGACGCAGCCGATCTCCTCCAGCCGCTTGGCCAGGATCGGATCGTCGGAGGTGTAGACCATCACCTGGAAGTCGTCGGCGACGAGCTGCTCGGCGGCCTTCAGCGTCTGCACCACGTCCGGGAACAGCGTCTTCGGATCGCCCAGCACCTCCAGCTTGACCAGGCGATGGCCGTCCAGCAGCTCGCGCGCCAGCCGGCAGGTGCGCACCGCGTCCTCGGCGGTGTAGCAGCCGGCGGTGTTGGGCAGGATCGTGTAGTGCGCGGGCGGCAGCACGTCGAGCAGGTTCGGCTGATCCGGATCCTGGCCGATGTTGGTGCGGCGGATCGCCACCGTGACGATCTCCGCGCCGGCGGCCTCGGTGGCGCGGCGGGTTTCATCCAGATCGCGGTACTTGCCGGTGCCGGTGAGCAGGCGCGAGCGGTAGGGGCGCCCGGCGATGATCAGCGGGTCGTCGGTGAGCGGCAGGATCTGGGCGTGCACGGGGACTCCGGAGCGATGCGTGTCGTCGGCTCGGACCCGCTGCTGCGGATGCTGGAGCCGGCCGACGGGTGCCTTCATTCCCGCGCGGGCGGGAATGCCTGTTGCGGTGTCCTGCGCGGCATCGGCGTTCGCGCGCCGCGGCGATAGCCGGCGTGCATCGCCATCCCGCGGCGGCGCGTGCTCAACCGCCGCCGATGGCGTGGACGATCTCGACGCGGTCGTTCTCGGCCAGCACGTACTTGGTGTGCAGGCTGCGCGGAACGATCTCGCGGTTGACCTCCACCGCCACGCGGCGGCTGCCGTAGCCCGCCTCCTCCAGCAGGAGGGCGACGGTGGTGCCGTCCGCGCACTCGCGCACGCTGCCGTTGAGCAGGATCTGCATGCCGCGATTGTAGCCGCTGGCGGCCGCGCCGGCAGCGGCGCGGCGCGCCAGCGTCAGCGCGGGTTGCCGCGGTCGCGGCGGTCGCCGCCATGGTCCTCGTCGCGCGTGCGTTTGCCGTGCGGCTGCGCCGGCGGCGCGTCGCGCGGCTGCGGCGCGGCTGTGGGCGCGCGCGGGGCAGGCTGCGGCGGCGCCTCGTAGCGCTGCGGCTGGCGGAACGTCTCGGCGCGCGGCGCCTGCGGCGGCGGCGCGCGCACCGGCGATGGCGCCTCGACGACGCTGCGCGGTTCGCGGAACGTGTCCGCGCGCGGCGCGGCGGTTCGCGGCGGTTCGCGCCACGCCTCGCTGCGCGGCGGCGTCGGCGCATCGCGCATGACCTCGCGCGGCGCGCGGTAGGCGCGCGGCATGTCCGCGCCGTCGCCGGCCGCATCGCGCGCCATCGGCGCGTCGTCGCGGCGCAGCGGCGGCCGCGACATCGCCTGCTCGCGCAGCGTGTTCGCGCGCTCCGCGCCGCGATCGTCCTGCGCACTCGGCGGGCTGTCCGGCAGGCGGCGCTGCGCCGGCAGGCCGCCGCCGGCCGCGCGCGGCGCGTAGCGCGCCGACGGCAGCTCGCCCTGCCGCTGCGCGTTGTCGCCGTCCGCGCGCGCGTCGCGCGGCGCCGGCGTCCGCACCGGCCCGCGGATCGCTACCGGCGCGCGCGTGTCGCGCAGGTCGTCGCGGCCGCGCTGCGCCGGCGCGTCCGGGCGCGCCAGCACCACGCGCGATGCGTCCGGCGTCGCGCTGCGCGGCGCCTGCACGCGCATCTGCCGCAACTGCGCGCGGTCCAGCGGTGCGCCGCCGTTGCGCTCGATCGCGGCGCGGCGCTCGGCGAACGCCGGCGCCGGCGGCGGCGGCGCTTCGCGCGCCACCACCGGGCGCTGGAACACGTTGCGCGGCGGCAGGCTGCCGCCGCTGACGCGGCCGCGCACGCCGAGGCTGGCTTCGGTCGGCATGATCTGCGGACCACGGGCCAGCGGCGCGCGCGCGATGTCACCGGGGCGGATGTCGCGCACGCGCGCGCCACCCACCGGGCGGGCGCCGGCGAAGGTGTCGCGCGAGACCACGGTGACGGCGTGCGGCGCGCGCAGGTTCGGCGAGCGCGCGTAATCGTTGCGGCGGTCGGCCTGCAGGTTCACGTAGGTGTTGTTGATCACGGTCTTGTTGATCACCGTGACGTTGGTGACGTTGACGTTGGTGAAGTAGCGGCGGCCGCAGCGGTACGGCGGCACGTAGACGTCGCGCGGACCGAGCGGGAACCAGCCGACCGGGCCGCCGCCGCCGAAGCCGATCGAGAGATTCCATCCCGAACCGCCGACGAAGGCGACCAGCGCCGGCGCGTACACCGGGCGCACGTAGCGCGGCCCCGGCGCCCAGCCCCAGCGGCTGTCGACGTAGACCCAGCGGCCGTAGTGGAACGGCGCGAAGCCCCACGGCGCGTCGTCTACCCAGGTCCAACCCCACGGGTCGATCCAGGCCCAGTGGCCATAGCGGTAGGGCGCCCAGTCGTCGACCACGGTGGCCGGGAACCAGACGTGGCCGTACTCGCGGACCTCGGTCCAACTGCCGTAGTCGTCGAGGTCGTCGACGCCGACCACGTCGGCGGCGACGTAGCGCCGCGAGACGCTGTCGCCGATGCGGCGGTCGCGGTCGAAGCACCAGCGGTCGAACGCGTCCGGCTCGGGCAGGCCGGCGACGTCCACCCGCTGCAACTGCGGGTCGTCGAAGCGGTAGGACTGTCCGGCGCGCACCGGATGGTCGACGCCGCCCTGGCCGTAGACGGTGGCGTCGCCGTCGAACACGGTGACCATCGAGCCGTTGCCGTCGGGGGCGATGTCGACGCGGTATTCGCCGGGCCGCGTCACCACCAGGGCGAGCGTCGGCGTGTCGATCTCGTAGCGCTGCCCGGCGTCGATGCGGCCGACGCGCAGGTTGAGCGTGCCGCTGGACAACTCGACCTGGGCGACGTCGTCGTCGAGGGCGAGGAAATTGAAGGCGCTGCGCTGGCCGAGGCGCAACTGCGCGCCGCCCAGCTCCAGTACCGCCCGCGAGGCTTCGCCGCTGAGCAGGCGGTCGCCCTGCACGATCGGGCGGTTCAGGCTGACCTGGCCCCAGTCGTCGGCGCCGGACGGCGCGAAGCCGACGTCGCCATCGAGGTAGCTGAGGCGCGCCACGCGGTCGGGCGGATCGATGTCCGTATCGATCTGCGCCCGCGCCGGCATCGCGGTCAGCGCGAGCGCGCACAGCGCGCCGTACCAGGCCATCCGCAGCACAGACATCGCGTTCATATCGCCTCCGTAGGCCGCCCGGCGCACGGGCGCGGGGACGGGCCGGGTCGGGCGCGGTCGCGCCGGGGTCCGGCGACGCCATCACAGCGCAGCCGCGCTGAATGCGGACTGGACGGCGCCACGCCGCCACGCCGGCGTTCAGCCCGCGTCGCCGGCCGCGCGGCGCGTTGCCAGCGGCAGGGGCTGTGGCTAACATCGCCGGGCCGGCGGGTGTAGCTCAATGGTAGAGCTGTAGCTTCCCAAGCTACTGACGAGGGTTCGATTCCCTTCACCCGCTCCACCCCCTTCCTGTCACGCATCGGCGACCGGCGGCAGCGGCGCGACGGCACGCCGTTTCCGGAGCGCGCATGAAGATCGCCATCCTCTCGCGCAATCCGCGCCTGCATTCCACCGCGCGCCTGGTCGAGGCGGCACGCTCGCGCGGTCACGTCGCGCGCGTGCTGGATCCGTTGCGCTGCTATATGCGCATCGCGCCCGGCGCGTTCGCGGTGCACTACAAGGGGCGCGAGCTGACCGGTTTCGATGCGGTCGTCCCGCGCATCGGCGCCTCGATCACTTTCTACGGCACCGCGGTGGTGCGCCAGTTCGAGCTGATGGGCGTGTACACGCCGAACGGCTCGGACGCGATCCTGCGCGCGCGCGACAAGCTGCGCTGCCTGCAGTTGCTGGCCGGCGAGGGCCTCGGCATGCCGACCACGGTGTTCGGCGACAACCCCGACGACACCGCCGACCTGCTGGCGATGCTGGGCGAGCCGCCGCACGTGATCAAGCTGAACGAGGGCGCGCAGGGGCAGGGCGTGGTGCTGGCCGAGAAGCGCTCCGCCTCGCAGAGCGTGATCGAGGCGTTCCGCGGCATGTACGCCAATTTCCTGGTGCAGGAATTCATACGCGAGGCCAACGGCCGCGACCTGCGCTGTTTCGTGGTCGGCGGCAAGGTGGTCGCGGCGATGCAGCGCGAGGCTTCGCCGGGCGACTTCCGCTCCAACCTGCACCGCGGCGGCAGCGGCACGCGGGTGCGCCTGAGCGCCGCCGAGCGCGCCATCGCGCTGCGCGCCGCCGAGGTGCTGGGGCTGGAGGTGGCGGGGGTCGACCTGCTGCGCTCGGCGCGCGGCCCGCTGGTGCTCGAGGTCAACGCCTCGCCCGGCCTGGAAGGCATCGAGGCCGTCACCGGGGTGGACGTGGCCGGGGCGATCGTGGCCTACCTGGAGCGGCGGGTGGGCGGCGCGTGACGACGAAACGAGTAGTACGAAGGTCATCGTTGACAGCGTCCATGGCCTGTGCCTAGGATCGGCCCGACGACGCTGGCGGTGGGCGCGGCGTCCGCTTTCAATTACCGGGATCAAGGGGATTGGTCATGAAATTCGGCAAGGTCTTCGCTCTCTTCGGTGTGCTGGCGGCGCTGCAGATCGGCAGCGTGTTCGCCGCGGACAAGATCGATGTGGTGGTCAAGGGCGACACCAAGGACAACTTCGAGGCGGTCGCCGCCGCCGTGCGCAAGCAGATGGAGCCGGGCGGGTATTACCAGTACATCCACGGCGACGAGCGCGGGTTGGTCGAGGAAAAGCTGAACGACATGGCGGCGCTGTTCGAGAATCACCCCACGATCGACCAGATGAGCGCAGACCAAAAGCGCCAGCTCGCGGACGACCAGGAGGCGATCAACGCGACCCTGACGCAGAGGGACAGCAGGCGCAAGGTCTGCGAGAACGTCCGGCCGACAGGTTCGAACATCTCCCGCAGGGTTTGCAGGACTTACGGCGAGATCGAAAGTGAGCGGCAGGACGCGCGGCGATTCATGCAGGACGTCAGCAACTCGCCGCAGTTGCAAAAGGGAGGGTGAAAAGCGTTATCCAGCTCCGGACACACCTCCGAACGGGAAGAACCAGACGGGCAACCGACGGGTCCAAGGCGCCAACGTCCCCACGCATGCAGTATCGTGCGCCGGCCGGCATCGCATACCCGAGGAGCGAGCGTGAAAGCACGACCTGATCGGGGTTTGCCCAAGCCCACAGAGGCCGAGCTGGATATCCTGCGCGTGCTCTGGGACCGTGGTCCGTGCACGGTTCGGGAAGTCCATGAGGCGCTCTACCGCGACCATGGCGCCGGTTATACGACCGCGCTGAAGCTGCTGCAGGTGATGCACGGCAAGGGACTGGTCGTGCGCGACGACTCCCAGCGCGCGCACGTGTTCCGCGCCGCGCTCAGCAAGGAGCGCACCCAGAAGCGCTTCCTGGCCGACATCGTGCAGCGCGTGTTCGACGGATCTTCCTCGCAGCTGGTGCTGCATGCCTTGGGCAGCCAGCAGGCGACGCGGGCGGAGATCGACGAGATCCGCGGCCTGCTGGACCGGCTGGACGAGGAGGCGAAGTGATGGACGCGCTGGTCGCGCCGTTCGCCGATGCCGTGCGCGTGCTTGGCTGGACCCTGCTGCACTTCTTGTGGCAGGGCGCCGTCGTCGGAATCCTGTACGCGCTTGTTCGCACGCGCGTCCCGCGCGGACGCGCGCGCTACGCGCTCGGCCTTGCCGCGCTGGTCGTGCTGGCACTCTGCCCGCTGCTGACCGGCTGGCGGCTGCTCGGCGGCGCCGGCGATGCGGTTGCCGCGACGGACGCGATGGCGTGGGTCGATGGCGCGGCCGTCATCGACGCGGTGCCCGCGGCGATCGCCTGGCGTGGCCTGTTGGGCGCGGCGCTGCCGTGGCTGGTCGTGCTGTGGGCGGTCGGCGTGCTGCTGCTGACCCTGCGCGCCTGGCTGCACTGGCACCAGATCAAGCGTCTGCTGCGCGAAGCCTCGCCGCTGCCGGCGTGGGAGGCGCGCCTGCGCGAACTGAGCCGGCGACTCGGCCTGCGACGGCGCGTGCGGCTGCTGTGCTCGCGACGCGTCGCCACGCCCACGCTGATCGGTTGGCTGCGGCCGGTGATCCTGCTGCCGGCCGCGGTCGCGCTCGGTTTTCCGGTCGCCCAGGTCGAGCTGATCCTGGCCCACGAGCTTGGCCACGTCCGCCGCTGGGACCATCTCGCCAACCTGTTCCAGTTGGTGCTGGAAATCGTGCTGTTCTACCACCCCGTGGTGCACTGGATTTCGCGGGACGTGCGCAACGAGCGCGAGATCTGCTGCGACGAACTGGTGCTCGACGTGACCGGCGGCAGCCGCCGCGTGTACGTCGAGGCGCTGGCCGATCTCGAGGGCTTGCGCGACGGCCACCACGGGCTGGTGCTGGCGGCGAGCGGCGGCGTGCTGGTCGAGCGCGTGCGCCGCATCGCCGGCATGCCGATGGCCGGGGGCGCGGTGCGCCCGCAGGCGCGATTCGTGGTCGGGCTGCTGGCGGCGCTGCTGGCCGCGACCGCCGCCCATTACCAGCTTGCGCGGCTCGACCAGGCGCGCCTGGCCGGCATCACGGCGGCCATCGCGCGCATGCGCGCGGTGCTGGCGCCGCAGCTCGCGCCGCCCGTTACGGTCGTCGACGGCAAGATCGCCGATCTCGTGCCGAGATCGCTGCCGTTGCCGCGCCTGCGCCTGCCGGCGCTGCAGAGCATTGCTGCAGATGCGGCTCCGCTGCCATCGAAGGCGCTGCCGGTCGCCGCGTCGCCCGCCGCGTCGCCCTCCGCGCCGCCGTCCATGGCGCCCACGGCCGCCGTCCACATCGCGTCGGCCGCGTCGCCGCTGTCCGTCGACACGCCGGCGTCGGTCGCGGCCGGTGCTTCCGTGCGCGTGGCGCCGGCACCCCTGTACCTGGCGCGGCCGGCGTATCCCGAGGACGCGCTCGCCAGAGGCGTCGAGGGCGAGGTCGAGTTCGAGTTCGCGCTTGCCGAAGACGGCACGGTGCGCGACGTGCGCGTGGTCGAAGCGAGCCCGCGGGGGCAGTTCGAGGCCGCTGCGCGGCGCGCGCTGGAGCGTTCGCGGTTCTCGCCGTCGGCTTCGGCCGCCGCCGGGCAGCGCTATCGCCGGACGTTCGTGTTCAGCCTGCGCCCGCAGGCCGCGCCGCGGTCCGAACAGTCTCAGATGTCCACCCGCGGCGAGGGGGAGGCGCAGAGCGGCTGCCGCGTCGTCACCGGCTCGCACATCTGCCGGCGCCCCGACGACTTCGGTCCGGCGTTCCAGCCGGAGGTTTACGGCGCCGCACGTGGGATGCCGGTGACCCAGCCCTAAGCGGACGCGTTCCGCGCTTCGTCACGCCTTCATGTGCCGGCCGCAGTCGCGGTCCGGCACGCGGGGCGTGCTGCTCGGAGTTCGAGTCCAGAACCCGCGTGACCGCGCGCACGGTTAACGAATCCGTGAACGCCGTTTAACGCCGATTTAAAGGCCCTCCCCCTATAACGATCCGCACTGTAGTCCTGCTCGACACTCCTAGGTCAGGTCAGGTGACTGGCAGATTACGGTAATCGGGGCAGTAGCTTTAGGCCCGAGCGAGGTGGGTTCCCCCAATGGCACCTCCTCGGGCCTTTTTCTTTGCCCTGCGCCACCTTGCCCCCCTCCCGTCTGAAGTGCCGCTGGCCGCCGCGCAGCGTCGTCGGCCACGGCGGGCCCGAATCCCGTTAAGCTTTCGTCCCGGGCAGCGTCCCAAGGGAGCGCAGCGATGCGAGTGCTGGTAATCGAGGACAACAACGACATCGCCACCAACATCGGCGACTACCTCGAGGACCGCGGGCACGTGGTGGACTTCGCCGGCGACGGCGTCACCGGCCTGCACCTCGCGGTGGTGCACGACTTCGACGTGATCGTGCTGGATCTGACCCTGCCGGGCATGGACGGTCTCGAGGTCTGCCGCAAGCTGCGCCAGGAGGCGCACAAGCAGACCCCGGTGCTGATGCTGACCGCGCGCGACGCGCTGGAGCAGAAGCTGACCGGCTTCGAGTCCGGCGCCGACGACTACATGACCAAGCCGTTCGCCCTGCAGGAACTGGGCGCGCGCCTGGAAGTGCTGGCGCGCCGCGGCAAGGGTCCGCAGAGCCGCGTGCTCAAGGTCGCCGACCTCACCTACAACCTCGATACCCTCACCGTCACCCGCGCCGGCCAGCCGATCCAGTTGAACCCGATCGGCCTGAAGCTGCTGCAGGCGCTGATGGAGGCCAGCCCCTCGGTGGTCACCCGCCAGGACCTGGAGCAGCGCGTGTGGGGCGAGGAACTGCCCGACAGCGATTCGCTGCGCGTGCACATCCACGGCTTGCGCGCTGCGATCGACAAGCCGTTCGACAAGCCGCTGATCCACACGCGCCACGGCATCGGATACCGCATGGTCGACCCGGATGCTGCAATCCCGGCGTAAGCTCCGCAGCCGCATCTTCGTTTCATTCGCGCTGTTCGGGCTGGCGCTGACCTCGCTGTTCGCGGCGGCGACCATCTACATGCGTGCGCGGCTGGAAGACCAGCTGATCAACAACACGCTGCAGCGCGAAGTCGAGAACTTCGTGCAGTTCAAACAGGCGCATCCGGAACCGGACGCACTGTGGAAGCTGTCCACCTTCGACGCGCAGATCTACAGCGCGCGCAAGTTCGCCAACGTGCCGTTCGCCTGGCAGCGCTACGGCACCGGCGTGTACGACATCCGCGACTTCGGCGAGGGCGGCAAGCTGCGCCCGTACAAGCTGGCGGTGTACAAGGACGCCGGCTACTGGGCGTTCCTGCGCCTGGACGTCAGCACGCAGCGGTTGAGCGAGCGCCAGTTGATCACCGCGCTGGGCTTCGCGGTGCTGATCTTCGCCGGTCTGTCGATGCTGATCGGACGCTGGCTGTCGTCGCGGGTGATGAGTCCGGTCAGCGACCTCGCGCGGCGCCTGCGCGCGCTGCGCCGCACCGGCCAGTTCGAGCCGCTGGCGCCGCACTTCGCCGACGACGAGGTCGGCGAGCTGGCGGCGGCGCTGGACGACTACGCCCAGCGCCTGACCGAGCTGGTGCAGCGCGACCGCGAGTTCAACGCCGATGTCAGCCACGAATTGCGCACGCCGCTGGCGGTGATCGCCACCACCACCGAGCTGCTGCTGAACGCGCCCGACCTCAGCGACAAGATGCGCGACCGCCTCAAGCGCATGGAGCGCGCCTCGCGCCAGTCGACCGAGCTGATCGAGGCGCTGCTGCTGCTCTCGCGCGCCGAGCGTTCCGGGCCGATCGACGGCGAGAGCACCGACATCGCCCGCGTTTGCGCCGACGTGATCGACAGCAACCGCCCGCATCTCGGCGGCCGTCCGGTCGAGGTCGACCTGCTCGTCGAGTCGCCGTTGGCGGTGAATGCGCCGTCGTCGGTGGTGGCGGTGGCGCTGAACAACCTGATCGGCAACGCGATCAAGTACACCCCGCAGGGCGAGGTGGTGGTGCGCGTGCAGGATGGCCGCGTGCTGGTCGAGGACACCGGCCCCGGCATCAAGGCCGAGGACGCCGAGAAGCTGTTCCAGCGTGGCGTGCGCGGCGAGAGCGCGACCGGCAAGGGTGCCGGCCTCGGCCTCGCCATCGTGCGTCGGCTGTGCGAGCTGTACGGCTGGGGCGTCAGCCTGCGCCCGCGCGAAGGCGGCGGCGCGGTGGCCACGTTGGACTTCCAGCCGCGGCGCTGACTCCCTCGCCGCGGCCGGTTTTCGTTCCTCGCCTCGCCGTTTGCGACAGTTCCTGCGACGGAGTCCTTGCACGCGGAGCGACGCGGGCGAGCCCGGATCAGGACCAGGCTCTATCGGTGTTCATCCGCGTCGATCCGTGTCCGGGATCCTTGAACGTCCACGGATCGGCTGGCGTGCACGCTTCATATGGTGCTGAAACGCAGCCATGGCGCCCGGCATCGAACACTGCCGCGCCTTCCCGCGGGCTGGCATCGTGCCGAACCTGGCGCCGGGCCCCGACACCTTCCACGTCCTCGTGCGCAGCGGCGCGGCTGATTCGCACGGCCGCACCGCAGGGTGCGGGGTAGGGGGCCTAGGCCCCCCATCGCAACGTCGCCGCAAGAAGCAGTGGTGGGCCAAGGCCCACCATGCACACTGCTCGCAGCGTGCGCTCAGGCGTCCAGCGGCTCCAGCCAGCCGTAACGGTCCGGCGTGCGGCCGTCGAACAGGCCGAAGAACAATTCCTGCATGCGCCGCGTCAGCGGGCCGGCCTTGCCGGCACCGATCGGCTTGCCGTCCACCGAGCGGATCGGCGTGATCTCGGCGGCAGTGCCGCACATGAACACCTCATCGGCGAAGTAGAGGTATTCGCGCGGCATGTCGCGCTCGACCACGGGAATGCCGGCGTCGCGCGCCAGCGTCATCAGCGAATGGCGGGTGATGCCGTGCAGGATCGCGCTCGCCACCGGCGTGGTGTGCAGCGCGCCGTCGAACACCAGGAACAGGTTCTCGCCGGCGCCTTCGCTGAGCAGGCCGGTCGAGGCCAGCGCGATGCCTTCGCCGAAGCCGAGCCGGCGCGCCTCGCGCGCGATCAGCTGGCCGGAAAGGTAGTTGCCGCCGGCCTTGGCGCCGGCCGGAACGGTGTTGGGCGCGAAGCGCTGCCAGCTCGACACGCAGGCGTCGATGCCCTGTTCCAGCACGCCGTCGCCGAGGTAGGCGCCCATCGCCCACGCCGCTACGGCGACGTCGGTGGGCGTCTCCGCCGACAGGCCGAAGCCGCCGAGTCCGCGGAACGCGACCGGGCGCAGGTAGGCCTTGTCCAGCCCGTTCTTCTGCACCACCGCACGGCTCGCGGCGGCGAGCTGCTCGAGCGTGTACGGCATGGCGATGTCGTACACCTTGGCCGAGTGGAACAGGCGCTTGAGATGGTCGGTCAGGCGGAAGATCGCCGGGCCCTTCGGCGTGGCGTAGCTGCGGATGCCCTCGAATACCGACGAGCCGTAGTGCAGCGCGTGCGCCATCACGTGCACGGTGGCGTCGCGCCACGGCTTGATCTCACCGTTGTGCCAGATCCAATCGGGATACGTCTGCGCCATCGTGTGTCCTCCGGGCCAAACCTGCGCATGATAGCAGTCGACGGCGCACCCGCGTCGGCGCTGTCAGAAGCGCAGCCACCAGCAGCCATCGCGCCGCGCCAGCGGAAAGCGCACTTCATGCGGCGCGGGCGTGCCGTCGGCATCGCCCGTGCGGCGCAGCAGCAGCGCCGCCGCGCCGTCGGCGGGCGGCGCGGATGCGCTGGCCGTCGGCGCCGGCGCCGCGTCCTCCAGTTCCAGGCCGGGCAGCGGGCCGTCGACGATCGCGGCCAGCTCGCGCAGGTGCGCGCGCGCCGCCGCACCGTCCAGGCCGTTCCACAGGAACAGCGCGGCCAGCCGATTGGGATCGCGCGCCTCGATCGCCGCCGCGGCGCGCATGCGCACGTCCGCCGGATCGGCGGGGCAGAAGCCGTGTGCCTCGGGTGCGATCGGGATCGCGCCGGCGGCGGCCGCGCTGGCGCCGGCGGCGGGCAGCTGCAGCGCGCGGCAGGGTTGGCCCGAGAACACCGGCTCGCCGCTGGCGCCGATGCAGCGGTAGACCGGCGCGTCCTGCGCCCGCGGCGCGGGCGCCGCGAATGTGCCGACGAGGGCGCCGACGAGGGTGCCGACGATCAGCCGTGCTGGCGCGCCGTGCCGCATCCGCCGAGCGTAGTGCGCGGCGGCACGCGGCGCCAGTTCAGGCGAGCCGTGCCAGCACGGCCTGAGTCGGCCTGGCCAGGTTCAGCGTGTAGAAGTGCAGGCCCGGCGCGCCGCCCTCGAGCAGGCGCCGGCACATCGCCGCGACCACGTCGGCGCCGAATTCGCGGATCGCGTCGGCGTCGTCGGCGTAGGCCTGCATGTTCTTGGCGATCCAGCGCGGGATCTCGGCGCCGCACTGTTCGGAGAAGCGCCGCAGTTGGGCGAAGTTCGCGATCGGCATGATGCCGGGCACGATCGGCACGTCGACGCCCATGCGCCGCGCGGCGTCGACGAAGCGGAAATAGGCGTCGGCGTTGAAGAAGTACTGCGTGATCGCGCCGTTCGCGCCGGCGTCGATCTTGGCCTTGAAGTGGGCGAGGTCGGCGTGCGCGTGCTCGGCCTGCGGATGGCATTCCGGATAGCAGCCCACCTCGATGTGGAACCAGCCGCCGTGCTCGGCGCGGATGAAGGCGACCAGCTCCGAGGCGTAGCGGAAGTCGCCGCTGCGCGCCATGCCCGACGGCAGGTCGCCGCGCAGCGCGACGATGCGGCGGCAGCCCATCGCCTTGTAGCGCGCCAGCAATTCGCCCAGCTCGGCGCGCGTGCCGCCGACGCAGGAAAGATGCGGCGCCGCTTCCAGCCCGTGCACGTCGCGCAGCCGCTGCACCGTCTCCGGCGTATAGGAGAGCGTCGAGCCGCCTGCACCGAACGTCACGCTGACGTACTCCGGCGCATGCGCCTTCAGCTTCGCCGCCGTGCGGTCGAGCTGCGCGCGCTGCTCGTCGGTCTTTGGGGGGAAGAATTCGAAGGAAATGGGAGTGGGAATTGGGAAGTGGGAAGTGGAATTCACGCGCGTTTGCCCCCGGTTTGCTTCGAACTGATGAGGCCATTGAGTTTGACGAGAACCGATTCCATCGCAGACCGGAGTCCATCGTCATAGCCCAAGTAACCCACGTCCTGGCCGAGCCAGAGTTGCGTGTCCAGTTCCATCAGGAAACCACGGGCGATCTGCAGGAAGCGTACATACTCTGCCTTGCTGCCGCGCGCGGCACCTTCGGCAATATTGGAAGGAATACTGGTCACCGCGCGTCGGATCTGACTTTGCAGACCGTACCGCTCCTTTTCCGGCATTCCGTCGGTGACCAGATAAACCTGCCGGACGAGCCGCATGGCTTCCTGCCAGACTACCAACCGGTAATGTCCAGGCTTCAATGCCATGCGGCTTTCCCACTCCCTACTTCCTACTCCCTACTTCCTGCTCTCAGGTCAGTAGCGGTAGTGCTCCGCCTTGTACGGCCCCTCCACAGGCACGCCGAGGTAGGCGGCCTGCTCCGGCGTCAGCCGGGTCAGCTTCACGCCGATCTTCTCGAGGTGCAGGCGCGCGACTTCCTCGTCGAGCCGCTTCGGCAGGCGGTAGACGGTCTTCTCGTAGACGTCCTTGTTCTTCCACAGGTCGATCTGCGCCAGCGTCTGGTTGGAGAACGAGTTGGACATCACGAAGCTCGGGTGGCCGGTGGCGCAGCCGAGGTTGACCAGGCGGCCTTCGGCGAGCAGGAAGATCTCGCGGCCGTCGGCGAACTTGTAGCGGTCGACCTGCGGCTTGATGTTGGTCTTCGCCACGCCCGGCGCCTTGTTCAGGCGCTCGACCTGGATCTCGTTGTCGAAGTGGCCGATGTTGCAGACGATGGCCTGGTCCTTCATCTTCGCCATGTGTTCCAGCGTGATCACGTCCTTGTTGCCGGTGGTGGTGACGTAGATGTCGCCGCGGCCGAGCGTCTCCTCGATCGTGGTCACCTCGAAGCCTTCCATCGCCGCCTGCAGGGCGTTGATCGGGTCGATCTCGGTGACGATCACGCGCGCGCCGAAGCCGCGCAGCGAATGCGACGAGCCTTTGCCGACGTCGCCGTAGCCGCACACCACCGCGACCTTGCCGGCCACCATCACGTCCATCGCGCGCTTCAGGCCGTCGGCCAGCGACTCGCGGCAGCCGTACAGGTTGTCGAACTTCGACTTGGTCACCGAGTCGTTGACGTTGATCGCCGGCACCAGCAGCTTGCCCGCCTCCATCATCTGGTACAGGCGATGCACGCCGGTGGTGGTTTCCTCGGAGACGCCGCGCCAATCCTTGACCACGCGCGTCCAGAAACCGGGGCGCTCCCTGGCGACGCGCTTCAGCAGGTTCTTGATGATCTGCTCTTCCTCGGAAGACGCCGGCTCGTCCACCCACTTCGAGCCCTGCTCCAGTTCGTAGCCCTTGTGGATCAGCAGGGTGACGTCGCCGCCGTCGTCGACCACCAGCTCGGGGCCGGTGTCGCCGTGGGTGACGGCGTCCAGCGTGCAGTCCCAGTATTCCTCCAGCGTCTCGCCCTTCCAGGCGAACACCGGCACGCCGGCCCTGGCGATCGCCGCGGCGGCGTGGTCCTGGGTGGAGAAGATGTTGCACGAGGCCCAGCGCACCGAGGCGCCAAGGTCGACCAGGGTCTCGATCAGCACCGCGGTCTGGATGGTCATGTGCAGCGAGCCGGTGACGCGCACGCCCTGCAAGGGCTTCTCGGCGGCGTACTTGCGGCGGATCGACATCAGGCCCGGCATCTCGTGCTCGGCGATCTCGATTTCCTTGCGGCCGAACTCGGCGAGGCCGAGGTCGCGGACCTTGAAGTCCTGGCCGGGGGTCTGCTTGACGACTGCGTTCATGGCGTTTGCTCCGTTGGCTTGGCAGCGGGCGCCGTTGTGCAGGGAAGCCGCGCCGAGCCTGGCTCCGGTTCGCACGGAGTCGCAGCGCCCCTCGGCGGGGATGGGAGGGGCGGATTATATCGTTCCCTCCGGATGAAGAGATAGATTGCCGCGGTGGCGGTCGCAGGACGCGTTAGCCTAGGCTCCCCGCACAGGAATGCCCATGGAAGATTCCCGCGACCTCGGTTTCCTGCCGCACGACGCGCCGCTGCGCGAGGACGTGCGCCGCCTCGGCGCGATGGTCGGCGACATGCTCGCCGAGCAGCTCGGCCAGGCGTTTCTCGACGAGGTCGAGACGGTGCGCACGGCGGCGATCCGCCGGCGCGAGGCGCGCGAGCCGCCGGATGCGCTGGCCGGGCGCCTGGGCGGTCTCGCGCCGCAGCGCGCGACGGCGCTGACCCGCGCGTTCTCCACCTACTTCCAGATGGTCAACATCGCCGAGCGCGTGCATCGCATCCGCCGCCGCCGCGACTACCAGCGCGCCGGCGCGGCGCCGCAGCCGGACGGCCTGCACGACGCCCTGCTGCGCCTGCGCGAGGCCGGCGTCGGTCGCGACGAACTGGTCGCGTGGCTGCCGCGCATCGCGGTCGAGCCGGTGTTCACCGCGCATCCCACCGAGGCGGTGCGCCGCTCGCTGCTGGAAAAGGAGCAGGTGATGGTGCGCTGCCTGGTCGCCGACCTCGACGGCCGGCAGACGCCCGGCGAGCGTGCCGTGGGGCTGGCGCACCTGCGCACCGCGCTCACCGCGAGCTGGCAGACCGCCGAGTCTTCGCCGGTGCGGCCGAGCGTGCAGGACGAGATCGATCACCTCGGCTTCTACCTGGCCGACGTGCTCTATCGCGTGCTGCCGGTGCTCTACGAGACGCTGGACGACGCGCTGCGCGCCGTCTACGGCGCCAGCCTCGAACTGCCGACGCTGCTGCGATTCGGTTCGTGGGTGGGCGGCGACATGGACGGCAACCCCAACGTCGACGCCGGCACCATCGCCGCCACGCTGGCCGCGCAGCGCGCGCTGGTGATCGAGCGCTACGCGGCGGACGTCGCCGGGCTGGGGCGCCTGCTCAGCCAGTCGGCGGGGCGGGTCGAGGTCGATGCGGCGATCGGCGCGCGCACCGCGCACTACCGCACGCTGCTGCCCGAGGCGTTCGCGGCGATCCGCCCGCGCCATGCGGACATGCCCTACCGCGTGCTGCTGGCGTTGATCCATGCGCGCCTGCGCGCGACCGCCGCCGGCGACGGGCGCGGCTACGCGCAGGCCGACGCCTTCATCGCCGACCTCGCGCTGATCGCCGACAGCCTGCGCGCGCACAAGGGCGTCCACGCCGGCTGGTTCGCCGTGCGCCGGCTGCTGTGGCGCGCGCGCACGTTCGGCTTCCACCTCGCCTGCCTCGACGTGCGCCAGGACGCGCGCGTGCACGCGCAGGCGCTGGCCGCGGCGCTCGGCGATGCCGATTGGGAGACGCGCGACGCCGCCGAACAGGCGCCGCGGCTGGCGCCGTTCGCCGCCGGCGAAGCGACGCTGCCGCCGGCGGAGGATGCCGTCGGCGCGCGCCTCGACGCGGTGTTCGCCGCGCTCGGCACGGCGCGCGCCGCGCACGGCGATGCCGGGCAGGGACTGTATATCGTCAGCATGGCGCACAGCGCCGCCGACGTGCTGGCGGTGCTGGCGCTGGCGCGCCGCGCCGGCTTGGGCGCCGGCAGCGCGGTGCCGCTGGACGTGGCGCCGCTGCTGGAGACGATCGACGATCTCGAGCGCGGTCCCGCGATCCTCGCCGCGCTGCTGGCCGATCCGGTCTACCGCGCGCATCTCGCCGCGCGCGGCGACGTGCAGACGGTGATGCTCGGCTATTCCGACAGCGGCAAGGACGGCGGCATCGTCGCCTCGCGCTGGGCGTTGCAGCGCGCGCAGGTGGAATTGCCGAAGATCGCGCGCGCCGCCGGCGTGCGCCTGGCGTTCTTCCACGGCCGCGGCGGCTCGATCAGCCGCGGCGGTGGCAAGACCTCGCGCGCGGTGATGGCTTCGCCGCGCGGCAGCGTCGACGGCCGCCTGCGCGTCACCGAGCAGGGCGAGGTGATCCACCGCAAGTACGGCATCCGCGCGCTGGCGCTGCGCACGCTGGAGCAGACCGTCGGCGCGGTGCTGCTGGCCAGCCTGCGCCCGCGCGCGCCGGACGCGCGCGAGGCGGCGTGGCGCGCGGCGATGGACGGGATCGCCGCGGCCGGCCGCGCGGCCTACCGCGCGCTGCTGGAATCGGAAGGCTTCGTCGCCTACTTCCGCGCCGCCACGCCGATCGACGTGATCGAGCGCATGACGCTGGGCTCGCGCCCGCCGCGGCGCGGCGTTGCCGATGGCGGCATCGAGAGCCTGCGCGCGATCCCGTGGGTGTTCGCCTGGACGCAGAACCGCGCCGGCCTGACCGGCTGGTACGGCGTCGGCAGCGCGCTGGAACGCGCCGCCGCCGCGGTCGGCGAGGCGCCGCTGGCCGAGATGGCGCGCCACTGGCCGTTCTTCCGCACCCTGCTGGACGATGTCGAGATGGTGCTGGCGAAGAGCGACCTCGCCATCGCCGAACGCTTCTCGCGGCTGGCCGGCGACGCGCACGCGCGCTTCTTCCCGCGCATCGAGGACGAATTCGCGCGCACCGTCGCGTGGATCGCGCGCCTCAAGGGCACGCGCACGCCGCTCGCCGAAGATCCGCGCCTCGCCCTGTCGATCCGCCTGCGCAATCCCTACGTCGATCCGATGAGCCTGATCCAGGCCGACCTGCTGGCGCGCTGGCGCGCGACGCAACGCCAGGACGAGGCGCTGTTCGCCGCGCTGGTCGCCACCGTCAACGGCATCGCGCAGGGGCTGCAGAACACCGGCTGAAGCGCATGCGGCGCTCGCCCGCGCACAGGCTCCTGCAAACGCGCATGGCGGGGGTCGCCTGCACGCAGGCTCCTGCAGACGCACGCGGGCGGGAGCCTGCGTGCAGGCGACCTCTCCCGCTCGCTCAGGCCTCGAGTTCTTCCCGGCGCCGGTAGCAAGCGCAGGGTGGGCCTTGGCCCACCGTCGCTTTCGCTTGCGCATGCGTTCGGTGGGCTGAAGCCCACCCTGCGCGCTTGCTTCACTTCGCCCCACCGGGGAGAGCGTGAGGAGGCCCGATGCGGGTTGCGAGGCTCAGGCCTCGAGCTCTTCCCAGCGCCGGTAGCATGCGTCGAGCTCGGCTTGCAGCGCGGCGAGCGCGTCGTTGGCGGCGACGATGGCGGCGGCGTCCTGCCGGTAGTGCGAGGGATCGCGCATGGCGGCGCTGCGCGCGGCGATGTCCGCCTCCAGCGCCTCGATGCGCGCCGGCAACTGCGCCAGCTCGCGCGCGTCCTTGTAGCTCAGCTTGCGCCGTGCGGCTGCTGCGACTGCTGTCGCCACGGTTGCGACGGCGGGTGCTTTCGCCGCCGCCGGCGCGGCGGCTGCCGGCGCGGGCCGCTGCCGCAGCCAATCGCTGTAGCCGCCGACGTAGTCGCCGATCGCGCCGCCACCCTCCAGCACCAGCGTGCTCGACACCACGTTGTCGAGGAACTCGCGGTCGTGCGAGACCAGCAGCAGCGTGCCGCGGTAGGCGCCGAGCAGGTCCTCCAGCAACTCCAGCGTTTCCACGTCGAGGTCGTTGGTCGGCTCGTCCATCACCAGCAGGTTGGACGGCTTGGCGAACAGCCGCGCCAGCAGCAGGCGGTTGCGCTCGCCGCCGGACAGTCGCGTGATCGGCGCGCGCGCGCGTTCCGGCGTGAACAGGAAATCCTGCAGGTAGCCCATGATGTGCTTGCGCTGGCCGTCCAGCTCGATGTACTCGCGGCCCTCGGCGACGTTGTCCAGCGCACTGCGGGTGTCGTCGAGCTGCGCGCGGTGCTGGTCGAAGTAGGCGATCTCCAGTCCCGTGCCGGGCTTCACCTCGCCCGCCTGCGGCGCCAACTCGCCCAGCAGCAGCCGCAGCAGCGTGGTCTTGCCGGCGCCGTTGGGGCCGATGATGCCGATGCGGTCGCCGCGCAGGATGGTGTTGGAGAAATCGCGCACCAGCGTGCGGCCGCCCACCGCGTAGGTCACGTCGCGCGCCTCGATCACCTTGCGCCCGGAAGCCTGCGCGTCGGCCAGCGTCATGCGCGCGGTGCCGCCCGGCTCGCGGCGCGCGGCGCGCTCGCGGCGCAGCGCTTCCAGTGCGCGCACGCGGCCTTCGTTGCGCGTGCGTCGCGCCTTGATGCCCTGGCGGATCCACACCTCTTCCTGCGCCAGCTTCTTGTCGAACAGCGCGTTGGCCTGCGCCTCGGCGTGCAGGCGCTCCTCGCGGCGGCGCAGGTAGTTGGCGTAGTCGCCGGGCCAACTGGTCAGCGCGCCGCGGTCGATCTCGACGATGCGCGTCGCCAGCGCGCGCAGGAAGCGGCGGTCGTGGGTGACGAAGACGATGCTGCCTTCGAACTGGCGCAGGAATTCCTGCAGCCAGTCGATCGCCTCGATGTCGAGATGGTTGGTCGGCTCGTCCAGCAGCAGCACGTCGGGCGCATGCACCAGCGCCCGCGCCAGCAGCACGCGCCGCTTCATGCCGCCGGACAGCTTCGCGAAGTCGGCGTCGCCGTCCAGTTCGAGACGCACCAGCACCTGCGTCACGCGGCGGTCGAGGTCCCAGCCGTGGCCGGCTTCGATGCGCGCCTGCGCCGCGGCCATCGCCGCGGTGTCGCCGTGCGTGATCGCGCGGTGGTAGGCGGCGAGCAGCGCGCCGGCGTCGCCGAGGCCGGCGGCGACCACCTCGAACACGCTGCCGGTGACGTCGTGCGGCACCTCCTGCGCCAGCCGCGCGACGCGCACGCCCGCGGTCACGCGGCGCTCGCCGTCGTCCGGCGCGATCTCGCCGGCGAGCAGGCGCAGCAGCGTCGACTTGCCGGCGCCGTTGCGGCCGACCACGCAGACGCGCTCGCTCGGCTCGATGGTCAGATCGACGCCGTCGAGCAGCGGCGGACCGCCGACGCCGACGTCGACGTGGAGGAGCTGGATCAGGGGCATATGCGCATTGTACGGGCAGAAACGCGACGGGCCGCGCGAGGCGGCCCGTCGAGGGATCGAACGTGCGGGTGGCTTACTTCAGCTTGGCATCGGCGCGCAGCGCCTCGGCGCGGTCGGTCTTCTCCCACGAGAACGCGGTGAAGGTTTCGCCGTTGGCGAGCTTGACCTCGTACGGCGAACGGCCGAAGTGGCCGTAGCTGGCGGTCTGCTGGTACATCGGGTGGATCAGGTCCAGCATCTGCAGGATGCCGTACGGACGCAGGTCGAAGTGCTTGCGGATCAGTTTCTCGATCTTGTCGTCGCTGATCTTGCCGGTGCCGAAGGTGGTGACCGAGATCGAGGTGGGATGCGCCACGCCGATGGCGTAGCTGACCTGCACCTCGCAGCGGTCGGCGATGCCGGCGGCGACGATGTTCTTCGCCACGTAGCGCGCCGCGTAGGCGGCCGAGCGGTCGACCTTGGACGGATCCTTGCCCGAGAACGCGCCGCCGCCGTGGCGCGCCCAGCCGCCGTAGGTGTCGACGATGATCTTGCGACCGGTCAGGCCGCAGTCGCCGACCGGACCGCCGATCACGAACTTGCCGGTCGGGTTGATGTGGAACTTGGTGCCCTTGTGCAGCCACTTGGCGGGCAGCACCGGCTTGACGATCTCCTCCATCACGCCTTCGACCAGGTCCTTGTGGCGGACCGCGGGGTCGTGCTGCGTGGACAGCACCACGGCATCGATGGCGACGGCCTTGCCGTCCTCGTAGCGCAGCGTGACCTGGCTCTTGGCGTCCGGGCGCAGCCACGACAGCGGCGACTTCTTCGCCTTGCGCACCTTGGCCTGGCGCTCGACCAGGCGATGCGAGTAGTAGATCGCCGCCGGCATGAAGTCCCTGGTCTCGTTGGTCGCGTAGCCGAACATCAGGCCCTGGTCGCCGGCGCCCTGTTCCTCGGGCTTCTTGCGGTCGACGCCCTGGTTGATGTCCGGCGACTGCTTGCCGATCAGGTTCAGCACGCCGCAGGTCTCGCCGTCGAAGCCGACCTCGCTGGAGTCGTAGCCGATGTCGAGGATCACCTTGCGGGTCAGCGCCTCGAGGTCGATCCAGGCGCTGGTGGTGACTTCGCCCGCGACGATCGCCACGCCGGTCTTCACCAGCGTCTCGCAGGCCACGCGCGCGCGCTTGTCCTGCGCCACGATGGCGTCCAGCACGGCGTCGGAGATCTGGTCGGCGATCTTGTCCGGATGGCCTTCGGAGACCGATTCGGAGGTGAAGAGGTAGCTGCTCATCGGCGGTTATATCCTTTGATCCGGATAGATGGATGGAAAACAAGGGGCGCATGATAGCGGGAACGCGGCGGCGCTGCAGCAGGCCGGGTCAAGCCGCGTCGGCCTGCTCGCTTCCGGTTCAGGGTCGCGCCAGTCCGCGCCGCGCCGAGCGCGCCAGCAGCCGACGCTCGACCAGCGCGTACAGCAGCCACGCCGCGCCGAGGCTGAGCGCGGCGGACAGCGGAATCCGCTGCCACGCAGGCAGGTTCGTCTCCAGCAGCGCGCGCACGATCGGCCAGTGCACCAGGTACAGGCTGTAGGACAGCCGTCCCAGCCACACCGCAGGCGCCCATTCGAACAGGCGCTTGAGCGGGTGCGCGCCCGGCACCAACAGGCCGGCGATCAGCACGGCGCAGGCGAGTTCGACCGCGGTCAGGCCGACGCCGTAGGTCGACAGCGCGTGGCTGGACAACCGACGCGTGGCGAGCAGCAGCGCCAGCAGCGCCAGCGTCGTCGCCCACGGCGCCCAGCGCCGCGCGCCGGTGCTTTGCAGCAGCGCGGCGCCGCGACGGCTGGCCGCGGCGATCGCCAGGCCCGCGCCGATCAGGAAGCCGAACGCGCAGACGTCGGTGGCGTAATAGAGGTACTGCACCGGCTGCGGATGGTCGCGCACCAGCGCCACCGCCAGCGACCGCCACGCCGCCGCGGCGAGGATGCCGAGCGTCGCCAGCGCGGCCAGCCCGCGCCCGCGCGCGACGCGCCAGGCCAGCCAAAGCAGCAGCGGCCACAGGAAGTAGAACTGCTCTTCCACCGCCAGCGACCAGGCGTGGCCGAGCGCGTCCGGGCTGTGGAAGGCGATGATCGTCCAGTTGCCGATGTACGACGCCGCGAAGACGACCTCGTACAGGCTCGGTTCGAGCAGCGCCACGCCGCCGAAGGCGACGCGCAGCGCGAGGAACGCCAGCAGCACGACCAGCAGCGGCGGGAACAGGCGCTCGAAACGGCGCACGTAGAACGCGCCGAAGCGGATGGTGTCATCGGCGAGCAGGCGCTCCAGCAGCAGCGAGGTGATCAGGAACCCGCTCAGCACGAAGAACAGGCGCACGCCGATGAAGCCGCCCCAGAAGCCCGGCGTCTCCGCGTTGTACAGCGCGACCAGCGCGATCGCCAGCGCGCGCACGCCGTCCAGCGCCGGCGCGTAGCGCAGCGTGAAGACGGACGAGGCGCGGGTCGCGTGCGCGTTGGCGTCGGCAGGGGCCCCCATCCGCGCAGCATACGCCGGCGAGATAGCGGCCGGCAGCGGGGCGGCGCGGCCCAGGCCGCGTGGTCCGCAGGAGCCTGCGTGCAGGCGACCCGAACGTGCGCGCGGCCCGCACGATCTTGCCTTCCGCGTCCCCCGCAGTCCCGGTCGCGAGCACGCTCGCTCCTGCGCATCGCGATGTGTCCGCGTGTAGGAGCCTGCGTGCAGGCGACCCGCTTTCAGGCTGCGCGCGCGTAGCCCGCTTCCAGCGCGTCGAAGTAGTCGCGGGTAAGGCGCATCTGTTCGGTAGCGCTCTCGGCGCGGTTGGCGACGGCGCGGAAGGCGGCGTTCTCGGGGCGGTCCTTGGCGTACCAGCCGAGGTGCTTGCGCGCGATGCGCACGCCCTGCGGCTCGCCGTGGAACGCATACAGGTGTTCGAGGTGGCCGAGCAGGATGTCGCGCACTTCGGCGGGGCCGGGCTCGGGCAGCGTCTCGCCGGTGGCGAGGTAGTGGGCGATCTCGCGGAAGATCCACGGCCGGCCCTGCGCGGCGCGGCCGATCAGCAGCGCGTCGGCGCGCGTGGACTCGAGCACGCGGCGCGCCTTCTGCGGCGTGTCGATGTCGCCGTTGGCGCAGACCGGGATGCGCACCGCCGCCTTCACCGCGGCGATGGTGTCGTATTCGGCCTCGCCCTCGTATTTGTCGGCGCGCGTGCGGCCGTGCACGGCCAACGCGGCGATGCCGCTGTCCTCGGCGATGCGCGCGACGGCGAGCGCGTTGCGGTGCTCGCGATCCCAGCCGGTGCGGATCTTCAGCGTCACCGGCACGTCCACCGCCTTCACCACCGCGGCGAGGATGCGCGCCACCAGCGGCTCGTCCTGCAGCAGCGCCGAGCCCGACCACACGTTGCACACCTTCTTGGCCGGGCAGCCCATGTTGATGTCGACGATCTGCGCGCCGTGCCCGACGTTGTAGCGCGCCGCCTCGGCCAGCATCGCCGGATCGTAGCCGGCGATCTGCACGCTGACCGGCGCCGGCTCGTCGACGTGGTCCATGCGCCGCAGCGACTTCGCCGTATGCCACAGGCGCGGGTCGGCGGTGGTCATCTCGGACACGGCCAAGCCCGCCCCCAGCCGCTTGCACAGCAGGCGGAACGGCTTGTCGGTGACGCCGGCCATCGGGGCCAGCGCCAGCGGCGGGTCGATCGCGTAGGGGCCGATGCGCATCGGGCCATTGTAGCGGCGCCACATTCGCTTGCCCGGGTGGCGGCGAAGTGCTGTGATGCCGGCATGGGCCGCATCCTGCTCGCGCTGGCGGGATTGGTGTGGACGCTGCCGCTGTTCGCAGCGGCGGCAGGGGCCGACGACGTGTCGCCGCGAACCGCGCTGCTGCTGCGCATCGACGGCCCGATCGGGCCGGCCAGCGGCGACTACGTCCGCCGCGGCCTGGCCGAGGCTGCGCGCGGCGATGCGGCCGTGGTCGTGCTCGAGCTGGACACGCCCGGCGGCCTCGACACCGCGATGCGCCAGATCGTCAAGGCGATCCTCGCCTCGCCCGTGCCGGTGGCCGGCTACGTCGCCCCCGGCGGCTCGCGCGCCGCCAGTGCCGGCACCTACATCCTCTACGCCTGCCACGTCGCGGCGATGGCGCCGGCCACCAACCTCGGCGCGGCCACGCCGGTATCGCTGTTCGGCGGCGGCAAGCGCGCGGACGACGAAGCGGACCAGCCCTCGGGCAAGCGTGGCGCCGGCGCCAAGGCCGAGTCCGCGCCGCAGGACGCCGAGGCGCGCAAGGTGCTGAACGACGCGGTCGCCTACATCCGCGCGCTCGCCACTCAGCGCGGCCGCAACGCCGACTGGGCCGAGCAGGCGGTGCGCGGCGCGGCCAGCCTGCCGGCGGACGAAGCGCTCAAGCTGCACGTGATCGACCTCGTTGCCGACGACGTGCCCGCGCTGCTCGCGCGCATCGACGGCCGCCGCGTAACGACCGCGGCCGGCGCGCGCGTGCTGCGCACGCGCGGCCTGCCTGTGGTCGAACGCCGGCCCGACTGGCGCACGCGCTTCCTCGACGTGATCGCCAATCCCTCGGTGGCCTACATCCTGCTGCTGATCGGCATCTACGGCCTGCTGCTGGAAGGCTACAACCCCGGCGCGGTGCTGCCCGGCGTGGTCGGCGCGATCGCGCTGCTGCTGGCGCTGTACGCGTTGCAACTGCTGCCGGTCAATTTCGCCGGGCTGGCGCTGATCGCGCTCGGCGTGCTGCTGATCGTCGCCGAGACCTTCGTGCCGGCGTATGGTTCGTTGGGCATCGGCGGCGTGATCGCCTTCGTGATCGGATCGGTCGTGCTGATGGATACGGACGTGCCTGGCTACGCGATTTCCCTGCCGCTGCTGGTCGGCGTCAGCCTGGCCGCGGCGCTGGTCGCCGCCGGCATCGCCTGGCTCGCGCTGCGCATGCGCCGCCGGCCGGTGGTCAGCGGGCGCGAGCAGATGGTCGGCAGCCTCGGCGAGGCGGTGGGCGCCTTCGCCGAGCGCGGTACGGTGCACGTGCACGGCGAGCGCTGGCAGGCGCTGACCGACGCGCCGCTGCGGTCCGGCCAGGCGGTGCGCGTGGTCGCGATCGAAGGCCTGACGCTGCGCGTCACGCCGGTCGAACGAGCGCCCCAAGGAGGTGCGTGATGTTCCCCACTCTCGGTGTCGTCGTCGTCATCCTGCTCGTCCTGCTGTTCAGTTCGCTGAAGGTGCTGCGCGAGTACGAGCGCGGCGTGGTGTTCACCTTCGGCCGCTTCCAGGGCGTCAAGGGCCCGGGCATCATCGTGCTGGTGCCGATGGTCCAGCAGATGGTGCGCATCGACCTGCGCACGGTGGTGCTGGACGTGCCGCCGCAGGACGTGATCTCGCGCGACAACGTCTCGGTCAAGGTCAACGCGGTGATCTACTTCCGCATCATCGACCCGGAGAAGGCGGTGATCCAGGTCGAGAACGCGCACGAGGCGACCAGCCAGATCGCGCAGACCACGCTGCGCTCGGTGCTCGGCCAGCACGAGCTGGACGAGATGCTCAGCGAGCGCGACAAGCTCAATCACGACATCCAGCGCATCCTCGACCAGCACACCGACGCCTGGGGCATCAAGGTCGCCAACGTCGAGATCAAGCAGGTCGACCTCGACGAGGGCATGATCCGCGCGATCGCCAAGCAGGCCGAAGCCGAGCGCCAGCGCCGCGCCAAGGTGATCAACGCCGAAGGCGAGCTGCAGGCGTCCGAGAAGTTGATGCAGGCGGCGCAGGTGATGCAGCGGCAGCCGCAGACGCTGCAGTTGCGCTACCTGCAGACCCTGGTCGAGATCGCCGGCGACCGCGCCTCGACGATCGTCTTCCCGCTGCCGATGGACCTGATCGAGCCGCTGCTGCGCAAGCCCAAGGCCGACTAGCCACCACGCCGCCGGCGCGCAGCAGCCGGCAGGGCGGAATCCGCGCAGCGGCTTCCGCCGGGCAGGTCGCCGGATTCGGTGCGCAGAGGGCAGGTACGGCGGAAGCGCCGCTGCGCGGCGACTCCGCCGTACGCCGGCGCCGTCCTACGCGTTCGCCGTCTTGCCGGCGCGCTTGCGCGCGCGCCACAACAGGAAACCGCTGACCAGCAGGAACGGCGGCAGCAGGCCGGCGAAGGCGACCAGCGCGCGCCAGGCGCCGCCGACCGCGCCGGCGAGATGCGGCGGTCGGCCGCGCCGGCACCGCGCTCAGCCCGGAAAGCGCGCGAGCACCTCGGCCCAGCGCGGCATCGCCGGTGCCGCGCCGACGCGCTCGGTGGACAGCGCGGCGGCGCGGTTGGCGTGGCGCACGGCCTCGACGAACGGCCGCCCGGCGTAGCGGACCATCGCGGCCGCCAGCGCGCCGCTGAAGGCGTCGCCGGCGCCGGTGGCGTCGATCGTGTGCGCCGGCTCGCACGGCAGCCGGTAGTGCGTCGCCGCGTCGCCGCGGCGGTCGCCGTCGTCGGCGTGCGAGACGAAGCAGCCGTGCCGGCCGAGCGTGATCACCACGCACGGCACCGGCAGGCGCCGCGCCAGCGCGTGCAGGTCGGCGTCCGCCAGCGCCGCTAGCGCGTCCGCGTCCGCGTCGATGCCGGCGAAGCGCGCACACAGCAGGGCGAACTCGGTTTCGTTGGGCGTGATCAGGTCGCAGCGCCGCAACGTGCCGGGCGAGAGCTCCGCGTGTGCCGGCGCCGGATTGAGCATGCGCACCGCGCCGGCCGCGCCGGCGAGCTCGAGCGCGGCGTCGATCGCGTCGAGGTTGTTCTCGAGCTGCACCAGCATCACGTGCGCCGCGGCGAACGCCTCGCGCTGCGCGCGCACGAAGGCGGGATCGAGCCGCTCGTTGGCGCCCAGCGCGACCACGATCTGGTTCTGCCCGCCGTCGTCGACGAGGATTCCGGCGGCGCCGGTCGGCGCATCGTCGCGCACTTGCCAGCGGCAGCGCAGGCCCTCGGCGTCGGCGAGGCGGCGCGCGGCCGCGCCGAGATGGTCGTCGCCGATCGCGCCGATGAAGCTCGTCGCGACGTCCTGGCGCACGCACGCCACCGCCTGGTTGAAGCCCTTGCCGCCGGGACCGGCGACGAAGCCGCGCGCGCGCCGCGTCTCGCCGGGACGGCAGAAGCGGTCGACCTGCCAGACGTGGTCGTGGTTGTAGCTGCCGACCACGACGACTTGCGCGGGCGCGGGCATCGGCTGCGCTCGCTCAGGCGCCGAGATCGCCTTCGGGGCGCAGGCCGCGCATCGTGGCCGGATCGTGCCGGTGCTTGAACAGCGGCACGAACAGGACCGCCATCGCCAGCGCGTACAGGGCGAAGGTCAGCCAGATGCCGCGCCAGTCCATGCTCCCGTCCGGGCCGGTGAACCAGTGCTCGATCAGCAGGCCGCTGACGGCGCTGCCCAGCACCGCGCCGACGCCGTTGGTCATCACCATGAACAGCCCTTGTGCGCTGGCGCGGATCTTCGCGTCGCTCTGCAGCTCCATGAACAGCGAGCCGGAGATGTTGAAGAAGTCGAAGGCCATGCCGTAGACGATGCACGACAGCACGATCATCCACAGCCCGTTGCCCGGGTCGCCGTAGGCGAACAGGCCGAAGCGCAGGAACCACGCCAGCATGCTCATCACCATCACCGCCTTGATGCCGTAGCGGCCGAGGAAGAACGGGATGGTCAGGATGAACAGCGTTTCCGAGATCTGCGAGATCGACATGATGATCGCCGGATAGCGCACGGCGAGCGTGTCCCTGTAGGCGTCGAACCTGGCGAAATCGTGCAGGAAGGTATCGCCGTAGGCGTTGGTCAGTTGCAGCGCCGCGCCGAGCAGCATCGCGAAGACCAGGAACACGGCGATGTTGCGGTTGCGGAACAGCGTGAACGCGGTCAGGCCGAGCGCATCGACCAGCGAGCGGCCGGCGGCCCTGCCGAGCTTCGGCGCGCACGGCGGCAGGGTGAACGCGTACAGCCCGAGCAGCAGCGCCGCTGCCGCCGCCACGTGGAACTGGCCGGCCGAGGTTTCGAGGTGCAGCAGGCTCACCGTCCACAGCGCGACGATGAAGCCGATCGTGCCCCAGACGCGGATCGGCGGGTAGTCGCGCACCACGTCGAGGCCGGCGTGCTTCAGCGCGTTGAAGGACACCGCGATCGCCAGCGCGATGGTCGGCATGTAGAAGACCATGTTCAGCAGCATCACCCAGAACAGCACGGACGGGCTGTCGACCAGCGGCACGATCAGCAGCGTGGCCGCACCGGCCAGGTGCAGCAGTCCGTACAGACGCTCCGCGTTGACCCACTTGTCCGCGACGATGCCGGCGATGGCGGGCATGAACAGCGCGGCGATGCCCATCGTCGAGAAGATCGCGCCGAACGCCGAGGCGGACCAGTGTTTGTTCTGGAACCAGTACGCGCCGATGGTCAGCAGCCACGCGCCCCACACGAAGAACTGCAGGAAGTTCATTACCACGAGGCGGAGCTTGAGGTTCATCGATCACCTTCGTTCGCGGATGGGCCGGGACTCCGCGGCGGCGCGCCCGCCGCCGCGGCGTGCGGCGCGGGCGCGGCAGCGTCTCGGCGCGTCCCGGCGGTGCGCCGGATCCTCCCCGGAACGCGCACGGCCGCGGCAGCGTAGGGCATGCCCGCGGGGGCGACAAGCCGGCTCAGCGCAGCGCGATCCACGGCGCCAGCGCGAGGAACAGCAGCGCGGTGCCGATGCGCGCCGCGCGCAGCGGCAACCGTGCGGCGAAGCGCACGCCCAGCCAGACCACGGGGACGTTGGCGAGCAGCATGCCGAGCGTGGTGCCGGCGACCACCTGCCACAGCGGGTGGTATTCGGCGGCAAGGATCACGGTCGCCACCTGCGTCTTGTCGCCCATCTCGGCGAGGAAGAAGGCGACCAGCGTGGTCAGCAGCACGCCGTGACCGCTGCGCTTGCGCGCGGCATCGTCGTCGGCGCGGTCGGGCACCAGCGTCCACGCGGCAACGGCGAGGAAGCTGCCGGCGACGATCCATTTCAATTGCGCCGGCGTCAGCCACGCCGCGACCAGCGCGCCCGCGCTGCCGGCCAGCGCGTGATTGACCACGGTGGCGCCGAGGATGCCGAGGCAGATCGGCCAGGGCCGTCGGTACTTGGTGGCGAGGATCAGCGACAGCAGTTGGGTCTTGTCGCCGATTTCCGCCAGCGCGACCGCGGCGGTGGAAACGAGCAGGGCCTGCATGGATGCTCCGCGGCTGGGGACGGTCGAGACGATGGCGCGCACGCCGCCCCAGCCGGGAATCGGCGCGTGCAGCCAAATGTCTCGCCAGGCGACTGCCGTCCGCGCCATGGCCGTTGGGCCAAGTGTGTTGACGCGGACACCGCGGCGGTTCGCCGCGGCCGGCTACTCCCCGATGGAGCGCGCGCAGTCTAGTGGCGCGCGGTGCGCGCGGCAACCGCGCGTGCGCGCAGGCGGCGCGCGTGGCAGGCTTGGCCGATTGCGCCATGCGCACCCCGTCCACGAGGAGCCCGTCATGGAGTACCGCCGCCTCGGCTCGTCCGGCCTCAGGCTTTCCGCGCTGGCGTTCGGTGCCTGGATCAACTTCGGTCGCCGGCTCGGCCGCAAGGAAGCGCGCGAGCTGGTCGCCTGCGCCTGGGACCACGGCGTCAACTTCTTCGACAACGCCGAGACCTACGCGGCCGGCGAGGCCGAGCGCGTGATGGGCGACGCGCTGGCCGACCTGCGCCTGCCGCGCGACGGCTACTGCGTGTCCAGCAAGGTCTACTTCGGCGCCGTCGCCGAGCCGCGCCCGACCCAGCGCGGACTGTCGCGCAAGCACGTGATCGAGGCCTGCGACCAGGCGCTGGCGCGGCTGCGCGTGGATTACCTCGACCTCTACTTCTGCCACCGCCCCGACCCCGATGCGCCGGTCGAGGAAACCGTGTGGGCGATGGACCACCTGGTCCGCAGCGGCAAGGTGATGTACTGGGGCACGTCCGAATGGCCGGCCCAGTTGATCCTGCGCGCGCATGCCTTCGCGCGCGCCGAGCGCCTGCATCCGCCGCAGATGGAACAGCCCGAATACAACCTGCTGCATCGCGCGCGCGTCGAGACGGAGTACGCGCCGCTCTACCGCGAGATCGGGCTCGGCACCACCACCTGGTCGCCGCTCGCGTCCGGCGTGCTGAGCGGCAAGTACGCTGACGGCGTGCCGGCGGATTCGCGCCTGGCCACCCCCGGCTACGAGTGGCTGCGCGAGCGCCTGCTGGGCGCGGACGGCGAGGCGCGGCTGGCGCGCGCGCGCCGGCTGGCCGTGCTGGCGAAGGAACTCGGCGTGGCGCCGGCGCAGTTGGCGATCGCGTGGTGCCTCAACAATCCGCACGTCAGCTCGGTGATCCTCGGCGCGACGCGTCGCGCCCAGTTGGAGGAGAACCTGGCGGCGCTGCCGCTGGCGCGGCGGCTGGACGCCGCGACAATGGTGCGCATCGAGCAGGCGACCGCCTGAGGCGGCGCCCGGTCGCGGTGCCAACGCCGCGTCCGCGGCGGCCGCGCGTGCGCAAACCGATGCGCGCGCAGGCGCCCGGCGCGCATCGGGCGGACGGCGCCACATGCGGCAACCGGCGGCTTGACTAACAAATGAGAATCATTATCATCTGCAGGCAGGTCCAGCCGTGCAGAGCGCCGCCATGCAATCACTCCCCGCGCCACCGTCAACCGCGTCGCAGGCCGCGCGCACGCGGCCGTCTTCCGCGCCATCCCGCCAGTCGACGACGGCGCCGCGCATCGAGAGCCGGCACCTGCTGCATGGCGCGCGTGAACTCGTGATCGAGCACCTCGGCGGCGAGTACCGCCTGCGCCTCACCCGCAACGACAAGTTGATCCTGACCAAGTAGGTCTTCGACAGCGGATGCCAGCCGTCCGCCGCGCGGACGCGCCAGCCCCGTTCCTTCCGGAGGTGGCATGTTGGCCCGGTATGGCTTTTTCGCGCGCGACGCACGGCCGATAGCGGCGTGCGCGCGGCCGCTGCGTCCCGATCTGGCCCGGCTCGCGTCGCGTCTGCCGCAGCTCGGCTGCGTCCTGTGCTGTGCGTGCGCACCGGCCGGCGGCATGACGGCGGTGCGGGATGCGGACGGCGTGCTGCTGGTCGACGACCCGCGTCTGCGCTGGCTTTGCGCGACCGCGCGCGTGGAGGCGCGCTGTGCGGTGACGCGTGCCGGACCGCGCGAATGGCTGCGCTTCGAAGACGCCGGGGGCGCGGTGCTGGCCTGCGTGTATCTGCTGCCGGATACCGATTTCCTCGCGTGGGATGCCTTGCTGTCCGCGTGCGGCGACGTCGCGCCGTCCGGCGACGATGCGCAGGTGGTGCGCCGCGTGCAGCGGCGCGCCGACCTGCTGCGCTTCCGCTGCCTGCGCGTCGGCCGGCTCACCGCGCTCGGCAGCGAAAGTGCGGCGCGGGTTTCGCCCCTGGGCCGCACCGTCGCCGGCGAGATTGCCGGCGACCGGCGCGGGGTACCGGCCTGAGACTCAGTCGATCGCGCCGGCGGGCGGTGCCGGCGGCGCGGGCGGCGCGGGCGGCGGCGGTGCCGGGTGGATCTGCGGCGAAGCGGGCGGCGCAGGCGGAAGCGGTGCTGCGGGTGGCGGCGGTGGCGGCAGCCACAGGGCCGTCGCGGGCGGCTTCAGCTTGAGCGACTCGCGCTTGCCGTGGCGCAGCACCTCGACCGCGACCATCTTGCCGTCGCCGTCGCCGCCGCCGTCGCGCAACGCGCGCATCGCGTCCTCCGGGCGGCGCACCGCCGTGCCGTCCACGCGCACGATCACGTCGCCGGCCTTGAGTCCGGGGAACTGTTCCGGCTGCGCGGACAGCACCAGCGCGCCATCCGCGGTGCCGAAGTAGCTGCCGAGGTCGGCGCCGAGCGGCGCGAGGTTCAGCCCCCACCACGGCGCCATCACGCGCAGCATCGCCGCCTGGCGACGGGCGCCGTCGGCGGCACGCTGCGCCTGTTCGGCGATGCGCTTGACGTCGATGTGCGCAAGCCGCTCCTGCGCGGCGTCGAGCGCGGGCTGCGCGTCCAGCAGCAGCGGCCAGGCATAGGCCTCGCGGCGTTCGGCCTTGACGCTGAAGGCGAGCGGCTTGCCGTCGCGCACGATGCCGAGCTTGACGGTGTCGCCGGCCTTGATCGCGCCGAGCGTCGGCTCCGCCGCCGCGGTGCCGTCGTCCTGCACGCGCAGCGGCTCGCCGTTCACGCTGACGATCACGTCGCCGATCGCCAGTCCGGCCTGTTCGGCGGGTCCGCCCGGCGTCAGCGCGCCGATGCGCGCGCCTTTCGGGCCGGGGCTCAGCACCACGCCGAGCATGCCGCGCCCGGGATCGGCCAGATAGCGGAACGCGTAGGCGCGCGGCGCGGCTTCGCCCATGCGTGCGGACAGCTCGGCCATGCGCTGCGCCAGCGCGCGCATCTCGCCGCGCATCTGCTCGAGTTCGCGCCGCGCCGCGGCGCTGTCGGCGGCGCCGGTCGCCGGCGCCGGCGGCGGCGTCGCCGCCAAGGCGCCGCCGCAGGCGAGCGCCAGCGCCATCACAAGGAGTTTCGGTCGCATCTCGAGCCTCATCAGTTGATCCAGACGGTGGGGGTGGCCGCGCCGGCGTCGGCCACGGCGTAGCCGCCGAGTCGCAGCGTGGCGAGTTGTTCGAGCAGGTCGACGCGCTGCCGCCACAGCGGCAGTTGCGTGCGCGCGTCGCCGCCGGCGGCGAGCTGCACGTCGACCAGGCCGATCATGTCCTCGAGTTCGGTGGCGCCGGCCAGAGCGCGGCCGCCCAGCGGCGCGCCGCCGACGTCGAGCGTGTGTACCCAGCGTTCCAGTCGCTGCGAGCGCTCGCGCAGCGCGGACAGCTCGGCGACGGGGGCCGCGTACGCCGCGGCGCCGGGGCGCGCCGCGGCTGTCGCGCCCGCGACCGCCGCCGTGGACGGTCGGATCGCCGGACGCGGCGCGCGCAGCGCGGCGGGCAGCACCAGCGCCAGCACGAGCGCCGCGGCGAGCGCCGCCGGCACGGCAAACAGGGCGTAGCGGCGGCGCTGCGTCCGCCGGCGCGCGCGCGCGGCCAGCAGCGGCCACAGGTCGCGTTCGGGCGTCGGCGCCGGCAGCGCGCGCAGCGCGTCCGCCAGTGCGGCGTGTGCGTTCATGCGGTCGGTGCGATCAGGCATGGCGATGCCTCCGGGTGGTCCGTCAACAGCTCGCGCAGGCGGCGGGTGCCGCGCGCGAGCTGCGATTTCGAATAGCTGACGGTGCGCTCGCAGTGCGCGGCGATCTCGACGTGGGTCAGGCCCTCGACGTGGTACAGCCACAGCACGGTGCGCGTCGCCGGCGGCAGCGCGGCCAGCGCGCGCTCGAGCGCGCTGCGGTCGGCCAGCATCCACGCCGGCGGCGCGTCCTCGTCCGCGGGCTCGATCTCCAGCGGTTCGGCGCCGAAGCGGCGCGCGCGGCGCAACCGCATCAGCGCCTCGTTGGTCGCGAGCTGGCGCAGCCAGGCCCAGAACGGCGCCTCGCCGCGGTACTGCGCGGCGCGCTCGTAGGCCTTGAGCATCGCGTCCTGTAACACCTCGTGCGCGGCGTCGCGGTCGCCGAGCAGGCGGCAGGCCAGCGCGTACACCGGCCGCTCGAACAGGCGGTAGACGCGCTCGAACGCGGCGAGATCGCCGCGGCGCAGCGCGTCGATCACCGCCGGGTCGACCTCGTGCCGGAAGAGGGATGGCTCCATGCCGGTTAGATGCGCATGCGGCGCGAACAGTCGCAAGAGGGGGCTTGGCAACGATGCCTCGTTCGTTTAAATTAGGAGTCCTAAATACGTCGCCGGGCAGGAGACGCCCGCCGGCGGCTGCGACGCCGGCGGCGGGGAGTCGAGATGAAATCGCCGCATTACTTCGACCGCCATTCCGTGCCGCTGCCGCAGCGCACCGTCGCCGCGCTGGAGCGGCTCGGCCAGGTGCTGCGCCAGGAGGCCTGGCGCCGCGGCGGCGCGTTGGACCTGTCGCCGACCCAGCAGCGGGTGCTGGCCGAGCTGGACGCCGCCGGCGCGGAAGGGCTCGGCCTCGGCGCGCTGGCGCAACGCCTTGCGGTCAGCCCGCCGACCGCCAGCGACGCGGCCGCCGCGCTGGCGCGCAAGGGCCTGCTGGACAAGCGCGCCGACGCCGCCGACGCGCGCCGCAAGCGCTTCACGCTGACCGCCGCCGGCCGCGAGGCGGCCGCCGCGCACGCCGGCCCGGCCGAGGTGGTGCTGGCCGCGCTCGGCGCACTGGACGCGACCACGCAGGAAACCGTCTACCGCGCGCTGCTGCTGACCATCCGTCGCCTGCAGGCCGAGGGCCGCATCGAAGTGGCGCGCATGTGCCTGGACTGCGCGCACTTCCGCCCCTTTGCGCATGCCGACCTGCCGGCCACGCCGCACCACTGCGCGCTGGTCGACGCGCCGTTCGGCGAGCGTCACCTGCGCATCGACTGTCCCGACCACCACGCCGCCGCGTCGGCGCAGCAGGCGCGCAGTTTCGTCCGCTACGCCGGTTCGGCGGATCCCGCCCCGGAGCAGAAGCAGTCATGAGCAAGACGACCCTCGCGCTGGCCTGCGCGCTCGCGTTCGCTGCCGGCGGCGCCGCGGCGCACGGCATCGACGCCGCGTCCGGCAACGCCAAGGCCGCCGATTTCGACATCGTGCGCACGAACGTCGCGGCGAGCGACCGCTATCTCGCTTTCGACATGCAGGTCAGCGGCAAGGCCGGCGCCACGCACCCGGCGAAGAGCGGCAAGCTGGCCGGCAGCACGGTGTTTTCCTACGTGTGGCCGACCAGGATCGACACCGCCGAGGTCGGCTTCGACGCGGCCCAGGGCACGCTGGCGCTGGCGGTGACCGCGCATGCCGATTTCGACGATACGCCGTGGATCGACGAGAACGGCGACGGCAACCCCGATGACGACGGCGACGTGTGGCATTCGCACTGGGTGGTGCTGGTGCCCGACGACGCCTGCGGCAAGGGCATGCTGAAAGTGAAGGACATCCCCGAAGGCGCGCATCCGAAGCTGCCGGCGACCTGGCCGGGGCTGCCGATCCTGCTCGACTCGCCCGGCTACACGCCGCTGATGGACGGCCGGCACGTGCGCGTGCGCGTGCCGTTCCGCGATCCGCAGCGCATGCTCGGCAGCGCCTTCGACGGCGTCACCGCCGGCTTGCGCGTCAACGCCAACGTGCAGGCGCCACTGCTGTGCGTGGTCGGCGTCAAGGAGGTGGCCTCGGGCGATCTCTCGCTGCCGGGCAGGATCGCCGCCGCGGCGGCGAAGGGGGAGTGAGATGACGGCGCTGCGCCAGGCGCCGGAATGGCAGGCGGCGCGCTGGTTCAACGGCGCGCCGCTGGCGCTGGCCGACCTGCGCGGCCGCGTGGTGCTGCTGCACGCCTTCCAGATGCTGTGTCCCGGCTGCGCGGCGCACGCGCTGCCGCAGATGCAGCGCGTGCATCGCGCGTTCCCGCGCGAGCGCCTCGCCGTGGTCGGGCTGCACACGGTGTTCGAGCACCACGAGGCGCAGGGTCCGGCGGCGCTGGAAGCGTTCCTGCACGAGTACCGCTACGAGTTCCCGGTCGGCGTCGACGCGCACGACGCCGGCGACCCGCTGCCGCGCACCATGCGCGCCTACGCCATGCGCGGCACGCCGACCCTGGTGCTGATCGACGCCGCCGGCCGGCTGCGCCAGCAGCACTTCGGCATCCAGGACGACCTGGCGCTGGGCGCGGCGCTGGGCAGCCTGCTGGCGGAGGCGTCCGCGGCCGGTTGAGCACTGTCCGCGCTGTCCGCGCGGGTGTCCGCGGACAGCGTCCGCGCTCACGGCCGTTGCCGCGATCGCTTCCCGATCAATGGTTTGCAGGCGCGCACTGCGCTGGCACGGCGGTTGCTGATACAGGCCCGAACATGGCGCCGCGGCTGACGGCGCACCGGGAGCCTGCATGATCCGCGACACCTCCGCCCAAGACCGCCTGATCGTCCCCGAGCGCACCTCGAAGCTGCGCCGCTGGCTGTGGCCCGGCGTGGCCGCGGCGGTCGGCCTCGCGCTGCTGCTGTGGCTGGTGCCGAGCGCGCTGCGCACGCTGGCGGCCGGTACGTCGGTCAATGCGACGCGCCTGCGCATCGCCACCGTGCAGCGCGGCACGCTGGTGCGCGACGTTTCGGTGCAGGGCCGCGTGGTCGCGGCGGTCAGCCCCACGTTGTACGCGCCGGCGCCGGGCACCGTCACGCTGGACGTGGTCGCCGGCGACAAGGTGCAGAAGGACCAGGTGCTGGCCGAGCTGTACAGCCCCGAGCTGACCAACCGTCTCGCCCAGGAACAGGCCGCACTGCAGGGCCTGGAAGTCGACTACGAGCGCGCGCAGATCGAGGCGCGGCGCAAGCGCCTCGACGTGCAGCGCACGCTCGACCAGGCCGCGATCGACCGCAAGACCGCCGAGCGCGAGGTCGAGCGCACCACCAAGGCATTCAAGCTGGGCGCGCTGCCGGAGATCAACGTGCTGCGCGCCGAGGATGCGCTGGAGAAGGCCGACATCACGCTGGACAACGCGCGCAAGGGCGTGGCGCTGGACCATGACAGCCTCGCCTTCGAGGTGCAGGCGAAGAAGCTCGCGCGCGACCGCCAGCAGCTCTCGGTGGCCGAGCTGCAGCGCCAGGTGGATGCGCTGAAGATCCGCTCGCCGGTGGCCGGCCAGGTCGGCCAGCTCATAGCCGCGCAGAAGGCCAACGTCGCGCTGAACGCGCCGCTGCTGAGCGTGGTCGACCTGTCCGCGCTGGAGCTGGAAGTGCAGGTGCCCGAGGTGTTCGCGCACGACATCGCGATCGGCATGCCGGCCGAGATCCAGGACGCCAGCGCCACCTACAAGGGCGAGGTCGGCGCGGTGTCGCCCGAGGTGGTCAACGGCCAGGTCACCGCGCGCGTGCGCTTCGGCAAGGCCAGGCCGGCGGGCCTGCGCCAGAACCAGCGCCTGACCACGCGCATCCTGATCGACACGCACCCGAACGTGCTGATGGTCGAGCGCGGCCCGTTCGTCGACGCCGGCGCCGGTCGCGTCGCCTACGTGGTGCGCGGCGACGTCGCCGAGCGCACGCCGATCCAGGTCGGCGCGTTGAGCCTGAACGCGGTCGAGATCGTCTCGGGCGTCAAGGAAGGCGACCGCATCGTGATCTCCGGCACCGACGAGTTCAACGGTGCGCAGCGCGTCACCATCCACTGAGCCGGGCCCACCACGACACCCCTTGCCCCACGAGGAACCGCCATGCTGGCCATGAAGCACCTGCAGAAGGTCTACCGCACCCACCTGATCGAGACGCACGCGCTGCGCGACTTCTCGATCCATGTCCGCGAGGGCGAGTTCGTCGCGGTGACCGGTCCGTCCGGCTCCGGCAAGACGACCTTCCTCAACATCGCCGGCCTGCTCGAGGAGTTCACCGGCGGCGAGTACAAACTCGACGGCGTCGACGTCGGCGGCATGAACGACGCCGAGCGCTCGCGCCTGCGCAACGAGAAGATCGGCTTCATCTTCCAGGGCTTCAACCTGATCCCCGACCTCAACCTGTTCGACAACGTCGACGTGCCGCTGCGCTACCGCGGCTTCAACGCCGCCGAGCGCAAGCGCCGCATCGAGGAATCGCTGGGCCGCGTCGGCCTGGCCTCGCGCATGAAGCACTACCCCTCGGAGCTGTCCGGCGGCCAGCAGCAGCGCGTGGCGATCGCGCGCGCGCTGGCCGGTTCGCCGCGCCTGCTGCTCGCCGACGAGCCGACCGGCAACCTCGATTCGCTGATGGCGCGCGGCGTGATGGAACTGATGGAGGAGATCAACCGCCAGGGCACCACCATCGTGATGGTCACCCACGACCCGGAGCTGGCCGTGCGCGCGCAGCGCAACGTGCACGTGATGGACGGCCAGGTCACCGATCTCGGCGAGGAGCCGCGCCTGCGCGTACCCGCAAGCCCCGAGCCCATGCCGGCCTGATGCTGGAACTCCCTCCCGCTGGGAGCGGGAAGCAGAAACCCAAGGGGTAATGAAGATGTTCGCCTACTATCTCCAGCTCGGCCTTCGCAGCCTGCGGCGCAATCCGGTGCTGACCGCGCTGATGGTGCTGGGCATCGCGCTCGGCATCGCCGCCAGCATGACCTCGTTGACCGTGTTCCACATGATGGGCAGCGACCCGATCCCGTGGAAGAGCAGCAAGCTGCACTACGTGCAGATGGACAACTGGGATCCGAACCAGCCTTACGGCGACGACGGCAGCCCGCCCGACCAGATCACCTATCGCGACGCGGTCGCGCTGATGCAGGCCGGCAAGGCCGACAAGCAGACCGCGATGTTCAAGCTGGCGCTGCCGATCCAGCCGGCCAATCCGCAGGTCAAGCCGTTCATGGCGCTGGGGCGGGTGGCGTCCGCCGACTTCTTCGGCATGTTCGAGCCGCCGTTCCGCTACGGCGGCCCGTGGGGGCGCGACCAGGACGCCGCGCACGCGCGCGTGCTGGTGCTGACCAGCGACACCAACGAGAAGCTGTTCGGCGGCCAGGACAGCGTCGGCAAGACCGTGCGCATGGACGGCGTCGACTACAGCGTGGTCGGCGTGCTGGACAAGTGGAAGCCGCGCTTCAAGTTCTACGACCTGACCAACGGCGCGCTCAGCGCCGCCGACGAATTCTTCATGCCGTTCACCACCGCGATCGACCTCCGCCAGCGCGCCAGCGGCAACAACAGTTGCTGGAAATTCCCGGGCGAGGGCTGGGACGCCTACCTGCAGTCGGATTGCGTGTGGATCCAGATGTGGGTGCAGCTCGATTCGCCGGCGCGGCTGGCCGAATACAAGTCGTTCCTCGACAGCTACGTCAACGAGCAGAAGCGGCTCGGGCGCTTCCCGCGCCCGCTCGACAACCGCCTGCCGAACGTCACCCAGTGGATGCAGGCCCAGCGTGTGGTGCCGCGCGACGTCGAGGTGCAGACCTGGCTTGGCTTCGCCTTCCTCACCGTCTGCCTGGTCAACACCATCGGCCTGCTGCTGGCGAAGTTCATGCGCAAGTCGGGCGAGATCGGATTGCGGCGCGCGCTGGGCGCGAGCCGGAGCGAGGTGTTCCGCCAGTTCCTGATCGAGTCCGGCGTGGTCGGCCTCAGCGGCGGCCTGGTCGGCCTGCTGCTGACCGGGCTGGGGCTGATCGCGGTGCGCGCGCTCTACGCCGACTACAAGAACGTGGCGCAGCTCGACTGGACGATGGTGCTGACGACGCTGGTCCTGGCCATCGTCGCGGCGCTGCTCGCGGGGCTGTATCCGACCTGGCGCGCGTGCCGCGTGCAGCCGGCCTCGCAACTGAAGACGCAATGACGAACCGGGCGCGGCCGCCCGTGCGCCGCGTCCGCCACCGAACGAGGTCAGTCATGGAAATCCGTCCGATATTGTCCGCGCTGATGCGCAGCAAGGTGGCGCTGGTGCTGATCGGCCTGCAGATCGCGCTGACGCTGGCGATCGTCTGCAACGCGCTGTTCATCATCGGTCAGCGCCTGGAGCGCATGCAGCGGCCGAGCGGCATGAACGAGGTCGACACCTTCGCGGTGACGAGCTCCGGCTTCGGCGAAGGCTTCGACGTGCGCAGCACGATGGAGGCCGACGTGACGCTGCTGCGCAGCCTGCCCGGCGTCGCCGCCGCGACCGCCATCAACTCGCTGCCGCTGAGCAACGGCGGCTGGTCGAGCGGCCTGGTGCTGAAGCCCGACCAGCGCACCCCGCTGGCCAGCGCGGCGTTCTACTTCGTCGACGCGGGCGCGCTCGACGCCCTTGGCCTCAAGCTGGTCGCCGGGCGCAACTTCAAGCCGGAAGAGATCGGCTACCGCACCATGAACGATAACGTCACCCCGGCCGGCGTGATCGTCACGCGCGCGCTGGCCGAGAAGCTGTTCCCGGGCCAGGGCGCGGTCGGCCGCCAGTTCTACATCGACGATCCCAGGACCACGCCGCCCACCACCGTCGTCGGCGTGGTCGATCGCCTGCAGGAGCCCTGGGTTGACTCCAAGGAAATCGAATACTCGGTGCTGCGGCCGCAGCATCTGCCGTACGGCAACTCGTCGACCTACCTGGTGCGCGCCGAGCCGGGGCGCCGCGACGAGGTGATGAAGCAGGTCGAGGACAAGCTCGCCGCGGCCAATCCGAGCCGAATCGTGCGCGGCTTGAAGAGCGTCGAGAGCGTGCGCGCCGAAGCCTACGCCGCGGATCGCGCGATGGCGCTGATCCTCGGCGCGGTGATCGTGGCGCTGCTGACCATCACCGCGCTCGGCATCGTCGGCATGGCCAGCTTCTGGGTCACCCAGCGCACCAAGCAGATCGGCACGCGGCGCGCGCTGGGCGCCACCCAGTTCGACATCCTGCGCTACTTCCTGACCGAGAACTTCCTGATCACCACCCTCGGCCTGCTCGTCGGCGCGGTGCTGACCTACGCCTTCAACGTCTGGCTGATGACCCACTACGAGTCGCCGCGCCTGCCGTGGCACTACGTGCCGGTGGGCTTCCTGTGCCTGTGGGCGCTGGGCCAGATTGCCGTGCTGGGACCGGCCACGCGTGCTTCGCGGGTGCCGCCGGCGGTGGCGACACGCAGCGTCTGAACCGCCGGCGCGGGCCGTGCCTTCCGGCCCGCGCCGGGCGCCATGATTGCCGTCAGAATGCAGTGCCCGCGTGCGTCGCAACGGCGGCGCGCACATCCACCCACACAGCGAGAGCCGCCATGCCGCATCCGCTATCGAAGTCCCTGGCCCTGTTCCTCGCCGCCGCGCTGGCCGCCGCGGTGGGCGCGCCCGCCGCGCGCGCGGCCGGCGACGCCGCCACGCGCACCGGGGCGCTGAACGCGCTGCTGGCCGAGCAATGGCAGTGGCAGTTGCAGCAGTCGCCCGAGTTCGCCAGCGCGATCGGCGACTACCGCTACAACGACCGCTGGAGCGACATCTCGCTGGCGCACGTCGCCATGCAGAAGCAGGACACCGAGCGCTTCCTCGCGCGCTTCAGGTCGATCGACACCACCGGCTTCGCCGAACAGGATCGGCTCAACCAGCAACTGATGGTGCGCCAGTTGCAGGACAGCCTGCGCGCGATCGCCCTGAAGACCTACGAGATGCCGCTCGACCAGTTCACCGGCGTGCACCTGCAACTGGCGCAGTTCGTCGCCATCCTGCCGTTCGACAGCACCAGGCACTACGAGGACTACGTCGCACGCCTCGACCAGGTGCCGGCGCTGTTCGACCAGTTGATCGGGGTGCTGAAGCAGGGCGAGAAGGACGGCCTGATGCCGCCGAAGTTCCTGCTGGAAAAAGTGGTGACGCAGTGCCGCGCGATCGCCGCACCGGCGGGCGAGGCCAGCGCGTTCGGCCAGCCGGTGGCGAAGTTTCCCGACGGCGTGCCCGTCGCCGACCGCGCGCGCCTGCACGACGCGGTGATCGAGGCGGTCGACGGCAAGGTGCGTCCGGCCTACCTCAAGCTCGCCGACTTCGTCGAGAAGGAATACGCGCCGAAGGGCCGCGCCGGCCTCGGCCTGTGGGCGCTGCCCGACGGCGGGAAGCGCTACCGCTTCGCCATCGAGCAGATGACCACCACCGACCTGGCGCCGGCGAAGATCCACGCGCTGGGCCTGTCCGAGGTGGCGCGCATCGAGGCCGAGCAGGACGCGATCGCGAAGAAGCTCGGCTACAAGGATCTCGCGGCGTTCCGCGCCGGGCTGAAGACCGATCCGAAGATCCGCCCGACCTCGCGCGAGCAGATCCTCGACCTCTACCGCAAGTACATCGCGCAGATGGAGCCGAAGCTGCCGCAGCTGTTCGGCCTGCTGCCCAAGGCCAAGCTCGAGGTGCTGCCGGTGGAGACGTTCCGCGAGAAGGAGGCCTCGGCGGCGCAGTACACCACCGGCACGCCCGACGGCTCGCGCCCGGGCAAGGTGTGGGTGAACACCGGCGACTTCGAGCACCGCAACCTGCTCGAGATCGAGTCCACCGCCTACCACGAGGGCGTGCCGGGCCACCACATGCAGCTTTCGATCGCGCAGGAGCTGCCGAGCCTGCCGCCGTTCCGCCAGCAGGCCGGCTACACCGCCTACGTGGAAGGCTGGGCGCTGTACTCCGAGCGGCTGGGCAAGGAGGTCGGCTTCTACACCGATCCCTACAGCGACTACGGCCGCCTGTGCGACGAGCTGCTGCGCGCCGACCGCCTGGTGCTCGACACCGGCGTGCATGCGATGCGCTGGACGCGCGAGCAGATGGTCGACTACTTCCGCACGCACTCCTGCGAAACCGAGCCGGACATCCAGGCCGAAACCGACCGCTACATCGCCTGGCCGGCGCAGGCGCTGGCCTACAAGCTCGGCCAGATGAAGTTCCTCGAACTGCGCGCGCGTGCGCGGAAGGAACTCGGCGACAAGTTCGACATCCGCGCCTTCCACGACGAGATGCTCGACGGCGGCGCGTTGCCGCTGGACGTGCTGGACGCGCGCACCAACGCCTGGATCGCCGCGGTGAAGGCCGGCAAGGCGCGGGCGCACCCGGCGGCGGCCAGGTAGCCGGGGGCGCGGGGTCGCGGGCTTTTTCCCCATGCGTTCCGCCCGGGGGCGACGGGCCGCATGCCCGCTGTGCCGACGCGTTCCGGAGCGGCGCGGGCGGGGACGCGCCAGCCGCCTTGATGGGCGCTGTGCGAGCGGATACGTTGCAACCCTCCGGCATGGCCTCGCATCCATGCCGATATGCGTGAGAGAAAGATGCGCACTGTCCTGGTGATCGACGACAACCCCGCGGTCGGCACCGCGCTGGAAGTGCTGTTCGGCCTCAGCGAGATCCGCACCCTGCGCGCGCTGACGCCGCAGCAGGGGCTGGACGCGCTCGCGCGCGAGGACGTCGACCTGGTCGTGCAGGACATGAACTTCAGCGCCGACACCACCTCCGGCGAGGAGGGCGTGGCGCTGTTCCGCGCGATCCGCGCCGCGCACCCGGACCTGCCGATCATCCTGCTGACCGCGTGGACGCATCTGGAGACCGCGGTGGAGCTGGTCAAGGCAGGCGCCGCCGACTATCTCGGCAAGCCGTGGGACGATCCCAAGCTGCTGGCCACGGTCGAGAACCTGCTGGAGCTGTCCGAGGCCACGCGCGAGGTCAGCCGCGTGCGCGCCGAGCGGCAGCGTGCGCGCCGCGACCTGGAAGCGCGCTACGACCTGCGCGGCCTGGTGTTCGCCGCGCCGGCGACGCAGCGCGTGGTCGAACTGGCCTGCCAGGTGGCGCGCGCCGATGTGCCGGTGCTGATCACCGGACCGAACGGCGCCGGCAAGGAGCGCATCGCCGAGATCGTGCACGCCAACTCCGGCCTGCGCGGGCCGTTCGTCGCGGTCAACTGCGGCGCGCTGCCGGCCGAGCTGATCGAGGCCGAGCTGTTCGGCGCCGAGCAGGGCGCCTACACCGGCGCGCAGCGCGCGCGCGAAGGGCGCTTCGAGCTGGCCGACGGCGGCACCCTGTTCCTCGACGAGATCGGCAACCTGCCGCCGGCCGGGCAGATGAAGCTGCTGCGCGTGCTGGAGACCGGGCAGTTCGAGCGGCTCGGTTCCAGCCGCACGCGCAGCGTCAAGGTGCGCGTGGTCAGCGCCACCAACGCCGACCTGCCGGCGATGATCCGCGAAGGCCGCTTCCGCGAGGATCTCTACTACCGCTTGAACGTGATCGAGCTGCGCGTGCCGCCGCTGGCCGAGCGGCCCGAGGACGTGCTGCCGCTGGCCGAGCATTTCCTCGCCGGCCGCGCGCGGCTCGACGCCGGCGCGCGCGCGGCGTTGCAGGCGCACGCCTGGCCGGGCAACGTGCGCGAGCTGAAGAACGCCATCGAGCGCGCGCTGCTGCTGAAGCAGGGCGACGCGCTGGGCGCGCACGATCTCGGCCTCGCCGCGGTGGCGCCGCGCGCATCCGCGCGCCTGGCGCCCGAGCAGGAGCCCGACCGCGCTACCATCGAGGCCGCGCTGCGCCGCTGCCGTGGCGTGATCAGCCAGGCGGCGGCCGAGCTGGGCCTGAGCCGGCAGGCGCTGTACCGGCGGATGGACAAGCTGGGCGTCGCGGCCGGCGCGGATTCCGCCTGAGCCGACGCCCCGCGAGGGAGGCGGATGCGGCCGACATCGCTGGAAGGCAAGCTGGCGCTGCTGCTGGCGCTGGTCGCGCTGGTCGCGGCCGCGCTCGCCGCCTACATCGCGCGCGCGTTCGACAGCACCTCTGCGGGCGTCCTCTTCGCCATCGCGTTGCTGGCGCTGCCGCTGCTGTGGGTCGCACGCCTGGGCGCGCTGCCGGTGACCGCGCTGCTGCGCGCGCTGGCCGGCAGCGTCAGTGCGTTCCGCGACGGCGACTTCAGCATCTCGCTGCACAACGAGCGCCGCGACGAGCTGGGCGACCTGGTCGCCGCGCACAACGAGCTGGGTCGCGTGCTGCGCGAGGAGCGCCAGCACCTGTTCCAGCGCGAGCTGCTGCTCGACACCATCGTGCAGCACACGCCGACGGCGCTGCTGCTGGTCGAGCCGGGCGGGCGCATCGTCTACGCCAACGTCGCCGCGCGCCAACTGCTCAACGACGGCCGCGCGCTGGCCGGCGAGCGCTTCGAGGCGGTCGTCGCCGCCGGCCCGCCGGCGCTGGCGCAGGCGCTGGCGCGCGAGAGCGACAGCCTGTTCACCGTCGCCATCGACGGCGAGGACGAAACCTTCCACGTCACCCAGCGCGAGTTCAAGCTGCAGGGACGCCGGCACCGGCTGGTGCTGCTGCGCCGATTGACCCGCGAGCTGGCGCGCCAGGAAGTGGCGACCTGGAAGAAGGTGATCCGCGTGATCAGCCACGAGCTGAACAACTCGCTGGCGCCGATCCGCTCGCTGGCGCATTCCGGGCGCGAACTGGCGCGCAAGGGCGAGCTGGCGCGGCTGACCACCGCGTTCGATACCATCGAGGAGCGCACGCGCCACCTCGAAGGCTTCATCCAGGGCTACGCGCGCTTCGCCAGGCTGCCGCAGCCGCGCATCGAGGCGGTGGCGTGGCGCGACCTGCTCGACGGCCTCGGCCACCACTATCCGTTCCGCCTCGTCGGCGACCTGCCGCAGCCGCCGCTGCGCGCCGACCGCGCGCAGCTCGAGCAGGTGCTGATCAACCTGCTGAAGAACGCGCACGAGGCGGGCGGGCCTGCCGATGCGGTCGAGATGGCGGTGCTCGACCACGGCCAGGACTGGCGCATCGAGGTGCGCGATCGCGGCGCGGGCATGAGCGAGACCGTGCTCGCCCACGCGCTGCTGCCGTTCTACTCGACCAAGCGCAGCGGCAGCGGGCTCGGCCTGGCGCTGGCGCGCGAGATCGCCGAGGCGCATGGCGGCCGCATCGCGCTGGCCAATCGCGAGGGCGGCGGCCTGCGGGTCGCGCTGTCCCTGCCGAAGCATCCGCACGCCTGAAACCGCGATTGCCTATACTCGACCGCTGCATCCACCGATAGGGAGGGGAACATGCCGGGTCTATTCGCTCTGGTGCTGGTCGTGGTGGCGGTGATCGTGCTGGCCAAGCTGGTGCGCATCGTGCCGCAGGGTTACGAGTGGACGGTCGAACGCTTCGGCCGCTACACGCGCACGTTGACGCCGGGCCTGCACTTCCTGGTGCCGTTCATCTACAACGTGGGCCGGCGCATGAACATGATGGAGCAGGTGCTCGACGTGCCCTCGCAGGACGTCATCACCAAGGACAACGCGGTGGTGCGCGTCGACGGCGTGGTGTTCTACCAGGTGCTGGACGCGGCCAAGGCGGCGTACGAGGTGGCCAACCTGCAGAGCGCGATCATCAACCTGATCATGACCAATATCCGCACCGTGCTCGGCTCGCTCGACCTCGACGAGTCGCTGAGCAAGCGCGACGAGATCAACGCGCGCCTGCTCAAGGTAGTCGACGAGGCGACCCATCCGTGGGGCCTCAAGGTCACCCGCATCGAGCTGAAGGACATCCAGCCGCCGCGCGACCTGGTCGACTCGATGGCGCGGCAGATGAAGGCCGAGCGCGAGAAGCGCGCCAACATCCTCGAGGCGGAGGGCTTCCGCCAGGCGGCGATCCTCAAGGCCGAGGGCGAGAAGCAGTCGGCGATCCTCGCCGCCGAAGGCGAGCGCGAGGCGGCGTTCCGCGCCGCCGAGGCGCGCGAGCGCCTGGCCGAGGCCGAGGCCAAGGCCACCACGATGGTGTCCGATTCGATCGCCAAGGGCGACGTCAACGCGCTCAACTACTTCGTCGCCAACAAGTACGTCGAGGCGCTGAAGGCGATGGCCGACTCGCCGAACCAGAAGATGCTGCTGCTGCCGATCGAGGCCACCGGCGTGATCGGCTCGCTGGCCGGCATCGCCGAACTGGCGCGCGAGTCGCTCGGCCGCCAGCAGGCGCAGAGCGCGGCGCGCCAGCCGCCCGCCGCGCCGCGCGCCTGAGGAGTCGCCATGTTCGTCGACGTTTCCGCGCACTACGTGTGGTGGGTGCTGGCGCTGCTGCTGATCGGCGGCGAGGTCATGATGCCGGGCTATTTCCTGCTGTGGATCGGCATCGCCGCCGGCGTGATGGGCGTGGTGATGCTGGCGCTGCCGCAGCTCGGCATGCTGCCGCAGGCGCTGCTGTTCGCCGCGCTGGCGTTCGTCTCCTGCTTCGCCTACTGGAGGCTGCTGCGCCCGCGCATCGAGCGCGACGCGCCCGACGCCGCCGGCCTGAACCGCCGCGCCGAGCGCTTGATCGGCCAGCGCTACGTGCTGGAAACCGCGATCCAGAACGGCCGCGGCAAGGCGCGCGTCGGCGACTCGCTGTGGCTGGCCGAGGGCCCCGACCTGCCGGCCGGCGCCGTGGTGGAAGTCGTCGCGGTGGACGGCAGCACGCTCAAGGTGAAGGCCGCGGGCTAGCCTGGGGCCGGACCACGCCGTGGCGCGCATGCCGCGGCCTGCGCCCGGGTAGGGCGGAATCGCCGCGCAGCGGCGCTTCCGCCGTTGACGGATACCCGCAGACGCGGCGCGGCGGAAGCCGCTGTGCGGATTCCGCCCTACGGTCCTGCGCTTTCCCCCTCTCCCCGTTTGGGAAAGGGAGACAAGAAACTGCAGGCCGCCGTTCGGCGCGCGACGCGCGTGCGCCCCGTCTCGATGTTTGTCCATAATCACGCCCACCGACCCTGCGGACGCACTGCCATGGACAGCGCCCAGTCCCGATCCGGATCGCCGCGCCCGCCGCGCCGCGGGAGCGCGCATTGAGCGCCGTGCCGCTGCAGGCGCGCATCGCCTTCGTGGTCGAGCTGGCGCGCCGCCTGCACCAGTACGGCACCGCCGCGCCGCGCCTGGAACAGGCGATCGACAAGGTTTCGCGCCGGCTGGGGCTGTACAGCGAGGTGTGGTCCAGCCCGACCGCGATCATCCTGTCGTTCTCCGACCGCGCCGGCGGCGGCGACGGTCTCGCGCAGATGACCCAGGTGATGCGCCTGCCGCCGGGCGACGTGCACCTCGCGCGGCTGTGCGAGGTCGACGCGATCGCCGATCGCGTCATCGACGGTGGGCTCGACATCGAGGAAGGCGCGCGCATGCTGCGCGCGCTGGCGCAGCCCGCCGGGCGCGGCGCGCTGGCCGCGATCGTCGCCAGCTACGGGCTGTCGGCCGCCGCGATCGCCACCCTGCTGCATACCTCGTGGGCGGACGTCAGCGTGGCCGGCGCGATCGGCGTGCTGATCGGCCTGATTACCGTGGCCGGCAGCGGCCGCCCGCGCGTGGCCGCCGCCGGCGAGGCGATCGCCGCGCTGGTGGCGACGCTGCTGGCGACGCTGATCAGCGCCTACGTCGTGCCGCTGGCGGTCCGTTCCGTGGTGCTGGCCGCACTGATCGTGCTGATGCCCGGCATGACGCTCACCACCGCGGTGCGCGAGCTGTCCAGCCAGCACCTGGTGTCGGGCGTGGCGCGCATGTCCGGCGCGCTGGCGACCCTGCTCAAGCTGACCTTCGGCGCGGTCGCGGCCGCGCAGCTTTGCCGCGGCCTCGGCGTGCGCCCGCCGCTGCATGCACTGGCGCCGGTGCCCGGGTGGACGGAATGGCCGGCGGTGCTGGTGGCCGCGTTCTCGTTCGCGATCCTGTTCCAGGCCGCGCGGCGCGACTGGCTGCTGGTGATGGCGGCGGTGGTGGTCAGCTACGTGGCGGTGCGCTTCGGCGGCGCCAGTTTCGGCGCCACCTTCGGCGTGTTCGCCGGCGGCCTGCTGATCGGCGCGTTGAGCAACGCCTATGCGCGCTGGGCGCACCGGCCGGGCGCGGTGGTGCGCGAGCCCGGCATCATCCTGCTGGTGCCCGGCAGCATCGGCTTCCGCAGCGTCAGCTACCTGCTCGAGCGCGACGCCACGCTCGGCATGGATACCGGCCTGCTGCTGCTGACCCTGCTGGTGGCGCTGGTGGCGGGCCTGCTGTTTGGCGACCTGGCGGTGGCGCCGCGGCGCAGCTTGTAGCGGATGGCGGCGGGTTTCGCGCGCGATCGGGCGCATGAACGAAAACGCCGGCCACAAGCCGGCGTTTTCGCGCGTCGCGGATTATCCGCTTACTTGATCAGCAGGTCCTTTTCCTTCTTGCCCGCCGCCAGCGCCGCGTTGAACCAGCGCGGGCGCTTGCCGCGGCCGCTCCAGGTCATCGTCGGGTTTTCCGGGTTGCGGTATTTCGGCTTCACCGTGCCGGTGCGGCGTGCGCGGCGGCCGGCGCGCGGATAAACGTCCTCGAGGGCGAAACCCTCGGCCTTGATCAGGGCTTCGATCTTCTCGCGCAGCTTTGCAGCCTTGTCCTTGCGCAGATCGTCCTGGCGCTGCTGGGCCTTGCTGATCAGCTCCTTGAGCTGATTGTGGTTGAGGTTTTTCAGGTCGATGGCCATGAGCGTCTCCAAAGCGTATCCGGGATAGTGGTCGTACTGGCGATCATGCGGCCGGCGCATCGCGATGCCGGAAACCGGCCGTGCGCATTCGTTTACCGCTTAACCACGATTATTCTTACCGAAAATGCGCCGAATAGGAAATATCCGGCCAGAGCCGATGCGGCTGGCGTATCGGCGTGCGTCCCCCGATTAGGGGGATTTGGACAAACCTGCGGCGAATCGGCGCGCGCATTGCGCTCCCGCGGAGTGGGGGTAAATGCCTCGCACGGCAGTCGACGGGGATGCGAATGCGTGCCCGGCGTGGATGCCGGCGGGCGGTCCGCGGGCGCCATCGGCGCAATATCCCCATTGCGGCGGCGGCGCCGCGATGGGGTGCGCGGCGGGAATGAATCGACGCCGGCTCAGGCCTCGTGGCGCCGGAACATCAGGCTGGCGTTGGTGCCGCCGAAGCCGAAGCTGTTGGACATCACCACGTCCAGGCGCGCGTCGCGGCTTGCGCGCACGATCGGCATGTGCGCCGCGGCGTCGTCCAGCCGGTCGATGTGGGCGGAGCCGGCGATGAAGCCGTCGCGCATCATCAGCAGGCAGTAGATCGCCTCGTGCACGCTGGCCGCGCCGAGCGAATGGCCGGACAGCGCCTTGGTCGAGGACAGCGGCGGGCAGTCCGCGCCGAAGGTCTCGTGCAGGGCGTTCAGCTCGACGATGTCGCCGAGCGGGGTGGCGGTGCCGTGGGTGTTGACGTAGTCCGGCTGCGCGCCGGCTTCGGCCAGTGCCATGCGCATGCAGCGCACCGCGCCCTCGCCGGACGGCGCGACCATGTCGACGCCGTCCGAGCTGGCGCCGTAGCCGACCACCTCCGCATGGATGCGCGCGCCGCGCCGCAGCGCGTGCTCGCGATCCTCCAGCACCAGCATGCCGGCGCCGCCGGCGATCACGAAGCCGTCGCGATCGGCGTCGTAGGGGCGCGAGGCGCGGGCCGGCTCGGCGTTGTGGTGCGAGGACAGCGCGCCCATCGCGTCGAACTGCGCGGTCAGGCCCCAGTGCAGCTCCTCGCCGCCGCCGGCGAACACGATGTCCTGGCGGCCGCTGCGGATCAGCTCGGCGCCGGTGCCGATGCAGTGCGCCGAGGTGGCGCAGGCGGCGGACAGCGAGTGGCTGACGCCGCGGATCGCGTAGGCGGTGGCGAGGTTGGCCGACACCGTCGAGCACATCGTGCGCGCCACCATGTACGGGCCGACGCGGCGCACGCCGCGCCCGCGCAGCAGGTCGGCGACGGCGATCTGGTGCTCGCTGGAGCCGCCGCCCGAGCCGGCGACCAGCCCGCTGCGCTCGTCGCTGACCTGCGCCGGGGACAGCCCGGCGTCGCGGATCGCCTCGCGCATCGCCACGTGGCTGTAGGCCGCGGCATCGCCCATGAAGCGGCGGGTCTTGCGGTCGATCTCGGCGTCGAGGTCGATGGCCGGCACGCCGGCCACCTGACTGCGCAAGCCAAGCTCGGCGTATTCCGGCACATGGCGAATGCCCGAACGCCCTTCGCGCAAGGCGCTGGCGACGCTGTCGGGATCGTTGCCGAGGCAGGAGACGATGCCCATGCCGGTCACTACCACACGGCGTGCGCCCATGCCTCAGAAGCCCTCGGTGGAGGTGAACAGGCCGACGCGCAGGTTCTCGGCGGTGTAGATCTCGCGGCCGTCGACCAGCATGCGGCCGTCGCCGATCGCCATCGCCAGTTTCTGCCGCATCACCCGCTTGATGTCGATCAGGTAGCTGACCTTGTGCGCGCTCGGCAGCACCTGGCCGAAGAAGCGCACCGCGCCGACGCCCAGCGCGCGGCCGCGTCCGGGCTGGCCGAGCCAGGCCAGGAAGAAGCCGACCAGTTGCCACATCGCGTCGAGGCCGAGGCAGCCCGGCATCACCGGGTCGCCCTGGAAGTGGCAGCCGAAGAACCACAGGTCGGGGCGGATGTCGAGCTCGGCCTCGATGTAGCCACGGCCGTAGCGGCCGCCCTCGGGATCGATGTTGACGATGCGGTCCATCATCAGCATGTTGGGCAGCGGCAGGCGCGCGTTGTCGGGGCCGAACATTTCGCCACGGCCGCAGGCCAGCAGCTGTTCGCGGGACAGGGCGTTGCTCGGGGGCATGACGGATCTCGGGTCGGGGAAGGGGAGCAGACCAGTTTGTGAAGCGGCCGCGCACGCGGCCCTGATCCGTGTCAAGACGATAAAGCCATACGCGCGCGCATGGCTGCATCCGCAGCGCGGTGCAATGCCGCAGTCTAGTCGAACAGCGCCAGCACTTCGCTGTGGCCGAGTGCACGGCTCTCGGCCTCGTCGCGGCGGCGGTATTCCCAGGCGCCGGCGGCGAGGCCGCGCTCGCTGACCACGACGCGGTGCGGGATGCCGATCAGCTCGATGTCGGCGAACATCGCGCCCGGGCGCAGGCCGCGGTCGTCCAGCACGGCGTCGACGCCGCGCGCGCACAGCTCGCGGTACAGCGTCTCGGCGGCCTCGGCGACCTTCGCGTCGTGCTTCGGGTTGATCACGCAGACGGCGACGCGCCACGGCGCCATCGCCTCCGGCCAGACGATGCCGGCGTCGTCGTGGTTCTGCTCGATCGCCGCGGCGACGATGCGGCTGACGCCGATGCCGTAGCAGCCCATGTACATCGTGCGCGCCTTGCCCTGCTCGTCGAGCACGCTGGCGCCCATCGCCTCGGCGTATTTCTGGCCGAGCTGGAACACATGGCCGACCTCGATGCCGCGCGCGATCGACAGCGTGCCGCGGCCGTCGGGCGCAGGATCGCCCGCGACCACCTTGCGCAGGTCGGCGACGCGGGTGAGGCGCGCGTCGCGCTCCCAGTTGGCGCCGCGGCAGTGCGTGCCGTCGGCATTGCCGCCGCAGACGAAGTCGGCCAGCGCGGCGGCGCTGCGATCGACGATCACCGGGATCGTCGCCGGCAGGCCGACCGGGCCGATGAAGCCGGGGCGGGTGCCGGTGGCGGCGAGGATCTCGGCCTCGCTCGCCAGCTCGGACTCGCCCGGCAGCTCGGGCAGCTTGGCCGCCTTGATCTCGTTGAGCTCGTGGTCGCCGCGCACGCACAGCGCGACCAGGCCGTCGCGGCCGCGCACCAGCAGCGTCTTCACGCACTGCGCGGGCGCCACGCCGAGGAACGCGGAAACCTCCTCGATGGTCCGCTGCGTGGGCGTGGCCACGCGCTCCAGCGGCGCGGCCGGCGCGGGGCGCGGCGTCGCCGGCGCGACCGCTTCGGCCAGCTCGACGTTGGCCGCGTAATCGGAGCCGCTGGCGAAGGCGATCGCGTCCTCGCCGGAATCGGCGAGCACGTGGAACTCGTGGCTGGCGCTGCCGCCGATCGCGCCGGTGTCGGCCTGCACGGCGCGGAACTGCAGGCCGAGCCGCGTGAAGATGCGCGCGTAGGCGTCGTACATGACGCGGTAGGTGCGGTCCAGGCACTCCGGCGTCAGGTGGAACGAGTACGCGTCCTTCATCAGGAACTCGCGCGCGCGCATCACGCCGAAGCGCGGGCGGATCTCGTCGCGGAACTTGGTCTGGATCTGGTAGAAGTTCAGCGGCAACTGCCTGTAGCTCTTCAGCTCGTTGCGCGCGAAGTCGGTGACCACTTCCTCGTGGGTGGGGCCGTAGCAGAACTCGCCGTCCTTGCGGTCCCTGATCTTCAGCAACTGGCCGCCGAATTTCTGCCAGCGCCCGGTTTCCTCCCACAGTTCCTTCGGCTGGATCGAGGGCATCAGCATCTCGATCGCGCCGGCGCGGTCCATCTCCTCGCGCACCACGCGCTCGACGCGGCGCAGCACGCGCAGGCCGAGCGGCGTCCAGGTGTAGATGCCGGCGGCGAGCTTGCGGATCATGCCGGCGCGCAGCATCAGCCGGTGGCTGGCGATTTCCGCGTCGGCGGGGACTTCCTTGACGGTGGCGAGGTGGAACTGGCTGAGGCGCATGGGCGGTTCCGCGGCGTGCGCGGCGGCGCGCACAGGAGGCAAGCGCGCGATTGTAGCGGTGCCGCGGGGTGCGGCCAAACGGCCGGCGCGCGCCGCGCCCGCGTGGAGGAGGGCGCCGGGCGCGGCGGATCAGCGTCCGCAGTAGCGCTGGTACTGGTCGCGCGCGGTCGCCAGCTCCTGGCTGCGTTGCGTGGCGTCGAGCGTCTGCTGCTTGCCGCCGTCGCCGTCGACGGTCAGCGCCTGGCTGCTCTCCAGCAGGGCCATGTTCTTCTGCAGGTCGGCGCACAGCTTGGCGCGGTTCTCCGGCGTGTCGGCGACGTGTCCCGCCGGCGCGGCCGGAGCGGCGGCGGCCGTCCCCGTTGCCGGCGCCGCCGCCTGCGCGGTGCCGGCGGCCGCATCGGGCACCTCGGCGCCCGCGCCGCCGACGCGTACGCGGCTGTAATGCGCGCCCTGCGGCGGCGGCGCGTCGGAGTAGTGGACCGTGCCCTTGGCGTCGGTCCACTTGTAGACCTGCCCGGCGAACGCCGGCAGGGCGAGCATCAGGACGATAGGCAGCAGCAGCCTGCGCATCATGGCCTTCTCCACGTCGGTGCGGCCGCCGCCGCGCGTTTCCCCGTGCGGCCGGATACTACCCCACCCGGGCGGGCGCGGACGCGGCATGGTTTACACTTGTGCCGGCTACATCACGGGATCCGGCATGACCGCCACCGCTCCGACGCCCGCCCGACCACGGCGCGGCATCTACCTGCTGCCCAACCTGTTCACCACCGGCGCGATGTTCGCCGGGTTCTACGCGATCGTCGCCGCGATCGGCGGCCGCTACACGGACGCGGCCATCGCCGTGTTCGTGGCCGGTCTGCTGGACGGCCTGGACGGCCGCGTCGCCCGCCTGACCAACACGCAGAGCGAATTCGGCGTGCAGTACGACTCGCTGTCCGACCTGGTCAGCTTCGGCCTGGCGCCCGCGCTGGTGCTCTACACCTGGTCGCTGGCGGGGCTGAAGGACTACGGCCCGCTGTGGGGCAAGATCGGCTGGGCGGCGGCGTTCATCTACGCCGCCTGCGCCGCGTTGCGCCTGGCGCGCTTCAACACCCAGGTGGGCGTGATCGACAAGCGCTACTTCCAGGGCCTCGCCAGCCCGGCCGCGGCCGGGTTGTGCATGGCCTTCGTCTGGTCGGTCGAGAACAGCGGCTTCCGCGGCGCCGACGTGCAGTTCTTCACGCCGTTCCTGGCCGTGCTGGCCGGGCTGCTGATGGTCAGCCGCATCCGCTACTTCAGCTTCAAGAGCTGGCCGGTCAGCGAGCGCGTGCCGTTCCTGTGGATCATCGCGGTGGTGCTGATCCTGGTGCTGCTGGCCGTCGACACCGCGCGCGTGCTGCTGGCGATCGGCGTGATCTACGTGCTGTCCGGCCCGATCGTCACGCTGTGGGGCCTGCGCGCTTCGCGGCGCAGGCCGCGCGGCGCGCGCATCGAGCCGCCGCCGGGCTGAGCGGGGCGCACGCCGTGTCGGCCGCAGCCGCCAGCGTCCGCAACGCCGCTCCTGCCGCGCGCCGCGCCGCCTTGCTGCGCGCGCTGGGACTGACGCCGTACCGCCTGCGCACGGCGGCTGCCGGGGCTGCGGCGGCCGCGCCGGCGCATGCCGCGGCCGCGGTCGTTCCTGCCGGCGCGCGCATCGCGGTGGTGCTGCCGGCCGAGGCGCTCGAGACGCCGCGCCAGCGCGCACTGGTCGACGCGGCGCTGGCCTGGCTCGGCCTCGGTACGGATGCGATCGCGCTGCTGCCGGTGCGTGCCGGCGCGCTCGCCGCGCCGCCGCCGCGGCTGTCCGCGTACCTCGTGTTCGGCGAAGCACGGGCGCTGGGCGGCGACCTGCCCGCGGCCGCGCAGGCCGCCGCGACGATCGAACTGGTCGACGCGCCGGCCGACCTGCTCGCCGCGCCGGCGCGCAAGCGCACGCTGTGGCGCGCGCTGAAGACGCTGCGGCGCGCGCTGCGGAAGTCCGGCTGAAATGGCCGCGGTCGTCGCGCCCGGATTGCCGGAACTGCGCGCGATGCGCCGCGACGACCTCGCCCAGGTCGCCGCCATCGAGGCGGCCGCCTACGAATTCCCCTGGACGCCCGGCATCTTCCGCGACTGCCTCAACGCCGGCTACAGCAGTTGGGTGCTGGCGCAGGGCACGCAGGTGCTGGGCTACGGCATCCTTTCGGTGGCCGCCGGCGAGGCGCACGTGCTGAACGTGTGCGTGACGCCGGCCGAGCAGGGCAAGGGCCACGGCCGCCGCCTGCTGCACCGGCTGATCGACCTGGCGCGCTGGCACGGCGCCGAGCGCGTGTTCCTCGAAGTGCGCCCGTCCAACGCGCACGCGATCGCCATGTACGAGCGCGCCGGCTTCAACGAGATCGGCCGCCGCCCCAACTACTACCCCGCGGCGCGCGGCCGCGAGGACGCGGTGGTGATGGCGATGGAGCTGCTGCCGCCGGAGCGGTAACGGCGGAATGCCGCGGAACGTGCCGCGTTCCGGGCCGGCTGGCCCGCGACGGCGGGTGGGGCGGGATCCGCCCTACAGCGCCGCCAATCGCGCCGCCTGCTCGCGCAGGCCGGTCAGCGTGGCGGTGAAGTCGGCGAGGCGCTCGCGCTCCTGCCCGACCACCGCGGCAGGCGCGTTCTGCACGAAGTTGGCGTTGCCGAGCTTGCCGTTGCACTTGGCGATCTCGGCCTCGATGCGCCTGATTTCCTTGTCGAGGCGCGCGCGCTCGGCGCCGACGTCGATCAGCCCGGCCAGCGGGATCAGCAGGCGCAGCTCGCCGACCATCGCCACCGCGCTGGCCGGCTCGGCCTCGCCGTCGTCCAGCCAGCGCTGCGTCTCGATGCGGCCGAGGAAGCCGATTTGCGCCGCGAACCGGGTCGCGCGCAGGCGGTCGTCCGCGCCGCCGCCGGCGAGCAGCAACGGGATGGTGCGGCCGGGCGCGATGTTCATCTCGCCGCGGATGCGGCGAATGCCGGTCAGCACGTCCTTCAGCCACTGGATCCCGGTTTCGGCGGCGCTGTCCGCGGCGATCTCGCCGGCCTCGGGATAAGGGCGCAGCATCACCGTGTCGCCGGCGATGCCGAGCTTGGGCGCGACTTCCTGCCAGATCGCCTCGGTGACGAACGGGATCAGCGGGTGCAGCGCGCGCAGCAGCGCCTCCAGCACGTGCAGCAGGGTGTGGCGCGTCGAGTCCGCGGCGGCGCGGTCGCTGCCGTTCAGCGCCGGCTTGGCCAGCTCCAGGAACCAGTCGCAGAACTCGTTCCAGGTGAACTCGTACAGCGCCTGCGCCACCAGGTCGAAGCGGTAGGCGGCGAACTGCGCCTGCACTTCGGCCAGCGTGCGCGCGAGGCGCGCCATGATCCAGCGCTCGGCCTCGGTGACGGCGGCCGGCGCGCCGGCCGGCGCGGCGAAACCTTCGGCGTTCATCAGCACGAAGCGCGCGGCGTTCCACAGCTTGTTGCAGAAGTTCCTGTAGCCGCCGCAGCGGTCGAGGTCGAACTTGATGTCGCGGCCGTGCGTGGCCAGCGAGGCGAAGGTGAAGCGCAGCGCGTCGGCGCCGAACGCCGGGATGCCCACAGGGAATTCCTTGCGCGTGGCGGCCTCGATCTTTTTCGCCATCTGCGGCTGCATCAGGCCGCGGGTGCGCTTCGCCACCAGCGATTCGAGGTCGATGCCGTCGATCAGGTCGAGCGGATCGAGCACGTTGCCCTTCGACTTCGACATCTTCTGGCCGTCCTTGTCGCGGACCAGGCCGGTGATGTAGACGTCCTTGAACGGCACGCGGCCGGTGAAGTGGTCCGTCATCATGATCATGCGGGCCACCCAGAAGAAGATGATGTCGAAGCCGGTGACCAGCACCGAGGTCGGCAGGTAGCGGTCGTAGCCGTACTTCGCCATGTCGCCGGCGTCGGGCCAGCCCAGCGTCGAGTGCGACCACAGCGCCGAGCTGAACCAGGTTTCCAGCACGTCCTCCTCGCGCCGCAGGGTGGGCTCCAGCCCACCGCTCTTCGCCGCCTGCGCGATCGCGTCCTCTTCGTTGCGCGCGACGTAGGCGTTGCCGGCGTCGTCGTACCACGCCGGGATGCGGTGCCCCCACCAAAGCTGGCGGCTGATGCACCAGTCCTGGATGTTGCCCAGCCAGTGCCGGTAGGTGCTGACCCAGTTCTCCGGCACGAAGCGCACGCTGCCGTTCTCGACCAGCTCGAGGCCGCGTTCGGCGAGACCGTCCATCTTCACGAACCACTGCCAGGTGAGGTACGGCTCGATCACCTGCCCGGTGCGGTCGCCGCGCGGCACCATCAGCTTGTGCTTCTTCTCCTCGACCAGCAGGCCGGCGGCTTCGAGGTCGGCGAGCACGGCCTTGCGCGCGTCGTAGCGGTCGAGGCCGCGGTATTTGGCCGGCGCGGCGTCGTTGATCTTCGCCTCGTCGGTGAAGATGTTCAGCAGCGGCAGCCCATGGCGCTGGCCGACCGCGTAGTCGTTGAAGTCGTGCGCCGGCGTGACCTTGACCACGCCGGTGCCGAATTCGCGGTCGACGTAGTCGTCGGCGATGATCGGGATCTCGCGCTCGACGAGCGGCAGGCGCACGGTCCTGCCGACCAGGTGCGCGTAGCGCTCGTCCTCGGGATGCACCATCACCGCGACGTCGCCCAGCATGGTCTCCGGGCGCGTGGTGGCGACCACCAGTTGCCCCGAGCCGTCGGCCAGCGGGTAGGCGATCGACCACAGCTTGCCGTCCTCCTCCTCGTTGACCACCTCGAGGTCGGAGATCGCGGTCTTCAGCACCGGGTCCCAGTTGACCAGGCGCTGGCCGCGGTAGATCAGGCCTTCCTCGTACAGGCGCACGAAGGTCTCGACGACCGCGCGCGACAGGCCCTCGTCCATGGTGAAACGCTCGCGGCTCCAGTCGCCGGACACGCCGAGGCGGCGCATCTGCCGGCCGATGGTGTCGCCGGACTGCGCCTTCCACTGCCAGATGCGCTCGACGAATTGCTCGCGGGTGAAGTCGCCGCGGGTCTTGCCCTCGGCGGCGAGCTGGCGCGTCACCACCATCTCGGTGGCGATGCCGGCGTGGTCGGTGCCGAGCTGCCACAGGGTGTCGCGGCCGCGCATGCGGTGGTAGCGGATCAGCGTGTCCATGATCGTGTGCTGGAACGCGTGACCCATGTGCAGCGTGCCGGTGACGTTCGGCGGCGGCAGCATGATGCAGTAGGGCGCGCCGGCGCCGGACGGCTTGAAGTAGCCGTGCTGCTCCCAGTGGGCGTACCACTTCGATTCGATCGGGGCGGGCTCGAAACTCTTGTCCATGCGTGCGTCGCCGGCGGGCGCCGCGTGGGCGGCGCGCGCGAAGAATGCGGGGAAGGGGCGATTGTACGGGCGCGCGGGCCTGCGCCCAAGCCGCGGAGCGGTCGCCACGCGGCGCGCCGCCGCCGCGTGCGTGCGGCGTCATGCCCGCTTTCGCGGGAAGGGGATCAGGAAACGGTGCGGCGCGCGCGGCTCATCCGCGCGGTTCGCGGATCGCGCGGCCCGCCGCGTGCACGGCATCGACCAGCGCCTTGACGTGCTCCGGCTCCACCCCGGGCGTGACGCCGTGGCCGAGGTTGAACACGTGGCCGGGGTGCGGGCCGAAGTCGGCGATCGCCGCTTCGACCTCGGCGCGGATTACCTCCGGCCGCGCCAGCAGGATCGCCGGATCGAGGTTGCCCTGCAGCGCCACGCGCGCGCCGACGCGCCGGCGCGCCTCGCCCAGCGTGATCGTCCAGTCCAGGCCCAGCGCCGCGCAGCCGGTGTCGGCCATCGCTTCGAGGTGGCCGTTGGCACCCTTGGCGAACAGGATCAGCGGCACCTCGCGCGCGGCCGGGTCGGCCCCGAGCGCCGCCGCGACCTGCGCGTGGTAGCGCAGCGAGAACTCGCGGAACTGCGCCGGCGCCAGCAGCCCGCCCCAGGTGTCGAACACCATCAGCGCCTGCGCGCCCGCGGCGACCTGCGCGGCGAGATAGCGCGCCACCGCCTGTGCCAGCGTGTCCAGCAGGCGGTGCATCAGCGCCGGCTCGTTCCAGGCCAGCGCCTTGACGCGCGCGAAGTCGCGCGAGCCCTCGCCCTCGACCATGTAGCAGGCCAGCGTCCACGGGCTGCCGGCGAAGCCGATCAGCGGCGCGCGGCCGGCCAGCTCGCGGCGGATCAGGCGTACCGCGTCCGTCACGTAGCGCAGCTCGGTTTCCGGATCGGGCACGTGCAGCCGCGCGATGTCGTCGGCGCTGCGCACCGGGCGTTCGAATTTCGGGCCTTCGCCGTCGGCGAAGTACAGGCCGAGCCCCATCGCGTCGGGCACGGTGAGGATGTCGGAGAACAGGATCGCGGCGTCGAGCTCGAAGCGCGCCAGCGGCTGCAGGGTCACCTCGCAGGCCAGCTCCGGCGTCTTCGCCAGTGCCAGGAAGCTGCCGGCGCGCGCGCGCGTGGCGCGGTATTCCGGCAGGTAGCGCCCGGCCTGGCGCATGATCCACACCGGCGTGGTGTCGGTCGGCTGGCGGCGCAGCGCGTGCAGGAAGCGGTCGTTGTGCGGCACGTCACTGGCCATGCGGCGGCTCCAGGCCTTGGGCGAACATCACCTTGTAGCCGCGCTTGAGCTGCGCGTCGCGCGCGTGCTCGAAGGCGTTCAGTGCCGCGTCGCGCTCCAGGTAGACCTCGCGCCTCAGCGACGCGCGCCCGCCCTGCAGGCCCCACTCGCGGTACAGCGTCCAGCCGCCGAGCAGATCCTGCTCGAGCACGAGCTGGTAGTACCGCGGGGCCTCGCTGGCCGCGGGCTTGGTCTGCATGTAGATGCGCATGCGGGGATTGTAGCCGGACGGCCGGGGGCGACGGCGGGGCGCGCATTGTAGCGGGATGGAAGTTGGGGAGTGGGGAGTGGGGAGTGGAAAAGCTCGAGCTGCGCGGATCGCGTGTCGCCCCGCGTTATTTCGTCCCTACTCCCTTTTCCCCAGCACGGTGCGCACGGCAGCGGCGTCGACGCCCGCCACGATCTCCGCGCGGCCGACGCCGCGCCACAGGATCAGGCGCAGGCCGGCGGCGTCGTTTTTCTTGTCCAGCGCCATGCGCGCCAGCAGCGCATCCGCGTCGGCGCCGGGCGGCGGCGCCAGCGGCAGGCCGAGCCGCGCCAGCAGCGCGCGCAGGCGTTCGGCGTCGGCGGCACCGGCCAGGCCGAGGCGCGCCGACAGCCGTGCCGCCAGCAGCATGCCGATCGCCACCGCCTCGCCGTGCCGCAGCGTGCCGTAGCCGCACTCGGCTTCCAGCGCGTGGCCGAAGGTGTGGCCGAAGTTGAGCAGCGCGCGCTCGCCCCGCTCGGTTTCGTCGCGGACGACCACGCCGGCCTTGTACGCGCAACTGTGCGCGATCGCCTCGACCAGCGCGTCGGCGTCGTGCGCGGCGAGCGCGTCGGCGCGCGCTTCCAGCCAGGCGAAGAACGCGGCGTCGCCGAGCGCGCCGATCTTGGCCACCTCGGCCAGCCCGGCGCGGTATTCGCGCCCGGGCAGGGTGGCCAGGGTGTCGGTGTCGGCGACCACCGCGCGCGGCTGGTGGAAGGCGCCGACCAGGTTCTTGCCGGCCGGCAGGTTGACCGCGGTCTTGCCGCCGACCGAGGAATCGACCATCGCCAGCAGCGTGGTCGGCATCTGCATGAAGTCGATGCCGCGCATCCAGCACGCCGCGGCGAAGCCGGCGAGGTCGCCGATCACGCCGCCGCCCAGCGCGATCACGCAGGCGTCGCGCGTCGCGCCCAGCGCGGCCAGCGCGTCGAACGCGCGCGCACAGTTGTCCAGCGTCTTGTGCGCTTCGCCGTCGGGCAGCACCAGTGCGGCGTGGGCGAGGCCGCCCAGTCCGGCGACGACGCGGTCGAGGTACAGCGGCGCCACCGTCGCGTTGGTCACCACCAGCGCGTGCCGGCCGCGGATGCCCGCACGCCACCGCGCGGCGTCGCCGAGCAGGCCGGGGCCGATCCGGATCGGATAGCGGCGTTCGCCCAGCGCCACCTCGAGCTCGCGCACGCCGCTCATGCGACCTCCGTCGGCGCGAGGCGGCGCCAGTGCGCGTCGATCAGCTCGGCCGTCCGCTCGCAGGCGGACTGCACCGTCTCGCGCCGCCCCGGCACGATCAGGTCGGCCAGCGCGCGGTACAGCGGGTCGCGTTCGCGGTTCAGCGCGTCGAGGCGCTCGCGCCGGTCGGGCGCGGCCAGCAGCGGGCGCTGGCGGTCGCGCGCCAGCCGTTCCATCTGGTCGTCGAGCTGCGCCTGCAGGTAGACCACGAAGCCGCGCGCGGCGAGCAACCGGCGGTTGGCCTCGGCCAGCACGACGCCGCCGCCGGTGGCCAGCACGGTGCCGGCGCGGGCGCTACACTCGTCGAGCAGCGCCGCTTCGCGGCGGCGGAAGCCGGCTTCCTGCTCGAGTTCGAAGATCAGCGGGATCGCCGCGCCGGTGCGCAGCTCGATTTCGTGGTCGAGGTCGACGAACGGCATGCCGTAGCGCACCGCCAGCGCGCGGCCGATCGAGGTCTTGCCCGCGCCCATCGGGCCGATCAGGAACAGGTTGGACGAAGGATTCATGCGGCGATGCTAGCAGCGCGCAGCAATTCCGCGGCAGCACGAAACAAGGGGGGCGTGTGCAGCGCGTGCTGATCGCCGGCTGCGGCGACGTCGGCGCGCGCCTCGCGGCGCGGCTGGTCGCGCGCGGCGACGCGGTGTGGGGCCTGCGGCGCAGCGCGCGAGCGCTGCCGCCGGGCGTGCGCCCGCTGCGCGCCGACCTCGCCGATCCGGCCACGCTGCGCGCCTTGCCCGGCGGCATCACCCAACTGGTCTACGCGGCGACGCCGGACGTGCGCGAGGAAGCGGCCTACCGGCGCACCTTCCTCGACGGTCCGCGCCGCTTGCTCGCCGCGCTGGACACCGCGGCGCTGGCGCGCGTCGTGTTCGTCTCCTCCAGCGCGGTCTACGGCGAGCACGGCGGTGCATGGGTGGACGAGGCCACGCCGCCGGACCCGCCCGGTTTCAACGGCCGCGTGCTGCTGGAGGCGGAAGCGTGGCTGGCGGCGCAGCACTGGCCTGCAACCGCGCTGCGCCTGGCCGGCCTGTACGGCCCCGGCCGCACGCGCCTGCTCGAGGAGATCCGCGCCGGCCGTGCGCGCGCGCCGCGCGACCCGCCGTTCTGGGCGAACCGCATCCACGTCGACGACGCCGCGGCGGCGCTGGCGCTGCTGCTCAAGTTGCCGGCGCCTGCGCCGATCTATCTCGGCGTGGACGACACGCCGTTACCGCTGTCCGAGCTGTACGCGACGCTGGCTGGGCGCCTCGGCGCGCCGCCGCCGGCGGAGGGACCGCCGCCGGCCGGCATCGGCAGCAAGCGTCTCGCCAACGCGCGGCTGCGCGCCGCCGGCTTCGTGCCGTACTGGCCGGACGCGCGCGCGGGTTATGCCGCGCTGATCGCGCCCACCGGCGCGCCGCCGGCGGGCGCCTGATCGCATGAAAAGTTTTGTTACACTCGACGCGCGCGCCGGCCGCACGGCCCGCGGCCGGCGCGCAGAAGGAAACGCATGGTGATTGCCAGGGTGATCGAAGTCAGTGCGTCCGCGCCGAAGGACATCGAGGATGCCGTGCCGCGCGGACTGGCGAAGGTTTCCAGGACGGCGAGGAACATCGAAGGCGCCTGGCTCAACGAGGCCGCGGTGACGACCGGCGACGGCGCGGTGAGCGAATGATGGGGCGACATGCGCGTCGACTTCACCGTCGACCGGGCCGGATGGACACCGCAGCGGATACCGGATTACGGAGAGGGGGTTAGCGGCGCGATGAACATGCGCGGTTGGGTGATCGGGTTTCTCGAGGACGACCCGGACCAGGCCGGCCTGATCCAGCTCTGGCTGCAGCACGCCGGCTACCGCACCAGCCTGTTCGCCAGCGCTGCCGAGTTCCGGCGCCGCCTCGGCAGCGAGGCGGTCGACCTGCTGCTGCTGGACTGGATGCTCCCCGACGCCAGCGGCGTGGAGGTGCTGGAGTGGATCCGGCATTCCGCCAACGCCGACCTGCCGGTGGTGTTCCTGACCGCGCGCGCCGCGGAAGCCGACATCGTGCGCGGGCTCGAGGCCGGCGCCGACGACTACGTGGTCAAGCCGCCCAAGCAGGCCGAGCTGCTGGCGCGCGTCGCCGCGGTGCTGCGCCGGCGCGTCGGCGAGCCGGAGGCGCCGACCACGCTGGAACTGACGCCCTACACGTTCGACCTGCCGCGGCGCCGGGCCGCCGTCGATGGTCGCGACGTCGAGCTGACCCAGCGCGAGTTCGACCTGGCCAGCTACCTGTTCCGCCGCCACGGCCGCATCGTCAGCCGCGACGCGCTGCTGGAAAACGTGTGGAACCTTGGTCCCAGCATCACCACGCGCACGGTCGACACCCACGTCAGCCGCCTGCGCAAGAAGCTGGAGCTCAACGGCGAGCACGGCTGGCGCCTGACCGCCGTGTACCAGCACGGCTACCGGCTAGAGCAGGCCTGAGACGCGCCGCACCCTGCGGCTGCGGTCCAGGTCGATGCGCACGTCCGCGCGCGCCGGCAGCGTCGCCAGCGCGTGCCGGCTGAGGCGTTCGTAGTGGGCGACGAAGCGGCGCAGCGCTGCGGCGTCCATCGCGCGCGGCGCGCCGCGCCGGCGCAGCGCGTCCTCCTGCTGGTCGCGCCAGCGATGCACCGCCGCGAACGAGGGCGCCTGCAGCAGCACCAGCGCGTCGAGGCGCCGCCACAGCGGACGATACGCGCGCAGGGCCGCGTTCTCCGCGCGCCGCCAGCGGCCGTCGGCGTCCTCGCGGCGTTCCAGCGCGTTGCGCGGACGGGCCAGCGCCGCCGCGCGCTCGGGCCGCGCGCCGAGGCACCAGCCCTCGAGCACGATCAGGTCGGGAACGCGCGCGACGCGCGGCCAGCGCGACGGCGGCAGGCGCGTATCGCGGCCCTTGTCGAAGCGCGGCAGCCGCGCCGGGCGCCGCGGACTGGCCTGCGCCAGTGCGTCCAGCGTGCGTGCAAGCAGCTCGACGTCGTGCGTGCCCGGCACGCCGCGCGTGGCGAACAGCGGGTGCACGCGGCGCGCCAGCGCGGCACGCGCGCGCCGGCCGTGGTAGCCGTCGTCCAGCGACAGCGCGACCGCATGCAGGCCGCAGCGCCGCGCTTCGCGCAGCAGCGCCTGCGCCAGCGTGCTCTTGCCGCTGCCCTGCAGGCCGGAAATGCCCAGCACGAACGGCCGCCGCGCGCGCCGCATGCGCGTGGCGTAGTGCCGCAGCAGCGGCGCGGCGAGCGCCGCCGGGCCCGTGCTAGCATCTTTCCCGATCATGCGCTCCGCCCCGGTCGCCGCGAGCATACCGGCGCGGGCGCCGCCACCGCATCCGCGAGGCCGCATGCTGACTCCCGAGATCCTCGATACGTTCCGCGCCCTGCTGGCCGAAGCCGGCGCCGCCGGCGACCCCGAGCCGACCGCGATGACGCTGGCCACGGCCGACGACAACGGCCGCGTCTCCGCGCGCATCGTGCTGCTGAAGGGCGTCGATGCCGACGGCTTCCGCTTCTTCACCAACTACACCAGCAGCAAGGCCGAGCAGATCGCCCGGCACCCGCGGGCGGCGCTGTGCTTCCACTGGAAGACGCTGCGCGACGGCGTGCAGGTGCGCGTCGAGGGCGCGGTGGAAGCGCTGACGCCCGCCGACTCCGACGCCTATTTCGCCACCCGGCCGCGGCTCAGCCAGGTCGGCGCCTGGGCCTCGCTGCAGTCGCAGACGCTGCCCGACCGCGCCATTTTCGAGCAGCGCGTCGCGCAGTACGAGCGCGAATTCGCCGGTCGCGAGGTGCCGCGGCCGCCGCACTGGGGCGGCTACCGCGTGGTGCCCGACCGCGTCGAGTTCTGGTACGGCGCGCAGTTCCGCCTGCACGAGCGCGTGCAGTGGGAGCGCGTCGACGGCCGCTGGCAGCGCCGCGAACTGTATCCATGAGCCACGCCCAGCCCGCCACGCACGTCGCGCAGTCCGGCTTCGGCGTGCACACGCGCGGGCGCGGCTTCACCGAGATCACCGAGCGGCTGCGCGAGGCGCTGGCGCAGAGCGGCGTGCACACCGGGCTGGCGCACGTCTTCGTGCAGCACACGAGCTGCTCGCTGATCGTCTGCGAGAACGCCGATGCGTCGGTGCGCGGCGACCTCGAGCGATGGTTCGCGCGCCTGGTGGTCGACGGCGACGCGCTGTTCGAGCACGACGCCGAGGGGCCGGACGACATGTCCGCGCACGTGCGTTCCGTGCTGACCGGCGTCTCGCTGGCGCTGCCGGTGCACGCGGGCAAGTTGCTGCTGGGCACCTGGCAGGGCGTGTTCCTGTGGGAGCACCGCGCCGAGCCGCACCAGCGCAAGGTCACGGTCACCGTGGTCGGCCACTGAGCGATGGACGATTTGTACCCGCGGCGGATCGTCTGCCTGACCGAGGAACCCACCGAAGTGCTGTACGCGCTCGGCGAGCAGCGGCGCATCGTCGGCATCTCCGGCTTCACCGTGCGGCCGCCGCAGGCGCGCAAGGAGAAACCGAAGGTCAGCGCGTTCACCAGCGCGAAGATCGGCGAGATCCTGCGGCTGGAACCGGACCTGGCGATCGGCTTCTCCGACATCCAGGCCGACATCGCGCAGGCGCTGATCAAGGCCGGCGTCGAGGTCTGGATCAGCAACCACCGCAGCGTCGAGGGCATCCTCGGCTACATCCGCCGGCTGGGCGCGATGGTCGGCGCCGCGGAGCGCGCCGAGGCCTACGCGCAGCGCGCCGAAGCGCACCTCGAGGCGGTGCGCGCGGCGGCGTCCGCGCTGCCGCGGCGTCCGCGCGTGTACTTCGAGGAATGGGATGCGCCGATGATCTCCGGCATCCGCTGGGTCGCCGAGCTGATCCGCATCGCCGGCGGCGACGACGCGTTCCCGGAGCTGGCCGCGCGGCCGCTGGCGCGCGACCGCATCCTCGCCGACCCGGCCGAGGTGGTGCGGCGCAGCCCGGATCTGATCCTGGCCTCGTGGTGCGGCAAGAAGTTCCGGCCGGAGCAGGTGGCGGCGCGCCCCGGCTGGGACGCGATCCCGGCCGTGCGCGACGGCGAGCTGCACGAGATCAGGTCGCCGATCATCCTGCAGCCGGGGCCGGCCGCGCTGTTCGACGGCGTCGACGCGCTGCATCGCGCGATCGCCGCATGGGCGGCGCGCGAAGCGCCGCGGCGCTGAATCCCGCGCCGCCCTGCCGGTTCAGTCGGTGACGTAGTTCTTGCTGAAGCGCAGCGCGTGCGGCGGACCGCCGGCCGGCGTCACCTTCAGCTCGAAGCGCATCGTGTCGGTGCCGCTGACCGGGAACTCGCCGAGGTAGTAGATCGCGTCGCCGTCGCGGATCTCGCGGAAATCGACCGTGGTGCGCTGGTTCGCCAGGTTGGTGGCGCTGCCGCTGACCGCGGCGGCGACCGCCACGGCGGTGGCATCGACCGCGCCGCGCTTGACCGCGATGTTGAGCAGGCCGCGATGGCTGGAGCGCACGAAGCCGTAGGTCTTGGCCACTTCCGGCGGCAATTGGTCGGTGGCGAGCGCGCTGTAGTAGACGATGTAGTCGCCGAAGCGTTCGGCCTGCGCGGCGGCGGCGCCGCGCGGCACCAGCAGGAGCAGCAGCGCCAGCACGGCGCCGATCAGCGTGACGCGCAGGGCATGCTTCATGGCCCGGCCCTCCGGTGGCGACTCGCCCGGATCATACACCCGCGCCAGGCGGGCTCCGGGCAGGGGATCGGGCCGCAGCCGCCGTGGCTACAGCGCCAGCCGCCGGCCGAGGTCGAACAGCGGCTCGACCAGCAGCACGCGCGCCAGCACGATCGCCAGCATCGCCACCGCCGGCGAGAAATCCAGGCCGCCCAGCGCCGGCAGCCGGCGCCGCAGCGGGCGCAGCAGCGGCTCCACCAGCCGGCTGACCAGCGGGATCAGCGGGTGGCCGGCGTCGACCGAGAGGAAGCTCATCAGCGCCCAGGCGAACACCAGCGCGAGGTACAGCACGAGCAGGAAATCCGCCAGTTCGGCCAGCGCCATCACCAGCAGGCCGAGTAGTCCCGGCAGCATGCCGGCCGCCAGCGCGAACAGCAGCACCAGCTTCAGCACCTCCACCAGCCAGGCCACCAGCAGCGCGGCGAGGTTGACGCGATTGACCGTCGGCACGATGCGCCGCAGCGGCGTCAGCACCGGGTTGGTGGTGCGGTAGAGGAACTGGCAGATCGGGTTGTAGAAGTCCGCGCGCATCGCCTCGGCGAGCATGCGCAGCACGAACAGGCCGATGATCGCGCCGAACAGGAACTGGATCAGGATCTGCGCGGCGTTGGCGAAATAACCCATGTCGAATCCTGCAGGTTGGAGGGTGGTGGCGTCAGTCGCCGAGCTGGGCCGACAGCTCGCCGCCGCGGCGGGTGGCGGCGGCGACCGCGGCGGCGACCAGCGCCGCGAAGCCGCCCGCGGCGAAGGCGTCCAGCGCGGCCTGGGTGGTGCCGCCGGGCGAGGTGACGCGCTGGCGCAGTGCGGCCGGCGGCTCGCCGTCTTCGCCGAGCATGCGGCCGGCGCCGAGGCAGGTCTGGATGGCGAGGCGGCGCGCGGTCTCGCGCGGCAGCCCCTGCCGCGCCGCCGCGTCCTCCAGCGCTTCGACCAGCAGGAAGAAGTAGGCCGGCCCGGAGCCGGACAGCGCGGTGACGGTGTCCATCTGCGCCTCGTCGTCGATCCACACGGCCAACCCGGCGGCGCCGAGGATGTGCTCGGCCTCGGCGCGCTGCGGCGCGCTGACGCGCGCGTTGGCGACCAGGCCGGTGGCGCCGGCGCCGATCAGCGCCGGCGTGTTGGGCATGCAGCGCACCACCGGCAGGCGCCCGCCCAGCCAGCGCTCGAGCTGGATGAGGCGGATGCCGGCGGCGATCGAGATCACCAGCGGCCGGCCGGCCTGCACGGTCGAGGCCAGCCCCTCGCAGACCTGGCGCATCATCTGCGGCTTGACCGCCAGCAGCAGCACGTCGGCGCCGCGCGCGGCCTCGGCGTTGTCGGCCCAGGCGCCGACGCCGAACTCGCGCGCCAGCGCCTCGCGCGCGTCGGCGCGCGGCTCGGCCACGGCGATCGCCGCGCCGGCGGTGCCGGTGCGCACCAGCCCGCCGATCAGGCTGCGCGCCATGTTGCCGCCGCCGATGAACGCGATGCGATTCATTGCACGTTTTCCCTGTCGAGATTCGCCTAGCTTAACCGCGCGGCCCGAACACGGCGCTGCCGATGCGCACCATGGTGGCGCCCTCGGCGATGGCGAGTTCGAAGTCGTCGGACATGCCCATGGACAGCGTATCGATATGCGGATGCTCGCGGGCGAGCGCGCCGAACAGCTCGCGCATGCGCGCGAACGCGGCGCGTCGCTGCGCCGGATCGGGGTGCGGTTGCGGGATCGCCATCAGGCCGCGCAGGCGCAAACCGCGCGCGGCGGCGACCGCGGCGGCGAGCCGCGGCACGTCGCCAGGCGCGCAGCCGGACTTGCTCGCCTCGGCGTCGACGTTGACCTGCAGCAGCACGTTCAGCGGCGGCAGGCCGGCGGGACGGTGGCGCGCCAGCGGTTCGACCAGCTTCTCGCGGTCGAGGCTCTGCAACCAGGCGAAATGTTCGGCGACTTCGCGGCACTTGTTGGACTGGAGGGGGCCGATGCAGTGCCATTCCAGCGTCAGGTCGGCCAGCTCGCGCTGCTTGGCGAGGGCCTCCTGGACGTAGTTCTCGCCGAACGCGCGCTGGCCGGCCGCGGCGAGCGCGCGCACGGCGGCGGCCGGCTGGGTCTTGCTGACCGCGACCAGCGCGACCGCGTGCCCGGCCTGCGCGGCGGCACGCTCGACGCGCGCGCGCACCGCGGCCAACGCCGCTGCCGGCGCGCTCACGCGCCCTCCGCGCGCCGCGCCGGGAGCGGCGGGGTGTGGGTATACTGCCCGCGGCCTGGGGCGCACGTCATTCGTTCCACAGTGGGGGTGTAGCGCATGGATATCGCCGAGCTGCTGGCGTTCTCCGTCAAGAATAAGGCTTCGGACCTGCATTTGTCCGCCGGCTTGCCGCCGATGATCCGCGTCGACGGCGACGTGCGCCGCATCAACATCCCCGCGCTCGACCACAAGCAGGTGCACTCGCTGGTGTACGACATCATGTCGGACAAGCAGCGCCGCGACTACGAGGAATTCCTCGAGGTCGACTTCTCGTTCGAGATCCCCGGCCTGGCGCGCTTCCGCGTCAACTCGTTCAACCAGAACCGCGGCGCCGGCGCGGTGTTCCGCACCATTCCCTCCGAGGTGCTGACGCTGGAGGATCTCGGCTGCCCGAAGATCTTCAAGGACCTGATCGCGCAGCCGCAGGGCCTGATCCTGGTCACCGGCCCCACCGGCTCGGGCAAGTCGACCACGCTGGCGGCGATGGTCGACCACATCAACAAGAACGAGTACGGCCACCTCCTCACCATCGAGGATCCGATCGAGTTCGTGCACACCGCGCAGAAATGCCTGATCAACCAGCGCGAGGTGCACCGCGACACGCACGGCTTCAACGAGGCGCTGCGTTCGGCGCTGCGCGAGGACCCGGACTTCATCCTGGTCGGCGAGATGCGCGACATCGAGACCATCCGCCTGGCGCTGACCGCCGCGGAAACCGGCCACCTGGTGTTCGCCACCCTGCACACCTCGTCGGCGGCCAAGACCATCGACCGCATCATCGACGTGTTCCCCGCCGGCGAGAAGCCGATGGTGCGCTCGATGCTGTCGGAGTCGCTGCGCGCGGTGATCTCGCAGACGCTGCTGAAGAAGGTCGGCGGCGGGCGCATCGCCGCGCACGAGATCATGGTCGGCATCCCGGCGATCCGCAACCTGATCCGCGAGGACAAGGTCGCGCAGATGTACTCGTCGATCCAGACCGGCCAGCAGTACGGCATGCAGACGCTCGACCAGTGCCTGCAGGACCTGGTGCGGCGCGGCCTGGTGGCGCGCCAGCAGGCGATGGACTACGCCAAGAACAAGGAAATCTTCAAGTGAGGGCGGGGCTCGGGACTCGGGGCTCGGGACTCGAAGGGCGACGCGAAATGCCGCCGGTGCAACTTAGCGCGGAGACAGGACGTACGGCTTCGGAACGCGGCTGGCGAGAATCGCTTTGCCGAGTCCCGAGTCCCGAGTCCCGAGTCCCGGGAGCGACCCCATGAGCGAGATCGATTTCACCTCCTTCCTCAAGCTGATGGTGCACAAGAAGGCGTCCGACCTGTTCATCACGGCCGGCGTCGCGCCCAGCATGAAGGTCAACGGACGCATCGTGCCGATCACGCAGAACGCGCTGACCGCGCAGCAGTCGCGCGACATGGTGCTGAACGTGATGACGCCCGCGCAGCGCGAGGAGTTCGAGAAGACCCACGAGTGCCAGTTCGCGATCAGCGTCTCCGGCGTCGGCCGCTTCCGCGTGTCGTGCTTCTACCAGCGCAACTGCGTGGGCATGGTGCTGCGCCGCATCGAGACCAAGATCCCGACCGTCGAGGAACTCAGCCTGCCGCCGATCATCAAGCAACTGGCGATGACCAAGCGCGGCATCATCATCTTCGTCGGCGCCACCGGCACCGGCAAATCGACCTCGCTGGCGGCGATGATCGGCTACCGCAACCAGAACTCGACCGGCCACATCATCACCATCGAGGATCCGATCGAGTACGTGCACAAGCACGAGGGCTGCATCATGACCCAGCGCGAGCTGGGCATCGACACCGACAGTTGGGACAACGCGCTGAAGAACACCCTGCGCCAGGCCCCCGACGTGATCATGATCGGCGAGGTGCGTACCCGCGAGACGATGGAGCACGCCATCAACTTCTCGGAAACCGGCCACCTGTGCCTGTGCACGCTGCACGCCAACAACGCCAACCAGGCGATCGACCGCATCGTCCACTTCTTCCCCGAGGACCGGCGTCCGCAGCTGTTCATGGACCTGTCGCTGAACCTGAAGGGCATCGTCGCGCAGCAGCTGATCCCGACCCCGGACGGCAAGGCCCGACGCGTGGCGATGGAGGTGATGCTGGGCACGCCGCTGGTCGCCGACTACATCCGCAAGGGCGATATCCACAAGCTCAAGGACGTGATGAAGGAATCCACCAACCTCGGCATGAAGACCTTCGACCAGAGCCTGTTCGAGCTGTACCAGGCCGGCGAGATCTCCTACGAGGACGCGCTGCGCCACGCCGACTCGGCCAACGAGGTGCGCCTGCGCATCAAGCTGGCGCAGGGCGGCGACGCGCACACGCTCAGCCAGGGCCTGGACGGCGTCGACCTGGTCGAGACCAACGATCCGGGGCGGCGCTTCTGAGCGGCCATCCCGGCGCCGCAGGAACGCGAAGGCCGCCCGAGGGCGGCCTTCGCGTCGATGGGGGCCCCGCGGCGCGCTAGTTCAGCGTGGTCGTGCTGCGCAGGCGCAGGCCGTGCGCGTTCAGCTCGAGCTGCGCATCGCCGCGGCGGATCCATTGCGCGTACATGGCGAACAGTTGGCGCTGGCGTTCGAGCTGCGCGCGCTGCGCGGGCGCCGTCGGCGCCTGCTGCGCGGCGGAGAGGCGCTGCATCAGCGTCGCCAGCGCGCTGTAGAACCTGCCGTCGAAGCTCATGCGCACCAGCGCGGCGCCGTCGCCGCCCGGCGCGCCGAGGTAGGCGGGCAGCGCGGCCATCGCATCCACGCCATTGCCGAGCGCCAGCGCGTGCGCGTCCATCGCCGCGTAGAGCGGGCCATTGGCGCCCGGCACGCCCCCGCTGGGCAGGGCGACCGGCTTGCCGTCGGCGGCGAGGCGGAAATCGCGCAGGCCCGGCACCGCCATCTTCGCCATGCCGAACAGCCCGGCGGGATTGTCGCTGGCGACCAGCAGGCGTGCGCCGAACTGCGGCATCGGCGTCGCCGGCGCCAGCGCGGCCGGTGCAGGCGTGGCGCCGCCGAGGTCGAGGCGAGCCAGGGTGAGGCGCAGGCCGAGCACGTTCGCCAGCGGCGGCACGGCCAGCCTGTCGAGCCCTTGGCGCAGTGCCGCGAAACCGGCGTTCAGCGGCTGCAGCGTGGGGCAGCGGAACGGCTGCGCGGCGACGGCGTCGGCCTGGGCGATCCAGAACTCGCGCAGTTTCAGCATCGGCAGCGCGAGCGCGATGTCGACCAGCCCGTCGCTCGTGGTGCTGCCCATGCCCGGCACCGGCTGGCGCAGCTTCTGCAGCGCGGCGACCAGCGGCGGCGCCAGGTCCGCGTCGATGCGCTGGTCGATGCGCTGCGCCGAGATCTCGGCATAGCCCATGCTGAGGCGCGGCGCCTTGGCGGCGACGCTGGCGAACTCGGCGGGGCAGGCGGGGTCCGCGCTCGGCGCGCCCAGGCCGAGCGCCTGCGCGTAGGCCCGCGTCAGCACGTCGCGAGGGTCGCCCAGCCGCGCCAGCAGGCGGGCGGTGTCGACGTAGCCGGCGCCGTTCGGCTTGTAGCCGCGCGCGTCGGCGAGATCCTCGAGGGTACCGGCGTCGGCCAGGCTCTTCGCCGGGCGCTGCAGCCCCAGCACCTCGCGCAGCGTCGGCGCGTCGAGTTGCGCGGGCACCAGCGTCGCCACCAGTTGCTTGTCGCGCTCGATCGCGAGCAGCACGCGCAGGTGGCTGTCGCCGCCGAGCTGCCAGTAGCTCTGGCCGTCGAGCGTGCCGACCGCCAGCTTGCGGCCCATGCGCTGCTCGATGCGGCCGACCAGCGCGCGGAACGCCGCCGCGTCGGCCAGTTCGACGCGCGCGACGGGCGCCAGGCCGACGCCGTAGAACGCGTAGTGCCCGCGCGTGTCCACGCCGGCCTGCCGCCATTTCTGCGGCGTGTCGAGGTTGCCGATCTCGGCGCCGACCGCATCCAGTGCCCGCGCGGTGTCGGGGTCCTTCTCGCGCAGCGCGTCGGCGAGCTGGCCGAAGCCGCCGAACTGCGCTTTCCAGAGGGTCGGCATGTGCTGCTCGTACGCCTGCAGCACCGCTTCGGGCAGCGGGTCCGCATTGGCGAACACGTAGGGCGTGTCGGCCGGCACGAAGGCGAGCGGGGCGTTCGGGTCGCGGTGCTTGCAGCCGGCCAGGGCCAGCGCCAGCGCGACACATGGAACCAGGCGGCGCGCGATCGTGCGCATGCGGACAACTCCCGTGGGGGCATCCCGCCGGCGAGTATGCCCGAGACGCGGCGGCGGATCAGCGGCCCAGCAGTTCGGCCAGCACCGCCATGCGCACGAACACGCCGTTGGCGACCTGCGCGAGGATGCGCGACTGCGGCCCGTCGGCGACCGCGTCGGCGATCTCGATGCCGCGGTTGATCGGGCCGGGGTGCATTACCAGGCAGCCCGGCCGTGCCAGCGCCAGGCGGCGCGCGTCGAGGCCGTAGCGCGCGAAGTAGGCGCCGTCGTCGGGCAGCGCGGCGTCGACGATGCGCTCCTTCTGGATGCGCAGCATGATCGCCACGTCGGCGCCCCGCAGCGCGGTGTCGAAATCCTCGCCGATGCGGCAGCCCGGGAACTCCGCCGGGTCGGGCTGCAGCGCCGGCGGCGCGCACAGGCGGATCTCGCCGACGCCGAGCGCGGCCAGCGCGTGCACGTCGGAGCGCGCCACGCGCGAGTGGCGGATGTCGCCGCAGATCACCACGGCCAGGTTCTCGAAGTCGGGGCGCTGCTGGCGGATGGTCAGCGCGTCCAGCAGGCCCTGGGTGGGATGCGCGCGCTGGCCGTCGCCGGCGTTGACCACGGCGACGGCGCTGGTCGCGTGGCGCGCCAGCAGTTCCGGCGTGCCGTTCTCCTTGTGCCGCACCACCAGCGCGTCGAGGCGCATCGCCTCCAGCGTGTGCAGCGTGTCGAGCAGCGATTCGCCCTTGTTGGTCGAGGACAGCGCAACGTCGAAGTTGACCACGTCGGCGCCGAGGCGCTTGGCGGCCAGTTCGAACGAGGTGCGCGTGCGCGTGGAGTGCTCGAAGAACAGGTTGAGCACGGTGCGCCCGGCGAGCAGGTCGCGCGGCGCGCCGTCGTGGCGGATCGCCTCCGCGCGGTCGAGCAGGCGCACTAGCGCGGTGCGGTCGAGGCCTTCGAGGGTGGTGAGGTGGCGCAGACGGTCGGTCATGGGTGCGAAGCGAGCCAGCTTTCCAGAATGACGGCGGCGGCCAGCGCGTCGATCGCCTGCGCGTCGCGGCGGCGCTTCAGGCCGGCGGCGCGCTGCGCGGCGAAGCGCTGCGCCGCCTCCTGCGAGGTGTGACGTTCGTCGGCGAGGTGCACGGGCAGGCGATAGCGCTTTTCCAGCCGGCGCGCGAACGCGCGCGCGCCGCGGCTGGCAGGCTGCTCGCCGCCGTCCAGGGTCAGCGGCAGGCCGACCACCAGCGCCTCGGGTTTCCATTCGGCCAGCAGCGCGTCGAGGCGGGCCCAGTCGGGATCGCCGCCCTGCGCGGCCAGCGTGTCGAGCTCGCGCGCATCGGCCGTGAGCCGGTTGCCCACCGCGACGCCGATCGTGCGCGTGCCGTAATCGAATCCGAGCACGCAACTCATGCGTGCCCGGCGTAACCGGTGAGCTGGGCGACGTCCACCCCGACCAGCGCGGCGGCGGCGCTCCAGCGCTGCTCCAGCGGCGTCTCGAACAGGATCTGCTCGCTGGCCTCGACGGTCAGCCAACTGTTGTCGCGCACTTCCTGCTCGAGCTGCCCGGCGCTCCAGCCGGCGTAGCCCAGCGCGACCAGCGCGCGGCGCGGCCCGCGGCCTCCCGCGATCGCCGCGAGGATGTCGCGCGAGGTGGTGATCGCCAGCCGCTCGCTGATGCGGAAGCTGGAGTCCCAGTCGCCGCTCGCCTCGTGCAGCACGAAGCCGCGCTCCGGCTGCACCGGTCCGCCGAACAGCACCGGCGCCTCGCTGATGCCGCTGTCCTCGCACGACAGCTTCATCTGTGCCAGCACGTCGCCGAGGCAGTAGTCGGAGACGCGGTTGACCAGCAGCCCCATCGCCCCTTCCTCGCCGTGCTGGCACAGGAAGGTGACGCTGCGCGCGAACTGCGAATCGCCGAGCGCGGGCATGGCGATCAGGAAATGGCCGGAGAGGAAGGTGGGCTCGCGCATGGCGACATTGTACGCGGAGCGGAGAGTAGGGAGTGGGGAGTAGGGAGACGGAAAGAAATGATGCGCAGCATGGAGCGTATGCCGCCATCATGGTCCCGCAGGATTTCCATCTCGTCATTCCGGCGCAAGCCGGAATCCAGTGCCTTTACGCACATTTGCATGACGGTTCTGCGTGGCGTGCTCTGCACGGTTCATCCAACTGGATTCCGGCTTGCGCCGGAATGACGGGCGTGCACTAAGCTTTTCCGTCTCCCCACTTCCTACTCCCTACTTCCCACTCCCCACTCCCTGCCCTCCTCACCGATTGCGCAGGATGTCGCCCGGCAGGAACTGCCAGGTGCGCGTGATGTACAGCTCGTCGATGCGGTCGTCGCGGTGCGGGAACGGCGGGAACGGCGCGGCCAGGCGCACGATGCGCATGGCGGCGTCGTCCAGCACCTTGTGCCCGCTGGACTGGATCACGTCGAGGCTCTTGATCGTGCCGTCGCGGTTCAGGCCGACGGTCAGCACCAGGTCGCCGTGCAACTGGCGGCGGCGCGCCTCGTCGGGGTAGTTCAGGTTGCCGACGCGCTCGATGCGCGTCACCCATGCCTTCATGTAGGCGGCGTAGGCGTATTCGCGGGTGTTGGCGGAGATGAACTTCTTGCGCGGGCGCTTGGCGTAGGCCTCGGCCTCCTGGCGCACCTCGGCGGCCAGCCGCGCTATTTCCAGACGGCGGTCGACGGCCAGCTCGGCGCGCTGCTGCGCGTCCAGCGGCTGCGCGCGACGGTCGGGGTCGCTGGGCGCGTGGTAGTCCGAGTGCGCGCGGGTCAGCACCTCGGGACCGCTGGGGTCGCTGCGCTCGGGCGCCGCGGGCGTCAGCGGCCGCGGCGCGACGCCCGGGTCGGACTTCGGCAGCGGGCTGGAGAACGGCTGCGACGGCCGGTGCGCGCGGTTGGAATCGCCGCCGCCGGCGTTGCTGGCCTGGGCGAGGAAGTCGGCTTTCTTCGGCGCCTCGGCGTTGGCCGAGGCCACCAGGGTCACGTCCAGCGCCGGCAGGCTCGGCCGCGGCTTGGCGAACTCGAAAGTGAGGCCGAGCGCCACCACCGCATGCACGATCAGCGAGAACAGCAGGGTGACGCCGAAGCGGTCGGCGCTGGTGCGGGCAGGGTTGCTCACGTACGGGCTTCGATCGCGTCGAACAACGTCCCGGCGATGTTAATGCCGAACTGCGCGTCCAGCTCGCGGATGCAGGTCGGGGATGTGACGTTGATCTCGGTCAGCCAGTCGCCGATCACGTCGAGGCCGACGAAGACCAGGCCGCGGCGTTTCAGCTCGGGGCCGATCTGCGCGGCGATCCAGCGGTCGCGTTCGCTCAGCGGGATGCCCTCGCCGCGGCCGCCGGCGGCGAGGTTGCCGCGGAAGTCGGTGCCCTGCGGGATGCGCGCCAGCGCGTACGGCACCGGTTCGCCGTCGACCATCAGGATGCGCTTGTCGCCCTTGACGATCTCCGGGATGTAGCGCTGCGCCACCGCGAGCTGGCTGCCGTCGCCGAGCACGGTCTCGAGGATCACGTTGAGGTTGGGGTCGTCGTGGCGGGTGCGGAAGATGCCGCGGCCGCCCATGCCGTCCAGCGGCTTGACCACGATCTCGCCGTGCTCGGCGGCGAAGCGCTTCAGCTCGTCGCGGTCGCGCGCCACCAGGCTGGGCGGGCAGCACTGCGGGAACTGCAGCGAGAACAGCTTCTCGTTGGCGTCGCGCAGGCCCTGCGGATCGTTCACCACCAGCGCGCCGGCGCGCTGGGCCAGCTCCAGCACCATGGTGTCGTAGAGGAACTGGGCGTCGAACGGCGGGTCGCAGCGCGCGAGGATCACGTCTGCCGCGCGCAGTTCCTGCCACTGCGCGTCACCCAGTTCGAACCAGCCCGCCGGATCGTCGCGCACGCTGAGCGGCGCCAGGCGTGCGCAGGGTGTGCCGTCGCGCACGGCAAGGTCGCTTCGCGTCATGTATAGCAATCGGTGACCGCGGCGCTGCGCTTCCAGCAGCATCGCGAAAGTGGAGTCCTTGCGGATCTTGATCTTGGCGATCGGGTCCATCAGGACGGCGACGGTCAGCGGCATGGGCGGTCTCCGGCGAATTCAGGCAGCGGCATAAATGTTTGCGGGCAGCCACTTAGGGGCTCAACTTGACAGCTTTGATAAACATTGGTTAAACAGCCGTCATCAGTCAGTGAGCGATGCGATCGGGCCGCGGACCGAGGGTGCCGGGGCCTGACGCAGTCGCGGGCGCAATGGACGGCAGCGGCACGCGACTTGCAAGCATATTTTGCCGAACCCTTGAGGTGGCGGCTGGGGGTCGAGAGTGGAAGACAACGCAAAACAGGGCGGCCTCACCGGGCTGCGCGTGATGGTCATCGACGATTCCAAGACCATTCGACGTACCGCCGAGACCCTGCTCAAGAAGGAAGGCTGCGAGGTGGTGACCGCGGTGGACGGCTTCGAGGCCCTCTCCAAGATCTCCGACCTGCAGCCGCACATCATTTTCGTCGACATCATGATGCCGCGCCTGGACGGCTACCAGACCTGCGCGCTGATCAAGAACAACCAGATGTTCCGTTCGACACCGGTGATCATGCTCAGCTCCAAGGACGGGCTGTTCGACAAGGCGCGCGGCCGCATCGTCGGCTCGGAACAGTACCTGACCAAACCGTTCACGCGCGAGGAACTGCTCGGGGCGATCCGTCGGCACGTCGAGCTGAAGTGACGACGGCGGGCTGCGCGCACCACAGGGGGTATTCATGGCACACATCTTCATCATCGACGATTCGCCGACCGACGTGCGCGTGTTCACCACGTTGCTGGAGAAGGCCGGGCACAAGGTGTCCAGCGCGGCCAGCGCCGAGGACGGCATCACCGCGGTCAAGCGCGCCAAGCCCGACCTGGTGATCATGGACGTGATCATGCCGGGCATGAACGGCTTCCAGGCGACGCGCACGCTGTCGCGCGACCCGGATACCGCGAACATCCCGATCCTGATCATCACCACCAAGTCGATGGAAACCGACCGCGTCTGGGGCCTGCGCCAGGGCGCGAAGGACTTCCTCACCAAGCCGGTGAGCGAGAAGGAACTGCTGACGCGCATCCACAACCTGCTTCCGAATGCTGCCTGAGGCCGCCGCCATCATGAGCGCTGGCACGTCGCTGATGCCGTTCGAGCTGCTTGCCGAGTACGAGCGCCGCAGCCTGGCGCACGTGGCCGGCATGCCCGAGCAGATCGAGGCGCCGGGCCTGTGGCGCGGCATCGGCTTCCGCGTGGGCATGTGGTACTTCGTCAGCAGCATCGCCGAGGTGAACGAAATCCTGACCATGCCGACGCTGGCGCCGGTGCCGGGCACGCGCGGATGGCTGCTCGGCGTGGCCAACGTGCGCGGCAACCTGGTGCCGGTCGCGGACCTGCGCCAGTTCCTGACCGGCGAGCGCGGCCACGTGTCGGACCAGAGCCGCGTCCTGCTGGTGCGCCAGCACGGCGGCGGCGTCGGGCTGCTGGTGGACGAGGTGCTGGGCCAGCGCAACCTCACCGAGGAGCAGCGCGTCGGCGCTGCCGCCGAGGAAGACGAGCGACTGGTGCGGTTCGTGGCGGAAAACGTGATGTTGGGGGAAACGCGCTGGGGCATGTTCAGCATGACCAACCTGGTGCGTGCGCCGGATTTCCAGCAGGCCGCGGCATGAACCCGGACTGCGACAGGGTGAGGTGAAGCATGAGTACGACGTCGGGGGCAATCGGTAAGGAACGCAGCCATGGTCTGCTGATTTTCGTCATGGTGCTGGCGTTCCTGGTCGCCGTGGTGGACTTCGTCTGGTTGAACATCAAGAACGACCAGGAACGCCAGGCCGCCCAGTTGACCGCGCAGATCCAGGTGGTGTCGCAGCAGATCTCGAAGTACGCGTTCGAGGCGGCCGGCGGCAACATCGAGTCGTTCAACGAGCTCGACAGTACCCGCAATGCGCTGGACTCCAGCGTGCAGCGCCTCGACAAGGGCGATGCGAAGACCGGCATGCCCGGCTACGCCCACGCGGCGGCCGGCGTCGGCAACTCGCTGGCCGCGCTGACCCAGGCCTGGAACCAGCTCAACGGCGACGTCAGCAAGGTGCTGGCCAACCGCGCACTGGTGCTGAATTCCGCCGACCAGGCCGGCCAGTTCGCACGGCAGATGCCGATCCTGAACTCGCGCATGGACGAGGTGGTTAACATCCTGCAGCAGCGCAACGGCAGCGCGGCGCAGACCTTCACCGCCGCGCGCCAGATGCTGCTGGCCGACCGCATGATCCGCCGCGTGCAGGAGATCCTGCAGGGCGGCGAAGGCGCCGCCACCGCCGCCGACGGCCTGTCGCGCGACGCGCAGCTCTACAGCGCGGTGCTGAAGGGCCTGGTCGAGGGCAACCCCGACTTCAACATCCGCGCGATGGACAACGCCAGCGCGCGGCAGATCCTCGAGGACATCCAGAAGACCTGGGGCCAGCTCGGCGACCCGGTGCAGAAGCTGGTCACCGCCGCGCCGACCCTGCAGGACGTCAAGGACGCCGCCAACCAGGCCTCGCTGGATTCGCAGAACGTGCTGCTGCGCGCCAACGAGGTATCGACCAACCTCGGCAAGCTGCCCACCCTGCGGCCGTTCCCGAACCTGATCATCGGCGCCATCGCGGCGTTGATCACCCTGGTCTGCGCGGTCGTGCTGGCGTGGGCGCTGATCAACGACCAGCGCCGTCGCGGCCAGGTCACCACCGAGCTGAACCAGCGCAACCAGGAGGCGATTCTGCGCCTGCTGGACGAGATGGGCTCGCTGGCCGAAGGCGACCTCACGGTGAAGGCCACCGTGACCGAGGACATCACCGGCGCGATCGCCGATTCGGTCAACTTCGCGGTGGAAGCGCTGCGCAGCCTGGTGACCACGATCAACGAGACCGCCGTGCAGGTGTCGGCGGCCGCGCAGGAAACGCAGGCGACCGCGATGCACCTCGCCGAGGCCGCCGAGCATCAGGCGCAGCAGATCACCTCGGCGTCGGCGGCGATCAACGAGATCGCGGTGTCGATCGACGAGGTGTCGAAGAACTCGGCCGAATCGGCGGAGGTCGCGCAGCGCTCGGTGCAGATCGCCTCCAAGGGCGCCGGCATCGTGCGCCAGACGATCCAGGGCATGGACTCGATCCGCGAGCAGATCCAGGAGACCTCGAAGCGCATCAAGCGCCTCGGTGAGTCCTCGCAGGAAATCGGCTCGATCGTCGAACTGATCAACGACATCGCCGAGCAGACCAACATTCTCGCCCTGAACGCAGCCATCCAGGCCGCCTCGGCCGGCGAAGCGGGCCGCGGCTTCGCGGTGGTTGCCGACGAGGTGCAGCGACTCGCGGAGCGCGCGTCGAACGCGACCAAGCGCATCGAGACGCTGGTGCAGACGATTCAGTCCGATACCAACGAGGCAGTCAGCTCGATGGAGCAGACCACCGCCGAGGTGGTCGCCGGCGCGCGCCTGGCCGAGGACGCCGGCACCGCGCTGGGCGAGATCGAAAAGGTGTCGAACGACCTCGCCGACCTGATTCAGAACATCTCCGAGGCGGCGCGCCAGCAGTCCGCCGCGGCGACCAACATCTCGGCGACCATGAACGTGATTCAGGAGATCACCGCGCAGACCTCGGTCGGCGCCAGCCAGACCGCCGAGTCGATCGGCAACCTGGCCCAGCTCGCCGCCGACCTGCGCCGCTCGGTCGCCGACTTCAAGCTGCCGAACTACTGATCGGGAGAGGTCCGCAGGATCGTGCATGTCCGTGTCCGCGAACGCCGCCATGACCGCATCCGCCGCGCCCCCCGCAGGCGCGGCGCGGCGGCCCGTGCGGCGGCGGGCTTGACGCCGGCGCATGCCGGCGGCGCGGTTTGAACGTGGAGGATGAACCAGGCATGGCGCTCGCGTTCAGTCCGCTGCCGTCCGTCCCGTCGCTGCTGCCGATGGACGACGCCGAGTTCGCCCGCTGGGTGCGCCTGCTGGAGGCGCGCACCGGCGTGGTGGTCGCGCCGGAGCGCAAGCCGTTCCTGGTCGGCGCGGTGCGCGCGCGCATGCGCGAGGCCGGTTTTGCCGACTACGCCAGCTACTACGCGCACGTCAGCGCGGAGGGCTCCGGCCTGGTCGAGTGGGCCACGCTGGTCGATCGGCTGACCGTCCACGAGACCCGCTTCTTCCGCCACCCGCCGTCGCTGCAACTGATCGCCGAGCGCTGGCTGCCGGAGCAGTTGCGCGACGGTGCGCGCGCCATGCACGCGTGGAGCATCGGCTGCGCCAGCGGCGAGGAGGCGTACAGCCTGGCGATGGTGCTGGACCGCAAGCTGGCGCCGGGCGGCGCCGATGCGCAGGCCTACGTCGGCGTCACCGCAACCGACGTCAGCCATGCCGCGCTGGCGGCCGCGCGCAGCGCGGTCTATCCCGCCACGAGGCTCGGCGAGATCCCGCCGGAATACCGCGCCGACTACGTGCAGATGCTGGACGGCGAGAGCTTCACCGTGATCGAGCGCCTGCGCCGGCGGGTCGGCTTCGCGATGCTCAACCTGCTCGACGTCGCGCAGGCGCCGCTGAAGCAGCTCGACCTGATCTACTGCCAGAACGTGCTGATCTATTTCGCCCGCGAGCGCCGCCGCGAGCTGCTGGCAACGCTGGCCGGCCTGCTCAGGCCGGGCGGCCTGCTGCTGCTCGGCGCCGGCGAGGTCACCGCATTCGCGCACCCGTTGCTCACCCGCGTGGCCTGCCCCGGCACGCTCGCTTACCTGCGCAACCGTTGAGGCACGCGCATGCGACTCGAAGAAGACATCGACTTCACCACGCTCAACTGGGTCAAGGCCGAGCTGGACGAAACCCTGAAGCAGGCGCGCCAGGCCCTCGAGACGTACGTCGAGGATCCGGCCGACGCCAGCCTGATGCGCTTCTGCGCGACCTACCTGCACCAGGTGCAGGGCACGCTGCGCATGGTCGAGCTGTATGGCGCGGCGATGGTCGTCGAGGAAATGGAGCGGCTCGCGCAGGCACTGCTGGACGACCAGGTGCGCCAGCGCGACGACGCCTACGGCGTGCTGATGCGCGGCATGGTGCAGATGCCCGATTACCTCGAGCGCCTGCAGAGCGGCCACAAGGACATCCCGCTGGTCCTGCTGCCGCTGCTGAACGACCTGCGCGCGTGCCGCGGCGAGAAGCTGCTGTCGGAGAGCGTGCTGTTCACCCCCGACCTGCAGGCAGCGCTGCCGGCCGAGCTGCCGGCCGCCGCGGCGCCGGTCGATGCCGCCGGGCTGAAGCGCGAGGTCGCCGTGCTGCGCGCACGCTTCCAGCCGGCGCTGCTGGGCTGGTTCCGCGGCCAGGGCGACGCCGCCGCGCACCTCGCGCGCATGCGCGAAGTGCTGGACGCGGCGGTCGCGCTTTGCCATGCGCTGGCGCCGCGCCGGCTCGGCTGGGTCGCTGGCGGCGTGCTGGAGGCGCTGGAGCAGGGCCGTCTGACCGCCGACAGTTCGGCGCTGAAACAGTTGGTCGGCCGCGTCGACCGCGCGCTCAGGCAGCTCGGCGATCGCGGCGAGGATGCGCTCGCCGACGCCGAGGGCGAGGAACTGGTGCGCAACCTGCTGTATTACGTCGCGCAGGCCGCGCCGGCCGAGGGCCGCGTCGCGCAGATCCGCCAGACCTATCGCCTGGACCGCCTGCTGCCCAGCGAGAAGGAGATCGAGCACGCGCGCGGCTCGATTTCCGGCCACAACCGCGCCCTGCTCGACACCGTCGCGCACGCGATCAAGGAGGACCTGTTGCGCGTCAAGGAAGCGCTGGACATCTTCCTGCGCCAGCGCGACGAGGATCCCGCGCGGCTCGGCGCCCAGGCCGAGCTGCTCGACCGCGTCGGCGACACCCTCGGCATGCTGGGTCTCGGCGTGCCGCGCCGCGTGGTCGGCGAGCAGCGCCGCATCGTCGAGGACATCGCCACCCGCGCGCGCCCGGCCGACGAGGGCACCCTGCTCGACGTCGCCGGCGCGCTGCTCTACGTCGAAGCGTCGCTGGACGACCACATCGACCGCCTCGGTGCGGCCGTCGAGAGCGCCAATGCCGCCGACGCGCTGCCGAAGGCCGAGGCGCGCAAGATTCTCGAGGCGCTGATGCGCGAGGCCGCGCTCAACCTCGGCAAGGTGAAGGAGGACATCGTCGCCTTCATCGAGTCGCCGTGGGACCACGCGCGGGTCGAGCAGATCCCGCGCCTGCTGGAGGAAATCGCCGGCGCGCTGCGCATGCTCGACGTCGAGCGCCCGGCCGACCTGCTCGCCGGCATCGGCCGCTTCGTCGACAACGAACTGATCGTCGACCGCCGCATCCCCACTGCGGAGCAGATGGACAAGCTGGCCGACGCGCTGGCCTCGATCGAGTACTACCTCGAGGCGGCGCGCGAGCACCGCGGCGGGCGCGAGCGCATCCTCGAAGTCACCCGCCAGAGCCTGGGCGCGCTCGGCTACTGGCCGGTGCCGCCGCGGCGCGAGACGTCGCCGGCCGAAGCGGCCGTCGCCGCGGGCGGCGACTTCCCGCAGTGGGGCGACAGCCTGCCGCAGGGCCGCAGCGCGTCGCTGCGCCCGACCGACGAGGGCGCCGTCGAGGAAGGCGTGGACTTCACCGGGCTCGAGCTGCAGCGCGGCGGCGATGCCGACGCCGCGGCGCCGTTCGAACCGGTCAGCATCGCCGCGGGACGCGGCATGGAAGACCTGGTGGTTGGCGACGCGCGCATGCCGGAGCCGTACGCCGAGCACCTGCGCGGCCTGAAGCTGACCGAGACCGAGCCGACCGCGCCGCCGTCCGATGCCGGCGACGACTGGATCGAGATCGAAGAGGAAATCGAGGAGGAAGTGCCGGTCGGCGCCGAGCTCGGCACGAATGCCGGCTTCCAGGCCGCCTCCGAAGAGATCGACGCGGAGATCCGCGAGGTGTTCGTCGAGGAGGTGCAGGAAGAGATCGAGAACCTGCGCCGCCACCTGCCGGCGTGGGCGTCGAGTCCGGACGACCTCGAAGCGCTGAAGCCGGTGCGCCGTTCCTTCCACACGCTGAAGGGTTCCGGCCGCCTGGTCGGCGCGCTGGCCCTGGGCGAGTTCAGCTGGAAGGTCGAGAACATGCTCAACCGCGTGCTCGACCACAGCATCCCGCCGGGCGAGGACGTGCGCGCGCTGGTCGCGCACGCCGTCGACGCGCTGCCCGGCCTGCTCGCCGCGCTGCGCGGCGACGGCGCGCCGAATGCGCCGCTGGGCGCGATCATGGAGGTCGCCGACCGCCTCGCTGCCGGCGAAAGCGCCCGCGTCGAGCAGTTCGTGCAGCCGCGCATGCAGACCGTGAAGCGCATCGTCAAGCGACGCGTGCCGCGGCCGCGCGCGGATGTGGCCGAAGTGCCCGCCGCGACGCTCGCCGGCGTCGCCGGTCCCGCCTTCGCCGCGCCGCAGCCGGTCGCGGCGATGCTGCCGGCAGTCGACCCGCTGCTGCTGGAAATCCTGCGCAGCGAAGTGGCGCAGCACCTCGGCAGCGTGCGCGAATACCTGGCGCAATGCGCGCCCGACGCGCCCGCGGTCGGCGAGCCGCTGCTGCGCGCGGTGCACACGCTGAACGGCGCGATCGCCATGGTCGACATCCCGGTGATCGGCCACGTGCTGGCGCCGCTGGAGTCGTACCTGAAGCGCCTGCGCGCGCTGGACACCGCGCCCGGCGCGGACGGCGTCGCTGCGCTGCGCGAAGCCGCCGACCTGGTCGATCACGTGATGGCGCAGTTCGACGCCGCGCAGCCCGAGCTGCCGGATTCGGGCGCGCTCGCCGCGCGCATCGCCGCGCTGCGCGATGCGCTGCCGGAGCCGACCGTCGCACACGTGTTCTACGAAGCCGAAGCCATAGCCGACGAGGCCGCGGCGGCGGACGATGCGCTGCCGGCGGACGCCGACAGCATCGCGCTGCCCGAGGCCGGTGCGTCCGGATCCGTCGACGAGGACCTGACCGCCGCGCTGATGGCCGCGCTGGACGCGGCCGCGCCGCCCGCGGATGCGCCGGTGGAGCGCGGGGTCGGCTTCGACCTCGCCGAGTTCTCCGACCTCGGCGACGCGATCGTGCTCGAGTCGGCCGCGCAGGCTCCGTCCGACGCGCCGCCGCCGGCCGACGCATCGCTCGATGCGCCGGCTGCGGATGCCCGCGATCACGCCGACGAGGCGCCCGCCGCCGCGCCGGCGGACGGCATCGATGCCGGCTTCGCGGTGCCGCCGCCGCAAGGCGACCTCGCCGCCGCCGTGCCGCACGCGGACGCCGCTGCCAACGAGGTGCCGTCCGATCAGGCGCCGGAAATCGCGTCGCCCGCGCCGGCCGCGCGCGCGCGTGTGCCGTTCCCGGACGACCCGCAGCCGGACGGTGCGCTCGACCTGCCCGACCTCGACACCGACCTGCTCGAGATCTTCGTGCAGGAAGGCGTCGATATCCTCGACCACTCCGATTCGCTGATGGCGAAGCTGCGCGAGAGCCCGCACCAGCGCGAGCTGATCGGCGGGTTGCAGCGCGACCTGCACACGCTTAAGGGCGGCGCGCGCATGGCCGGCCTGGCGCCGATCGGCGACCTCGCCCACGCCATGGAGACGCTGCTGGAACAGGTCGGCGAGGGCCGCCGCCAGGCCGATCCGCTGGCGGTGGAATCGCTCGAGCGCGGCTTCGACCGCCTGCACGGCATGGTGCAGCGCGTCGCCCACGGCCGCGCCATCGCCATGCCGGATAACGCCATCGCCCGCTTCGAGGCGCTGGCGGAAGGGCGGCCGCTGGAGGCGCCCGCCGCGGTGGCCGACGCCGACGCCGACGCGGCGGGAACCGCGGCCGCGGAGACGGTGGCTACGCCGCCTGCGCCGCAGCCCGTCGCCGAGGCGAGGCCCGCGCCGCGTCCGGCGCAGCGTCCGCCGCTGGAACCGGTCGAGGAGCCGGCGCGCGCACCGCAGGAAATGATCCGCGTGCGCTCCGAGCTGCTCGACTCGCTGGTCAACTACGCCGGCGAGGTGTCGATCTACCGCTCGCGCCTGGAGCAGCAGATCTCGACCTTCCGCTTCAACCTGGTCGAGTTCGAGCAGACCGTCAGCCGTCTGCGCGAGCAGTTGCGCAAGCTGGAGATCGAAACCGAAGCGCAGATCCTGTCGCGCTACCAGCGCGAGCACGAGGCCGGCCGCGACGCCACCTTTGACCCGCTCGAGCTGGACCGCTTCTCGCAGTTGCAGCAGCTCTCGCGCGCGCTGGCCGAGTCGGTGTCGGACCTGGTGTCGATCCAGGGCCTGCTGGACGACCTCACCCGCCAGTCGGAAACGCTGCTGCTGCAGCAGTCGCGCGTCAGCTCCGACCTGCAGGAAGGCCTGATGCGCACGCGCATGGTGCCGTTCGATTCGCTGGTGCCGTCGCTGCGCCGCACCCTGCGCCAGGCGGCGCAGGAGGTCGGCAAGCGCGCGCAACTGCGCGTCGAAGGCGCACAGGGCGAAATGGACCGCAACCTGCTCGAGCGCATGAAGGCGCCGTTCGAGCACATGCTGCGCAACGCGCTGGCGCACGGCATCGAGGCGCCGGCCGAGCGCCGCGCCGCCGACAAGCCGGAGGACGGCACGGTCTCGATCCGGGTCAGCCGCGAGGCGACCGAGGTGGTGATCCGCGTCTCCGACGACGGCCGCGGCTTCGACCGCGACGCGATCCGCCGCAAGGCGATCGAGCGCGGCCTGATGAAGCCCGACGCGCAGTTGTCCGACCGCGACCTGTACGGCTTCGTGCTGGAAACCGGCTTCTCCACCGCCGAGACGGTGACCCAGCTGGCCGGCCGCGGCGTCGGCATGGACGTGGTGCACAGCGAGATCAAGCAGCTCGGCGGCACGCTGGCGATCGACTCCGAGCGCGGCCGCGGCACCACCTTCATCATCCGCCTGCCGTTCACGCTGGCGGTGACGCAGGCGATCCTGGTGCGCCTGGGCGATTCCGCCTACGCGATCCCGATGTCGTCGGTGCAGGGCGTGGTGCGCATCGCGCGCGACGACCTCGACCGCCGCCTCGGCGAAGCCGATCCCAGCTACACCTACGCCGGCGAAACATTCGCCATCCACGACCTCGCCCAACTGCTCGGCGTGCCTGCGGCGCACCTCGCCGACGAGACGCAGTTGCCGCTGCTGATGACCCGCACCGGCGACCAGCGCGCCGCGGTGCGCATCGACGCGGTGATCGGCTCGCGCGAAGTGGTGGTGAAGTCGGTCGGCCCGCAGGTCAGCTCGGTGCCCGGCATCTTCGGCGCCACCATCATGGGCGACGGCTCGGTGGTGATGATCCTCGACCTGGCGCCGCTGGTGCGCCGCTCGGCCGCGCTGCGCGAGCGTGCCGAGGAGGACGGCATCGCCCTGGAGGCGCCGCCGCCGCTGCAGGCCGAGCCCGAGCGCCGCCGCCAGCCGATGGTGATGGTGGTCGACGACTCCATCACCATGCGCAAGGTCACCGGCCGCGTGCTGGAGCGCCACGACATCGAGGTGGTCACCGCGAAGGACGGCCTCGACGCGGTCGAGAAGCTGCAGGACCGCGTGCCCGACCTGATGCTGCTCGACATCGAGATGCCGCGCATGGACGGCTACGAGCTGGCCACCTACATGAAGAACGACCCGCGCCTGAAGGGCGTGCCGATCATCATGGTCACCTCGCGCACCGGCGAGAAGCACCGCCAGCGCGCGCAGGAAATCGGCGTCGAGCGCTACCTCGGCAAGCCGTACCAGGAGCTCGACCTGGTGCGCGAGGTGCAGGACGCGCTGAAGGCGAGTCGAGTCTGAGATGCAGGCCGAGATGCCCACCGTCGCGCTGCTGTTCGAGGATCCGGAACTCGGCGCGCCGCTGCGCGCCGCGCTGGCCGAACTTGGCGCGCGCATCGCGCACGAGGGCGCCCCGGCCGCGCTCGCGGCCGAGGCGTTGGCCGGCGTCGACGTGGTCGTGATCAATCTCGACGACGCCGTCGAGGCACAGCTCGACCGCATCCACGACCTGCTCGACGCCGCCGCCTGCCGGGTGGTGTTCAACGATGCCGACGCCACGCGCGCGCTGGAAGGCTGGGAGCAGGCGCGCTGGGCGCGTCACTTCGCCGCCAAGATCCTCGACCGCGACGACGTCGACCCGCCGCGTCCGGCCGATGCGCGCCCGGTCGAGGTTGCCGCGGTCGCCGAGGCCGCGGCGCTGCCGGCTGCGGCGGAGGCGCCCGGCATGGCCGCCGTCGAACCCGCGGCGCCGGCGCAAGTCGACGCGCCGCCGCTCGACCTGGCCGAGATCGAGGCGCTGTTCGAGGACCTGCCCGGCCTGGGCGCCGCGCAGCCCGTGCCGCATTCGGTCGAGGCCACGCCGGACGATCTGGCCGCGCAGCTCGACGCGCTGTTCGAGGATGCGCCCGCCACGCCCGCCGCGGCGGCGCCCGTGCCCGAACCGGCAGCGGACCGCGAAGCGGCCGCCGGCGCCGAAGCACCGTCGATCGACGGCACCGGCCTGGATTTCGATCGGGCGTTCGATGCGGCGACGGCGCCTGCGCCGACGGTCGTGGCCGGCAGCGCCGATCCGGCTGCGCCTGCTCCGGTCGTGCCGGCTTCGCCGAGCTGGGATCTGGTCGATTACGAAACCGCGGCGCCGACCGCACCGCCGCCGCGCGCGCAGCCGCACGAATTCGGCATCGAGACCGTATCCGCCGCCGAGCTGCTGGCGCCCGGGACCGCCGCCGCCGGAACCGAGGCCGAGCCGATCCACTTCGGCCTGGAGAAGATCAGCACCGCCGAATACCTCGCCCCCGACGCCGCGCCGGCCGGCGACGCGCCGCTGGCGGTCAAGGTCGAGAAGGTGTCGGCGGCGGAATACCTCGCCCCCGAAGGCGGCGACGCCGCGGATACGCCGGTCGTGCCCGGCATGAGCCTCGAGCTGGTGCCGATGGAGGAAGCGATTGCGCCGAAGCCGGTCCAGGCCGAGGCCGCGAGCGCGGTCGCCGAGATGCGCCTGGACGCCGGCGCGACGCGCGTGCGCCGCGTGGTCGCGCTGGGCGCGTCGATCGGCGGACCGGAGGCGGTGCGCGAGTTCGTCAACGCGCTGCCCACGGATCTGCCGGCGACGCTGGTGCTGGCCCAGCACCTCGATGCCGCCTTCGTCGACGCGATGGCCGCGCAACTCGCCAAATTCAGCCCGCTGCCGGTGCGCATCGCCGCCGCCGGCGTCGGCGTCGGCCACGGCGAGGTGCTGGTGGTGCCGGCCGATCGCCGCGTGCGGCTCGACCGCAGCGGTCGGGTGCGGCTGGAAGCGCTGCCGGAAGGCTGTCCCTACGCGCCCTCGATCGACCACACCTTCGGCGACCTCGCCGAGACCTTCGGCGCCGACCTGCTGGCGATCGTGTTCTCCGGCATGGCCAACGACGCCGTCGCCGGATCGCTGGAAGTGGTCGCGCGCGGCGGCACGGTATGGGCGCAGGATCCGGACAGTTGCGTGGTCAGCTCGATGGTCGACGGCGCCTGCGCGGCGGGCGTGGTCGCCCACACCGGCACGCCGCGCGCGCTGGCGGCGCGGCTGCTGGCCGAACTGGACAAGCAAGGGAAGACGACATGAGCACCGAACTGCCTCGCGAGATCCGCGGCGTGCTGGTTCACGTGACCGGCGGGCGCGTGCTGCTGCCGAACGCCACGGTGGCCGAGGTCATCACCTTCGCCACGCCGGACAAGGTGGCCAACGCGCCGGAATGGCTGCTCGGCCGCATCGCCTGGCGCGGCTGGCGGCTGCCGCTGGTGTCGTTCTCGATCCTGGCCGGCTTCGCCGCGCAGGAGCGCGCGCTGAACTCGCGCGTCGCCGTGCTGAAGGCGCTCGGCGGCAATCCGCGCATGCCGTTCATCGCCATGGCGACGCAGGGCTTCCCGCGCCTGACCACGCTGAGCCAGGACATCATCGTGCCGACCGGCGACGAGAACGCGCATCCGCCGGGCGTGCGCGAGCAGGTGCTGGTGCGCGACGACCACGCCGTGATCCCGGACCTCGACGCCATCGAGGCGATGGTGCAGGAAGCGCTCGCGGCAGCGGCCTGAGGCTGCCGCTCGGAAGTCGCCGTACAGCATGTAGGGTGCGTAGGGTGGGCTTCAGCCCACCGTCACTCCGTTCGATTGCGTCGCGATGGTGGGCTGAAGCCCACCCTACAGCCCCTGCAGTCGCCGCGGGGGGTGCGCCGGCCTATCCGAGATCGCCGTACAGCACCTGCAGCGCCGCCAGCGCGGCGAGGCCGGCCGTCTCCGTGCGCAGGACGCGCGGGCCGAGGCGCAGTCCGGCGAAACCCGCCGCGCGCAGCGCCGCCACGTCGCGCTCGCCAAAGCCACCTTCCGGACCGACCGCCAGCAGCGCGTGGTGCGGCAGCGCGCCCAGCGCGCGCGGCGCCGTCTCGCCTTGCGGCAGCAGCGCGAGGCGAGCGGCGCCGTCGTCGGGCAGCGCCGCCAGCCACGCGTCCAGCGTCAGCGGCGCGTCGATGCCGGGCAGCCGCGCGCGCCCGCTCTGCTCGCAAGCGCTCACCGCCACCGCACGCCAGTGCGCGAGGCGCTTGTCGGCGCGCTCGCCGTCCAGGCGCACCTCGGTGCGCTCGCTGACGATCGGCACGATGCGCGCCGCGCCCAATTCGGTCGCCTTCTGCACGATCAGGTCCATCTTCTCGCCGCGCGCGATGCCCTGCACGAGCGTCAGCCGCAGCGGCGATTCCGGCAGCGCATCGCACCGCGCGTCCACGCGTGCCGTCACCGCGCGCCTGGCGATGGAAATCAGCGTCGCCGCGTAATCGTGGCCGCCGCCGTCGAACAGCACCACCGCATCGCCCACGCCCAGCCGCAGCACGCGCGCGACGTGCTCGCCGGCCTGCTCGGGCAGCGTCACTTCGGCGCCTTCGGCGAGCGGCGCGGCGACGTGGATGCGGATCTGGCGCATGAGCGTGGCGACGGACAGAGGACGCTTGATTGTACGTGGTCGCCCGTATCTGCACGCCTTCCTTTCCGCCATGCCCATGGACGTGTCGGGTCATGCGGCGAGGCCGGTTTTCTCGTCTCCCTCTCCCGCCTGGGCGGAAGAGGGGCGGGGTGAGGGTGGCGGCGCCGCAAGGCGCCCGCCGCGGGGCACCGGCAACGCCTGCGCGCATGGGATCGCGCGCCGGTCGCCTGCACGCAGGTTCCTGCGGGCGGCTTCCCGGCGCTGCCGCAACAGCAGGAATCGGATGGCGGCACCTACGCGGCGGTCCTACCGTGTCGCCATCCGAAACGGAGCCGCGCATGAAACTCCACGACTACCTTCCCTCGCAAAACGGCTGGAAAGTCCGCGCGCTCGCCGCGCAGCTCGGCATCGCGCTGGAGACCGAGCATGTGTCGATCTTCGAAGGCGGCGCGCGCACGCCGGCGTTCCTCGAGAAGAACCCGATGGGCGCGGTGCCGGTGCTGGAGCTGGACGACGGTCGCTGCATCGCCGAGTCGAGCGCGATCCTGTGCTTCCTCGCCGAAGGCTCGCCGCTGCTGCCGGCCGATCCGGCCGAACGCGGCCGCGTGCTGCAGTGGCTGTTCGCCGAGCAGAACCACATCGAGCCGGTGATCGGTTCGCTGCGCTACTGGACGCTGACCGGCAAGCTGCCGCGCCGCGCCGCTTCGCTGATCGACGCCAGGCGCGCCGCCGGCGAGCAGCGCCTGGACATGATCGAGCGCCATCTCGGCCGGCACCCGTTCCTCGCCAACGACCGCTACAGCATCGCCGACCTCGCCGTCTACGCCTACGGCCACCTCGCCGAGGATGCCGGCTTCAGCTTCGCGCAGCGTCCCGCCTGGCGTGCCTGGATGGCGCGCGTCGCCGAAGCCGCCGCGCCGCTGCCGCCGGTGGTGCCGTACGGCGTCGATCCGCATTCGTCGCGCGAGCTGTAGCGCCATATGCGCCGTAGGGCGGAACCGGCGCAGCCGGTTCCGCCGCTTGCCGAGGCGCGCGGAAGTCGCGGCGGAAGCCGCTTCGCGGATTCCGCCCTACGCGGCGACCGCGCGCTCGATGCCCTGCGTCGCCACGCCGACCATGAAGTCGATCTCGTCCTCGGTGATCACGTACGGCGGCATGAAGTAGACGACGTTGCCGAGCGGGCGCAGCAGGGCGCCGTGGTCGAGGCCGTGCAGGTAGACGCGCAGGCCGCGGCGCTCGTGCGCTGGCCAGGGCGTGCGCGTCGCCTTGTCCTGCACCAGCTCGACGGCGGCGATCATGCCGGTCTGGCGCACTTCGGCGACGTGCGGGCGGTCGGCCAACGGCGCCAGTTTCGCGGCGAGGTGCGCGGCCAGCGTGCGGTTGCGCTCCAGCACCGGATCGGTGCGAAAGATCTCCAGCGTGGCCAGTGCGGCGGCGCAGGCCAGCGGATTGCCGGTGTAGCTGTGCGAGTGCAGGAACGCCTTGCCGCTGCTGTATTCGGCGTAGAAGGCGTCGTACACGCGCTGCGTGGTCAGCACCGCCGACAGCGGCATGAAGCCGCCGGTCAGTCCCTTCGACAGGCACATGAAGTCGGGGGCGACGCCGGCCTGCTCGCAGGCGAACAGCGTGCCGGTGCGGCCGAAGCCGACCGCGATTTCGTCGGCGATGAAGTGCACCTCGAACTCGTCGCACAGCGCGCGCAGGCCGGCCAGGTAGCGCGGGTGGTACATGCGCATGCCGCCGGCACACTGCACCAGCGGCTCGACGATCACCGCGCAGACTTCGCGCGCGTGGCGCTCGAGGATCGCGCGCAGTTCGACCAGCCGGCGCTCGGCGAGCGCCTCCCACGATTCGCCGGGTTCGCGTTCGTAGGCATCCGGCGAGGGCGCCAGGATCGGCGTCAGCAGCAGCGGCGCGTAGGTTTCGCGGTACAGCGCCACGTCGCCGACCGACAGCGCGCCCAGCGTTTCGCCGTGGTAGCTGCCGGTCAGCGCGACGAAGCGGGTCTTCTCGCCGCGGCCGAGGTTGCGCCAGTAGTGGAAGCTCATCTTCAGCGCGACTTCGATCGCCGAGGAGCCGTTGTCGGCGTAGAACACGCGCTCGAGGCCGGGCGGCGTGATGCGCACCAGCGCCTCGGCCAGCTCCAGCGCGGCGTCGTGGGTGAAGCCGGCGAAGATCGCGTGCTCCAGGGTGTCGAGCTGGCGCTTCACCGCCGCGCCGATGCGCGGGTTGGCGTGGCCGAAGATGTTGGTCCACCAGGAGCTGATCGCGTCGAGGTAGCGGCGGCCGTCGTGGTCGTACAGCCACGCGCCTTCGCCGCGCGCCAGCGGGATCATCGGCACGGATTCGTGGTCGCGCATCTGCGTGCACGGATGCCAGACCACGGCGAGGTCGCGCGCGGCCAGCGCGGCGTTGCGGGAAGCGGGAAGGGCGTTCATGGCTTGCTATGATCCTCGCGTAACGCGCCGCGGCTCAAGTCGCGCGGCGTTTTTCCTTCCAGCCGAAGCCCGATGACACGCTCGCGCATCGCTCTCGTTGGCCTCGCCGTGCTGCTGCTGGCGCTTGCCGCGCTGCTGTGCTGCCTGCCCGCGCGCCTGGCGCTGCGGCTGGCCGGCGAGCGGCTGGGGCCGCTGCGGCTGGAGGGCGCGAGCGGCAGCCTGTGGCGGGGTCGCGCGGTGCAGGCATGGTGGGGGCCGCGCGCGCTGGGCGCGCTGGACTGGACGCTGGCGCGGGGCCCGCTGCTGGCCGGCCGCGTCGAATCCACCTTCGCGCTGCGCGCCGCGGACGGCTTCACGCTGGGCGGCGCGGCGGCGCGCGAGGGCGAACGCATCGACCTGCGCGAGGTGACGCTGGACCTGCCGGCTGCGCGGCTGGCGCCGCTGCTGGACGACGATCCGCTGCCGGTGCGCGGCGCGATCCGCGGGCGCATCGGCGCGGCGCGGCTCGTGCGCGGCTGGCCGACGCGGCTCGACGCGCAATTCGTCTGGCGGGACGCCGCGCTGGGCGCCGATGCGGTGCGGCTGGGCGACGTGGCGATCGTGACGGCGGTACAGCCCGACGGCAGCATCGGCGGCACGCTGCGCAACGGCGGCGGCGAGGTCGCGGTCGACGGCCGTTACCGCGTTCTGCCGCTGGGCTGGACGTTGCAGGCGAAGCTCGCGCCGCGCACGGACGATGCGCGCGTGCGCCGCGCGCTGGCGCGGTTCGGCAAGCCGGCGGCGGACGGCAGCGTGAGCCTGCGGATCAGGCATGGCGTGGTCTGGTGAGCACGTCCGACAAGATCCCCCTGCCCTGGAAGAGGGCAGGTCAGCGTCCGGCTGATATGCGCGCATCGGCGCCAGCGGACCCGCACCCACCATGCCTCTCGCCGAGGGAGAGGGGCCATTCCAGGAGCGCACGATGAGCGTGGATGCCGCTTTTCTCGACCGCGCGCTGGCGACGGCGCGCGAGGCCGCGGGCGCCGCGGCCGAGGTGTTGCGCCACTACTGGCGGCGCGAGGTGCAGGTCGAACTGAAGGCCGACGCCACGCCGGTCACGGTTGCCGACCGCGAGGCCGAGGCGGCGATCCGCGCGGTGCTGCGCGCGGCATTCCCCGACCACGCGATCTACGGCGAGGAACTCGGCCGCGACGGCGGCGGCGATTTCCTCTGGCTGGTCGATCCGCTGGACGGCACCAAGAGCTTCGTGCGGCGCACGCCGTTCTTCTCCACGCAGATCGCGCTGATGCACCGCGGCGCGCTGGTTGCCGGCGTGTCCTGCGCGCCGGTCTACGGCGAGACGATGTGGGCGCGCGCCGGCGGCGGCGCCTTCCTCGACGGCGTGCGCGCGCAGGTGGCCGACACGCGCGAACTGGCGCAGGCGTCGCTGTCCACCGGCAACGTCAAGACGCTGACCGCGGGCCCGCGCTGGGCGGCGCTGGGCGCGCTGATCCGCGACAGCAACCGCATCCGCGGCTACGGCGATTTCTGCCACTACCACCTGCTGGCGCGCGGCGGGCTGGACCTGGTGATCGAGTCCGACGTCAACATCCTCGACATCGCCGCGCTGGCGGTGATCGTGCGCGAGGCCGGCGGCGTGTTCACCGACCTCGACGGGCGCGAACTTTCGCCGGACACCACCAGCGTGCTGGCCGGCGTGCCGGCGATCCACGCCGAGGCGCTGCGCCGGTTCGCGCGGAGTGCGTGAGCAGCGCGGAACGGGCAGGGAGAGGGGGCGCGCGCAGCGCGGGACGATGATGCGCGGCCGTCCTGCGGACGGCTCCCCCTCACCCCGACCCCCGCCGGGGAGAGGGAGGCAAACGCGGTGCCGGGTTTCCGCTCGGCATCCGCCCGCATCGCGGCCAGGATCGCGGCGAATGTCTGCGGGATTCGTCATCCGCAGCCGCTACAATCGGCGCATGTCCCGCAAACCCCCCGTGATCCACGCCACTCGCCCGGTCGATGCCAGCCGCTTCCTGCGCGTCGAGCAGGTCGACCTCGAATTCTCCAACGGCGAGCGCCGCACCTACGAACGCCTGAAGGGTTCCGGCCTCGGTGCGGTGATCATCGTGCCGGTGCGCGATCCGGAAACGGTGCTGCTGATCCGCGAATACGGCGTCGGCGTGAACCGCTACGAGCTCGGCCTGCCCAAGGGCCGGCTCGACCGCGACGAGACGGTCGAACAGGGCGCCGACCGCGAGCTGAAGGAGGAAGTCGGCTGCGGCGCGCGCCAGCTCAGCGTGCTCGGCCGGCTGTCGCTGTCGCCGGCCTACATGACCCACGAGACCTACGTGGTGCTGGCGCAGGATCTCTATCCCGAGCGCCTGCCGGGCGACGAGCCGGAGGAACTGGAAGTGGTGCCGTGGAAGTTCGCCGAGCTGCACAAGCTGCTGGGGCGCGAGGACGTCACCGAGGGCCGCTCCATCGCCGCGCTGTTCATGGCGCGCGAATACCTCGCCGGCCGCTTCCGCCCGGCATGAGCACGCTGGAGCGCTACTGCCGCGAGGCGTCGCTGCTGGCGCGGCAGGCGGCCGCGGCCATCCTCGAGATCTACGCCGGCAGCTTCGGCGTCGAGCACAAGGACGACGCCTCGCCGCTGACCGCGGCCGACCTGGCCGCGAACCGCATCCTCGTCGACGGCCTGCGCGCGCTGACGCCGGACACCCCGGTGCTGTCGGAGGAATCCGCCGCCGCGCCGTGGAGCGAGCGGCAAGGCTGGACGCGCTACTGGCTGGTCGATCCGCTCGACGGCACGCGCGAGTTCATCAAGCGCAACGGCGAGTTCACCGTCAACGTCGCGCTGGTCGAAAACCACCGCGCGGTGATGGGCGTGGTGCTGGCGCCGGTGACCGGCGAGCTGTACCGCGCGACCGCGGGCGGCGGCGCGTTTCGCGAGCGCGCGCCGGGCGCGCTGCCCGAACCGCTGGCCACGCGCGCCGCGGCGCGGCCGCTGGTGGTGGCCGGCAGCCGCTCGCACGGCAATCCGCAGCAGGCGGCGCTGCTGGCCGCGCTGGGCGAGCACGTGCTGGTGCCGATGGGCTCCTCGCTGAAGTTCTGCCTGCTGGCGCGCGGCGACGCCGACTTGTACCTGCGCCTCGGCCCGACCAGCGAATGGGACACTGCCGCCGCGCAGTGCGTGCTGGAGGAGGCCGGCGGCGCGGTGCTCGACCTCGACGGTCGTCCGCTCAGGTACAACGCCAAGCAATCGCTGCTCAACCCCGACTTTCTCGCCGTCGGCGATCCGCGCGTGGACTGGACCGCGCGCCTGAAACAGGCCCCCGCGCCATGAACGACACGCGCCGCTACACGCTCGACGACCTGCTGGCGATCATGGCGCGCCTGCGCGACCCCGAGCGCGGCTGTCCGTGGGACGTGCAGCAGAACTTCGACACCATCGCGGCGTACACGCTGGAAGAAGCCTACGAGGTCGTCGATGCGATCGACCGCAAGGACCACGCCGCGCTGCGCGACGAGCTGGGCGACCTGCTGCTGCAGGTGGTGTTCCACGCGCGCATGGCCGAGGAGGCCGGGCTGTTCCGCTTCGCCGACGTGGTCGAGGCGATCGCCGACAAGCTGGTGCGCCGACATCCGCACGTGTTCGCCGACGCGCGCTATGCCGGCGTCGCCGAGCAGACCCGCGCGTGGGAGGCGATCAAGGCCGGGGAGCGCGCGTCCAAGGGCGAGCAGGACGCCAGCGCGCTGGCCGGCATCGCGCGCGGCCTGCCCGAATGGCAGCGCGCGCTGAAGCTGCAGCAGCGCGCGGCCACGGTCGGCTTCGACTGGCCCGGCCCGGGGCCGGTGCTGGACAAGCTGGAAGAAGAAATCGGGGAGGTACGCGCCGAGTTCGACGCCGGCGCGCCCGTCGAACGCTTCGAGGACGAGATCGGCGACGTGCTGTTCGTGATCGTCAACCTCGCCCGTCACGCCAAGGTCGATCCCTCGCGCGCGCTGCGCGGCGCCAACGCCAAGTTCGAGCGCCGCTTCCGGCGCATGGAAGCGCTCGCCCGCGCCGCCGGCGAAGCGCTGCCGGGCAAGACGCTGGCCGAGCAGGACGCGCTGTGGGATCGCGCCAAGGCCGAGGAGCGCGGCTGACGCGCCCTCGCGCCTGCGTCAATCGCGCCCGCGCTGCGGCGCCCCGTCCAGCCGCGCCAGGTTTTCGTCCAGGCTCTGCCTGAGCGTGGCGATCGCCTGATCCGCATTGGCCGGCTTCAGTTGCGCCCGCGCGAGGCGGTCGTAGACGTAGTTGCGCACGGTCGGGTTCCGCGTCTTCGCCAACACGTCCTTGTACAGCGCGGGCAGCTCCCTGGCGCGGCCTTCGATCAGGTACAGCCGCTCGATCCGGCGCAGGTCGCCGATCGCCGCGCGCGCGGGCGCGGCCTCGCCGCGCATGCGCATGCCGGGCATGCGGTGGCCGCCGAATCCGCCGGCTTGCACGGAGGCGCCGGCCGGGTCGGGCAGGGCGGCGCCGGGCGCGGCCAGGGCGCAGGGCGCGCCGCCGGCCACCAGCGTGCCGAGGACGAGGGCGAGGATGGTGTTGCGGGACATGGGGGTTCTCCTGTGGGATACGTTCCCACCGACCGGAAACGCGCCGGCGGCGGCCGGGTTGACCACCCTGCCATCGGTCATGGCCGCCGCGCTTAAACGCCGTACCGCCGGCGCGCATCCCATCGTCGTCTGCCACCCGGGAGTATCGCCATGCGTGCCCTGATCGCCCTCGTGCTGTTCGCCGTGCCCGTGCTGGCCGGCGCGGAAGAATGCCGCTACCACGCGGACCGCAATTTCGACCTCGATGCCGCCGGCCTGCGCAGCGTGGCGCTGCAGCTCGGCTCCAGCGACCTGGTGCTGGAAGGCGTGCCCGGCCTGAAGCGCGTCGAGGTGCGCGGCAAGGCCTGCGCCTCCGATCCGAAATGGCTGGACGGGCTGACCGTGCAGCAGCACCGCAGCGGCGACCGCCTGGACATCGCGGTCGACCGCCGCGATCGCGGCATCCACCTCAGCCTGTTCGGTTCCAGCTACGCCTACGTCGACCTGCACGTGCGCGTGCCGGCCGAGCTGGCCGCGGCGGTGAACAGCGGCTCCGGCGACGTCGAGGCGAACGGCGTCGCCGCGCTGGACTTCGACTCCGGCTCCGGCGACCTGCGCGCGCGCGCGATCGCCGGCGCGCTGACGCTGCGGCTCGGTTCGGCCGACGTCGAGGCCGACGACGTCGGCAGCGTCGACCTGCGCTCGACCGGCTCAGGCGACGTCCACGTCGACGGCGTGCGCGGCAACGTCGATGCCGGCCGCAGCGGCTCCGGCGACCTGCGCTTCCGCCACGTGCGCGGCAACGTGCGCGTGCAGTCGACCGGCTCCGGCGATGTCGAGGCCGGCGACGTCGGCGGCGACGTCTGGGTCGGCAGCACCGGCAGCGGCGACGTCAGCGTCGACGGCGTGCGCGGCAGCTTCACCGTCGAGTCCACCGGCAGCGGCGACGTCAGCCATCGCGGCGTCGCCGGCAAGATCAGCGTGCCGCGCGAGCGCGATTGAACGCGGCGCACGATGGCGCGTGCAGGCGTGGCGCGCCGTCGTTCCGATCTGCGCCGGAACGACGGCGCGGGCATGGCGCTTTTTCCCCGGTTCAGGCGCGCAGCGTGCGCTTCGCGCACGAACGGGCGTCGAAGGTTGCGGCGGCAGTGGGGCGTGCGCGCAGTGCATGCCACGCGGTTGCGCCCTTCCCCGGCCCCGTTACTCGTAGAAGATGAAAAACGCCGCCGCGACGATCAGCGCGAAGCCGACCAGGTGGTTCCAGCGGATCTGCGCGCCGAGGTAGAACACCGAGAACACCATGAACACCACCAGGGTGATGATCTCCTGGATGGTCTTCAGTTGCGCCGGGTTGTAGACGCCATAGCCGATGCGATTGGCCGGCACCTGCAGGCAGTACTCGAAGAAGGCGATGCCCCAGCTCGCCAGGATCACCGCCCACAGCGGGCGGCTGGTGAACTTGAGGTGGCCGTACCAGGCGAAGGTCATGAACACGTTCGAGCCGATCAGCAGGGCGATCGGGGCGAGGTGGCGGATCGGCATGGGCGGTGCTCCTTTCGGTTGCGCCCACGCTAGCAGCATCGGTGTGCCGGCGGCAGCGGCGCGGACGCGCGCGACCGCAACGACGCTCCCTGCAGGGCGGCCGTGGCCGCGACCGGGCGGCCGGAATTGCGGCAAGCGCTTTGAAGTCGCAACTTGCGTTCGGATCGCGACCGAGGTCGCCCCTGCGCGAAAGCGCGGCGATGTCGTCCGCCTACCCGCGGCGCAGCACCGCCAGCGGCGGCGTGCGCAGCACGCGCCGCGTGCCGGCGAGGCCGAGCAGCGTGACCGCGACGGCGGCGGCCAGCGCGGCGCCGATCAGCGGCGCGAGCGGCGGCACGAAGCCGTCCAGCTTCAGCACGCGCGCGGCGAACCACAGGCCCGCGCCGGCCGCGCCGCCCGCGGCGGTCAGCCCGGCGATCAGGCCGAGTGCGGCGAATTCCGCGGCGACCGCCGCGGTGAGCTGGCGGCCGCGCGCGCCCAGCGTGCGCAGCAGCGCGGCCTCGTGCCGGCGTTCGCGCGCGCTGGCCGACAGCGCGGCGGCCAGCACCAGCGCGCCGGCCAGCAGGCTGAAGCCGAGCACCCAGCGCACCGCGCCGGTGACGCGGCCGATGATGTCGCGGATGCGGTCGAGCAGCGCGTTGACGTCGATCAGGGTGAGGTTGGGATGCGCGCGCGCGACCGCGGCCAGCGCATCGCCGCGGCCCTTGTCCAGGTGGAAGCTGGCGATCCAGGTGTGCGGCAGCTCGGCGGCGTGCGCGGGATCGAGCAGCAGGAAGAAGTTGACGCGGAACGAGCTCCAGTCGACGCCGCGCAGGCTGGTGATGCGCGCGGTCAGCGCGCGATCGCCGACCGCGAAGGTCAGCGTGTCGCCGAGCTTCAAACCGAAGGTCTGCGCCCAACCGCGGTCCACCGACACCTCGGCTTCGGTCGGCTGCGGCGCGAACCAGCGGCCGGCGGCCACGTGGTTCGCCTGCGGCAGCGCCGCGCTCCACGACAGCCTGAGCTGGTTGTCCAGCCACTCCTTCGCGCGTGGATCGGCGAAATCCTCGGCGCGCGGCGCGCGACCGTTGATCGCCGCGAGCTTGCCGACGGCCAGCGGCAGCATGTTGAGCTGATCGGCGCCGACGTGCGCAAGCTCCGCGCCGAGCGCCTCGCGCTGGTCGTCCTGCAGGTTCAGCACGAACCAGTTGGGCGTGTCGGCCGGCAGTTCGCGGCGCCAGCCATCCAGCAGCGCCGGCGCGACCACGGCGAGCAGCAGCAGCGCGGTGAGGCCGAGCGCGATCGCGGTGGCCTGCACCAGGGTCAGGCCGCGCCGCCGCGCCAGCGACGACAGCCCCAGCCGCAGCGCCGGATGCGCGCCGGGCGCCAGGCGCCGCGCCAGCGCCAGCAGCAGCGCCGCCAGCGTGCCCGCGGCCAGCGCCACGCCGCCGAGGCTGCCGGCAAGGATGCCGGCCACGCGCAGCGAGCCGCTCTCGGCGGCGATCAGCAGCACGGCGACCAGCAGCGGCACCAGGTACAGCACGTCGAAGCGGCGCACGCGCCGGTCCTGCGTGCGCCGAAATACCGCCACCGGTGGTACCTCGGCGAGGCGCGCCAGCGGCGGGAAGGCGAAGCCGGCCAGCACGGCGAGGCCGGCGCCGGCGGCGGCCAGCACCGGCGCCAGCGGCAGTGCGGCCTGCGTCTGCGGGAACAGGCCGTGCGCCAGCGCGAACACGCCCTCGGCCAGGCCCAGCGCCAGCGCGCCGCCGAGCGCGGCGGCGGGCAGCGCGATCAGCGTGAGGATCAGCGCCAGCGTCGCCAGCACCTGCCGGCGCGGCGCGCCCAGCGCGCGCAGCAGCGCCACCTCGTCGGTCTTGCGCCGCGCATAGCGCTGCGCGGCCAGCGCGATCGCCACGCCGGCCAGCAGCGCGGCGAGCAGCGCCGCCAGGCGCAGGAACGCCTCGCCGCGATCGAAGGCCGCGCTCAGGCGCTCCTGCGTCTTCGCCGGCGTGAGGATCTCGCCGCCGGCCGGCAGGCGCGGCTCCGCGTAGCGCTGGAACGCCGCCAGCGCGGCCGGCGCGCCGGCCAGCATCAGGCGATGGCGCGCGCGGCTGCCGACGCCGAGCAGGCCGGCGGCTTCGGCGTCGCCGAGGTTCATCAGCACGCGCGGCGCCAGCGCGAACAGCTCGCCGCCGTCCGGTTGGCGCACCAGCTCGGCCGCGATCGCGAGATCGCGGCCGCCGAGCTGCACGCGCTCGCCGACGCGCAGGCCGAGCGCGACCAGCGCGCGGTGATCGAGCGCCACGCTGCCCGCGGCGATGCCGTGGCCGGCATAGCCGCGGCCGTCCGCGCCGCCGAGCTGCAGCGTGCCGCGCAGCGGATAGGCATCGTCGACCGCCTGCACGTCCAGCAGCTGGCTGCGATCGCCGGCGAAGGCGACGCTGGGAAAGCTCGCCGCGGCGCCGACTTCGAGGCCGAGCGTGCGCGCCTGTGCCGCCAGTTCGGCCGGCAGCGGCGCGCGTGCGCTGACGCCGAGGTCGCCGCCGATCAGTTCCGCCGCGCTGTCCAGCAGCGCGCGTTCGACCCTTGCCGCCAGCGTCGCCACCGCGCCCAACGCGGCCACCGCCAGCACCAGCGCCAGCGCCAGCGTGCGCAATTCGGGCAGGCGCCATTCGCGGCGCAGGGTGCGCAGGGCCAGCCGCAGCGTGTTCATGCCGCCGCCTTCAGGCGGCCGCCTTCCAGTTCGATCACGCGGCCGCAGCGCTCGGCCAGCTTGAGGTCGTGGGTGACCAGCACCAGGGTGGTGCCGTGCGCATGGTTCAGCTCGAACAGCAGGTCGCCGACCGCGCGGCCGGTACGCTGGTCGAGGTTGCCGGTGGGCTCGTCGGCGAACAGCACGCGCGGCCGGTGCACGAACGCGCGCGCCAGCGCGACGCGCTGCTGCTCGCCGCCGGAGAGCTGGTAGGGATAGTGGCCGCGGCGCGCGTCCAGCCCGACGGAGGCCAGCGCGGCGCGGGCGCGCTCGCGCGCGTCGTCGGCGCCGTCCAGCTCCAGCGGCAGCATCACATTCTCCTCCGCGGTCAGCGCCGGCAGCAGGTGGAACGACTGGAACACGAAACCGACCAGGCGCCGGCGCAAATCCGCGCGGCCTTCCTCGTCCAGCGCCTCCAGCGCGTGGCCGTCCAGCTCGACGCTGCCGGCGCTGGGCACGTCGAGGCCGGCGAGCAGGCCGAGCAGGGTGGTCTTGCCGGAACCGGAGGCGCCGACGATGGCGATGCTCTCGCCGTCGCCGACATCGAGGTCGACGCCTTCGAGGATGTCCAGCCGCCCTCCGGGGCCGATCACCGACTTGCCAAGACCGCGCGCGCTCAGTAAAGGTGGGCTCATGCGTCGAATCCTCGTGGTCCTGCTGTTGGTGGTCGCCTCCGCCGCGGCGCTCGCCGCGCCGCGGCCGGTGCTGGTGCTGGGCGACTCGCTTTCGGCCGCGCACAACATTCCGGTCGAAGCCGGCTGGGTGCATCTGCTGGAAGTCCGCCTGCGGGAGATGAAGGCGCCGAGGCCGGTGATCAATGCCAGCGTCAGCGGCGCGACCACCGCGGACGGCATGAGCCGCCTGCCGACGCTGCTGAAGGAGCACCGGCCGGCGCTGGTGATCCTGGAGCTCGGCGCCAACGACGGCCTGCGCGGCCTGTCGCTGGCGGAGATCCGCGCCAACCTCGAGGCGATGATCCGCGCCTGTCGCGCCGCCCGCGTCGAGGTGCTGCTGGTCGGCATCGAGCTGCCGGTCAACTACGGGCCGCAGTACCGCGACGGCCTGCGCGCGCTCTACCGCGACCTCGCCGCGCAGCACCGCCTGCCGCTGGTGCCGTTCCTGCTGGACGGCGTGGCGCTGAAGCCGGAGCTGATGCAGGACGACGGCCTGCACCCGACGGCCGCCGGCGAGCCCGCGGTGCTGGACAACGTCTGGCAGGCGCTGGCGCCGCGGATGGCGCGGCTGCGCTGAGCGCGCCGCGGTCGTGACCATGCGCCCATGCCGGCGCCGCGCGCGTGGCTATACTCCCGGCTTACCCTGGGGAGTCGCGCCATGAAGCTGCATCATCGTCTGCTTGCCGCCACGCTCGTCTTTTTCGGAGCCGCCGCCATGAGCCACGCCGCCACGCCCGTCCTGGTCATCCACGGCGGCGCGGGCGTTATCAAGAAGGACATGAATCCGGCCAAGGAGAAGGCGATTCGCGCAGTCCTGAGCGAAGCGCTGCGCCACGGCTACGCCCAATTGAAGGCCGGCAAGCCGGCGCTGGATGCCGTCACCGCGGCGATCACCGTGCTCGAGGACGACCCCAACTTCAACGCCGGCAAGGGCGCGGTGTTCACCCACGACGGCAAGAACGAGATGGACAGCGCGATCATGGACGGCGCCACCCTGCGCGCCGGCGCGGTCGCCAACGTGCACCACGTGAAGAATCCGATCCTGCTGGCGCGCGCGGTGATGGAGCACTCCCCGCACGTGATGCTGGTCGGCGACGGCGCCGAGGCGTTCGCCAGGCAGCAGGGCATCGCGCTGGTCGACGCGTCGTACTTCCGCACCGAGGAGCGCTGGCAGCAGTTGCAGAAGGCGCTGAAGGAGGACGCGGCGAAGCAGCCGCACGCCGACGTCGAGACCGCCAAGCACTTCGGCACGGTCGGCGCGGTGGCGCTGGACGCCCAGGGCCATCTCGCCGCCGGCACCTCCACCGGCGGCATGACCGACAAGCGCTGGGGCCGCGTCGGCGATTCGCCGATCATCGGCGCCGGCACCTACGCCAACGCCAAGTGCGCGGTGTCCGGCACCGGCTGGGGCGAGTTCTACATGCGCACCGTGGCCGCGCACACCATCTGCATGCGCGTGGCCGAGATGGGCCAGCCGGTGAAGCAGGCGGCCGAGGACGTGATCAACCGCGAGATCCCCGCGCTCGGCGGCGATGGTGGCGCGATCGTGCTCGGCGCCGACGGCAGCTTCGCCACGCCGTTCAACACCGACGGCATGTTCCGCGGCTGGATCGGCGCCGACGGCGTGCCGCACGTGGCGATCTACAGCGACGAGACCGGCGGCCGCCCGTAGGCGCCTGCCGTAGGAGCCTGCGTGCAGGCGATCTCGACCACCTGAGCCGATGCCGGGAGTCCGCGCGTCCATGACCATCGACGTCTGCCTCGCCGGCGCCACCGGCTGGGCCGGTTCCGAGCTGGCGCGCGGCATCGCCGCCTGCGCGGATCTGCGCCTGGTCGGTGCGGTCGCGCGCACGCAGGCAGGGCGCGTGCTCGGCGACGCGATTGGCGATGCGCGGCTGGCCTGCCGCGTGTCGGCGAGCGCAGAGGAAGCGCTCGCCGAACCTTGCGACGTGTTCGTCGAGTACACGCAGCCGGACAGCGCGAAGGGCAACGTCCTCGCCGCGCTGGCGCACGGCGCGCATGTCGTCGTCGGCACCTCCGGCCTGGGCGCCGCCGACTACGCCGAGATCGACGTCGCCGCGCGCACGCACGGCCGCGCCGTGCTGGCCTGCGGCAACTTCGCGCTGACCGTGGTGCTGCTGCAGCGCTTCGCCGAGATCGCGGCGAAGCACGTGGCGCAGTGGGAGATCGTCGACTACGCCAGCGACGCCAAGCCGGACGCGCCCAGCGGCACCGCGCGCGAACTGGCGGATCGCCTGGCGAAGGTGCGCGCGCCCGCGCCGACGGTTCCGGTCGCACAGACGCAGGGCGTGAAGGCAACCCGCGGCGCCACGCTCGCCGGCACGCAGGTGCATTCGATTCGCCTGCCCGGCTTCGTGATCGGCGCCGAGATCATCTTCGGCATGCCCGACCAGAAGCTGACGATCCGCCACGAGGCCGGCAACAGCGCGCGCCCGTACGTGGACGGCGCGCTGCTGGCGATCCGCCGCGTGCACACGCTGGCGGCCGGCCTGCACCGCGGCCTGGACGCGGTGCTCGAGCTGTAAGCGGGCGGGTTCCCGCGCCGCGGATGGCCGCGGCGAAAGCCAGCGTGCGCTTTGCGCACCAGCGATGCGCCCTGTCCGTGCGCGAAGCGCACGCTACGGCTTGCGTTGCGGCGGCTTCAGTCGTCGCCGAGCGGACGCTCGCGCACCGGCCGCTTGGCCAGCTTGCGCTGCAGGGTGCGGCGGTGCAGGCCGAGCCGGCGCGCGGCCTCGGAGATGTTGCCGTCGCATTCGGCCAGCACGCGCTGGATGTGCTCCCACTCCAGCCGCCGCAGCGGCGGCGGCGCGTCGGGCAGGGCGGGCTCGGCCTCGATGAGCGGGTCGCGCGCGTCGCCCTCGGCGAGCGCGCGCACCACCGCGTCGGCGTCGACCGGCTTGGCCAGGTAGTCGTGCGCGCCGCGCTTGATCGCCTCCACCGCGGTGGCGATCGAGGCGTAGCCGGTCAGCAGCAGGATGCGCGCGCGCGGCGCCAGCGTGCGCAGCTCGGGGATCAGGGCGAGGCCGTTCTCCTCGCCGAGCTTGAGGTCGAGCACGATCGCGTCGGGGCGTTCCGCGCGCGCGGCGTCGCGCGCCGCCGCGGCGTTCTGCGCGACGCTGACCGTATAGCCGCGGGCACCGAGCGCGCGCGCCAGCACGCGCACGAACACGGCATCGTCGTCGACGATCAGCAGGCGTTCTTTGCTCTCGTTCAAGATCGATCTCCCACCGCGCTCAGCGGTAAACGCAGACACATTTCGGCACCGCCGTCGGGGGCGCGGCCCAGCGCAAGCTCGCCGTCCAGGCGCTCGGCGGTGGCTTCGGCCAGCGCCAGGCCGAGGCCGAGGCCGTCGTGCTTGCGCGAATAGCCGAGCATGGTCGCACTGCGCGAGTCCTCGGTGAAGCCCGGACCGTAGTCGCGCACGCGCAGCTCGATCCAGCCGCGCTCGCGGCGCGCGGCCAGGCCGACGCGGTCGGAATCGTTCAGCGCGGAGGCATCGGCGGCGTTGTTGAGCAGGTTGATCAGGGCGTGGCGCAGCCCGGGCTGCACGCGCAGCGGCAGCGTGGCGTCGGCCTCGCCGATCTCGACGCTGGCCTCGGCCTCCGGGCGCAGCAGGCGGAAGCGTTCCATGCAGTCGTGCAGGAATGTGCCCAGCGTGGTGCGCTCCGGCGTCTGCGTCAGCTGCATGTTGCCGAAGCTGGCCATCTCGCGAAGGATGCCGCGGCAGCGCTCGACCTGGCCGGCCAGCAGGTCGAGGTCGTCGGCCAGCGCGGCGTCGCCGCCACGCTCGCGCTTCAGCTCGGTGAGCAGGGTGCGCATGGTCGACAGCGGCGTGTTCAGCTCGTGCGCCGCGCCGGCCGCCTGGGTGGCGATGGCGAGGATGCCCTCGTCGCGCAGCGCACGCTCGCGCACGCGCTGCACCTCGTCCTGCTGCGCGCGCAGCGCGGTGGCGAGGCGGGCGGTGAACACGCCGAGCAGCAGCGCGGCGATCGCGAAGTTGACCGCCATGCCGGTGACGATCAGGTGGAAGTCGCCGTAGCCGGCCGTCTGCAGGTGCGGCAGCGGCAGGTACCAGCGCATCAGCAGCAGGTAGGCGAGGCCCGCCAGCGTGGCGACCGCGGCCACGCCGCGCGTGGACAGCGCCGCGGCGGCCAGCGCGATCGGCACCAGCAGCAGGGTCACGAACGGGTTGCTGGCGCCGCCCGTGTGGTAGAGCAGGTAGCCCAGCACCAGCGTGTCGACCGCGATGTGCGCGACCGCCTCGATCTCGCTGACGTGCCACGGGCGGCCGAGCCGCCAGGCCGCCAGCGCGGCGAACGCCGAGAGCACGCCGATGCCGGCGAACAGTTGCGGCTGCGGGATGTCGAGGCCGAGGCCGTAGGCGACCACCAGCACCGCGGCGCTCTGGCCGGCGATCGCGGTCAGGCGCAGCCAGGCCAGCGTGCGTACCAGCGCGCGCGGGCCGAGGCGTGGATGCGAGCGAGGAGGATTCATTCGGGGACGGCTCCGGGCAAGCGCATAGCTTACCGTCTCGAGCGCCGGAAACGATCCGAAGCGCGGCCTGCGGGAGCGGCTTCGGCCGCGGCCGCGCCCGGATCGGGGCCGGAACCCCCTCCGGAGGGAAACGGATCCGCCGGCGCCGCGCGACGCCGACGGTGCCCGTGCTCAGGCCGCGGCCGCGCGGGCCGCGCGTCGCGCCTGGCGGCGCTCGCGCCGGCGCGCGGCGAAGCGCGCGAATGCCAGGTAGATCGCCGGCGTGCTGAGCAGGGTCAGGCTCTGCGACACCAGCAGTCCGCCGGCCATGGCCACGCCCAGCGGCTGGCGCATCTCGGCGCCAACGCCGAAGCCGATCGCCAGCGGCAGCGCGCTGAGGAAGGTCACCATCGAGGTCATCATGATCGGGCGGAAGCGCACCAGGCAGGCTTCGCGGATCGCCGCCTCCGGCGCCAGGCCGCGTTCGCGTTCGGCGGTCAGCGCGAAGTCCACCACCATGATCGCGTTCTTCTTGACGATGCCGATCAGCAGCACGATCGCGATCACCGAGACCAGCGACAGCTCGGTGCCGGTCAACTGCAGCGCCAGCAGCGCGCCGACGCCGGCCGAGGGCAACGTCGACAGGATCGTGACCGGGTGGATCAGGTTCTCGTAGAGCATGCCGAGCACGATGTACACGGTCAGGATCGCGGCCAGGATCAGCCACGGGCCGCCGCCCTGGGACTGCCGGAAGCGGCGGAAGTCGCCGCCGAATTCGCCGCGGATGCTGCCGGGCATGCGCAGGCCCTGCATGGTGCGTTCGATCAGCGGCGCGGCGGCACCCATCGCCACGCCTGGGGCGAGGTTGAAGTAGACGTTGGCGACCGGGAACTGGCCCTCGTGGTCCACTTCCAGCGGCGCCACCGCCGGCTGCATGCGCGTGACCGCCGCCAGCGGCACCATGTTGCCGCGGTTGGAGCGCACGTACAGGCGCAGCAGCGCGTCCGGCGTCTGCGCCAGGCCGGGCAGCGCGTTCAGCACCACCTTGTACTGGTTGAGGTCGGAGTAGATGGTGGAGATCTGGCGCTGGCCGAAGGCGTCGTACAGGGCGTTGTCGATCGAGGCGATCGACACGCCGAGGCGCGCCGCGGCGGCGCGGTCGATCACCAGGTTCTGCCGCATGCCGGCGCTGTCGTAGTCGGTGCTGACGTCCTTGAACTGCGGCAGCGCGCGCAGCGCGGCGGCGAGCCGCGGCGCCCAGGCGTGCAGGGCGTCGAGATCGTCGCCCTTCAGCGCGTACTGGTACTGCGCCTTGTCCGAACTGCCGCCGCCGCCACCGCCGCCGATGTCCTGCACCGGGTTGAGCGACATGCGGATGCCGGGCACGTTGGCGGTGGCCGCGCGCAGCCGCGCCAGCACCGCGCCGGCGCGCTCGCTGCGGCCGTCGCCGAACGGCTTCAGGGTGACGAACAGCGAGCCGGTGTTGGCGCCGCCCCAGCGGCCGCCGCTGAGGAACGAGCCGACGCTCGCCACCGCCGGGTCGCGCTGCACGATCGCGGCGATCTGCTGCTGGCGTGCGGCCATCACCGCGTAGGAAACGTCGGCGCCGCTTTCGGTGTGGCCGCGCAGCATGCCGGTGTCCTGCTCGGGGAAGAACCCCTTCGGCACGACGACGAACAGCGCGATGGTGAGCGCGACCAGCAGCAGCGGCTGCAGCGCCATCAGCCGGCGATGGCGCAGCGACCAGTCGAGCAGGCGCGCATAACCGGCGTGCATGCGCGCGTGCAAGGCGTCGATGCGGCGGCCGAGCGGCGACACCGGCGCGGTGTCGCGCGGGCGCAGGAAGCGCGCGCACAGCGACGGCGTCACCGTCAGCGAGACTATCGCGGAGATCGCCACCGCCGCGGCCAGGGTCACCGAGAATTCGCGGAACAGCAGGCCGAGCAGGCCGGGCGCGAAGATCATCGGGATGAATACCGCGATCAGCGACACCGTGATCGAGACCACGGTGAAGCCGATCTCGCGGGCGCCCTGCAGCGCCGCCTGCAGCGGCGCCAGGCCCGCGTCGAGGTGGCGCACGATGTTCTCGATCACCACGATCGCGTCGTCGACCACGAAGCCGACGGCGATCACCAGCGCCATCAGCGAGAGGTTGTCCAGCGTGTAGCCGAACGCGTACATCGCCGCGAACGCGCCGGCCAGCGACAGCGGCACGGCGAGGCCGGCGATCAGCGTCGGCGTCAGCCGGCGCAGGAACAGCAGCATGGTGAAGATCACCAGGCCGAGGCTGATCAGCAGGGTGACCTGCACCTCGTCGACCGACGCCTCGATGGTGCCGGTGCGGTCGAAGAACGGGGTCAGCTCGACGCCCGCCGGCAGCCATCCGCGCATCAGCGGAAGCTGCGCCTGGATCGAGCGCACCGTCTGCAGGATGTTGGCGTCGGCCTGCTTGCGCACCATCAGCAGGATCGCGCGCTGGCCGTTGAACCAGGCGGCCTGGTAGCGGTCCTCCTGGCCGTCGTAGACGCGCGCGACGTCCTTCAACCGCACCGGCGTGCCGTTGCGCACGCCGATCACCAGTTCGGCGAAGTCGGCGGCGCTGCGCAGCGCGTCGTTGGCGGCGACCGCCATCATGGTGCGGCCGTCGCTGAGGAAGCCCTGCGGCGAGGTGACGTTGGCCGCGGCCAGCGCGTTGCGCACGTCGTCGCCGGACAGGCCCATCGCCGACAGCGCGCGCAGGTTGAGGTCCACGCGCACCGCCGGCGTGGCGCCGCCGCGGATGTCGACGTCGCTGACGCCCGGTTGCTGGCGGATGCGCTGCGCCAGCAGCGAATCGGCGAGGTTGTAGAGCTGCGAAAGCGGCAGCGTCTTCGAGGTCAGCGCCAGGCTGAGGATCGGCGCGCGGTTGGGGTCGGCCTTGCGGTAGGTCGGTGCGTTGCGCAGCCCGGCGGGCAGGTCGGGCGCGGCGGCGTTGATCGCCGCCTGCACGTCGCGCGCGGCGCCGTCGATGTCGCGGCCGGCGTCGAAGATCAGGAACACGAAGCTGGAGCCTTCCGTGCTCTCCGAGTTCATCGTGTCGATGCCGGCGATCTGGCCGAGGTGGCGCTCCAGCGGCGCGGACACGGTCGAGGCCATGGTGCGCGCGTCGGCGCCGGGCTGGCTGGCCTGCACGAAGATCGCCGGAAACTCGACGTTCGGCAGCGGCGCCACCGCCAGCAGGAAGTAGGCGATCACCCCGGCCACGGCCATGCCGGCCGCCAGCAGCGAGGTGCCGATCGGGCGCCGGATGAACGGGCCGGAGATGTTCATGCGTGCAGGCGTTCCGTTTGCGTTTCCCGGGCAATTCCTGTCTCCCTCTCCCGCCGGCGGGAGAGGGTCGGGGTGAGGGTGGGGCGCCTGCGCAGCAGGCACCTGCGGCGCCTCCCCCTCACCCTGGCCCCCTCCCCGGCGGGGAGAGGGGAGAAGAAACAGTGGCGACATCGCGCTGCATGCGCGAGCGTTCGCGCAGCCACGCCGTGAAGCGCTCCATGTACAGGTAGATCACCGGCGTGGTGTACAGCGTCACCAGCTGCGACAGCAGCAGGCCGCCGACGATGCTGACGCCGAGCGGGCGGCGCAGCTCCGAACCGATGCCGCTGCCCAGCGCCAGCGGCAGCGCGCCGAGCAGTGCGGCGGCGGTGGTCATCATGATCGGGCGGAAGCGCAGCAGGCAGGCGCGGCGGATCGCCTCCAGCGGCGTGCGGCCCTGGCGCTGCGCCTCGATGGCGAAGTCGATCATCAGGATCGCGTTCTTCTTGACGATGCCGATCAGCAGGATGATGCCGACGATGCCGTCCACCGACAGGCTCATGCCGGCCAGCATCAGCGCCAGCAGCGCGCCGACGCCGGCGGGCGGCAGCGTGGAGATGATCGTGACCGGGTGGATGTAGCTCTCGTACAGCACGCCCAGCACGATGTAGATCACCACCAGCGCGGCGAGGATCAGCAGCACCTCGTTGCCGAGCGAGGCGGAGAACTCGGCGGCCTTGCCGATGAACTGGCCGCGCAGTTGCGGCGGCGGATTCATGCCGCGCGTGACTTGCCCGATCGCGTCCACCGCCTGCGACAGCGAGTAGCCGGGCGCGAGGTTGAACGAGATCGTCACCGCCGGAAGCTGGTTCTGGTGGCTGACCACCAGCGGCGCGCTCACCACCGAGGCGCGCGCCACCGCCGACAGCGGCACGGTGCCACCGGTGTCGTTGAGCGTGGCGTCCAGCGAGGCATTGGCCAGCGTGGTCGCGCGCCCGCCGTTGGCGTTGCCGCTGGTGCGCACGGTCAGCTTGTCCAGCAGGTCGCGGCCGGTGCGGAATTGCGGCGCCACCTCCAGCACCACGCGGTACTGGTTCAACTGCGTGAAGATGGTGGTGATCTGGCGCTGGCCGAAAGCGTCGTACAGCGTGTCGTCGATGCTCTGCACCGGCACGCCGAGGCGGCTGGCCTGGTCGCGGTCGATGTCGAGCTTGAGCTGCAGGCCCTGCGCGGCGAGGTTGTTGCCGACGTCGGCCAGCTCCGGGCGCGCGCGCAGCGCGGCGGTGTAGCGCACGGCCCAGTCGGCCAGCTCGGCCGCGTTCACGTCCTCCAGCGCGTACTGGTAGTCGGTCGGCGCCACCCGGCTGTCCAGCTCGATGTCCTGCACCGGCTTGAGATACAGCGCGACGCCGGGGATGTTGGCTGCCGCGCGCTGCAGGCGCGCCTGCACCGCATCCAGGCCGTCGCGCTGGCCGCGCGGCTTCAGCACGACACTGAGCTGGCCCTGGTTGAGCGTCGGGTTGATCGCGCCGGCGCCGACGAACGCGGCCACGCCGGCCACCGCGGGGTCGCGGCGCAGCACCTCCGCCACCGCCTGCGTGCGCTGCAGCATCGCCGGGAAGGCGATGCTCTGGTCGGCTTCGACCACCGCGGTGATCAGGCCGGTGTCCTGCTGCGGCAGCAGGCCCTTCGGGATCAGCAGGTACAGCGCCACCGTGACCAGCACCGACAGCGCCGCCACCGCGATGGTCAGGCGCCGGTGCGCGAACACCCGGTCGAGGCTGCGCGCATAGGCGTCGAGCAGGCGCCCCCAGGCGGTGTGCGCGCCGCGCGCTTCGGCCTCGTCGTCCTTCGGCAGCGCGCCGGGCTTGAGCAGGTAGGCGCACATCATCGGCGTCAGCGTCAGCGACACCAGCGCGGAGATCGCCACCGCGATCGACAGCACCCAGGCGAATTCGTGGAACAGGCGTCCGGTCACGCCCGGCATCAGCAGCAGCGGCAGGAACACCGCGATCAGCGACACCGTCAGCGATATCACGGTGAAGCCGATCTCCTTCGCGCCCAGCTCGGCGGCCTCGCGCGGCTGCCGGCCCTGCTCGATGTAGCGCACGATGTTCTCGATCATCACGATCGCGTCGTCGACGACGAAGCCGGTCGCGACGGTCAGCGCCATCAGCGAGAGGTTGTCCAGCGAGAAGCCGGCGAAGGTCATCACGCCGAAGGTGCCGAGCAGCGACAGCGGCACGGCGATGCTGGGGATCACCGTGGCCCACAGCCGGCGCAGGAACACGAAGATCACCGCGACCACCAGGAACACGGTCAGCAGCAGGGTGAACTGCACGTCGCGCACCGAGGCGCGGATGGTCACCGTGCGGTCGGCGAACACGCCGAGATCGACCCCGGCCGGCAGCACCGCCTGCAGCTCGGGCAGCATCGCGCGCACGCGCGCCACGGTGTCGACGATGTTGGCGGCGGGCTGGCGGCGGATGTCCAGCAGCACCGCCGGCTTGCCGTCGGCCCAGGCGGCGAGCTGGTCGTTCTCGACGCCGTCGACCACCTGCGCCACGTCGCCGAGCCGCACCGGCGCGTTGTTGCGATAGGCGATGATGATGTCGCGGTACTCGCCGGCCGAGGCGAGCTGGTCGTTGCTGCCGATGGTGTAGGACTGCACCGCGCCGTTCAGCGTGCCCTTCGGCCCGTTGACGTTGGCCTGCACCAGCGCCTGGCGCACGTCCTCGAGGGTCAGGCCGAGGTTGGACAGCGCGGCCGGATTGACCTGCACGCGCACCGCCGGCTTCAGGTTGCCGGCGATGCTGACCAGGCCGACGCCCGGCACCTGCGCCAGCTTCTGCGCGATGATCGAATCGGCGTAGTTGTTGACCTCGCGCAGCGGCAGCGTGGCGGAGGTCAGCGACAGGGTCAGGATCGGCGCGTCGGCCGGGTTGACCTTGTTGTACACCGGCGGGTAGGGCAGGTTGTTCGGCAGCGTGCCCTTGGCGGCGTTGATCGCCGACTGCACGTCCTGCGCGGCGGCGTCGATGTCGCGGCTGTCGTCGAACTGCAGCACGATCGTGGACAGCCCGAACGCGCTGTCCGAGGTCATCGTCTTCAGCCCGGAGATCTGGCCGAACTGGCGCTCCAGCGGCGTGGTGACCAGCGCCGCCATCGTGGTCGGGCTGGCGCCGGGGTACTGCGTGCCGACCTGGATGGTCGGCGCGGCGATGTCCGGCAGCGCCGACACCGGCAGCGCGCGGTAGCCCATCACGCCGAGCAGCAGGATGGCCACCATCAGCAGCGAGGTGGCGATGGGCCTGCGGATGAACGGCGAGGAGATGCCCACCTCAGCCGCCCCGGCCGCGACGCCTGCCCTGTGCGGCCTCGATCCTGGCCGGCGGCGGCGTCTGCCCCGGCGCCAGCGCCAGCACCTTCGCGCCCGGCTTCAGGCGGAACTGGCCCTCGGTGACCACGCGCCCGCCCGCCTTCAGGCCGGAGGTGATCAGCAGCGCGTCGTCGCCGGCCTCGCCGCCGACCTGCACCGGCTGCATCAGCACGGTCGAGTCCGCCTGCAGCAGATAGACGTAGCTGCCGTCCGGCCCGCGCTGCACCGCCTGCGCCGGCACCACCAGCCCGCCCTGCACCGTGCTGACGCGCAGGCGCACGTTGACGAACTGGCCCGGCCACAGCTTGCCGTCGGCGTTGGGGAATTCCGCCTTCAGCTTGAAGGTGCCGGTGGCGGAGTCGATCTGGTTGTCGATCACCTTGAGCACGCCGCTGGCGATCGGCCGGTTGTCGGCGCGGTTCTGCGCGGTCACCGGCAGCGCGGCGTCGCTGCCGCCGCCGCCGCGCACCAGGTCGAGGTCCTGCTCGGGCAGGGTGAAGATCACGCTGATCGGGCGCACCTGGGTCAGCACGACGATGCCGTTGGCGTCGGAGGGCTGCACCACGTTGCCGACGTCGACCTGGCGGATGCCGGCCAGGCCGTCGATCGGCGCGATCACGCGCGTGTAGCCGAACTGCACGCGCGCGCTGTCGACGTTGGCGGCATCGGCGGCGACGGTGGCCTCGAGCTGGCGCACGGTCTGGCGCTGGTTCTCGAGGTCCTGCGCGGCGACGAAGTGCTGCCGGATCAGGTCCTGGTAGCGCCGCAGCGTGCTGCGCGCCGCGACCAGTTGCGCCTCGTCCTGCTTCTGCTTGGCCTGCGCCTGGTCGAGTGCCGCCTGGTAGCTGCGCGGATCGATCTGCGCGATCTGGTCGCCGCGCCTGACTTCCTGGCCTTCCCTGAAGCCGAGCGACTGCAACTGGCCGCCGACCTGCGGGCGCACGGTGACGGTATTCAGCGCCTGCACGGTGCCCAGCGCGTCGAGGTAGACCGGCACGTCGCGGCGCTGCACCGGCACCACGGTGACCGGCACGGCGGCGTCCGCGTCGGCGCCGCCGCGCTGCGGCCGGTGCTGGATCGTCCGCCAGGCGAGCAGGCCGATCACGGCGGCGCCGGCGACGATAAGCGCGATCTTCCCACGCGACATGCGGTTCTCCCTTGGGTGATGGTCGGCGCCGCCGTCCGCGGGCGACCGATCTCACGTTAACGCAGTTGCGCCGCGGGGGATGACATGCCTTTCGGCCTAGGGGCCGCGCCGCGCTGTCCGCCGATCCGACTCAGACCGGCGGGATGCCCGAACGTTCGCCAAGGCCGCGTCGGCGGCGCGTGCGGCGGGCCGTGCGGCCCGCCGGCGCGTGATGCGCGGTTACTCTTCGGCCGCCGCCGTGCGCAGGGCGCCGACCGCGGCCGCGCCGTGGGCGACGTGCGCGTTCGACAGGTTCTTCATCAGCGGCAGCAGCACGACGGCCAGCGCGAGGCCGCCCACCGCCAGCCAGCCGAGCCGGTTGAACAGGTCGGTGTACAGCGGCAGGGTCTGCAGCGGATCGGCGACGTTTTCCGGCACGCTGGCGTAGTTCGCCACCACGCTGCCGAGGTACTGCGAGATGCCGGTGGCGACGTAGTAGGCGCCCATCATGAAGCCGCCCATGCGCGCCGGCACGTAGCGCGCGATCATGGCGAGGCCGAGGCCGCTGACCAGCAGCTCGCCCAGCGAGTAGAAGCCGTAGCCCCAGATCATGAACCACGACGACACCTTGCCGTCGACCGCGAAGCGGCCGCTGATGCCGTAGATGAAGAAACCGATCGCGACCACCGCGAAGCCGATCGCGAACTTGCCGGCGATCGGCAGGTCGCGGCCGTTGCGGCCGAGGCGCGTGTAGGTCAGCGCCAGCAGCGGGCTGAGCAGCATGATCCAGATCGGGTTGAGCGCCTGGTACTGCGCCGGCTGCCAGGTAAACAGGTTCAGGCCGAGCAGGCTCTGGTTCCAGTCCACGTTGCGCAGCGCGAACAGCGTCAGCGAGGTGGACATCTGCTGGTAGAAGATGAAGAACAGGATGGTCTGCGCGGTCAGGATCAGCACCGCGATCAGGCCGGCGCGCTCGCTGCGCTCGCTCTTCAGGATCATGTAGGCGAAGATGGCGAGGATCGCCAGCCCGGCGCCGTACACGCACCAGCGGCCGATCTGCTGGTGCTGCAGCACGAACGCCACCGCGAACAGCGTCAGCGCGCCGACGCCCAGCACCGCGCCGAGGCGGCCCCAGCGCACCGGCGCGTCGTCCGGCTGCGAGCCGACCGCGGCCAGCGTGCGGCGCATCAGCAGGTAGTTCAGCAGGCCGAGCACCAGGCCCGCGCTGCACACCGCGAACGCCGCGTGCCAGCCCCAGTGCTCCTTGATCCACGGCGTCAGCAGCATCGACACCGTCGAGCCGATGTTGACCGCCATGTAGTAGATGGTGAACGCGCTGTCGATCTTGGCGTCGTTGCCGTCGTAGATGCGGCGCACCAGGTTGCCGGCATTGGCCTTGAACAGGCCGTTGCCGACCACGATCACGCCCATCGCGCAGTACAGGAAGTACAGGCTGTCCGACGGCACCGCCAGCAGCGCGTAGCCGACGGTCATGATCGCCGCGCCGATGGTCATGGTGCGGCGCGTGCCCAGCACCTTGTCGCCGATCCAGCCGCCGATCGCCGGCGCGGCATAGACCAGCGCGGTGAACGCGCCCCACACCAGGTTGGCCTGGTCGTCGCTGAAGCCGACCTTCTGCACCATGAACAGCACCAGCAGTGCCGCCATGCCGTAGTAGCCGAAGCGTTCCCACATCTCGATCAGGAACACCGTGCTGAACGAGCGGGTCTGGGATACCGGGGGTGTCTGCGTCGTCATGTCGATTCCGCTGCCTGGGGTTGAATGCTCTGGCGCATCGGGGGAGACGACGGTCGCCAACGAGGTGTCGCCGCCTCCGGTGGAGGGCGGGCGAACCGGCCAAGGTTAGCGCATGACGGCGCCGGGCGCGCGGGACGGGCCTATGGCACTAAGATGGCCCTTGACTCACTAGGGGAGAGGGAGGGCTATGGCACTGATCAAATGCGCAGAATGCGGCCGGGATATCAGCTCACTGGCGTCGGCATGCCCAGGCTGCGGCGCGCCCACAAAAGAGGTTGCACAGGTTGAGCCGATGACGATTCAGGCGACGTCGAAGCAGTACAAATCCATGCAACTGCTTGGCGTGCTGTTGGTTCTCGTGGGGGTTGTTGCGGGAATCGCCGAGGCGCCGGTGTTCGGAGTGACCACAGGCGTGTTGGGGCTGGCGCTCTACATCGGCGGCCGCATAGGAGGTTGGTGGGCAAACGGGTAGCCGGTAGGGCGGAATCCGCGCAGCGGCTTCCGCCACCGGGCGACCGGCTCGGCGGAAGCGCCGCTTTGCGGCGGTTCCGCCCTGCGGACGACGCGGCTCAGAAATTGCGGTCGCCGCCGATCAGGTCGCCGAGGCCGCCGAGCAGCGAACCCTCGCCGCGACGCTGGCCGCCGCCCTGCGGCGCCGCCGCCAGCATGCGTCCGGCCAGGCGCGAGAACGGCAGCGACTGGATCCACACCCGGCCGGGGCCGGTCAGGGTGGCGAGGAACACGCCTTCGCCGCCGAACAGCATGCTCTTGATGCCGCCGACCGCCTGCACGTCCATGCTCACGCCGTCGGTGAAGGCGACCACGCAGCCGGTGTCGATGTCGAGGCGCTCGCCCGGCGCGAGCTGGCGCTCGACCACGGTGCCGCCGGCATGCACGAATACCCAGCCGTCGCCCTCGAGCTTCTCCATGATGAAGCCTTCGCCGCCGAACAGCGCGGTGAGGATGCGCTTCTGCAGCCAGATGCCGAGCCGCACGCCGCGCGCGGCGCACAGGAAACTGTCCTTCTGGCAGATCAGCCGGCCGCCCAGCTCGGCCAGGTTCATCGCCATGACGGTGCCCGGGTAGGGCGCGGCGAAGGCGACACGCGCCTTGCCGCGGGCGCCGGCGTGGGTGAACAGCGTGGTGAACAGCGACTCGCCGGACAGCACGCGCTTGCCGGCGCCGAGCAGCTTGTCCATCAGGCCCGCGCCCTGGCCGGCGGCGGAACCGTCGCCGAACACGGTATCCATGCGCACGACGGCTTCCTTGTACATCAGCGCGCCGGCCTCGGCGATCGCGCTCTCGCCGGGGTCGAGCTCGATCTCGACGAACTGCATGTCGGAGCCGACGATGCGGTAGTCGATGGCGTCGGCGCCGGCGCCGCGCGGCAGCGGGGGCGGCACGCTGGCGGTCGTCCCCAGCTCGGGCACGTCGCCGATGCGCTTCCACGCGGCGAAGCCTTCCTTCCAGCAGTGGCCGTCCGGATTGCGCCGCGCCTGTTCGCGCGCCTGTGCCGCGTCGAACGGGCCGATACGGTTGCCGCCGTAGCTGAAATACCACTGTTCCATGGGCGAACTCCTGCGGGAATTGGCCGAGTCTAGGCAAGCGCCCCGGGCGCGGCGAGTGCGCCTTGTCACGCCCGCCGGGGCGGCGTCGGGCGGGCCGCGTGCAGTATGCTTGCGGCATGCGTCCCTACCTCGACCTGCTGCGCCACGTCCTCGAGCACGGCGCCGAAAAAAGCGACCGCACCGGCACCGGCACGCGCTCGGTGTTCGGCTGGCAGATGCGCTTCGACCTGGCTGCCGGCTTCCCGCTGGTCACCACCAAGAAGCTGCACCTGAAGTCGATCGTGCACGAGCTGGTCTGGTTCCTGCGCGGCGACACCAACATCCGCTACCTCAAGGAACACGGCGTCAGCATCTGGGACGAGTGGGCCGACGCCGAGGGCAACCTCGGCCCGGTCTACGGCCGCCAGTGGCGCGCCTGGCCGACGGCGGACGGCAAGGTGGTGGACCAGATCGCCTGGGTGCAGGACGAGATTCGCCGCAATCCCGATTCGCGCCGGCTGGTGGTCAGCGCCTGGAACGTGGGCGAGCTGCCGAAGATGGCATTGATGCCCTGCCACGCGCTGTTCCAGTTCTACGTGGCGGACGGCAAGCTGAGCTGCCAGCTCTACCAGCGCTCCGGCGACATCTTCCTCGGCGTGCCGTTCAACATCGCCAGCTACGCGCTGCTGACGCAGATGATGGCGCAGGCGACCGGCCTCGCGCCGGGCGAATTCGTGCATACGCTGGGCGACGCGCATCTCTACAGCAACCACGTCGAACAGGCGCGCGAGCAGCTCGCGCGCGCGCCGCGCCCGCTGCCGCGCCTCAAGCTCGATCCCGGCGTGCGCTCGATCTTCGACTTCCACTACGAGCACGTGGCCATCGAGGGCTACGATCCGCATCCGGCGATCAGGGCGCCGGTGGCGGTGTGATCCCGCAACCCGCGCCAAGGAGCCTGTGCCATGAGCATCTCGCTTATCGCCGCGCTGGACCACGACCACGCCATCGGCAAGGACGGCGTCATGCCCTGGCATCTGCCCGACGACCTCAAGCGTTTCAAGGCGCTGACCGTCGGCACGGTGGTGCTGATGGGCCATCGCACCGCGCTGTCGATCGGCCGCGCCCTGCCGGGGCGGCAGAACCTGGTGCTCAGCCGCCGCCACGAGGCGCCCTATGCCGGGCAGGACACGGTGCGCTCGCTGGACGAGGCGGTGGCGATCGCCGACGGCCGCGCGCTGATGGTGATCGGCGGCGGTGAGGTCTATCGCCTGGCGCTGCCACTGGCGCGGCGCATGTACCTGACCTGGGTGGACGCGCGCGTCGAGTCCGCCGACACGTTCTTCCCGCGCGTGCGCTTCAGCGAGTGGGTGGAAACCTCGCGCGTGCACCATGCAGCCGACGCCCGGCACGCCTGCGCGTTCGATTTCGTCGAATACGTGCGCGAGTGAAGGCGCTGCACGTCGTCGCCGGCGTCCTCGGCGACGCCGCGGGGCGGGTGCTGCTGGCGCAGCGTCCGCGCGGCAAGCATCTGGCCGGCCTGTGGGAGTTCCCCGGCGGCAAGGTGGAGCCGGGCGAGTCGGCCCACGTCGCGCTGGCGCGCGAGTTGCGCGAGGAGCTGGGCATCGAGGCGCACGGCTTCGCGCCGCTGATCTCGGTGCCGTGGCGCTATCCGGAGAAGACGATCCGGCTGCAGGCGCTGCGCGTCGCCGCCTGGCGGGGCGAGCCGCATCCGCACGACGCGCAGGCATTGCGCTGGGCGCTGCCGCGCGACGTCGACGCGGCGACGATGCCGCCCGCCGACCGTCCGCTGCTGGCCGCGTTGCGCCTGCCGCCGCACTATCTGGTCACGCCCGCCGATGCCGATCCGGACGCGCTGCCGGCGATGTTCGACGCCGCGCTGGCGCGCGGCGAGCGGCTGTTCCAGTTGCGCCTGCCGGGCCTCGCCCGCGACGCGCTGCGCGCGCTGGCGCAGGCGCTCGCCGCGCGCTGCCGCGCCGCCGGCGCCGATCTCCTGGTCAACGCCGACGTCGGGCTGGCGCGCGAGCTCGGCATCGGCGTGCACCTGCGCGCGGCGCAGTTGACGACGCTGGAGGCGCGGCCGCTGCCGTCCGGCGCGTGGGTGGCGGCGTCCTGCCACGACGCCGCCGAACTGGCGCGTGCGGCCGAACTGGGCGTGGACTTCGCCACGCTGTCGCCGCTGCGCCCGACCGCCAGCCACCCCGGCGCGCCGGCGCTGGGCTGGGCGCGCTTCGCGACGCTGCTCGAGGCGGGCGCGCTGCCGGTTTATGCGCTGGGCGGCGTCGGTCCGGACGACCTGACCCTGGCGCGCGTCGCCGGCGCGCTGGGCGTGGCCGGCATCGGCGCATTCTGGAACCGTGACGCCTGACGCGCAGGCGGCTCCGCGCGTCCGGCCTCGCGCGGCGTAAATGCAGGAGCGACCGTGGTCGCGACCGCGAGGTTCCGCTTGCCCGCGTCCGCCGCTCAGAGCCTGAAGCGATTGCGCACCGCGTGCGCGGTCGGATCGCCGGCCTGCTTGAGCGCGGCGCGCCTGAGATAGTCGGCGTGCAGCGCGGCGACCGCGGCGTCCAGCGCGTCTTCCGGACCGCCGTTGTCGATCACGTCGTCGGCCAGGGCGAGGCGCGAGCCGCGGCCGACCTGCGCGGCCAGCATGCGCCCGGCCTGCTGCGCGTCGATGCCGTCGCGGCGCATCAGGCGCTCGCGCTGCGCGGCCTCGGGGACGTCCACCACCAGCCGGCGGTCGACCCAGCCGTACGCCGGCCAGGTTTCCACCAGCAGCGGGATCGCCAGCACGCAGTAGGGGCCGCGTTCGGCGGCCACGCGCGCGCGCAGCCATTCCTGCACGCGCGGATGCACGATCGCCTCGAGCTTGCGGCGCGCCGCGGCGCTGGCGAACACGCGCTGGCGCAGGCGGCGGCGGTCGAGCGTGCCGTCGGCGGCCAGCGCTTCGTCGCCGAAGGCGGCAAGGATCTCGGCCAGCGCCGGCTGGCCCGGCGCGACCACCTCGCGCGCGGCCACGTCGGCGTCGTGCACGGCGACGCCGAGCGCCTCGAAGCGGCGCGCCACCGCGCTCTTGCCGCTGGCGACGCCGCCGGTCAGCGCGACCACGAACGGAGCCGGTTTCGCGCTCACCGCAATCCGGCCAGCCGCAGGTAGGCGCCGAGCAGGGCGTCGCCGGCGACGAACCACACCCAGCCGGCCGCGGCGAGGAACGGGCCGAACGGAATCGGCACCGAACGGTCCTGGCCGCGCAGCTTCAGCACGGCCACGCCGACCAGCGCGCCGATCAGCGAGGAGAGCAGGATCACCGGCAGCAGCGCCGACGGCCCCATCCACGCGCCCAGCGCGCCGAGCAGCTTGAAGTCGCCGTAGCCCATGCCTTCCTTGCCGGTGAGCAGCTTGAAGATCCAGTACACGCTCCACAGGCTGAGGTAGCCGATCGCCGCGCCGAGGATCGCCGCCGCCGGCGCCACGTACAGCGGCACCAGCGCCAGCAGCAGGCCCAGCCACAACAGCGGCAGGGTGATCTGGTCGGGCAGCAGTTGGGTGCGCACGTCGATGCCGGCCAGCGCGACCAGGCTCCAGGTGAACGCCAGCGCGGCGGCGCCCTGCGCGGTCGCGCCGAACTTCCACACCACCAGCGCGCTGAGCACGCCGGTCAGCAGCTCCACCAGCGGGTACTGCGGCGAGATCGGCGCCCCGCAGTAGCGGCAGCGGCCGCGCAGCAGCAGCCAGCCGAACAGCGGGATGTTGTCCCACGGCGCCAGCCGGTGCTTGCAGTGCGGGCAGTGCGAGGCCGTGCGCACGAGATCGGGCGGCGCGGGGTCGGCGTCGGCGTCGGGCAGCTCCAGCACGTCGCGCGCGTCGCGGCGCCAGGCGTGCGCCAGCCGCGCCGGCAGGCGCAGGATCACCACGTTGAGGAAACTGCCGACCAGCAGTCCCAGAACGGCTGCGGCGGCCGTGGCCGCCGCAGGGGAAAGCAGGATCGACGCGGGCATCGCGCGGCTTACACCGTGGCGGCCAGTTTGAAGATCGGCAGATACAGGCCGACGACCATGCCGCCGACCAGCACGCCGATGATCACCATGATCATCGGCTCGAGCAAGGTGCTGAGGGTGTCGACCGCGTTGTTGACCTCTTCCTCGTAGAACTCGGCGACCTTGAACAGCATCTTGTCGAGCGCGCCGGATTCCTCGCCGATCGCGGTCATCTGCACGACCATGTTGGGGAATATGCCGGTCTGGCGCATCGCCAATTGCAACTGGTGGCCGACCGCGACGTCCTCGCGGATGCGCTTGATCGCCTCGCCGTAGGTGACGCTGCCGGTGGCGCCGGCCACCGCGTCCAGCGCCTCGACCAGCGGCACGCCGGCGCGGAAGGTGACGCCGAGCGTGCGCGCGAAGCGCGCGATCGCCGACTGGCGCAGGATGTTGCCGATCACCGGGATGCGCAGCGACATGCGGTCGACGAAATGGGCGAACCTGTCCGAACGCTTGTACGCCGCCAGCGCGCCGACGACGCTGCCGATCAGCACGACCAGCATGAAGAACACGTTGTTCTTCACGAAGTCGGAAGTGGCGACGATCATCTTGGTGAACGCGGGCAGGTCGGCGCCGGCGTCCTTGAACACCTGGGTGAACACCGGCACCACGAAGATCAGCAGGATCATGCTGACGAGCAGCGCGACGGCCAGCACCATCATCGGGTAGAACAGCGCCTTCTTGATCTTCGACTTGATCGCCTCGATGCGTTCCTTGTAGGTGGCGACGGTGTCGAGCACGGTGTCGAGCACGCCCGCCGATTCGCCGGCCTTGACCAGGTTGCGGAACAGTTCGTCGAACTGCAACGGGTGGCGGCCGAGCGATTCGTACAGGGTGGAACCGCCCTCGATCGACGTCTTGATGTCGGCCAGCATGTTCTTCATGCGCGGGTTGCGCTGGCCGCCGGTGATGATGTCGAAAGCCTGCACCATCGGTACGCCCGACGCCATCATGGTGGCGATCTGGCGGCTGAAGACGGCGATGTCGCGCGGCTTGATGCGGCTGCCCGAGGCGCCGAACAGCGGCTTCGACTTCTCGCGCACCGTCTGCGGGTTCATGCCTTGGCGGCGCAGCTCGGCCTTGACGAGATTGGCGCTCTTCGCCTGCATCTCGCCCTTCATCTTGGTGCCGCGCTTGTCCAGCGCGATCCATTCGTACATGGACATCTGGCTGACCTGGGCGCGAGCGGCGCCGACGTCGCGGATGTTCTTGGCGGCTGCGGTGGCTGTGGCCATGGTTAGAGCCTGCTGGATGTCGGGACAGGGGCCGCGCGCACGATCAATCCTTGGTCACGCGGTTGATTTCGGCCAGGCTGGTGACGCCGTTCCTGACCTTGAGCAGGGCCGAGGCGCGCAGGTCGCGCACGCCGGCGCGCTTCGCCGCTTCGGCGATCTGCAGCGCGTTGCCGCCGGCCAGCACGATCTTCTGGATCTCGTCGGTCATCAGCATCACCTGGTAGATGCCGACGCGGCCCTTGTAGCCCTCGTTGCAGCCGGAGCAGCCGACCGCGTCGAAGATGTGCATCCCCGCATCGATTTCCTGCTGGGTGAAGCCTTCGGCGAGCAGCGCCGCGGCGGGCAGCTCCAGCGGCTTCTTGCAGTCGTGCAGGCGGCGCGCCAGGCGCTGCGCGATCACCAGCGTCACCGACGAGGTGATGTTGTACGGCGCGATGCCCATGTTCATCAGGCGCGCGATGGTCTGCGGCGCGTCGTTGGTGTGCAACGTGGACAGCACCATGTGGCCGGTCTGCGCGGCCTTGATCGCGATCTCGGCGGTTTCCAGGTCGCGGATCTCGCCGACCATGATCACGTCCGGGTCCTGGCGCAGGAACGAGCGCAGCGCGGCGGCGAAGGTCATGCCGCGCTTGACGTTCTGCTGCACCTGGTTGACGCCGGGCAGGCGGATTTCGACCGGGTCCTCGACGGTGGAGATGTTGCGGCCGTCGGTGTTGAGGATGTTCAGCGCGGTGTACAGCGACACGGTCTTGCCGGAGCCGGTCGGGCCGGTCACCAGCACCATGCCGTACGGCCGCTCGATGGCGCTGAGGAACAGGTTCTTCTGGTCCTCCTCGTAGCCGAGCTTCTCGATGCCGAGGCGCGCCGCCGAGCCGTCGAGGATGCGCAGCACCACCTTTTCGCCGAACAGGGTCGGGCAGGTGCTGACGCGGAAGTCGACCGCCTTGCCCTTGGACAGGTTCAGCTTGATGCGGCCGTCCTGCGGCACGCGGCGCTCGGCGATGTCGAGGCCGGACATCACCTTCAGGCGCGAGGCGATGCGCGTGCTCAGCTTGATCGGCGGCGACGCCACGCTGCGCAGGATGCCGTCCATGCGGAAGCGCACGCGGTAGTTCGCCTCGTAAGGTTCGAAGTGGATGTCCGAGGCGCCGCGCTTGATCGCGTCGACCAGCACCTTGTTGACGAACTTCACCACCGGCGCGTCGTCGTTGGCGCTGGCGTCGACACCGCCGCCGCCGGCCTCGCCTTCCTCGTCCGTGCTGCCGAGATCGAGGTTCTCCAGGCCCTCGGCGTCGTCGAGGCCGGCGATCGAGGGGCCGGCATTGTTCAGCGCGTGCTCGATCGCGCGCTGCAGGTGCTGGTCCTCGACCAGGATCGGCTCGACCGTGCAGTTGGAGTGGAACTTGATCTCGTCGAGCGCGCGGAAGTTGGTCGGGTCGGAGATGCCGACGAACAGGCGATTGCCGCGCTTGAACAGCGGCAGCGCGCGGTGCTTCTGGATCAGCTCCTCGCTGACCAGCTTCACCGGCATGTGCACCGCGTCCAGCGCGGTCACGTCGAACAGCGGCATGCCGAACTCGGCCGAGGCGGCGTTCGCCACGCGCGTGCCGTCGACCAGGCCGTGTTCGACCAGGTACACGCTGATCGGGATTTTCTGCTTGGCCGATTCTTCCGCCGCGGTGCGGGCGTCGGCTTCCGGCAAGGCGCCCTCGGCCACCAGCCGGCGGGCGATGCCCGTCAGTCCGATGACCGCGGTAGGGTTCATCTGGGTCGCCATAGGAATGTTCTGTAAGCCCCCGAATCCGCGGCCAATGTACCGCAAAAAGGCGCGACCGTGGCAGACCTGCCGCGGCGGCCCCCGAACGGCCCGCCCGCCGGTTTCCGAAGCTTCGCCGTTTGCCCGGGCGGCGGGAAGCGAACCCGGTCACGTTTGGGCCCGCGGCCCGCGATTCGTCCGCCTGCGGCGCGGGTTTCCTCCCCGGCAACGCAGGAGCGGCTGGGGGGAGGAACCCCGACCCCGGAATGCGATCCCGACCCCATCCGTCCCGCCGAGGCGGGGCGGGAGCCCACCGGCCGGGAAGGAAGTCGCCCGGCCTCAGGACCCGCCCAGCGCGCGGTGAACGGCGCGGATCACGCGTTCCGCCTGGGCGTCGTCCAGCGCCGGCGACAGCGGCAGGCTGGCCGTGCTGCGGCCCAGGCGCATCGCGTTCGGCCACTGCTCGGGACGCCAGCCGAAGCGCTGCTGGTAATAGGGATGCTCGGGCACGGCGAGGTAGTGCACGCCGGTGCCGATGCGCGCCGCGTTCATCGCCTCGAGGAAGGCGTCGCGGGCGAGGCCGCAGCGCGCCTCGTCCAGCATGATCGTGAAGAGGTGGTGCGCGTGGCGCGTGCCCGCTTCGGGCGGGGCCGGCAGTGCGACCGGCAGATCGGCGAAAGCGTCCATGTAGCGCATCCACAGCGCGGCGCGGCGGCGCCAGGCGGACTCGACGCGCGCGAGCTGGTGGATGCCGATCGCGGCCTGCAGGTCCATCATGTTGTACTTGAAGCCGGCCTCGACCACCTGGTAGTGCCGGTAGCCGCGGTCGCCGAAGCGGTGCCAGGCGTCCTTGCTCATGCCGTGCAGGGCCAGCACCTTGGCGCGCGCAACGTGCGCCTCGTCGCGGCCGAGGATCATGCCGCCCTCGCCGGTAACCACGTTCTTGGTGGCGTAGAAGCTGAAGCAGCCGAAGTCGCCGAAGGTGCCGGCCTTGCGGCCGCGGTACTCGGCCTCGATCGCGTGCGCGCAATCCTCGATCACGAGCAGGCCGTGCTTCGCCGCGATCGCCATGATGCGGTCCATCTCGCATGGCCGGCCGGCGAAGTGCACCGGCAGGATCGCGCGCGTGCGCGGCGTGATCGCGGCCTCGACCGCGGCCGGGTCGAGGTTCTGCGTGACGGGATCGACGTCGGCCAGCACCGGCGTCAGGCCGGCGTGGATGATCGCATTGACGGTCGCGCAGAAGGTCAGCGGCGTGGTGATCACCTCCGCGCCGGGCTCCAGTCCGGCGGCGACCATGGCGACGTGCAGCGCCGCGGTGCAGGAATTCACCGCCGCCACCCGCGCGGGCGCGACGCCCTTGAAGGCGGCGAAGTCGCGCTCGAACTGCGCGACGCGCGGGCCGGTGCCGAGCCAGCCCGAGCGTAGGCAGGCCTCGACTTCGGCGATCTCGGCCTCGGCGATGTCGGGCGCGCCGAAGACGAGGAAGGGTTCCGCCGCTGGGGTCTCGTTCATGCGTGGGGCGTCCGCGCCGCAAAGCGGCTATTGCATCCCAGCGCGCCGCTCGTCGCAAGCGTGCCCCTGCAGGAGCGGCCCACGCGCGTTTGCATGCGCACCGTCACGCCGGAACCGCCGCCGCTTCGCGTTATCATGCGCCGGTCGCACGGGGAATCGAGACCTTGCTGAGCATCGTTCTGCCCGCCAAAAACGAGGCGCCGGCCCTGGTCGGCCTGCTGCCGCGCCTGCGCGAGGCGCAGCCGGATGCCGAGATCATCGTCGTCGACGACGGCTCCAGCGACGGCACGCCCGCGCTGTGCGCGCAGCACGGCGTGCGCTGCCTGTCCTCGCCGTACTCGATGGGCAACGGCGCGGCGATCAAGCGTGGCGCGCGCGCCGCCGCCGGCGACGTGCTGGTGTTCATGGATGCCGACGGCCAGCACGATCCGGCCGACATCGCGCGCCTGCTGGCGCGGCTCGACAAGGGCTACGACATGGTGGTCGGCGCGCGCGACTGGGACGGCCAGGCCGGCGTCGGCCGCGGCCTCGCCAACACGCTGTACAACTGGCTGGCCAGCCGCATGACCGGCGCCCGCGTCGCCGACCTCACCTCCGGCTTCCGCGCGGTGCGCGCCGACAAGTTCCGCGAGTTCCTGCATCTGCTGCCGAACGGATTCTCGTATCCGACCACCAGCACCATGGCGTTCTTCCGCAGCGCCTACGCGGTCGCCTACGAACCGATCCGCGTCGTCCAGCGCATCGGCCGCAGCCACATCCGCCCGCTGCGCGACGGCGTGCGCTTCCTGCTGATCATCTTCAAGATCGCCACGCTGTACTCGCCGCTGAAGCTGTTCGTGCCGGCCAGCGCGCTGTTCTTCCTGCTGGGGTGCGTCAACTACGCCCACACGTTCCTTCACGAGGGGCGGTTGACCAACATGACCGCGCTGCTGTGGAGCGCGTCGGTGATCGTGTTCCTGATCGGGCTGATCTCGGAGCAGATCACCGCGCTGCTGTATCGGCCCTTGCATTGAAGGCGACCCCGCTCCGCACGCATCCTGCCGCGAGGTGCCGTCCGCTCATGCGTGTGCTCATGGTGAGTACGTCCTATCCGCGCGACGCGTCCGACTGGCGCGGGATCTTCATGGCCTACCTCGCGGGCGCGCTCGCCCGTGCGGACCAGGTCCAGCTCGCGCTCTGGGCGCCGCCGGGCGAGCTGCACGCGTGCGCCGCCTTCGCCACCTCGCCGCGCGAGGCCGACTGGTTGTCCGGGCTGATGGCCCGGGGCGGCATTTCGCACTGGATGCGCACGCAGCCGCTGGCGGGGCTCGCCGCGGCCTGGCGCCTGCTGCGCCTGCTGCGCGCCGCTTATCGGCGCCTGACCGACGTGGACATCTACCACATCAACTGGCTGCAGTGCGCACTGCCGCTGCCCGACAACGGCAAGCCCGCGCTGATCACGGTGCTGGGCAACGACATGAAGCTGCTGCGGCTGCCGTTGATGCGTGCCGCCCTGCGGCGCGCGATGCGGGGCCGCAAGGTCGCCATCTGCCCGAACGCGCGCTGGATGGACGCGCCGCTGCGCGCCGCGTTCGGCGACGTCGCGACCGTCATCCCGGTGGTTTTCGGCATCGATCCGCTCTGGTATGCGATCGAGCGCGACATCCGCGCGGGCGAGCCGCGCCGCTGGCTTGCGGTGACGCGCCTGACCGCGAACAAGCTCGGTCCGCTCTTCGAATGGTCGGAGCCGCTGTTCCGCGACGGCGCGCGCGAATTGCACCTGTTCGGCCCGATGCAGGAAAACATCGCGGTGCCGGCATGGGTCCACTACCACGGCTCCGCCACGCCGGAGCAGCTTGCGGGCGAATGGTTCCCTCGCGCGCACGGCCTGGTCACGCTGAGCCGGCATGCCGAGGGACGCCCGCAGGTGATGCTGGAAGCGATGGCCGCGGGGCTGCCGATCGTCGCCTCGCGCATGCCCGCGCATGCGGACATCGTCGCCGATGGCGTCACCGGCGCCCTGTGCGATTCCGCCGCGGCTTACGCCGACGCGCTGCGCGCCCTGGAAGATATCGGGACCAATCGCCGCTTCGGCGCGGCGGCGCGCGCCTGGGCCGCCCGCGAGATCGGCACCTGGGACGACTGCGCCGGCCGTTATGTAGACATCTACCGGCGGCTGCTGGGGCGCGATGCCGATGCGTGACCGCATCCTGATCCTCGGTGCCGGCGGATTCGTCGGCAGGCATCTGGCGCGAGCGCTCGCGCAGCGCGGCGAGCGGGTCATCGCCGCCGGCCGCAGCGCGTTCGATCCGGCCGCGGCGGGTATCGAGACGCAGGTGGGCGAACTGCGCGCGCCGCAGGACTTCCTGCCGCTGCTGGCGCGCAGTCGCGCCGTCGTGCATCTGGCGTCGGCTTCCACGCCGGGCAGCACCGCGGCACAGCCGCTGCTGGAGCTGGAACAGAACCTGCGCCCGACGCTGGCGCTGCTGCAGGCGCTGCAGGAGCATCCGGCGACGCCGCTGCTCTACGTGTCCTCCGGCGGCACGCTCTACGGCGCGCAGGACGACCGCCGCGCGGACGAATCCGCGCCCGTCTCGCCGCGCTCGTATCACGGGGCGGGCAAGATCGCCGCCGAGTCCTTCATCGCCGCCTGGTGCAGCCAGTTCCGCGCCGCGGCCACGATCCTGCGGCCCTCCAACCTGTACGGGCCGGGGCAGACCGAGCGGGCCGGCTTCGGCGTGATCCCCACCGCGTTCGGCAAGATCCTGCGCGGCGAGGCGCTGCACGTGTGGGGCGACGGATCGGCGATGCGCGACTACCTCTACATCGACGACTTCATCCGCCTGTGCATCGCCGTCCTCGACGCGGAGCCTTCGCGCGGGTCGCGCGTGGTCAACGCTTGCAGCGGCGCCAGCGTCAGCCTCGAAGCGTTGTTCGCCGAAATCGAGCGCGTGACCGGGCGGCGCCTGCAGCGCACCTACGATGCCTCGCGCGCCGTGGACGCGCCGCGCGTGAACATGGACGCGTCGCTGGCGCGCGAAATCTACGGCTGGATGCCGGATACGTCCCTGCACGAGGGGCTCAGGCGGACATGGGAATGGTTCGGCACTACCCGGCATTGAATCGCCCGGCGGCGCCGGACTGCTCGGTCTGCATCGCCAACTACAACGGCGCGGACCTGCTCGTCGATTGCCTGGATTCGGTGCTGGCGCAGCGCGGCGGCGTGTCGATCGAGATCATCGTCCACGACGACGCCTCCACCGACGGGTCGGTAGCGCTGTTGCGCGAACGCTATCCGCAAGTGGAACTGCTCGCGAGCGCCGACAACGTCGGCTTCTGCGTCGGCAACAACCGCATGGTGGCGCACGCCCGCGGCGCGTACGTCCTGCTGCTCAACAACGACGCCGCGCTGTATCCGGACGCACTGGAGACGCTGCTGGCGGATGCCCGCGCAAGGGCGCGTCCCTGCCTGCTGACGCTGCCGCAGTACGACTGGGAAACCGGCGTCCTCGTCGACAGGGGCTGCCGGCTCGATCCGTTCTACAACCCGGTGCCCAACCTCGACCCGCGGCGCACCGACGTGGCGATGACCATCGGCGCCTGCCTGTTCGTTCCGCGCGCGACGTGGGTGGAACTGGGCGGCTTTCCGGAGTGGATGGAATCGATCGGCGAGGACCTGTACCTGTGCTGCCTGGCGCGCCTGCGCGGTGTCGCCGTGGCGGTCGCGCCGCGCAGCGGCTATCGGCATCGCCAGGGCGTCAGCTTCGGCGGCAATCGCGTGCAGGCCGGCAAGCTGCGCACGACCTTCCGTCGGCGCCGCCTGAGCGAACGCAACAAGACGGCGACGATGCTCGTCTGCACGCCCACCCGGCTGGTCTGGCCGCTGCTGGCGCTGCATCTCGTCGTGCTGAGCCTGGAGGGTGCGATCATGGCCGCCTTGCGGCGCGATGCGCGGATCTGGCGCGAAATCTACGCCCCGGTCTGGGCGCTCGTCGCGTCCGGCCGGCACGAGCTGCGTGCGCGGCGCCGGCAGGTCCAGGCGGACCGGCGGATCGGCCTGCGCGCCTACGCCCGCGGGTTCGTGCCCGTGCCGCGCAAGCTGTCGATGCTGCTGCGGCACGGGCTGCCGACGGTAAGGTGAGTTTGCGACGAGCCGGAAGTTGCGTTCGGGATGATGCGGGATGGAATGGGGCGAGGAGCGGTCGTCCTCGCTCCGTCGGACTGCCCGCCGGCCTGGCCTGCGTCCGATCGGCAACGTGAGGCCGGAGGTGGTGTGCAGTAAGCTCTGGACAATGGGCCGATCGCCATGCGCGGCATGGCAAATGGCCATGAACGGCGACCATGACCGTATCGGTCCCGGCCGTATGTTCGGTTCATGTGGATAAGCGAGCGATGTTCAACGACAAATCCATCTTGATCACTGGCGGGACGGGATCCTTCGGCAAGAAGTACGTCAGGACGCTGCTGGAGCGTTACCGGCCGCGGCGCCTGGTGATCTATTCGCGGGACGAGCTGAAGCAGTACGAGATGCAGCAGGTGTTCAATGCACCATGCATGCGCTACTTCATAGGCGACGTGCGCGATCGGATGCGCCTGATCCAGGCGATGCGCGGCGTGGATTTCGTCATCCACGCGGCCGCGCTGAAGCAGGTGCCGGCGGCTGAATACAACCCCATGGAGTGCATCAAGACCAACATCCATGGCGCCGAGAACGTCATCCACGCCGCGCTCGAGAACGAGGTCGAGCAGGTGATCGCCCTGTCCACCGACAAGGCGGCCAACCCCATCAATCTCTACGGCGCCACCAAACTCGCGTCGGACAAGCTGTTCGTCGCCGCCAACAACATGGCGGGTGGGCACAAGACCACTTTCTCGGTGGTGCGCTACGGCAACGTGGTCGGGTCGCGCGGTTCGGTGGTGCCCTTCTTCAGGAAGCTGATCGAACAAGGGACGGACCACCTGCCCGTCACCGATGCCCGCATGACCCGCTTCTGGATCTCGCTGCAGCAGGGCGTGGACTTCGTGCTGAAGAACTTCGAGCGCATGTTCGGCGGCGAGATCTTCGTGCCGAAGATCCCCTCCGTGCGGATCGTCGATCTCGCTGCGGCGATGGCGCCCGGCCTGCCGCACAGGATCGTCGGCATCCGCCCGGGCGAGAAGCTGCACGAAATCATGTGCCCCGGCGACGATTCGCACCTGACGCTCGAGTTCGAGGATCACTACGTCATCAGGCCCACGATCACCTTCGTCAGCCGGCGTAACGAGTTCCACGTCAACAGGGCGGGTGAGGAGGGAAGCCCCGTGCAGCATGGCTTCGAATACAACTCCGGCACCAACCCGCGTTTTCTCGATGTTGCCGAGATCGCCGAGTTCAACAGGTTCGCCGAGGCCTGAGCCATGATTCCCTACGGTCGCCAGGACATCACCCAGGCCGACGTTGACGCCGTGGTGGACGTGCTGCGCTCGGATTACCTGACGCAAGGGCCGATGGTGCCGCGTTTCGAGCAGGCGGTTGCCGGCTATTGCGGTGCGAAGCATGCGGTGGCGGTCAACAGTGCGACATCCGCCCTGCACATCGCCTGCATGGCGCTGGGGCTGGGGCCGGGCGATTGGCTGTGGACGAGTCCGATAACGTTCGTGGCTTCGGCCAACTGCGCGTTGTACTGCGGCGCACAGGTCGATTTCGTCGACATCGATCCGGCGGCCTGGAACCTTTGTCCGACAGCGTTGGAAGCGAAGCTCGTCAAGGCCGAGAAGAAAGGGCGGCTGCCCAAGGTGGTGGTGGCAGTGCATCTGTGCGGGCAGCCGTGCGACATGCGGGCGATCCACGCGCTGGCGAAGAAATACGGCTTCCGCGTCGTCGAGGATGCGTCGCACGCCGTGGGCGGGCGGTACTGCGGAGAGCCGATCGGCACTGGGCGCTACAGCGACATCACCGTATTCAGCTTCCACCCCGTCAAGGTCATCACCACCGCCGAAGGCGGCATGGCGCTGACCAGCGATGACGGTCTGGCCGCCAGCATGGCGCTGCTGCGCAGCCATGGCATCACCCGCGATCCGGCGCAGATGACCCACGAGTCCGATGGCCCCTGGTACTACCAGCAGATCGCGCTCGGCTACAACTACCGCATGACCGAACTGCAGGCGGCGCTGGGGATCAGCCAGATGCGGCGCATCGACGACTACGTGGCGCGCAGGCATGCGATCGCGCGCCGCTACGACAGCCTGCTCGCCGCGCTGCCGGTCACCGTGCCGTGGCAGCATCCGGATGGCTATTCCGGCATGCACCTCTATGTCATACGCCTGAGGCTCGACCGGATCGGGCGCAGCCACCGAGAGGTCTTCGATGCCATGCGCGCCAGCGGCATCGGCGTGAACCTGCACTACATCCCCGTGCACACCCAGCCGTATTACCAGCGTCTCGGCTTCAAGCCGGGCGACTATCCCGAGGCGGAGCGGTACTACGCGGAAGCCATAAGCCTGCCGATGTTCCCGACGATGAGCGAGGAGCAGCAGGACGACGTGGTGGCGGCACTTCGCATGGCCGTGCAGCCGTGAAGCTTGCCATCATCCCGGCCCGAGGCGGCAGCAAGCGCATCCCGCGCAAGAACATCAAGCCGTTCTGCGGCAAACCGATCATCGCGTGGTCCATCGAGGCGGCCGTGGAGAGCGCTTGCTTCGACGAGGTCGTCGTCTCGACGGACGATGGCGAGATCGCCGAGGTTGCAAAGCGGTACGGCGCATCCGTGCCGTTCACGCGGCCGACCGGACTCGCGGACGACCACACCGGTACCGGCGCGGTGGTGGCCCACGCGATCGAATGGTTTGCGCGGCTTGGCAGGCCGCCGGAGCTGGCCTGCTGCATCTATGCCACGGCTCCGTTCGTGACGCCCGATGATCTCGTTAGAGGGCTGGACGTGCTCGAGCGCAGTGGCAGCGATTACGCGTTCGCCGTCACCGGCTACGCGTTCCCGATCCAGCGCGCCATCCGCATCAATGCGGCCGGCAGGGTCGAGATGTTCCATCCGGAACACTTCACCACCCGCTCCCAGGATCTCGAGCCGGCGTTTCACGATGCGGGACAGTTCTACTGGGGGCGTTCGTCCGCCTGGCTTGCCGGCAAACCGGTCTTCTCTCCGGACGCGTCGCCCGTCATCCTGCCGCGCTATCGCGTGCAGGATATCGACACGCCCGAGGACTGGACGCACGCCGAAGGCATGTTCGGCGCCATCCAAAATGGCGCGGCCGCCTGCTGCCAGCGCAACGACAAATGACGAGAGCAGAAACCATGCCCTACAAGACCGAGCAGGAAGCCTTCTGGGCGGGCGAGTTCGGCACGGAGTACATCGGCCGCAACGCCGGCGACAAGCTGCTCGCCGCCAACCTGGCCTTCTTCGCGAAGGCCCTTGCCAGCGCCCGTAGGGTGACCAGCTGCATCGAGTTCGGCGCCAACATCGGCATGAACCTCCGTGCCTTGCAACTGCTCCATCCGGGGCAGGAGCAGCATGCCGTCGAGATCAACGAGACCGCCGCAGCGGAACTCGGCAGGATCCTTCCGGCCGATCACGTCCACCGGGCGTCGATTCTCGATTTCGTCCCGTCGCGAACCTGGGATCTCGCCCTGATCAAGGGGGTGCTGATCCACATCCATCCCGACTGGCTGCCGCGGGTTTACGATGCGCTGCACGCCGCAGCCGGACGCTACCTGCTGGTATGCGAGTACTACAATCCGACCCCGCAGGCGATCAGCTACCGTGGGCACCGGGATCGCCTGTTCAAGCGCGATTTCTGCGGCGAGATCCTCGACCGGCACCATGATCTCGAATTGATCGACTACGGCTTCGCGTATCGACGCGATCCCAATTTCCCGCAGGACGACATCACCTGGTTCCTGATGGAGAAGCGCGGTTGAACCCGTGACGCACCGGACGAGGCTCGAAAGACGGTCGGATTGAGGATGGCTGCATGAAAGTCGCATTCCGTACCGACGCGTCCCTGGCCATCGGCAGCGGACACCTCATGCGCTGCTTGACGCTGGCGGATGCGTTGCGGAAGCGCGGCGCGGCCTGCACATTCGTCTGCCGCGAGCATCCGGGGCACCGCAACGATCTGGTCCGTGCGCGCGGCTTCGCGCTGCAGCCGCTTCCGCCGCCGACGGTATCGTCTGGCTTGCCGGGCGCCGGCAAGCCTCGACACGCGGGGTGGCTCGGTGCCGACGGGTCGGAGGACGCCGCGCAGACCATCGCCGCCATCGGCACGGCACGGCCGGACTGGCTGATCGTCGACCATTACGCAGTGGACGCTGCCTGGGAGCGCAGGCTGGGGCCCCATGTCCGGCGCATCATGGTCATCGACGATCTGGCTGACAGAAGCCACGACGCCGACCTGCTGCTGGATCAGAATCTCGGGCGGCGCGAAGAAGACTACGAAGCCCTTGTGCCGGCCGGCTGTCGCCTGCTCACCGGCCCTCTTTATGCGCTGTTGCGCCCCGAGTTCGCGCGGCTGCGCGAATACAGCCTTGCGCGTCGGCGCCGGCCGGGGCTCGGGCATCTGCTGATTGGTATGGGCGGCGTGGACGCCGACAACGCCACGGGCGCCGTGCTCGATGCCCTGCACCAGGCCGCGTTGCCCGTGGATTGCCGCGTCAGCGTCGTGCTCGGCAGCCAGGCGCCGTGGCTGGCCAAGGTGCGTGAACAGGCGGCCCGCCTCCGGCAGCCCAGCGAGGTGAGGGTGGACGTCGCGGACATGGCCGAGCTGATGTCCGAAAGCGACCTCGCAATCGGTGCCGCCGGGACCACATCGTGGGAGCGATGCTGCCTCGGCCTGCCGGCGATCGTGGTCGTGCTTGCGGACAATCAGCGCAGCAGCGCTCGCGCGCTCGCCGCGTGCGGGAGCGCACAGTTGATCGGGATGGCCGACGACATTGCCGCCAACCTCCCCCCGGCATTCGCATCGCTGACTCGGGCAGATGCCCTCGCGCGGATGTCCCAATCCGCCGCCGCCGTGTGCGATGGACGCGGTCTCGAGCGCGTCATCGAATACATGTATCCGAGTGAGGCATCCGTGCAGCCGGTTTGCGCCATGAGACCGATGGTTGGTGCGGATGTCGAGCAGGTCTTGCGCTGGCGGAATCATCCGGATATCCGTCGGTACATGTACACCCGGCACGAGATCAGCCCGGCCGAGCACGAGGCGTGGTTCGAACGGAGCCTGCGCGATCGCAGCCGCCACTTGTTGATTGCCGAAGAGGCCGGGCGGCCCCTGGGCTTCGTCAGTTTCAAGGAAACGGGATCCGACCGGATTGCCGAGTGGGGGTTCTACGCGGCGCCGGATGCGCCGAAGGGAACCGGGCGCAAGCTCGGTGCCGCGGCGCTTGCCTACGGCTTCGGCGCGCTCGGATTCCACAAGATTTGCGGTCAGGCCATGGACTCGAACGAGCGCTCCATCGCGCTTCACCGTGCACTCGGTTTTTCCGAAGAAGGAAGATTGCGCGACCGGGACCCCAGTGACGAGCGTTATCGCGTAGTGCTTTGTTTCGGTCTGCTCGCAGACGCATGGCGGCATGGGAAATGAGGGCCTGATGCATGTCGGATATCCCCAGCATTGCAGTTGCGGGCCGCAGGATCGCGGCCGATCGACCGCCCTACGTGATTGCCGAGCTGTCCGCGAACCACAACGGCAGGCTGGATACCGCCTTGAAGATCGTGGAGGCGGCGAAGGCCTGCCGTGCCGACGCCGTGAAGATCCAGACCTACCGCCCGGACACGATCACGCTGGATTCCGATGCCGAGGAGTTCAGGATCCGCGGTGGACTGTGGGACGGACGCACGCTCTACGAACTGTATGAAGAAGCGCATACGCCATGGGAATGGCATGCGCCGCTGTTCGAACACGCGCGCAAGCTGGGCATCACCATTTTCAGCTCGCCGTTCGATCGCACGGCCGTGGACCTGCTGGAGGATCTCGACGCGCCGGCCTACAAGATCGCCTCTTTCGAGGCCGTCGACCTTCCGCTGATCAAGTATGCGGCGAGCACCGGCAAACCCATGATCATCTCCACCGGCATGGCCGATGCCGAGGAGATCCAGGAGGCGATCGACGCCGCGCGCGCCGGCGGCTGCCGGGAGCTGGCCATCCTGCGCTGCGTCAGCGGCTATCCCGCGCCCGCTTCCGACTACAACCTGCGCACCATCCCGGACATGATCGAGCGCTTCGGCGTGGTCACCGGCCTGTCCGACCACACGCTCGACAACGCGACGGCCATCGCCAGCGTGGCGCTCGGCGCGTCCATCGTCGAAAAGCATTTCACCCTGGATAGGAGCGGTGGAGGCCCCGATGACAGTTTCTCGCTGGAGCCTGCCGAACTCGCCGCGCTCTGCAGCGGGGTGCGCACGGCGTGGGAGGCGCTCGGTGGCGTGGATTACGGCCGCAAGTCCAGCGAGCAGGGCAACGTGAAGTTCAGGCGATCGCTGTACTTCGTGAAGGACATGAAGGCCGGCGACCGCGTTACCGCCGATGCGGTCCGCAGCGTGCGGCCTGGTTACGGCCTTCCCCCCAAGTTTCTCGACAGCATCGTCGGCAAGAAGCTTGTCCGCGCGGTGGCGGCGAACACCCCGGTCGCATGGGAGCATATCGAGACTTGATACGGTTCGGAGTGCGTGCCGGGCACGACCATCTGCGGAGCGGGGACAACAGCGGCACACCATGAGCGGCAAGGCCTCCATCGTCATCGGTTTCACGCCTTTTCACCTCTTGCCCATGCTGGAGGTGCTGCAGGCGATGGAGGGCGACGCGTACTTCTTCCATCCGTCGGCCGACGACCCGCGCGTCGGCGCCGACGGGCGATGCCCCGTGTTCCTGGGGAAGTGCAACGACCCGCACCGGCGCCGCATCGAGAAGTACTTCCGCGCCGGCCGCGACATCGACGGGATCGCGAAGCAGTACGGCGAGGTCGATGTCTACGTTCCGCATCCCTTCAATCCGCTGTCCAATCGTGCGTTCTTCCATCCACGCGCGAGTGGGAGATTCATTTATCAGGATGGTCTGCTCAACTATTACGATGCGTTGAGCCCGCTTTCCTCCTTCATGCCACGCGCAAGGCAGATCGCCAAGGCGGCTGCCGCGGGGCTTCCGTACCGGGCCTACGTGGGGCATCTCAGCGGCGTCGACAGCCGCACGGTTTCCGGCGGCTTCTTCACGCATCCGGACCGGATCGTGCGTGCGGACCGCTTCCCGATCCTGCGGCAACTCCACTTCGGCCGCGGCAATGCAGGCAGCCGACCCGCTGCCGATGGCGGCACGCTGTTCCTGGACCAGCCGATCGAAGAGGTTGTCGATGCCGAGGTCGCGCGCGAACTGCGGCGGCGTACGCTCGATTACGTCAACCGCCTTGGCGGCAGCGTCCACTACAAGCCGCATTACTCCCAGAAGGACGCGAGGTGCTTCGACGCGGCATGGCGTCCGGTCGGGCGCGAGTTCGGCGCACTGCCCGCGGAATGGGTGGCGCCGAAGCTGGGCGTGGCCAACGTGGTGAGTTTCTTCACGTCGGCGTTGGCGAACATCGCCATGAGCAGCGATGCTGTTGCGTGCCATGCGACGGCCGCGCACGTGGTGCCGATTTCGATCGATGGCCGCCAGGCATCGCTGGCGGAACTGCTGTCCGGCTTCGGCGTGAAGACGGTCGATCTTCTCCCGCCGCGCCGTCGGTGAGCGGATTGCCGGCGCGTGCACGGGCAACTCGGGGCGCCGCTTACGAGTCCGACGTGGAGCGCCCGAATCGTGCGAGCGCCCAGAGCAGCAGCGCCGTGGCGGCCTGCGTGATCAGCAGCATGGCTACCGCGCCCTTGAGCCCGAAGCCGGGCACGCAGAGCAGGGCGGCGATCAGCAGCAGCGCGATGCCGGCGGCCTGCGCGAACACGCGCAGATAGCGCCGGCGGCTGGTGACGAGCACGTTGCATCCAAGCGCGTAAAAGCCGTACAGCATCGGTGATAATGCGAGCCAGCGCGCGGCTTGGGCGGCGGGTCCGAAACTTTGGCCGAGCAGGAACGGAAGAATGTCGCTGAGCACCCAGGCCGCGAACCCGGCCAAGACCCCGTAGACGAATGTGATTCCCACCAGGGTGCGCACCAGCCGTCCGTGTGCTTCGCGCCCTTGCTCGTAGGTGCGGAAGAGCCGCGGCAGCGCGGCCATGCCGAGCGAGGTCGCAGGAATGGCCAGGACGGCGACAAGACGATATGCGGAGCTGTAGATGCCCGCCACTTCGCTGCCGGCGAGTTTCAATACCAGCGTCTTGTCCAGCGAGGTCATGCCCGTCTCGACCAGGCGCATGAGCGAGAAGCCGAAGCCTTCGCGCATGTCCCTGCGCTGGAGCGAGAACGGCGCCGCTGGCGGCGAGAGGAGCACGCGCACCAGCGCGATGGCGCAGACAGCAGCCAAGACGGACGCCACTGCGTGGAAGGGCAGATAGAACTCCAGTGCCGGCGCCTTGGCCAGCAGCAGGAACGCGCCGGCCGCGAGCAGGTTTCCGATGGGGATCAGCACGTAGAGCGCTCCTGCCCAGCCCATGCGCTCGTGCGCCTGAAAGGCGTAGCTGGCGAGCACGGTCAGCGGAAAGCAGATGAGCTCGGGCAGGCCCACGGCCGCGAACGGCAGGATGCCGATGCGAGCTTGAATGAGCGCAGGTGCGATCGCGAGATAGAGCACCCACAGCACCACGCCGCTGCCGGATGCCAGCAGCAGGGCGCGCTTCCACGCAACCGGGAAGTTCGCCCGATCACGGGATGTATCCTGCAGCATCAGCACGCCGAAGCCGAGTCCGGTCAGCGCCCCCAGTGCACTCGCCAGGCCTGCCATGCCCGCGAACAGGCCGTAGCCGTCCGGGCCGATGGCGCGCGCGATCATGACGACCCACAGCGCCTGGGCGGCGACGCGGGCGATCATCCAGCCGGTGGCAAGCACGGTGTTGCGTGCGAGCGGGCCCGTCGGGATGCGCCGGATGATGGAGGGCGGCGACACGGGCATCTCAGGCCGTGCGCTGCCGGGCGGGAGCGGGGGCGCTGGGCCGGCGAGCGACGGTCATCAGCGATCCAGCAGGACGTGCAGTTCTGCCAGGTTCCTGTCGAGCCGCCCGCCGACATTCAACGATTGCAGCTGCTGCAGCGCCTGCATGGCGTCGGCCCGGCGGCCCATGGCGGCCAGCATGCGCACCTGGGTGATGTGGTAGGCCGGTTCGTTTGGCTTGGCGTCGACGGCCTCGCCGGCCATGCGCAGGCCCAGCGCACGATCCCCCAGCACGTTCCACGCGTAGTCGGCGTAGGTGGCGAGCATGCGCGCGCTGGGATGCGGGTGCGAAAGCGCGGCGAGGAAGGCCTCGAGCATGCGGTCCCTGGGCAGGTCGCACAGCTTCTCGCGCGCGCACTGGGTCAGCGCGCCGAGCGAGCTTTCGTCCTGCACGCCGGGCTTGTGCGCCTTCAGCTTGGCGGTCATGCCGTCCCACCAGGCGGGTTCGAGCGGCCGGTGCAGGCGCGCGTTGACCATGATCAGCGCCTGCTCGGGCAGGATCGAGGAGCCGGGCAGCGCCATCGCGCGTTCAAGCGGCGCATAGATGAGCGGAGTGAAAGGCGAGGCCGGATCGTAGTTCGACAGCACGACGTAGGTGCGGCCGAGTTCGTACTGCGCGCGCGGCGAGGCCGGCGCGCGCAGCGCGAGATCCTCGGCCAGCCGCAGCGGATTGCCCCAGGCGTAGGCGGTCAGCGCGGTCTGCGCACCCCACAGCACCAGCAGGCCGCCGAGCAGGACGCGCCGCGCCAGCGGCATCGGCGCAGCGGCGCCGGCCAGCGGCGGGACCGCGGCGAGCAGCAGGCCGAAGCTGGCGAAGTAGTTGCGGTGCTCGTAGACCAGTTCGAGCGGCAGGATGGTCGCGGTCAGGGTCTGCGCGCCGAGGAACAGCACCAGGCCGAGCGCGGCCAGCGGCGCGCGGCGGCGCAGCGCCGCGGCCAGCGCCAGCATCGCGACGATGCCGAGCATGCTGGGCAGCGTGGTCCACGGGGTGAGCAGGCCGGTCGAGACGCGATAATCGTCGTGGTAAAACGACAGCGCGTGCGGCGTGGGCAGCAGCGTCCAGCGCACGTAGTCGAGCACGATGCGTGGTTCGGTCAGCAGGCGCTCGCCGAGGGTGAAGTCGCGAATGGCCCAGGGCGACGGCTTGAGCAGCCCGGGCAGCATCCAGGCGAGGCCCAGCGCGAGCGGGACGAACAGGACCAGGGCGAACAGCCCCCACAGCGCGACATCGTGCCTGCCGCCGCCGCGCCAGCGCAGCAGCGCCCATTCGATCAGCAGCGCGTACAGCGGCAGCAGCGCGGCGGTTTCCTTGGCCGTCAACCCCGCGACCGTGCCCAGCCCGAGCGACGCCGCGCACAGCGCGAGGCCGCGCCAGCGTTGGCCGTCCAGCATGCGGCGACGGCCGGCCAGGTAGCCGAGCAGCCCGCCGAGCACGAACAGGTTGGCCAGGCTCTCCATGCGCTGGACGACGTAGGCCACCGCGGTGAAGTTGATCGGCAGCAGCATCCAACCCGCGGCGATCAGCGCGGCGACGGCCTCGTTGCGCAGGTCCGGTGCGCGGGTGGGTGTGGCGCCAGCCGCGATCGTGGGTGGTCGCGGGCCCGCCATGCGCAGAAGCTGCCGGGCCAGCAGGAACACCAGCAGGCCGTTCAGCAGGTGGATGACGAGATTCGTCAGCTTCATGCCGAACGGATCGAGTCCGTCGGCGAGGTAGTTGGCGGTGAAACTCAGCGAGGCCAGCGGGCGCTTGAAGCTGCTGGACGGCGACGACAGCGCGGCCGCGGCCAGATTCCCGGGGCTGGCCTCGGTAACCTGCAGCGCCTTGTTGTCGACGATGTTGGGGAAGTCGTCGAAGATGTAACCGCCGGACAGGCTGGGCCAGTACGCGGCGGCGGTTGCGAGCAGGGCGACGGCGAACGCGATCCGGGGCAGGCGGCGGATGATCGAGGCGCGCATCGGCTTCAGTTTCGGTGAGTGGAGTCGGATGCAGCGGCTTGCCGGTCGGCGTCTTGCTGAAGGTTCGTCCGCATCCGCGTCAGTTCGTGTTCCCAGTAACGCTGCCGCTCGAGCACCCGGGCGTGCAGGGTCGGCATGCCGGGGCCCGGCGGAACCGCGTGCCCCGCTATGCGTGCATAGTAGTCCAAGTGTGCCAGACCGAGGCGCGGCAGGCCGGCGGAGCCGAACAGCGCGGCCTGCTGGAGCGCTACCTCGACGCGCGGGTTGAGGGCAAGCGCCCGGTTGAAATTCGCGAGCGCACGGGAAGCATCGTGCATGGCCAGGGCGAGCTCGCCCTCGATGTGCAGCAGGTCCTGGTGCGGGCCGAACTGTCCGCCGAGGTCGGGGTTGGCAAGCGCTGCGTCCAGCAGGCGCTGGATCACGGCGAAGTCGATGCCCGGGCAGGCGCGCGCCTTCGCCATGTCGATGGTGCGTTCGAACCAGCTCATCAGCAGGCTGCCCGGGTTGCGCGTCGTGCGCAGGGCCTGTTCTGCGCCGAGCAGGTCGGCTTCACTCACGCCGCCGGCAGCGCAGCGCGCGGCCAGCAGATTGAGTGCAAGCTGGACTTCAGCGGGGCGCGTCCGCAGCGGCGGCGTCAGGCGCGTGATTGCCAGATCGGGTCGCCCGCGCTGCATCTCGGCCTGCGCGGCGAACGCCTGCGCGCGTGGGGATGCCGGGTTCAATCGTGCCCACAGCAGCGCCTGGTCGGTCTGGTTGCCCCACAGCGACGCGCCGGCATGGGTCATCAGCGCAAGCCCTGCAAGCAGCACGAGCGCAAGTGCGCGCCGGGCGGCCTTCATCGTCGCGTCGTCGCCGAGCCACAGCGCCAGCGGCCAGAATATCAGCATGGCGGGCACGTAGTTGCGGTGCTCGAAATAGAGTTCCAGCGCGATGGTGGTGGACTCGACCAGGTGGCCGGCGAAGTAGAACGCGACCGCCAGCGCCAGCACCGGTTGGCGGCGGCGCAGCCACCATGCCAGCCCCAGCAGCGCGGCAATGGCGAGGATCGCGGCCAGCGTGGACGGCGGCGCCAGCAGGCCCGTCGAAGCCTGGATCTGGTCGTTGAACAGGCCCGACGTGTACGGCCGCGGCAGCCACAGCAGGCCGAGGTAGTCGATCAGCACGCGCGGCTCGGTCAGCAGGCGCTGGCCCAGCGTCCACGGGCGCAGCGCGCCGATGCCGTGCGTGATGCCGAGCCAGCCGGCGCGCAGCAGGTAGCCGAGGATCGCGGCGGTCGGCAGCCACGCCAGCACGGCCATCGTCCAGCGGTAGGTGCGCGCGCTGTGTGCCGGGAATCCCGCGGATCCATAGGGCGGAACCCGCGCAGCGGCTTCCGCCGGACGTGGGGGGGTGTGCTTCCCGGAACGCGGTTGTGTGTCCGCGGCCGCGGCTGGAGCCGCTCCCACAGGCAGGTGGCGCAGCAGCAGGTATTCGACCAGCAGCGCGTACAGCGGCAGCAGCGCGCCGGTGGGCTTGCACAGCACGCCCAGCAGGGTGCCGCCGCCGAGACCGGCGACGACCCACGCCGCGCCGGTAAGCGCGCGCCCCGTGTGCAGGCGTTCGCGGCCGTGCAGCCAGGCGTGCAGGCCGAGCAGGACGGTTGTCGCGGGCAGGATCGCCTCGCGCTGCACGATGTACAGCGTGGTCGAGACGAACAGCGGGTGCAGCAGCCACAGGCCGGCGCCGATCGCGGCGGCGAGGTCCGCGCGCGCCGGCACGTAGCCGGCGGTGCGGCCGAGGCGGCGCAGCAGCAGCGCCAGCAGCGTGCCGTTCAGCAGGTGCAGCAGCAGGTTGGTGCGCAGGAACGGCGCGGGGTCCGCGGGCCAGTCGTGCGCATCGATCAGGAAGCTCAGCATCGACAGCGGGCGGCCGACGGGATCGTTGCGGCCCGAGGTGATGTAGCGCCAGAACGCGGGTGCGTTGTCGATAGGCCCCTTGGCGCCCAGCGCCGGCAGGTTGGCGTAGTCATCGAACAGGAAGCCGCCGGACAGTCCCGGGCGGTAGCACCACGCCGCGGCCAGCAGCAGCGCCGCGCAGGCGAGCAGGAACAGCGGTAGGCGTCGGGTCATGGCGGGCCTGAAAAAAGAAGGGCCGCACAAGGCGGCCCTTCGCGATTCCGATCCTGCTGGATCAGTTGCGGCAGGACGAAGGCAGGTACTTGCTGTCGACCGTGCTCTTCTTGCAGCTCCATTCGGTGCTGCCCGTATGGGTGATGGCCGAAAGCGACAGCAGTTTGCCGGTGATCTTGGTGTTGGCCTGCTTGCCAAAAGTGACCTCGATCCGGCCGACATTCGTGCTGACATCGAGCTGGGTCACATACTTGCCGGAAATGCTGGTGTTCTTGGCAAGACCCGCCGACTGGTTGTTCTTCGGGAAGTGGCCGTAGTTCGAGTAGAACTCGGTGATGGCGGTCTTCGCGCCATCCGCCAGGCTCATGCCCTCGGACACCTGCGAGCGGATCACGTAGTCCTGGTAGGCCGGGATGGCGATGGCCGCCAGGATCGCGATGATCGCCACGACGATCATCAGCTCGATCAGGGTGAAGCCCTTCTGCATCTGCTTGCGCATCGACATCGTCACATCTCCGTTTCGAGTTCGCCCCCGCGACCGCCGCGGTGGATGAAACGGATGGAGCGAGTCGCGTGCCAGCGTGACTTTCGTCACGGAATGCGCGTCGCGAGGGCGGACAAGGGGTCGGCGACGACCTGCGGAGCGCCGCAAGGTGTCGCA
>JAJFUF010000001.1 GCA_021372495.1 Lysobacteraceae bacterium
CGCGCACATGGAGTCGTGGCACAAGTCGATGAAGTCGGACATGTATCACCGCCAGCACTTCATCGACGACCGGACGCTACGCTCGGCGCTTCGCAGCTACGTCGATTTCTACAACCAGCACCGCTTACACTCGGCCCTGGGGTATCGTTCACCGATCGAGTTCGAGGCCCAAGGTGTCTGACCACCGGCGTCCACTTTTTCGTAGGAACTCTCCGCCGCTTCGCGGCGCGGCTTAATTCAAGCGTTAGCCAGATGAAACTACTCCTCTCAATTTCATGTTACTTCTTGATCAGCGTGGCCACAGCTCGCGCATCGACTTTCGTCAACTATGGTGAGGCTGATCAGTCCGCCAAAGGCGCTTCGCTAGTCTCACTTATTGCCAATCCTGCAGCGTACGACGGCAAGCCCGTGCGCGTCATAGGAGCATTTCAACTAGCATTCGAAGGCAATCAACTGTGTCTGCACAAAGAGGATCTGATTCATGGTCTCTCATCAAATTGCCTCTGGATCGAGCCGGATCTGAATAAGATCGGGGTTAGCTACGCCAAGCTAGCGGAGTTCAACGGCAAGTATGTTCTTGTCGAAGGTACATTCGTCCAAGGGAATCACGGGCATATGGATATGTTTTCAGGAGCAATTACCCCTATCTGGCGTGTAACCTTGTGGCGGTAGTGGCTAACAACTCGTGTATGGACTCCCCCTGCAAGTGACCGTGTGATGCGCGGACGGCAAAGCGGATCGGTTGCAGTCGTGTATGCGGCCTTGGAATGAGCCACGCAGGCTCGGGCCAGGATGGAATCCGCCCTTCAAACCGACGCCACTTCGTGGCGCGGCTTAATTCAGGTGTTAGGTGCCAAGCAGATCATGGGCCACGTCTTCGGCATTGTTCTCATCGCTGTTGGCAGCTTTGTCATCATCGTTGGTGGCAAGGCAATCCGAACAAAGGGTGGCATTGTCTCCAAAGTTTTTTCTATTCCTCGCTTTCATGCAGTTGTGGTCAAATGGGCATTCGGTCTTCTATGCATTTGGTTCGGTGTGGCGCTGCTCCTTGGTGCAATGCGCCCATAGCCACACCCAGCTCAATCATTGAGCGAACGCCCATCCGCTATACGACTTCGCGTCGCCAAATTCAGACGTTAGGCCAAGAAGTTGAAAGACAAAGAAACTATCGAAATACCCAAGAGCGCATCTGTCGCCAGTCTAGCGATTGCCTTGCTTACTGCCGTAATTTTGTTCATCGCATGGGGATACACCGGCAGAGCGCCATTTCTTGTAGCGGGCATCGGATTTATTGTCGTTTCGCCTATTTGGTTCTTGTCGCCCATCGACTATCGCACGCTCTTCGGCCCGGTCGGCGGCCGCACTACGTACCACCGCAAGTTCACGCCTGCTCAAGGCCTGCTGTCGCTGGTGGGCTACGCAATGATATTTGCGTCCATCGTGATTTGGCTTATTCAGTCATTCTCGACCTGACTACTCACGCACGGACTCCCCCTGCAAGTGACCGCGTGACGCGCGGACGGCAGAGCGGAGACGCCGGCCTTCCTCAGTCCGTGGTGAATCCCCGCAGCGCCCGTTCGGGCATCGGCTCGCGGCGCACTTCGGCGACGCGCGCGGCGGGCGGGCCCTCGTGCAGCCAGCGTTCCAGCGCGTCGAGCGCTGCGTCGCTGCCGGAGGCCAGCACTTCGACGCGGCCGTCGGCCAGGTTGCGCGCATGGCCGCTGACGCCGAGCTTCAGCGCCTGCTCGCGCGTGGAGGCGCGGAAGAACACGCCCTGCACGCGGCCGCCGACGAGGAAGCGCACGCAGGGCACGTCAGCCGCCCTGCCCCTTCGCCGCGGCGATCGCCTTGTCGAGGTCGAGCGCGGTGATCGGTCCGACGAAGTGCTTGGCCACGGTGCCGTCGGGCGCGATCAGGTAGGTGGTCGGCAGGCCGCGCGGCGTCTCGAACGCCTTCGGCGGGTCGTACACGTCGACCTTGGCGATCGGGTAGTCCACGGGATGCTTCTTCACGAACGCGGCGAGATCCTTGGCGTCGATCTCTTCGTAGGCCAGGCCGATCGCGGCGACGTCCTTGCGGCTGGCGACGAACTTCGAGATGTCCGGCATCTCCTTCAGGCACGGCGAGCACCAGGTCGCCCAGAAGTTGACGATCACCCACTTGCCGCGCTGCGCGGCGAGGTCGAACGTCGCGCCGTCGGTAGTGGTGACGCTCAGCTCCGGCCGCGCCGGCGCGCCGGCGGCGGACGCCGCGAGCGGCAGCAGCCCCAGGGCGAGCAGGATGGCGATGCGTTTCATGCGGGCTCCTCGGAAGGCGGATCGGCGGCGGGTGCGGCCACGGGGAATACGTCGCTGAGCCGGGTGTGCAGATTGTCGCGCACACCGGCAGCGAGTGCGCCGATCAGGTCGCGCAGCGGCGTCGGCAACCCTTCGCCGAGGCGCGCCACCGCGGCGCGGTCGAGCGGCAGGCGGTAGCCGCCGGCTTCGTAGAGTTCGGCCAGCGTCGCGGTGTCGAGGCTGCGCGCCAGCACCCATTCGCCGCGCTCGGTGCGCTGCACCAGGCCGGCGCGCTGCAGGTCGCCGAGATAGCGCTGCAGCAGGTCGTCGGAAATGAAGCGCTCGCTGTAGTGCAGCGCTTCGCTGTGCAGCCCGCGGCCGGCGCGCTGCGCGGCGACGAAGTGCTTGAGCACGTGCAGCAGGCCGAGGAACTCGCTGCCCGGCGGCAGGCGGTCGGCGAGCGGGCGGTACTCGAATGCCGACAGCGAGGCGGCCAGCGACGCGCCCAGCAGCACGATCGCCCAGCTCAGGTAGATCCACACCAGGAAGATCGGCACCACCGCCAGCGCGCCGTAGATCTGCTGGTACGAGGGCACGCTGCGCACGTACAGCGCGAAGCCGGCCTTGGCCAGCTCGAACAGGACGGCCACGACCAGCGCGCCGACCGCGGCGTGGCGCCAGCGCACGGTGCGGTTGGGGATCACCACGAACATCGCGAACAGCGCCACCCAGGTGATCGCCGGCGGCAGCAGCTCCAGCGCGCGCTTCTGCAGCCCCAGCCCGCCCGCCGCCTGCTGCAGCAGCGGCAGCGCGAAAAGGTAGGAAGTGACCGCGAGGCCCGCGACCAGCAGGATCGGCGTCAGCGTCAGCACGGCCCAGTAGACCAGGAAACGCGCCACGCCCTTGCGCTTGGCCGCCACCCGCCAAATGCGGTTGAAGCGGTCCTCGATGCTGCGCATCATCAACAGCGCGCTGAGCAGCAGGCCGACCACGCCGACCGCGGTCAGCCTGCTGGCCTTGCCGGCGAAGTCGAGCAGGTAGCCCTGCACCACGTCGCCCGCGGCCGGCACGAAGTTGCGGAACACGAACGCCGACACGCTGTCGCGCCATTCGGCGAACACCGGGAACGCGGTCAGCACGCCGAACACCGCCGCGGTCAGCGGCACCAGCGCGAACAGCGTGGTATAGGACAGCGCGCCGGCGGTCTCGAAGCACTTGTCGTCGAGGAAGCGCTGCCACAGGAAGCGCGCGAAATGGGCGGCGCGGTCGCGGTCGAGACGCGTGCGCAGGTCGAGCTTGGGCTGCAGACGGGACATGGGCGGACGCCGGCGGCGCGCGTGGCGGGCACCCTGCGGATGATACGCTGCGCGCCTCGGCGGCAGGGCGCCGCACGCCCCACGACGGACCGGCCCGAACGATGGCGGAAATCCTGATCCTCTACTACAGCCGCAGCGGCCACACCGCGCAGCTCGCGCGCCTGGTCGCGCGCGGCGTCGAGGAGGTCGAAGGCATGCGTGCGCGCCTGCGCCAGGTGCCGCCGGTGGCGCCGGTGACGGAGACCGCGCAGCCGCCGGTGCCCGGGGAAGGCGCGCCCTACGTCGCGCACGCCGACCTCGCCGACTGCGCCGGCCTGGTGCTCGGCAGCCCGACGCGCTTCGGCAACATGGCCGCGCCGCTGAAGCACTTCCTCGACTCGACCGGCGCCGAGTGGGCGTCGGGCGCGCTGGCCGGCAAGCCGGCGGCGGCGTTCACCTCGACCAGCACCATGCACGGCGGCCAGGAAACCACCGTGCTGTCGATGCTGCTGCCGCTGCTGCACCACGGCATGCTGATCGTCGGCATCCCCTACACCGAACCTGCCTTGAACGCGACGCTGAGCGGCGGCTCGCCCTACGGTGCCGGCCACGTCGCCGGCACCGACGGCGAACGCAGGATCAGCGAGCACGAACGCGAGCTGGCGCGCGCGCTGGGCCGGCGCGTGGCCGACGTGGCGCGGCGGCTGGGAGCGCCCGCATGAACGCGCGCCGCACGGGATTCGTCGCGTGGGGCCTGCTCGCCGCGCTGCAGGTGCTCTGGCACGCGCTGCTGGCGCCGCCGGCGCACGCGTCGGTCGCCGCCGCGCTGATCTTCGCGCTGCTGCCGCTGGCGCTGCCGCTGCTGGCGTGGCGGCGGCCGGCACGCGCACTGCTGTGGGCCGGCATCGTCTGCCTGTTCTACTTCAGCCACGGCGTGGCCGAGGCGTGGTCGGCGCCGACCGCGACGGTGCGCGCGCTGGCGCTGGCCGAAACGACGCTGGCCGCGCTGCTGGTGCTGGCGCTGGGCGCCGGCGCGCGCAAGCGGCGCAAACCCGCCGCCGTATAATCACGTCCTCGCCGGGCGGCCGCACGCGGTCCTCGGCGCCGTGCAGGCGCTGACCCATGAGCTTCGTCCAGTCCGCCCCCGAACTCGAAAACCAGTTCCACGCCGACCGCGTGCTGCGCGGCTACCTCGCGCGCGCGTTGCCGGCGCCGATGCGCGCGGCGATCGAGGCGGACCTCGAAGCGCTGGGCCAGCACGCGGCGGACGCCTGGGCCGAGCGCGTGCGGACGCCGCGCAGCGAACCCGCGTTCACGCCATGGGACGCCTGGGGCAACCGCGTCGACCGCATCGCGCTGACGCCGGCATGGCGCGAAGGCGCGGGCATCGCCACCCGTTATGGGCTGATCGCCGCGGGCCACGAGGACGCCTGGGGCGAGCACGCGCGCACGCACCAGTTCGCGCTGGTGTACCTCTATCACGTCGCCAGCGAGTTCTACACCTGTCCGCTGGCGATGACCGACGGCGCCGCCACCGCGCTGAAGGCCTCCGGCAACGCCGCGCTCATCGAGCGCGCGGTGCCGCATTTCCTCAGCCGCGATCCGGCCGCGTTCTGGCTGTCCGGGCAGTGGATGACCGAAACCGTCGGCGGCTCCGACGTCGGCCACAGCGAGACCGAGGCGCGCCGCGGCGCGGACGGCCAGTGGCGGCTGTACGGGCGCAAGTGGTTCACCTCGGCGGTGGTTGGCGAGGCCGCGCTGACCCTGGCGCGGCCGCAGGGCGCCGGCGCCGGCGCCGCCGCGCTGGCGATGTTCTACCTGGAGACGCGCGACGCCGACGGCCGGTGGCAGGGCGTGCGCATCGACCGCCTCAAGGACAAGCTCGGCACGCGCGAGCTGCCGACCGCGGAACTGCATCTCGACGGCGCGCCGGCGACGCCGGTGGGCGAGCTCGGCCACGGCGTGCGCATGATCACGCCGGTGCTCAACATCACGCGCCTGTGGAACGCGGTGTGCGCGCTGGCGACGATGCGCCGCTGCCTGGCACTGGCACGCGACTACGCGCACCGGCGCAGCGCGTTCGGCCGCACCCTGCTGGAACAGCCGCTGCACGCCGACACCTTGGCCGGCATGCAGGCCGAGTTCGAGGCGGCGTTCCACCTGGTGTTCCACGTCGCCGAACTGCTCGGACGCGCGCAGAGCGGCGCCGCGACGCGCGACGAGGAAGCGCTGCTGCGCCTGCTGACGCCGCTGGCCAAGCTGTGGACCGGCAAGCTCGCGGTGGAGATCGCCAGCGAGGCGATCGAGGCGTTCGGCGGCATGGGCTACCTCGAGGACACCGGCCTGCCGCAACTGCTGCGCGACGCGCAGGTGTACCCGATCTGGGAAGGCACCACCAACGTGCTGTCGCTGGACGCGCTGCGCGCGCTGGACGGCCACGGCCTCGCGCCGTGGCGCCACGCGCTCGACGCCCTGCTCGACCCCACCGCCGCCGATCATGCCGACATCCGCGCCGCGGCCGACGACGCCGAAGCCTGGCTGCGCGCGTGCGGCGACGACCGCATCGCGCTGCAGGCCGGCGCGCGCGGCCTGGCGCTGACGCTGGCGCGCAGCTTCGCCGCCGCGCTGCTGGCGCGGCACGCGGCGTGGGCGCTCGCCGTACATGCCGACCGCCATCCGCACGCCGCGCTGCAGCGCTTCCGCGCGCACGGCCTGCAACGCCTGCACCGCCACGACCCCGACGACGCCGCGACGCTCGCGGCCGACCTCCATCCCTGACGCGGCCGCGGCCGCCTCCGCACGGAATCCACCATGCAGCATCTGACCATCGTCACCACCGGCGGCACGATCGACAAGATCTACTTCGACGCCAAGTCCGACTACCAGATCGGCGCGCCGCAGATCGGCGAGATCCTGTCGCAGCTCGGCGTCGCGTTCCGCTTCGAGGTGGTGTCGATCCTGCGCAAGGACAGCCTCGACATGGCCGAGGACGACCGCCAGCTGATCCGCCGCACCATCGAGGCGCAGCCGCATCGCCACGTGCTGGTCACCCACGGCACCGACACCATGGTCGACACTGCGCGCGCGCTGACCGGCATCGCCGGCAAGGTGATCGTGCTGACCGGCGCGCTCAACCCCGCGCGCTTCCAGGGCTCCGACGCGGTGTTCAACATCGGCTGCGCGGTCGGCGCGGTGCAGACCCTGCCCGACGGCGTCTACATCGCCATGAACGGCCGCGTGTGGGACCCGATGCGCGTGCGCAAGAACCGCGGCGCGAACCGCTTCGAGGAAGCCTGACGCTCGCCGCGGGCGCTGCCGCAGCGGACTCCTGCGGGAGGGGCTCGGTCGCGAACCGCCGTTCCGCCGCAGTGGCCGAAGCCGCTCCTGCAGCGGGGAGTTGGACAAAAAAACCCGGCCCTCACGGGCCGGGCCGCTCGATCCGGGATGCGGGGGGCACCCATCGAGCAGGGAGCAACCGGTGTGACGGACGGGGGCCGCTGCGTGCGGCCCCCGCCGCGTCGGCTTACTGCACGGTCAGGGTGACGTCGTCGAGCACGAACGAGGTCTGCAGCGACGAGTCCTCGGTGCCGGTGAACTTGATCACCACGGTCTGGCCGATATAGCTGGCCAGGCTGTTGCTGTGCACCGTGTAGCCGCTGTTGTGGTTGAGGTTGGAGTAGGTCGCCAGCGTCTTCAGCAGCGTGCCGGAGGTGCTGTAGACCCGCACGTACAGCTTGTCGTACGCGGTCGACGTGGTGGTTTCGCTGGTGTCGATGTGCAGGTAGTACCGCAGCGACGCCGAGGTCTTGCCGGCCGGGATCGTCACGGTCTGCGACACCGTGTCGGTGTGCGAGCTGCCGTAGCCGTCCATCCAGGCGAACCACGAGCCGGCGTGGGCGGTCTCGCCCGAGCACGTGCTGTTGCTGCACAGCGTGCCCGAGCTCATCGACCACGGCGAGGCCGAGCCGCTCTCGAAGCCGGTGTTGCCGAGCAACTGCGAAGAACCGCCGCCACTGCTGACCGTCACCGACTGCGTCTTGGTGTTGGTCGCACCGCCGTTGTCGGTCACCGTCAGCGAGACGCTGTAGGTGCCGGCCGCGGCGTAGGTGTGGCTGGGGTTGGTGGCGGTCGAGGTGCCGCCGTCGCCGAAGGTCCACGAGCGCGAGGCGATCGTGCCGTCGCTGTCGGTGGAGCTGTCGGTGAAGTTCACCGTCAGGCCGCTCGCCACGAACGAGAAGTTCGCGACCGGCGGGGTGTTGGTGCCACCGCCGCCGCCGAGATCGTTGATCGCGCTGCTCAGGATCACGCTGCCGCGGCCGCTGGCGAGGTCGTAGCCCGCGCCCGCGGTTTCGCCGCCGTTGTTGCCAGAGGTCACGTCGTGGAAGTCGGACGCCGGCAACTGGTACAGCAGCGGGCCGGCGAAGCCGACGGCGGTGCCCTTCACCGCGATCACCCGCGCCCACATGCCGGCGAAGATCGGCGCCGACAGGCTGGTGCCGCCGATCTGCTCCGTCGAACCGTTGACGATCACCTCGGCACCCGAACTCGGGCTGCCGTCGAAGGCGACGTCGGCCACGCCGCGGTGCGTGCCGGACCACAGCGTCTGCCAGCTCGGCTTCGGCTCGAACGTGCTCTCGCTGCCGCCGGTGGCGCCGTTGTTGATGCTGAGGTCGTTCCACACCACCTCGCTGTTCCAGGTGGTGGTGGAGGCGTCCAGCTTGGTGCCGGCCACCGCGACCACGTACTGCGAGGCCGCCGGCCAGCTCGGCGTGGTGCCGCCGTTGCCGCACTCGTCGGCGCCGGAATCGCCGGTCGAGATCGAGAACGTCTGGCCCTGCGCGGCCGCCTGCTGGAAGCTCTGGTCCTGCGCCGCGGCCGAGCCGTCGCCCTGCGCGTCAGTCTCGCACTCGCCCAGCGACACGTTGATGATCTTCGCCGCGTTGGCGTTGACCACCGTGTTGATGTCGGCGGTGAGGTTGGCGTTCGACAGCGTCGGGATGTTGTAGAAGATCAGCTTGCCGACCTGGCCGCCGCCCATGCCGACGATGTCCTGGCTGTCCAGGTCCCACTCGCCGAGGCCGCTGGTGTCGGTGCTGGTGCCGTTGGTGTTGACGGTCTGCGTCGTCACCGTCGCCAGGCCGTTGTTGGACGTGAACGTGTTCAGGTCCTTCACCACCTGGGTAAGGCTGCCCTGGGTGATGATGCCCACGGTCACGCCCGCCGCCGTCGGCACGCCGGTGCCGCCGTAGATGGACGAGAACTCGGTCGGGTTGTGCCCGGTGATCGCCTGCGTGCTCAAGCCGCCCTGCGGCAGCACGCGCGCGAAGGTGTGCGCACGATGCACGTCCTGCAGGCCGATGACCGACAGCACGCTGTCCTGCAGCGCCCCCGGGATGTGCACGTCGGAGGTGTTGGCGTAGGTGTCGCGGCCATCCTTCGCATGCACGCGCGAGAACGTGGTGTGGAACGCCGACTGCACGACGTCGGCGGTGGCGTCCGCCGACACCAGCATGTTGTTGGGCGAGATGACCACGTTGCTGAAGCCGGAGCGGGTCAGGTAGTCGGCCACGGCCTGGGCCTGGCTCGCGGTCGGCGCGTGCCGCTGCATGAACTGCGCATGCGGCATCACGCGCTGCGCCAGCGGCGCGAGCCCCTGGTGGGCCGCGGCGATGAAGCTCTTCAGCTCGGTGCCGTTGCGCAGCTTCAGCGCCACCTCGACGTGCATCGGCTGCGCGAACGACAACTGGCCGCTGTAGGCATCGCCCTTGTGCAGGACGAAGGCATGCGCGACGACGGGCGACGTGTCGCTGGCGACCTGTGCGTTGGTCGATGAATTTCCGGCTGCGGTCGCCGTATCGACGCCGACGGCGGCGACGAAGCTCAGTACGGCAGCAGCGAGCACGTTCAGTCTGTGCCTGGGTTTCATTGCAGTTTTCCCCTCCGATTGATCGAATGCGGCCGCGACCGCGGCCGTGCCGTCCTTCCCTGGAGCCCGCGCGCGTCCGCGCCATTCGGGCGAACGCGCTCGAATGCGATGGCGATGTCTGCGAAGCGGCGCTTTCGGAAACCGGCGCCGTTGCGGGACCGCCCACACCCCCCGATGCAGGCGCGGCGAAGCTACACGCGCTCGCGGTGCGGCGCATTAAGAAAGATTCTTACGAAAAAAGGCGTATATCGACAGGTTGGCGAAAGAATCTTGTGCACGCCACGCGCAGCGGCGCCGGCGCACGGAAACGCGCGCGCACATCGCGATCGCGATCACAGAAAGGATTCCGCTTTGGGGTAACACGCGCGGCTTCACCGCGAATCGCCGGCGCCTGCGCAAGCGCATCGGCGGGGCTGGCCTGGCTTGACCTCGGCTCCGCATCGCGTCCCGGCAGCGCGCCGAAGCCGCCCGCGCCGCCGGGGAAGCGCCACAAAAAAACCCGGCCCTTGCGGGCCGGGTCGCTCAAGTCGGGTGGCGGGGGGCGCCCCCGGCGAGCTCAGAACTGCAACGACCAGCCGTCGATGTAGCCGGTGTCGCCGCGATATACGTCGGTGACCTTCAGCTTCCAGGTGCCGCTGGCCGGCGACGAGGACGCGTTCACCGTGTAGGTGGCATGCACGTCGTCCGCGCTGTCGGAGCCGTCGGCGCTCTTCAGGCGCGCGCTGGTGCCGTTCGGCGCGATCAGGTCGATCTGCAGGTCGCCGCGATAGCTGTGCACGATGTCGACGGTGACTTTCAGTGCCGACGGCGCGCTGCCGGAGATGCCGGTGACGCTGATCGAACTGGTCGCACTGCTGCGATCGGGAATGCTGACGTTGGTGGTGTTGCTGAACACCGTGCCGCCACCGCCGCCGCCGCTGGTGCTCCAGCTCGCCTGCAGGCTGACGCCGGAGAAGCTGGAATAGCCGCGCACCTTGACGTAGTAGGTGCCGGTCTGCGGCGTGGCGAAGCTGCAGGACTCGCTGTTGCCGGCCTTGTACGGACGGCAGTCGTAGCTGGTGGTGCTCGGCGCGGAACCGAACTTGACGTACAGGTCGGCGTCGCCGGTGCCGCCGGAGATGGCGATCACCAGGTTGCTGGCGCCCGCGGGCACGTCCACGGTGTAGCTGAGCTCCTGGCCCGCGCTGCCGCTGAGGCCGGTGACCGGCACGCCGTTCTGCAGGCTGGTGCTGCCACCGCCGCCACCGCCGCCGCCGGTCGGGCAAGCCACGCCCACGCCGGTGAACGCCGCGGTCACGTCCGCGACCGGATAGCCGAGGTCGGTGGCCGCGCTCTGCACGCCGCAGGCGCCCGAGTTGAAGTCCTCGGTGGCGTTCCAGTACATGGCGTTGGCGCGCGCGAACACCTGGAAGGCTTTCTTGGTATCCCAGCCGGAGGTCTTGGCGAGCAGGCAGAACGCCTTGTTGTAGACGCCGCTGGAGTAGTGCACGTCGAGGCCGCTGTAGTACTGCGAGGCGTTGTCGATCGAGCCGCCGTCCTGGCTGGGCGTGCACATGTAGCGCAGCGCGGTGCCGTTCTTGATGATGTCGGCGCCGACCAGGAAGTCGTTGTGGCCGCGGTCGAAGTACTCGGTGGCCTCGCCGGCGATGTCGGAATAGGCCTCGTTCATGCCGCCGGACTGGCCGGTGTACTCCAGGTTGGAGTGCTGCTCGGTGTAGCCGTGGCTGATCTCGTGGCCGGTGACGTCCTCGGCGACCAGCGGATAGAAGGTGCTGGCACCGTCGCCGAACACCATCTGCGTGCCGTCCCAGAACGCGTTCTCGTAGCTCTTGCCATAGTGCACCTTCATCAGCAGCACCTGGCTCAGCGGCGCGGCGCCGGTGTAGGCGGTGTACATGTCGTGCACGACGCCGCCGAAGTGATGGGCGTCGTTGATCGGGCCGTAGCCGCCGTTGACCGCATCACCCTGGCTGGTCGGGCAGGTGAAGCTCCACAGCGTGCCGCCCGAGGCGTTGGTCGACTGGGCGAGGTTGTAGGTCCTCACGTAGGCGTTCTGCATGGTGCAGGTGCTGCCCGACTGCGTGACCTGCAGCGCGGGATAGTCGATGCCGTACGTGTACTGGCCGGTCTTCTGGTTGCCGCCGGGGCCGTTGGCGTCGGCGGTGGTGAGGCCGTCCCACTGTTTGATCACGGCGCCGGTTTCGGCGTCGACGATCGCGGTCGGGCGGGTCGGGCGGACGTCGTCGTTGAAGTACGAGGTCAGGTAGACCAGCCGCGCCTTGCCCTGGGCCTGCGGATAGACGAACAGTTGCGCGTGCGCGTTGCGCACCTTGCCGCCGGCCGCGAGGCTCTGCCCGTGATGGCTGGCCAGCGCGGCGATCGCCTGCTGGTCGCTCAGCTTCGGCGTCACCGAAGCCAGGTCGAGCTGCACGCCCTGCGCGACCAGGCCGTTGGCGCGCTGCGCGTTGCCGCGGGCGTCCTGTTCGACGGCGACGCCGTGCCCGTACACCGGCACGCCCATGTACATCTGCTGCATGCGCACGGTGCGCGTGCCGTGCGCGGTGGGCAGGCTGCCGCGCGGCGCCAGCGTGGCGTTCGCGCCCAGGTTCAGGTTGGCCGCGAGCGCGTTCGCCGCGACCGGCGCGACGCCCTGCATCTGCGCGTGCACGCGTTGCGACGTCGCCGCCGGCGCGGCGGCGGCGAACGCCATCCCCAATGCCCCGATCAACACACTTGTTCGATGCCTGATTCGCATCACGTTGCTCCCCTCGGATTGGACTGCTTGTGCGGCCGCGCCTGCGGCCGGATCTGTCCGTCCCTGGAGCCCGCACGCATCCGCGCCACCTCGCGCGCGAGCGCGTGGAGCTTCGTGGCTTGCTGCGGAGCGGCGCACGGTGTCGAAACGGCGCCGCTGCGGGATCACCTGCGGACCCCCCGTCCACAGGATTCGCCGAGACTAGCAACGCGTGCTTCGCGCTGCACTAGGAAAAATTCCGAGTTCGCACGCGCACGGCGCGGAGAATTTCCCGGCTCGCACGCACGCGGCGAAAAATTTTTTCTCGGAAGCGCGCGAGCGGCTTCGGCCGCGGATCGCCGCCGCCTGTGGGAGGGGCTTCAGCCACGAAGCGGCGTTCCGGGATCGCGGCTGGAACCGCTCCCGCGGCGGGAAGAAGAACCGAAGGAAGCGCGGATGCGCCGGGCGAACGCCGGCGCGGTTACAGCATGCCGGTTTCGAGCTTGGCCGCGTCGGACATCATCGACTGCGTCCACGGCGGCTCGAACACCAGGTCGATGTCGGCGACGCCGACGGTGGGGATCATCTCGATCTTGGTGCGCGCGTCGTCGACCAGGATGTCGCCCATGCCGCAGCCCGGCGCGGTCAGGGTGAGCTTGACGTAGACGCGGCGGCGGCCGTCGTCCATGTGCTCGAGGCTGACGTCGTAGACCAGGCCGAGGTCGACCACGTTGATCGGGATCTCCGGGTCGAAGCAGGTGCGCAGTTGTTCCCACACCAGCTTCTCGACGTCCTCGTCGCCGGCGTTTTCCGCCAGCGCCAGCGGCTCGGGCTTCTCCTTGCCCAGCGCGTCGGCGTCGTCGCCGGGGATGCGGAACAGGTTGCCGTCCACGTATACGGTGAAACTGCCGCCCAGCGCCTGGGTGATGTAGCCGATCTGCCCGGCGGGCAGCACGACTTGATCGCCTTGCGGCACCATTACCGCCGGGCAGTCGCGTTGCAGGGTGAAGGGCTCGCTGTTGAGACTGAAACCGCTCATGGAATCCTCGCGTGGCGGCCGTGCGGGAACGATCGATGCGGCCGCGGATCGCACATATTATGCCGCCGGCCGCGGACGGTCCTGACCCAGGTCAGGGCCGCACCGCGCAAACTCAAGGCGCCCGCGCACCGCGACCGTGTTGAGGCGCGCGCCGCAGCGGCTATCATGCGGCCTTTTCGTGCCGCCGCAGCCCCGCATGCCCGATCCGCATCCCTCCTGGCCGCTGTCGATCCTCGGCACGGCGCTGTTCGCGTCGGCGCTGGGCGCGCTGTGGGCGCTGGTCGCGCTGTGGAGCGGCCGCGCGCTGCCGCTGGCGCCGCTCGCGGTGGCGATCGGCATGGCCGCCAGCCTGCGCTGGTGGGGCTGCCCACCCGGCGCGCGCACCGCGCTGCTGGCGGCGTCGGGCACGCTGCTGGCCGCCGCCTACGCGCAGTGCCTGTTCGCGGTGAATCGCGTGGCCGCGGCGATGGGCCTGCAGTTCCTGGAGACGCTGCGCCGCATCGGCGCCGGCATGACCTTCGAGGTGGCGCGGCTGTCGCTCGACGCCACCGACGTGGCGCTGACGCTGGCCGGCGCGACGCTGGCGGCGCTGCTGGCCTGGAAGCGACCGCAGCCGCGCTGAGACAATCCGGCCGTGCCCCGCCGGGGCGGCGGCCTCAGTGGCCGCCGTCCAGCGCCTTCACCGCGGCCACCAGTTGTCCCGCCGCCGCCTGGCCGTCGCCGTACAGCATGCGCGCGTTGTCGGCGTAGAACAGCGCGTTCTCGATGCCGGCGAAGCCGGTGCCCTTGCCGCGCTTGATCACGATCACGTTCTTCGCGCTGGCGACGTCGAGGATCGGCATGCCGTAGATCGGCGAGGCCGGATCGGTCTTCGCCACCGGGTTGACCACGTCGTTGGCGCCGATCACCAGCGCCACGTCGGTGGCCGGGAACTCCGGATTGATGTCGTCCATGTCGGCGATCAGGTCGTACGGCACGCCGGCCTCGGCCAGCAGCACGTTCATGTGTCCGGGCATGCGGCCCGCCACCGGATGGATGGCGAAGCGCACCTTCACGCCGCGCTCGATCAGCAGCTTGGCGAACTCCCAGACCTTGTGTTGCGCCTGCGCCACGGCCATGCCGTAGCCGGGGACGATGGCGACGCGCTCGGCGTAGGCCATCATTACCGCGGCGTCGGCGGCCTCGATCGGCTTCTGCGCGCCGGTGATTTCCTGCGCAACGCCGCCGCTCGCGCCGAAGCTGCCGAACAGCACGTTGGCCAGCGAACGGTTCATCGCCTTGGCCATCAACTGGGTCAGCAGCGTGCCGGCGGCGCCGACCACCATGCCGGCGATGATCATCGCCTCGTTGTGCAGCACGAAGCCTTCGAACGCCACCGCCAGGCCGGTGAAGGCGTTGTACATCGAGATCACCACCGGCATGTCGGCGCCGCCGATCGGCAGCGTCATCATCACGCCGAAGGCCAGCGCCAGCGCGAAGAACGCGACGACCAGCCCGATCTCCAGCCGCCCCGCGACCAGCGCCGCGCCGGCCGCCAGCGCGGCCAGGAACACCAGCGCATTGACCACGCGCTGGCCGGCGAACACGAAGCGCTTGTCCATCCAGCCCTGCAGCTTGGCGAAGGCGATCAGCGATCCGGAGAACGAAACCGAGCCGATCAGCGCGCCGACCACGCCGAGCACCAATTGCGTCGCCGACGCCGCCTCGCCGGCGCCGAACTTCAACAGTTCGCCGGCGCCGATCGCCGCCGCCGAGCCGCCGCCCATGCCGTTGTACAGCGCGACCATCTGCGGCATCGCGGTCATCGCCACGCGCTTGCCGGAAATCCACGCCGCCAGCGTGCCGATCACGATCGCCGCGGCGATCAGCGGCAGGTTGTGCATGCCGGGCAGGAAGAACGTGGCCAGCGTCGCCACCAGCATGCCGGCGCCGGCCCAGACGATGCCGCCGCGCGCGGTGCGCGGCGAGCTCATGCGCTTCAGGCCGAGGATGAACAGCAGCGCGGCGAGGAAATAGCTCGCCTTGACCAGGTTCGGCAGCAGGGCGGCCATCACTTCCCGCCCTCCGGCTTCCTGCTGGACTTGAACATCTCCAGCATGCGCTCGGTGACGACGTAGCCGCCGGCGGCGTTGCCCGCGCCCAGCAGCACGCCGATGAAGCCGATGGTCTTGCCCAGCGTGGTGTCGGCGTGGCCCAGCGCCACCATCGCGCCGACCAGCACGATGCCGTGAACGAAGTTGGAACCGGACATCAGCGGCGTGTGCAGGATCACCGGCACCCGCGCGATGATCTCGTAGCCCGTGAAGGCCGCCAGCATGAAGATGTACAACATGAGGAAATCTTCGCTCATGGGATGCCTCTGCCGGATGGACGATGCGCCGCCCGCGCGGCGCGAACGGACTCCCCCGCCGCGCGCGGGCGCCGGCCCATCATACGGGGCCATGTCAACCGGCGCGACGGTGGCGCGTTGTGCATGTCCGGAAAAGGTGGAGGAATACCGCATGCCCGCCCGAACCGCCGCGAACGCGGCCGCCGCATGCCGATGAACGGCGCCGCCGAAACGCTCGACGCGGCCCTGGAAGCGCCGCCGGCGCGGCCATGCGCGGCGACGCTGGAAGGCTTCCTCGCCGGCGTCGAGCGGCGCGCCTACCGCGTCGCCGAGATCGCGCTGGGCCATCGTGAGGACGCGCTGGACGCCGTGCAGGACGCCATGCTGCGACTGGTGCGCAGCTATGCCGGCAAGCCGGCGGAGGAATGGTCGCCGCTGTTCTGGGGCATCCTGCGCCGGCGCATCACCGACCTGCAGCGGCGGCGCAAGGTGCGCTCGATCGTGGTCGGCTGGCTGCACGGGCGCGACGACGCCGACGGCGACGAGGCGCCGGCCTGGGAGCCGGCCGACCTGGCGCCGGATCCGGGCCGGCGCCTGCTCGACCAGCAGGCCTACGCGGCCATGGCCGCGGCCGTGCGCCGACTGCCGCGGCGCCAGCAGCAGGCATTCATGCTGCGCATGCTGGAAGGCCTGGACGTCGCCGGGACCGCCCGCGCGATGGGCTGCTCGGAGGGCAGCGTCAAGACGCATCTCTCGCGCGCGCTGGAGGCGTTGCGCATCCAACTGGAGGCATGGCGATGAACATGCGCGCCGAAGATCCCGAAAACCGCTGCCGCCGTCCGTTCGACCGCGCCTGCGCCGGCCTCGACGCCGCCACCGCGGCGCGCCTGCGCGGCGCGCGCGTGCGCGCCCTGCAAGCGGCACGCCGCCCGCGCGCCGCGCACGCGCTGATCCCCGCGGGCGCGCTGGCGGCCGGGCTGCTCGCGCTCGGCGTGGTCTGGCTGCACGAAGCGCCGCGCCCGCCCGCCGCTGCGGCGCCGGGCGCCGCGATCGCCGACGGCGACAGCGAGCCGCTGCTGGAAGCCGACGCCGAACAGGTCGACATGGCCCGCGACCTCGACTTTTACGCCTGGCTGGCCAACCGGCCGCAGCAGGGACAGCACCGATGAGGCTCGTATCGCCCCGTCGCGCGTTGCGCCTCGTGCCGCTGCTGGCGGCGCTGGGGTGCGCCACCCACGCGTCCGCACAAGCCGCGGATACGCCGCCGGCCGCGCAGGAGTCGGCGCAAGTCCCGCGCGAAGCGCCAACGCCGGTGCCCTGGGGCAGCCTCGACGCGCAGCAGCGCGACCTGCTCGCGCCGCTGCAGTCGCAATGGGACCAACTGCCACCGCACCGCCAGCGGCACCTGCTCGAGCGCGCACGGCGCTGGAGCGCGCTGCCGCCGCAACGCCTGCAGCAGGTCCGCGAGCGCCTGCAGCGCTGGGCGGCGATGACGCCGCAGGAGCGCGACGAGCTGCACCGCCGCATGCGCGCGTTCCACGACCTGCCCCCCGAACAGCGGCAGAAGCTGCACGAAGCCTACGCGCACTTCCAGGCACTGCCGCCCGAACAGCGCCAGGCGCTGCGCGAGCAGTGGAAGCGGATGACGCCGGAGCAGCGCCGGCAGTGGCTGCACGACAACCACCCGCGCGACGACGCGGGCGGCGGATAGCCGCGCGAAACCGACAGGCGATTCGCTGCCCCGCAGCGCGATTTTTCGTGGGGGCTTCGCGTGGGAGCGTTTCGATCGCGACCCGCGATGGCGGCGCACGCCTCGCCGGGCATTGTCGGAACCGAAGCCCCTGCACGCGCCGCACGGCGGCTTCCGCCGAGATCACTCCCAAGAAACGGATGCGCAACCGTGCGCCCCGCTCAGCCGCGGAAACGCACCTCGCCGCCGTGCGCGAGGCAGGTCTTCGCCACCAGTTCGTCGGCGAAGTCCGGCGCCAGCGCGCCGTCCTTGACCAGCAGTTCGAGGAAGTTGGCCAGGTTGCGCGCGTACATCTCGCTGGCCGACAGCGGCGCGCCGGCCGGCAGGTTCAGCGGCCCCAGCACTTCGACGCCGCCGAGGCGCACGCGCTCGCCGGGCCGCGTGCCCTCGCAGTTGCCGCCGCCCTCGGCGGCCAGATCGACGATCAGCGCGCCGGCCTTCATGCCGGCGAGCATCGCCGCGCCGAGGATCTTCGGCGCCGGCCGGCCGGGCACCGCCGCGGTGGTCACCACCACGTCCACGTTCTTCAGGTGCTCGGCCAGTGCCTGCTGCTGCGCGGCACGCTCTTCCGCCGACAGCTCGCGCGCGTAACCGCCGCTGCCGGCGGCGCTGACGCCGAGGTCGAGGAACTTCGCGCCCAGCGATTCGATCTGCTCGCGCGTCTCCGGACGCACGTCGTAGCCTTCCACCTGCGCGCCGAGGCGGCGCGCGGTGGCGATCGCCTGCAGGCCGGCCACGCCGGCGCCGATCACCAGCACGCGCGCCGGACGGATCGTGCCGGCCGCGGTGGTCAGCATCGGGAAGAACTTGGGCGCGGCTTCGGCGGCGATCAGCATGGCGCGGTAGCCGGCGACCGCGGCCTGCGAGCTCAGCACGTCCATCGCCTGCGCGCGCGTGGTGCGCGGCAGCAGCTCCAGCGCGAACGCCGACAGCCCGCGCGCGGCGTACTGCGCGACGCGCTCGCCGGCGCCGTAGGGTTTCAACTGGCCGATCAGCACCGCGCCGGAGCGCAGTTGCGCCGCGTGCGCGTCGGACGGCTGCACGGCGAGCAGCACGTCGGCGCGCGCCAGCACCGCGGGCGCGTCGCCCCACTCGACGCCGGCGTAGGCCGCGTCGGGGAAACCGGCCGCATCGCCCAGCCCGCGCTCCAGCAGCACGCCCATGCCCTTGCCGCGCAGCTTCTTCGCGATCTCGGGCGTGACGGCGACGCGCCGCTCCCCGGCGCTGGTTTCGCGGACGGCGGCGACGGTGACCGGCATGGCGTTCTCCCCAGGCATTTCGCCCATCGTAGCCGATCCCCCGGCCGCGCTGGATAGCCGCGGGCCGCGCGGCCGGCCGCTGCGCGCGGCCTGCTAGACTCGCGGCATGACCATGCCGCCGCCTTCCGATGTGCTGTTCCGGCGCCGATCGGTGCCGACCCGACTGCTCGGCGCGCCGGGCCCCGCGCCGGAAGAACTCGAACGCATCTTCGCCGCCGCGATCCGCGTGCCCGACCACACCGCGCTGACCCCGTGGCGCCTGCTTGTCCTGCAGGGCGAGGCCAAGCTGCGCTTCGGCGAGCGCGTCGCGGCGATGGCGATCGAGAAGAATCCGGCGCTGTCGGAGGACAAGCGCAACAAGGACCGGCTGCGCTACACCTGGGCGCCGGTCGTGGTCGCGGTAATCGCGCGCATCGAGGACAACCCCAAGGTGCCCGGCCAGGAACAACTGCTGTCGGCCGGCTGCGTCGCCTACAACCTGCTGCTCGGCGCGCAGGCGCTCGGCTACGGCGCGCAGTGGATCACCGGCTGGGCCGCCTACGACCGCGACGTCGCCGCCTTGCTCGGCCTCGCCGCGCACGAGCGCGTGATCGGCTTCGTGCACATCGGCACGCCGCAGGGCGAAGTGCCCGAGCGCCGGCGCCCGGCGCTGGCCGACGTCGTCTCCGCCTGGAACGGCTGAACATGCAGCCCACCGCGCATCTGGTCGACGCCAGCCTGTACGTGTTCCGCGCCTGGCATTCGGTGCCCGACGAGTTCTTCGACGTCGATGGCCGTCCGGTCAACGCGGTGTACGGCTTCACCCGCTTCCTGCTCGACCTGCTCGAACGCGCGCGGCCGACCCACGCCGCGGCGGCGTTCGACATCGCGCTGACCAGCTCGTTCCGCAACGCGATCTATCCCGCCTACAAGGCCAACCGCGAGCCGGCGCCGCCGGACCTCAAGCGTCAGTTCGAGGGCTGCCGCGAGGTCGCGGCCGCGCTCGGCCTCGCCGTGCTGGCCGACGAAACCTACGAGGCCGACGACCTGATCGGCAGCGCGCTGCACGGCCTGCGCGCGCATGGCTTCCGCGGCGTGATCGTCTCCGCCGACAAGGACTTCGGCCAGCTGATCGGCCCCGGCGACGAGCAGTGGGACTTCGCGCGCGGCCAGCGCTGGGGCGCCGACGGCGTGCACGCGCGCATGGGCGTGCGGCCGGAACAGGTCGCCGACTATCTCGCGCTCACCGGCGACGCCATCGACAACATCCCCGGCGTGCCCGGCGTCGGCGCCAAGACCGCCGCGGCGCTGCTGGCGCATTTCGGCGACCTCGACGCGGTGCTGGCGCGCGTCGAGGAGATTCCGTTCCTGCGCCTGCGCGGCGCGGCCGCGGCGGCCGCGCGCCTGCGCGAACACGCCGGACAGGCGCGGCTGTCGCGCCGGCTGGCGCAGATCGCGCTGGACGCGCCGCTGCCGGCGCTGCCCGGCGCGCTGGTGCGGCGCGCGCCGGACGCCGCCGCGCTGGACGCGCTGTTCGACCGCTTGCGCTTCGGCCCGCTGACGCGCTCGCGCGTGCGCGCGCTGACCGAATGAGGACATCCGCATGCACGAAACCCCTGCCCGCCCCGACGACGCCGACGCCCCGGTCGAGACCCTGCACGCCGGCCGCTGGCTGACGCTGCGCAAGCGCGGCCGCTGGGAATACGTCGAGCGCAACACGCCGGGCGGCGCGGCGATCGTCGTCGCCGTCACCCCGGACGACCGCGTGCTGTTCGTCGAGCAGTTCCGCGTGCCGATCGGGCAGTTCACCATCGAGATGCCGGCCGGCCTGGTCGGCGACCTCGACGGCCGCGGCGACGAGCACGCGCTGGAAGCGGCGCGACGCGAACTGGAAGAAGAAACCGGCTACGCCTGCGCGCGCGTCGAGCCCCTGCACTCGGGGCCGTCGTCGTCCGGCATGAGCACCGAGATGATCCACTTCGTGCGCGCCTGGGGCCTGCGCCGCGTCGGCGCCGGCGGCGGCGACGCCACCGAGAGCATCGTCGTGCACGCGGTGCCGCGTGCGGAAGCCGGCGCATGGCTGATGACGAAGGCGCGCGCGGGCTATTCGGTCGATCCCAAGCTGTTCGCCGGGCTGTGGTTCCTCGAGCACGGCGGCGAGATCGAGGCCGCACGCGGCGCGTCCGGCGAAGCGTAGGGCGGGCCTCGGCCGGCCCGTCCCCCCCGCGTCCTCGGGACTTCGCCAAGAGTCAGAGCATCCGGACACGGATCAACGCGGATCCGAACAGCGCTCCATGCGCGCCGATTCGCGTTCATCCGCGTCAAGAAACAACTCGTAGGGTGGGCCTTGGCCCACCATCGTTTCTTTCGATGACGTTGCGACGGTGGGCCAAGGCCCACCCTACTGCGCCGGCGCGCGTTCGCGTTGCAGCCGCGCGTCGAAGTTTTTCAGCGCCGTCGCCGCGTAGGCGCGGCAAGCATTGGCGTCGATCAGCGGGTCCGGCCGCTGTCCGCGCGTGCGCGCGTCCAGCCGCTCCCGCAGGTTGGAGGCCGAGGGATGCGGCGTCAGCAGGATGTCGCACGGCAGCGCCGCCACGGTGGCGATCGCGCGGCGGAAATCCTCGGCGCGCTGCGGATGCTGCGGGTCGCCGAAGCGGTAGCCGTCGGCGCTGACCGCGGTCAGGCTGTCCGCGTAGACGACGTGCTCGCAGCGTCCGTGCTCGCACGCATCCCAGGTCCACGACGTGCTGCCCGGCGTGTGGCCGGGCGTGTAGTGCGCGGTGACGCGCAGCGCGCCGAGCGCCAGCGTCGCGCCGTCGGCGATCGTGCGCACATCGCGAACCGCGGGATAGCTCGACGCCACGCCCGCCTGCGGATCTGCGGGATCGACGCCGCCGTGCTCCATCGCGAACGCACCGGACGCGCTGGCGACCACCTGCGCGCCGCTCAGCCGCTGCAGTTGCGCGATGCCGCCGGCGTGGTCGAAGTGCGCGTGCGAGTTGAGGATGTAGCGGATGTCCTCGACACGGAAGCCGAGCGCGCGGATGTGCGCGGCGATCTGCGGCGCCGATTCCGGCAGGTCGCCGTCGATCAGGATCAGCCCGGCCGGATCGGCCAGCAGCACGGCGCTCAGGCCGTGGGTGCCGACGTAATAGGTGCTGCCGTAGATGCGGAACGGCGCCTGCGGCGCATTCCATTCGGCGCGCACGTCGGCGTACGGCGCAGCCGCGAGGGCCGGGCCCCAGGCGAGCGACGCGGCGACGATCAGCGATACGAGTCTGGGCATGGCGCGCTCCGGCGTGGGGGTGCGCGCAGCATGCCCGCTTCGCGCGGCGGCGCAGGGACGTGGCGATGGCGTTTCGCGGGCGCGTCCCATCCGCGCACGAACGGCCTGGCCCTCGCCGCTCCGGGCCTTCCCGTCTCCCCACGCCTCCCGGTTGTATCCGCTAGGGATGGCGACTAGGATCAGGGCGTCAGGAGTTGCGGCGCACCTATGTGCCGGATTCTGCGGCCAGTGCGCCGATCGCGTCCGGGGGGACGTCCAATCGGGAGGCGCAACATGTACCAGTCACTGGCTTGGGCGACCAGCCTTGTCGTGATGGCCGTGGTCGCCATCGTATTCCTCTACTTCGTGGCGTCGTCGCGTACCCGCGCCGACGACGGCGCGCATACGGCATCGGCGCGCTGGCGCAGCGGTATCTTCTGGGGGCTGTCCATCGCGTTCGTGCCGCTGATCGGCTACAGCCTGGTCGACATGCCGTATCCGCTGCCCGGCAACGCATCCGCCAATCCGATCGTGGTGCAGGCGGTCGGGCGGCAGTGGAGCTGGACGCTGTCGCAGGACCACTTCCCGGCCGGGCGGACGATCGAGTTCCACGTCACCGCGGACGACGTCAACCACGGCTTCGGCATCTACGACGACCACCTGCGCCTGGTGACCCAGACCCAGGCGATGCCGGGTTACACCAACATCCTGCGCCACACCTTCGCCACGCCCGGAACCTATCGGGTGCTCTGCCTCGAATACTGCGGTCTTGCCCACTACGCGATGATGACCCAGTTCACCGTCGAGGCCGCTTCCGTCGCGCAATCCCCGGAGGTGCGCCATGACTGACACCACCACCGTTGCCCGGGCCACGCCCGAGGTGCGCCTCTACGCGGCGCTGACCGGCATCGTGCTGCTGCTGCTGATGCTGTTCGGCGTGCTGATGCGCCTGGCCCAGAGCGAATGGATGACGATCGGGCCGGACCGCTTCTACCAGCTCATGACCGCACACGGCATCGGCATGGTCGCCATCGCCACACTCGGCGGCAGCGCGGTGCTGTGGCATTTCCTCGGCCAGCACGTGGCGCTCCGGCGCGGCGCCGCCATCGCCAACCTGGCGTTCTTCCTGGCCGGCGTGGCGGTCGTGCTGTGGAGCATCTTCGCCGGCGGTTTCGCCGGGGCGTGGACGTTCCTGTATCCGCTGCCGGCGCATCCGATGGGCATGTGGACGCGCGGCGCCGCGGCCGGCTACCTGGTCGGCGTGCTGCTGGTCGGGGTGGGCATGCTGGTGTTCTTCCTGGAAACCACGCGCGCCATCCTGCAACGCTACGGCAGCTTCGCCGTCGCGCTCGGCTGGAAGATGCTGCGCAGCGGCGACAAGCGCGACGCGCCGCCGCCGGCGGTGCTGGCGGGGACGGTGGTCAGCATCGCCAACCTGCTCGCGGTGTTCGCCGGCGCGGCGATCCTGACCATGATGCTGATCAACCTGTACCTGCCGCAGTTCGCGATCTCCGCGCTGCTGGCCAAGAACCTGATCTACTTCTTCGGCCACGTGGCGATCAACGCCACGATCTACATGGCGGTGATCGCCGTGTACGAGATCCTGCCGCGCTACACCGGCCATCCGTGGGGCGTGTACCGGGCCTTCGTGCTGGCCTGGAACGCGACCCTGCTGATGGTGCTGGTGGTGTATCCGCACCACCTGTTGATGGACTTCGCCATGCCGCTGTGGGCGGTGATCATGGGCCAGGTGGTCTCCTACACCAGCAGCCTGCCGGTGCTCGCGGTCACCCTGGTCGGCACGCTCGCCAACATCCACCGCAGCGGAATCCGCTGGGATCTGACCTCGGGACTGCTGGTGCTCTCGATCTTCGGCTGGAGCGCCGGCATCGTGCCCGCCGTGATCGACGGCACCATCGCCATCAATCAGGTCATGCACAACACGCTGTGGGTGCCCGGGCACTTCCACTTCTACCTGCTGATCGGCTGCGTGGCGATGATCCTGGCGTTCATCAACTGGCTGTCGCACGAGCAGGCGCCGGCGCGGTTCGGCGTGCTGCAGGGCGGGCTGTTCTGGCTGTACGCCCTGTCTGCGCTCGGATTCGTGCTGATGTTCCTGTACTCCGGCCATGCCAGCGTGCCGCGCCGCTTCGCGGTCCACCTTCCGGAATGGCAAGGATACGACCGCATCGCCTCGGGATTCGCCCTGCTGGTGCTCGCGGCGGCCACCCTGATCGTGCTGCCGGCCGTGCTGCGCATCGCCGGTGGCCGCGGCTCGGGCGCCCGCGCCGCGGGAACCTGACGGAGGCGGCCGGTGCGCACCGCGCTGGCCTGCCTGCTGCTGCTGGTGCTGGCGGTGGCGGCGGCCGCGCGCATGACGCACGGGTTCAGCGCGTTCACCGCCGAGCAGGCGCGGCGGCTGTACGTGCAGGAACGGCAGCCGCTGTTGCCGCAGACGCGGCTGATCGATGCGGCGGGCAACACGCACGCCCTGCGCGAGTGGCTGCAGGCCGACGGGCGCGCCTGGATCGTGGACTTCATCTACACGCGCTGCGAGACGCTGTGCAGCGTGCTCGGCACGCAATACCAGCGCATCCAGGCCAACCTGCGGCGGCGGCACCTCGACGCACGCGTCGGCCTGCTGACGATCAGCTTCGATCCCGCGCGCGACGACGGTCCCGCGCTCGCCGCCTACGCCCGGCGCATGGGCGCCGATCCGGCGATCTGGCGGATCGCGCGCGTGGCCGATCCCGCCGACCTGCCGGGCCTGTTGCGGTTTTTCGGCGTGGTCGTGATCGACGACGGCCACGGCGACTTCCAGCACAATGCCGCGCTGCTGTGGGTGGACGCCTCGGGCCGGTTGAGCCGCATCGTGGATTACGGCGATGCGTGGAGCGATCCGGTGCTGGCGCCGTACCTGGCACCGACTGCGCGGGAGGCGGCCGATGAGCGGCAGCCGTGAACGCGGCGCGCGGATCGCGGCCATCGCCCTGTTCGCGGCGCTCGCCGCGCCGCCCGTGCGCGCCCTGCTCGAAGCGGACATGCGCCTGCACATGCTGGTGCAGTTCCCGCTGCTGGCGGCGGCCGGCGCGCTGGCGGCGGCCGGCCTGCCGTCGGGCTGGCGCGCGGCGATCGCGCGCTGGAATCGCCACGGCATCGCCGGCCTGCTCTGCGCGGCGCTGACGAGCACGTTCTGGATGTTGCCCAAGGCACTGGACGACGCGCTCGTCGAGCCTTGGCTGGACGCCGCGAAGTTCGTTTCGCTCGGCCTCGGCGTCGGCTTCGCCCTGGCGGTGTCGTGGCGGCCCGCGGGCCTGATCGGCCGCGGCGTGTTCCTCGGCAACCTGCTGCCGATGCTGGCCGTGGCCGGCTGGCTGTACCTGGCCGCGCCGCTGCGACTCTGCAACGCCTATCTCACCGGCCAGCAGCAGGCCACCGGCACCGCCCTGATCGCCGCCGCGCTGGTGGCGACGCTCGCATGGCTGGGCGGATTCTTCGTCGGCGCGGGCGCGCGACCGGCGGCGCCACGCGCGCCTGCCGGCTGATGCCGGCGGGCGCGGACGCCGCCGCCTACGCGAGCCGCGCCCCGTATTGCCAGAGCAGCAGCAGCGCCAGCGCCAGTTCGATCGCATAGGTCGCCAGGGCGCCGATGAAGCGCGGCCACGACTTCCCGCCGCTGGCGCTCAGGCCGACCGCATGCAGCACGCGCGCCGCCACCAGCGCCGCCCCCAGCAGATGCAGCAGCCACGGCTGCGCCTGTCCGAGTTCGAGCAGGAGCAGCAGCAGCAGCGCCAGCGGCAGGTGCTCGACCGCATTGGCATGGGCGCGGATGCGGCGCTGCAGCCGCGGGTCGCCGCCGTCGCCGATGCCGATGCGCTGGGCGTTGCGGTACAGCGATACGCGCAGCGCCAGGACCAACACGATCAGGGCGCACAGCGCGGCGTACAGGGCGGTGATGGACATGCGTTCCTCCGGATTCAACGACGGGTGGGCCGCGCGGCGCGCGGGCGCTTCAAGCGCAGCAGCGCGCCGCCGCCGGCCAGCGCCGCCAGCGCGAACAGCGCAACCGCGGCGACGCTGCGCGTATCCAGCCACAGCGCGCCGCCGAGCGCCGCCAGCGGCGCCGTGGCGGCGAGCAGCGCGGCGATCTCGTCGCGGCGCCTGCCGTTCAGCAGCAGCATCGCGCCGCCCCAGGCCAGCAGCAGCACCAGCGCACGGCGCGCCCAGGCGTAGCGCGGCGCCTCGGGCATGTCGGGCAGCATGTCCGCCGGCGCGCGCTCGCCGAGCTGCACGCGCGCCGTGGCCACGCCGTCGGCGCCGGCGGCCGGCACCAGCGTGCCGTTCCGCACGCGCGCGACCACCGTGATCGGCTGCAGCGGCACCACCGCCCAGCTCACGCGCAGGTCGCCAAGGCGCGGCGACGCCGGGTCAGCGCTGGTCGTCAGCGCGCCCTCGACGGCCTGGAAGCTGGCGGCGAGGTTGGGCGGCAGCCGCGACAGGTCGGGCGCGTAGGCTTCATAGCCGGGAATCGCCTGCAGCAGCGGCAGCGACAGCGTGTAGCCGGCCAGGCGCACGCTGGGTGCGTAGAAGCGCGCGCCTTCGAACGGGAACGCGCCCGGATTCTCGTGGCCCCGCGGCTGGCGGAAGCGCGACGAATCGACCGCGCGATCCACCCAGTCCAGCTCGTAGCTCGGCGCGCCGCCGCCGAACGCGATTTCGCGCCACTGGAACATCTCGACCTTGCGCACCAGCGCCGGCGCCGAAGCGGCGACGGCGAACTGCAGGTCGGTGGCCAGGCTGATCACCTGCGGCGTGCCGGCGACCAGCACCAGGCCGCCCTCGACGCCCGGTCCGGGCTGGGCGTCGGCGCCGGTCAGCACGAAGCCGCCGACTGCGTCCTCCGCCGCGACGCGCAGCCGCGCCGCGCGCTCGGTGGCGGCCAGCAGCAGCAGCGCCAACGCCAGCAGCGCGCATCCGGCGATGCGCGAGCCCCAACGGTCCGGTCCCCATCCGATCATGCGTGATTCCCCCGATGCGCGGCACAGCTCGCGGGCGCGGCTTCGGCCGCGGAAGGCAACTCGCCGGCGCCGCGCCCCCTCCCGCACGGTCTTCGCGACGGGCCTTGAAGCGGCCGGCCGACCTTAACCCGACGCGCTCGCCGGCGCACAGGCCGGCTTCACAGCGCGAGGCCGGCCAGTTCGGCGCATTCGGCGGTGGTGCCGAAGCGGCCCTTGGCGTCGCGCGTCACCGCGGCCATCGCGATCTCCGCGTCGTGGGTGAAGAACAGGCGCACGCCGCGCGCGAGCTTGTCCTCGAGGAAGGCGCGCTTCTCGTCGATCAGCAGCTCGGGGTAGCGGTCGTAGCCCATCGTGATCGGCAGGTGCACCCAGGCGCGGCCGGGGATCAGGTCGGCGCAGAAGACCACGCCGCCGCCGGCGCCCGGCGAGGGCATCACCTCGGCCAGCATCAGCCCCGGCGTGTGGCCGTTGGTGAAGGTGAAGCGCACCGACTCGCCGAGCGCGCGCGCGTGCTCGCCGTCGACCAGTTCCAGGCGGCCGCTCGCTTCCAGCATCGGCAGCAGCTCGGGGATGAACGAGGCGCGGTCGCGCGGATGCGGATGCTGCGCGCGCTGCCAGTGCTCGCGGCCGACCACGAAGGTGGCGTTGGGGAATAGCAGCCGCGGCGGCTGCCCTTCCTGCCACGCCGCCAGCAGGCCGCCGGCGTGGTCGAAGTGCAGGTGCGAGAGCACCACCACGTCGATGTCCTCGTGGCGGAAGCCGGCGCGCGCCAGCGAGTCCAGCAGCACGTGCTGCGATTCGACCACGCCGTAGCGCTCGCGCAGCTTCGGCTCGAAGAACGCGCCGATGCCGGTCTCGAACAGCACGTTCCTGCCGTCGAGGCCGGCGGCCAGCAGGCAGCGGCAGGCCAGCGGGATGCGATTCTCCGCGTCCGGCGCGATCCACTGCGCCCACATCGCCCGCGGCGCATTGCCGAACATTGCGCCGCCATCCAATCGCTGCGAGTTGCCCGGGAGCGACCAAAGTTTCATCACGGCATCACTTCACTTTGCCCAGGCCCGACACGCCGCGCGGATCGCTGGCGGCGTCGAGCTTGCCGGTCCCGAGATCCCAGGTGACCACGTTCATGAAGCCCCAGCCATCGCGCTGCTTGAAGGTGTAACCCATGTCCTGCAGCGCCTTCGTGGTGGCGTCGTCGAACGCGTGCGGCTCGACGTAGACCAGGTCCGGCAGGTACTGGTGGTGGTAGCGCGGCTGCGCGGTGATCGTCGCGGCCGGCTTGCCGTCCATGAAGGCGAGGATGCCCTCGAACACCTGGGTGATGATGGTCGAGCCGCCGGGCGTGCCAAGCACGCCGATGCGGTCCTTGCCGAACACGAAGGTCGGGCTCATCGACGACAGCATGCGCTTGCCCGGCGCCGGCGCGTTGGCCTGGTTGCCGCGCAGGCCGAACGCGTTGGGCGCGTCCGGCACCAGCGCGAAGTCGTCCATCTCGTCGTTGAGGATCACGCCGGTGCCGCCGGCGACGAAAGCGGAGCCGAACGGCAGGTTCACCGTCGAGGTGCAGGCGACCATGTTGCCGTCGCGGTCGACGATCGAGAAATGCGTGGTGTCGGTGCCGGGCTCGTGCGCCAGCGCCGCGGGCAGCATCGCCGAGGGCGTGGCCTTGTCCGGCAGGATCGACGCGCGCAGGCCGTCCGCGTAGTGCGGCGACAACAGCATGTCCAGCGGCATCTTCACGAAGTCGGGATCGCCGAGGTATTCGTTGTGGTCGCGGAACGCGCGCCGCATCGCCTCGATGATCGCGTGGTAGCGCTGCGCGGGCGCCATCGCGGCGAGGTCGTAGCCGCGCAGGATGTTGAAGATCTCGGCCAGCGCCACGCCGCCCGAGGACGGCGGCGGCGCGGTGACGATGCGCCAGCCGCGGTAGTCGAAGCGGATCGGCTCGCGCTCGACGACGCGGTAGCCGGCGAGGTCGTCCAGCGTCCAGTTGCCGCCGGCGGCGCGCACGCTGTCGACCAGCGCGCGCGCGGTTTCGCCCCGGTAGAAGCCGTCGGCGCCCTGCGCGGCGAGGCGCTCCAGCGTGCGCGCGAGGTCGGGCTGCCTGAACACCCAGCCCGGCTTCGGCACTTGCCGGTCGGCGGCCAGCAGCAGTGCCGCCGAAGCGGGATAGCGCGCGATCACCTCGCGCCGCTCCTGGAGCCGGCCGAGGAACCGCGCATCCGGCTTGAAGCCGTTCGTGGCGATGCGGATCGCCGGCGCCAGCGACGCCTTCAGCGGCAGCTTGCCGTAATGCGCGGCCACCCACGCCAGGCCGGCCGGCTCGCCGGGGATGCCGGCCGAGGTCGGGCCGTTGGTCGCGGCGTCGCGGTTCGGCCTGCCGTCGGCATCGGCGTACGCCTTTGCGTCGACCGCCGCCGGCGCGACCTCGCGCGCGTCGATCATCGCCTCGCGGCCGTCGGCGGCGCGGTGGATCAGCATGAAGAAGCCGCCGCCGATGCCGGAGCTCTGCGGCTCGACCACCGCCAGCGTGGCAGCCACCGCGATCGCCGCGTCGAACGCGTTGCCGCCCTTGTCCAGCACTTCCAGCCCCGCCTCGGTGGCGAGCCGGTGCGCGCTGGCGATCGCGGCGTGGCCGGGTTTGACGGCGGCGACGGGGGGCGCGGCCGCCGCCGCGATGTCCGCGCCGACGAGCAGCAGGGCAAACAGCAATACGCGCGGCAGGCCGGTCATGCCGCATCCCCCTCGTTTGCGTGCGTCAGGGCTGCGTACTTGCGGGCGAGCTGGTCGCGCGTCTCCGCGTGCTCGGGGTCGGGGATGATGCACTCGACCGGACACACCTCCACGCACTGCGGCAGGTCGTGGTGCCCCACGCACTCGGTGCACAGCGCGGGGTCGATCACGTAGTACTCCTCGCCCAGCGAAATCGCCTTGTTCGGGCAGACGGGCTCGCACACGTCGCAGTTGACGCACGCGTCGGTGATCTTCAGGGCCATCGCAAAACCATACCACGCGAGCCGACGGGGCAGCCCGCGGCGACGGGCGCGGCGCGTCCCGCGCGGCACGGCGCCGCGCGGGACGCCGTCATCACATCTGCACGAAGCGGTATTCGGCAGCGCTCGGCTTGACCGCGTCGCCGACGCGCTGCTGGTCGGCTGCGTCGCCGACGAACAGCACCACCACGCCCTTGAACGAACCCGGCTGCGCGTTCTTGAACGCGGCGACGATCAGGTCGGCGGTCTTCGCCGACTCGGGGCCGCCGAACGCCATCATGTTGCCCGGCAACACGGTGCGCGCGACCACGTCGGAGACGTTGTCCTGCTGGTTCTGGCGCTGTCCCACGGCCTCGTCGTTGTCGCCGCCCGGCACGAAGTACATGTACGGGCGGGCGTTGACGCCCTGCATGTGCTGGGTCACCACCTGCACCAGGTACTTCTTCCAGCCGGCGGTGTCGTTGCCGTCGGTCGGCTTGGTCACCGCAGCCTGCACCTGCTGCTGGGTCTGGTCGGCCGCTTCCTGCTGGTTGCAGGCGGACAGGCCGAACGCGCCGGTCAGCGCGATTGCCGCGAAGAAAGCCAGTTTGCGCATTGTCGTCACCTTCATGGGTTGTTGTTCGAATTGCGCCAGCGCTGGCGCAAGGCCTGTTGCACCGCGGGGTGCACGAAGCTGGACACGTCGCCGCCGAGGCGCGCGATCTCGCGCACCAGCGAGGACGAGATGAAGCTGTACTGCTCGGCGGGCGTGAGGAACAGGGTTTCCGCTTCCGGAATCAGGTGGCGGTTCATGCTGGCGAGCTGGAACTCGTACTCGAAGTCGGACACCGCGCGCAGGCCGCGCACGATCACGCCGGCGCCGATCTCCTGCACGAAGTGCGCGAGCAGCGAGGAGAATCCGCGTACCTCGACGTTCGCCACGTCGGCCAGCGCGAGGCGCGCCAGCGCGATGCGATCGTCGAGGCTGAAGCCGGGCTGCTTGACCGGGCTTTCCGCCACCGCCACCACCACGCGATCGAACAGCGTCGCCGCACGCGCCACCAGGTCGGTGTGGCCGTGGGTGATCGGATCGAAGGTGCCGGGATAGACGGCGACGCGCGCCTTCGCGCCGGGGCCGGTGGTGATCGCCATGGGCAACGTCTGCTGGGGGACGCAACAAGCTTAACGGATGGCCCCGCCGCGGCGATAGAGCGCATAACGCACCGCGCCGGCTCGGCCTTCCCGATGCAGCGTCCAGCCCGCCGGCAACGCCGGTGCGGCGTCCGCGGGCGCCTCCACGTAGACCAGCGCCGCGGGCTTCAGCCAGCCGCCGGCCTCGAGCGCCGCCGCCGCGTCCGCCCAGCGCGCCTCGGCGAACGGCGGATCGAGAAACACCAGGTCGAACGGCGCAGGCGCGTCGCGCAGGAAGGCCTGCGCGTCGGCGCACTCGACGACGCCGTGCGGCTGGTCGAGACGCACGAGGTTGTCGCGCAACGCCGCAGCCAGGCGCGGATCGCGCTCGACGAAGGTCACGTGGGCCGCGCCGCGCGACAGCGCCTCGACACCGAGCGCACCGGTGCCGGCGAACAGATCGAGGCAGCGCGCGCCCTCGATCGTCGGCGCCAGCCAGTTGAACAGCGTTTCGCGCACGCGGTCCGGCGTGGGCCGCAGGCCCGGCAGGTCCGGCACCGCCAGCTTCGAGCCGCGCAGGCGGCCGGCGACGATGCGCACGCGGCCGGCGCCCGACGGCGCGACGCGGACGCGCCTCACGCCGGCCACCGCGCGAGTTTCGCGGCGGGCTTTCGCGGCGGCGTGCGTTCAGCGGTCGGCGCAAGGGCGGGTGATAGCATACGAACGAGGATTGTCTCCGAATCCCGCCCACGATGCTCAAGTTCTGGAAGAAGAAACCGGACGACGACGCAGCCCGGCCCGAGGCCGCGCCGGCGGCGGGTGCCGGGGCGGCGCCGCCCGCCGCCCCCGCCGCGCGCCGAAGCTGGCGCGACCGCCTCGCCGGCAGCGCGCTTGCGCGCAGCCTCGGCACGCTGTTCGCGCGCAATCCGAAGCTCGACGACGCGCTGCTCGACGAACTGGAAACCGCGCTGCTGACCGCCGACGTCGGCGTGGCCGCGACGCAGGCGCTGGTCGAGGACCTGCGCACGCGCATGCACCAGCGCGCGTTCGCCGACGCCGGCGCGCTGCTGGCCGCGCTGCGCGAGGACATGCTGGCGATGCTGGCGCCGGTCGCGCAGCCGCTGGACGTGTCGACGACGAAGCCGTTCGTGCTGCTGATGGTCGGCGTCAACGGCGTCGGCAAGACCACCACCATCGGCAAGCTGGCGCGCCGCTACCGCGACGAGGGCCGCGACGTGCTGCTCGCCGCCGGCGACACCTTCCGCGCCGCCGCGGTCAGGCAACTCGAAGCCTGGGGCGAACGCGACGGCGTGCCGGTGATCGCCCAGGGCCAGGGCGCGGATGCGGCCAGCGTGATATTCGATGCGCTGCAGGCCGCGCGCGCGCGCGGCTGCGACGTGCTGATCGCCGACACCGCCGGGCGCCTGCACACGCAGGGCGGGCTGATGGACGAACTCGGCAAGATCAGGCGCGTGCTCGGCAAGCTCGACGCCGCGGCGCCGCACGAGGTGCTGATGGTGATCGACGGCACCACCGGCCAGAACGCGATCAACCAGGTACGCCAGTTCCGCGACGCGGTCGGCGTCAGCGGGCTGGTGGTGACCAAGCTCGACGGCACCGCCAAGGGCGGCGTGGTGTTCGCGCTGGCGCGCGAGTTCGGGCTGCCGATCCGCTACGTCGGCCTTGGCGAAGGCGCCGAGGACCTGCGCGAATTCGAGCCGCGCGCCTTCGTCGACGGCCTGCTGCCCGCGGAATTCGGCGCGCCGGCATGAAAAAAGGGCGCGGCGCCAGGGGCGCCGCGCCCGTCCCGCGCCCTCCGGGGGCGTTGGGAAGCGCGAAACACGGGCGGCCGCACAAGGCCGCCGCCGATGGTCGGACATGCCACAAGAAAACATTGCTCACCTCGTCACAATGCCGCATCGCGCCCTGCGCATCGCGCTGATCGTGCTGGTGGCGCTGCTGGCGGTGGCCCTGGCCGCGCTGATCGCCGTGCGCACGCTGCTGCAGCCGGCGCGCTTCACCGCGCTGTTGCAGCGCACCGCCGCCGGCGCCGGCCTGACGCTGAGCCTCGACGCGCCCGCCGCGCCCGCGCTGTGGCCGCGCCCCGCGCTCGAGCTGCAGGGCCTGCGGCTGACGTCGCGCGACGCCGGCGCGCCGCTGCTGCAGGCCGCGCGCGCGCGCATCGTGCTGCCCTGGCGCGCGCTGTTCGGCGGCGCGGCCTCGATCACGCGCCTGGAGCTGGATGGTCCGCACGTCGATCTCGACCAACTGCGCGCGCAGTTGGCGCGGCTGCCGCAAAGCCAGGCCGCGCCGCGGCTGCCGCATATCGACACCGGCGTAAGCATCGCGCAGGGCGTGCTGCTGAGCGGCGGCGCACCGGTGCTGACCGACGTCGCGATGCACGCCGGCAGGCTGGCGGCGGGCGAGCGCTTCACGCTCGGCTTCCGCGCGCGCGGCGCGCACGATCGCATCTACACGCTGAACCTGGCGGCGGTGCCGCGCGAGGAAGCGGGCACGCTGCAGTTCGACGCTCTGACGCTGCGACTCGGCGTCGACGATTTCGCCGATGCCAGCCTCGCCGGGCAGGCACGCTGGTCGGGCGGCGAAGCGCTGGACCTCGCCCTCGCCGGCGAGCTGACGCGCGCGCGGCATCCACCCTATGCGCTGTCGCTGCGCGCGACGCCGGCCACCGCCGTGGCGCCCGTCAACGTGCGCGTGAAGCTGGACGGCGCCGACGCGCACGCCAACGCGCAACTGTCGCCGCCGGCGCTGCTCGCGTGGTGGCGCGGGCTCACCACCGCGCCGGGCGACGCGCTGCCGCTGCCGCCGCTGGCCGGTAGCGCCGACGCCGCCAGCCTCGACCTCGGTCCGGCGCACGTCGAAGGCCTGCGCATCCAGGCCGGCCCCGACGCCGCGCTGCCGCCCGAACTGCTGCCGGCGCCCGCCGCCAGCGCGGCGAAGCCGGCAGCGCGCAAGCGATGAGCGCGCTGGCCGCGCGCCTGCTCGACTGGCACGACGTCCACGGCCGCCACGACCTGCCGTGGCAGCATCCGCGCGCCCCCTACCGCGTGTGGGTCGCCGAGGTGATGCTGCAGCAGACCCAGGTGGCGACGGTGATCCCGTACTTCCTGCGCTTCATGGACGCGCTGCCGACGCTGCGCGACCTCGCCGCCGCCGACGAGGATCGCGTGCTGGCGCTGTGGTCGGGCCTCGGCTACTACCGCCGCGCACGCTTCCTGCACCAGGCGGCGAGGCTGTGCGTGGAACGCCACGAGGGCGAGCTGCCGCGCGCGTTCGACGCGCTCGCCGCACTGCCCGGCATCGGCCGCTCCACCGCCGGCGCGATCCTGGCGCAGGCGCACGGCCTGCGCTTCGCCATCCTCGACGGTAACGTCAGGCGCGTGCTCGCGCGCTACCACGGCGAGCGCGGCTGGCCGGGCGCGCCGGCGGTGGAGAAGCGCCTGTGGGCGCACGCCGAGGCGCACACGCCGCATGCGCGGCTGGCCGACTACACGCAGGCGATCATGGATCTCGGCGCCACCGTGTGCACGCGCGCGCAGCCGCGCTGCGCCGCCTGCCCGCTCGCCGCCGGCTGCGTCGCGCGCCGCGACGGACTGACCGCCGAACTGCCGGAAGCGCGCCCGTCGAAACCGCTGCCGCAGCGCTCGACGACGCTGCTGGTGCTGCGCGACGGCGCCGGGCGCGTGCTGCTGGAGCGTCGCCCGCCGCAGGGCGTATGGGCCGGGCTGTGGAGCCTGCCGCAGGCCGACGATGCCGACGCCGCGACGCGGCTGGCCGCACGCTATGCCCGCCTGGACGCCGCTGCACGGCCGCTGCCGGCGATCGTCCACGCCTTCACCCACTTCCGCCTGCACGCGCAACCGCTGGCCTGGCGCGACGTGTCGCCGCACGCGGCGATCGCGGATAATGCGCAGTTGCGCTGGTGCGCACGCGCCGAAGCGGCCGCGCTCGGCCTGCCCGCGCCGGTGCGCCGCCTGCTGGACAACCTCGAGGAGTACGCCTGATGCCACGCATGGTCCACTGCGCCCGCCTCAAGCGCGAAGCCGTGGGGCTGGACTTCGCACCCTACCCCGGCGAGCTGGGCAAGCGCGTGTATGCGGAAGTGTCCAGGGAAGCCTGGGGCCTGTGGCTGGCGCACCAGACCATGCTGATCAACGAGTACCGGCTGAGCCCGCTCGATCCGAAGGCGCGCGCCATGCTCGAGGAGGAGATGCAGAAATTCCTGTTCGAGGGCAGCAACGAGAAGCCGCCCGGCTACGTCGCGCCGGAAGACCGCTGAGCGCGACGCCCCGCCTGCCGCAACGCCCGGCTAGCGATCCTTCTCCGCCTTCTGCGTCGACATCTCGGCGCGCACCGCGGCGTAGTCGACCGGCTGGATCGAGGCGATCTGGCAGCGCTGGTGGTCGAAGGTCACGTAGTCGAAGCGCGTCTTCACCGTGCCGCCCGACGCGGTCACGCCGATGGTCTTGGCCCAGTCCAGATTGATGCACGGCTTGGCGACCTTCAGCAGGTACACCTTGTTGACACCGCTCCACACGGCCACCGCCTCTTTGCCGAGCGCCTGCCACTGGTAGAGGCGCGGATAGAAGAAGGAGTCGATCGGCGCGCCCGCGTGCTTCTCGAAACGCGCGAGGTTCTCCATCTGCCGTTCGAGGGTGTCCGCCTGCGCCACGGCGGCGACGGCCAGCGCGGCAGCCAACGCGAGTACGGTGCGATGCGGCGATTTCATGGTCCACCTCCTTTTCCGTCTTGACGGCCTGGCGCCGCCGACCGTCGCGCCGGCAGCGCAGGGCTGCAAGCGTAGCGCCGCCGCGCGCTTGACGCGCCCGGAGCAAGCCGATTTAATACGCGGCTCCCGCAGTCACGGTGCCGGCCCGCACGGCCGCCCCGCACCCGTGGCCAGGTAGCTCAGTTGGTAGAGCAGGGGACTGAAAATCCCCGTGTCGGCGGTTCGATTCCGTCCCTGGCCACCATTCCCCTCCGCGAATCCGAACGTCGCATCGGCGTGACGCGTGGTTCAACGCGCCGTTGCGTTGCCGTTTGCGCGTCCCGCCCCCGCCTGTCGCGCGAATCCCCACAGCGCGCGATCGAGATCGGGGTCGAGCCCGAAGCTCGCCAGCGCCACGCGGCCGGCGCGCACCTCGACGCCTTCGGCGCGCAGGCGCCGGCACTGCTCGCGGAAGCCGCGGCTGCCGGGCGGGAAGGCGACGCGCCCGTCGGCGCGCAGCACGCGGTGCCAGGGCAGATCGAGGCCGTCGGGGGTTTCGCGCAGCACGCGGCCGACCAGGCGCGCGCGGCGCGGCAGGCCGGCGCGCGCGGCGATCGCGCCGTAGCTGGCCACGCGGCCGCGCGGGATCGCGGCGATCGCCTGCAGGATGCGGTCGTGTTCGGGCTTCATGCGGGTGCGGCCATACTCGCATGCAGGGTACCATTGGCATCGCCGTCACCGACGGGAGATGCGCGATGCAGAGCTTCGAGCAGATCCGAGCGCACGTCAGCGGGCGCTATCCGCTGCACACCAACGATCCCTACCTGATCAGCTTCGACCTGAAGTTGACGCGCAATCGGCGTCATCAGGGCATCTACCTCACCGAGCTGGAGGACGAGGGCGGGCGCAAGTTCCTGCGCATCTCGACGCCGATCGGCCCGCTCACCGGCACCGACGCGCGACGCTGCCTGCAATTCAACTGGGAGCAGCGGGTCGGCTACCTCGCGGTCAACGACCTGGACGGCTCGCCCTACCTGCACCTGTGCGAGAACCGTCCCTACGAACTGCTCAGCGAGCGCGAGCTGGAACAGCTGATCGGCGAGATCGGCCCGCTCGGCGACCAGCTCGAGCAGGCGATATCGAGCGAGGCCGACGCGTTCTGAGCGGCCGAAGCGCCGGTACGCGGCCGGCGGCGTATGGGATACTCGCACGCTGATTCTGCGGAGGAAGCGCATGTCCCAGCTCACAGCGATCGTCACCGGCGCCGGCGGCGCCATCGCCTCCAGCGCGATCGACGCCTTCGAGGCCGCCGGCTGGCGCCTGGCGCTGATCGCCTACAGCGATGCCGAGCGGCAGCGCCTGGAGCGCGACCGGCCGCGCCACCTCACCGTGCGGGCGAACCTGGCCGACGATGCCCAGGCGCGCGCCGCCATCGCGCAGGCGATCGAACGCCTGGGCGCGGTGGACGCGCTGCTCAACATCGCCGGCGGCTTCGCCATGGGCGCCGCCGCCGAAACCGCGCCCGCAGCGCTGGAAGCGCAGCTCGACATCAACCTGCGCACCGCCTTCAACGCCACCCGCGCCGTGCTGCCGCACATGCAGCAGCGCGGCCGCGGCTTCGTGCTGGGCGTCGGCGCGGCGGCGGCCATCGACGGCGGCGCGCGGGTCGGCGCCTACGCGGCGTCGAAGGCGGCGCTGGTGACGTGGCTGAAATCGGTGCGCGCGGAAGTGGCGCCGCACGGCGTCGAGGTCGCGATCATCTACCCGATGGCGGCCGTGGACACGCCCGGCAACCGCGCCGCGATGCCCGACGCCGATCCGCAGCGCTGGATCGACCCGGCCGAGCTGGCGGCCACCATGCTGCACCTCGCCACGCGCAGCCGGCGCGGCCGCATCGACGAGGCCAGGGTCTACCCGCCTGCCGTGTAGGGCGGGCCGCGCGCCGGCGCCGGCCGCCGTGGCGACCGGCGCGCGCGGTCAGACGCCGAGCAGCGCCTGCGTCAGGCGCACCAGCGCGTAGGCGAGCAGCGCGGTGATCGGCAGGGTCAGGATCCATGCCCAGACCATGCGCTCGACCACGGTCCAGCGGATCGCGCTGAAGCGCTTGGCCGCGCCGACGCCCATGATCGCCGCCGACACGTTGTGCGTGGTCGATACCGGGATACCGAACAGCGAGGCGGCAATGATCACCGCCGCCGAGCTGCCTTCCGCGGCGAAGCCGTTGATCGGATGCAGCTTGACCATCTTGTGGCCGAGCGTCTTGATGATGCGCCAGCCGCCGCCGGCGGTACCCGCCGCCATCACCAGCGCGCACAGCACCTTCACCCACACCGGCACCGGGAAGCCGCCGCTGGCGTCTTCGGGAACGCGCAGGAAGTCCATCCAGTGCGGCAGGCTGTCGAGCTGGCCCGCCGCGGTGGCGCCGGCCAGCGCCAGCGCGATGATGCCCATGGTCTTCTGCGCGTCGTTCATGCCGTGCGACAGGCCCATCGCGCTGGCCGACACGATCTGCGCCTTGCCGAAGAACGCATTGACGAACGGCGTGCGGCCGAGCCGCCGCAGCCTGCCGCGACGGTTGCCGAGCCAGGCGATCAACGCGAACAGCAGCCCCATCAGCAGGAAGCCGAGCACGAAGCCCATCAGCGGCGACACCACCATCGGCACCACCACCTTGGGGATCACGCCTTTGCCCTCCCACCAGTGCGCGCCGCCCTGCGCCCAGATGATCGAGCCGAAGTTGTCGCCGGAGGCCGCCACCGCCGCGCCGCACAGTGCGCCGATCAGGGCGTGGCTGGAACTGGACGGCAGGCCCCACCACCAGGTGATCAGGTTCCAGATCGAGGCGCCGAGCAGCGCGCAGATCAGCAGCCACGCGCCGACGTCGACCACGCCGGCATCGATCAGCCCCGAGGCGATGGTCTTGGCCACCGCGGTGCCCCACAGCGCCCCCAGCAGGTTGGTGATCGCCGCCAGCAGCACCGCCTGGCCGGGGCTCAGCACCTTGGTCGCGACCACCGTCGCGATCGAGTTGGCGGTGTCGTGGAAACCGTTGATGTAGCTGAAGACCAGGGCGATCAGGACGACCGCCACGACCAGTGTCAGGCTCACGGCAGCGGCCTCAGGAGTGCTTCAGCACGGTGGCGTAGACCACGTTGCCGACGTCGCGGCAACGATCGACCGCCTTCTCCAGCAGCTCGAAGAGATCCTTGGCCAGCATGGCCCGCATCGGATCGGTAGCGGTGGCGTAGAGGTTGCGATAGGGCTCCAGCAGCAGGCGATCGGCTTCCGACTCGATCGCCTGCAGCTGGTCCTGCAGCTTCTTCATGCGGTCGATGCGCAGGCCGTCGCGCAACTGGCCGACCATCTGCACGACCACCTCGGCCGCCTTGAGCAGCAACTCGGCGCGCGGCAGGAAGTCGATGCCCTGCAGGCGCTCGCCGACGATCGCGTAGCGCTCGGCGAACTTCTCCACGGTCTTCGGGATCTTGTACAGCGCCGAGGACAGCGCCTCGATGTCCTCGCGGTCGAGCGCGGTGACGAAGCTGTTGACCAGTTCCTCGCTGATCTGCGCGGCCAGGTCCTTCTCGCGCCTGCGCGCCAGGCTGAAATCCTCCAGCGACGCGCTGGCCTTGCGCCCGACCTGTGCGACCAGCGCGGCCGCGCTTTGCCGCGCGGCGTCGGCGCTGGCCTCGAGCAGGCCGTAGAACTTGTCGCCTTTTCCGAACATGGTCTGCAGCGAAAACATTGCGTGCGGCCTCTCGACGAAGATGGGAATGCCGCCGACGCCCGACGGGCGCGGCAAAAATTGCGCGTATGTTACACGAGCGCTTCGGCCGGACGCGCCGCCGCCCCGGCAGCGGTGCCGTACGGAGGCTTGCTACACTGACCGGGATGCCCGCTGCGAACCTCCCCGCGATGCTGATCGAATTCGGCCTGGTGTTCCTGCTGGCCCTGCTGAACGCCTTTTTCGCGCTGTCCGAGATCGCGATGGTGGCGGCGCGCAAGAGCCGGCTGAAGCAGATGGCGCAGCACAGCCGGCGCGCGAAGGTTGCGCTGGCCTTGGCCGAATCGCCGGAGCGCTTCCTGTCCACCGTGCAGGTCGGCATCACCCTGATCACCTTGATCACGGGCGCCGCCACCGGTGCCTCGATCGGCCATCGGCTGGCCGACTGGCTCGCCCTGCACGGCGGCGCCTGGCTGCTGCCGTATGCCACCGCGGCCGGCCTGCTGATCGGCTTCACCCTGATCACCTTCATCAACATCGTGGTCGGCGAACTGGTGCCCAAGCGCGCCGCGCTGGTGGCGCCGGAGCGCATCGCCGTGGCGGTGGGCGTGCCGATGCTGGTGCTGTCGCGGCTGTCCGCGCCGTTCGTATGGGTGCTGAACCGCGCCAGCGGGCTGCTGCTGCGCCTGCTGCGCCTCGGCCGCAGCGGCCGCGGCGAAGTCACCGAGGAAGAGATCCGCCTGCTGATCGCCGAGGGCGCCGAGCAGGGCGTGATCGACATGGACGAGCGCAACATGGTCAGCCGCGTGCTGCGCCTCGGCGACCGCACCGTCGACAGCGTGATGACGCCGCGCCCGCGCGTCGCCTGGCTGGACGCGGCGGCGCCGCTGGCCGAGAACCTGGAAGTGCTGCGCGACACGCCCTACTCCCGCTACCCGGTCTACCGCGGCAACGAGAGCGAGATCCTCGGCGTGCTGGAAGTGAAGAGCCTGCTGGAAGCGATCGCGCGCGGCGAGCGCGAGCTGGACCTGTTCCGCACCCTGGCCAAACCGCTGTACGTGCCGGCGACCGCACGCGCGCTGGACCTGCTCGAGGAATTCCGCGACGCCGAGACGCCGCTGGCGCTGGTGGTCGACGAGTACGGCGAGATCGAGGGCCTGGTCACGCTGAACGACCTGCTCGCCGCGGTGGTCGGCAAGTCGGCTCCGGCCGAGGGCGAGGCGCCCGAGGACGCGCCGATCGTGCGCCGCGACGACGGCAGCTATCTGGTCGACGGCGCCCTGCCGACCGACGACCTGCGCGAGCTGCTGCTGCTGGAACAGTTGCCGAACGAGGAAGACCACGACTTCCGCACCGTCGCCGGCATGGTGATGGCGCAGTTCGGGCGCATCCCGCAGGTCGGCGAGGCGTTCGCCTGGCGCGGCGTCCGCTTCGAGGTGGTCGACCTCGACGGCGCGCGCATCGACAAGGTGCTGGTGGTGCCGGCGCCGCCCGAAATCGAGATCCAGCGCGACGATTGAGCGCGCGTCAAGGCCTTCCCGGCGCAACCGCCGCGACCGGTCAGATCGCGTTCAAGCCGATCGCGCATGATGGGGGCCGCATGATGTCTCCCGCCGACCGTCGCACCACCGAACTGCTCGTCGAGACCGTCGCCGCCCATCCCGAGGACACGATCGGCTTCGATGCCCTGCTCGAACCGCTGCGCGCACGCGCGTTCGGCTTCTTGCTGCTGCTGTTGGCGATCCCGAACTTCATCCCCGTGCCGATCGGCATCGGCGGCGTGATGGGCGCGCTGGTGGCGTTCGCCGGCGTGCAGATGCTGGTCGGCCTGGAGCGGCCATGGCTGCCCGCGTGGCTGCTGCGCAAGCGGTTCGCGCGCACCTCGGTGCTGCGCTTCCTCGAACGCATCGCGCCGGTGATGCGGCGCATCGAACGGATCTGCCAGCCGCGCCTCGAAGCGCTGACGCAGCGCCCCGCCACGCTGTTCTCGGGGCTGCTGCTGGTGCTGCTCGGCATGCTGCTGGCGCTGCCGATCCCGTTCACCAACTACCTGTTCGGCTCGCTGCTGCTGGCCTTCGGCATCGTGCTGACGGAGCGCGATGGCGCCCTGCTGCTGGGCATCTGGGCCGCCTCGATCGCGCTGATCGTCAGCGCGGCGCTGCTCAGCGGCAACATCCTCAGGCTGCTCGGGCATCTCCTGTAGCCGACCGCCTGTGCGGGGTCATCCGGGCGGCGGCTCGCCGGCGGCGTGCGCCCGCCGCGCCATGCGCTGCGCATCGGAAAGGATACCGCGCAGCACGCGCAGCTCGCGGCTGTCCGGCTGCGCGCGCATGAACAGCTTGCGCAGGCGCTGCAGGATCGTGCGCGGCGAGCGGCCCTTGTGGAAGTCGATGTCGTCGAGGGTCACGGCGAGGTGGCCGAAGAACGCCTCCATCTCCGCCGCCGTCGCCGGCGGATCGCGCGGCCGCGGCGGCGCGGGCGGCACTTCCAGCCCGGCCAGGCGCAGCTCGTAGGCCATCACCTGCACCGCCTGGGCGAGGTTGAGCGAGCCGAAATCGTCGACGCTGGGAATGCGCACCATCGCGTGGCAACGTTTCAGCTCGTCGTTCTCCAGCCCGGTGCGCTCGTTGCCGAATACCAGCGCGACCTCGTCGCCGCGCGCCGCGGCCGCCTGCGCCTCGACCGCGGCCGCGCGCGGCGCGTACTCCGGCAACGCGACGCCGCGCCGGCGCGCACTCAGCCCCAGCACCAGGCGACAGTCGGCGACCGCGGCGACCAGATCGGGCGCCAGGGCGATCCGCTCCAGCACGTCGTCGGCGCCGGCGGCGAGCGCCTGCACCTCGGGGTCGGGATAGCGCTTGGGCGCGACCAGCACCAGCCGCGCGAAGCCCATGGTGCGGATTGCCCGCGCCGCCGCGCCGATGTTGCCCGGGTGCGAGGTGCGGACCAGCACGAAACGGATGCGCACAGGCGCCTCGGATGTCGCCACGATCTTTTTCCTTGTAGCGCCGCGGGTTTGGCCGCCCCACGCCGTTCTGCTAAGCTTGCGCGCCGCCGCACGGCATCCGCCGCGCGATTTGTTCTTTCCCAGCCGCCCACCGAAGCCATGCCAAGACCCGCCGTCAACGTCGCGGTACGCGCTGCGCGCGCCGCAGGCAGCGTGATCCTGCGTTACATGAACCGCCTCGAGAGCCTGACGGTCGTGGAGAAGCAGCGCATGGACTTCGCCAGCGAGGTGGACCGGCTCGCCGAAGCCGAGATCATACGCGAGCTGAAGCGCGCCTATCCCGGCCACGCCATCCTCGCCGAGGAATCCGGCGCGACCGGCAGCGGCAAGCTCACCTGGGTGATCGACCCGCTCGACGGCACCCACAACTACCTGCGCGGGCTGCCGCACTTCTGCGTCTCGATCGGCATGCTCGACCGCGGCGAGCCGGTGTACGGCGTGATCTACGACCCGCTGCGCGGCGAGCTGTTCACCGCCAGCAAGGGCGACGGCGCCTTCCTCAACGATCGTCGCCTGCGCATCGGCACGCGCGAGGGCCTGGGCGGGGCGCTGCTCGCCACCGGCTTCCCGTTCCGCCAGCGCCGCCACCTCGACGCCCAGCTCGGCATGACCCGCGCGCTGCTGCAGGAAGCCGAGGACATCCGCCGCACCGGCTCGGCCGCGCTGGACCTCGCCTACGTCGCCGCCAACCGCCTCGACGGCTACTTCGAGATCGGCCTGAAGCCGTGGGACCTGGCCGCCGGCTGCCTGCTGGTGCGCGAGGCGGGCGGCCGCTATTGCGACTTCGCCGGCCGCGACGGCATCCCGGCCAGCGGCAACATCATCGCCGGCAACATCAAGGTCGTGCAGGCGATGCAGGCAACGATCGAGGCGCAGTCGCCGCCGGAGCTGCTGAAAGCCTAGCGGGCCTGGTCGCGCCACCACCGCCATGCCCGCCAGGCAAAACGGCCCGGATCGCTCCGGGCCGTTTGCATGTGCGGGACGGTGATTCGCGCCACTCAGGGCCGGCGCGCCAGCTCCGGGTTCTCCTTCGTCACCGGCATCAGGTCCTTCTTCGACACGCCCAGCCACAGCAGGATCGGGTTGGCGAAGAAGATCGACGACAGCGTGCCGATCACGATGCCGATCAGCATGGTGATCGCGAAGCCGTGCACCACCGGGCCGCCGAAGAAGTACAGCGCGCCCATGGTGATGCCGGTGAACAGCGAGGTGATGATCGTGCGCGACAGCGTGGAGTTGATCGCGCGGTTGAGGATCTGCTCCGGTTCGGCCTTGCGCGACAGGCGGAACAGCTCGCGCACGCGGTCGAACACCACTACCTTGTCGTTGATCGAGTAGCCGACCACCGCCAGCACCGAGGCCAGCACGGTCAGGTCGAACTCGCGCTGCACCAGCGCGAACACGCCGACGGTGAGCAGGGTGTCGTGCACCTCGCTGGCCAGCGCGGCCAGCGCGAAGCGCTTCTCGAAACGCAGGCCGAGGTAGATCATGATGCCGATGATCACGAAGATCACCGCGATCACGCCGCCGGTGCGCAGTTCCTCGCCGACTTGCGGGCCGACGAAGTCGTGGCGCTGCAGCTTCACGTCGGCGCGCTCCGCCTTCAGCGCGGCGACCACGTCGGTGGCGACCTTGTCGGCGTTCTTCTGGTCGCTCTTCGGCTGCAGGCGGATCGCCAGCTGGCGGGTGCCGCCCAGGCTCTGCACCACCGCGTGCTCGAAGCCGCCGGCGGCCAGCGCCTGGCGCACGATGGCGACATCGACCGGCTGCGCGTACTCGACCTCGACCACCACGCCGCCGGTGAAATCGAGGCCGTAGTTCAGGCCGCGGGTGAAGATCAGCGCGAGCGAGGCGATCATCAGGATCGCCGAGATGGTGACGCTGACGCGGCGCCAGCCGAGGAAGTTGATGTTGCTGTTGGGGTTGAAGATTTCCATGCCGGGTTCTCTTTACGGAAGCCCATTTCCGGGGAAAAGCGGCCATCCATGGCCGCGCTGTTCAATAAAAACCCTCAGACCCAAAGCGTCTTCAGCTTGCGGCCGCCGTGGATCAGCGCAGTGATCGCGTGGGTGACCGTGACCGAAGTGAACATCGAGGTCAGGATGCCGATGAACAGCGTCACGCCGAAGCCCTTGATCGGGCCGGAGCCCATCGTCATCAGGCCGAACGCGGCGATCAGGTGGGTGACGTTGGCGTCGAGAATGGTCGCCCAGGCCTTGTCGTAGCCGGCGCGTATCGACGCCAGCGGCGTCGAGCCGTTGCGCAATTCCTCGCGCACGCGCTCGCAGATCAGCACGTTGGCGTCGATCGCCATGCCCAGCGTCAGCACGATGCCGGCGATGCCGGGCATGGTCAGCGTGACGCCGATCATCGACATCACCGCCAGCAGCAGCACCAGGTTGAAGAACAGCGCGATGTCGGCGACCAGGCCGAACAGGTGGTAGTAGATCGCCGCGGCGATCAGCACCGCGCCGAGGCCGAGCAGCACCGACTGCTCGCCCTTCCTGATGTTGTCCTGGCCGAGGCTGGGGCCGATCACGCGCTCCTCGACGATATCCATCGGCGCGGCCAGCGAGCCGGCCTTCAGCAGCAGCGCCAGCTCGGAGGCTTCCTTCGGGCTGGCCAGGCCGGTGGTCTGGAACTGCTTGCCGAACACGCCCTGCACCGTGGCGTAGGAGATCACCTGCTCGGTGATCTTGGTGGTGCGCACTTCCTTGCCGTCGACGATCTTGGTTTCCGGCGTGCGCTCGATGAACACCACCGCCATCGGCTTGCCGACGTTGTCGGTGGTGAAGTCGAGCATCTTCTTGGCGCCGATGGCGTTCAGGGTGACGTCGACCTTCGGCGAACCGGTCTGCTGGTCGAAGCCGGAGGCGGCGTCGGCCAGCTCGTCGCCGGTGACGATCACCTTCTTGCTGAGCAGGTAGGGCTCGCCGTTGCGGCCGTTGTACAGGCGCGCCTCCGGCGGCACGTTGCCGTTCTTGACCGCGTCGGTGGTGCGCGGATCGCCCGGGCCGGCGAGGCCGGCGCGGTATTCCAGCGTGGCGGTCGCGCCGAGGATCTTCTTGGCCTCGGCGGTGTCCTGCACGCCGGCCAGCTCGACCACGATGCGGCTGTCGCCCTGCTGCTGGATGATCGGCTCGGACACGCCCAGCGCGTTGACGCGGTTGCGCAGGGTGCCGAGGTTCTGCTTGATGATGTTCTGCGCGATCTCGCGCAGCTTGTCCGGCTTCAGCGCCGCGTTCAGCACGTAGGCGTCGTTGGCCACCGCGCCGTTGTCGACGACGAGATCCGGCATCTCGCGCAGGATCAGGGTCGCCGCCTGCTCGCGGTCCGCGCTCGAGCGCAGCGCCGCGACCACGCCCTGCCCGCCGCGCTCGACCGAAAGGTAGCGGATGCCCTTGTCGCGCAGCAGCGCGCGGATGTCGTCGACGTAGCGCTGCTGCTGCTTGTCCAGCACCGCCTTCTGGTCGACCTCCATCAGGAAGTGCACGCCGCCCTGCAGGTCGAGGCCGAGCGGCATGGCGTTGGCGCCGATCGCGCGCAGCCACGACGGCACGGTCGAGGCCAGGTTCAGCGCGACCACGTACTGGTCGCCCAGCGCCTGCTTCAACGCGTCCGACGCGTGCAATTGCACTTCGGTGTTGGCGAAGCGCACCAGCAGGCGGTCGGCGCCGAGTTCGGCCGACTGGAAGGCGATGCCGTCCTTTTGCAGGGTGCCCTGCACCCTGTCCTTCAGCGCCTGGTCCACGGTGGCGCCGCGATTGGCGGAAATCTGCACCGCCGGCTGCTGCGGATACAGGTTGGGCAGCGCATACAGCACGCCCAGCAGCAACGCGACCGCAACCAGCGCGTACTTCCAGCGGGGAAAGTCAGTCATCTCTGAGTCCTTTGCGATCGTCCATGGTCGCGAGAATCAAGAAGCGGCCATTCCTGGCCGCACCATTCAATAAAAGCGCCGTTCCCCAGGCCTGCCGCTCAGGAGGACTTCAGGGTGCCCTTGGGCAGCACCTGCGTGATCGCCTGTTTCTGCAGCTTCACCTTGACGCCGGGCGCGATCTCGACGGTCACGAACGCGTCGCCAAGCTCCTCCACGCGGCCGGCGATGCCGCCGCTGGTAACCACCTCGTCGCCCTTGGCCAGCGCCGCGACCATCGTGCGGTGCTCCTTGGCGCGCTTCATCTGCGGCCGGATCAGCATGAAATAAAAGATGCCGAACAGGACGATCAGCGGCAGGAACGAAACCAGCGGATTCGCCGCGCCGGCGGCGCCACCGGCGGCCTGTGCGTAAGCGTCGGAAATGAAGAAGCCCATGTCGTCACTCGCAAGTTGCGGTGCGGCCTGAGGAATTCGGGCCGCTTCCCAAAAGATCGGGGATTATGCCATGCACCGCGGCCCCATGCATCGGCCGGGCCGTCCCATCCAGGACCGCCGCCCGCGCGCGCGGTTCCCGCGCCGGGCGTCCTCAGCCGGCGCCGGCGGCCAGCTCCGCATGGAAGGCGGCGGCGAAATCCTCCAGCGTCCCGGCGGCGATCGCCGCGCGCAGGTCGGCCATCAGCCGCTGGTAGTGGTGCAGGTTGTGGATGGTGGCGAGCTGCGCACCGAGGATCTCGTTGCAGCGATCGAGGTGGCGGAGATACGCGCGCGAGAAGCCGGAGCGGCAGGCGTAGCAGGCGCAGCCCTCCTCGATCGGGCGGACGTCGCGCTCGTATTTCGCGTTGCGGATGCGCAGCGTGCCGCGGCGGGTGAACAGGAAGCCGTTGCGCGCGTTGCGGGTCGGCATCACGCAGTCGAACATGTCGATGCCGCGGCGCACCGCCTCGACGATGTCCTGCGGCCGGCCCACGCCCATCAGGTAGCGCGGCCGGTCCGCCGGCAGCAGCGGCACGGTGGCGTCCAGCGTGCGGTTGCGCGCCTCTTCCGGCTCGCCGACGGCGAGGCCGCCGACCGCGTAGCCGTCGAAGCCGATCGCACGCAGACCTTCCGCCGAGTGCCGGCGCAGCGCCTCGTGCACGCCGCCCTGCACGATGCCGAACAGCGCATTGGGGTTGCCCAGATCGTCGAACGCGAGGCGCGAGCGCTCGGCCCAGCGCAGCGACAGCTCCATCGACGCGCGCGCCTGCGCCTCGGTGGCCGGCGCGCCGTCGATCAGGTAGGGCGTGCACTCGTCGAAGATCATCGCGATGTCGGAGTCGAGCGCGCGCTGGATGCGCATCGACTCCTCCGGCGACAGGAACACGCGCGCGCCGTCGACCGGCGAGGCGAAGGCGACGCCTTCCTCGGTGATCTTGCGCTTGTGCGCCAGGCTGAATACCTGGAAGCCGCCGGAGTCGGTCAGGATCGGCCCGTCCCAGCCGATGAAGCGGTGCAGCCCGGCGAACTCGCCGATCACGTCCAGGCCGGGCCGCAGCCACAGGTGGAAGGTGTTGCCGAGGATGATCTCGGCGCCGACCTCGCGCAGGTCGCGCGGCGTCATCGCCTTGACCGAGCCGTAGGTGCCGACCGGCATGAACGCCGGCGTCTCGATCGTGCCGCGCTGGAAGGTCAGGCGGCCGCGGCGGGCGGCGCCGTCGGTGGCGAGGAGGTCGAATTGCATTGGGGGCGGGAGATGGGAGATGGGAGTAGGGAGTGGGGCGCAGGAATTCTAAGCCACGTCATCCCGGCGCAAGCCGGGACGACGGGTATTAACTGTCTCGGCGCACCACTCCCCACTCCCCACTCCCTACTCCCCGCTTACCCCCCCGCCGGCCAGATCAGCATCGCGTCGCCGTACGAGAAGAAGCGATAGCGCTGCTCGACCGCATGCCGGTAGGCGTCGAGGATCAGCTCGCGCCCGGCCAGCGCCGACACCAGCATCAGCAGCGTGGATTCGGGCAGGTGGAAGTTGGTGATCAGGCCGTCGACGCTGCCGATGCGGTAGCCGGGGAAGATGAAGATGCGCGTCTCGCCCGCGAACGGCGCGAGCCGGCCGCCGCGACTGGCGCTTTCCAGTGCGCGCACCACGGTGGTGCCGACCGCGACCACGCGTCCGCCGCGTTCGCGCGTGCGGCGGATCTTCTCCACCAGCTCGGCGCCGACGTTCAGCCACTCGCGGTGCATCACATGGTCTTCGATGCGCTCGGCGCGCACCGGCTGGAAGGTGCCGGCGCCGACGTGCAGCGTGACGTAGCCGAACTCGACGCCGCGCGCGCGCAGCGCGTCCAGCAGCGCCGCATCGAAGTGCAGCCCGGCGGTCGGCGCGGCGACCGCGCCGAGCTCGCGCGCGAACACGGTCTGGTAGCGCTCGGCGTCGGCGGCCTCCGCCTCGCGCGCGATGTACGGCGGCAGCGGCATGCGCCCGAGCCGCAGCAGCAGCCGCTCGACCGGCTCCTCGCCCTCGAAGCGCAGCAGGAAGAACTCGCCGTCGCGGCCGAGCACGCTGACGACACCGCCGTCGTCGAGCAGGATGCGCCCGCCCGGCTTCGGCTTCTTGCTGACGCCGAGTTGCGCGCGCGCCTCGTGCGTGCCGGTGATGCGCTCGATCAGGATCTCGACCGCGCCGCCGCTTTGCTTGCGCCCGAACAGCCGCGCCGGCAGCACACGGGTGTCGTTGAACACCAGCAGGTCGCCGGGGCGCAGCAGTTGCGGCAGCTCGCGCATCGCGCGGTCCTGCCAGGCGCGCGCGGCCGCGTCAAGCACCAGCAGGCGGCTGGCGGAACGCTCCGCCAGCGGCGCCTGCGCGATCAGCGCGGGCGGCAGGTCGTAGTGGAAATCGGATTTTTTCACGGGACGGCAGACGGCAGACGGCAGACGGGAGGCGGGATAGCGTACACGCGGCCCGCGGCCCGCTCACCCCGGGCTTGCCCCTTCCTCTTACAGCCAGCCCTTCTGCCGCGCGATGCGGTAGGCCTCGATGCGGTTGCCGGCGCCGAGTTTGCCGATCGCCTCGGACAGATAATTGCGCACCGTGCCGTGCGAGAGGCCGAGGCGTCCGGCGATTTCGCTGGCCGGCAGGCCTTCGCCGGCGAGGCGCAGCACCTGGCGCTCGCGGTCGTTCAGCGGATCGGCGTCGGACCAGGCCTCCAGCGCGAGCTGCGGGTCGATCGCGCGACCGCCGCGGTGCACGCGGCGCAGCGCCTCGGCCAGCTGCTCGGCCGGCGCGTCCTTGAGCAGGTAGCCGGACACGCCGGCATCGAGCGCGCGGCGCAGAAAGCCGGGCCGCGCGAAGGTGGTGACGATCACCACCTTGATCGGCAGCTCGTGGCGCCGTACGCGCTGCGCCAGCTCCAGCCCGGTCAGGCCGGGCATCTCGATGTCGGTGACCAGCACGTCCGGCGCGAGGCGCTGCAGCTCGCGCCAGGCGGCTTCGCCGTCGGCGGCGGCGCCGACCACCTCGATGTCGGATTCGAGCCCAAGCAGCGCCGACAGCGCGCCGCGCACCATGGCCTGGTCCTCGGCGAGCAGCACGCGGATCATCGCCTACGGTTCCTGCACAGGAGATGCGGCACCTTACGGCGTCGCCGCGGCCGTCTCAATGCGCCGCCTGCGGCGCGGCGCCCGCAGCCCGGGGCGCGGGCCGCGGCTGCGCGGACTCCGACGCGGGCGCCGGCAGCGGCACGCGCACATCCAGGGTGGTGCCCCTGCCCGGCGGCGAGCCGATCAGCAGCGAACCGCCCAGCACACTGAGGCGCTCGGCCATGCCGCACAGGCCGTTGCCCTTGGCGTCGATCCCGCCGCGGCCGTCGTCGCGGATGCGCATCGCCACCGCGCCGCCGTCGCGCGCCACCGTCACTTCGACGCTGCGCGCGTCGGCATGGCGATGCGCGTTGGTGATCGCCTCGCGCAGCACCAGCGCCAGGCAGGTCTCGACCTCGGCGGGCAGCGCGATCTCCTCGTCGCGGTAATCCAGCCGGACGTCCGCGGACTCCAGCAGCAGGCGCGCCGAGGCGAGTTCTGCGGCCAGGCAGGCCGCGCGGATGCCGGTCACCGCGCGGCGCACCTGCGCCAGCGCGTCGCGCGCGACCCGTTCGACCTCGCGCACTTCCTGCCGCGCCGCGGCCGGGTCGCGCTCGAACAGCTTGCCGGCCAGCTCCGACTTCAGCGCGACCAGCGACAGCGTGTGCCCGAGCAGGTCGTGCAGGTCGCGGCCGATGCGCTCGCGCTCGGCCATCGCCGCCAGCCGGCGCACCTCCTCGTGCGACAGGCGCAGCTCGGCGTTCTGCTGCTGGTTGCGGCGGAACATCACGTTCATCAGGCCGATCGCGAAGCCGATCAACACCGAACTGGCGACGTAGATCCAGTGCGTGCCCAACCAGCCGCACTCCAGCGCGTACAGCGCCAGCAGCGCGAGCATGTGGCGCGCCGCCACCCGCGGCGTGCGTCCGGTAAAGGCCAGGAACGCGCAGGCGTAGACCACGTAGCCCTGGCCGCCGGCATTGACCGGCGTGAGGATGAAGCCGAGCGCGGCGATGCCGTAGGCGTTCCAGTGGATCTCCGCGACGCTGCGGTAGTAGGCGCGGACGTACAGCCACAGAAATACCGGGAACGAAGCCAGCGTCGGCAGCAGCCAGGCACGGTCGTCCGCGTAGAACAGCGGCGTGGCGAAGATCCAGAACGTCCACACCAGCATCACCGCCGGGATCCAGCGCGACAGGCGCGGATCGCGCCCGCTGGCGCAGGCGCGGCCGATCACCGAATCGGGTGCCGCCTCGAAGAGCATCCCACTGCCTCCACCACGGTGCGCCCGCATGATACCGGCGCGTCACGCCGTCCCTGGCCACGGCCAGGACCCGCCGGGCAACCCGCATCATCGACGCGGCCGACCCGCCGGCGCGTGCGGGGCCGTCGTCTTCCCGGGGCGCCACCATGCTCGTCCACGCGCGACGCCGGATGCAGTCGCTGGCATCACCGCGCGCCGGTGACAGCCGTCACGCGGGGTACCGCCGCCCCGGCCCCTGTGCTATGCTGGAACATATTTTTCTTTGTTCATAACAACTTACGCGGCTTCGGCACTGCACATGCGGCGCCAAGCGGCGAGAGGAGGAAGCGATGGGCCCGATCGACAAGCTGAACGAAATGCGCGCGTGCGGCGGCCGTATCCGCACCGCGGGTCTGGACGACGCCAGCATCGAGCGCATCGCCGCGCGCGACGCCTCGCTGGTCGAGGCCATCGCCGAAGCCCATGCGCTGCACCGCGAACTGCGCGCGTCGATGGCCGATTTCCTCGCGCTCGACGAGAACGCCCAGATCCAGCGCGCGCAGGCCGGGTTCGTCAATTTCTACCCCGACGATGCGGTCAACCCGTACGTGGCGCTGGCCGCACGCGGCCCCTGGATCGTCACCCTGAAAGGCGCGGTGATCCACGACAACGGCGGCTACGGCATGCTCGGCTTCGGCCACACCCCGCGGCCGGTGCTGGACGCCATGGCCAGGCCGGTGCCGATGGCCAACGTGATGACGCCGAACCTCGTGCAACTGCGCTTCACCGAGGCGCTGCGCCGCGAGCTCGGCCACACCCGCGGCGCCTGCCCCTACGTGCAGTTCCTGTGCCTGAACTCCGGCTCGGAATCGGTGACCCTGGCCGGCCGCTTCGCCGACGTCAACGCCAAGCTCATGACCGAGCCCGGCGCGCGCCACGCCGGGCGCACGATCAAGCGCCTGGCGGTCAAGGGTGCCTTCCACGGCCGCACCGAGCGCCCGGCGCTCTACTCCGACTCCTCGCGCAAGACCTACCAGCAGCACCTCGCCAGCTTCCGCCACGAGGACACGCTGATCACGGTCGAGCCCTACAGCGTCGAGCAGCTGCGCGCCGCGTTTGCGGAAGCCGACAGGCAGGGCTGGTTCATCGAGGCGATGTTCCTCGAGCCGGTGATGGGCGAAGGCGACCCGGGCCGCGCCGTCACCCCCGAGTTCTACCAGGCCGCGCGCGAGCTGACCTTGGCGCACGGCACCCTGCTGCTGGTGGACTCGATCCAGGCCGGCCTGCGCGCCCACGGCGTGCTGTCGATCGTCGACTATCCGGGCTTCGAGGGCCTGGAGGCGCCGGACATGGAAACCTACTCCAAGGCGCTGAACGCGGGCCAATACCCGCTGTCGGTGCTGGCGGTCACCGCGCGTACCGCGGCGCTGTACCGCAAGGGCATCTACGGCAACACCATGACCACCAATCCGCGCGCGCTGGAAGTGGCCTGCGCGACGCTGGGCATGCTGACCCCCGAGGTGCGCGCCAACATCCGCGCGCGCGGCCGCGAATTCGTCGACAAGCTCGGCAAGCTGAAGGACGAGCTGGGCGGCCTGATCACCAAGGTGCAGGGCACCGGCCTGCTGTTCTCCTGCGAACTGGCGCCCGAGTTCAAGTGCTTCGGCGCGGACAGCATCGAGGAGTACATGCGCGAACGCGGCATCGGCGTGATCCACGGCGGCGCCAACTCGCTGCGATTCACCCCGCACTTCGGCATCGGCGGCGAAGAGGTCGACCTGATCGTCGAGCACGTCCGCCAGGCCCTGCTGCACGGCCCGCGCAAGAGCGCCGGCGCACCGCCCAAGGCGGCCGCGGCCTGAGCCTGCGGCGACCGGGACCGGTCGCGGCCCGACCGGTCCCGGCGTCGTTTCGCACATTCGCGTCCGACGCCGGATGCGCGCCGACGGCGCCAGTCCGCACGCGCCGCCCGCATGCGGCGTTCAGGCTGTGCGGAAGCGGTCGGTGGCCTCGATCAGCGCGTGCGTGATGCCGGGCTCGAACGCGGAATGGCCGGCATCCGGCACGATGTTCAGCTCGGCCTCCGGCCAGGCGCGGTGCAGATCCCACGCGCTGCGCGGCGGGCACACGACATCGTAGCGGCCCTGCACGATCACCGCGGGAATGCCGCGCAGCCGGTGCACGTCGCGCAGCAACTGGCCGTCCTCTGCGAAGAAGCCGCCGTGCACGAAGTAGTGGCATTCGATGCGCGCGAAGGCCAGCGCGAACTCGTCCTCGCCGCTGGCCTCGATGTAGCCGGGATCCTGCAGCAGGAAGCTGGTGGCGCCTTCCCACATCGACCATGCGCGCGCCGCCTCCAGCCGCACCGCCGCATCGGCGTGGGTCAGGCGGCGGTGGTAGGCGCCCATCAGGTCGCCGCGCTCGGCCGGCGGGATCGGCGCGAGGTAGCGCTCCCACGCGTCCGGAAACGTCGCATCGCAACCGCGCTGGTAGAACCATTCGAGTTCCCAGCGGCGCAGCATGAAGATGCCGCGCAGCACCAGCTCGGCGACGCGCTCGGGGTGGGTTTCCGCGTAGGCCAGCGCCAGCGTCGAGCCCCACGAGCCGCCGAATACCTGCCAGCGCGCGATGCCGAGGTGCTCGCGCAGGCGCTCGATGTCGGCGACCAGATGCCAGGTGGTGTTGTCGGCCAGCTCGGCGTGCGGCGTGGAGCGGCCGCAGCCGCGCTGGTCGAACAGCACGATGCGGTAGGCCGCCGGATCGAAGAAGCGCCGGCACTTCGCGTTGACGCCGCCGCCCGGCCCGCCGTGCAGGAACACCACCGGCTTGCCGGCGGGGTTGCCGCACTGTTCGTAGTAGAGCGTATGCAGGTCCGAAACCTTGAGGAAGCCGCTGTCGTACGGCTCGACCTCGGGGTACAGCGCGCGTCGCTCGGCGGTCATGGGCGGGTTCCGGAAACGCATCCGGCGCCACGTGGGCGCCGGAGCGGGAAGAACGACAAGCCGCAACTGGTCGGGGCGGCGAGATTCGAACTCGCGACCCCCACAACCCCATTGTGGTGCGCTACCAGGCTGCGCTACGCCCCGACGGCGGCTTGCGGAACGGCAAGTCTAGCAGCTTTGCGGCGGCTGCTTGAAGCTCAACGGCGCAGGATCTGCAGAACTTCCTCCAGCTCCATGCGCACCTGGCGCACGATCTGGTGGGAGATGCTGGCCTCGACGCGCGCCTGCGAGCCTTCCAGGCGCTGGCGCGCACCGGTGATGGTGAAGCCCTGTTCGTACAGCAGCGAGCGGATCTGCCGGATCATCAGCACGTCGTGGCGCTGGTAGTAGCGCCGGTTGCCGCGCCGCTTCACCGGTTTCAGCGCCGGGAACTCCTGCTCCCAGTAGCGCAGCACGTGCGGCTTCACCCCGCACAGCTCGCTGACTTCGCCGATGGTGAAGTAGCGCTTGGCCGGGATCGCCGGCAGCTCGCTGTTACTCCCCTGATCCAGCATAGGCCTCGACCCGCACCTTCAATTTCTGTCCCGGCCTGAACGTCACCACGCGGCGGGCGGAGATCGGGATCTCCTCGCCCGTCTTGGGGTTACGGCCGGGACGCTGATTCTTCTGGCGCAGGTCGAAGTTGCCGAAACCCGACAGTTTGACCTGCTCCCCCCGTTCCAGCGCTTCGCGCACGACCTCGAAGAACGCGTCGACGAACTCCTTGGCCTCGCGCTTGTTGAGGCCGACGTCCACGAACAGACGTTCAGCCATTTCCGCCTTGGTCAGCGCCATGTCAGCCTCGCAACTTCGCCCCGCAATCGCGTTCCAGCGCGACGATCGCCCGAGCCACATGGCGGTCCGCGTCTTCGTCCGTAAGCGTGCGGGAACGATCCTGCAAAATCAAGCCCATAGCGACACTCTTTCGTCCATCACCCAAACCAGGCCCGCTGTAGCGATCGAACACGAAAAGGTCCGCCAGGGCCTCGCCCAGAGCCGCACGCACGGTCGCCTCGAGGGCACCCCAGGCGACCTCCTCCGCCAGTTCCACGGCAATGTCGCGCCGCACCGTCGGATAGCGCGAAACCGCCTCCGCGCGCGGCACCCGGCGCTGCGCCAGCGCGTCCAGCTCCACCTCGAACACATAGGCGTCCGCGCCCAGATCCAGCGCCCTGGCGAGCCGCGGATGCAGCGCCCCGAGGAAGCCCACCGGCCGGCCGTCGCGCAGCAGGCGCGCGCCGCGGCCCGGATGCAGCCAGGCCGGCAGGTCTTCGCCGTCGAAACGCCATGCCTGCGGCGCTCCGCCCAACGCGCACAGCGACTGCAAATCCCCCTTGAGATCGAAGAAATCCGTGGCGCGCGCCGGCTCCCCCCATTGCTCGGCCGCCGCCTCCCCGCAGGCCACCGCAGCGACCCGCGCCGTTTCCAACGGTGCTCCGCCACCGGCGTGAAAACTGCGACCCACTTCAAACAGCCGCACCCGCGCCTGCTGGCGGTTGCGGTTGGCCGCCAGGGCCTGGGCCAGGCCGGGCAGCAGCGAGGTGCGCATGACCGCGAGATCGGCCGATAGCGGGTTGGCCAGCGCGACCGCGCCGGCGTCCAATTGCCAGGCCTTCAGCAGGTCGGCGCCGACGAAGGCGTAGCAGATCGCCTCCTGGTAGCCGCGCGCGGCTAGCTGTTCACGCAGGGCCGCATCCGGCAGCCGGGACTCGGATTCGGGCGCCAGCGCGAACGCGCCGGCCGGTACGTGGGTCGGAATGCGCGCATAGCCGTGAATGCGCGCGACTTCCTCGATCAGGTCTTCCTCGCGCTCGATGTCGAAGCGGCGGCTCGGCGGCGTCACCCGCCAGCCGTCACCCGTGGCTTCCACGGCCATGCCCAGCGCGGCCAGCATGCGCGCCACGTCGGCATCCGCCACCTCGACGCCGAGCACGCGCGCCAGCCGCGCGCGACGCAACGGCACCGCCGTGCGCGTGGGCAGATCCTGCGCGCGTTCGGCGGCGCAGACCGGCCCCGCGCTGCCGCCTGCGATCGCCAGCAGCAGCGTGGTCGCGCGCTCCAGCGCGAGGCGCGGCAGCTCGGGATCGACGCCGCGCTCGAAGCGGTGCGCGGCATCGCTGCTCAGGCCGAGCCGGCGCGCGCGCCCCATGATCGCCGGCGGCGCGAAGTGCGCGCTCTCCAGGAACACGTTGCGGGTACCCGCGGTGACGCGTGAATCCATGCCGCCCATCACCCCGGCCAGCGCCAGCGGCTGCGTCGCATCCGCGATCAGCAGGAAGCCGTCGTCCAGCTTCGCCTCGCTGCCGTCGAGCAGGGTCAGCGTTTCGCCGGCGCGCGCACGGCGCACGACGATGTCGCCGTCCAGCCTGTCGTCGTCGAAGGCGTGCAGCGGCTGGCCGAGTTCCAGCATCACGTAGTTGGTCACGTCGACCACCGCGCCAAGCGGCCGCAGCCCGGCGCGCCGCAGGCGCTCGGCCAGCCACAGCGGCGTCGCCGCGGCCGGATCGATGCCGGCGATCATGCGACCGAGATAGCGCGGGCAGTCCGCGCCGGCCTCGAGCCGGATGCCACGCCGCGCGCTGCCGGCGACCGGCGCCACCTCGACCTGCGGCGGCCGCGCCGCGCTGCCGAACTGCGCGGCGACGTCGTAGGCCAGCCCGACCATGCCGAGGCAATCCGGCCGGTTCGGCGTCAGCTTCAGCTCGATGCTGGCGTCCGGCAGGCCGAGGTACCGCGCCAGCGGCGTGCCGACCGGCGCGTCGGCGGGAAGCTCCAGCAGCCCGGACGCGTCGGCGTCGAGGCCGAGCTCCCTGGCCGAGCACAGCATGCCCTGCGATTCCACACCGCGCAGTTTCGCGGCCTTGATGGCGATGCCGTTCGGCAGGCTGGCGCCGATCGTCGCCAGCGGCGCCTTCAAACCGGCCCGCGCGTTCGGCGCGCCGCAGACGATTTGCAGCGGCGTACCCTGCCCCGCCTGCACCGTGCACACACGCAGGCGGTCGGCATCGGGATGCGGCCGCGCCTCGACGATCTCGGCGACCACCACGCCGTCCAGGCCGGCACCGAGCGCCGTCACCGACTCGACCTCGAGGCCGGCCATGGTCAGGCGCTCGACCAGCGTGGCGCGATCCGCCGGGATCCCGACCAGTTCGCGCAGCCAGTTCTCGCTGAATTTCATGGCGTACCCCGCATCATTAGGCGAACTGCCGCAGGAAGCGCAGGTCGTTCTCGAAGAACGCGCGCAGGTCGTCGACGCCGTAGCGCAGCATGGCGAAGCGCTCGATGCCGAGGCCGAACGCGAAGCCGGTGTAGCGCTCGGGGTCGATGCCGCAGTTCTCCAGCACCTTCGGATGCACCATGCCGCAGCCGAGCACTTCCAGCCAGCGTTCGCTGCCGTCGGCGGCGTCCCAGCGGATGTCGACCTCGGCGGACGGCTCGGTGAACGGGAAGTAGCTGGGGCGGAAGCGCATCTCGAAGTCGCGCTCGAAGAACGCGCGCACGAATTCGGCCAGCGTGCCCTTCAGGTCGGCGAAGCTGGAGGTCTCGTCGACCAGCAGGCCCTCGATCTGGTGGAACATCGGCGAGTGCGTCTGGTCGGAGTCGCTGCGGTAGACCTTGCCCGGCGCGATGATGCGGATCGGCGGCTGGCGGCCCTGCATCGCGCGCACCTGCACCGGCGAGGTGTGCGTGCGCAGCAGGCGCCCGTCGCCGAAGTAGAAGGTGTCGTGCATCGCCCGCGCCGGATGGTGCGGCGGGAAGTTCAGCGCCTCGAAGTTGTGCCAGTCGTCCTCGATCTCGGGACCGTCGGCGCGCTGGTAGCCGAGCCGCGCGAAGATCGCGGCGATGCGCTCGAGCGTGCGCGTGACCGGATGGATGCCGCCGCGCTCGCCGCGCCGGCCGGGCAAGGTCACGTCCAGCCGTTCGCAGGCGAGACGCTGCGCGAACGCGGCCTCCTCGAGCGCTGCACGGCGTGCCGCGATCGCTTCGACAAGGCGGTCGCGAGCGCGGTTGACTTCGGCGCCACGCGCCTTGCGCTGCTCGGGCGGCAACGCGCCCAACTGCTTCAACTGCTCGGTGACGAAACCGCTCTTGCCGAGCAGCGCCACGCGCTGCGCTTCCAGCGCGTCCAGGCTGTCGGCGCCGGCAATCGCGGCCAGCGCCTCGTCGATGCGGGTTGCAAGTGCGTCCATCGCCCCCTTCCGGATCAGATCGGCGCCCTGCAGAAACGACATGGGGAGCGAGACCGGCCCGCTCCCCACGTGATCCGCTGCGCCGGCGCGCGGCCGGCGCATGAAAGCGCCTGCGTCGGATTACGCGGCCAGAACGGCCTTCGCCTTCTCGGCGAGCGCGCCGAACGCCTTGATGTCGTGCACCGCGAGGTCGGCCAGCACCTTGCGGTCGACCGCGACCTCGGCCTTGGCCAGGCCGTTGATCAGGCGGCTGTACGACAGGCCGAACTGGCGGGCGGCGGCGTTGATGCGCACGATCCACAGCGCGCGGAACTGGCGCTTGCGCTGCTTGCGGCCGATGTAGGCGTACTGGCCGGCCTTGGTGACGGCCTGCTTGGCGACGCGCAGAACCTTGCGGCGCGCGTTGTAGTAGCCCTTGGCCTGGCCGATGATCTTCTTGTGACGACGACGGGCGGTAACGCCACGCTTGACACGAGCCATGGTGGTGTCCTCCTCGTCTTACAGGTACGGAAGCATGCGCGCGACGCCCTTCTGGTCGCACTCACGCACGTGGTTGGGGGCGCGCAGGTTGCGCTTACGCTTGGTCGACTTCTTGGTGAGGATGTGCGACTTGAAAGCGTGGCCGGCCTTGAACTTGCCGGAAGCGGTCTTGCGGAACCGCTTGGCGGCGGCCCGGTTGGTCTTGATCTTGGGCATGTCGATGCTCCAACGACGGTTATTGGACTGACCCGGGCGACGGCCGCGGCCGCGCTTTCCATCCTTGCCCGAACCGGCTCGTGGGTCTGCCGAAGCGGACCTTGCTGCGCCGCCGACCGCCTCTCCGCGGTCGACGGGGTGCCCTTGCGGGCGAATTCTCGGCTTTCCTGCGACCGGGACAGGGCCACAGGGCCGCCTAGTCTACCCGATCGGAAGCGGGCAGGCTCGTGAAACCGGGAAACCCGGCTCTCGGCGCGAACCTGAACCCCCACCCCCACCCTTTGCCCTCTCCCGCCAGCGGGAGAGGAGGAACGGGGAGGGCCGTGCAGGAGTTGCACGGCCCGTCTTGTTCTGCAACTCGCAGGACGTACCTGCGGCTCAGCTCTTTTTCTTGGGGGCGATCATCATCACCATCTGGCGGCCTTCGAGCCGCGGGAACTGCTCGACAACGCCCTCCTCGCCCACATCCGCCTGGATGCGCTGGGCCAGGTTGTGACCGAGCTCCTGGTGCGACATCTCGCGGCCGCGGAAGCGGATGGTGACCTTGACCTTGTCGCCTTCCTCGAGGAAGCGAAGCATGTTGCGCAGCTTGATCTGGTAGTCGCCGATGTCCGTCGTGGGGCGGAACTTCAGCTCCTTGATCTCGACCTGCTTCTGCTTCTTTTTCGCCGCCTGCGCCTTCTTCTGCTGCTCGAACTTGAACTTGCCGAAGTCCATGACGCGGCAGACCGGCGGCTCGGCATTGGGCTGGATCTCGACGAGATCCATGCCGGCCTCCTCGGCCATCCTCAGCGCCTCGTCGCGCGACAGGATGCCGACCTGTTCTCCGTCGGCGCCGATCACACGCACCCGCGGAACACGGATCTCGTGGTTCCGGCGGCTGGCTTTGTTGTCAGTGGTGGCGATACTGCATCCTCCCAGCGGGTTCCAGTTTATGGCGCGGCTCGGCCGGGGCCGGCTTCCGCGCCCAGCCGCTCGATGAAGGCCGGCAGCGACAGGCTGCCCAGATCCTCGCCCGAGCGGGCGCGCACAGAAACGGTGCCCGTCTCCTTCTCGCGATCACCGACCACGAGCAGGTAGGGCACCTTCTGCAACGTATGCTCCCGGATTTTATAGCCGATTTTCTCGTTGCGCAAATCCGCCTGCACCCGGAAGCCTTTGCTTACAAGGGTTTGCACCACCCCGCGGGCATAGTCGGCCTGGGCATCGGTGATGTTGAGCGCAACCGCCTGCAGCGGCGCCAGCCATGGCGGCAGATTGCCGGCGTGGTGCTCGATCAGGATGCCGATGAAGCGCTCCATCGAGCCGACGATCGCGCGATGCAGCATCACCGGGTGGCGGCGCTGCGAATGCTCGTCGACGTACTCCGCGCCGAGCCGCTGCGGCATCATGAAATCCACCTGCATGGTGCCGACCTGCCAGGCGCGGCCAATCGAATCCTTCATGTGGTACTCGATCTTCGGGCCGTAGAAGGCGCCCTCGCCGGGCAGTTCCTCCCAGCTGACGCCGGCGCTGCGCAGCGCGGCGCGCAGCGCCTCCTCAGCCTTGTCCCACACCTCGTCGGAACCGAGCCGCTTGTCCGGACGCAGCGCGATCTTCAGCGCGATGTCGCTGAAGCCGAAGTCGGCGTAGACCCGCATCGCCTGGCGATGGAACGCGGTCACCTCGGGCTCGATCTGGTCCTCGGTGCAGAAGACGTGGCCGTCGTCCTGGGTGAAGGCGCGCACGCGCATGATGCCGTGCAGCGCACCGGAGGGCTCGTTGCGGTGGCAGGCGCCGAATTCGCCGTAGCGGATCGGCAGGTCGCGGTAGCTGCGCAGGTCGGAGTTGAAGATCTGCACGTGGCCCGGGCAGTTCATCGGCTTCACCGCGTAGGTGCGTTTCTCCGACTCGGTGAAGAACATGTTCTCCTTGTAGTTGTCCCAGTGGCCAGACTTCTGCCACAGCGACACGTCGAGGATCTGCGGGCAGCGCACTTCCTGATAGCCGGAATCCCGGTAGACCCCGCGCATGTACTGCTCGACGGCCTGCCAGATCGACCAGCCCTTCGGATGCCAGAACACCATGCCCGGCGCTTCTTCCTGCTGGTGGAACAGGTCGAGCGCCTTGGCGATCTTGCGGTGGTCGCGCTTCTCGGCCTCCTCCAGCATATTGAGGTAGGACTTGAGATCCTTATCGTTCAGCCACGCGGTGCCGTAGATACGGCTGAGCATCTGGTTGTTGCTGTCGCCGCGCCAGTAGGCGCCGGCCACCTTCATCAGCCTGAATGCGCGCAGTTTGCCGGTGTTGGGCACGTGCGGGCCGCGGCAGAGATCGGTGAACTCGCCCTGGGTGTACAGCGACAGCTCCTCGTTCGCCGGGATGCCGGCGATGATCTCGGCCTTGTAGCTCTCGCCCAAGCCGCGGAAGAAGGCGATCGCGTCGTCGCGCGACTTCACGCTGCGACCGACCGGCAGCTGTTCCTTGACGATCTTCTCCATCTCCGCCTCGATCTTCGGCAGATCCTCGGGCGTGAACGGACGCTCGTAGGCGAAGTCGTAGTAGAAGCCGTTGTCGATCACCGGGCCGATGGTGACCTGCGCGCCCGGGTACAGGCGCTGCACGGCCTGCGCCAGCAGGTGCGCGGTGGAGTGGCGCAGGATCTCCAGCGCCTCCGGGCTCTTCTCGGTGACGATCTCGACGCGTGCGTCGCGGTCGATGACGTGGCTGGCATCGACCAGCTTGCCGTCGACCTTGCCGGCCAGCGTGGCCTTGGCCAGGCCAGGGCCGATCGACGCGGCGACGTCCTGCACGGAGACGGGGTGTTCGAACGGTTTCTTGCTGCCGTCGGGGAGGGTAATCGTGATCATGGGAGCTGCATCGCAAGCAATAAAAAAGGGCGCGTGGCGCCCCTGCAGACAAGGTCGAAGCCGCGCGCGGGAAGTCAACGTGGGAAGCGCGTAGTCCTCATGTCGCACGCTCGGCCGGCGGTTGGCCGCGGCCACCTTGTCTTCGTGGTCAAGTATCGGCAGTTAGCTTGGGCAGCGCGGCGGCGATTGTCAATGCAGGATCGCCATAACGACAAACCCCGCACGGCGGCGGGGTTCGCGTAGTCGAGTTGGCCGCGGCGCTCAGCGGGCCGAAACCGGCTCCGTGCCGACGCGGCGGCGCTGCGTCGTCGCGTCGACCGCGGGCGCGGCACCCGCCTCGTGCCGGCGTTCATGCCACCAGTTCCTGAGCATACCGCCGGCATCGCCCAGCCAGTACCAGCGCGTATTCGCCGGCGAGGTTGCGGACGGCTGCGGCTTGCCATCGACCGAGGACGCACCACCACTCGTGGCCGCGGGCGGAGGCGTGACGACCGCCGGGGCAGTGGACGTCGGCGCCACGCCACCGGTGTCGTACACGGCCAGGCGCTTCTTCAGCCCCGATGCCGGCACGGCGCCCGCCGGCAGCTGCACCATGTAGGCATCGACGTCGGTGTCGCTGGTGGTGCCCCAGTTGGAGTTGAACAGGATGCGCGTGAAGTCGCGGTTCACCGCCGCCTGCGGCTCTGCCCAATAACCGCCCGCGGCGTTGCTGTGATGGAACGCAATGTTGTAGATCCGCGGACTCGCCTTCAGCTCCAGCGCGAACAGGTGGTCCATGTACCAGCGGTGCGGACCCGTGCCCGCGTAGGTGCCGATCAACGCCCAGCCCGGCTTGTTGTACGCCTTCATCGAGATGTGCATCGCCGTCGCGCTGCCGCTGATGTAGGTCGGCATCAGGTCCGTGCGCACCCCCGTGTCGATGTCGACCATGAA
>JAJFUF010000004.1 GCA_021372495.1 Lysobacteraceae bacterium
ATTCATCGCTGAATCACTTAGGTTCAAGGGTTGGACGCTTGCTATCGTGGACTTCCATCCACCGCAAGGCGCCCACACAAGTCACCTGCGCACACTGTCAAAGATCAATCGCTTGCAGCGCCAACTTCGCACCGCACCTCACGGCGTTTCGCCCGAGGGAGCCGCACATTCTACATCCCTTTTCTCTTCCGTCAACACCCGAAGGCGTCGAACACACCCGCGTGTCGCACGACTCGCCGACCGGCGAGTCATGCGGAAGGGGCCGAGATGATACGCCGCGCCTTCGACGGTGGGAAGGGGCGGCGCGCCGCGCGATGTTGCGGGCGCGCTACACTGCACGCCCGCGTCGACTCGCCGCGCGCATCCGCCGGTTGTCCCGATGAAGCACGTGCTGCCGCTGCTGCTGCTGATGTCCATCGCCGCGGGCGCTTCCGCCGCGGGCCCGCAACGAAACTACGTGGCGCTGCGCGGCCACCGCATCGCGGTGGAAGTCGCCAACGACGACGCCAGCCGCGCGCAGGGCCTGATGTTCCGTGACCGCATCGCCACCGACCGCGGCATGTTGTTCGTGTTCGCCGACGACGCGCCGCGCGAATTCTGGATGAAGAACACGCGCATCCCGCTCGACATGCTGTTTTTCGACGCCGACGGCAAGCTGGTGGCGGTACAGCGCGACGCGCAGCCGTGCCGGCAGGATCCGTGCGCCATCTATCCCAGCAACGCGCCGGCGCGCTACGTGCTCGAGCTGGCCGGCGGCAGCGCCGCGCGCATGGGCGTCACGGTCGGCGATACGCTGTCGATCCACGCCGATCTCGGCGAGGTGCGCTGATCCGGCGCGGCCTGCGCATCGTCGAGCAGGCGGCGGCACGGCAGCTCCGCGCGGTACGGCACCAGCGGCCCGGGCAGGGCGCCGTCGCGCTCGAACCAGTCGTCGGTGAAGGGCACGAACTGTTTCATGTTCCACCTCCTCGCGGAAGGCAGTGAAACAGCCATGCGTGTCGGCGCAATGACGACGGCTGGCGCAACGCGGGCGGCGCCGCGGCCGCGTGCGGGCGGACTCAGTTCTCGACGATCAGCTCGAAGTCGGCCTTGGTCACGCCGCAGTCCGGGCAGGTCCAGGTGTCGGGAATGTCTTCCCAGCGCGTGCCCGGCACAATGCCGTCCTCGGGATGGCCGAGCGCTTCGTCGTAGATGAAGCCGCAGACCACGCACATGAACTTGCGGTAGGTCTCGGTGTGGACGATGGCGGCGGCGGTAGAGGTCATGGGAGCGAAACGCATGTCGACGGTTGAATTCTGTTCATTGTCTCAGGTCGCGGACACCCACGAAAGCGCGCACGGCAGGCACGCGGCGGGGCGCTCGTGACGCGCGCCCGGCTGTCCGGCCGCGGCCTGTACGCGATCACCGACGGACCGCGCGCCGACCTGCGCGACGCCGCGGCGGCGGCGCTGGACGGCGGCGCCACGCTGCTGCAGTACCGTGACAAGACCGCCGATGCGCCGCGCCGATTGCGCGAAGCGCAAGCGCTGGCGCAGCTTTGCGCGGACCGCGGCGTGCCGCTGATCGTCAACGACGACATCGAACTGGCCGCCGCCGTCGGCGCCGCCGGCGTGCATCTCGGCGAGCACGACGACGACATCGCCGCCGCGCGCGCGCGCCTCGGCGCGGACGCGATCGTCGGCGTGTCCTGCTACGACTCGGCGCGGCGGGCGCGACAACTTGCCGCAGCCGGCGCCGACTACCTCGCCTTCGGCGCGTTCTTCCCCTCGTCCACCAAACCCGCGGCGCGCCGCGCGGCACCGGCGCTGCTGCGCGAGGCGCGCGCGCTCGGCCTGCCGCTGGTGGCGATCGGCGGCATCACGCCCGACAATGGCGGCACCCTGGTCGAAGCGGGCGCCGACTACCTCGCCGTGATCGCCGCGGTATTCGGCGCCGCCGACGTGCGCGCCGCGGCGCGCCGCTTCGCCGACCTTTTCGCCACCACCCGATCCCGCCAGCCATGACCCGCAATCACGAACTCTTCCGCCGCGCGCAGGAACTGCTGCCCGGCGGCGTCAACTCGCCGGTGCGCGCCTTCAAGTCGGTCGGCGGCGAGCCGTTCTTCACCGCGCGCGCGGACGGCGCCTACCTGTGGGACGTCGAGGGCACGCGCTACATCGACTACGTCGGCTCGTGGGGGCCGATGGTGGTCGGCCACAACCACCCGCAGGTGCGCGCGGCGGTGGAACGCGCGGTGCGCGACGGCCTCTCGTTCGGCACGCCGTGTCCGGCCGAGGTGACGATGGCGGAGACGATCGCGCGCCTGGTGCCGTCGGTCGAGATGGTGCGCATGGTCAACTCCGGCACCGAGGCGACGATGTCGGCGATCCGCCTGGCGCGCGGCGCCACCGGCCGCAACAAGGTGGTGAAGTTCGAGGGCTGCTACCACGGCCACGGCGACAGCTTCCTGGTCAAGGCGGGCTCCGGCGCACTGACGCTGGGCGTGCCGACCTCGCCGGGCGTGCCGAAGGCGAACGCCGACCTCACGCTCACCCTGCCCTACAACGATCTCGCCGCCGTCGAAGCGCTGCTTGCCGCCGAAGGCGACGACATCGCCTGCGTGATCGTCGAGCCGATCGCCGGCAACATGAACTGTATCCCGCCGCGCGAAGGCTACCTGCAGGGCCTGCGCGAACTGTGCACGCGCCACGGCGCGCTGCTGATCCTCGACGAGGTGATGACCGGCTTCCGCGTCGCGCTCGGCGGCGCGCAAGAGCTGTACGGCGTCACCCCCGACCTGACCACGTTCGGCAAGATCATCGGCGGCGGCATGCCGGTCGGCGCCTACGGCGGGCGCCGCGACCTGATGCAGCAGATCGCACCGGCCGGCCCGGTCTACCAGGCCGGCACGCTCTCCGGCAATCCGGTGGCGATGGCGGCGGGCCTGGCCATGCTGGAGCTGATCCAGCAGCCCGGCTTCCACGCCGATCTGCAGCGCAAGACGCGCCTGCTCACCGACGGCCTGCGCGCGGTCGCGACCGAGGCCGGCGTGCCGTTCAGCGTCAACCGCGTGTGCGGCATGTTCGGCCTGTTCTTCACCGACGCGAAAGTCGAGACCTACGCGCAGGCCACCGCCTGCGACACGGGCGCGTTCAACCGCTTCTTCCACGGCATGCTGAAGCGCGGCGTGTACCTGGCGCCATCGGCGTTCGAGGCGGGGTTCATGTCCGCCGCGCACGGCGAGCAGGACATCGCCGACACGCTGGACGCCGCGCGCGCGGCGTTCCGCGAAGCGAAGGCCGGCTGAGTTCAGCGGCCGACGAACGCCGCCAGCGCATCGCGCAGGCGGCGCAAGCCGTCCACCACGTCGGCATCGCCGATCACCAGCGGCGGCACCAGGCGCAGCACGTCGGGGCCGGCCTGCAGCAGCAGCAGACCGTGCTGCAGCGCAAGCTCGAGCACCTCGCCCGCGCGCCCCTCGTATTGGTCGCGCAGCACCGCGCCAAGCATCAGGCCGCGGCCGCGCACTTGGGCGAACACGCCGAGCTCCGCGTCGATGCGCGCCAATCCTTCGCGCAGCGCGCGGCCCTGGCGCTCGACGTTGCCGAGCAGCTCGGGCGCGCGCAGCCGCCGCAGCGCCACGCGCGCCACCGCCGCCGCCAGCGGATTGCCGCCGAAGGTGGTGCCGTGCGCGCCGTACTGCATGACCTCGGCCACCTTCGGCGCGGCCAGCATCGCGCCGATCGGGAAGCCGGCGCCCAACGCTTTCGCCAGCGTGACGATGTCCGGCGCCACGCCGTCCTGCACGTGCGCGAACAGCGTGCCGGTGCGACCCATGCCGGCCTGGATCTCGTCGCACACCAGCAGCGCGCCATGGCGATCGCACAGCGCGCGCAGGTGCGCGAGGAAGCCGGGCGCCGCCGGCATCACGCCGCCCTCGCCCTGCACCGGTTCCACCAGTACGCCGGCGATGTCGCCGGCCGCGAACGCCGCCTCGGCCTGCGCGGCGTCGTTGAAATCGCAGTAGCGGAAACCCGCGGGCAACGGCTCGTAGCCTTGCTGGTATTTCGGCTGCGCGGTGGCGGTGACGGTCGCCAGCGTGCGGCCGTGGAACGAGCCGCGAAAGCTGAGGATCGTGCGCCGCTCCGGCGCGCGCCCCTGCGCCGCCGCCCATTTGCGCACCAGCTTGATCGCCGCCTCGTTGGCTTCCGCGCCGGAGTTGCACAGGAACGCGCGCGCGGCGAAGCCGGAGGCCTCGACCAGTTCCTCGGCGAGCCGCAGCGGCGGCTCGCTGTAGAACACGTTGCTGGTGTGCCAGAGCTTGCCGGCCTGCGCGGTCAGCGCCGCGACCAGTTCCGGATCGGCGTGGCCGAGCGCGTTGACCGCGATGCCGGCCGCGAAGTCGACGTACTCGCGATTGTCCAGATCCCACACGCGCGCGCCGCGGCCGCGATCGAGGATCACCTCGCGCGGCCGGTACACCGGCAGGTAGTAGCGCTGGCCCTTGCGGACGAGTTCGGCGCTGGCCGCGCCGGGCAACGTGGGGTCGATCATCGATGGCTCCGCCGGCCGCGCCACCGGCGCGCCACAGCCGCGCATTATGCGGCCGCCGACTGTATCGCGCGGGCGTGGGGCGTAACAGATTTGATACAGCCTGCCGCTGCCGCGCCGTCCGCGCCAACAGCCTGAAATGCGTTGCGAATTCGCACTCGTCGCGCGCGGCGCCGCGGCGCGCACCGTAACAGGCGCGTTACGGTCCCGGCGCGGCGGCCGCGCGCGACCATGTCGACTGTCCGGCCGCAACCCCGCGCCGCTGCGTGGCTTTCCACGAAATGCGCCGGAGCGCCACGGCGCCGGCATCAAGCTTGCACATGCATGGCGCGCGTCGACCCGCTCCCCTGATCGGCGGGTCCGCGACATCCCCCAAGGAGGAATTTATGAAACGCACCCTACTCGCGTCCGCAGTCTGTCTCGCGCTCGGACTCAGCAGCCTGGCGTGGGCCGACGACACCCAGTCGGGAACCGGATCGATGGCGGACCATCACTCGTTCGCCTACCAGAAGAGCGACAGCAGCACCGGTGACAACCGCGACAACAAGGGCAAGGCCTATGCCGACGGTTACGGCACGGCGGCCGCCAACAACGGCTCGACCGCGACCGCGACCTTCTCCAACTCGTTCAACAGCAGCAAGGCCGTAGCGATCAGCCGACTGGAAGGCGCCGTCTCCAACATCAGCATCTCCGACATCGGCAACGTCGCCGACAACGCCGGCAACGCCAACGGCGGATCCGGCGGCAAGGGCGGCGCCGGCTACGGCGGCCCGGGCTACGGCGGCGACGGCTATGGCGGCGACGGCTACGCCGGTAACGGCGGCGACGGCGGCAACGGCGGCCGCGGCGGCAACGGCGGCAGCGCGCTCAACGGCAGTGCCAGCGCCGGCGATTCCAGCAACGGCAGCGCCACGATCGGCGACGCCAGCGCCGGCAACGGTGGCGACGGCGGCGACGCCTACGCCAAGGGCACCAACGGCGGCGACGGTTACGGCAAGGGCGGCCACGCCGGTTCCGAGTCCGCCGGCCTCGGCGGTGGCGGCGACGCCTACGGCGGCAACGCACACAATCGCAGAAGCGACGGCTCGACCGCGACCGGCGGCGCGGGCACGGCCGGCACCGGTACGGGCACGGGCGGATCGTCCAGCGCGACCGGCGGCGCCGGTTCGGGCAGCGGTGGGACCGGCGGCTCGCTGGCCAACGCGGCCGGCACCGGCGGTGCGGGTGGCAGCGCCACCAACGGCAGCGCCACCAACGGCGGCGCCTCCTCCAGCGCCTCCAACGGCAGCGCCACCGCCGGTGACGGCGCGGTCGGCGCGGTCGGCGCGCCGGGCGGCGACGGCGGCACCGGCAACGGCGGCACCGGCAACGGCGGCGTCGGCAACGGCGCGGTCGGCGGCGCGGGCGGCGCGGGCGGAAACGCCTATGCGGATGCCGGCACGTTCAACATGTCGAACAACATGACGAGCGTCGGCCAGTCCGCGGCCGGGATCATGGTCGCCAACCAGAACAGCGGTATGGCGTCGCTGGTCCAGCAGGCGGTCACCGTGCAGGCCAACCTGACGGTCGGCCCGTGAGCGAATGAGCGGAGAGCGGGCCGCGGAGCGCAGGGAACGCGCTCCGCGGCATGGCTGCGCAGCACGCGTGCGGATGGCGCCCACTTGCGACGTCGCACCGGCGGATGCCGGCGCGAGCGACGGAAGCACGTCCACGCACGATGCGCGCGGACCGCGCATCCGCCAGGAGGAATCATCATGAATGCCCATGCAAGGGTCTGGGTGGCGGGAGTGCTGCTGTGCCTGCCCTGCGCCAGTGCGTTCGGACAGCAGGGCGCGGCACCGGTCCCCGTCGCCGCGGCGCAAGCCGCAACGATTCCCGACAGCGTGCCGGCACGGCCCGTCGATGCGCGAGCCGCGTCCGCGGCCCCGGTCGCGGGCATGGGAATCCCGCTGAACGCGCTCGCGCTCGACCACCACCGCGGCGGAGACAGCAGCGTCGACAACGGGATCTGGACCGACGGCACGGTGTCCGACACCAGCGCCACCAACGTCGCCACCGGCAGCAACGCGATCGGCGGCGGCGCGTTCGCCAATACCAGCGGCATCGCCACGGTGATCCAGAACTCCGGCGCGAACGTGCTGATCCAGAACGCGACCATCGTCAACGTGCAGTTCACCCCGCCATGAGACGGACCGCGCTGGCATCGCTCGCGCTCGCGTTCACGCTGCTGGCCGGCACGACAGGCGCGAACGCGCTCGAACTCGCCGGCCTGCAGGGCGGGCGCTACCGGCTGGCAGTGACCAGCCTCAAGGAAGCGCGCTTCAAGAGCACGATCCGCCAGCACTACGACTTCAGTTGCGGCTCGGCCGCCGTCGCCACTCTGCTCACCTACCAGTACGGGCAGCCGGTCAGCGAAGAAGCGGTGTTCGCGCAGATGTACGCGCACGGCGACCAGGCCAAGATCCGCAAGGAAGGCTTCTCGCTGCTCGACATCAAGCGCTACCTGGGCGCGCACGGCTACGCCGCCGACGGCTTCGAGGTGCCGCTGGAGAAGCTGGCCGAGAACCGGCTGCCCGCGATCGTGCTGATCAGCTCGAGCGGCTACCACCATTTCGTGGTGGTGAAGGGGCTCGTGAACGGGCGCGTGCTGATCGGCGATCCGGCCACCGGCACGCACGCGATGTCGCGGCGGCGCTTCGAGGCGATCTGGGAAGACCACATCCTGTTCGTCGTCCACAACCGCCGCGAGCTCGCCCGCTTCAACGATCCGGCCGACTGGCGGGTGGCGCCCGGCGCGCCGCTGCAGCTCGCGATCATCCGCGACGGCCTCGGCCACACGGTGCTGCCCAAGCACGGGCCCGGCGACATCTAGGAGCGCGCATGCGAGCCGCGGCCAGCAAGCAAATGTGGATGCGCGCCGCGCTCGGCGCCGGCCTGGCATGGCTCGCGCCCGCCCGCGCGCAGGACGCCGCCGGCAGTGACGCCGCGCATGCGCCGCCCACGCTGGCGGAAGCGGTCGCCGACCAGCTCGGCGTATACGTGGAAGCATGGGACACCGCGCCGGCAGCCGCGACGGCGTCCACCCCGGTCAGCACAGCGCAACCGGCCCCGTCGGCGATCGCCGCGAGCTCGCAGGCATACGCGGCGATCGCGGCGGCGGTGCCGCCGCCGGCGCCGACGACGATCGCGGCGATTGCGCTGGTCCCTCCCGCCGCGCCGGTCCCTCCCGTCGCGCCCGTCGCGCCTCCCGCAGCGCCCGTCGCGCCGTCGGCACCGGCGATGCCGGCGACGACCGTCGCCGCTGCCGCGCCCGCCGCGCCGCCGCCGCGCCCGCCCGGCGTCGCGCCCGCCGCGCCACCACCGCCGCCTGCGCCGCAGCTCGTCGAACGACCGGTCGCGCTGCGTCCGCGCGACGGCGGCATGGGGCCGGAACTGGCCTGGACGCCGGTCGGCGACGACCACCTCGACACGATGCGCGGCGGCTTCGAAACCCGCAGCGGCCTCAAGGTCGGCTTCGGCATCGAGCGCGTCGTCTACATCAACGGCACGCTCGCCGCGAGCACGCGCGTGGACATCGCCGACGTCGGCCACATCACCGCCGACGAGGCGCGCGAACTGGCGGCGGTGATCGGTACCGCCACCTGGATCCGCAACGGGCCCGGCAACACGTTCGATCCGGCCACGATGTCGACCACCTACGGCACCACGGTGATCCAGAACACGCTCGACAACCAGGTGATCCGCAACCAGATCACCATCAACGCGTCGGTCAACACGCTGCAGGATTTCAAGGCTCTCAATGCGCTGGGCACGCTGCAATCGGCGTTGTTCAACACGGTCGGCGGCAGATAGCACGACGGTAACGGGGCCGCGCCGGCGGACGGCGCGGGTATCGCTCGCAACATGCAAGGGAGGCGTTGCGGATCGACCGACGACGGCGCATCGAGCCGGCGGGCACGCCCGTCGGTCGGCATGCGCGACGCGGTCATCCGCGCGGAACGACATGAATCACGCGCGATCACGATGCATCGGTTCCTTGAGCTGCCTTACCCTGGCCGTGGCCGCCGGCCTGGCGCACGCGCAGTCCGCGCCGCCGACCGACGACGCGGACGCGCGCTACGCGGCGTTGCGCCAGGACGTCGACGCGCACATCGCCCGCCTGGAGGAACTGAAGCGCTCGCTGGCCGAGCAGGAGGCGGCGCTGGGCGCGCTGCAGCACGCGCTCGACGAGCAGACGCTGGCCAAGCACCGCGGCGGCACCGCCCGCAGCGGGCCGGCGCAGGCCGCGGTCGCGCAGGCGGAACCGCAGCCGCCGGCGAAGCCGGTGGGCAAGGCGCCGGAGCAGGCCTCACGTCCGCCCGAGATCGCGCCGATCTTCGACCAGCCCGGCGTGCTGACGCCGCGCCACAAGATCGTGCTGGAGCCGTCGGTGCAGTTCGGCTATTCCTCCAGCGATCGCGTGGCGCTGGTCGGCTACACCATCATCCCGGCGATCCTGATCGGCCTGATCGACGTGCGCGAGGTCAAGACCACCACGATCACCACCGCGCTGACCGCGCGCTACGGCCTGACCAACCGCTTCGAGTTCGAAGCGCGCGTGCCCTACGTGTACAGCTACGGCGATACGGTCAGCCGCGAGGTGTTCACCGGCACCGCGGTCGACCGCGTGTTCCACGCCACCGGCAGCGACCTCGGCGACGCCGAGGTGACGGTGCGCTACCAGCTCAACCGCGGCGACCTCGAGAAACCGTTCTACGTCGGCTGGGTGCGCCTGAAATCGCGCACCGGACGCGACCCGTTCGAGGTGACCACCGACTGCGTGCAGCGCTGCGTCGGCAACGCCACCGGCACCGGCCTGCCGCTGGAGCTGCCCACCGGCTCCGGCTTCTACGCCGTGCAGCCGGGCCTGACCTGGCTGTACGCCTCCGACCCGGCCGTGCTGTTCGGCAGCCTCAGCTACCTGCACAACTTCCCGCGCGACAACGTCTACCGCCACGTCCTCGACGGCAATGTCGAATCCCTCGGCAAGGTCAGTCCGGGCAACATCGCCGAATTCAACTTCGGCCTCGGCCTGGCGCTGAACGAGAAGGCCTCGCTCAGCATCGGCTACGACCAGAGCATCGTCGGCAAGACCAAGCAGAACGGCGAGACCGTGCCGGGCTCGGTGCGCACCGTGCTCGGCACGCTGCTGGTCGGCGTCGCCTACCGCTTCAACGACACCAGCACGCTGAACATGACGCTGGGCGCGGGCCTGACGCGCGACACGCCGGACGTGCTGTTCACGGTCCGCCTGCCGATGACGTTCTAGCTGTGTAAACCCAACAGGTTGTTCATGCCGATGCGGGTGATCGGCGGCTGGTAACCGAGACTGGCGTGGGGACGGTGCCAGTTGTACTGGTGCAGCCATGTCGGCCAATGCGCGGCACGCTGCGCGGAGTGCTCGTAGCTG